>DATMEY010000010.1:0-100126 GCA_035556435.1 Ilumatobacter sp. | reverse complement strand
CGCCCCCGCCGACCCCCTCACCACCGGCGCCCCGTCCGGCCCACCAACCACGAACAACCGGCCATCCCCAACCTCATCGGTCATCCACCAAGTTTTCCACGCCCCACCTGGCTACGAGCGGATTCTGACCCACGCTCCTAGCAGCCCCAAGGTGGTTGAGCCGGTCGTTACCACCGTCGTGCGGATCACCGGTGGTTTCGACAGGCTCAACCACCTTGGCGGTGTCAGCGGGGGCGGTTCAGGAACTGGTTGAGGCGGTGCCAGTGGTCGGGGTGCATCCAGGTGTCGACGAAGCCAGCCAGTTCGGCGGCCTCGACGGCGGCGCGCTGGGCGGTGAAGCGGGCCGCGATCGCGAGCGACTTGTTGGCGCGCAGTACCTGGGGCGGCGCGTCGAGCAGCGCGGCGACGAACCGGTCGACCGCGGCCGCGAGTGGTTCGCCCTCGGCAGCAACCGCGTCGTAGAGGCCGAGCGACAGGCCCTCGGCGTGGGTGAGCTTGGTTCCACTCGCCAGCAGGCGCTGGGCGGTCGCCGCGCCGACCAGTTCGACCAGGTCGGCACCGCCGCCCCAGCCCGGCGACACGGCCTGGCCGACCTGCCCGAACACGATGTGGGCGTGGGCCGCGGCAACCCGGAAGTCGGCCGACAGGGCGAACTCACTGCCCCCGCCGAGCGCCAACCCGTTGAGCGCGGCGACCACCGGGGCCGGGAAACGCCGGATGGTGTCGAGCACGCCCCGGATGCGCATCGCCAGCGCGCGTGCCAGTTCCGGCGTGTCGGCACGGGCCACCTCGTACAGGTCGCCGCCCGAGCAGAACGCGGCATCGCCCTCGGCGGTGAGCACGACCAGACCGATCGACGGGTCGCCGGCGAGCTCGGTGAACGTCGCGGCCAGGGCGTCCTGCACCACCTCCGACATCGCGTTGCGCTTGCCCGCGTGCCGCACGGTGACGTCGGCCCGGGCACCATCACGGGCGACGATGACGACACTCACCCTGACACCCTCGATCGTCGCGACCGCGCACCGGCGCTGCCCCAGACCACGGCCGTGGTGGCCCCGCTGGCCCTGGTGCCCCGCCAGTGAAGCCCAGCCTGCGTGGCGCCTGAACGCACAGCGTTACGGGCCCGGACACCGTCACGGGCGACGGTGACGACACTCACCCTGACACCCGCGATCGTCGCGACCGCGCACCGGCGGTGCCCCAGACCACGGCCGGGTTCACAGCAGCAACCTGCCGTCGGCGCCGCGCTTGGCGGGCAACCCTGACAGGCCGTGCTCGGTCGCCTGCCTGAACACATCGGGTTCTGTGCTCGACGCCCACGCCCGCGCACCCGAATCGTCGAGCACGGTGGCGAGCAGGCGCGCCGGCCCGTCGCGGTCGTACAGCACGGTGGCGGCCTCGACCGTGCCGTCGCCCGACCAGTCGTCGGGCAGCACGTCGCGCGGGGCCAGGTCGACGTCGGCCTGCACGTCGACGTCGGCGAATCCGGCCGGCGGCGGCGAGTTGCGGTAGATGCCGAACGACTGCTTGGTGGCCCACCCGCCGTTGCCGTGCACCAGTGCCCAGCCACCGGCCCGGGCCCGCGGCACCATCGCTGCCAGGGCCTGTCCGACGGCGTTGGCGATCGGCGCCCCGGCGAACCCCAGCCCGCCGGTGAGCGTGAGCGGCCGGTCGGTGCCGACGCCGAGCGCGGCCGACGACATCTGCACGATCGACGGGAAGCAGGCGTACAGGTCGACGTGTTCGATGTCGCCGGGCGCCACACCGGCGTGGGCGAACGCAGCCCGACCGGCCACGGCCAAGGCCGGCGACTGGTGTAGCTCGCGGCGCTCGGCCACCCGCCACGTCTCGTGGCTGTGCGTGACCACCTGCGGGAACACCAACCGGTCGGCCGCCACCCCCGCCGCGCGGGCGACCTCGGCCGAGCACAGCAGCACCGCACTGCCCATGTCGACGGTGTTGTTGGCGACCATCGCCTTCGTGTACGGGTGGGCGATCAGACGGTTGCCGGGCGACGGCGTGCCGATCTCGTCGGCGCTGTGGGCCGTGCGATCCCAGGCGTACGGATTGGCGGCTGCGACCGCGCTGAACCCGGCCCACAGCGCGGCGATCCGCTCCGTGTGGGCCGCCGGCGACTCACCGGCAGCGGCCCGCAGACGGTCTTCGAACAACGCGTACGCCCCGGCAGCCGACCCGAGCACCGACAACTCGGCGAGCATCTCGTTGGGGAACCCCGACACGTGTTCGGGTTCGCTGCTGGTGTCGTCGTGGCGCCAGGCCGGAGTCTGCCCGAACTGTTTCAGGCGCGTCGACGTCCAGCGTGCCTCGCCGCCGACCACCAGCGCGGCGTCGAGGTCGCCGGCCGCGATCCGGGCGCACGCAAGACCGAGCAGGTCTTGCGCGGCGGTGCCGGAAATCGCCGACAAGGCAGTCGCCGCTCCGGCACAACCGAGCTGCTCGGCCACCAGCGCACCGGGGTCGTTGAAGCGATACCAGCCGGGCACCACCCCGATCCACCCGAGCCGGGCGAGCAGGCCCGGCGCACCCGCGTCATCGGCCGCCGCGCGGGCGGCCGCGACCATCAACTCGATCGGCCCGCAGGCAGCATCGAGAGGTTGTTCACCGGGCCGCTGAACGACCTGGGCCGCGCCGGCGATGACGGGCACGTGAGGGGACGCAGACATGCGTTGGTGACGGTAGCGGGCGACACTCCGACCGCTGATACCCGCGGATAGGTCTGGTCCCATCGATCGCGATGGCCGCACGCTGCGTTGTCCGGGCCCACGGCGGTTGCGCCGACCGAGAGCCGGGGTCACCGTTCGTGACGCCCAGCCTGCGTGGCGCTTGAACGCACAGCGTTACGGAGTCCTGGATCCACCGGGATGACGGCGAGGAACGAGCGGTCATCCCGGTGGATCCGGGACTAGTGTCGGTCTGTGGCGTTTGGCGAGCGCGTCCGGGCTTGGGCCGAAGGGGGCACCGAACCGCACCCCGACGACGCCACCGAACTCGCCCTGTGCCGAGCCTCGACCGACCCCGTCCTTCAGGCTGCCGCGCACGTCCACACCGCGGCCGCGCATCTGCTCCAGTTCCGGTTCGAGCAGGCGCGAGCCGAGTGCACAGCGGCTGAGGAACTGCTGGGTGGGGCAACCGGGAGTTCCCCCAGGGACCGCGTCGTCGACGCGGTCCAGGTCGAGTGCTGGGCCGGCTACGTCCACGCCGAGGTGCTCGACGAACTCGGTCACTACGACGCCGCGGCAGACCGGGTCGACGCCTCGGCCGAGCTCGCCGATGCGCACCGGCTCGAACTGAGCTGGGCGCGGGCGGTGAGCAAGCGCATCTGGATCGCCCGCCAACAGGGCGACGCCGGGCACGCCGCGGCGCTCCTGCGCGAGCTGGCCGCGCGCCTGTCGCCGCGGTCACATCTGCTGTGTGCCGCACTGGGCAGCACGTTGGCCTGGTTGGGACGGCCCGAGACCGCGCTGTCGTACGCGCAGCGCTGTCTCACCCTGCCCGGAGGACAGGGCCGGCGTGCTCGCGACCATCGCGACCTCGCTCGCGTGTTGACGCGGTTGGAACGCTTCGACGAGGCCCGCCACCAACTCGACCTGGCTACCGTCGAACTCAGCCGTCAGCCGCCCACGTTGGCCGGCCGGTTCCTGCTCCAGTACGCGAGATACGAGCTGGCACTCGCTCTCGGCGAGCACGACCGCGCCTGCGCGATCGCGGTCGCCGCAGCCCATGGCATCGGCGGGCGCGACTCCTTGCGGCGCCACCTGGTGTTGCTTGCGCTCGCCCATGCTCAGGGCAAGAGCGGCCGGATCGCGGCCATGACGCCAACCCTGGCGATGATTGACACCGAGCGGCTGGGCGCCGAGCATCGAGCGCTCGCGCGGCGGCTCGAGGCTGCGGTGGCAGAGAGCCAGGGCGACTGGCGACGTGCGGCCGAAGCGCTCGGTGAGGCCCGCCAGATCCTCGCCTCGCGACACCTGGCGATTCCGGTGGTGCTGCTGATCGAGGCGGAACTGGCCGTGGCCGACCCGTTCGCCACCGACCTCATCCCGGGCGCTGCCGAGGGCCGCGCGGCCGAGTTCAACCGGGCCTTGGCTACGCGCGACCAACTGCTGATGGCAGCAGCCAAAGACCTGCGCGGGCCGATCGCCGTGTTCGAGTTGGCGGCCGACCTGCTCGGCGAACCCGATGTCGACGGCGAGCGTCTGGCAGTCCTGGTGGAACGAGGGTTGGCCGAGATGGAGTTGCTCGTCGGCCAGCTACGCGACACCGAACTGGATGCGTCGGCCGACGGGCGCGACCCCGACGCCGGCCACGCCCTCGATGTCGTGGTCGGCGACGCGCTGACTCGGGTGGCACCGATCGCGGCGGCCCGCAAGGTCGAGTTGGTCGTCACCGGAGGCACGCAGGCGACGGTCGAACGTGCCACCGCGGCCGTGTGTTCGGCGTTGACGAGCGTGCTCGCGTTGACGATCCGGGCGGCGCCGCGCGGCGGCACGGTCTCGGTGGCGGTCACCCACACCGAGCCGCGCATCACGATCGAGCTGACCGCGGACGGCGCGGCACCGAGCGGCTGGGCAGCGGTCGACTCGATCACCGCGTCCACCGCCGGCGGGCCGACCGTGTGGGCCCTGGCGGCGACGCAGCTCGCTGACGCCGGCGGTCAGTTGGCGGCCACCTGCACCGACACCGGGCGAGTGCGGATCACGTTTGCCACCAGTGCGGGTTGAGTACCTGCCGATCAGGTGGTGAGGCGCGACGTCAGGAGTTCGGCCAACTCGCCGAGCGCGAACGGCTTCTGCAGGAACCGGTCGCGCTCGTCGTCGAGGTGCACGAACTCGGCTCGGTAGCCCGACACGAACACCGCCGGCAGCTCGCGGTCGGCTTGGCGGCGCAGCTCGGCTACCAGGGCGGTGCCGGTGACGCCGGCGCCGAGTTCGATGTCGCACACCACCGCGGCGACGTCGTGGTCGAGCAACGCGGTCCGGGCGGCGGCCGGGGTGGAGCACGCGACCGTGCGGAACCCGCGCCGTTCGAGCGACCACGTCAGCATCTCGGCGAACGTCTCGTCGTCGTCGATCACCACGACGACCGGCAATTCGACCGTGGCGTCGGGGCTCACGCTGCGCCCTTGTTCACGCCGGCCCCTGGGCGGTCAATTCGGGAAGGGCGATCGTGAACGTCGCCCCCCGCCCCGGGCCCGGCGACTCGGCCCACACCCGTCCACCCATCAACTCGCACATCGCCCGGCTGATGTACAGCCCGAGCCCCAGGCTCGACTCGGAGCCGGTGGGCCGGGCCCGACCGCGCACGTGACGTTGGAAGACCGATTCGAGCTCGTCGCCGGCCAGCCCGGGGCCGACGTCGGACACGCTCACCCGCACCAGCCCGCCGAGCCGGTCGAGCAGGACCACGATCGGGCTGCCCGGCGGGGCGTACTTGACAGCGTTGACGAGCACGTTCGACAACGACATCTCGAAGAAGCCGATGTCGGCGAGCACCGACGCGTCGGACGTGACGCCGGCGACAACCGAGATCGGCATCTGCTTCGAGTCGGCGAGCGGGCGGACGTTGGCAACGACCCGCTCGACCAGCGCGTCGAACGCGTGCGCCGTCAGCGCTGGCCGTAGTCGGCTGCGTTCGATGGCCACCAGCAGGGCGAACGAGTCGACGATTGCCCGCATTCGCTGTGTGGCGGCGCCGAGCGCCGCCGCCACCCGGTCGCGGTCGGTGTCGAGCAGCCCGACGCTGAGGCGCACCAGTGTGGCCGCTCCGGCGAGGTCGTGCGAGATCGCCTCGACCACTTCACCCTGCTCCCAACGGAGGTGCCCCACCAGCGAATCCTGGAGCCCGTCGAACACCGCGTCGAGCCGGGCGGCGAGGTCGTCGCCGAGCAGGTCGACCACGGCCTGACGCCGGCTGGGCCGGTCGAACTCGTCGAGTTCAGCCGACAGGTCGGCGGCGAGTGCGGCGTCGTCACCCATCGCGCCGAGGGCCGCCCGACGGAGGCTGTTGAACCGTGGCACCAGCTGCTTGGGCAGGGTGTCGAAGCGTCCGGCCGCGTCGGCGAGTGCCTCGACCGCGTGGGCTGGCTGCCCACGGGCCAAGTGGTCGGTCGCCCGCAGCAGCGCCGCCCGGCTGAATACCAGCGCGTTGTACGGGTCGTCGTCTGCCGCGAGCTCGTCGAGCCGGGCGAGCGCCGTGGCCGCATCGCCGCGGGCGTAGGCGACCTCGGCCTGGAGCACCGTGTACTCGGCCCGCTGACGCCGCCCCGGGGGTGGGTCGGTGGTGGCCAACATGATGTCGAGTCGCCTCGACGCCCGCTCGACGAGGTCCCAATGGCCCTGCTCGACAGCGCACGCCGCACCCCACGAGGCGATGTGCCAGCGCAACGCCGGCGGGATGTCGGTCGAGTCGGCTTGTTCGGCGAGCAGCACCATCCGCGTGATCGGTTCGCGGGCATCGCCTTCGGTAGCGACCAGCCGAGCGATGCTGATCTCGGCCCAACGCCCGCCGGGGGCCTGGAATGCCGGGCGCCATCCGGTAGCGGCGTACAACTCGGTGGCCCGGCCCACCACACCGAGGCTGACCTCGCAATGGAACACGTCCGCCAGCAGCACACCCTGGCCGGCGTCGGCACCGGCTGCGGCGAGCGACTCGGCCGCGAACCGGTACGCCTCGCGCGAGCGCCCCGACCAGTCGGCGAGGACGTGCAGCCGGTTGTGCAGGTGCGACAGGTTGGGCGTCGCCTCGGGGTGGGCGACCGACGGGTCGTTGAGGTACAGGCCGAACGCACGACGCGCGACGGCTTCGCACTCGGGCAACCGTTCCTCGAACAGCAGCCATGTGGCATGCGCGACGAGCGCCTCGAACAGCAGGGCCGGGTGGCCGAGCGCCTCGGCATCGGCGACCAGGGTCGGGTCGGCTGGGGGCGCGTAGAACCGTTGCTCGTGAAGGTGCCGCACCCGGCGGCGGACCTCGTCAACGGTCACCAGCGTGATGACGGCAGACGCTACTCGCCGTCATGCTGGACCACCGATCGCTGCGATCGTCCGTCGGCGTTGCCCCAGACCGCGGCGGTCGCGGCGACGTTGGCTTCGGTGCACCGTCCGTGGAACCCAGCCTGCGTGGCGCTTGAACGCAAAGCGTTGACGAGCCTGGATTGACCGTGATGGCGGCGAGGAACGAGTCGCCAGATCGGTCAATCCAGGCTCATGCTGCTGCCGAGACGTGGCGCTCCGTGTCGCCGGCTTGGCCGGCGCAGGCCCGCCACAGGTCGGCGCGGACCCGGTCGGCGGCGGGCGGGTGGAGGGCATTCGCAACTACGACCCCTTCGATCATGTCGGCGAGCACGGCCGGCCACGGACGCTCGCGCAGGCGAACGGCGACGATCGCCCCATCGCCCCGCCGGCGGATAGTGCGGTCGACGCCCACCAGCCGGGGTGGGCACCGGAACGACGGCCCGATCAAACCCATCGAGCGGGCGGTGCTGGTGAGCGTGCGCGCAGCCCCGGCGAAGTCGACCGTGCTGGCCTGGCCACCGCGCCCGGGCGAACCTGCCGTGTCGGCAGTGCGGCCGGCGCTGGTGGCGGCGGCGAGCGGGGCAGGAGCGGGCATACGGTCATCATGCCTAGGGGATGTCACAGGGTTGCTGTATGACTATGTCCGATGGACGCTGTGGCCGACCCCACCGATGACGCCGGCACGGCATCGGCCGCACCGAACCGGCTCGGCGACCTCACGTGGCTACAGCGCAAGACGCTCGACGTGCTGCGCGCCGGCACGCCGGTGGAGTTCGACCCCGAGTTTGTCGACGAGCTGTGTGCCGACGTGGCCGACACCATCGAGCAGTTCCACGACCGGCTCGACGAGACCACGCTGTTCGTCAGCAAGCACCGGCTGGCGAGCGTGTTCGGCTGCGAGGTCCAGCACCTGCTGCCCGACGACTTCCATTGGAACACCGCGATCGCCGGTGGCCAGGTGGCCCACCGTGCCATCGAGCTGTTCCTCAACCGACGTGTCGAGGCCCACCCGGCGGGCCTGGTCGACGAAGCGTTCGAGCAACTCGCCAACGCCGATCGTGGGCTGGCCGACTACCTCGCCGGGCTGCCCGAGGCCGAGCGCGCCCTGCTGCGCAGCACCGCGGTCGACAAGGTGATCACGTTCCAGGAGTGCTTCCCGCCGATGCCCCAGGCCACCCGGGTACGCACCGAGTCGTCGATCCGCTGGCCGGCCGACGGGCCGATCATGCTGTCGGGCAAGGTCGACCTGTTGATCGGCGCCAACCTCACGGGCAGCACCAGCCGCAAGGTGCTGGTCGACCTGAAGACCGGCTGGGCCGCACCACGCCACCGCGAAGACCTGCGGTTCTACGCGCTGGTCGAAACCTTGCGCAGCCGGGTGCCCCCACGCAAGCTCGCCTCGTACTACCTCGACGCCGGCGAGGCCTCGACCGAAGACGTCACCGAGGGCACGCTGCGGGCCACCGCACGGCGCACGCTCGACGGCATCCACCGCGAGATCGAGTTGCGCGTCGAAGGCGCCGAACCGGTCAAGCGCCCCGGGTCGTCGTGCCGCTGGTGCCCCCTCGCCACCGACGACTGCACCGAAGGCGCCGCCTACCTCGCCGGCCGAGCCGACGACGACTGAGCGCGTTCTCACGCCCGGTGGTTTCGACAGGCTCAACCACCGGACGCAGGCGCTGACCAGGTGGTTGAGCTTGTCGAAACCACCGGGAGCAGGCAGCAAACTGAACGGTATTGGAGCTGGCCCAAGCTGTTCTTGGTGCCGTGTTGGCAACGTTGGCAGGTGGTGACGCTTGCGAGCCGTTCCGGAGCGTGATAGATACTGAACTATATGGTTCAGTATTCGAGCGCCCAGCTCGATGCCTCGTTTGCGGCGTTGTCGGATTCCACGCGTCGCGGTGTCCTCGAGCAGCTCGGCCGCGAGGAAGCTTCGATCACGGACCTCGCCGACCGGTTCCGCATGACCCTCACGGGCATGAGGAAGCACGTCGGCGTCCTCGAACAGGCGGGGCTCGTCGTGACCGAAAAGGTCGGCCGCGTACGGACCTGCCGCATCGGCGCTCGCCGCCTCGAGGAAGTGACGGAGTGGATCGAGACGTATCACCAGCTCTGGGACGCGCGCTTCGGCGAACTCGACCAGGTCATCGAGGAATTGAAACAGAAGGAGAAGTCAGATGGACGCAGCAGAACAGAGTGAGCTCGCCCCGATGAAGAACATCACGAAGGTGGAGCGCACGTCCGATCGCGAGGTCGTCGTCACGCGATCGTTCGACGCTCCCGCGCGCCTGGTGTTCGAGGCGTGGTCGGACCCCGAGCTGTTCAAGCGCTGGTGGGTGCCGAAGTCGATGGGCATGACGCTGCGGTCCTGCGAGATGGATGTACGCACCGGCGGCAGCTACCGCCTCGACTTCGGCGAAGGCATGGACTTCTTCGGCAGATACCTCGAAGTGACACCGCCATCGCGCATCGTCTGGACGAACGAAGAAGGCGGCGAGGACGGCTCCATCACCACGGTCACGCTGACCGAAACAGACGGCAAGACGCTGCTCGTCGTGAGCGAGCTGTATCCCTCGAAGGAAGCGCTCGAAACCGAAGGCGGCGCAGCCGATGCGATGCACGAGACATTCGCGCAACTGGACGAACTGCTCACCGAACTCGCGTCGACATCGTGACCGAGGGTGAGCCTCACCGTGCAACCCGCACCGTGGCCGCCGGTCATGAACCAGACGGCGTCGCGGCTCAGCCGGCTGTGATGACGTGGCCGTAGCGCTGCTGCGCCGCTTGGGCTGAGGTGCCCAGCAACTCTCCGATGCGCTGCCATGACACGCCCTTGGCGCGGGCGGCAGTGATGGCGTCGACGATCTGTCGTTCGCTGCGTGCCCGTGCGAGCGCGGCGCGTTCGAGGAGGTACTCCTCGACGGGTCGTTCGTCACCGGGTTCGGGTTCGTAGTTCTCGAATCGGGCGGAGAGTTCGTCGGCGTGGTCGAGGATGTCTTGGATCGAGCGGGGCATCAGGTCTCCAGGAATCTGTTGCGTGCGGGCATGGCGTGAACGATGAACTCGATCCCTTCGGCCGCAGACACACCGATCTCGAGGAGCCGGGCGGCGGTGTCGGGGCCGATGAGCATGGTGAGGTCGTCGAGGTCGAACACTCGGATCGGGTTACGGTAGGCGTGAAGCATGTCGTCGTCGGTGATCTGGTGCTTGCGAGCTGACGCCACGATCACCGGATCCACGATCATCAACTTACCTTGACGGGTGGGTCGGCGGGAGCGTGCTCACTCCGGCGAAGGCTCCTACCCGGCGTTCGAGCGCGAGAAGGCGATCTTCCAACGCCGCGGGATCCCGTATCTGTCGCAGACCGCCGTCCAGCGGTACCTCGTCAACGAGCTACTCGGCTTCGACGGCACGTTCGCCTACCACGCAGGTGCCGGCTGCGCCGACGACGAGTCCTGAAGGCGGTTTCCTGTCCGATGGTTTCGACAGGCCCAAGCACCTTGGCCGGCGCTCCCCTGCCCGGCGGTTTCCTCCTGGCCGGCGGTAACGACCGGCTCGACCACCTTGGGGCGCGGGCGACCTCCATCGTCGGGCGACGTGGGGCACACTGGAGCCGGCTCGTCCCCCTGGAGGCCGGAATGCTCACCCCCAACCACCCTTTGCGTCGCCCCCAAACGCTGCTCGCGCTGACACTCGCCGGCGGCCTCGCGGCCCTGGCCGCCTGCGGTGGCGGTGACGGAACCGTCGCGCCCACGTCGCCCCCGGTGACGGCCCCCGCGCCCACCACCGCGGCGCCGACCACGACGATACGGATGACGACGACGACGGCGCCGACTGCCACAACGGCGCCCACCACGGTTGCGACGACGGTGCCGCCGACCACGGTTCCGGCGGTCCCCCGCCAGCCGTTGACGGGGCAGCCGCTGGCCGACGCCAGCGAGATCATCGACCGGCCGGCGTTGGTCGTGAAGATCGACAACGCCTCGGCTGCCCGCCGTAACCACAGCGGGCTCGGGGTCGCCGACCTCGTGTTCGAAGAGATGGTCGAAGGTCGCATCACGCGCTTTGCCGCCGTGTTCCACTCCCGCGACTCCGACCCGGTCGGGCCGGTGCGATCGGGCCGGTCGCAAGACGTCGACCTGCTCACCGCACTGCGCAATCCGCTGTTCGCCTGGTCGGGCGGGAACCCGGGCGTGACCCGCCTGATCGCGGCCTCGACGTTCATCGACCTCAACTGGCAGCACACCCCGCGCACGTACTACCGGGGGGCCGGCTCGACGCCCCACAACCTGTACACCAGCACGCAGCGGTTGTGGGAGCACATCCCGTTCGGGCATCCGGGCGCGCCACCACCACAGTTCAGCTACCTCGACGCCGACGGGACGTTCACCGGCGACCCGGTGGCGGGGGCGGACCTGCGCATCGGCTCGATCAACGTGTCGTGGGACTGGGACGCCGAAGCACACGCGTTCATGCGCTCGATGGGCGGCTCACCCCATATCGACGTGTCGCACGGGCCGATCGGTGCCACCAACGTCGTACTGATGGTGCTGGAATACAAGCCGAGCGTGATCGACACCCGCAGCCCCGAAGCCCAGACGATCGGCAACGGTCCGGTCTACATCTTCAGCGACGGCAAGGCAGTCGAGGGACGTTGGTTCCGCACCGCCGCCGACCAACCCATCCGGCTCGTCACCGAGGCCAACGTGCCGATTCCGATCAACCCCGGCACCACCTGGGTCGAGTTGCTCGAGGCGATCCCCAGCGGCGACGTCGCTCGCCCCGCCGCCGACTTCACCGTCCGCTACAGCTGACCGCGTCCACCGGTCGTCTCGATACAACGACGTGGCGGCTCAGGCGCGAGTGCGCCACTCGACGACCTTGGCCCAGGTGGTCGAGTGCCGCCGCCAGGCGGTGTATCGAGACCACTCAGGACAGGTGCGCTGTCAGGAAGCTCAGCACGTCGGCGTATTCGTCGGCGCGCTTGCCGACCGGTTTGCCCTGGCCGTGCCCGGCACGGCCCTCCTGGTGCAGCAGCACCGGGCCGGCCCCGGCAACCTCGGCGATCGCTTCCTGAAGACGGGCCGCCATCTTGCGGGCGTGGCAGGGGTCGACGCGGGTGTCGCCCTCGGCGGTGGTCAGCAGGGTGGCCGGATAGGCGGTGCCGTCGACCACCCGGTGGTACGGCGAGTAGGCGTGCAGCCAGGCGAACGCCTCGGGCTCGTCGGGGTCGCCGTACTCGTGGGTCCACAGGCGAGCGATCAGGAACTGCGGGAAGCGCACCATGTCGAGCAGTGGCACCGCGCACCAGGCGGCCGCGCACAGGTCGGGGCGCTGGGTGATCGTGGCGCCGACCAGCAGCCCGCCGTTCGAGCCACCGGCGATCGCCAGCCGAGCCCGCGACGTGCGGCCTTCGGCAACCAGCCAGTCGCCGGCTGCGGCGAAGTCGTCGAACACGTTCTGCTTGTTGCCGCGCCAGCCGGCGTGGTGCCATTCCTCGCCGTGTTCGAAACCACCGCGGAGCTGGGCGATCGCGTACTGGCCACCGGCTGCGCACCAGGCGCCGATCAGCGGTGACCAGGTGGGTGACTCGGCGATCGCGAACCCGCCGTAGCCGTTCAGGATGGTGGGCGTGTCGGGGCCGGGCGCGACGTCGGCGCGGTGGATGACGAACAGGCCGACGGGCGTGCCGTCCAACGACGGGTACTCGACGTGCTCGACCGCGAGGTCGGGAACGAGCGTGCGATCGAGGTCGGGATGTACCCGCGTTGCCGCCGTGGGCTCTACCCGCCACACCGCGGGCGGCTCGCCGAAGCCCGTCACCACCGCCAGCGCGCCGTCGTCGAGCGCGTGCCCGGGCGCCGCGTGGCCGGGTGTGTCGACGCCCACCACCGACACCACGCCGGGCAGCGGCACGACCTGCGGGCCGTCGCCGTCGAGCGTCCAGTACTCCAGCCGGTCGATGCCGGCCTGCGAGGCGACCACGTAGAAGCCGTGCCCGGCGACGCCAGGGGCGCCGGTGACCAACTCGCGTTCGGGCACCAGCTCGGGCCAGTCGGCCGGCCCGCCAGGCAGTTCGGCGGTGAGGTCGATCCGTACCACTCGGCCGCGCGGCGCGGCGTGGGTGGTGGTGCCCACCAGTGCCAAGTCGCCGACGAACGCGAACTCGGTCGACACGTCTTCGCCAAGCACGAGCGTGCGCCACT
This sequence comes from Ilumatobacter sp., assembly GCA_035556435.1. Lineage (GTDB taxonomy): Bacteria > Actinomycetota > Acidimicrobiia > Acidimicrobiales > Ilumatobacteraceae > Ilumatobacter. The sequence goes on along the minus strand of DATMEY010000010.1, from coordinate 86,886 downwards.
CGCCCGAGTCGCGGTCGAGCAGGTGGAGGTCGGTACGCGACCAGCCGACACCGACGGTGACGAGCAGCCACCGGCCGCCGGGCGAGGCAGCCACCATCGGCCAGGCGTCGGGCACCGGGTGCTCGGCCCACACCAGCGGGTCGGCACTGCCGTCGGGCGCCGTGCCGAGGCGATGGTGGTACACGCTGCGGTGGTACTGGTCGCCCTCGGGGTAGCGGGTGTAGTGGAAGCCCCGCCCGTCGGCGTCCCAGCCCACGCTGCACGCGCGAGCGTGGGCGATCGCCACGCCCAGTTCGGTGCCGTCGGCGGTGCGGGCAACGCGCAGTACCGAGTCCTCGGTGCCGCCCTCGCTGGTTCCGTAGGCCACCAGCTCGCCGTTGCCCGAGACCTCGAACCAGTCGATCGCCATCGCCGCATCGGTACCCGCCCCCGCCATCCCCGCCGGGTCACAAATCACCACCGGCTCAACCGCGAGATCAAGGTGGTCAAGTGGCGCACCCGCGGCGGAGCCGCCACCCCGTTGTATCGAGACCACCGGGCCCGACAGATCGCGCGAGACCAGCCGGGCCTGCTGTTCACCCGGTTGACGTTCCAGCAACACCACCCGCGACCCGGCCAGCGCGGCGGCCTGCACCACCGGCAGGTCCATCAACGCGACGAGGCGCCCGTGCCACTCCCCCCGGTCGGGGAGCGCATCGAGCGCCTGACGGGTGACCGCGTTCTGAGCGGCCACCCACTCGTGCACCTCGGGCGAGTCGCCGTCCTCCAACCACCGGTAGGGGTCGGCAACGGCGACGCCGTGCAAGATGTCGACCGTGTCGTCGCGCCGGGTGGGCGGGGGCACGGTCATGTGGTCAGTACTGGTTCAGCCGCGGCCCATGTTGGGGCGCTTGCCGTGGTTCGCCTTGCTGCGACGCATGCGAGCCTTGCGCTTCGAGGTCTTCTTCGACATAGGCGAGCCACGCTATCGCCGGTAGGTGCCAGCCGCCTACCGGCGCAAGCAGTGCACGGAAGATTCAGCTCACACGCAACCCAGGTCCGAGGCAGTGTCGTGGGATCTTCAAGACTCAGCGACGAACCCTGGTGGCTCACTGGTCCGAGAGCACGAGGTGGTAGGTTCGATCGAATGAACGACGTGCTACCGCTCGGCGCGCCGAGCGTTCCGTGGTTCTCCCGATACCCAACCGCCCGCACGTCCCCGGCAGCGCTCCGCGGGCGATCGTCTCGTTGAGTTCGGCGGCGAACATGAACAGCAATGCCATCGGCCCTCGGCAGCGCCGCGCGGCGATCCGTGTGCGGGCGACGCGGCGCCGGCCGGCAGAGCGAGGAACGACGGCTTGGTGCAGCGGCGACCGTGAGTGACGCGCAGGTCACCAGCGCGCGGTCCCGCGTGCCAACGGCTCGCATCCTGATGCTCACCGAGCGCGTGCCGGGCCACGACACCGGGTTCGGCGTGCGGATCACCAACGTCATCGAGGGCCTGCGTGCCATCGGTGACCTGCACGTCTGCCTGATCGACTCCAGCGAGCGCGGGGCGACGCTGCGTCCCAGCGAGTTGTATCGAACCAGCACCGTTCGCGCACGCGAGATCGGGCGCTGGGCGTGGCTCGGTGACCTCGTCCGGCTGCGTCCGCCACGGATGCGGTACCGGGCCACTCGTCGGCTGCGGCGCGAGATCGTCGAAGCCGTCGGGGGTTCCGATTGGGATCTGGTCGTGTGCTGCCGGTGCCGTGTACACCTGGTGTCCGATGGGCTCTTCGACGCACCGCGGATCGTCGACTTCGACGACCTCAACGACGCGCTGCTGGAAAGTCGTATCCACGATCGCACGGCGTTGCGGGGCCGGCTCAGGACGTTCCCACGCAACGTGCACGATCGTGTCCACGTGTTGCTGTGGCGCCGGCTCCAGCGCTCGATTGCCGGCCGGGTCGATCGCGTCGGGGTCTGCTCACAGTACGACGCCGACAAGGTGGCCGGCGACAACGTCGCCGTGATCCCGAACGGCTACCCCGACCCGGGTACGCCGGCGGCCCCGAGTACCGCGAGCGGAAACCGGATGCTCTTCGTCGGGCCGCTGACCTACGAGCCCAACCGGCTCGCCGTCGAGTGGTTTGTTCAGCACGTGCTGCCGGCCGTTCGGGCCGCGGTCTCCGACGCGGAGTTCGTCGTCGTTGGCGCTCGCGATGGAGCCACGGTGCGGGGCGCCGACGCCCCAGGTGTCACACTCACCGGATACGTGCCCGACATCACTCCGCACTACCGGTCCGCGTCGATCGCAGTCGTGCCGTTACACTCGGGCGGTGGAACACGCATCAAGGTGATCGAAAGCCTCGCCCGCCGAGTGCCGATGGTCTCCACCACGTTCGGCTGCGCGGGCCACGATCTGACGGACGGCTCCGAGGCGATCCTGGCCGACTCTGCGGACGACTTCGCCAAGGCATGTATCGAGTTGCTCGGCAATCCCGAACGGCGCGAGCGGCTCGCCACGGCCGGGCGACGGTTGTTCGAGCAGCACCTCACCTCGTCGGCCACGAGCCGGGCGGTCGGTGAGCTCGCGGTGGCGGTACTCGACCCGCGGTTCGACCGCCGAGCGATCGCCCGCTGACGCCGTGGCGCTTCACGACGACGTCGAGTGGGTCGACAACAACGCCCCCACCAGGCGCTGGCCGGCACTGCGGTTCACCGAGTTGTGGCAGCACCGTGAACTGGTGTGGTTCTTCGCCCTGCGCGACGTCAAGGTGCGCTACAAGCAGGCGTTCCTCGGAGCAGCATGGGCGCTGATCCAACCGTTGATCGGGGCCGCCACGTTCACCCTGTTGTTTCACGAACTCGCCGGCGTCGACGTCGGCGGTACGTCATACTTCGCCTTCGCGCTCGTCGGCTATGCCGTGTGGACCTACGTGTCGTCGTCAATCTCGGCTGGTTCGGGGAGCTTGCTCTACAACTCCGACCTGCTGACCAAGGTCTCGTTTCCCCGGATCGTCGCTCCGGCATCGTCGCTGCTTCCCGGCCTAATCGACCTCGGCCTGAGCATGTTGATCGCCGTCGTGGTGGGGCTGCTCGCCGGCGACATGCTTTCGCCAGTCGGGCTGGCCGTGGGGCTGATTCCTGGACTGGCCCTGATGGTCGTCGCGGTCGCCGGCCCCGTGCTGTATCTCAGTGCCGCCGTGGTTCGCTACCGCGACGTGACCACGCTCGTCGGTTTCGGACTCCAAGTGGGGATGTTCGCCGCTCCGATCGCCTATCCCGTCGACCTCGTACCGGGTGTTTGGCAGACGCTCATCTATCTCAACCCGGTTACCGGCGTGGTCGGATTGTTGCGCTCGGCGCTGATCGGGGCACCGCTGCCGCCCGCCGGCGGGGTGGCGATGTCGTCGGCCGTCGCCGTCATCGTGCTGATCGCCGGTGCCAGTCACTTCCGCCGTCGCGAGCGCGAGTTCGCGGACATCATCTGATGGGCGCGGCGATCGAACTCGAGGGCGTCGGCAAGCGCTACCTGCTGGGCGAGCACCACGGCGGCGGCACCGACCTGAGGGACGCCTTCGCACGGGCCGTCGGCAGCGTCACGCGGCGCCGCCAGCGCGGTCCGCGGCGCGAGTTTTGGTCGCTCTCCGACGTGTCGCTGTCGGTGGAGGAAGGCCAGGCGATCGGGGTGCTCGGCCGCAACGGAGCCGGTAAGAGCACCCTACTGAAGGTCATCAGCAACATCACCACCCCGACTGTCGGGCGCTGCCGAACCCGTGGCCGCGTGGGGTCGCTGCTCGAGGTAGGGACCGGCTTTCATGCCGATCTCACCGGGCTCGAGAACACGTACCTCAACGGAGCGATCCTCGGGATGAGCCGCAAGGCGGTGACCCAGCGCCTCGACGACATCGTGTCGTTCGCCGGCCTCGAGGGGTTCATGGAGACCCCGGTGAAGCGCTACTCGTCGGGCATGTACCTTCGTCTCGGGTTCGCCATCGCCGCGCACATGGACGCCGACATTCTGGTCGTCGACGAAGTGCTCGCGGTCGGCGATGCCGAGTTTCAGCAGCGTTGCCTCGGCAAGATGCGCGAGGTCGAAGCGAGCGGCCGCACCGTCGTGTTCGTCAGCCACGACCTCGACGCGATCACGCGCCTGTGCCCGACGAGCGTGTGGCTCGAGCACGGCCGGGTACAGCAGATCGGGCCGACTCCCGAGGTGGTCGATGCCTACCTCAAACCGCCCGGTTCCGGCGCGACGGCATCGGTCTTCGACGTCGAAGGCCCCGATGGGCGAGCCGCGCTGCACTCCGTTGAACTGATCGACAGCGTCGGCCGCGCCGTGTCGACGTTTGCCGCCGGCGAACCGATCGAGGCACACATCGACCTGGACGTACGCGAATCGTGGCCGGGCCTCGACCTGGCCGTCGTGATCATCAATCGCCGGGGGGTGACCGTCGTCGACGACCAACTCCGCACGTCGACCGACCTCGGCAACACCCATTTCACGCCCGGCCGTCACCGTCTGGCGTTCGAGCTACCCCCGTTCCTCGCGGCCGGCGGATACACGATCACGTTGTGGATGGGTGACGCGTACGACCTCGGACGCTATTACGAGCAGGCGATGTCGTTCACGGTCGCCGGTACCGAGCCGAACGAACGAACCATCCGTTGGGGTCGCCCGTGGAGGGTTCTCACCGACTGAGCCCGACCGTAGCCGTTGGCAGCAGACCCGATTGCGGGGTCGATCGCGCTGGCCCCTCCACATGCGATGCCCGTTGATGGCTTCTAACGGCGCAAGCGTCGAAGTACGGACTTGGCGCCCCGACCGACTCGATGACGCTCGTCCGATGTGCCCAGGCCGGCGACGAACGAGTCGAGGTCGGTGTCTCCGGTGATGTCGAGACGCGGTATCGCCAGCGGGTCATCCCAGATGGTGGCCCATCCGGGTTGAGTGGTGACAGCCGTGTGGTAGCCGGCGTGCCACACGGCGTGCCGCACGATGTCGCCAGCCGCGCCCAGGGGATAGGCAAGGTCCACGACGGCCAGGCCCAACTCACGCTCGAACGCCGCCCGGCCACGATGTTCCTGATCGACCAGCTCATCGGGAGTGAGCGCCGTGAGTGCCCGACCGGCCGCCGACAACGAGCCGATGTGTACACCATTGCGGTGTAAGTGCCGCAACTCCCCCCACCCCATCAGGTCACCCGGCCCGACCCGCTCACTGTCGATTGACGAACCCGTGCCGGGAGCTTCAGCGACGACGTAGAGCGTCGCCGGAAAGCCGTACGCGCCGAGCAGCGGCCAGGCGACATCGGCGAACCCCCGGTAAGCGCCGTCGAAGGTCAACATCACGGCGCGACCGGGCAACGCCTTGCCGGCGGCCATCGCGTAGCGCCAATCGGGAACGGTGATCCCGTAGTAGCCACCGGAACGGAGGTGGTCGAGCTGGGCCTCGAACTGATCGGACGTCACGCCCGTCTGGGATGACGGTTCGTCCCCCCGACGGCCGAGGTCTCGATACGCCAGGATCGGCAGCCGGTTGGTGACCTCCGTGACGCGGGCACCCTCCCGCGTCTTCGACACCGCACCCGACCAGATCATCCGTCGCAGCCCAGCATCGAGCTCACCGTGGGCGCGATGTTGCGACGTCGGCCGGGTGACGGTGCCCAGTGGCGAGGCAGTCCGCTCGTAGAGCTGAATGATGTACAGGTCGGTGACGATCTCGGACACCAACGACAAACCCGGCTCGGTGGCGAAGACCTCGCCGATCCGCTTGGCGCCGAAGGCATGGTTCCAGCCGAACCCGACGCCATCGGGTTCGTCGACCAGCAGGCGCGCGTGAGCGGTGAGCAACCGCCCGCCCGGCGCGAGTGCCGCCGCAAAGCGGGCGGCCACCGCGGCGAGCTCGGCGGAGTCGTCGAGGAAGTAGAGGCACTCACTGCACACGAGCAGGTCGAGTTGATCGGGCAGCGCGTCGTTGCGCAGATCGAGTTGGCGGTAGGTGATGTTGCCGAACGCGGCGCAACGTTCGGCGGCTCGTTCGAGCGCCGTCGGAGAGATGTCGGTGGCGGTCAACGAGCCGACCAGCGGCGCGAGCTGGACGGTGAAGTGGCCTTCAGCGCAGGCCACCTCGAGGGCGCGCTCGAACCGTTCGGTTCCGAGCAACTCGAGCGTCTGCGCGTACTTGGTCTGTTCGTAGCTACTCGTGTAGCCCCACGGATCGGCGCTGGCGAACACGGACTCCCAGTACTCGACCGCGGCGTGGTCGTCAGCCCCGGCGGCGTGGTTCGTCGTCGCCGAGGAGATCGTCTCGGCAGCCCGTGGCGCGTCGATTCGAAAGGCCGACCGGACGGCCGACCGGATGGCCCCACGCACGAGCGCGCGAATGTCCCGAGGGCCACGCACCGGGGTGTCGAGCGCCATGTGGGCTGCCGCACGAACCGCCGTCGGCAGCCGGGTGACATCGACCAGCCGGCGCGCGGCGAGCGGGCGGCGCGCGGCCGCCCGGGCCAGGCTCGGCCAACACTGGTCGGTCACAGCCGTCTGGAGACTGGCCGCTGTCGCGCTGCCACCGAGCGCTGGCACCGTCACGCAACCCATGGAACGGCCTGCCAAGTTCACTCTCACGACGAGTTGCTCGATCCCCCGACTGGTCTCGATGTCGGCGATCGAGCCGCCGAGGTCGATGTCGACGACTCCGCTGGCACCAAGCTCGGTGCCATCCGGAGGCGCGCTGTCGAGGAGCAGCCGACGCTCGAGGCTACGCATCACCGCCCGGCCGGTTCCGGGCCGGCCGAACCACGTGGCGATCGCCTCGGAGGCGGCCTCGAGATCGGGCTGCTTCCGGCCCCAGATCTCGGGCCAGTCGTAGGGCAACGCGCCGCGGGCAAGCGGCACCGCCTCGAACAGCACATCTGCGATGAGCTCGGGGGCGACGAACCGCTCGGGTCGATACGCGTCGAGCACGTCGCTCCAGCTCTGCCCGGAACCGATCGCCGAGCCGATCGCCCATACGACCGCCAGGTCGAGGGCGAGCGGCAACCCGTCGCGACGCGCCCCGTCGGCGAGGCCGCCGAGCGGGTTCGCAACCCGCGGATCGGGTGCGTGACCACGCTCGATCACCGTGCGGGCTTCGCGGCACGACCGCACCGGGTCACGGTTGCTTGCCGAACCTGCGTTGAGGCGGTAGTAGACGAGCGTTTCGGGAATGAAGTGATGACGCACGCCGCGTCGAGCGAGCCGCTGCCACAGATCCCAGTCCTCACCGTATGCAAGTCCCGTGTCGAACCCTCCGACCTCCTCGATCAGGGAACGCCGGCACAGGACCGCGTGAATCGCGGTAGGACAGCGCTTTGCCGACACCTCGAACAAGTCGCCGCCGGCGTCGAGTTCTTCGTCGCCGTCGGGCACGACCCGCCCGTCGGCGGCCTCCCACGCCCACCCACACCGGACGAAGTCGAGATCGGGCCGAGCGTCGACGGCCGCCGAAAGTCGCTCGAGGACTGTTGGTTCGATGCGGTCGTCTGCGTCCAGGAAGTACAACCAACGGCCACGGGCATGCTCGATGCCAACGTTGCGGGCCGCGCTGACTCCGGCTTGCTCGCGCTGGATCACCCGGAACCGATCGTCGCCGGCAGCCGCCTGCTCGATCGCCGCGAGCGTGTCGTCGCTCGACCCGTTCTCGACGACGATCGCCTCCCAGGCGACGTACGTCTGAGCCTTCAGACCGGCAATCGTGGCAGCGATCCACGGCGCCGCGTTGCTCGCGGCGATGACCACCGAGATGGGGATGTCGGCGGAGGCGGTCGGTCGCTCCTGTTTGCCCACGCAATGAATCATACGGTTCGATGCTCGGCGGGTCGCGGGAACACCGCCTCGCGTGATCCGCTACTGGCGGAGTCGCCGCAAGACGGACTTGGCGGCGCGACCGACCAGGTTGCGACGATCGGTCGTCCCGAGCAGGTTGACGAACTCGTCGAGGTCGGTGTCGCCGGTCACCTCGACGCGTGGGATCGCGAGCGGATCGTCCCAGACGGTCGCCAAGCCTGGATCCGTCGTGACGGCGGACCGATAGCCGACACGCCGTGCGGCGGCTCGCACCAGCGCGTCGTAGTCACCGAAGGGGTAGGCCAGATCGACCGCATCGACTCCAAGCTCGGAGGCGAATCGAGCGCGGGCGCGGCGTTCTTGGTCGACGACCTCCTGCGGAGACAACGTCGTCAGCTGCCGATGCGTCGCCGAGTGCGTCCCGAAGTGGACTCCGTTGCGGTGTAGATGGCGGATCTCGTTCCAATCCATGAGCGCGGCCGGTGGCCCGTGGTGAGCGTCCCACGACGACTCGGTGCCGGCCAGATCGGCGACGACGTACACGTTCGCCGGGAACTTGTACGCGCTCAACAACGGCCACGCCTGCTCGAGAAAGTCGCGATACCCATCGTCGAAGGTGACCATCACCGCTCTCCCCGGCAGGGCCTTTCCGGTCGACATCGCGTAACGCCAGTCCGGCATCGTGATGCCGTAGTACCCGTGGCTCCGGAGGAAATCGAGTTGCGCCTCGAACGCCTCGGGTGTCACTCGGTACCGGGCGAGCGCCGGTGGACCGTCGTCGCTGATCCGGTGGTACATCAACATCGGCAGCCGGTTGGTCACCTCGGTCTCGCGCGTGGCTGTCCGGAGCTGCGCGAACGAGCCCGACACGATCAACCGACGGATCTCGTCGTGTAGCTCGCCATGGGCACGGCGCTCGGTGACAGGTACCGCGCCCGGAAGATCAGCCTGCGGACGCTCGAACATCTGCACCAAGTAGAGGTCGGTGACGATCTCCGATACCAGCGACAGGTTCGGGTCGGCGGCGAAGATCTCACCCATTCGCTTGGCGCCGAACGATCGCGCCCAGTCGAACCCGACTCCGTCGGGCTCGTCGACGAGCTGCCGGGCGTGGGCATGGAGGAACCGGCCGCCCGGCTTGAGTGCCGCAGCAAATCGAGATGCAACCCTCGCTAGCTCGACCGGGTCGTCGAGGAAGTACAAGCACTCGCTGCACACGAGTAGATCCAGCTGATCCGGCAACTCGTCGTTGCGAAGGTCGAGCTGCTGGTACGAGATGTTGTCGAACGCGGAGCACCGCTCGGCGGCGCGCGCGAGCGCTGTGGGTGAGATGTCGGTGGCGATCAACGAACCGACCAGCGGCGCCAGTTGGATGGTGAAGTGGCCCTCGGCACACGCCACCTCGAGCACTCGTTCGTAGCGATCGTCGCCCAGCAACTCGAGCGTCTGCTCGTACTTGGTCTGCTCGTAGGCGCTCGTGTACCCCCACGGGTCGACCACCGAGAACCAATCCTCCCAATAGGCGACGTCTGCCGGATCGATCGGCTCGTAGCGGACCCCCTGACCGGTACCGACGCCAGTTGCCGACGGTGAGCCGTCTGAGAGGTTCCGCAGCATCGACGTGCGGACGAATGCACCGGCGGCACGGCGTCCGAGCGCGAACCCTCCACCGCTGCGGCGCGCCGGTGCATCGACGACGAACTGGATCGCTGCGCGCGCCGTGTGCGGTAGTGCCGACGGTGCGGCCAAGTGACGGACATCGAGCGGGTGCCGCGCAACCACCCGCCCGAGTCGCGCGGCGAGGTCGCATCGGATCACCCAGGCGATATCGGACGCGGTCGCCCGCCCGTCGATCACCGGGACGACCACGCTGCCGACCAGGCTCTCGCTGCGCCACACCCGAACGACCAGTTGCTCGGCTGCGGCCACCGGGGGGATGTCGACCATTGCGTCCCGTACGTCGACATCGACCGCCACGCTCGATCCGATCGATGTGCCGGCGGGCACACCACTCTCGACGATCCGGCGTTCGAGCGCACGCTCGATCGGTCGCGCTGCCTCGAGACGGCCGAGCCATCCCGCGATTGCCACAACACCGGCCACGAGGTTGGCCTCGAAGCGAATCCAGAGGCCGGGCCAATCGGCCAAGGTTGCGCCGGCGGCCCGTGGTACGGCTTCGTAGAGGCGGCCGGCGACATCACTCGGGCTGGCGTACACGTCGGGCGGGCCGGTCGAGATCAAGTCTTCGTAGGGTCGGCCGGCGACGATGGCCGCACCGATCGCACCGACGACGTCGAGGTAGCCGCCCGCAGGTCGCGGCTCACTCACCGGAACTCCGTCACTCGACCCGCCACGACGCAATCATAGTTGGCTCTGACGCCGGACGGTCCGGGTCGCCCGACCGGCGGCCAAGGTGATCGCGGTACGCGCGAGACGTGGGGAGCGCAGCACGGCAGACGCCGTCCGCAGGGTCCGCGGCCGTTTCAGGGCGTCGATCACGATCAACCGTTCGAGGCTGCGCCCGATCGGCCTACCGAGACTGGCCCCACCTGCCCACACGGCGAGGTCGGCGATCGCCGCGTCGACCCGTTCCGATCGTCGAGGCCACAAATGAGGCCACTCCGAGCGAAGGGCCCCCGCTGCAACCGGTACGGAATAGAACAGCGACTCGGCGATCGCGTCGGGGGACAGGGGCGCGGCCCGCGGGAATGCATCGAGCACGTCGCGGTAGGGGGCGCCAGCGCCGACTGCGCACGCCACGGCCCACAGCACAATCCCGTCGAGGACGGACGCCAAGCAACTCGCCGGCGCTCCCGCGGCGTACTCGGGACGGGGGGTGGGCACTCGCGGGTCGTTCGAGTGAGCGCGGGTGACCACGGCGCGGGTGTCGGCGCACACACGGAAGAAGTCGCGCCGTGACGCCGAGCCCTCGGTCAATCGGTAGAACGCGAGCGTCTCAGCGATCCGCCGAAGGCGCACGCCCCGGCGGGCGAGCCGGACGAGCAGGTCCCAGTCCTCGGCCACGACCAGCTCGGTGTCGAATCCGCCGACCTCGCTGACCACCGATCGACGGACGACGTAGCCGTGGATCGGAATCGGGCAACGCACGGCGAGCACCGGGAACATGTCGGCCTCGGCCTTGTCGAGGTCGGTGTGCACCTCGGGTTGCCAGCGCCCGCTCGGTAGCTCGCGAGCCCATCCGCAGCGGACGAACTCGACGGTCGGGTCGGCGCAGACGACGTCCGCGCAGCGGGCGAACAAGGTTGGGTCGATCCGGTCGTCGGCGTCGAGGAAGTGCAGCCAGTCACCGTTCGCGGCGGCGATCCCGGTGTTGCGGGCGGTGCTCACCCCGCTCGCCGGCTGGCGGATGAGACGGAACCGGGGGTCGCCGGCAAACGAGCGCTCGAACGCGGCGGCGGTGTCGTCGGTGGAGCCGTCGTCGACGACGATCGCTTCCCAACCGGTGAACGTCTGGGCACGCAGCGTGGCGACGACCGGTTCGGCCCATCTGGCGGCGTTGCGCGCCGGGATCACCACCGAGACTGCGACGGCCGTCACCGCGAGTCCGGCACCCCGCCCGCCGATGCCACACCCGAGTAGGTCGCGATCAGCTCAGCGGTGCTGTAGATCTTCCAACCTCCGCGCCGTTTGTCGCCCCACCGCCCGGCGAGCACTTGGGTGGCCCGCGCCAGCCCCCGCAAGGGCCAGGCGGCGACCGGCCGAGCCACCTTGCGCAGCACCCGTTCCAGGCCGCTCGGGTGCGGATCGAAGGCGACGTCGACTTGGTCGGGGTGGATCTCGACGAAGCGAACCCTGTTGACCCCCGACTCGCGTTGCGTCCGAAGGCGTTCGGCCTCCGTCGGTTGGCAGCGGTGTTCGATCGCCGCCTCCATATCGAATTCGATCCGGTGGCCGGCGCGCAGTACCCGCAGCGCCAGCTCGTAGTCCTCGAGCCCGTACCCCTTGAAACGCTCGTCGAACGGGAATTCGCACAGCAACCGGGTGGGCGCTGAAGTGTTGGCGAAGGCCATGTCGGACGGGCTCGTGACCACTCTGAGCGGGGCCAGCCGACGGTGCCTGGCGTCGAAGAACGGCGCCAGCCGGCGCGACATCGTGTCGGTCGCACGGATCTCGTACGGCCCCATCAGGAACGGCGATGTGGTGCGGTCGTGCCCGAGGTGACGCTCGAACGCCGCGCGGTTGACGATCATGTCGTCGTCGAGCAGCCACACGACGTCGGCGAGCGCTTCGCGAGCGATCGTGTTCCGGGTCGCCGCGAGGCCCTGGTTGGGCTGCCACACCGAGCGGATCGGCACGCTACTAGCAACTGCCATCTCGGCGACCAGCTCACGGGAACCGTCGTCCGAGCCGTCAAGCACCACGAGCACCTCGGCCTGACCAGTTGCCTCGGCGACCGCCTCGAGGATCGACTCGAGCAGCGTCGCCAACGGCTGTCGACGTTGGTAGCTGGCGATGCCGATCGTCATCCTGGCCGCCACACCGCGAGGATATCGTGGCCGCGATGACCGCAGGACCGACCGAGCGCGTGCCCAGCGTGTCGGTCGTGCTGCCGTTCTTCAACGAGCAACGGTTCCTCGAGGGTGCCGTCGACAGCGTGCGCGGGCAGCGCGACGTCGACTGGGAGCTGCTACTGGTCGACGACGGATCGGACGACGGCTCAGGCCAGCTCGCCGACCGGATCGCGGCCGGCGACGCCGACCGGATCCGAGTACTGCGGCACCCGGGCGGAACGAACCGAGGACTGCCGGAGAGCCGCAACCTCGGGCTGCGTCACGCCCGCGCCGAGATCGTGGCGTTCCTCGACGCCGACGACCGCTGGCTGCCCGCCAAGCTGGGCCGACAACTCGACGCGTTCGGCGAACATCGCGACGTCGCGCTCGCCGTCGGCCCGGTGATCCGCCGTCCGGTCGACGGCGGCCCTGATGAGCTGCGCGAGATCACGCCCGGCGCCCCGCGAGTGTTCCGCCCCGGCCAATTTGTCCGCGACCTCCTGTGGGGCCCGGTCGACCCGCCATCGCCATCGAGCGCGGCGTACCGCACCGCCGCGCTGCGCGCGGTCGGCGGCGTGCCTGTAGGTGACAACCTCTACGAAGACCAGCGCACCTACGCCGTGGTGAGCATGCGCCACGCCGTCTACGTCGATTCCGAACCGCTGGCGATCTACACGGTCCGTCCCGATTCGCTCTACGGCTCGATCGTCGACCACCCCCACGTCACGTTCGGCAACCAAATGAGGTTCCAGCAGTGGGTCGTTCGCACGGGGCTACGCGGGGGGCGCCATGGCATCGCGATATCCGCCGAGACCGCTGCCCGGCGAGCCAAAGCACGCGCACGCCACAGCGCGCCGTGGCAGGCGGTGCGGCGGATCATCGGGCGCCGCGGAGCGGAGTGATCGTGCCCGTCCCACCGGGCGGGCCGCGCTCGAGCAGGTAGGTTCACGACGATGCCGGGCGAGGTGACATCTGCTGAGGCGCGGCAGCCCGATGCGCCACAGGTGAGCGTGGTACTGCCGTTCTTGAACGAGCTTCGGTTCCTCGAGGGGGCCGTCGCCACCGTACGGGCCCAGCTGGGCGTGCGATGGGAACTGCTGCTGGTCGACGACGGATCGACCGACGGCTCGGGCACGCTTGCCGACCAGATCGCCGCCGGTGACGCCGATCGGATCCGGGTGGTGCGTCATCCCGGCGGCGAGAACCGCGGGTTGGCGGCCAGCCGCAACCTGGGCCTGGGCGGCGCCCGGGCCGCGGCGATCGCATTTCTCGACGCCGACGACCGGTGGGAGCCCACCAAGCTCGACCGCCAACTCGAACAGCTCGCCGGCAACCCGTCGGTGGCGATGGTGTGCGGCCCGGCCCGCTACGAGTTCCACGGTACCGACCTGCCCGACGAGGTACGGCCGGTGGCGGACGAGCCGCCGTACGTGTTCGCGCCCCGCCGCTTCGCCCGGCACTTGTACTGCACGCGTCTCGCCTCACCCCCGCCATCGGCGGTGATGTATCGCACCGACGCGCTCCGGCGGATCGGCGGGGTACCGGCCGGCGACAGCCTCTACGAAGACCAGCGAACGTACGTCGCCGTCAACCTGCGCTACCCGATCTTCGTGGGCGCCGAGCCGATGTGCACATACGCCGTGCGGCCCGACTCGATCTACGGTTCGCTGGCCGACGACGCGGCGACACGCTGGCGCCAACGCCAGACGTTCGAACGATGGATCGTCCGCAGCGGGCTCCGCTACGGCCCACACGGAGCGCTGTTCGCGGCCGAAGTGGTCGCCCGCAGGCTCGTGTCGCGGGCGCGTGCGTTGGTCCGTCGTGGCTGACCCGATCCGGTTCTCGGTGGTCATCCCGGCGTACCAGGCCGAGGCGACCGTGCGGACGAGTGTCGAGTCGGCACTCGACCAGGTGCCACCGCCGGCCGAAGTGATCGTCGTCGACGACGGATCGACCGACGGCACCGCCGCCGTGCTCGCCGAGTTCGGCGACCGGATCAGGGTGATCACGCAACCCAACGGAGGCGAGGCGTCGGCCCGCAACACCGGCCTTGCCGCGGCGACGTGCGAGTGGATCGCCTACCTCGACGCCGACGACTGGTTCCTGCCCGGCCGCCTCGCGGCGATCTCGGAACTGATCATCGAACGACCAACGCTCGACCTGGTGACGACCGACGAACTGCTCGTCAGCGAGGGCGACATCATCGCTCGGGGGTACAGCGACCAGTGGACGTTCGCCCACAGCGACCAACGACGTGAGATCCTGCGCCGCAACTTCGTGATCCACGGCGTGGTACGGGCTGCCGCGCTGCGGGCAGTCGGAGGCTTCGAGGAGTCGATCGACCGAGCGACCGACTGGGCCGCGTGGATCAAACTGATCCTCGCCGGCGGGCAGGTGGGCGCCGTTGCCCGCCCGCTGGCGTGCTATCGGATGCTCCCGACGTCGCTCAGCGCCGACCGCCTCGGTATGGCCCGCGGCGGGCTACGCGCGCTGCGAGTCGCCGAAGCACGTCCCGAGCTGAGCGACGCCGAGCGCGAAGTGTTGGTCGCGAGCATCCGCGGCCAGGAGTCGCTGATCCACCGCGAGGAGTTGTCGCTGGCGCTCGAGCGCGGGACCGACGACCGTCGCCGCCGGGCACGAGCCGTGCTGCTCGACAGCGGCTCCCCACCAGGTGCGCGAGCGAAGGCCGCGGCCGTCGTCGTGGCACCAAGCCTGGCCGGGTGGATGCAGCGGCGACGATCGAGGGGTACCCACGTAGGAACTGCCGGGCGGCCCGTGGCGCGCGACCAGCGCACGCCCAGTCCAGCGGATACGACTGCGCTCGTCACCGTGCTGATCGAACCGTCCGGCGATGATCACGCGGCGGTCGGCGACACGCTCGCCTCGCTGCGTGCCCAGACGTTGCCGACGTTCGAGATCACCGGGGCCCCAGAACTGAGCGCCGTGCGCACCCCGACGCTCGCTGTGGTACCCGCTGGCACGATGTTCGACCCCGGCGCCGTCGAACGACGTCTGCTGGCGTTCACGTCCCACTACCAAGCCGGTGCAGTGGTCGATCTCGGGCCGGGCACCGACGATCTCGAAGTGGTTCCGTCAGGGCGCCTGAACGAAGCTCTGGCGCGTCGCCGGGCAGCGTTGCCCACCCCCACCGACGTGCTGTACCGCACCAGTGCGCTACGCGACAACAAGCTCTCCGAACTCACCGTCGGCACCGACCAGGCGATGCTCGACGAGATCGCCAATCTGTATCCGGTGGTGCTCATCGGCGGCCCCGATGCCAGACCACAGCGCGCGGCCGGGCGCGTCGGCATCTATTTGGACTCGCCGATCATTGGCGGCGCTGAACGGTCGGCGCTCCATCTCGTCGAGAGGTACTCGGGGGCGATCGAACTGGTGGTCTGCGCCACGTCACGAGCGGTGCTCGACGAGGTGGCCCGTGTCGCCCCCGTGGTCGAGCGGGTGCTGCTGGAAGCACCGCACTCCCTGCGCGACGACGTACGCCGCTACCGCCGAACGCTGGGCGCGCTCGACCTCGACGTGCTCCAGCTCACGCTCGGCAACCCGTTTGCCGGGCGCACCGCGGCCCTGGCAGCACGCTCGCTCGGCATCGCCGTCGTCGCCGCCGAACACCTCGTGTTCCCGGCGCGACGACGCCGCGGCCGAGTCGCCACGCGGCTGTTCGGGCTCGCCGTCGATGCCTACGTGACCGTGGGGAGGGCCACGGCCGACGACCTCCACCGTTGGTTCGGCATCCCGCGGCGCAAGATCCACGTCATCCACAACGGGTTGCCGGACGTTGCCGTCGACCCGTACCCGTACGACCGGCGTCCGACGATCGGCTGCGCGGCACGCCTCGAAGACCAGAAACAGCTCGACGTGCTCGTGTCGGCGATCGCCGCGCTACCCGACGTGCACCTCGCCTTGGTCGGTGACGGCACACGCCGGGCCGACCTCGAGCGCTTGGCCATTGAACTCGGCATCGCCGACCGTATCGAGTTCGTCGGCTGGGTGCCCGATGCTCGACCGCACATCGCCGGCCTCGACATGTTCGTGCTCCCGTCGGCGCGGGAGGCGTTCCCACTGACGATCGTCGAAGCGATGCTCGCCGGCGTCCCCGTCGTCGCCAGCGACGTCGGCAGCGTCGCCGAGGCGGTGCGTCACGACGAGACCGGCCTGCTGGTTCCGGCGGGCTCGGTCGATGATCTCATCGACGCCATTCGCCGCCTGCTCGACGACGACGGGCTCCGGCGGCGCCTGGCGTCGGCCGGGCAGGCGTTCGCCCGCCGAGAGCTGACGGTTCAGACGATGGTGTCCCGCTACGAACAGTTGTGGCTCGACCTGCTCTGACAGAACGGCCTCGCCCTTCGAATGGTTTCGACAAGCTCAACCACCCAGTCAGCGTCTGCATCCGGTGGTCGAGCTAGCGCGCGCTGGTCCAGGCGACGAGGTCGGCGGCTGGCCAGGTGTTGACGATGCGGTCGAGGGGGACGCCGCGCTCGGCGGCGCGGGTGCAGCCGTAGGGCTGCCATTCGAGCTGGCCGGCGGCGTGGGCGTCGGAGTCGATCGAGAAGTAGCAGCCGTAGCTGATCGCCTGGTCGATCAGCTCGCGGGGCGGGTCGAGCCGCTCGGGGCGGCAGTTGATCTCGACCGCGGTGCCGAACTGGGCGCAGGCGGCGAACACGTAGTCGGCGTCGAACGTCGACTCGGGGCGCTTGCCGATCTTGCGGCCGGTGCAGTGGCCGAGGATGTCGACGTGTGGGCTGGCGACCGCGGCGACCATCCGCTCGGTCATCGCCCGGCGCTCCATCCGGAGCTTGGAGTGCACGCTGGCGACCACCACGTCGAGGCGGGCAAGCATCGCGTCCGACAGGTCGAGCGCGCCGTCTTCGAGGATGTCGACCTCCATGCCGGTGAGGATGCGGAACTCGTGCCCGGCGGCGGCGATGTCGGCATTGATGTCGGCGACGACGTCGAGCTGCTCGGCGAGGCGCTCTTCGTTGAGGCCATGGGCGACGGTAAGCCGGGCGGAGTGGTCGGTGAGCACGATGTACTCGTGACCGAGCGCGATAGCGGTGGCCGCCATCTCCTCGATCTGGGCGCCGCCGTCGCTCCAGGTGGAGTGCAGGTGGCAGTCGCCGCGCAGGGCCGCCCGGTACTCGGCACCCTCGTCGGTGATGTCGATCTGCGACTCGGCCTCGGCCTTGACGAGATAGCTGGGAACCAGACCGGCGAGCGCCTCGGTGATAACGCCCGCCGTGGCGTCGCCGATGCCGTCGAGGTCGGTGAGGCACCCGTCACGGGCGCGCTCGGCCAGCTCGACGGGGTCGGTGGCGCGCACCACGGCGAGCGCCCGAGAGAACGCGGCCGTCTTGTACGGCGAGGCGAGCGCCCGATCGAGGCAGTGCAACACGCGGGCGAGCGCTTCCGCGGGCGCGAGCGGAGCCTCGGGTATCGGGGACGTCGCGCGCTGTGGCATCGCTACCGGTCTACCAGGGTGGTTTCGACAGGCTCAACCACCTTGAGCTTTGAGGTGGTTTCGACAGGCTCAACCACCTTGAGCTCTGAGGTGGTTTCGACAGGCTCAACCACCTTGAGGAGTCGGCGGGATGGTGGGGAGCTCGGTGGGAGCAACCGCGGCCGGCTCGGTGGCCAGGGAGCGGCCGACGACAACGGTCTGGATCGGGCCGAGCGTGGGTGCCGGGCGGAACGCGGCGTACACGTGCAGCCCCGAACCGGCGGGGCCAGTCGCCTCCAACTGCTGCACGTAGCCGGCGCTCTCGGCGGCGCCGGCATCGCAATCGAAGTCCTCGGCCAACAGGCGCCCGCCGGCGATCGCGAACAATTCGGGTGGGGTGGCGTCGGGGTCGCCGTCGGTGAGTGTCGCCGTGGCATACACGACGAGACAGTCGCCGGTGACGACGTGGCCGTGCACGACGACGTCCCACGTCGTCTCCTCGAACGCGTGGACGATCGCGACCGGCGTGCCTGCCGGGGCTGGTGTCGCGGTCGGTGGCGGGCCGGCAGCCCGCGTCACCGCCGGGAACTCGCCGAGCACGAACGGCGCCGCCACCACCGGACCATCGCCCCACGGGTCGCCGATCACGATCGCCTGGACCTCGACCGGCGGGGGCTCGAGTACGAGCAGTGTCGCGTACACGGCGACCGACGTGCCGGCGGTGACCTCGGTGTCGTTGAACCACTCGTAGCCGGCCGCCTCGACGGCCTCGGTGGAGCAGCCGTAGTAGTCGTCGACGAGGCGACCGCCGGCGATCAGCCCGATCGGCGGGGCACCGTACGGGCTGGTGGTGAGCCCCGACCCGACCGCGTCGGCGGTGAGCGTGCCCACCACGACGTAACACCGCCCACCGATGCCGCCGGACTCGTCGACCGGCACCTCGACCAGGCCGAGCACTGCCCCCGACCACCGGTCGCCCGTGTAGTCGTTCGTGTGGCGGAACGGACCGGGCGTTCCGGCTGCGACGGCGAGCGGTTCGACCGGCAGCGCGCCGACCGGGCCGGGCCGAACCGGCGGAGGCTCGGCGAGCAGCGTGGCGTCGAAGAACAGCCACTCGCTGAACCCCTGCCCGACCGCTACGGCCTGGGGCACGCCGACCGCCGCGGGCAGGCTGAACTCGGCGTAGAAGGCGACCTCGGTGCCCACCGTGGCGTTGGCGTCGAACAGCGGGCGGTAACCGAGCTCGGCCAGCGATTCGGTGTCGCACGGAAGGTTGCCGAGTTCGGCCTCGTCGCCGTCGGCGAACAGCGTGAAGTACGGCGTCGACCACGACTCCGACACCAACCCGTTCACCCGCTCGGGCGTCAGCGTGCCGAGCACCACGAAGCACCGCTCGCCGTCGTCGTCGCCCCAGTACAGCGGGGTCTCCACGACACCCACGACGGTGCCGTTCCACACCGAGCCGAACGAGTCGTCGTACCGGAACGACGAGACCACCGGGTCGCCTGCGGGCAGCGGCTGGTCGGGCGTCTCGCCGCCGATCGCCACCGTGGTGGGCGGCGAGGTGGGCGCCGGCCCGGCGGTGCTGCCGGGCACCGAGGTGGACGGGATGCTCCCGGAACCGATGCTGGTGGTCGACGGTACGTCGGGAGTGACCGTGGTGACGGGCGCGCCGGTGGGTGGCACCGCAGGTGCGGTGGTGGTCACGACGGCTGTGTCGATCGCCAACTTCGGGTCGTCGCCACCACGGCCCATCAGCAGCGCGCCGCCGACGATTCCTACGATCGCGATCACCCCGATACCTATCCACGCCCCGACCGGCAACCCGGCCACCTTGCGGCCCGACCAGCGGTCGACCTCGCGCTCGGGCGCCGGCTCGGGCGGCACCCCCGACGACACGACAGGCGGCGCCCATCCCCCCGGGCCCGTCGGTGGCGGCGGCTCGGGCACGTCGGGCATGGCCGCGAACACTAGATGGGCGCCGCGCGGGAATACCGCCCAAATGCGCACGGTTGCACGACCTGTATGACCACCACCCTCACCTCCGAGACGTTCGAATCGGCCGTCACGGCCGACGGCATCACGCTGGTCGATTTCTGGGCCTCGTGGTGCGGCCCGTGCCGTGCCTTCGCCCCCGTGTTCGAAGACGTCGCCACCGAGAACCCCGACATCGTGTTCGCCAAGGTCGACACCGAAGCCGAACAACAGCTGGCGGGCATGCTCAACATCCAGTCGATCCCCACGCTGATGGTCTTCCGCGACGGCATCCAGCTGTTCAACCAGGCCGGGGCACTTCCCAAGGCGGCGCTCGCCGACCTCGTCCGCCAGGTGCGCGAACTCGACATGGACGAGGTCCGTGCCCAGCTGGCCAACGCCGACAGCGCCTGACGTCTCACTCCCCCAAAGTTCCCCCCAGGTGCGGCCCGCCGGTCGTCGACCCCCCGGTCGACCGGCGGGCCGCACCGCGCTCGCAGCACGGCTACGTTGCACCCCCGTGACGCACCCGGAAACTCGCCCGGCCAGCGTGCGGATCGGCGTGACCGGACACCGATCGTTCGACGACGTGCCCGCCGTTCGTGCCACCGTTGCCGAGCTGGTGGCCGGTTGGCTCGACCGACACGGGCCCCCGCTCGACGTGTGGTCGTCGCTCGCCGAGGGCGCCGACCGGCTGGTGGCCGAAGCGGTGTTGGCAGCCGACCCGTCGTCGCGGCTGATGGTGGTGCTGCCGCTCGCTCCCGACGACTTCCGCGACGACTTCGCCACGTCCGAGTCGCTGGCCGAGTTCGACGGCCTGCTCGCCCGCGCCGCCACCGTCGAGGTCACCGGCCCCGACGAGACGGGGACGCGCGAGTCGGCGTACGCACGCGCCGGCCTGGCGATGCTCGACGCGGTCGACGTACTCGTCGCCGTGTGGGACGGCGCCGAACCGCGCGGCCTCGGCGGCACCGGCGAAGTGGTCGCGGCCGCCCGAACGGCTGGGCGCGAGGTGGTGGTGATCCCCGTCACGCGCCCCCCGGCCGCGTCATGATCTGAGGACGATGAAGGGTCTCCAGTGGTCAGAGCGCCAGCGCTGGTGGATGCTCGCCGGCGCGTGGGCGTTGTTGCTCGTACTCGGCGTGGGCGGCTTCGTTCAGCAGTCGCGCGACCTCGACCTGGGGTTCGGTTTCCTCGACCACCTGTACCTCACGCTCCAGCTCGCCGCACTCGACTACAAGGGCGCCTCCAACGCGGTCAACTGGCGGCTCGAGGTAGCTCGCTTCGCAGCGCCCGGCATCGCCGCCGGCACGATCTTGCAGTCGGCCAGCGTGGTGTTCCGCGAGCAGTTCACCCGCTGGCGTTCGCGCCGCTCGAACGGGCACACCCTGGTGTGTGGGCTGAGCCCGGCGGGAACCCGGCTGGTCGAGGCGCTCGCGGCGTCGGGCCGCAAGGTCGTCGCCCTGACGCCCGAACCGAACACGCCGGGTGAGGCGACCGTCAAGCGGCTCGGCGTGCCCGTGGTGATCGGTGACCCGACCGACCTCGACACGCTCGCACTCGTGCGCGCCGAGCGAGCCGCACGGGTGGTCGCGGTCACCGACCACGACGCCACCAACGTCGCGATCGCGGCCACCGTCAGCCAGCTCGCCCGCCCGGCCGGGGCGGCACCGCTGCGGTGCGCGGTGCGCCTGCTCGACGGTGAGTTGGCCCACCTGTTGCGTTCCACCGAGCTGGGCCGGGCGGGCGGCGTGCGGCTCGAGTTCTTCAACGTCCACGAGCGCGCGGCCCATGCGCTGCTCACCACGCACCCGCTGACCGGCGGGCCCGACGCCGGCGAACCGCACCTGATGGTGCTCGGGCTCGGCCAGCTCGGGCGCAACCTCACGATCGCCGCGGCCCAGCAGTGGGCCGACGAGGACCGCGGCCCGCTGGCCATCACGCTCGTCGACCGCCACGCAGCGGGCCACCTGCACGCGCTCCAGATGCGCCATCCGGCGCTGCGCACGCGGCTCGCCGCGCGCTGCATTCCGCTCGACGTCAGCGTGCCCACCGAGGCCGGGGTCGAGCAGTTCGAACGGGTGCTCGCCGAGCATCCGCCGACGCTCGTCGTCGCCGCCTTCGAGGACGAGGCGGCGGGGTGGACGAGCGGCCTGTTCGTGCGCCGCCGCGTCACCCGCCCGGTCGACGTGGTCGTGCGCACCAGCTCCGACGGCGGGTTCGGCAAGCACCTCCAAGGGGCGCTCGGCGACCGGGGCGCGTTCGGGCGGATCGTCACGTTCCCGTTCCTCGAGCGGGCGTGCACCACCGACCTGATCGAGGGTGGCGTGCGCGAGCAGCTCGCCCGCTCGCTGCACGCCGACCACGTCCACCGTATCGACGCGGCCGGCACCGGCAGCCGGGCGAC
Organism: Ilumatobacter sp.; assembly: GCA_035556435.1. GTDB lineage: Bacteria > Actinomycetota > Acidimicrobiia > Acidimicrobiales > Ilumatobacteraceae > Ilumatobacter. The sequence goes on along the minus strand of DATMEY010000010.1, from coordinate 64,748 downwards.
GCTGCACCGCGACTGGGAGGAACTGACCGAGGCCGAGCGCGAGTCGAGCCGGGCTGCGGCCGACGGCGTGGTCGCCCGGCTCGACGCGATCGGTGCCCGGCTGGTGCCGCTGGCCACGTGGGACCTGGAGCGCGAGGTGTTCACACCCGACGAGATCGAGCAGCTGGCGGCAGCCGAGCACGCCCGCTGGAAAGCCGAACGCGAGGCCGCCGGGTGGACCTACGGCGAGACCCGCGACGACGCGACCCGCCGTAACCCGCTGCTGGTCGACTGGGACGCGCTGGCCGACGACGCCCGCGCGTACAACCGAGAGGCCGCCGCCGCGCTCCCCGCGCTGCTCGCCCGCGCCGGCTTCGACGTCACCCGCTGAGGGCTGAGGGATTGACCTGGCGCTCGGATGGGTATGGGAGCGCCATGCCGAAAGCATCGACCCCACCTCGCAAGTCGTCCACCCGCAAGCGCGCCGCGCCCAAGGTCGCCTTCACGGCCCCCGGGTTGAGCAAGGACGACGGGGCAACGACCAGCGCTGTACTCGCCGAGCGGCTGGTCGCCCTCCTCGACCTGACGGCGACGCTCAAGCACATCCACTGGAACGTCGTCGGCCCCGGCTTCATCGCCGTGCACGAGATGCTCGACCCGCAGTACGCGGGCGTGGCCGACATGGTCGACGCCACCGCCGAGCGGATCGCCGCGCTGGGTGGTGAGCCGAACGGGTTGCCCGGTCACTTGGTCGCCGCCCGCACCTGGGACGACTACGACCTGGGTCGCGACTCGGTGCAAGCCCACCTCGGCGCGCTCGACGTCGTGTACGCCGGCGTCATCAGCGCGCACCGCGAGGCGATCGAGGCGGTGGCCGAGCTCGACCCGATCACCGAGGATCTGCTGATCGGCCAGACCGGCACGCTCGAGCAGTACCACTGGTTCGTCCGCGCCCACCTCCAGAACACCAGTGGCGTGCTGTCGACCCAGGGTGAGAGCACCGAACGCGGCGCCGCCAAAGCCGCCAGAGGCCGGTAGCCGGCACCTCCCCCAAGGTGGTTGAGCCTGTCGAAACCACCGGAACCGTCGAACACCGGTGGTTTCGACAGGCTCAACCACCTGGATCGTTTCGACAGGCTCAACCACCTTGAAATCGTGATCAGTTGCGGTGTTGGAGGGCGGCAATCATGTGGTCGAGTTGTTGGGCCATCGGTGTCAGGCCGTACTGGGCCGCGGTCGCGCGGGCCTGACCGAGCGCGGCGAGCGCCTCGGGCACCCGGCCCACCAGCCCCAGCAACTCGCCCCGGTTGGCCGTGGCAAACAGCACGCCCTGCGCATTGCCTGACTGGGTCGCGATCGCCAGTTGCTCGTCGACGCAGGCCAGCGCACCCTCTAGGTCGCCCCGATACCGCAGCACGATCGCCCGGTTGCCGACGCATTGGGCCAGGCCGACCGGGTCGCCGAGCTGACGACACAACGCCTCTTGCTCGTCGAGCAGCGCCGCGGCCTGGTCGAGCACGGTTTGGTCGACATTGGTGGGGTCGCCCGCCCCCGTGCTCGGCTGGGCGCGGTTGATCAGCATCAGCGCCTGCTCGCCGAGTGCCCGCTGGAGCCCCGCGTGGTCGCCCGATACGCGGGCAGCAACCGCCAGCAGACCCCACAAGGTTTCGGCACGGCCGGTGTCGCCCAGTTGGTAGGCGAGCTGGAGCGCCGGCTGGCCCCACTGGGCGGCGGCCGCGTGGTTGCCCAACCGGTCGGCCACGTGGGCGGCCTCGGCGTAGTCGGCGAGCGCTTCGGCGTGACGTTCGTGGAGATGATGGATCTGGGCCCGGTTGGCGAAGATCGGCAGCAACGCGCCGACGGTTCCCGCTTCGCGGAGCGCGGCCTCGGCCGCGTCGTAGTGCGCCAACGCCGCCTCGAAGCGCTGCTCGGCGGCGGCGACGTTGCCGAGGTTTGCGGCGGCGGTGCCGATCGCGGCGAGGTCGCCCGACTCGGCCGCGGCCTCGGCCTCGGCGGTGTGGATCGCCATCGCCCCGGCCAGGTCGCCCTGCTCGCGGCGGGCGGTACCGGCAATGCCCAGCGCCAGCGCGGTCACCGACGCCACGCCCGCGGCACGGGCGGTCAACTCTGCCTCGCGGGCAACCTGCTCGGCGTGGGGCCAGTCGGCCACCTTGGCCGCCGCCGAGGCGCGGGCGGCGAGTGCGCGGGCGAGCAGGTCGGGCGCGCCGAATGCCCGGGCCAGGTGCTCGGCCTCGCCGGCCGCCTCGACTGCCCCTGCCGAATCGCCGAGGTCGCCGCGGGTGAGGGCGACGTTGAGCTGTGCCTCGGCGAGCCCGCGTAGGTCGCCTTCGGTGCGGGCGATCTCGGCGAACTCCTCGAACAGCGCCAGCGCGGCGACCGCCTCGCCCTGGTCGGACCGCACGGTTGCCTGCCCGGCCAACGCCCGCCCGATCGCCACCGGGTCGGCCAGCTCACGACAGATCCGCTCCTGTTCGACCAGCAACTCGAGTGCCCGGTCGAGGTCGTTGCGCCGCCGGGCCAGTTCGGCCCAGCCGGCGAGGTTGGCTTGCGTGTCGTGGTCGGCGTCGCGGGCGCGATGACGCTGGTCGGCTTCGGTGAACAGCGCGTCGGCGTCGTCGAAGCGCTGCTCGTCGCGGCGCACCAGAGCGAGGTTGCCGAGCGCGGCCGCCAACAACGCGTCGTCGCCCCGAGCCCGCGATCGTTCGGCGGCCTCGGCGAACGCCGCCCCCGCCCGTTCGAGGTCGCCGCGGGTGAGCAGCGTCGCGCCGTAGTTGATCAACGCCACCCGAAGTCGCGTATCGCCACCTGGCGCGTCGCGGCTGCCCGCCGGGTGCACGCGCGCAGCGTCGACCAGGTGACGTTGCAGGGTCAGCGCGGCGCCGGTCGCTCCGGCGTCGGCGAGTAGGCGGGCGACTCCCCACACCAGCTGCCGGGGGGCTGCCTCGGCGCGGTCGTGGTCGTCGTACGCTCCGGGGGCGTCGAGCACCGCCGCGTACGCCTGAAGCATCTCGTCGGCCACTGCCGCGAGGCCGGCGTCGCCGGCAACCCGCGCCCACAACCGGCGCAGGTCGGCCGGGTGGCGGGTGTAGGCCAGCTCGACCCATGCCAGATCGCCGAGCGTCGCCCGCAGCCCGTCGAGGTCGCCCGCCTCGGTCTGCTGCCACCCCAGCTCGTCGGCCTGGCGAGGCCCCAGCGGCTGCTCGGCGAAGTACCCGCCCAGGGCTGCGTGCGCGGCACGCCGTTGTTCGGGGGTGGCCAGGTAGCGATCTTCGACGGCGCGGCGGAGGTCGGCGTGGGCGAACCCGAGCAGCCCGCCGCGGCTGACCAGGCCGTGCCCGACGGCGAGGTGCAACGGCGCCCAGACGCGCTGGGGCAGGTGGCTCGGGCCGGGTTCCAGCAGATCGAGCAGTTCAGCCTCCGACACGCCGTAGCGCGACGCCCAGATCGCTCGCATCGCGTCGCCGACCAACCCGGGGCGGCCGGACTCGAAGTCGGCTTCGTAGCGGGCCAGCACAAGTTCGAGCAGGTCGTCGACGGTGGCCGCCGCCGTGAGCTGGTCGATCAGCGCCCGCAGCGTGAAGTGCTCGCCGTGTTGGCGGAGCTCGTCGAGCACCGTGCGCAGGTAGCGCACGTTGGCGGTGCCGGGGGCGCTGACGACCGCGTCGAGATGCGCCGCGTCGAGCGCCTTGGCCCCCGCGGCGAGCACGGCGACGGTGATCTGGCGGCGCTCGCTGTCGCTCAGGCCGGGCACGTCGAGGGTCTGCCAGCCGCGGTGGGTGAACGCGGCGGTGGCACGTTCACCGGTGGCGGTCACCAGCAGCCGGACGCCGTCGATGCCCGCCAGCGGTGGCAGTAGCCAACGCAGGTCGGCGGCGCGCTCGCCGGGCGGGCCGTCGTCGAGCCGGTCGGCCCCGTCGAGCACGATCAGCGCCCGCCGGCCGGCGGCTGCGGCGACCTGGGCGGCGTGCACCAGCATCGCCCCGGCACGGCCGGGCGTGGCCGCGGCGAGCGCGTCGGCGAGGTCGTCGTAGGTTGCCGACGGGTCGAGTTCGGCAATCGCCCGGGCGAGGAACACGCGAACGTCGGCCGCGTCGGCGTCAGCGTCGCAATGATGCACGAGCACGGTGGCGCCGGGCGACGCCGCGGCCCACTGCTTTGCCCACGTGGTAACCAGCGACGACGCGCCCGATCCGGGCGCGCCGGTGACCAGCAACGGCGGGCCGGCCGGCTCGGCCAGCGCGGCGACCAGTTCGGCCTCGACGGCCGGACGAGCGACGTGCAACCCGAACCGGGCTTGCCCGAACGCGGTGTGGACGTCGGTGTGGCGGCGGGCCGGATCGTCGCTGATCTCGGCCGGGTAGAGCTGGTCGATCAGCGCCGTGAAATCGACCAGCACGGCGTCGCCGAGCGACTCGGGCGAGCCGTAGTCGGCTACCGGGTAGCCCGAGTTGCGAACCCGCCCGCGCAAGGCGTCGAGCCGGGCCACGCCAGCCGGGTCGGGCTCTTCCAACTCGGCCCGCTCGGCAGCCGGCAGCCCGGCCACCCAGGCCGGGTCGCGCAGGTAGAAGTACGCGTGCCCGTCGGCGCCCGGGTTGTTGAGTACGCCGTGGAGGATCTCGAGTTCGGTCACCGAGCGCTTGCCGGCCTCGTCGCCGAGCCAGCCGAGTTGGTCGACGAGTTCGATCGGCACCTCGTCGGGCACCCATCCGTAACGCTGGCCGAGCAGGCCGATGAAATACGGGCGGGTACGTTCGATCTCGGCCAGACAGATCGGTAGCACGGCCCCGTCGGCGGCCTGCTCGTCGGTGACGCCCCAGCGCAGATCGACCTCGCTCCATGCCACGCCGCGCTGCTCGCACAGGCGCCGCAGTTGCGGGAACACGCGCTTGACGAGTTCGTCGCGCTCGGCCTGCATGTCGCGAAACGTCGACGAGACGAAGACGCGGATCGCCCGCCCGTCATGCATCGCGCGATCATCGCAGACCTGCTGACCAAGGTGGTTGAGCTTGTCGAAACCACCGAGAGCCGCGACGACCGGTGGTTTCGACAGGCTCAACCACCCGTGAGCCGCGAGTGGTTGCGCGAGCACCAATCTCGCGGCGACAATCAGTGGTGCATGGTTCGCGGACGGTGGCGTGTGCTCGTGGTGGGAGCGGCACTTGCCGCGTGCTCGGCCGAGGCCACGGGCCCGGTCGTCCCTTCGCCCCAGCCGCCGTCGACCACCTCCTCCCCCAGCACGCCGCCCACCGGCGACCAAGTCCGGGCAGCCGCCCCGTCGGACGGCTCCACCCGGGCGGCACCCGGCGCCCCGGCCGCGACGACGGCCGCCCACCCGACGGTGCCCGACCAGCCGCCGCGCTGCGCCACCGAGCCCGACACCGGGCCGCGCACGCTCACGGTGTGGCACCGCTTCGGCGCCGACGTCGCCCCCGACTACCTCCGCGACGAACTGGCCGCGTTCCAGGCCGCCCACCCCGACATCGCCATCGAACTGGTCCGCCCGGCCGGCCGCCCCGAAGAACTCATCGCCGCGATCGCCGACCTGCCGCCGAGCGAACGGCCCGACATCGTCATGGGCGCCAGCGGCTCGGTGCGGCTCCAGTACGACTCGGGCTTGTTCGTCGACCCGCAAGAGTGCACCGGTGGGGTGCTCCCGGCCTCGCTGACCGACCTGTTCCCGGGCGCCCTGCACCACTACACGGTCGCGGGCGTGGTGCGGGCTGCCCCGTACAACGTCAGCGTGCCGCTGCTGATGTTCGACCGCACGCGCTGGCAGGCGGCTGGGCTCGACCCCGACCGACCCCCGGCGACGCTCGACGAGATGTACGCGACGATCGACACGCTCGTCGAGTCGGGCGCGGCCACCACGGGAATGGCGCTGTACGACCGATCGGCGAACTGGTTGGTATCGATCGCCGCTGCCCGTGAGGGCCGGCTGGTGCTCGAGCCCGCCAACGGTCACGACGGCCCGTCGATCCAATCGATCGAGTTCGAGCACCCCGGCGTGGTCGAGATGCTCACCAAGCTGCACGAGCTCAAGGCGGCCGGGCGGCTGTTGTGGCTGCGCGAGAACCGCGATGGCACCGCCGACCTGCTCGCCCTGATCGACCCGACGTCCCCGTCGGGGATGACGCTGCACACGTCGGCTGCGCTCGGTGATGTCTACCGCCTGCTCGATACCGCCGGGCTCGACCACATCGAGGTGGGTGGCGCGCCGATGCCCGGCGATACCATCACCGGCGGGCAGCTCGGCGGTGGGGCGTGGTGGCTGGTCGACCGCGACGACCCGGCACAGACCGCCGCGGCGTGGCATCTCGTCGACTGGCTGATGCGACCCGAAGGCGTCGGCGGACTGGCTGCGGCGACCGGGTACGTACCGACGTCGCCGGCCGCAGCCGCTACCGAGGTCGTCCAGGCCGCGTGGGCCGCTCACCCGGAGTTGCGGGTCGCCTACGACGTCGCCCGGTCGGTTCGCGCCGACGACGCGTCGAGCTGGCAGGTCGGGTTCGAGGCCGAGATCCAGCGCCAGCTCGAACTTGCGGTGGCCTACCCGATCGACGCCGGCAGCGACCCGGTGACCGAGCTGCGCAAGTACGAACAGGCGGCGCTCGACTGGGCCCGCGAGTACGAAGCCGCGCTCACCACCCCGTAGCTCAGCCGTTGCGCACGCAGGCCCACCCGACAGTGTCGGACGGGTCGACCAGCACGGCGATCACACGGTCGTCGCTGAACTGCCAGCGGCACACATCGTTGGTGTCGACGTCGAGTACCCGCGGCACGCCCGCTACCGCCCCCGCACACCGCCACCCATTGGCGTCGGAGGCGAGCAGCATCGCCGTCATCTGGGTGTCGCGAGCACAGTAGGCAGCGAAGTCGGGCGTGCCCAGCTGGAGCGGGGTCGCCGGGGCCTCGTCGAACAGTTCCATCGCCAGGATCGTGCCGAGTGCGCCGCCGAAGCCGACGGCCAGGCCGACCAGCCCGCGCACGACCTGGCGGCGGCGGGTCGAACGGGTCACCCTGCCCGGGCGCCGAGCGCGGCGTCGACGTAAGGCCGGAGGAACGCGCGACAGCGCCAGGCGAAGTCCTGCATCTCGCGCAGGGTGGGGTCGACCAAGCCGTGTACGCGCAGTTCGGGCAGGAGCTGCGTGCGATAGTTCTTGACGGTGTTGAGCTTCAGCCCGGTGGTGTCGGCCAGGTGCTTGTACGAGGCCTCGACGCGGACGTCCATCAGTACCTGCCACACCTTGGCGTGGCCCTGGTGCTGGATCAGCCGGTCGAAGCGCTCGCGCCGAGCCGGATTGCGCCGAGCCGGCAGCAGCGGCTGGATCGCCGGGTCGACCGGCGACTGGCCGGTGTCGAGCACGTCGGCGATCATCCGCAGCTGGTAGTCGACCGGGGCGGTCTTCGAGATGACGGTGGTGATCGGCAGCAGGTCCCACGCGTCGCGCAGTACGCCGGCCACGTGCCCGTCACCTTGGGTCATGATCGACAACAGCGTGCGCGGGGCGGCGACGTGGATCATCGCCAGCGCGTCGAGCCCCGTCGCCAACTCGTGCGAGAACGACAGGTCGACCACCGCCAGGTCGAACGGTCCGTCCGGCAAGGCCAGTTCGACGTCGTCGACGGCGAGACACACCGTGACCGAATGACCCAGACGGGCCTCGATCGCCTGGGCGAACAGTTCGGCCAGGCTCGCCGTGTCTTCGACCAGCAGGATTCGTCTCATGTCTCGCCCAGTGTGGCCGATGCCCGATGCCCACTCACGCCATCGCCCGCCCGGCCGGGCGCGGAACGCGATGGTCGGCCGGCGCCACGGTGATGCCGCGGGCGCCGTCGCCCGAACGCGGGACCAGCACGGTCACGGTCGAACCGCCGGGCGCGTCGGCGCGCCGTAGCGACCCGGGGGCGAGCTCGCTGCTCAGCCGGTGCAGGCCGCGCCCAGCGGGCACTTCGGCCAGGTCGAACCCGCCGGCGTCGTCGGTGACACCGACCTCGATCGCCCCGGGTGGCAGGCGTACGTCGACGCTGAGGGCCGTGGCCCCGGCGTTGATCGCGTTCGACGTGAGCAACGACAGCACCCGGTTGAGCAACTTCGCCTCGGGTTCACTGAGGGCGATGCCGGTCACCTCGTGGGTGGGCACACGTTCGAGGCGCACGCCCAGGCTCTGAGCCCGGCGTAGATGCGGCTGAAGCACCTCGTACAGCGGCGGGGTGCCGTCGCGGATCATCTCGTCGAGCTGACGCAACCGAAGACGGTGATCGAGGTCGACCAGTTCGGCGTTGATCTGCTCGGGGCTCGCCGAGCCGTTCGTGATCCGCAAGCTGGCCAGGCGCACCTCGCTGAGCACGTCGTCGTGCAGCCAGTGTGCGCGGTGGGCGCGCTCACGGGCGGCGACGTCGATGCGGTGCAACTCGTACTGCGCCTCGAAGTGCAGTGCCAACGAGTCGAGCACTTTCATCTCGGTCAGCCCGGCTGCCAGCGCGACCAACACCGCGCCGTACAGCGCGACGAGGGTGCCCGCGCTCGGTCCGGCACCGGTGAGCAACACCGCCAGCACCGCCCCGACCGCGCCAAGGTGCACCGGACTGAGCAGGAACTGGCGCACGAGCGCGGCCAACTGGGGGGCCGTACCGAGCGCCCACAGCGACAGCGCCAGGTCGGCCCCGGCCAGCAGGCCGATCATCACCCCGGCGCCGATCTGGCCCCGCGGGAAGCACACGGCCAGACCCACCACGAGCACCGCGAAACAGGTGCCGCGCCACAACACGCTGGGCCAGAACGCGGCGGGAACGATCGCCCGCCCGAACGCGATCCGGCAGTTGTAGACCGCGATGACCGCGGCGACGACCACCACCGCGATTGCTGCCAGCGACAGCACCGCCTGGTCGTCGGTCTCGACCTGCCACGGCCAGTTGCCGTTGCGCAGGCGCATGCCGGCCCACGCCATCGCTGCGCAGGCTGCCGCGGCACCCGTCGCGAACGCCGAGGCGACCCGCTCGCGCGGCCCCGGGCGGTACTGCCCGTCGGCCCACACGCTGTGCCCGGCAACGAGCGCGAGCCACAGGTCGGGAGTCGCCGCATCGGAGTCGGGCACGGTGTCGAGCGGTGGGTCGCTCACCCAGGCGCGGGTCATCGGCGCCCATTGTGCACCAGCGCCGTCGGCCTGTCAGGTGCACCAAGGGGCATGTCAACCATCCGCGCAGCCTGGCCGCCAGGGGGCGGCCGGCGTACCGGTAGCCTCGACCCCCTCATGGAACGCTTCGGTCTGGTTGGGCTTCCCAACGCGGGAAAGTCGTCGCTGTACAACGCTCTCACGGGCGGTGGCGCGCTGGCCGCGCCGTACGCGTTCGCCACCAAGGATCCCAACATCGGTGTGGCCAAGGTGCCCGACGACCGGGTCGAACAGCTGTCGGTCATGTCGAACACCCGCAAGATCGTCCACGCGATGGTCGAGGTGGTCGACATCGGCGGGTTGGTCGAGGGCGCGTCGAAGGGTGAGGGGTTGGGGAACAAGTTCCTCGCCAACATCCGCGAGGTCGACGCGATCGTGTTCGTGCTGCGGGCGTTCGAGGACGACGACGTGCCGGGCCCATCCGACCCGCTCGAGCACCTGCGCGTGGTCGAGCTGGAACTGGCGCTCGCCGACCTCGAGACGGTGGAGAAGCGGCTCGCCGACGTGGAACGCCGGTCGAAGCTCGACAAGACGCTCGGCGACCAACTCGACGCGCTGCGCGTGGCGATGGCGGCTCTGTCGGAGGGCCTCCCGCTGTACCGCGCCGGTTTGTCGGCAACCGACCGCGAGACGCTGGCCCCGTACTTCCTGCTGACCAACCGCCGCGTGCTGGCCGTGTGCAACGTGGGTGAGGACGCGCTCGACACGATTCCCGAGGTCGAGGCCCGCGTGCGCGCCGAGTTCAATGACGCCGGCGACAACGTCGAGGTGATCGGCATGTGTGTGCAGCTCGAAGCCGAGGCAGCCACCATCACTGACCCGGCCGAACGGGCCGAGATGTTGGAAGGGTTCGGGCTCGGCGAGGGCGCCCTGTTCCGGATGGTCCGCTCGGCGTATCACCTGCTGGGCCTGCGCACCTACTTCACCACCGGCGAGAAGGAAACCCGGGCGTGGACGTTCTACGAGGGCTCGACCGCCCCGATCGCGGCGGGGCGCATCCACACCGACTTCCAGCGCGGGTTCATCCGCGCCGAGGTGATCCAGTGGGACGAGTTGCTCGCGCTCGGTTCGTGGTCGGCCGCCCGTGACGCCGGCAAGCTCCGCGTCGAAGGCAAGGACTACGTCTTCCAAGACGGCGACGTCACCGAGTTCCGCTTCAACGTCTGATCCTCACTCGGAGCGCTGGCGGCCAGCGCCCGACCCCGTGGCGCTACGCTGCTTGCGTGCACACGGGCCGGGTTGCGTTCCGAGGCGAACGCGCGTGGGTCCGTCGAATGGTCGCCGGCGCTGCTGTGCTCGGTTTCCTCGCAGGATGCAGCGGCGGCGGTGTCGAACTCGTCCGGTCGACGCTCGCCGGCGCCGAGCACACGTCACCGATCGACATCGAAGTGGTCGGTCACCGGTCGGCCGGGCTCGGCCGTGCCCTCGCCTACGCGTCGCTCGGTGACCCGCTGGTCACCGTCGTTGCCACGACCGTCGGCGTCTATGCGGTCGACGCTGCCGACCCGACATCGGCACCGATCGCCCTGGATCGATTCGACGCGTTGGCCACGCCGGTCGACGTCGCCCTCACCCCCGACGCACGGCTCGCCGCGGTCGCTCTGTCGTCACCGCCGTCGGTGCGCTGGTACGACCTGACGGCGAACCCTCCGACTCAGCTCGCCACCGCCGAACTGCCGGACGACCCGCCGGTGGCGATCACGTTCTCGGCGAACGGTGTGTTGATCGGCCAGACCGGTTCGAGCATTCTTAGCTGGCCTGGCGGCCCTGCGAGCGAGCCGTCGCGGTTCGACCAGGATGGGGCCGCGCTCGGGCGAGCCGCGCTGCTTCCCTCCAACCGCGTGGTCGTGCCGGTCGCCGGCACAGCCGGGGTGCTGATCGGGCCGATCGAGGGGCCGCTCCGCCACGAGACGGCGCCGTGGGCCGACGGCGGCACATTGGCCGACGCCCAGGCCACAGCGGGCGGCACACTCGCGTTCAGCGTCATTCGCAACGACGACTCAGTGGCCGGCGGCGGCGAGATCGTCGTCGTCGACATCGAGCGATGGGACGCCATCGGGCGCGCGCCGACCGACACCGTGGTTCCACCAAACGGATGGGCCGTGTCCGACACTCATATCGGTGTGGTCGGGGCCGACGGGCCGTGGGCCTACCGTCTCGATGGTTCACCGGTTGCCCCGTTGACGCTGCCTAACGGCCGCGCATCCGATCTGTCCGGGCACGCCACGACGGTGCTGGGCACTTCGGTGGGATTCGTCACCATCGAGGCGGGCGGCTCGGTCGCATTTTGGAACGGGGCCTATCTGTCCGATCCGCACATTGCGGAGTCTCCCCCGGGCGCACGTTCGATCGAACGGATGGGCGACACGGTCGGCATCGTGGGTAACACCGGAGAGTTCGCCGTGTGGAACGCGATGACGGGCGCCGCGGTGCTCACCGAGCAACGGTTCGCGGTCGGCGAGTTCACGGGTGTGGCAGCCGTACCAGGAGGCCGGATCGCGGTCGGTTCGACGGCGGGCAAGGCGTTCCTGTTCGATGCCGACCTGACACCCAGCGGCGAGATCGACGAGGCCGGACGCCAGGTCGATGCCGTCGCTTTCGTGCCGGGTACCGGCGACCTCGTCACCGCACGCGCGGCGCGTCTTGGCCAGTTCGTGTTCGACGACACGATCACGCGGTGGAATGTCGGCGACACGGCCCCGACGTTCCAGGTCGGTGGCGAAGCCGAAGACGTCGAGGGATGTGCGTTCTTCTTCAACCGTCTCCGCTTCTCGGCCGACGGTTCCCAGGTCGCGGCGATCAGGCACACGTTCGAAGTACAGCTGATCGATTTGGCGACGGGCGACGTGAGGCACACGTTCCCGCCGCACCTGAACACCGTGCTCGACGTGGCCTTCACCGACGACGGCCATCTGGTCACGGCGGCCGAAGATGCGACAGTGCGGGTTTGGAACCTGAACGACTACTCGCTCGCCGCCGAGTACCGAGCGATGGCCGGGGGCTACCAGACGGTGCTCCCACTCGGCGACGGCACGATGGCGATCAGCGACATCGTCGGGTCGATGGCGATCGTGGAGGTGATGACGGGCGACGTGATGTCCCGGATGCCCGACGCGACGTATCGAACAGCCCGCTTGGCTCTGTCCCCCGACCGCACGCTGATCGCGGTTCCCACCCCCGACGCCGGTATCACGCTCTGGTCGGTCGACGAGGCACAACCGGTCACGACGCTGTTCGGGCCGAACCGCCCGGTCAGCGACGTCACGTTCGCCGACCCGACCACGGTCGTCGCCGCCTCCACCGACGGCACCGTCCACCGCTGGACCCTGTCACCCCCCTGAGGCGCCCGGCGCGCCCGCCTACGTCAGCGGGTCGACGACGAAGGCGGGGATTGGCTCGCCGCTCGCCAGCGCGGCCAGCATCACGTCGGAAACGTCGAGCGCTTCGTTGATGGTGACGTCCATGTCGAGGTAGCGGTACGTGCCGAGCCGGCCGACGAACGTGACGTTGCCGGCGCCCTTGGCGAACTCGACGTACGTGCCGAGCAGGTCTTTGTCGTGCACCAGGCGCACCGGGTAGTACGGGATGTCGGCGGGTTCGTGCCGCCGGCTGAACTCCCGGTACGTGACCGAGCCCGCATGCTGCTCCCAGGGGGCGAAGTGCTTGTGTTCGGTGATCCGCGTGTACGGCACCTCGGCGTCGCAGTAGTTCATCACCGGACATCCCTGGACGTCACCGGTGTGGACCTCGCGCTCGAAGTCGAGCGTGCGATACGCCAACCGGCCGTGCTCGTAGCCGAAATAGGCGTCGATCGGGCCGGTCCAGACGATGTGATCGAACGTGGTGGCTTGGCTGCGATCGAGCGCGGTCGACAGCCGCACCTCGATCGACGGGTGGTCCAGGATCGCCTCGACGATCGGTGTATACCCGTCGGCCGGTATGGCCTGGTACGGGTGGTTGAAGTAGCTGTCGTCGTAGTTGAAGCGCACCGGCAGGCGTTGGAGAATGCTCGCCGGGAGCTCGGCAGGGTGGGTGCCCCACTGCTTGCGGGTGTACCCGGCGAAGAACGCCTCGTACAGCTCACGGCCGACGAAGCGCAACGCCTGCTCCTCGAACGTGGTCGGATCGACGATCGACTGGTCGCCCTTCGACGCGATCAGTTCCGCCGCCTCGGACGGGCTGAGCGTGGTTCCGAAGAACTGGTTGATCGTGTGCAGGTTGATCGGTAGGGCATACACCGCGCCTCCGGAGGTGGCCTTGACGCGGTGGTTGTACGGACGCATGTCTCCGAAACGGTTGATGTACTCCCAGACCCGCTCGTGCTGGGTGTGGAAGATGTGCGGCCCGTAGACGTGGACCATGACGCCGGTTTCAGCATCGCGTTCGGTGTGACAGTTCCCGGCGACGTGGTCGCGCGTCTCGAAGACCGTCGCCCGGTGCCCCGCCTCGGCGAGTGCCCGCGCGATCACGGCTCCTGAGAAGCCAGCGCCTGCAATCCCAACGTGTGTGGTCACGAGCACGACAAGCTAGTGGCGCGGCCGCTGGCCGATGTGCCAGGCACGTCAGATGACCGTGATGTTGTCCCAGTGCCAGGTGTGCCCGATGGGTCGGCCGTCCTTGTCGGGCGTGTAGTTGTGGTCCTTGAAGTACACCTCGAAACGTTCCGGGAACTGACCGGGCACGGTCTGCGTGAACATCCCGCCGTAGTCGACCGTGATCGTGCCGTTGCCATTGTCGGTGACGCTGAACTGACGCCGGATCGGCTTGGAAGCGCAACCCTGCGGGTCGAGCGCGCCGGGCCCGCAGAGCGGCTGCCAACCGGTGTAGCGCTGGCGACCACCGGTGGTGATGTTCGGGGTCCGCCCAGCGGGCCCGCTGCCGACGACCACCGACGCCGAGTCGTAGCTTGCGATGTGGGCCACCTCGGCCATCCAATCGACTGACGCGAGGAACGGCGAGCCGACCGGAACGATCGACACCTCCCACCACTTGCGACCGCCGAGGTCGGTGACGTTGACGTCCCATGACACGGTGCGCTGCTCGGCCCGCGTGAACTGCGCATCGGGCGCGAACCACACGATCGAGTACCCGTCGACGTCGCCCATCGACGTCATCCAGTGATTCCGGCAGGCGAACTGCAACTGCTCGACATTGAAGTTCACCGACACCTTCTGGGTGGCGTGATTGGGTGTCAAGGTCGAGGAGAGCTGACGCTGAGTATCGGGCGAGCCGCAGTGCACGTCGTGGTCGGCGGTCCACGAACCACCATGCCAGGCGTTCGTGTCACCCCACACCTTGGCCGGCTGCCCCAACTCCTGTGAACCGGCGTTGCGGTGGTACACCCCCTGGCGCAGGCGATCTCCGTCGGCGGGGTCGTCGAACGTGGCGACGAAGTCACCCGGCCCGTTGCCCATCGGCGACGACGGGGCGACCGTGGTCGTGGTCGGTGCCACCGTCGTCGTCGTCACCGGTGTGGTGCTCGTCGTCGTCGGCGCCACCGTGGTCGTGGGCGGCTTGGTCGTCGTCGGCGCCACCGTGGTGGTCGGCGGCTTGGTCGTCGTCGGCGCCACCGTGGTGGTCGGCGGCTTGGTCGTCGTCGGCACCACCGTCGTGGTCGGCGGCTTGGTCGTCGTCGGCACCACCGTCGTGACCGGTGGGGCTCCATCGAGCGGTGTCGCCGGCGGGAACCATGCCTGTTCCCACACCCGCCCACCGAGCACTTCGTACCAGCGCGCGATGTACGTCGCGGCGGCCGGCGTGTGCCACCGGCCCGAGAACCAGGCACCGAAACAACCGGCCGCGTCACCAGCTGCGTAGTCCCGGCCGCGATCGACGTCGTTCAGCCAGCCCATCTGGCCGTCGTAGCACTCGCGCCAGACGGCGTACGTGTAGTCGAGGTTGTAGGCGCTCGAGCGCACCGCGTTCTGGTGGTCGAACGCCGACGTGTGGTACAGCCAGCGCACCTGGCCGAGCCCGAACGACTCGGGGCACTCACCTCGGTGGGTCCGGTCGTCACTCGACTGGGGCGGGTAGTCACCGATCGGGTACGCCGGGTTGCAGGCGGTGGCGTCCGAGGTCCAGTCGCCCATCGCCGATTGCGTCCACCACGACTCGATCGCGATCTGGGCACGCACGAAGTCCTCGTCGATGCCCCACTTGCACGACACCCACTGGATGATCTCGTCGGTGGTGCCGGTGAATGCCCCGGTCACCCGCGGGAACACCGAGTTGGTCCCGACGCCCGGCGTGGCGTTCTGGACAGCGTTGCCCGGCCGGTTCTCGGTGGTCGGCCGGACGCTGGCAGCGCACGTCGCGTCCGACGGCAGCGTCGCACCAGCCGGCAGCAGCTCGAACCGCGCCGGAGCGGTGGGGACCGTGGTGGTCGTCGTGGTGGTGGTCGTCAGGACGGCGCTCGAGCACGCCGCGGCGGGCCTGACGCCGGTCGGCACGTACAGCCGGTTGACCGTCTTCGAGCCCGCGACCAGGCTGGTGAAGCATCCTGGTCCGGGAGTGCACGCGCTCGGCTTGAGGCCCTTCGGGATCAGCACCCCCGTGAGCCGGGTCCCCGCAGCGTTGTACTCGTCCCAGCAGTGCGTACTCGACTCGGCACCGAACGACATCGACGACACGCTGATGATCGCGGTGGCCGTCAGCGCAGTCGCGATCAGTGCGGCAACTCGGCTTCGCTTCATGGCTGGTTCCTTGGAGGTTCGAGTCGGGCACGAGCCGGCGCAAGCGCGGCAACCCCACATCGGCACCCCCTCGCTGCCGCTCAACCAGCTTCACCAACACTTGACGGAGCGCAGCCTCTCCGCCACAGCGCGTCACCTCACGACGATGTTGTCCCAGTGCAACGTGTACCCGACCGGGCGGCCGTCCTTGTCGGGCGTGTAGCTGTGGTCCTTGAAGTAGACCTCGAAACGCTCCGGGAACTGCCCCGGCACGGTCTGGGTGAACATCCCGCCGTAGTCGACCGTGATCGTGCCGTTGCCGTTGTCGGTGACGCTGAACTGGCGCCGGATCGGCTTGGAGGCGCAACCCTCCGGGTCGAGCGCGCACACCGACTGCCCGCCGGTGTAGCGCTGGAGGCCCTCGGTGGTGATGTTCGGGTCGCGCCCGGCGGGCCCGCTGCCGACGATCACCGACGCCGAGTCGTAGGCCGCGATCTCGGCGACCTCGGCCATCCAATCGACCGTCGCCAGGAACGGCGAACCGACCGGCACGATCGACACCTCCCACCACTTGCGACCGAGGAGGTCGGTCACACCGACGTCCCATGACACGGTGCGCTGCTCGGCCCGCGTGAACTGCGCGTCGGGCGCGAACCACACGATCGAGTACCCGTCGACGTCACCCATCGACGTCATCCAGTGATTCCGGCAGGCGAACTGCAACTGCTCGACGTTGAAATCGACCGACACCTGCTGGGTCGCGTGGTTGGGTGTCAACGTCGACGACAGTTCACGTTGCGTATCGGGGGGACCGCACGACAGGTCGTGGTCGGCGGTCCACGAACCCCCGTGCCAGGCGTTCGTGTCACCCCACACCTTGGCCGGCTGCCCCAACTCCTGCGAGCCAGCGTTGCGGTGGTACACCCCCTGGCGGAGCCCCTCGAGGGCGACCCCGTCGTCGAACGTGAACATCACATCGCCCGCGCCGAGCGACAGGGGAACGTCGGGGTCGTCGCCAGGTGGCGTCGGGCCGGGTGGTGCCGGCGCGGGGGCCTCGGGCGGGCGGGTATCGAGCACACGTACCGGTGCCGCGAGGGCCGTGTAGGCATCGCTGTCCACCGCACCCTGAACGTCGACGATCACCTGGGTCGACCCCAACGAGTACAGGCAGATCGAGCCTTCCTCGCCGACACCGACCACCGCGAAGTTGGCCACGGTCTCGCCGGCCCGGAAGTTCAACGAGGAGGTGCCCGGTAGGTCGTCGCCGCACGGGTAGGCCGTCACGTAGCCGTTCGCAGCCGGCTCGGTGACGGTGAGGTTGACCGCCACCGAGGTGGCATCACCATCGACACCGCGCTGACCGGCGACGGGCACCCGCGTGACCGAGCGCGGCGCGACCTCGCCGGCACCCAGGCGAGTGTCGAGCAACCGCTCGGGGCGTTCGAGCGAGGCCAGCCCGTCGTCGCCGAACCATCCTTGGACGTCGACGATCACTTCGGTCTGGACCAGCGAGAACAAGCAGATCGAGCTCCCCTCGCCAACACCGACGACCGCGAAGTTGGCCACGGTCTGGCCCGCCAGGAAGTTGACCGACGAGGTCTCCGGCGTCGCCTCGCCGCACGGGTAGGCCGTCACGTAGCCGTTCGCAGCCGGCTCGGTGACGGTGAGGTTGACGGCGACCGCGGCCGCGTTGCCGGCGACGCCGCGCTGACCGGCGACGGGCACCCGCGTGACCGATCGGGGGCCCACCGGGCCACTCGACTGGCGCGTGTCGAGCAGGCGCCGGGGGGACGCGAGCGACGAGTACCCAGCGCCCCGGAACCAGCCCTGCACGTCGACGATGACGTCGGACTCGGCCAGCGTGAAGATGCAGATCGCGCCCCCCTCGCCGACGCCGACCACCGCGAAATTGGCGACCGGCGCGGCGTCGAAGTAGTTGACCGATGAAGTCGCCGGTGCGGTGTCGCCGCACGGGTAGGCCCGCAGGTACCCCGGAGCGGCTGCGTTCGTCGCGGTGAGGTTGACGGCGACCGCGGATGCATCGGCGGCGACGCCGTGAACGCCGGCGACCGGGACCACCAACGTGGTGCCGGCCGGACTGGCCTGCATGATCGCCTCACCGGGCAGGAGCCCCCCGACGAGTAACACGGCTGCTGCCAGGATCCGTCGACCCGGCTTCATCGGGGCGCCACCGTTCGAGCAGGCTGGGATGGAAGTGATGGGCGAGAAGGCATCGGGAGGCAGTGAGGTTCGGCAACAGTTCGCTGCGACTGAAGGTCCGTTCGCGACAAGCACCACGGTACAACGACGGGTTGCGTGAACCCGCGTCACCGCCGTGATTTGTTGAGGACGATTTGTTGGAGCCATCCCGGAATTGACAAAATCTTGTGTATCTCACCGCACG
This sequence comes from Ilumatobacter sp., assembly GCA_035556435.1. GTDB lineage: Bacteria > Actinomycetota > Acidimicrobiia > Acidimicrobiales > Ilumatobacteraceae > Ilumatobacter. The sequence goes on along the minus strand of DATMEY010000010.1, from coordinate 46,500 downwards.
GAGGGCTTCCGCTCCCGTCGGCTATGATCACCGCCGCACAGGCGTCGGCGCGGCGAGACGGCCAGCGACTCAGAAGGTCAGGTGGTCACATGGGTCCCAGCCCGCGATACGTATGGGAGAACGGGCGGGCCGCCGTCAACGCTCGCTGGGCACTCCGCCAGGCCGATTCGGTCGGGCGGCGGGTACGCCTGCGGGGCCGGGCGGCGATCCACAACCGTGGCCGCATGCTGATCGGCGATCGTGTCCAACTCGTCTCGACGATCGCCACGCTCGAACTCGTCGCCGAGCGGGGGGCGACGCTCGAGATCGGCGAGCGCACGCTCGTCAACTTCGGCAGCTCGCTGGTGGCCACCGGGAACGTTCGCATCGGCGCCCACTGTCACATCGGGCCCTACACCCTGATCCTCGACAACCACTTCCACCACGTCGAGCCGGAACGCCGGCTGGAACGTCCCGATCCACAGCCGATCGTCGTCGAGGACAACGTGTGGATCGGAGCGCGGGCAATGCTCATGCCCGGCGTTACCGTGGGCCGCGACTCGTGCGTCGCCGCGGGCGCGATCGTGACCTCCGACGTACCCGCCCGTACCCTGGTCGCGGGAGTCCCCGCCAAGATCCTGAAGGAGTTGTGACGTGAGCGCCGCTGCCCCCCCGCTCAGCGTCGTGATCCCCACCTACAACCGGTTGCCACATCTGCGCCGAGTGCTCGACGGGCTGGCCCGCCAAGAAGGACTCGCACACCCGCTCGAGGTCGTCGTCGTCGACGACGGCTCCACGGACGGCACCGACGAGTGGTTGCGATCCCGGCACGTACCGCTGCCGATCATCGCCCACACACAGCCGAACCGCGGTCCAGCAGCAGCACGCAACACCGGCGTCGCCGCGTGCTCCGGCGACCTCGTGCTGTTCGTCGACGACGATGTGGTCCCCCACCCCCACCTGGTGCAAGCTCATCTCCGACACCACGCGGGGGCCGACGACAAGGTGGTCATCGGGCCGATGAACACCCCTGACGACGTCGAGCTGTCGGCGTGGACGCGCTGGGAGCAAAAGCAACTCGACAAGCAGTACTCGGCGCTCACCGCCGGCGAGTGGCCGGTCACGCCCCGCCAGTTCTACACCGGCAACGCCTCGCTCGCGCGACGGCACATCGAGTCGGCCGGCGGATTCGACCCGACGTTCCGGCGGGCAGAGGACGTCGAGCTGGCCTTCCGGTTGGCCGACGACGGCCTGCACTTCGCCTTCGCCCCCGACGCCGTCGTCGTCCACTACGCACCGCGCTCGTTCGGGGCCTGGCGTTCGAACGCGGCCGAGTACGGGCGCAACGACGTCATCTTCGGCCGCGACCACGGCCGCACCTGGTTGCTCGATTCGGTGTACGGCGAGTTCCACGGGAGGCACCGCCTGACGCGGATGCTCACCACCGCCTCGCTCCGGCTCCCGAAGATGCGCCCGAGCTTGATCGCGGTGCTCGCCGGGGTTGCCCGGGCGACCAACCGGCTTCGCCTGCGCTCGGTCGCCGACGCCGCCTTGAGCGCGCTCTACAACGTCGAGTACTACCACGGGATGGCCGACGAGCTCGGCGGCGAGGCCGCGCTGCGGTCGCGGCTCGCCAAGGCGGCGCGACCGTGAGCGCGCGACCGCCACGGATCGCCTTCGTCGTCGAACAGGCTCTCGGCCACGCGACGCACGCCGACAACCTGCACCGCCTGGTCGCCCCCGATGCGCGGCTGCGCGCCGAGTTCGCGCTGATCCCCTACGAACCCACGCCACGCTGGTCGCGCGTGCCGGGATACGGCAACTGGACGGTGCGCGCCAGCGGGCGAGCCCGGTCGGCAGTCCGCGCCCTGCGCCGCTCCGGGGCCATCGACGCGATGTTCGTCCACACGCAGGTTCCTGCCACCCTCATGCCCGACCTGATCCGCCGGACCCCCAGCGTGATCTCGCTCGATGCGACCCCCCTCCAGTACGACGAGCTCGGCGAGTTCTATGCCCATCAGCGTGGCTCGGCGCGCGTCGAACGGCTGAAGTGGCGGCTCCACCGACACGTGTTCAGCCAGGCCCGCATGCTGGTCACGTGGTCGGACTGGGCCAAACAGGGCCTCACCGAGCGCTACGAAGTTCCAGCCGGCAAGGTCGTGGTGATCGCACCGGGCGTCGACTACGCGCTGTGGTCCGCCGCAGGCGACGAGCAGCGTCGGCCCAGCTTCGACGGTGGCCCGATGCGGGTGCTGTTCGTCGGCGGCGACTTCGCTCGTAAGGGCGGCCACGACCTGGTCGACGCAGTTCGCCGATTGCGGGCCAAGGGGGTCGCGATCGAAGCAGACCTCGTCACACGCGACCCGGTCGAGGGCGACGACGCGATCCGCGTCCACCACGGCCTCGGACCGAACAGCTCGGCGTTGATGGACCTGTACCGTCGCGCCGACGTGTTCGCCCTGCCGACGCTCGGTGATTGCCTGCCCATGGTGCTGCCAGAGGCCGGGGCGATGGGCCTGCCGCTCGTCTCGACCAGCGTCGGCGCGATCGGCGAGGTCGTTCGCGACGACGTCACCGGACTCCTCGTTCCGCCCGGCGACTCCGAGGCCCTCGCCGCCGCGCTCGATCGCCTCGCCCAGTCGCCTGCGATGCGGCGGTCGCTGGGTGACGCGGCCCGTGAGCACGTTCGAGCCCACCACGACGCGGCAACCAACGCCAATCACCTCGTCGAGCTACTGCTCGACGTGACCCCCCAAAGCTGAGCGGTCAATCGAGCTCGCGGATCACCTTGGCCGGCACGCCACCGACCAGCGTCGAAGGCGGCACCGAGTCGACGACCACCGCGCCCGCCGCGACCACCGCGCCCGTCCCGATCGTAACCCCCGCGAGGATCGTCGCCCGCGCCCCAACCCATGCGCCCGCTCCTACCGTCACCGGTTCGCTCACTACGCTCCCGGCCCGCCGCGACGAGTCGCCAAGGTCGTGGGTGGCGGTCAACACGGCGACGTCGTGCCCGACGTACACACCGTCTTCGAGACGTACTTCCGCCGATACGTCGAAGCGGCATCCGTCGTTGATGAAGCAATCGGCTCCGATGTGCAAACGCGATGCCGGCCGGCTCCCACCGGCGATCCAGGCGCGTCCACCGAGCGATGTCGCATCGCCGACCGTCACACCGGCGAGCCGCCACAGTGCCAACCGCGCTCTTCCCAACGTGTAGGAAGGGAGCAGGTTCGCTAGCCCGACGCCTGCCCATAGCCGCGGCTGCCAACTCCGCAACTCGTCGGCAGCGGCGACGATCACGCGCGTCGCGACCGAGCCGACTGGGCCGGACGGACGGGAACCGGTCGACGACATCACGTCAAGTCTCGACGTACAGACGGCGCGAGCGATCGACCCTGAAACGGAAGCTCTCACGGACACCGGTGATGAAGCCCTTGACGTAGTACCCCTCGTCGGTGTCGCGCCGCAGCACCGTCTTGGCCATCCAGCGGGCTGCGATCCGGCCGAAGTGGTAGCTGGCCAGCCACACCGCACGAAGGTCGCGGCAGCGGACGTGCTTCGTGTAGAAGCCGCCGTCGCCGGTGCCGTAGGCCACGTTGAGGGCCGGCCAGTCCGCGGCCTCGCGGCGGCCGTCGTGACGCATCGTCACCTCGGGGCGCAGCAGCACCACGCCGCCCGCCTGCTGCACCCGGTACATCATGTCGTAGTCCTGTGCCGAGCGCAGCGGCCCGCCGCCACCGAGCACGTTGTCGAACGGCCCGACCCGCCGGAACACCGACCGGCGGGCGGCGTAGTTGGCCCCCATGCCGATCACCCGGACGCCATCGCGCTTGCTCAGGCGGCGTGGGCCGGGGTACACCAGCGCCGGCGTCAAGGCGGCGTCGTCGGCCGTCTCACCGAAGGCCACCACTTCGCCGTACAGCAGCTCGGCATCGGGCTCGGCGTCGAACGCGGCCACCACCTTGGTGAGCCAGTCGGGCCAGGCGACACAGTCGTCGTCGGTGAACGCGAGGATCTCGCCGGTGGTGCTGGCAATCCCGGTGTTGTACGCGCGCGACAGCCCGGCTTCGCTCGAGTGCACGTAACGCAACCGCGGGTCGGTGTCCATCAGCTGGGCCAACGCCTGGCGGGTGGCGTCGCTGGTGCTCTGGTCGATGACCGTCAGGTCGAAGTTGGGGTAGTCGTTGGCAAGCACGCTCGACACCGCCCGTTCGATCTGATGCTCACGGTTGCGGGTGCAAATCACCACCGACACGAGTGGGGCCGTCGGGGTCGATCCGGCTTCCATCCTGAACCGCTCCTTCGTCGTGTCCGCCCGCTGCGCGACGTCGCAGCATCGCACGAAGCTCGACGACCCGCTGCACATCTTGCCGCGTGATCGCCCGGAACGCTAGCGACGCCACGCCGTAGCTCACAACCCCCGCAAGCACCTGGAGCATCAGGTTCTGATCGCGCACGAGCAACACCGCACCGGTCATCACCCCGGCGGCGGCCAGCACACGCGCGACGTGGCCCAAGGCGGCCCGGTCCATCACTCCTTTGCTGCGGAACGCCAACGCGCCGATCAGCACGAGCACCTCGGTGGCCACCATCACGATCGCCGAACCGATCGCACCGTTGTCCCAACGCTCGTCGGCGAAGCGGATCACGAAGAAGCACGCGACCGGGTTGATGGCCGCGACGGTCGCCGAGACGTAGATGTAACGGCCGACCCGGTCGGCCGCGACCAGCGCGGTCCCCAGCATGGTGGTGATCGCGGTGATCGGGATCTGGAGCGCGAGGATGCGCATGATGATGATCGACGAGTCGTACTGACCGCTGCTGTAGATGAAGTGGATCAGGTCGTCGGCGACCAGCGCCAGGCCGGTCGCCGCCGGGACGGTGATCAGCACCACCAGCGCGACCGAACGGTTGACGAGCGGCGCGAAGTGGGGTGTCATCGGGTTGCCGTGCTGCGAGAACGCGGGGAAGTACGCCGACACCACCGCGGTGGTGATGAAGATCGGGATAGCCACCCAGCGCAGCGCGAGCACGTACCAGCCGACCGCCTCCCGACCGGAGAGGTGGAGGAGGATCGGCACGTTGATCGTGCCGTAGACCATGCTGAAGAACATCAGCGTCATCAGCGGGATGCCACCGACGACGAGCGCCCGCCATACCGCCCAGTCGAGCTTGCGGTGGCCGCGCAGGTACGGGCGCGTGACCATGCCCATGCCCACCACCGGGATGACCTGCCCGAGCATCATCACCGTGGCATAGGCGACCACGCCCCAGCCGGCCTGGAGCACGACGACGCCGGCGATCGTCTGGAAGTAGACCTGCACGACGGTCCACATCGCCGGGCGAGCGGCGCGCTGCACACCGAGCAGCGCCCCGGAGAACACGTTGGCCTGGACGAGGAAGAACATCGTCCCGCAGCCGATGCCGATCAGCAGCAGCTGGGTGCCACGGTTGCCGAGCGCGACGGCCAAGCCGAGCGCGACGGCCGACAGCCCGGCGACGAGCACCACCTTCAGCCACAACGCGTTCCAGACGTAGGGGCCGAACGTGCCGTGGTCGCGCGAGATCAACCGCGTGAGCAAGGTGTTGGTCCCCAGCCCGGCGACGAGTTGGAAGAACTCGACGTAGCTGACCGCGTACCCGTACATCCCGAAGTCGGAGCTGCCCAACCGGTCGGGGACGATGATCAACGTCACCAACGTGGCCGCCCACGTTGCCAGCTGCGAGATCAGCAGCCAGACGATGTTGCGCCCGATGACGCTCATCGCGCTGCGATCGCGTCGGCGAGGAGGATGGCCGCCACGAGCTGACATCCTACGGAGCGCGGCGGCTCACCGTTCGCCCGCCCGGACGACTCGTCCGGCGGCCTCGAACGCATCGCTACGCCCCCGGATCGGTCGAGGCCGACGCGCCGTCGCTCGGGCGCGACACCCACCATCCGGCGGCCATCGCTGCGGCTGCGAGCGCCAGCAGGACCGCGCCGGCCGCCGGGCCGACGTCGTCCTCCCACTTGCGCACGAAGACGACGGCCACCCACACGGGGTAGTACACAGCAAGTGCTGCCAACGCCCAGCGCACTCGGCGCACCCACACGCGTTGCTCGGCGAGCCCGAGCGGCCCCCACACCAACCCGGCGACGAGCGCGACCGGCAGCAGCCATTCGCCTCCGAAGCCCCCGTCGACGAGCCTCCAGCCGTCGCCGACGAACACCCGTGCCGATCCAGCGGTGTCGTGAGCGGGGCCGACCGACCAACGCATCACCGGCACGAACACCGAGACGAGCAGCAGCGCGCTGCCGGTCACCATCAGGGCGCGGGACGTGACGTCGGGTGACGTCATCGGTCGTACTCGTCGAGGAGCGGAGCGAGCTCGGTGACGAGCGCACCGACGTTGTCGCCGTGGAACATCGATTCGTGATCGCCGGGGGCGACGATCGCCTGAAGGCGCCCACGGACGTGTGGCGTCCATCCGTAGTCGTCGCTCATCAACGGCCAGCGCAACTGCGCTTTGACAAGAATCGCATCGATGTCGTAAACGCCGGCCTGGGTGCGCTCGGCCACCTCCGTGAAGTGATCGAAGAGGTTGTGGAAGCCGTGCCCGAGCATGTCGGCGTAGTTGGCCTCGTGGCTGCGTTCGTGCAACGACTGACGGCCCCGGAAGAACAGACGCCGCCCGAGGCGTGTGCCCTGCAGCCGGGACGTGACGATCGGCACGATCGGTGCGGGGCCCTTCGTGAACAGGTTGCGCAGTAGGTGCCGGGCGTGGACCGTTCGCCCGAGCGAAATCCGGCCGACCGGCGAGTCGAACAGCACCACCACGTCGACCTGCTCGCCGTCGGCCTGCAGCCGCCGCGCCATCTCGAGCGCCACCAGGCCACCGCCCGAGTAGCCACCCAAGAGGTACGGCCCCGGGGCGTGCGCACGGAGCTCGGCGACGTACCTGTCGGCCATCGCCGCGAACGTGTCGTCGGGGCGCTCGTCGGCGTCGACCCCGTGGGCCTGGAACCCGTACACCGGCCGCTCGCCGAGCGCGCGGCCGAAACTGCCGAGGAACAAGACGTTGCCGCCGGCACCGTGCACCACGTACAGCGGCCGGCCGGCGCCCGATGTCGAGATCGGCACGAGGTGACGTTGGGCGGGCGGCGCGGCGACGGCGACGGCGGACGAGGGTGACCCGTCGGGCGGAGCGGCCGCGAAGCGCTGATCGACGGTCGGGTCTTCGGCCCGCAAACGGCTGCTCAGCAGGGCGATGGTGGGTGCGTCGAAGATCGTCGACAGCTGGAGCCGCACGCCTACCTCGGCCTGGATGCGGGCCATCAGCCGGATCGCGATCAGACTGTGCCCACCGAGGTCGAAGAAGTCGTCGTCGATCGAAATTGCGTCGCTCCCGAGCAGGTCGCCCCAGATCGCGATCAAGGCGGTCTCCAGCGACGCCGAGCCCGCGGCCGGCGTGTCGGCTCGTGGCTCGTCGTGGCCCCCGACGACGGCGTGGCGGAGCATCGCAAGGTCGATCGTCGAACCGATCAGCCGATCGCGCGTTCCCGCGACCAGCCGTTCAACCAGATCGGCGCCTTCATCCGGCCGGAGGCCGAACGCATCGGCCAGATCGGTCAGATCGGCCGCACCGCTCACGGCCGCCGGCTGAGCGGGTGGCGGCTCCGTCGCCGCCAGCACCGACGATCCGGTGGCGTACAAGAACTCGAGCCCACACACCGTGAACACCAGCTCACCGTGCAGGTCGACACCGACGAGATCGAACCGCGGGCGGTCGGGGGTGGACCCGGCCGCTTCGGTCGCCCGCACGTACAGGTTGCCCGGCACCGGCCCGATGGCGTGGACGCGCGCGTAGTTGGTGGGTACGTAGAGGCCGGCGTCCGTTCGTGGGGCGACGAGCGCGAACCCGGCCGCGGTGGCGACATCGATGAGCGCCGGATGCGGGCTCCAGCGGCGGGCCTCGGCCTCGTCGTCGCCCGGCAGTGCGAGCCGCGCGATCACGACACGGTCGCCCCTGCGAGCCTCGACGAGCGAATCCCATCGCGGTCCGAAGCTGACATGGTCGCGCTGACGCCCGAGCAGGTCGTCGACCACCAGCGGCAGCCGGGCGAACTCGGCAGCTACGTCGTCGGCGATGACGTCGGCGGCATCACCGCCGGCCGGACGCACGACCGCCTCGCTGTGGAGCGACCAGTGGCGACCAGTCGCCCCATCGCTGCTGATCTCGACGCGGCCGTCGGCCGAGACGACTGCACGCACCGTGACCGGCGAACCGTCGGGCACGACGAGCGGTGTCAGCAGCGCGACATCGGCGAGTACGACGCCGGCCAAGCCTGCAAGCTCGGCGGCCGACAGCATCAACTGCACGTGGCCAGAACCCGGGTAGACCGCGGCACCAGCGGCGGTGCGGTGCTCGTTGACCACCCAGTGGGCCTGGGCGTCGACGCGGCCGACCAGGGAGACCGATCCGTCGGCGGCACGGTGGAGCTCGCTGAACACCGGATGAACGATGGGCTCACCGTCGGCCAACCCGAGTCGCCGGCGACGGCCGAGCTCGGACGCGATACCGACCCCGGACCACAGACCGAAGTTGATCGTGGCGATGCGCAACCCACCGCGCCGTCCCGCGAGCGCATCGAGCACGGCGTTGGCGCCGACGTAGCTGGCTTGACCGGGGGCCGCCAGCGTGGTGCTGGTGGACGAGATCAGCAGCAGCAGGTCGGCTTGCCGGCGTTCGAGCTCAGCGGCCAGCACCAGCGCGCCGTGTGCCTTGGCGCCGAGTACCAGCTGGTGCTCGGCCGGGGTGGCCAGCTCGATCAGCCCGTCGCGCAGCTGACCGGCGGCGTGAATCACCCCGTCGATCACTCCAGCCTGCTGCTCGGCCTCGTCGAGGGCACGCCGCACCGACCGCGGGTCGGCGAGGTCGGCGACGACGACCGTGACCTTCGTGCCGAACTGCTCGACGTCGGTCAGCTGGCGGATCCGGCGCGATGTCGGATCGTCGTACGAGTGCGTGGCCAACCAGCGCGAGCGCGCCTCGCCTTCGGGAACCGAAGCCGACGCCACGAGCACGACGTTGGCCCGGTGGGCGTCGGCGAGGTGCATCGCCAGCACGTGACCGACGCCGCCGAGTCCACCGGTGACGACGTAGGTGCCACCGTCGCGGAACGTCGGCAGGCCGGCCCCCGGTGGAGCGGCGACGACCTGCTCGACGACGGGGGCCAGCCGACTGCCGGCCCGGTGGGCGACGACCTGCGGGCCGTCGCCGAGGATGTCGTCGACGATGGTGGCCGCCGCTGAGGTGCCTGCTGCAGCCGAGATAGGGCCGGCCTCGACGTCGACCAGGCGGGTGGTCAGCGTGGGGTATTCGTTGGCAGCCACGGTGACCAGGCCGAGCACCATCGCATCGGCGGGCCGTTCAGCGGCACCGTCTGCGGGGAACGCAGACCGCGTGACGGCCGCGAGTCGGGCGCTGCCCGCTCCCCCGCCGAGCCGCCGGGCCGCCTCGGTACCGTCCCCGAACCAGCGCGCGACCGCGAGGTGGTACGCGTCGCGGCCGGTGGGGGCCACCAGGACGACACCGGCAAGATCGTCGGTGGGCGCCGGCGGTTGCTCGGCGACGACCACCGAACCGGCACCCCGCTGGGCGAGCTCGGCTGCCAGGCTGCGGGCAAGCTCGTCGTCTGCGTCGGCGACCACGTACCAGGCACCGGCGGTCGCGGCCCCACCCACGGGTTCGGCGACCGGCGACCATTCGACCGCCCAGGTCGCTTGGTCGACGTCGTTGATCCGCTGCAGCGCATCGGCCTGTGCGGTGCCGGCTTCGCTCGCGGCCGTGGCGGTGGCGGCAGCGGCGTACGTGGCGGTCACCCCCGGTTCGATCCAGCACCGCTCGTGTTGGAACGGATAGGTGGGCAGCCGGACTCGCCGGCGACGCTCGTCGACGAGCGCGCCGAGGTCGACGTCGGCCCCGGCCGCCCACTGGCGGGCGAACGCGTGGGCGGTGAACGCCGCATCGGCGATGTCGTGGTCGGCGTGGCGCAACGTCGGGATCGCGGCCACCGGTGACGGGTCGGATCGACGTGCCAGCGACGAGAGCGTCTGGCCCGGGCCGAGCTCGCTGAGCACCACCTGCTGCCCGGCGAGCGCGGTCCGGAGGCAATCGGCGAAACGCACGGTGCCGCGGAGGTGGTCGACCCAGTACTGCGGATCGGTGGCCTGCTCGGCCGTGACCCACGTACCGGTCAGGTTCGACAGGTACGGCAGGCGGGGAGGCTGGAGATCGACGGTGCCGACCACGGCCGCGAACTCGGGCAGTACCGGGTCGAGGAGCGCGCTGTGAGCTGCTGCAGACAGGGGGATGATCGATCCCGGCGTGTCCCGCGCGGCGAGTTCCGCGGCGAACGCCTCGATCGCCGGGCGACGTCCGGCCACCACGCACTCGTCGGCACCGTTGACCACCGCCAACGACAGGTCTCGGGGCAACATGCCCGCCAGTTCGGCCTCGGCGAGCGGGACGACCAGCATCGCCGCGTCGGTACCGCTGGCTCGCTCCATCAGCGCCGAGCGCACGACCACCAGGCGGACAGCGTCCTCGAGCGACATCACCCCGGCCAGATGGGCAGCGGTGTACTCCCCGAGGCTGTGGCCGAGCAACAGATCGGGCTGCGCGCCGAACGCGATCCACTGCCGGGCCAGTGCGACCGAGGTGACGAAGACGGCCGGCAGCGATGCCGTGGGCGGTCGCAACGCGTCCGGGTCGCCACCCGCCGCGAGCAATGGCGCGAGGTCGACCCCACCGGCTGCCCGTACCAGGGCGATGGCCTCGCCGCGCACCGCGTGAAACTCGGCGAACCGGGCGTCGAGCCCGGCCGCCATGCCCGCGTACTGCGAGCCTCCGCCGGGGAACATGAACCCGAGCCGCGCCGTGCCCTCGGGCACCGCGCCGTTCGAACTGCGGAACCGGTCGCCGGAACGCAGCACGCGAGCCGCCGCGGCGGCATCGGTCGCGGTGACGACGCGCCGATGGGGCATCGCCCGCCGCCCGGCGACGAGCGTGTGAGCGACCGCCGCGAGGTCGGCGTCGGGGTGCGCGTCGAGGTGGTCGGCGAGCCGTACCGCGGCTGCGTCGACGGCCGCTGGGGTCATGCCCGACAGGGCGAGCACCTGCTCGGGCGGTGGTGGCTCGACCGGTTGCTCGGCGGGGGCCTCTTCGACGATCACGTGGGCGTTCGTGCCACCCACGCCCAGCGAACTGACGCCGGCGCGACGAGGCGCCGCCCCGGGCCAGGGCACGGCCTCGCCCGACACCACGAACGGGGTGCGGTCGATGTCGAGCAACGGGCTGGGAGCGGTGTGGTTCGCCAGTGGCGGCAGCGTGCGGTGCTGCATGGCCTGGACGACCTTGATCAGGCTGGCCGCACCGGCCGCCGTATCGGTATGCCCGATGTTCGGCTTGGTGGACGTGATCCGGCAGAACCCCCGATCGTCGGTCCACGACCGGAACGCCGCGCTCGCAGCGGCGACCTCGATCGGGTCGCCGACCGCGGTGCCGGTGCCGTGGGCCTCGAACAGTTGCAGGTCGCGGGCCGACAACCCGGCCACCGTCAACGCCTCGCGGATCACGTCGGCGTGGGCATCGACGCTGGGGGCGAGGAAGCCGACCTTGCGCGACCCGTCGTTGTTGATCGCGGTGCCCTTGATGACGGCCAGCACGGGGTCGCCGTCGGCGAGCGCGTCGCCCAGGCGCCGCAGGGCGACCACCGCCACCCCGCTGGTGAGCACCGTGCCCGCCGAGTCGGCGTCGAACGCACGACAGACACCGTCGGGGGCGAGGATCTCGCCTTCGTGGTAGGTGTACCCGCGGCGATGTGGCACCTCGATCGTGGCACCGCCGGCGAGTGCGACATCGGTCTCGAACGCGAGCAGGCTCTGCACGGCCAGGTGCACCGCGACGAGCGATGTCGAGCAGGCGGTCTGGACGTTGACCGCCGGCCCGCGCAGATCGAGCCGGTAGGCGACGTTGTTGGTGAGGAAGTCCTTGTCGTTACCGGTGTGGCGGAGCAGGAACCACCCTATCTGCTCGACCAGCTTCGGGTTGGTGATCAGGTTGTTCAACAGGTAGGTGTCCATCCCGCACCCACCGAACACCCCGATCGCCCCGTCGAACCGCTCGGGCACGATCGCGGCCGATTCCAACGCTTCCCACGCGACCTCGAGGAAGTGCCGATGCTGCGGGTCCATCACCGCCGCGTCGCGGGCTCCGATGCCGAAGAACCGGTGATCGAACCCTTCGACGTCGTCGAGCGGCCCGGTGCGCAACACGTACGAGGCGTCGTCGATGACCGCCGCCGGTACCCCCTGGCGGCGGAGCTCGCCCGGGTCGAGATCGGTCAGGCAGTCGTCGCCAGCGTGGACGCGCCGCCACAACTCGTCGACGTCGGGTGCCCCGGCGAACCGGCCGGCCATCCCCACCACGGCAACATCGCTGTCGGAAATCGCGCTCCCCCCGTCGAGCCGGATCGACGTCTTGTCCACTCCCGTGAGTCACCTTCCGCGACTGGCCCGCTCCGATCGGCAGTGTATCGGCCAGCTACCGGCTGTTCAGGAGTAATTCATGCGGAACGCTGATCGGCGTCGACCTCTGCGGCCTCGGCAGCCCGGAGGGCGCCGGCGAAGTTCAGATCGTAGGCCAAGCTGAGCGCACGCAGGGTCAGCGGATCGAGCCGGGCTCGATGGGTCAGACGGGCGAACGTGGTCGCCAACCGGACCACGACCTCGGTGCGCCGCGTGCCGCCGAACAGCGTGCGTGCACCCCGGAGCAATCGGTTGCTGCCGGCCAGCTCGCGCTTGCGGGTGGCCAGATACCCCAACTGTGGATAGTCGCGGTCGAGTACGACGGTGTAGTGGGCGTAGGCGCGCGGTATCGCCAGCCACGACTCGAGCGAGCGGTGCGGGTAGTGATACGCCAGCGCCGACGGCAGGAAGTGGAAGCGAACGCCGTGCATCTCGAGACGGGCGCCCAACTCGTCGTCTTCGGCCCGCTGGTACGACTCGTCGAACCCGCCGACGGCGCGGAACAGGTCCACCGACATGCAGTTGTTGCCCGTGTGGAACTGGCGCCACGTCGGCGTGTAGTCGCCGCGGACCATCGCGTTGGTGCCACGGGTCGCCATCCGTGCCTCCCACAGGTTCCACGCGGTGGGGTGCCAGTCGGACGGCTCGACGAACGGGCCCCGGGTGACGATCGGCGGTTCGCCAGGGCCCGCTGAACGCACCTCCGAGAGGTGCAACTCGACCAGGTGACGGTCGAGCACGACGTCGTCGTCGATGAAGACGACGTACTCGGCATCGGAGGCAGCGACACCCGCGTTGCGGGCCGCGGCCGGACCCGACGGGCGCGGGAGCCGCACGACCACCGGCTCGACCGAGAACCGCTCGCTGCGAGCCACCTCGGCCACGGCAGCTTCGAGCGGCGTATCGCTGTGGTCGTCGACGACGATGATCCCGAACCCGGTCACGGACTGGCGTGCCAACGATCGCAGGCACCGCTGCAACGGCTCGGGGCGGTTCTTGGTGGCGATGACGACATCGCACAGTCGGGTGGTCATCGAGCGACGTCCGGGCAGCTCACGCGGCGCACGCTATCGAAGACACTCGCGAAGGCGGGCCGTGGCCCGGGCTGGGTCACTCCCCGTGCCATTCGAGCAGCGTCAACGAGAACGGCGCGAAGTGGTACGACCAGCGACCGCCGGGGGCGCCATCTGCCGGTGGCTCGGGGGCGACGCGGGCCGGCGGGTCGGACAGGTCTGGTGCCGGCTGGGCGGCACCGTTGAACGTCATCGTCGTCGCATCCAGCGACGATGCCGCCACGACGTGCGCATCGACCACCACGGGGCCAGGCCCGCCCGCAGCAGCAGGGTCGCCCTCGACACCGATCGTCGCCGGCACCCCCGAGCCGGTCGGGTTGAGCACCAGCAGGCGCGCGAGCCCGTCGGCGGACCGCAACCCGTACACGCGCAAGTCGCCGAGATCGGCGTTGACGTCGACCTCGACGAGCGCGGTGCCAGCACGGGCCCACAACGCCAGCGCGTAGTACGCGGGGGCACGCTGCATGGTGGTGCCGTCGACCAACCCGTAGTCGCTGCCGTTGTCCGCGCGGCCGTTCATCAGGTTCCACTGATTCGCGATCGGCACACCGGAAAGGATCAGCTGGCCGATCGTCTCGGCGAGGTAGAACGCGTTCGCCGCCGAGGGCATCAGGCGCGCGTCGTCGGCATCGATGAACGACACCATGTTGTGCTCGGTGACGGCAATCGGCAGATCGGCGGCAAGCCCGTGGTCGACGAACACCTGACGCATGTCGGCGGTGATGCGCGGCCACGCTGCGCGGGGCACGTCGAGCAGCTCCTCGGCCGAGCGGTCGCCGTCGGACCCGTAGTGATGGACGACGTAGAAGTCGATCACGTCACCCGCTGTGCCGATCACCGTGTCGTCCCAGTCGTTCCACTCGCCACGGTCGCCCACGCCCACGGCGCCGATCTGGATCGTCGGGTCGACGGCGGTCATCGCCTCGGCGAACGCCAACAGCCCGTCGTGCTCGTCGTCACCGAGCACATACTCTGCCGGGTCGCACGTCCACACGTGTTCCCACCCCCACGGGGCGCAGGCCGGCCCGGCCGAGCCGAGCGCTCCGTAGATCTCGTTGCCGATCTCCCAGTAGGTGATCGGCACCGGTTCGGCGAAACCGCGCTCGGCGCGCAGGGCCGCCCACTCGGCCACCACACCCCAGTCGTGCCCGTTGCGGTCGACGCCGATCGGACGCTGATCGTCGATCGCGCCGTTGAAAAACGCCACCGCCGCGGCGGCCTCGTGGGCCGTGCCGCTGAACGCCGCCGTCCACATGCCGGGCAGACCCGTGGCGTGCATGAACCCAAGCAGGTCCGATGGCGCCGCGCCCCACGTGGCGAAGCAACCCGACTCGTCCTCGCGCTCACAGGCGAGCCAGTGGTAGCCGTTGCTCCAGCTCCCGCCCGGTAGGCGCAACAGCGTGGTGCCGAGTTGCCGGGTGAGCTCGACGAACCGCGCGTCGGTGAGCAGGTCCGGCAAGAGCCATGCCGGCACGTTGGTGCCCAACGTCAGCGGATTGATCTCGGCCAGCACCGCGCCGGGGCGCACCACCAAGTCGGCGTCGTTCCGGTCGGTGTCGTCGGTGGGTCCACCGGTGCCGTTCTGGCCGGTGCCGTTCTGGCCGGTGCCGTTCTGGCCAGTGCCGTTCTGGCCAGTGCCGTTCTGGCTCGTGTCGTCGGGTACGTCGCGACCCGACCGATCCGGCACGTCGCCGGATGTGCCGCTGCACGCGACGAGCGAGAGTGCCGCGGCCAGTGTCGCCGCCACGGCACGGTGCCGTTGCCTCCGAGCGCAGCGTTCGGCCATGCCCGTGACTTGTACCGTCCCGGCCACCCATCAGCAACCCGATTTCGTGAATCCGACCGCCGACCGTGGCCAGTCGTGCCTGCAACGTGACCGCCGACTCCAACCGACCGACCTCAACCAAACGAGTCCAGCCAACGGGACACATGGCAAGGAAGTGTCAACCGGCACGACGGCCGGTGGCCACGCTCGGTGACCGGACTAGCATCGCCGGGAACCGGGAATGACAGAAGGGCAGCACGATGCCGGCGATCGGAGCGAGAGAGGTGGCAGGCGCCGTCCGTGTCCTGGCGGGTGGCAATCTGTCACGCTTCCAGAGCGGTCGGGCCAGCCGCACGCAGGTGTTCGAGCAACGCCTTCAGAGCACGATCGGCGTCCGTCACGCGCTCGCCGTCAACAGCGGCACCAGCGCGCTGGTGTGCGCGTTGGTCGGAGCGGGCATCGGCCCCGGCGACGAGGTGCTCGTGCCCGCCTACACCTGGGTGGCCACGGCTGCCGCTCCCCTCGCCGTCGGTGCCGTGCCGGTGCTGGTCGACATCGACGAGTCGCTGACCATCGACCCGCTCGACGTCGAGCGCAAGCTCACGCCCTACACGCGGGCGATCATCCCCGTGCACATGCGCAACCTGGTCGCCGACATGGACGCGCTGATGCAGATCGCCACCGAACGCGGGTTGGTCGTCGTCGAAGACGCCTGCCAGGCGGTCGGCGTGTCGTACCGCGGCCGCCGGGTCGGGTCGATCGGCAATGCCGGAGCGTTCAGCTTCAACCAGCAGAAGAACATCAAGTGCGGCGAAGGCGGGGCCGTGCTCACCAACGACTCGCGCCTGTTCGCACGGGCGGGCATGTACCACGACGTCGGCACCTACAGCCGTGAGGGGCGGTTCGACACCGACGAGCCGTTGTTCGTCGGCCTCAACCTGCGCATGCCGGAGATCTCGGCTGCCGTACTCGACCCGCAACTCCGCCGCATCGACAAGCAGATCGCCCAGCGCCAGGCCCGCCGCCGGGTGATCGTCGAGGAACTCTCCCTCCACCCACGGGTGCGCATCAGCCCGCACAACGACCCAGCCAGCGCGGTCGGTGTCAGCGTGATCTTCGACGACCCGGCCGACGCCCAGCGATTCGGCCGATCGCGGGGCGTCAACCGCCTGATCGAAACCGGCCGGCACGTCTACACCAACTGGCAGTCGATCCTCGAGAAGCGCAGCTTCGACCCCCGCCTCGACCCGTACCAGTGGGCCCATCGGCCGATCGACCCGGCCGACGCCGACTGCGCGACCACGCTCGACATCCTCGAGCGCACGTGCGGAGTGTCGGTCGCACCTGATGTCCCCATCCCCGTACTCCGGCAGATCATCCGCCGCGCCGTGAAGGGCCTGTGACCCATGCTCGTCTCGATCATCCTGCCCACCGTTCGGGCCGACTCGGTGGGCACCGCCATCGACGCGATCATCGCCCAGACCGTCGACGAGTGGGAGTTGATCGTCGTGCCACAAGGCGACGACGATCGACTGGCCTCCGTCCTCGCCGAGTACACCGAACGTCACGCCCAGGTCCACGCGGTGCACACACCGGTTCGCGGCCTCAGCCATGCTCGCAACGTCGGCACCGCAGCCGCCCGCGGCGACATTCTGGCGTTCACCGACGACGACTGTGAGGTGGCGCCCGACTGGGTCGAGCGGCTCCAGCAGATCTTTGCCGAGCACCCCGACGTCGGGGTGGTCGGCGGCGAGGTGGTGGCCCCACCCAACCGGCAGTGGTGGCGCGTGTCGACCTGCCCGGCGGCCCACGTGATCGACGCCGTGTACCGCCCAGTCGAAGACGGCTGGCAGGCACCGCCCGGCTTCTACATGATCGGCGCCAACATCAGCGTTCGCCGCGACGTGGCCGACCGCGTCGGTTTGTGGGACGTCGAGTTCGGTGCCGGGCGTCGCTACGGCGCCTGTGAAGATCAGGACTTCATCTCGCGTGCCGAGGCGCTCGGTGTCTCCCTGCTCACCAGCAGCGCACTCGTGGTCAACCACACCACCGGGCGGCGACATGGCCTCCGCCAATTCGTCGCCCACCAACGGAACTACGCCCGCGGCCGGGGGGCCTGGCAGGCCAAGTTGCGGATGTGGGGGCACCCGGTGATGCGCATCTGGGATGCCGAGCCTCACTCGGCAGGTATCAAGACCCTCTTCCGACGCCCCGACAAATGGCTGCTCAGCCGGTTCGAGTGGCACCACATCCGACTCGCCGCGCACGAGTACCACGAGCGGTTCGTGCTCGGCGACGACGTGCTCACCCACCCCCGCCCCGCTCCGTCGCACCCGGCGGCCGTTGCCGAACGCGCGGCGGCCGACACGGTGCAGCCCTGAACAACTCGCCTTCGACGATCACTAACGTGCCCGGGATGGACGGCGTCGAACGCTCGGATGCCGCTACCGAACAGAGCGACGACACGGTCGTCGTCATCGGCAGTGGCCCCTGCGGCGCGCTCGCAGCCCACCAGCTGAGCGCCGCCGGGCAACGGGTCACCGTGCTCGACAGCGGCCTGCGGGCACCGCGCGGCATCGTCGTCAAGGCCGCCGGGCACACGTTGTTCCGATGGGTCGACCGGGCGATGTGGTCGAGCGGTCGGCAGGCCAGCGCCACCGACCCGGCAACCGAGTGGCACTCCAGCCTGGCGTTGGGCGGGCTCACGAATTACTGGACCGGCACCGTGCCGCGCTTCGCCCCCGACGACTTCACCGACGGTGGGCGTCTCGACGCACGCTACGAGTGGCCCATCGGATACACCGATCTCGAGCCGTACTACCGCGTCGCCGAGCAGATGATGACACCGACGGCCGGAGAGCCGATCCCGGGCGTTCCGGTCGGCGAATCGACCTATCAAGCACGCCTCGGTACGGACTGGGCCGAGTTCGCCGCCCGAGCGAACACGGCGGGCTTTGCGGTCGGCGCCGCGCCGCGCGCCAAGGGACGGCCGTGGATGATCGCCCTGCGAGGCAACGAGTTCGACAGCTTCCACGCGATCCTCGCTCCCCTGGTACGGAGCGGCGCCGTGCAGCTTCGCCGCGGTGCCCACGCGATCCGGCTGCTCCACGAAGGTGGCCGAGCGACCGCGGTCGAGTATCTCGATCGCGATGCCGGCATCGTCCGCACGCTGCACGCGAAGGCGTTCGTCGTTGCCGCGGGCACGCTCGACACGACCGAGATCCTGCTCCGCTCGGCGTCCGGCGAGTTGCCCGGAGGCCTCGGGTCGTCGACCGGGGTGCTGGG
Organism: Ilumatobacter sp.; assembly: GCA_035556435.1. GTDB lineage: Bacteria > Actinomycetota > Acidimicrobiia > Acidimicrobiales > Ilumatobacteraceae > Ilumatobacter. The sequence goes on along the minus strand of DATMEY010000010.1, from coordinate 27,826 downwards.
GCGGTATCTCCACGACCATCCGCGAGAGTGGTATCCGGTACGGCTCGACCGGCCGTTCACCGCGCTGGTCGATCCGGTGTACTTCGCCCGCGACGCGCACGAGTCGGCAGATCCGCTGCTCGCCACGGCGTCCACGTTCGGGCTCGCCAGCTGGCGTTACCGGGTGCGCGCGCTGTACGGAGGGAGCGCGCCCGCGATCGGCTTGCACACGTTCGGCACGATGGTGCCGTCCCCCGAACGCGGGGTGTCGCTCGTCGGTGCCCACGACCCTGCATCGACCGCATCTCGTCTGCACATCGACCTGGTGTACGACCAGGCCGCGGTCGCCAACATGCACCACAGCCGCGAGCGCGTCGTGCAGCTGTTCCACACCTGTGGTGTCGCCGCCGAACTCGGGGCGTTCAGCGGCCTTGCGCCGGGCTCGTCGGTGCACTACGGCGGCACGGCGCGCATGCATCGCGACCCGGCCTTCGGCGTCATCGACGAGTGGAATCGGGTCTACGACGCGCCCAACGTTGTCGTCGCCGACGCGAGTTGCTTCACCACCGGCCCGGAGAAGAACCCGACGCTGACGGCGATGGCGATTGCCGCCCGGGCGGCCGACCGCCTGGCGCTCGACCTCTCCGGCTCCCCCGACCCGTCGGGCTGAGGCCCGCCGACCGGGTCGTCAGCCGCGGCCACGCGCCCGGCGGCGGAGCTCGCCCCGGCTCATGCCGGCAACGGCCGGTGACTGCTGACCCGTGTCGTGGGGTGGGCCCCCCGAGCGGAGCGCATCGAGGTGCGCCGCGAACCCGCGCACGGTGGGGTACCGGAAGATGTCGGTCAGCGCCAGCTCGGGAACCGACTCGCCGAACTCGCGGAACAGCTTCACCGCCATCAACGAGTGCCCCCCCAGGTCGAAGAAGTTGTCGTCGAGGCCGGCCGGCCGGCCGAGATGTTGCTCCCACAGTTCCGAGACCATCCGTTGCGAGTCGGTGTGGCTCGGGTCGACCGGAGCGGCCGCGGCACCCGCGGCGACGACCTCGGGCAACTGCCGGCGATCGACCTTGCCGTTGGGCGTCAACGGCAGATCGGCGATCACGCCCACCGCGGAAGGCACCATCACGTCCGGAAGCCGCTCGGCGAGGAACGCCCGCAGCGTCCCAGGTTCGCTGTCGGCCGAGGCCCGGAACTCGTCACGCAACACCACGAAGGCAACCAGTGTCGCCCCGTCGGCACCGCGTGCGGCGACGACCGAGCGGGCAACTGCGGGATGCGTGTCGAGCACCGCCTCGATCTCGTTGAGCTCGATGCGGTGACCGCGGATCTTGACCTGGAAGTCGGCCCGCCCACCGAACTCGACGATGCCGTCGGGCCGGATTCGGGCGACGTCACCCGTGGCGTAGATGCGACCGAACCCTCCGATCTCGCGGAACCGTTCAGCGGTCAACTCGGCGCGGTCGCGGTAGCCACGGGCCACCCCGTCGCCGCCGATGTACAGCTGGCCGAAGGCCCCCACCGGAAGTTCCCGATCGAGATCGTCGAGGACGTGCACCTGGGTGTTGGCGATCGGACGACCGATCGGCACCACCCCCTCTGGCACCGCGTCGATCTCGTGGACGAGCGACCAGATCGTCGTCTCGGTCGGCCCGTACATGTTGGTGAGCCGGCCCGGCAGCAGCTCGCGCAGCTCGCCGGCCAGCGCCTGTGGTAACGCTTCGCCGCCCACCAGCATGTGCCCGACCGAGCCCAGTGCGGCCCGGTCGCGAGGGCTCGCCAACAACATCGACGCGAGCGAGGGCGTGCACTGGAAGTGGGTGACCCCGTAGCGCTCGACCAGGTCGGCGAACGATTCGTCGGCAGCCCCCCGAGCCGCGCCGGCCGCATCCGAGTCGACCGGGCCGGTGACGTGTTCGTGCACCTGACCGAGTAGGTCGAGGCCCTGCAACACCAGCTCGTCGTCGATGCCGAAGTCGATCAGGCAGGCGATCTCGTCGACACCGGCGGCGAGCACCGAATCGGCCATCGCGTCCGCTTGCTCGACGGTGCCGAACAGCCCCGAGGTGGTCAGGTAGCGCTCGGCGGCGAGGTCGAGCAACTGCGACATCTCGTCGTCGGTCAGCGACCGGAACGCCTCGTCGGCGTCGGCCCCCGCGCGCTGGAACGTGGGGAAGGCCGAGGCGAAGTCCTTCAGCAACCCGACCGCGGTACCGAGGTAGCCCTTCAGCGGGAGGCGCGCCGTCTCGCGCGCCCGCGCGCCGTCGGTGTCGAGATAGGTGTGCAACATGAGCGTCACGCGGCCCTCGCCGGCGTGCCCTGCCGCCGCCCACGCCGCCCGGTAGCGAGCGATGTTGTCGCCGAGCTGGCCGACCGACTGCCCGAGCAGGTGAGTCAGCAGGTTGGCACCGAGCGTGCCGGCACGTTCGAACGTCGACGACGAGCCGGCCGACGTGATCCACACCGGCAGCTCGGCCTGCACGGGACGTGGCAGGGTGCGCACCGGCACCGGCAGCCCGTCGTGACCGGGCAGCTCGACCGACTCTCCCCTCCACAGTCGCTGCACCGTGTCGATCAAGCCGGGCAGCGAGTCTCGCGCCGTGGCGTAGGCGGCTGGGTTGAGCACGAAGTCGTTCGGTTGCCACCCCGCCGCGAACGACACCCCGACGCGGCCGCGCGACAAGTTGTCGACCACGGCCCACTCCTCGGCGACCCGGACCGGTGAGTGGAGTGGGGCGACCACGCTGCCGGCCCGGATGCCGATCCGCTCGGTGGCGACGGCCAAGGCCGCGGCGACCACGCTTGGGTTCGGGTACGGGGCACCGAAGTGATGGAAGTGCCGCTCGGGCGTCCAGACCGCCTCGAAGCCCTGGGCGTCAGCCCAACGCGCGCTCTCGAGCAACAGGCGATACCCAGAGGCAGCCTGACCCTCGTCGGCGGCGAAGTAGAACAGGCTCATCGAGGCGCCTGGCCGGCGCACCCGAGCCGGCGACGCGGCAGCACGGTGCGCACCGGAGTAGCCGCTCTCGCTCTGGATCACGACGTGCACGCCGCGCGTCACCGTCCACAACAGCTCGAGCACCGAGATGTCGAACGACAGGCTGGTGGCGGCGAGCCACACCGAACCAGCGCGGTGGTCGATCACCGTGTCCATCGCCGCGAAGAAGTTGACGACTTGGCGATGTTCCAGCTCGACACCTTTGGGGCGACCGGTCGAGCCGGACGTGTAGATCACGTAGGCGAGCGAGTCGGAGCTGTGCGTACCCACCGGCCGCGCCCGCTCGTGCTGGACGCGGGCCGCCGGATCGAGCACCCGTGCCGAACCGGCGTCGAAGCCGACCCGGCCGCGGTCGGCGACCACGGTCGCGGTGCCCGAGTCGCTCACCATCAGCTCGAGCCGCTCGGCCGGGTACGACGGGTCGAGTGGCAAGTAGTGGGCACCCACCGTCAACGTCGCCAGCACGGTGATCAGCATGTCGACGCTGCGTTCGAGGGCGACCCCCACGGTGTCGCCCTCGCCGACACCCGCGGCGGTGAGCAGCGCAGCCATCCGCTCGACCTCGCCGGCCAGTTCGCCGTAGGTCAGCGTGACCCCGCGTGCACTCACCGCGGGGGCCGAACCGGCCACCGCGCAACGCTCACGGAACTGGGCGTCGAGCGTCACCTGCAGGTCGACGTCGACCGCGGTGTCGTTGAGCGTCGCCACCAGCTGATGGTCGGCGGCCGACAACACGTCGACGTCGGCAGGTCGCTCGGCTCCGGCCGCGATCGACGCCGCGATCGACGCCAGCTGGCCGACCACCCGTTCGGCAGTCTGCGGGTCGAGGCAGTGCCGCACGGCCAGCGCGCCGCCTGCCTGATGCACGACGTCGAGCACCGTGCCGAGCGGGCCGGCATCGGCGTCCACCGCGTCGAGTTCGAGCCCGATCGCGGCGTCGCCCAGAACGCCGCTCAACGCTGGGTCGCGACCGACCAGGTCGGCGAGGAACGGCCCATCGGCGAGCGCTGCGGCGATGCCCGCGCCGACTCGCGTGCCGGTTTCGACCAGAGTCTCGTCGGCACCGAGCGCGAGGTCGGCGATCGGGGCACGCAAGAACGGCAACGCATCGATCTGCCGGCGCGCCGCGGCGTCGGCCACCGCGACCCCGCGGCCGTCGTCACCTCCTACCGCGTCGAGCCACACCGCGAGCACGAGCGCGGCCTGCTCGGCGCTCAGCGGACCAGCGCCGACGACCGGTACGTCGACCACGGCCCACGGCCGACCGGAGGCAGTTCGCGACAGCGGCGGATCGGCCAGGCCGGTCACCGCCAGACGGGCACGCACGCTCGGCTCGGCGGCGGCCAACCGCGGATCGGCCTCGCGGAGCAGATCGGCGACGGCGGCGGGTGGGGCGGTTGCAACCGAGCCGGGGTCCTCGAACGACGCCGGGGGGGCGGCGATCAGCCCGGCCGGAGTGCGCAGGTCGGTGACGACCAGCGCACCATCCACCGTCTGCACGACCACGCGCGCGCCCTCGATCGACACCGCACCGACCGGTCGGCCCGTATCAGGGGCAGCCTCGGCTGCGGCCACGAGGAGGTAGTCGGCACCGCCGGGCAGCAACCAGCGGACGGCACCAACCTTGCCGAACGCACGCGGCCCGAGATCGACCGCGCGGACGGCACGGGCGAGCTCGACGGCGGGCACCTGCGGGTCGACGAACACGATCGGGCGTTCCGAACGGCGGTACATCCGCCGTCCCACATCGGTTTGCGGCCGCGGGGCGAGCGTGCCCGCGGCGATCGCGGCGGCGACCCCGCCGAAGCTCGCCAGGCCCGCCTCGTAGCACCGCGCGTTGAGGCTGAACGCGGTGTCGTCGTCGGTGACCGTGAAGCGCTCCTCGTGGAGGATCGGGCCACGGTCGGCGAGTTCGGACATCACGTGCCAGGTCACCGCGTGCTCGCGGGCGCCGCCGAGGATGCTCCACGTCGTGACGTTGAGCCCGCCGTACTCGGGGAGCGGGCCGTCGTGAAAGTTCACGGCAAGACGGGCCCGGGCAAGCAGATCGGCCGGAATGATGTGCTCGAATGCGATCGCGAACAAGAGGTCGTACTCGACCCCGTCGAGCACCGACCGCAAGCTGGTACCCCGCCGGTCGACCGCGGTCAGCCCGCTCGCACGTGCCTCGTCGAGCACGAGTTGGTTGGTCGACACCACCATGGTCGGAACCAGGTCGTGCCGTCGCGATTCGACCGCGCACTGCACCACCAGCAGCTCATCGCCGGCGAACACGGCGGTCGCCCCGCGGTACCCCGCCCCACCAACCCCAGCAACATCGTTCACGCTTACGCCTTCCCGCTCTTCGGCCTGGTCAGGACCCCTCAACATAGCGGGAACGACCGTCCGGCGTCTGTGGAACCCGCCCGGCACCGCGGCGCGATCGACCGCGGCTGCATGGTGCCCGGGCCCTGAACACCGCCGGCGGTAGCATGCCGACCGTCATCCGATGTCGCGAAGGAAGGCAGCACATGCGGCGGTCACCCATCTCCCCAGCTCTCGTGGCAGCCCGCTGACCGTGGCGCGCACCTTTGTTTCGCGTGCGCTCGAAGCGCTGTTCCGGCGGTGGTGGCTGTACCTCGTGCCGATCGTGCTGTTCGCCGGCATCGGCGTCGCCCTCGTCGACCAACGTTCGACCGAGTACCGCTCGTTCGGTGTGCTCCGGGTGAGCGGCCGGACGGTTCTCAGCGAGATCACCCAGGTCGGCGCGAACAGCCGCTTCGGTTACGAGACCCCGGCGGCGTACACCAGCCGCGAGATCAACGCAGTGCTCGGCACCGAAGCGTTCATCGAGTCGGTCGCCGAACGCGCGGGGCTGGGGCCTGCCCTGGTCACCGACCCGAGCACGGCGGCGTCGCTGCGCGACTCGATCTGGGCGTCGGCGTCGAGCGACCTGCTCGTGCAGGTCAACGCCCGAGCCCACACCCCAGACCTCGCGCAGGCGGTCGCCCGGGCCACCGTCGACAGCTACCTCCAGTGGCAGATCGACGACGGGGTATCCGACAGCCACCTGGCCGAAGAATTCTTCCTCACCATGCTCGAGCCGTACCAAGACCGGCTCGACGCGGCCCGCGACGAGCTCCAGGAGTACGTCGCTCGGCACCCGGGGCCGGGCGATCTCGCCGAACGCCCACTCGACGAGCAACTCGAACTGGGCCGCCTGACCAGCGAGGTCGACCGCGCCGACGACCAGTTGGCGACGGCCACCCAGGCACTGGCCGACGCGCGCCTGGCGAGCGCGCAGACCGAAGCCGAGGTGTCGGCCCGGATTCGCACCATCGACCCGCCGTATCTTCCCGACGCACCCGAGGCCCGCCGCCGCCAGGACGCACTCCTGCTGATGCTGATGCTGATCGCCGGCAGCATCATCTCGGCCGCCGCGGTCGCCGCGTCGGCCCTGCTCGACCGCACCGTGCGGTACCCCGACGAGACCGAAACGCATCTCGACGTGCCGGTGCTGATCGTGGTGCCCAGCGACCCCAACCTGCTGCCGACCGCGGCCCTGTGACGATGCCGAGCCACGTATGTTGAACATCCCGTTCCTCTCGAAGGGTCGCCAGCCCGACTTCGCCGCCAGCGCCGAGCAAGGCGGGCTGCTCATCGTCGGCAGCAACGGCCAACCGCTGCACCTCGTCCCCCCCAAAGTCGCCGCCGAACTACGCTTCCTGGTCGCCCGCCTTCAGGCCAACCCGCTCGACATCCCGCCGTCGCTGGCAGTGACGTCAGCGCTGTCCGGCGAGGGCGTGACGTTCGTCGCCCGCAGCCTGGCAGCACTCGTCGCGCACGACCTCAACCGCTCGGTCTGCGTGATCGAGACGAACTGGTGGCGCGCGGCCACCCGCCGCCGGAGCGCACCCGTCGAGCAACGCGCCGGCCTCGCCGAGGTGCTCGCGGGCGTGATCGACCTCGACGATGCACTGGTCACCACCAACGACTCGCGCTTGTCGATCTTGCCCGCCGGGCAGGCGCCGCTCGCCCGCCGCCCGGTCATCGTCGCCAGCGACGCGTTCTCGGCGGTGATCCGCAAGATCGCGGCCCGGTTCGACATGGTGGTGGTCGATTGCCCTCCGGTGCTCAAGGCCAGCGAGGCGATCACGATCTGCCGTCAGTGCGAGTCGGCGATCCTCGTCGTGCGGCACGGGGTCACCAGTGAACGCCAGGTCCGCCAGGCCATCCACGAACTGGCCGGGGTCGACGTGCTCGGCCTGCTACTGAACGGCTCGGCCACGCGGGTGCCGCGCTCACTCCGGCGGTTCACCGTCGACGACTGACAGCGGGCCGCGTGCAACTGTTCATCGTCTTCATGTTCGGCGTGCTGTGTTGCTCTGCCTGGGAGTTGCGGGCGTCGCGTCACATCCGGACGCGGTACATCGTGTTGGCGTGCGCCGTGTTGGCAGTGGGCTTCAGCTCGCTGCGGGTGGTGTAGACGATGGCTCACGCCGCGCAACCGCGGGTGACCAGCCTCACCCAGCAACACCGACGCAACCGCAACAACGAGACGCTGGCGACGCTGGCGATGTTCGGCCTCGGGCTGATGGTGGCGGCGGTCGGCTACCGGATGGGCGGGTTCTACTTCCCGATCGCCGGCACCGTGCTGGCGGTCGGAGCCGTCGCGATCCTCTGCAAGCCGATCCTCGGCATCTACCTGACGGTGCTGTTCGCGCTGATCGGTGACGCACCGACCGCGTCGTGGTACCCGTTCGGGCTGAACTTCTCGAGCCGCGAGTCGATCCTGTTCCTCCACGATGCGCTCACGTTCACCCCGATCGAGCTGTACCTCGGTGCCACGACGGTCGCCTGGTTGGCAGGCCTGGCCGGTTCACGCCAGGCGCGGATCGAGGGGCGGCCGGTCGTGTGGGCCGTTGCGGTGTTCGGCACGATGCTGATGGCCGGCTTGTTCTACGGCGTGTTCCTCCGCGGCGGCAACCTCACGATCGCGATCTGGGAAAGCCGGCCGATGTTCTACCTGCCGGTCATGTTCGTGCTCGTGACGAACCTGTTCACGCGCACCGCGCACTACACCTACCTCGCGATCGTCGCCGCGTGCGCGCTGCTGGTCCACGAACTGATCGCGATCGGGCACTACTGGTCGCTCGACGGGGTCGAACGTGCCGACCTCGAGTCGCTCACCGAGCATGCGGCATCGGTCCACTACAACTGGGTGTTCCTGCTGCTGCTCGGCCTGCTGCTGTTCCACGGCACGTCGCGCTGGGCCCGCATGCTGCTCGCGCTGCTGGCCATCCCCACCGGCTACGTCATGTTGCTGTCGCAGCGCCGGGCCGGCATCGTCGCCCTCGCGCTGGGCTTCATGGTGTTCTCACTGGTACTGCTCTATCGGCGGCGTGCGGCGTTCTTCGCGCTCGTCCCGGCGGTGCTGATCGTGACGGGCGGTTACACCGCGGCGTTCTGGAACTCCACAAGCGGCGTCGGCTTCGGCGCCCAGGCGATCAAGACCGTCGTCGCCCCGTCCGAGGTCAACGAACACGACGCCTCGTCGAACGTGTATCGGATCATCGAGAACTACAACCTCGTCTACACGTTGCGCACCGAACCGGCCACCGGCGTCGGCTTCGGCCGCCCGTTCCTGCAACCGATCCGCCTCCCCGACATCAGCTTCTTCGTGTTCTACGAGTACATCCCGCACAACTCGGTGCTGTGGGTGTGGTTGAAGACCGGCTACCTCGGCTTCGTCTCGCTGCTCGTGATGATCGCCCTCACGCTGCGGGCCGGCCTGCGCGCAGCGCTCACCGTTCCGTCGGGGAACCAGCTCGCGATCACCGTCGCTGCACTGGGGTATGTGGCGATGTACTTCGTCTTCGCCTACGTCGACATCGCCTGGGACGCACGCAGCACCTTGTTCCTGGCCAGCTGCATGGCGGCCTGTGCCAACATGGCCCGGTTGTCGACAGCCGAGCGCGATCCTCAGGCCGAGGCCGAGCACAGCAACCTTCGCCGGCAGGTCGCCCGGCGTCACCCACTCGCCGGGGTGCCCCGGTGAGCTCGGCGCCCACCCTTCCCCGAACGCTCGGCGCGGTCGTCGACACCGCGGTGGTCGCCGCGGCAACGGCGGTCGCGGTGCCCGCTGCGTATCTCACCGTCGTCAGCGCCGCCGCGCTCGCGCCGCGCCGTGCCGGTGCCCCGCGCAGCCCGCAGACGCGCTTCGCGATCCTCGTTCCTGCTCACGACGAGGCAGCAGTGATCGGTGAGGCGTTGGCTGCGTTCGACCGGCTCGACTACCCGCTCGACCTGTTCTCGGTGCACGTCGTCGCCGACAACTGCACCGACGCCACCGCCGACATCGTCGCAGCCACCCACTGGACCGTGTACCGCCGCGACGCGCCCGACGATGCCGGCAAGGGGCCTGCACTGAACTGGCTGTTCGACCGCCTTACCGATGCCGGCGACGACAGCGACGCGGTCGTGATCGTCGACGCCGACACGTCGCTCGCACCCGGGTTCCTCCGAGCGATGGACGCCGCCGTGCAAAGCGGCGCGGCGGTTGCCCAGGGCTACTACTCGGTGCGCGAGCCCGAACCCACCCCGGCTACCAGCTTCCGGTTCGCCGCGCTCGCCTGCCGGCACCGGCTGCGACCGCTCGGCCGCACGCGGCTGGGTGGGTCGTGCGGGCTGTACGGAAACGGGATGATGTTCCGCCGCGAATTGCTCGCCACGCGGCGATGGTCGGGGCATCTGGTCGAGGACGCCGAGATGCAGAACGAACTGCTGCTCGACGGCATCAGGGTGGCGTTCGCCCCCGACGCCGTCCTGTGGGCCGAGATGCCCACCGAGGCCTCGGCCGCGCGCACCCAGAACGAACGCTGGGAACGCGGCCGCATCGAGGTCGCGCGACGCTTCGTCCCCCAACTGCTGCGCGGCCTCCCCCGCGCGGGTAGACGCCGTGCTGCCTACGCCGACGCCGTGCTCGACCACCTCACCCCACCGCTGTCAGCGCTCGTCGCCGGGCAGCTCGCGGTCGCCGCCCTGTCGGCCGCTGGCGCGGTCGCCGGACGGCGCCGCGCACGCACCGCACTGGCGATCGACGTCGCCACGATCGCGGCGGTCGCCGCACACGTGCTCGCCGGGCTGGTGTCGGCCCGGGCGACGCCGCGGCACTACCGCGCGCTGCTCGCCGCCCCACGCCAGATCGCCTGGAAGACGATGTTGTGGCTCTCGGTGCTGCGCCGCCGCGACGTCGGCTGGACACGTACACGCCGGAACGCCGAAACCGACGGGACGAGTGCATGAACCTGGGTCCACCGATCTGGCGACTCGTTCCTCGCCGCCATCACGGTGAATCCAGGCTCGTCAATGCGTTGCGTTCAAGCGCCACGCAGGCTGGGTTCCACGAACGGTGCACCAGAGCCAACGTCGACGCAACTGCCGTGGCCTGGGGCAACGCCCACGGGCGACCACAGCGATCGGTGGATTCAGGATGAACCGACCACCCAGCCTGCTGTTCGGCATCCCGATCGCCGACGTGACGATGGCCGAGACGGTCGACCTGATCGGCGACCTCGTGCAGCGCGGGCGGCACGACGGCCACACGTTCCAGATCGCCACCGTCAATGTCGACTTCCTGGTGAACGCGATCGACGACTCCGAGATCCACGCGACGCTCCAGGGTGCCGACGTCTGCCTCGCCGACGGCACTCCGGTCGTGTGGGCCGCGCGCCTGCTGGGCATGCCGCTGCGCGAACGCGTCGCTGGGTCCGACCTGCTCCCGGAGTTGGTGGCCCGCTCGGAGAGCACCGGGTGGCGGATCCACGTGCTCGGCTCGGCGCCCGCCGTCGCCGAACGGGCGGTGGCGATGATGCGCTCGCGCTACCCGGCGGCGGCGTTCACCGTCGACCCCGGCCCGATCATCGACGACCCCGCCGATGTCGATCCCGCCACGATCGAGTCGATCGTCCGCGCGGCCCCCGACATCTTGTGCGTCGCGCTCGGCAACCCCAAGCAAGAGCGCTTCATCGCCGCGTACCGTGAGCGGCTCGGCGTACCCGTGCTGATCGGTGTCGGTGGCTCACTCGACATGTTCACCGGCGAACGCAAGCGGGCCCCCCGCTGGGTCCAGCGGATCGGCTTCGAGTGGGTCGTCCGCGCGCTCCAGGAGCCGCGCCGGCTCGGTCCCCGCTACCTGCACGACATCCGTGTGTTCGGCCCGCGACTGGCCTCGGTGTGGCGCGCCTCCCGGCGTCGGCGTCGTCACGGTGCGATCGAGCTCGCCCTCACGCCGTCAGAGGTCACGGTCACCTGTGCACCCGTGGGCGCACCGGGGGGTGCCTCGTGGAGTGACGCGGTCGCCCACCTCGACACGGGCGCCGCGCTCCACATCGGCCCACCGACGCGCCTGGGCGACGCTGCCGCGGCGCAACTGGTCGGCCTCCTTCAGCACGCCCGCGCTCACCACATTGCCGTGCACGCGCCGAGCGCGGCCGAGCTGGCAGCCGCGCTCGACGGCATCGGCGTGAGCTGGACCACCCTGCGCAGCTAGTGCCGCAACCACCGACACCTGTGTCACGGCGCTAGCCGTCAACGTTGGCGGGCGCTGCGCTCGCCCACTGGCTGCGGTAGGTGACGTAGCGCTCCCAACCCGGCCGACGGATCGCCGGGGCGACCATCTGCTCGATCGATGACTCGTCGCGGTGGTACCCAGCACGGATCGCCGCCTTCGCCGACGCCACGTTGTCCGGCGCGATCCAGGCGTAGATCGCCTCGACATCGTCGTGGCGATCGAAGCTACGGGACGTGAACCGGGGCAGGATCCGGCTCATCAGGCCGCGCCCCCAATGTTCCTCGCCCAACCAGTACGACACCTCGGCTGCTCTGATCGAGCCGCATGGATCGTCGAAGCGGAGCACGCATTGCCCGACAGGATGTCCGTCGATCAGCACGGCGTTGGCGTCGTGGTGGAAGTCGAGCAAGCTGATGTCGATCAAGGTGCGCGCGATCTCGTCGGTGAACGGGTCGGGGTAGGGGTCGGGCAGGTGCCGCCACACACGCGGGTTGCCGAGCAACGCGACATACGTCGGTACGTCGGCGTCGGTCCACCGCCGGAACGTGACCTCCGCGCCGTTGGCGTGGCCGGCCTGGAGCGGTTCGAGCAGCGTGCTCCGAGCGGCGAAGAGGCGCGACCGCAGCGCCCACCTCAAGCTGTCGGCCGGCCCGTGTCCTCGCTCGCTGGCGACCCGTGCCACCGCGCGATCGAGGACGGCCACCGCACTCGCGTCGAGTTCTGTCGCCGCCTCCGGCGTGAGGTCGAGCACATTGCGGAGCGTGCGGTCGGCGAACTCGGTCAGATCGGTGACGAGCTCCGGAGCCGGCCCAGCCTCCTGCCGCGCGTCGCGATCTGCGGCGGAGATCGCCGTCGGCTCGGTGTCGTCATGACAGCGGCTCGACACCCAACCGATCTGCGCACAGTCGTAGGAGATCGCAATGCCGTGGCGGCGACAGTACTCGAACTCTTCGCCGTCGAGGACGCCCTCCCAGCGCGACCGCTCGAGATCGAGCTGGCGGCCGCTGGGTAAGAAGACGAACCGGTCGGTGGATGCAGGCATGGTTGGATCGCTTTCATCGTCGGGTGGGGTCGCGCAGGCCGGCGGGGCAAGTTGCCGGGGGACGCGAAACGAACACGGCGGAAGGCGGCATGCCGGCGCCCACGGCCGCCACCTAGACGATGAGAGGTGGTGGGGCGCGACCTGGCGTGAAGCGCTCGACAGGCGCCGTCTTCGGCACGGCGTCGTCGCCAGGCCCATCGGCAGTGTCGACGGCTTCCTGGGGGGTGGTCACCTCGTCGTGAGCAACCGGGGAAGCCACGAGCTTGGCGGCGCGGCGGACGGCAGCCTCAGCAGTCGACCCGTCGTGCCCGCCGGTCGTCGAGGAGGTCTCGACCGAACTGTTCGCTGGTTGGTTGCCAGCCGTACTGAGCACCGCCAACCCGGCGAACAACATGAAGATCGCGACGAGTGCGTGCACCCACAGCGGTCGGTTCGAAGCTCTGCGACGCGGTGCCGCGACCAGACACGAACCGCCTCGCCGGCTCCCGGATCCGTCCACCGTCGAGACTGTACCTCCTGCCAGCGGAGCTGTACATCGGCCAGAGGCCCGGCAGCCGCTCGGGAGGTAGGTGGTGCCCGACCTACCTACCCGATTGCCACCTCACTGGTCGGCGCGGCCACTCTCCGTGGCAACCAGGGTGCCGGTGACGACCTGATCGAGGGCCTCGGCGTAGCGTTCGATGGTCGCCTGGGCGAGCACCCACTCGCGTGCCGCCTCGCCGAGTCGGCTGGTGCGCTCCTCGTCGGCGAGCAGGCTGGCGATCGTCTGTCGCATCCCGGCGACGTCGCCCGGGGCGACGTACACCCCGGTTTCGCCATCGATCACCGTGTCGGTCTGGCCCCGTGTGCGCGTGCACACGACCGCCTTGCCCATCGCCATCGCCTCGAGGATCGCCGTGATCCCCGCCTGGAAGTCGACATCGGTGAGCGGCACGACGACGAACTGGGCGGCGGCATACATCTGGCGAAGTTCCAGCAAGCTCAACTGGACGATGGTGACGTTGTCGGGCAACGGACGATCGGCCGTCGAGTCGGCCCACTTCGACCACGGGCTCGCGGTGGCGATCAACACCTCCACGTCGAGCCCGCCGACCGCGGCCATCAACGTCGGGTAGTCACGACGTTCCAAGCCCGCGGCACTGATCATCCGCCGCTGTGGGACGTTGCAGATGCTCGGGTCGAAGAACCGGGCATCGACCATGAACGTCGAGTGCACGACGCGGGAGGCATCGACCCCGAACCGCGCGACCACGAAGCCGGCCTGCCAGCTCGAGTACACGACGAACCGGTCGATCTGCGAGGCCAGCCGAGCCGTCGCGATGAGACGCGCCTTCTTGGGCACGGACAGGACATGAGCGATCATCACGTGACGCGACCCACCACGCCCGAACAGGCGCGTCAGCAACGCCAGCGGGATTCCCACCTGCTCGCCGTCGGTGAGCAGTACCGAGTACCGCCGCCGATGCCGGAACGCGTACCAGCCCAGCAGCACGCCGGCCCCGGCGCGCTGGAGCACACGCCCGACGCGCCCGGTCTCGGCGAGCGCTCGGGTGACGTCGACGACGTCGGCATCCATCTGCTCGGCCAGCACGCGGTAGTCGGCGCGGGGGCGCAGACCGGCGGCGACCTCGGCGTCGAGCGACTCCGGGATCACCCCCGAGACCGTCAGCAGAACGCGGGAACGCGACTCAACCGTCATTGACGGCAGAGGGTAGCGACGTCGCGGGCGATCGGTCCCGTACGCTCGTCGGGGTGCTGGCTCGGGACTGCACCGTCTGGGTAGCTGCCGTCCCCCCGCGCACCGACCACCTGGTGTCACTCATCGACGACGTCGAACGGACGCGACGGGCGCGCCTTCGTAACGTTGCTGATCGCGACCGGTTCACCAGCGCGGCCGCGTTGGTGCGCCTGCTCGCCGGCCAGGCCGCCGGCCGGCCACCGGACACGGTGCGGATCGACCGCACGTGCCCCGAATGTGGCCAACCGCACGGTCGCCCGCGGCTGGTCGACGAGCCCGGGCTCGACATCTCCGTCAGTCACGCCGGACGGTTCGTCGCCGTGGCGACGTCCGCTCGCGGGCAGGTCGGCGTCGACGTCGAAGTGGTTCCTGGCGAGTGGCGCGACCTGGCGGCAGTGGCGTGCACGCCGTCCGAGCGGGTGCTCGTGGAGGACGCCCGCGGGTTCGCCATCACGTGGGTCCGCAAGGAGGCGGTCCTCAAGGCGTTCGGGCATGGCCTGCGGGTGGCGCCGGCAGAGGTGCAGGTCAGCGCCCCCAACTCGGCTCCGGAACTGCTGCGCTATCGGGGCGCGGTTGCCCCGGCGTGCACGCTCGTCGACGTCGACATCGTCGCCGACGACCAAGCCCACGTCGCCGCCGTCGCCGTGCTCGGCCACCCGACGGCGACCATCGACGTCCGCGACGGCTCGGCACACCTCGTCTCCCCGACCGCCGTACCGCGTAGGTCGTGACCGCAGTGGTCGCAGGTGCGACCCGCGCCTCCACCCGGGCACTCAGCCTGTAATGTAACCGTAACATTTGAGGGCGGCAGGAGAGAGGATCCAGCAATGGGATCTTGGATGCGATGCTGGGCAGGCCCAGCGCTGGCCGCGGTGCTGGTCGCCGGTGCGGGCGCCGCCGCACACACGTCGGGACACCTCGCCGCGGCCACCGACCCCGAGTTGCCGACTCGGGTGCTCGACACGCGGCGAGGAGCGGGCCCACTGATGCGCGAGCAGGTGCGCCGGCTCGTCCTGCCCACCGAGCTGGTGCCAGCGGGCGCGGCGGTCGCCCTCAACCTCACCGGCGATCGG
This sequence comes from Ilumatobacter sp., assembly GCA_035556435.1. Lineage (GTDB taxonomy): Bacteria > Actinomycetota > Acidimicrobiia > Acidimicrobiales > Ilumatobacteraceae > Ilumatobacter. The sequence goes on along the minus strand of DATMEY010000010.1, from coordinate 12,448 downwards.
GCGGCAGGACCGGGCTGGATCTCGGTCTGGTCGTGTGCTCACCCCCGGCCGGCCACGTCGATCCTGAACGTCGTGCCCGGTCACCCGGTCGCCAACATGGTGGCGCTCGCCGACGTCGCCGGCGGGGTGTGCTTCACCGCCTCGACCACGGTCGACCTGATCGTCGACCTGACGGCCGTGATGGAGGCGGGGGACTACGGCGGGTCTGCGCCGCAGCGGCTGCTCGACACCCGCAACGGTGCAGCGATCCCGGCTCGCGAAGAGGTCGCGCTCGACATCTCCGGCATCACCGGCATCCCCGGCGACGCCACCGGCGCGGCGCTCAACGTGACCGTCGTGTCACGAGACCAGCCCGGCTGGCTCGCGGTGGCCCCGTGCGGCGCGGCGCCCGGCAGTTCGACGGTGAACTTCGGGCCACACGAGGTGGTCCCGCACTTCACGTTCACCCGCGTCACCGGCGCCCGTACCTGCCTGACCTCGAGCACTCCGGTCGACGTCGTCGTCGACGCCTTCGGTTGGATCCCTGCCGGGTCGTCGCTCGACCCCATCGATCCCGAGCGCGCGCTCGACACACGCATCGGCAGCCGGCAGGGCGCGGTGGCGGACGGTGACACCGTCCGGGTACGAATCGCCGGCTACGGCAGCGTTCCCAATTCAGCGGCCGGGGTGACCGTCAACGTGGTCGTCGTGCACAGCGGGGCGCTCGGGCACCTGACCGCCTGGCCATGCGGCTCGAACGAGCCGCAGAGCTCGACGGTGAACGTCTGGCCGGGCGCAACCCGGGCGAATCAGGCCACCCTCGGCCTGTCGGCCGAGGGGGAACTGTGCCTGCGCCCGCGGTTGGCCGACGGGTCGAGCATGCACGTGGTGATCGACGTCGTCGGCGTGGTTGCCGGCCGGGTCGACCGACCGGCACCGCCTCCCACGACCACTCCACCAACCACCGTTGCCGGCAGCGGCCGGTTCGCCACGCTGCCGGTGGGCGCCGAGCTGCCGTCCGGCGCCGAGTGCGCAGCCCGTGTCCGGCCCGCCCCTGAGATCCGCCCGGACAACAGTGGGCCGAACAGCGTTCGCGGCAGTGGCCCGAACACCAGTCCCGACTGGCCGGGCTTCCGTCGTGTCGACGGGAACTTCACCGGCACCACCGACGAGATCATCCAGTGGGCTGCCTGCAAGTGGGGCATCGACGAGGACATGGTCCGAGCCCAGGTGGTCAAGGAGTCGTACTGGCACCAGTGGGCGGTGGGCGACAACGGGGAGTCGTTCGGTTTGGGGCAGGTGCGCGTGCCCTATCACGGCTCGGCGTTCCCGGATGCCGCCAACTCGTCGGCCTACAACCTCGATTACACCTACGCCGTCTGGCGCTACTGCTACGAGGGTGACGTGGCCTGGCTCAACGATGTCGAGCGCGGGCGCGAGTACGGGGCCGGCGACGCGTGGGGGTGCATGGGCGTGTGGTTCAGCGGCCGCTGGTACACCGCCGACGCGATCGCCTACATCGAGGGAGGCGGCTCACTCGGGGCGGGCAACATCGGCGTACGCCAGCACCTGGCCGCGCGCACGTGGGAGGCGCCCGAGTTCGTCAACCATCGCTAAGCGTGACGGTCGGCCACCGACCCACCGCTGCCCCGGCCGGCCTACGCCGCGCCGCGGCCGGTGAGCACGACGCCCACCGTACGAACGCAGATCCTGAGGTCGACCAGCAGCGACCAGTTGTCGACGTAGTAGCGATCGAACCGCGCGTACTGCTCGAACGACGCCGACGACCGACCCGACACCTGCCACAGGCCCGTCAGCCCGGGCAACACCCGGATGCGCTCGGCGAGCACCGTCGGGTCGAGCTCACACGTTTCCTTCGACAGCATCGGGCGCGGACCGACCATGCTCATGTCGCCGCGCAACACGTTCCACAACTGGGGAAGCTCGTCGATCGAGAACTTGCGCAGCACGCGGCCCGCCGAGGTCACGCGGGGGTCGCGCTTCATCTTGAAGATCGGGCCATCGGCTTCGTTCTGCGCCATCAGTTCGGCCTTCAACGCCTCGGCATCGACGACCATCGTGCGCAGCTTGTACAGCCGGAAGATCTCACCGTTGCGGCCGACACGTTCCTGCCGGAACAGCACCGGCCCGCGGCTCGTCAGCTTGATGGCCACCGCGGCCACGGCCAGCACCGGCACCGACAACAGCAGGATCAACGCGGCGACAGCGACGTCGAAGGCCCGCTTGGCCCCGGACCGCCAGCCCCCGCGCACGATCGGCTCGACGTAGAGCATCGTGTGGCCGTCGACCTCTTGCGCCCGCAGCCGATCGATCGCGATGTCGCGAAGGCTGGACGACAGCGCCACGTGGAAACCCTGGTCGGTCAGCTGGCGCGTCAGCGTGTTGACGTCGTCGGCGCTCACGCCCTGCTGGGACACCACGACGCCGACGGCATCGTGACGGCGCAGCAACCGCTGCAGGTCCTCGATGGGGCCGACCACCCGGACTCCGCCACGCACGCCGAGGTCGTCGTCGCCGACCAACCCGACGACCTGGTAGCCGGACTGCGGGTTGCGCTGGTAGGCGTGCAGCAGACCGACAGCATGTGGATCGGTACCGACGATGAGGATCCGGCGTTGCAGGGTGCGGTTGCGGCGCATCCGATCGAACACCACCCGGACGATCTCGCGCTCGATCAGGACCGTCGTCAACGCCGACACCCCCACGAGCCCGAGCCAGAGCCGCGACAGCTCTTCGTACTTGACCGCGGTGGCGAGCAGCAGGAACACACCGAGACCCGCCGCCAGCGCCTTGGCGACGTTGACGGCCTCCTGGGACCGGCGGGCGTTGGCGCGGGAGACGTAGAGCCGATTCGCGGCCGCGCCCAGCGCGAAGCCCGGAAGCGAGCCGACGAACAGCACGACGTGTCCGATGATGATCCAACCCGGCACCGGGCGGACGAGGCCCTGGATGAGGAACGCCAACATCACACCGGAGCACAGGGCCACGCCATCGGCGATGACCACGCGCGCCTTGAGCGCCCGGGGTGACCACCTGGGCTCGACCTCGGTCGAGTCGGGACCGACGATGTCGTCGGCGATCGGGTGCTCGGCTTCCACGACGCGTTCGATCACGTCGGCGTTGGTGTACATGCTCTCGACAGTTGTTCCCATGGTTCCCGGCTCCTCGATGGACCCGACGTGCAAGTGGCTTTCCGGCTTCCGCATCGCCTTGCGTGTGCCTTACACGTCGAGCCAAGCACGGTACCGAGACGACCTGAGTCTGTAAAGCCGATTGCGACGAACTTCGCTTCGGGCGTGTTAAATCTGGAGAAATCACACGCTGCGCGCGCAGAACATCGCCGGCCGTGCAAGGCCTGTCACAATTCTTGATGATGGTAAGGCCAAGGAAAGGGGGCCCCGTGCGGCGACTGCGGCTACTCGCTGGCGTCGGCCGTGGCGATGGCCGGCCGGGCCGTGCCCAACGCCCAGAGTGGTCGCAGCGCAACCAGCGTCGCCCCTCCGAACATGGCGAGGAGGACGAACTCGAGCACCGTGCCCACCCTCATTCCGGCAAGGTGCCGATGGTGCAGGATCGAGTCGACCTGATGCAACGAGACCATCCGGACTGCCATGAATCCGCACAGCGCCGCCGTCGTGATCACGACCGGCAGGTATCTCGGACGGCGTTCCAGGGTGCGCAGGCAAACAGCGAGGCCACCGACCAACCAGATCACGCCGACGGCGGCCACGACCGCTACCTGCCAGTGTCGCCGCTGTTCGTACCAGCCGTCCGACAATGCCCCGTCACGAACGACATCGCGGAGTCGGCCGGCGACGTCGCCGGCCCGCCCGATCGCCATCGCCGCAAGCAGCACCGCCGTCAGCGGCCAGAACATCCGCCAATGGCCAGGCAGGCCCGGGCGGTCGACGCGCGCGGCAACGAGGCACACGCCCACGCCGATGAGGTACGCGAGGGCTCGGATCCAGTCGACATCTGCCCAGCCAAGCACCGCCGTGAGGGTACGGCGCAGGCCGCCGACCGCGCCACGAAATACCGGCATCGACACCACGCTCCGTGGTCATCCCGCTGGGCGGTCGGCCGGGACGACGGTGGCGCGTCCCGTGTCTGCCGTATCGTTGGCGGGGTGCCGTGGTTGGTCACGAGAGACACCGACGACCCCCGGGTGCTCGCCTCGGCCGAGGTGGCCGACAGCCGCGAGGCCCGGCGCCGGGGTCTGCTCGGTCGCGACACGATCGACGGGGCGATCGTGTTGCGCCCATGCCGCTGGGTGCACACGCTGGGGATGCGGTTCCCGATCGACGTGGCCTTCCTCGACGCCGACGGCGTGGTCGTCAAGACCATGCAGATGCATCGCCGGAGGGTGGGCATTCCGGTGTGGCGGGCGCGCTACGTGGTCGAGGCCGAGGCCGGGGCGTTCGCCCGCTGGGGCCTGCGGGTCGGCGACCAGCTCGAGGTCAGCGAACGCGACGAATGCACGTGAGACGATTCACGACGTGAGCGCGACCTTGTGGCTGGTGGCCACGCCGATCGGCAACCTCGGCGACCTCGCACCACGGGCGGTCGAGGTGCTCGCCAGCGCCGCGCTGGTGTGCTGTGAGGACACCCGCCGCACCGGGCGGCTGCTCCAGCACGCGGGGGTGCGCGCCCAGCGCCTGGCGGTCGCCAACGAGCACACCGAGTACGAACGGATCGGTGACGTGCTCGCCGTGCTCGGCGACGGGTTCGACGTGGCGGTGGTCACCGATGCCGGCACCCCCGGCGTCTCCGACCCCGGCGAGCGCTTGGTACGCGCCGCACTCGACGCCGGGTACGTCGTCTCGGCAGTACCCGGCCCGGCCGCGGCCGTCACCGCGCTCGTCATCTCCGGCCTGCCCACCGGTCGGTACGTGTTCGAGGGCTTCCTCCCCCGCTCGGGGCGCGAGCGCACGATCCGCCTCCGAGACGTCGCCGCCGAGCGTCGCACGGTCGTGCTGTACGAGGCCCCGCACCGGATCGCCCGCACGCTCGCCGACCTCGCCGACGTGTGCGGTGGCGAGCGGCAAGTCGCCGTGGCCCGCGAGCTGACGAAGCTCTACGAGGAGGTACAGCGCGGCACGTTGGCGTCGGCCGCCGCCGACGTGGGTGAACCGCGTGGCGAGTACGTGATCGTGCTCGCCGGAGCGTCCGAAGTAGCAGCCGAGGTCGACGACGCCGCGATCGAAGCTGCACTGCGGGACGCGATCGCCGGCGGCGCCACCCGCAAGGACGCGGCGGCAGCGGTCGCCACCCAGCTCGCGATCCCTCGCAAACGTGCCTACACCATCGTCACGACGCTCGCTCCATGATCGTCGTCGAACCCGTCCCGGCCGACGACCCACGGGTCGTGCCCATCATCGAGGCCCACGTCGGCCTGATGGACGCCACCACCGCCGACCCCGACGCGTGCCATCGGCTCGACCTGAGCGGGCTGCTGGCACCGCACATCACGTTCTTCGGCGCGTTCGACCGCGGCACGGCGATCGGCATCGGCGCCTATGCGCACTTCGGTGAGTGGGGCGAGGTCAAGTCGATGCACGTACTGGCCGCCGCTCGTGGCAACGGCGTGGCGCGGCGCATCCTCGACGCAATCGAAGCGAGGGCACGGGAACTGAGCGCGGACGTAATCCGGCTGGAAACCGGGGCCGCCTTCGACGCCGCGATCGCGCTCTACCGATCAGCCGGGTTCACCCCATGCGGCGCGTTCGGTGGCTACCCCGACCACCCGCTCAGCCGATTCTTCGAAAAGACGCTCTCGGTGGTTTCGACAAGCTCAACCACCGGGCGCAAGCGCTGACCAGGTGGTGGAGCCTGTCGAAACCACCGGCGACCGGCCGCCGAACTAAACGGCCTTGCGGCTACGCCTCGAGTGAGGCGAACGTGGCGATGTTCAACTGGAACCCTCGGGCCGCCTCGGCTGCGATGCGGTCCTGCTCGTCGGGCGCCCACGGCGCCTCGTCGAGCAGGGTGCGGTAGCGCTTCTTCAACTGCACGCCGTTGTCGATCTGGTCGAACAGGTAGAACGCCAGCCCGGCATCGGTGGTGAGACCGAGCGTGCGCCCGAGGATGCGCCGCAGGATCTGGCCACCCGACAGGTCACCCAGGTACCGAACGTAGTGGTGCGCGACGAAGCCGCCCGGCCAGTCGAAGCACACCTCACGCAGTCGCGTCGCATACGCCTCGGTGGCCGGAGTGACCGCGTGCTCGCTCGCCCAGTCCGGCCCGGCCAGCGCGACGAGGTCGGCTTCCAGCGAGGGCAGCCGCTCGAGGCCGGGCACGACGAACTGCCCGGCGACCGCGTCGTCGCGCATCACCACGGCGGCCTCCTCGAGCACCGCGTAGATCGCGTGGTACTGACGGGTCAGCCCGACGTACTCGCCGACCGAGATCTGGCCGTCGACCAGACGGGTCATGAACGTCGACTGCTCGGCCGCGTCGTGGACCTCGGCGGTCGCTTCACGCAACCGCTCGGAGAACGCTGCCGGGATGGTCTGAAGGCCCGCCTCTTCGTGCATAGTCGGTGAGCCTATCCCGACCTGTAGCGTCATGTTCATGCTCGGTGCGAGGCGGCGCTTCCTCCAGACGATCGTGGTCGCGGCGGCGACGTGCCTCACGTTCGCCTCACCGACCGCCCTCGCCGCTCCCCCCGCCGAGCCCGCCGAACCGTCGCTCGAGGTCTCCAAAACACAGGGGCTCGACCCCACCGGCGAGACGATCACCGTCACCGGCGCAGGCTACGACGAGTCGCGCGGCATCTACGTCGCCTTCTGCATCGTGCCCGCGCCGGGCCAGACGCCCACACCGTGCGGCGGCGGGGTCGACCTGTCGGGCGAGGGTGGCGCGTCTACATGGGTGTCGTCGCACCCACCCGACTACGGCGAGGGCCTCGCAGTCGCGTACGGGCCGGGTGGCACGTTCGAGACGGAGCTCACGGTCGCCGCCCAGCTCAACGACCAGATCGACTGCCGTCAGGTGCAGTGCGCCGTGGTCACCCGTAGCGATCACACCCGCCTGGCCGATCGGTCGCTCGACGTGATCGTGCCGATCTTCTTCGACGCGGCCGCTCCGGCGGCACCGCCGGCCAGCACCCTCCCCGCCGTGCCGGTCACCGCCGTCACGGTGCCCCCCACCGTCGCCGCCCACACCGACCCCGCCGAGGTCGTCCGCGACGCCCGCGGCGCCGCGCCGGCCTGGCCGGTGTGGACCGGTACGGCCGGCGTTGCCGCCGGGTTGGTCGCGCTGGCTCCCCGCCGCAGGAGGCGTTCGTCGTGACCCACCGACCGTTGGCTGTCGCTCTCGCCGTCGCCACCCTCGGCACGCTCGCCGCGTGCGGCGGCACCCAGGGTTCAGCCGCCGAACCCACCCCGCCGGGCACGTCACCGGCGCCCACCCCCATCGAGCCCTCGGGCACCGGCACGACGCCGGCGACGTTGCCGCTCTACGTGCCCCCCACCGACGACGGCGCCACGACGACACCGTCGGCGACCGCGTTGGCCCCACTCCGGCCGGTCACGGCCGATGCCACGCGGACCCTCCCGGCCACCGTCACCTCGGCCGACGGCTCGCCGGTCACCGTCGACGACGCCACGCGGATCGTGCCCCTGTGGGGCAACTTGTCCGAAATCGTGTTCAGCCTCGGGCTCGGCGACCAGGTCGTGGCCCGCGACGCCAGCGCCACGTTCGCCGAGGCGGCCGGGCTGCCGCTGGTCACCCGCGGCCACGACGTGTCGGCCGAGTCGGTGCTGTCGCAACGTCCCACCGTCGTCCTCGCCCAGACCGACACCGGGCCACCGGAGGCACTCGAGCAGATCCGGGCCGCCGGTGTTCCGGTATTGGTACTCGACACACCCAAGAGCCTCGACGACGCGATCACACGGATCGATCTGCTGTCGACCGCGCTCGGGGTACCGCAGGCGGGCGCCGAGCTCGCCCAGCGCACCGCCGACGAGATCGCCGCCGCCCGGGCGTCGGTTCCCACCGGCGACGCGGCGCCGCGGATCGCGTTCCTCTACATGCGTGGCACCGCGGGCGTGTACCTGCTCGGCGGGCCTGGGTCGGGCGCCGATTCGATGATCGCCGCCGCCGGTGGTATCGACGCCGGCACCGAGATGGGTCTCGGGAGGGCGTTCACGCCGCTCACCTCCGAGGCGCTGGTCGAGGCTGCGCCCGACGTGATCTTGATGACGACGACCGGCCTCGCGTCCGTCGGCGGTGTCGACGGCCTGGTCACCATCCCCGGCATCGCCCAGACGCCGGCAGGGCGCGACCGGCGCGTCGTCACCATCGAGGACGGCCTGCTCTACAGCTTCGGCGCGCGGACCGCGCAGGCGATCGAAGAGATCGTCGGGCAGCTCTACCCCGACGGCTCGTGACGCCCTCGGCGCAGCGCTCCGGCCTCGTCATCACCGGCCTCGCGTTCGGCCTGATCGGCGTTTGCCTGGCGGCGGTCAGCATGGGCTCGTTCGATCTCTCGTTGAGCGAGGTGATCGCCACGCTGGCCGACAAGGTCGGGCTCCGCGTGGGCACGCTGCCCGACGACCTCGGCCAGTCGGTGCTGTGGGAAATCCGCGTGCCGCGCGTGACCCTCGGCCTGTGCGTCGGCGCCGCGCTCGGCACCGCGGGTGCGCTGATGCAGGGGTCGTTTGCCAACCCGCTCGCCGAGCCGGGCATCGTCGGCGTCTCGTCGGGCGCTGCGCTCGGCGCGGTGATGTCGATCGTGGTCGGGTTCCACGCGTTCGGCACGTGGAGCATCAGCATCGCCGCGTTCGTCGGCGGGCTCGCCACGGTGCTGCTGGTGTACGGGTCGGCACGCTCGGGCGGCCGTACCGAGATCGTCACGCTCGTGTTGACCGGTGTCGCCCTGAACGCGATGACGGGCGCAGTCATCGGGCTGATGCAGTACTTCTCGACCGACGCCGAGCTGCGCAGCATCACGTTCTGGATGCTCGGCAGCCTGGCCCAGGCGACCTGGGTGAAGGTGGCCGCGGTCGCCCCGCTGGCGATCGGCGGCACCGTGCTGGCGTGCACCCAGGCCCGCCGGCTCGACCTGCTCGCACTGGGCGAGCGGCCCGCCCAGCACCTCGGCGTCGACGTCGAACGCCTACGCCTGGTGACGATGGTGATCGTCGCCGTGCTGACGGCCTCGGCGGTGGCCGTGTCGGGTGTGATCACGTTCGTCGGGCTGGTCATCCCGCACCTGATCCGGATGCTGATCGGCCCCGGGCATCGCACGCTGCTGCCCGCCTCGGCGCTCGCCGGTGCGCTGATCGTGGTCGGTGGCGACCTGATCGCGCGCACCGCCGCGGCCCCGGCCGAGATTCCGCTCGGCGTGCTGACGGCGCTGGTCGGCAGCCCCGTGTTCTTCTTCCTGCTGCGCCGCACCCGCACCCAGCAAGGCGGTTGGGCGTGAAGGTGCGGCCCCGCGCTGCTGTCGCCCCCGGGCGTCAGGAAGCCGGCGGCGAACTGCTCGTCGTCCGCGGCGTGACCGCCGCGCGCGGGTCGCGCCAGGTACTGACCCGGATCGACCTCACTGTGCACGCGGGCGAACTGATCGCGCTGGTCGGGCCGAACGGTGCCGGCAAGTCGAGCCTGGTTGCGGCGATCGCCGGCGACCTGGCGATCAGCGAGGGCGCCATCGTCGTCGACGGGCGCCCGGCCGCCGACTGGTCGCCGATCGAGCTGGCACTGCGCAGGGCGGTATTGCCCCAGCAGTTCGCCGTCGCGTTCCCGTTCGTCGCCCGCGAGGTGGTGCGCATGGGCCGCGCCCCGTGGCGCGACCTCGCCAGCCGGGACGACGACGAACGCCGCGTCGACGCCGCGCTCGCGGCTGCCGATGCGGCCGACCTCGCCGACCGCCGGATCACCGCCCTGTCCGGTGGTGAACGAGCGCGCATCGCACTCGCCCGGCTGCTGGCCCAGGAGACACAGTTGTTGCTGCTCGACGAGCCGACCGCGGCACTCGACCTGGGCCACCAAGAGATAGTGATGCAAGTACTCCGCGAGCGGGTCGCCGCCGGCGACGGCGTGGTGGTCGTGCTGCACGACCTGTCGCTCGCCGCCGCGCACGCCGACCGGATGGTAGTGGTCGACGACGGCCGAGTGGTCGCCGACGGCCCACCGGCAACGGTCGCCACGCCCGAGTTGCTCGAGGCTGTGTACCGGGCGCCGATCGAGGTCATCGCGCACCCCGTGACCGGCGCCCCCATGGTGCTCCCCCGCCGCTGGTAAGCCGCCCGACGCTTCAGCGCAGACGTCGACGTCCGCCAGGTTTGCGGAGGCTTGCTGACATATGTACGTTAAGGCGGCTTATCTGATGAAGGGAAACATGTCTATGAAGTTCCGTCAGGCAACCAAGCGGCGTCGTGCCGCTGCGGGCGTGGTCGCCGGCCTCCTGCTCACCGCCACCACTGCGCTCACCGCCACCCAGCCTGTGGCCGCAGCCGACGCCGAGATTGCCAGCGGCACCATCGAATGGGGCGTGAAGCAGAGCTTCCGGAACTACCTGGCGATGCCGTTCGTCCACGGGTCAATCACGACCGATGGCGGCGCGTCCCAGAACGCCGGCAACGGCACGTTCGAGTTCCCCGTGACGGGCGGTGACCACGACGGGGCAGCTACGTCGGTGACATCGGCGGGTTCGGTGCACTTCGTCGGCCACGACGAGATCCTCGACATCGAGATCTCCGACGTGCGCGTCGAGATCGACGGCACTGCCGGAGTGATCGTCGTCGACGCTGTGTCGCGGCCGTTCACCGACACCGAGACGCAGAACGATCCGGTGGCGTACGACGACGTCGCGCTGGCCGACCTCGACCTCACCGGCATCACGCCGACTGTCGACGACGGTGTCGTCACGTTCGCCAACGTCCCCGCCACCCTCACCGCGGACGGTCGGCCGGCCTTCGGCAACTTCTACCTCGTCGGCGAAGCGTTCGACCCGGTGACCATCAGCTTCAAGCTCGCACCCGAGCTGGCGTTCAGTTGGGCGATCTCGGGTCAGTCCTGGACGTTGGGCAGCCTGAACCAATGCCGCCAAGCGATCGAGCCCGCCGCACTGGTGCCCGGCGACTGGATCGCCGCCGACGGATGGGACACCCCACCCGGCGGACTCGGCTGGGAGTTCCCCGCCGCCACCAGCACCCACAACGTCACCACCGGCGAGACCACACTCACACTCGACGGCGAACTGATCCTCGGCAACCGCAACCAAGGCAACTACCGGCTCTGGCTGTCCGACCTCACCATCGGGATCGACGACACCGGCGCCGGCGCCATCACCGCCGACATCAAATACAGCCTCAACACCGACGCCGGCGAAACACAGACCAACGGCACCTGCGAAAGCAACCTCACCCGGCCGTACCCCAACACCGCCGACGACGTCACCCTGATCACGTTCACCGCCGACCCCGACGACCGCGTGATCGACGCCAACAACACGTTGACCTGGACCATCCCGTCGGACGCGTTCGCATGGTGGGGCGACGACCCCACCACCCAATACAGCTTCGACCCCGACTTCATCGCCGCCCTACCAGCCAGCCTCCAAGGCCACTTCCGGGCAACCGACACCCCCACCCCCGACCCCAACTCGGCCACCAGCCTGCGCAAGCAACCCGCCCCCCTCACCCTCACCCTCCCCCTCCCTGTCACCGCGCCAGCCGCACCAAGCGGTGTGGCGGCCACAGCCGGCAACGGCCAGGCCACCGTGTCGTGGGCAGCCCCAGCAGACACCGGCGGCTCGCCGATCACCGGCTACACGGTGCGGGCCAACCCTGGCACCGCCACCTGCTCCACGACGGGGGCGACGACCTGCGCTGTGGCCGGCCTCACCAACGGCACCGCCTACACGTTCACCGTCACCGCCACCAACGCGGCAGGTATCAGCTTGCCGTCGGCGGCATCTACAGCGGTCACGCCGATCGGTGCGCCAGGCGCTCCGATCGGGGTTACGGCGACGGCCGGCGATGGCGAAGCCACAGTGTCGTGGACGGCGCCTGCCAGCAACGGCGGCTCGCCGATCACCGGCTACACGGTGACCCGCAGCCCCGGCGGCGTGCAGGTGCCCGCGACCGGCACGTCGGTGGTGGTCACCGGCCTCACCAATGGCACCGCCTACACGTTCACCGTCACCGCGACGAACGTGGTCGGCGACGGTCCGGCATCGGCGCCCTCGGCAGCCGTCACGCCGGTCGGCGAGGAGCCCACTGACGAAGCCCCGCTGTTCGTGCCGGTCGACCCGGCGCGTCTGTTCGACACCCGCACCACCGAACGCCAATGGGCAATCGAGGTCGACAAGGCCCCGATCGGCGGCACCAACATCTTGAAGGTCAAAGTCACCGGCATCGCCGGCGTCGACCCCACCGATGTCGGCGCCGTCAGCCTCAACGTCACCGCCGTCAACCCCGACGCACCCGGCTTCGTCACCGTG
>DATMEY010000009.1:0-72494 GCA_035556435.1 Ilumatobacter sp. | reverse complement strand
CTTCTTGGCTGGTGGTGCGTTCCCGAATGCGGTGATCTCTGGGTTGTCTCCGGCTGGTCCAGGTGCGGGTTCGGTGTGCGTGTATCTGTTTGGTGCGTCGGCGGATGTGATCGTCGACGTCAACGGGTACGTGGAGGCTGGTGCCGGGATGATGTCGACTCCGTGATCGACACGCTGTGAACACTCGTTGGCTGGTCGTGCCGGCGCTGGTGGCAGCCTTGGGGCTTGCCGCCGGTGCCGGCACGCGCCCGGCGGTCGCCGGCTCGCCCGACTGGCCCGACGGGCCCTGCACCGACAACGAGGGCGTGACCGTCGTCGTCGACTTCCAGGAACTCGGCGGCGGCGTCAACGTCCGGTGCGCGCCCGCCCCGGTTGCCAGCGGCCTCGACGCGTTCGACCGCGCCGGCATCGCGTGGGAAGGCACCCGCCGGTTCCCGGGCTTCGTGTGCCGGATCGCCGGCCTGCCGGGGCCCGACCGCGAGCCGTGCGGCAACACGCCACCGGCGACGGCCTACTGGTCGTACTGGATGGCGCCGCGCGGCGGCCAGTGGTGCTACAGCAACTTCGGCGCCGGCAACCGCACACCGCCCCCCGGCACGATCGAGGGCTGGTCGTTCGCCCTCGACAAGACCGCCGAGACGGTGCCGTCGCCGCGCTACGAACCGCCCGCGCCGATCCCCGGCCAGCCACCGAACCCGCTCAACCCGGCCGACTGCACCACGCCCGCGTCGAGCGTGACGACCACCACGAGTACCACCGTCAGCCCCATCACCACCGTCGCCCAACCGGCGACGAGCACGACGACCATCCGCACGACGACGACCGTGGCCCGGTCGGCGACGACGAGCACGACCTCCCGCGCGCCGACGACAACTGTGCGCTCCCCAGGGACGGTGACGAGCACCGTCGCCGCGGTGCCACCGGCACCAGGCGGTGAACCTGCACCGCCGGCGGGGTGGCCCACCACCTCGACCCTCGCCCCCGGCACCACCCCACGACCGACGTCGACGACATCCACGTCGACCACATCGTCGACATCGACCACGTCGCCGTCCGACCCGGATGGATCGACCACCGCACCGGCGACGTCGGGCGTGTCCGGCCGCGACGGCGCGTCGGTGTCGACGGTGGAACCCGCGACCCCGACGACCCTGACGATGTCGACGCGGGTACCTGCCGGTGCCGGCCCTGCCACGTCGTCACCGCTCGGTTCGGTCGACCTCAGCAGCGACGGACGCGGCAGCGGAGGACTTGGCCCGGCCACGCTCGTCGGCATCGTCCTGGTGGTCGTCACCGCGGCCACCGCCGGGTACCTGCCACGCCGCCGACGGGCTGCAGCTGCCGCCCCGCTGAACCCGTACCCAGCTGAGCCGCCGGATGCGCCAGCGCCGTGACGGCCACCTCTCCGAACCGTCCTGAGCCGTGAGGGGCGCGCGAGTGCCGCGGGCGCTGCACCCGGTGGCCTGGTGGGTGTGGGCACTCGGGCTGGCGGTGGCAGCCTCGCGGACCACGAACCCGCTGATCCTTCTCCTGTTCGTGACCGTCGCCGGGTGCGTCGTTGCCGCCCGGCGCACCGACGCACCGTGGGCCCGCGGGTTCCGCGTCTACCTCGCGCTCGGCCTCGTGATCATCGCCATCCGGGTCGGCTTCCGGGTGCTGCTCGACGGTCAGCACGGGCGCCACGTCCTGTTCACGCTGCCCGAGCTCGACCTTCCCGACGCCGTCGCGGGTATCCGTATCGGCGGCCCGGTCAGCCTCGAAGGTCTCCTCGCCGCGCTGTACGACGGGATACGGATCGCGACGTTGCTGCTGTGCGTGGGCGCCGCCAACGTGCTCGCCGACCCCAAGCGGCTGCTCAAGTCGCTGCCCGCGGCACTGTACGAGCTCGGTGTCGCCGTCACGATCGCGCTCACCACCGCCCCGCAGATCATCGAGAGCGGCCAACGCATCCACCGGGCGCGTCGGCTCCGCCTGGCTCCCGAGGGCCGGCGACCGCGCCGGCCGGTGCGCGGTGTGCTGGTGCCGGTGCTCGAGGATGCGCTCGACCGCTCGCTGGCGCTGGCCGCGGCGATGGACTCGCGGGGCTACGGCCGGGTCGCGTCCGTTCCCCGCCGGGCGTTGCGCACCGGTCGGGCGCTGCTGATCGGCGGCGTCTGCGCGGTGCTGGTCGGTACGTACGGGGTGCTCGACGGCACCGCCCCGGCGCCGCTCGGGGCACCGGCCTTGGTCGCCGGATGCGTGCTCGGCGCGGCGGGGATGCGGCTCGCCGGCAGGCGTGTGCCGCGCACCGTGTACCGGCCCGCCCCGTGGCGCGCGGCCGAGACCGCCGTGGCTGCCTGCGGACTTGCCGCAGCCGTACTAGTGGTGGTCGCCGAACACGTCGATGCCGACGTGCTGTTCCCTACCGTGCAACCGCCGCGCTGGCCGACCGTGTCGGCGATCGTGGCGATGGCCGCGCTGATCGGCCTGCTGCCGGCGTGGCTGGCTCCACCCGTCGATGCCCTGGAGGCGACCCCCGCGTGATCAGGTTCGAGCGCGTCACCGTCACCTATCCCGACGCCGCCCGGCCCGTGCTGCGCGACGTCGACCTGTACGTCGCGGCGGGCGAGCTGTGCGTGCTGGTGGGGTTGACCGGGGCCGGTAAGTCGACGGTGCTCGGCGCGATCAACGGGCTGGTGCCGCACTTCACCGGCGGCCGCCTGGCCGGGCGGGTCACCGTCGCCGGGCACGACACCCGCGACCACCCACCTCGTGAGCTGGCCGGGCTGGTGGGTGTGGTGGCGCAAGATCCGCTGCGCGGGTTCGTGACCGACACGGTCGAGGCCGAGCTGGCGTACGGCATGGAACAGCTCGGCATCGCCCCGGCCACGATGCGCAAGCGGGTGGAGGAGACGCTCGACCTGCTCGGCATCGCCGAGCTGCGCGAACGGTCGATCCGCACGCTGTCGGGTGGCCAGCAGCAGCGCGTGGCGATCGGCGCGGTGCTGACCGCGCACCCGCAGGTGCTCGTGCTCGACGAACCCACCAGCGCGCTCGACCCGGCTGCAGCCGAGGACGTGCTGGCCGCGCTGACACGGCTGGTGCACGACCTGGGCATGACCGTCGTCGTGGCCGAGCACCGCCTCGAGCGGGTGATCGAGTACGCCGACCGGCTGGTCACGATCGGCCACGACGGGTACGTGCAGTCCGGCCTGCCCGCAGACCTGATTCGGGCGGCCGACGTCGCCCCACCCGTGGTGCGGCTCGGCCAGCTGGCCGGATGGAACCCGCTACCACTGTCCGTACGCGACGCCCGGCGGCTCGCGCCGAACCTGCACGCTCGGCTCGTCGACGCGCCGGCGCCGCGCCGCGGGCGCCCACCCGGTGCTCCCGCAGTATCGGCCTCCGGGGTGGTCGTACGGTACGGGAAGGTGGCCGCCGTGCGCGGCGTCGACCTGGTGCTGCGGGCCGGCGAGGTGGTGGCGATCATGGGCCGCAACGGGTCGGGCAAGTCGACGTTGCTGTGGGCGCTGCACGGGTCGGGGCGGCGCGACGGGGGCCGCGTGGTGCTCGCCGATGGTGCCGATCCGAGCCGTCTCGACCCGCGCGACCGCACGCGCCGGGTCGCACTGCTGCCGCAGTCGCCGACCGACCTGCTGTTCCTCGCCTCGGTCGGCGAGGAGTGCGCGCTGGCCGACCGAGCGGCCAGTGCGTCGGCCGGGACTTGCCGCCGGCTGCTCGACGAGCTGACTCCGGACATCGCCGACGGCACACACCCGCGCGACCTTTCTGAGGGGCAGCGGCTCGGGTTGGCATTGGCCGTGCAGCTCACCCCCGCCCCGGCGGTGCTCTTGCTCGACGAACCCACCCGGGGGCTCGACGAGACCGCCAAACGACGGCTCACGGCGGTGCTCGCCGAGCTGGCCGCCGGTGGCCGGGTGATCGCGGTTGCCACCCACGACGTGGAGTTCGTCGCCGGCTTGGCCGACCGGGTGATCGTGATGGCGCTCGGCGAGGTGGTCGCCGACGGCCCGACGGCCGACGTCGTCCTGGCCTCGCCGGTGTACGCGCCCCAGGTCGCCAAGGTGCTCCAGCCCGACCCGTGGCTGACCGTCGCCGAGGTGGCCACAGCGATCGGACCGCCGGCATGAGCCGGGCGTTGCGGGTGCGCGGCTCGTCGGCGCTGATCCTGGCGGTCGCAACGGCAGCCGGGCTGATGATGTTCCTGTGGCCGCTGTTCGTCACGGTGTCGGACAACGGCGAACATGCGCGTGACGCGCCGCTGGTGTTCGCGTTGATCCTGCCGGTGGTGATCGCGGTCGTCGTCGCCGAGCTCAACAGCGGGGGGCTCGACGTCAAAGCACTGGCGATGCTCGGATTGCTCGGCGGCGTCGGTGCCGCGCTGCGCCCGCTCGGCGCGGGTACAGCGGGAATCGAAACTGTGTTCTTCCTGCTCGTGCTCGCCGGGCGGGTCTACGGAGCCGGGTTCGGCTTCGTCCTCGGGGTCGTCACGCTGTTCACGTCGGCGTTGCTGACCGGCGGCGTCGGCCCGTGGCTGCCGTTCCAGATGCTCGGCGCGGCATGGGTGGGGCTCGGGGCCGGCCTGCTGCCGCGCGCCCGCGGGCGTGCCGAGATCGTGTTGCTCGCGGCCTACGGCGCGTTCGCCGCGTACGCGTTCGGGTTCCTGCTGAACATGTGGTTCTGGCCGTTCGCGGCCGGCACGTTCACCGGCGACGGATCGAACCCCGGGTTGCAGTTCGTGCCCGGCGACCCGGTGTGGCAGAACCTGCGGAGATTCTTCTGGTTCACCGTGGCGACGTCCACCTGGGGCTGGGACACGGGCCGGGCGATCACCAACGTCGTCGCCGTGTCGGCGCTCGGTCGTCCGGTGCTGGCGGCCCTACGACGCGCCGAGCGCAAGGCCCGCTTCGACCGCGAGGTGCGCTTCACCGACGGTGGCGACGGAGGCGACGCGGGCCGCGGGGGATACGACGCTTCGCTGACGTAGGGTCCCGTGGGTGCGTGTCGGCATCACCGGAGCCTCGGGCCTGATCGGGACCGCGCTGGTTGCCCGGCTGGGCGAGCGCGGCGACGACGCGGTGCCGATCGTGCGGCGCGCGCCGGCGGCCGGTGAGATTGGCTGGAATCCTGGTGAGGGCCGTCTCGAGCCGAGTGATCTGACCGGTCTCGACGCGGTCGTCAACCTGGCCGGCGCCGGCATCGGCGATCACCGCTGGACCGACCGGTACCGGCGCGAGCTGATCGACAGCCGCACGGTGGGAACAACCTTGTTGGCCGAGTCGATGGCGCAAGCACTGCAAACAGGCGGCCCGACTACGTTGATCAACGCCTCGGCGGTCGGCTACTACGGCGACCGTGGTGACGAACTGCTGACCGAATCGTCGTCCCCGGGCACGGGCTTTCTCAGCGAGATCTGTGTGGCGTGGGAAGCCGCCACTGCGCCAGCCGTTGCCGTGGGTATCCGCGTGGCGAAGATCCGCACCGGAATCGTGCTCAGTGCGCGTGGCGGAGCGTTGCCCAAGATGCTCCCGCTGTTCAAGCTGGGGCTGGGCGGACGGTTCGGCAGTGGACGCCAATGGATGAGTTGGATTTCGCTCGACGATGAGATCGCCGCGATCGAGCACCTGCTCGATACCCCGGCTTCCGGAGCCCTCAACCTCGTGGCACCCAACCCGGTGACCAACCAGCAGTTCGCCGGCACACTTGGCTCGGCGCTCCGGCGCCCGTCGGTGCTGCCGGCTCCGGCCTTCGCCCCACGCCTGCTGCTGGGCCGTCAACGAGCCGACGCGCTCTTGTTCGACGGCCAACGCGTGGCACCGCAGGCCCTGCTGGCGAGCGGGTTTGCCTTCCGGCATCCCACGCTCGACGAGGCGCTGCGCTCGGTACTCCGCCGCTGACTTCTACCGAGCGGGTGGTGTTGCGGGGGACGGCTCGGCCCGGCGTGTCGGTTGGCGGGCGATGAACCACACACCTACCGCTCCGGCTGCCAGGACCACAGCGCGGATCCACCACGACGGGATGAACCAGCAACTCACGCCGACGCTGACGGCGAGCATGCCGATCGCCCACTGCTTGGCGCGGCGCGGCATACCGAGCCCGGCCCGGTAGTCGCGCACCGCCGGCCCAATCCGCGGCAGGCCGAGCACCCAGGCCTCGAGCCTCGGGCTCGAACGGGTGAAGCAGGCCGCAGCGAGGATGAAGAAGATCGTCGTCGGTAAGCCGGGGACCACGATGCCGACACCACCGAGGGCGACACAGGCCAGCCCGCCGGCGAGCCACAGCAACCGAATCATGTGAGCCGATCCATCGTGGCTGCATCATGCCAGCCGAGTTGCCGTCGCAGGACCCCGCCGGTGCTCAGCAATGCTTTGCGTCCAAGCGCCACGCAGGCTGTGTTCCACGAACGGTGCACCGAAGCGAACGTCGACGCGACCGCCGTGGCCTGGGGCAACGCCGACGGGCGACCGCAGCGATCGGTTTCAGGCTAGAAAACCGGAGGTGCGAGTGGTCAGCCTGGTGCCGTCGGCAACCGAGACACTCGCCGCGTGGGGCGTCGAGCCGGTCGCCTGCACGCGGTTCTGCGAGCGCCCCGACCTGCCCCACGTCGGTGGCACGAAGAACCCCGACGTCCCCGCGATCGCTGCCCTGCGGCCCGACGTGGTGGTGCTCGACCGACAGGAGAACCGTCGTGAGGACGCGGCCGCGCTCGACGCCGCGGGCATCCGCACCGTGGTGCTCGACGTCCGCTCGGTCGCCGGGTTGGCCGGTGAGCTGGAGACGCTGGCGCGTGCGGTTGGTGCACCCGAACCGACGGTCGTCGTGCCCGAGCTGGCGCCGCTCGGCGTCCGCGCGGTGGTGCCGATCTGGCGCCGCCCGTGGATGACGATCGGTGCCGATACGTACGGGTCGGCGGTGCTCGCTGTGCTCGGGGTTGTCAACGTGTATGCCGACGCGAGGGTGGACTACCCCGAGTTCACCCTGGCCGACGCAGCCGCCCGCGGCGCCGATGTCGTGCTGGTGCCGTCCGAACCGTACGAGTTCACCGACGCCCACCTGGCCGAACTCGATGCCGTCGCCCCGGCGATACGGGTCGACGGGCAGGACCTGTTCTGGTGGGGCAGTCGCACCTCGGCCGCGATCGCCCGCCTGCACGCGGCGCTCGTGGCCGCCCGAGCGAGCTGACCCCGGCGTGACCAGCGATCGCACCAGCCGTACCCGACAGCGATCTCTTGCCGAGCCGACACTTCCAACATAGAGTGTTAAGTATGCCTACCGCTCGACCTCGTCTCGCATGGCGACGTCGGGGTCACCACGACGCGGTGGTGTCGGTGTGAACGTCCCTGCGCTCGTCGACGCCAGCGACTGGCCGCTCGTGACGGTCGTCGGCGAGGGGTGCCAAACCGCCGAGGACGCACGGGTGGCGCTCGCCGAACTGACTGCCCTGTTGCGGCGGGCCGACGCCAACGGCGAACGGGTCGGGCTGGTGTTCGACACCGACCGGCTCGATCGGGCCGCGACCGGGGTCGTGCGACGGTGGGCGGCCGACAACGCGGCGACGCTCGCGGCGGTCGTCGCCGGAGCGGCATCGGTGGTCGCCGCGCCGGCGGTCGCCGCCGGCCGGGCGCTGATCGAACAGGAAGCAGCGATGTACCCGTTCCCCGCCTGGTGTGCCGGATCGGCAGACGAGTGCAGGGCGTGGGTCCGCGGCATGCTCGCCGACGGTGCCCAGGGTGACGACTGACAGGTGGCTGGGGTGGTCAGTGGGATGGGGGAGTGGTGAGCAGGGCGTCGATAACGGCGCCAGCCACGATCCAGGCGCGCGTTGCCTCGCGATCGCCGGCCCGGGGCAACGACGGCAGCTGACTGTCAAATATTCTTGACTTTCTCTCCGGAACCCCCTACGTTCCATCTATCAAACATTTTTGACAGATTTCCCGACCGACAGGAGAGCCGGCATGCCGTTCCAGGAGAAGAGCGCGATCGTGATGACCGCGATCCTGATCGTCGTGTACGGCGCCTACTTCGCGCTGCTCGGGCTGTTGCTGGGCCGGCTGCCCGCCGACGAGATCCCCTACCAGCCGTTGCTGATCGTGGCCGTGGTCCCGCTGGCGGTCCTCGCCGCCTTCAGCCACATCATTCTCGCCTTGCTCAACCCGAAGGAGGCGAACGCCAACGACGAGCGCGACCGCCTGATCACACTGCGCGCCGAACGAATCGGTGGCTACATCCTCGCGGTGGGCGTGTTCACCGGCATCACGCTGGCGATGGTCGAGGTGGCCTGGCTGTACATCGCCAACGCCTTGATGCTGGCATGGGTGTTGGCCGAAGTCACCGAGGGCACCACCAAGGTCGTCCTCTACCGCCGGGGGACCTGATCGTGGCGAAGCCGACACTGGTCACCAACCGGATCCGTGCCCTGCGGATCCAGGCCGGCGAGATGTCACAAGGCGAACTCGCCGACCGGGTCGGTGTCACCCGCCAGACGGTGAACGCGATCGAGCAGGGCAAGTACTCCCCCTCGCTCGAGGTCGCTTTCAAGATCGCCAGGGTCTTCGACGCCCCCCTCGAAGACGTGTTCCAGTACCCCGGTGGGTAGTGATCGGTGACGACCCGTAGGTGGGTGGCTACGTCACGTTGGTGGCCGCTGCGGCGATCCGCGCGAGGCAGGTGGGGCAGAGGCAGCCGTCGTGAACCTGGGCGAGGTCGAGCAGCGCTCGTTCGGGCACGTCGACGCCGACGCACCAGCACGGGCAGCCAGGTTGGGCGGCGCTACAGCCGAACTCCGCGCCGCAGGCCGGGCACGTCTCGCGACCCGGAGTGTGCGGCACGGCGTCCACGGTTCAGCCTTCCCGAGATCCGGCCAGATACCCCGCCAATGCGGCGCTGTTGGCCTCGCGCACGGCGGCGTTCACGCGCTGGCGTTCGAGGATCTGCTCGAGTGTCTTGACGGCCTGTTCGATCGGGTGCTCGGAGAAGAACCCGGCCGAGTCGGCCACCTGCTCGGGCCGGTCGAGCAGTTTTACCGTCTCGATCATCCGCACGATCGTGTTCCGCGGGAAGCGCTGGTTGGTGTCGGCCCAGTGGCGGCGTACGAACGTCCACGCCTGGGCGCCGTGCTTGCGGTTGCCGATGCACAGGCGCAGTAGGAACGGCGCGTTCTGCGACTTGACCTGATCGCTCAACGCCAGCTCGCAGGTGCGTTGCATCAGCTCGGCCGAGTCGAACTCGGCGAGCGCGTAGAGATGCCGCAACTGCTCCTGGGGCGTGGCCCCGTGGATCGCACGAGCGAGCATCCGCTCGTAGTCGTCGGCATCGCCGGTGGCCGCGACCACGCTGGTCGCGGCGGCGGCCAGCTCGGCGTCGACCGCGGCGGGGTCGGCCTCCCAGGCCGCGTAGTAGCCGACGGCGCGCTCGCGCGCGTCGGCGTCGCCGCCCTGCACCGCCAGCAGGCCGAGCAGCAACCCGCGCAGCTTGGCGGTGAGGTCGAGTTCGCCGTCGACCGGCTCGCCGAGTGACACCAACGCGGGGCCGGCTAGCGCGGCGACGCGGGCCTGGAACCCGGCCAGCGCGGCCGTGGCCGTGCCGTCGGGGTTCGTGTCGTCGACGAGGCGTCGCACGCCGCGCAGGCCGATCGCGATCGACTGCCAGACGCCGTACTCGCGCTCGTCGGCGAAACGGCTCACCAGCTCGAGGTAGGCGGTGGCGTCGAGCGCCCCGGCGACCACCGCGTTCCAGGCGTCGTCGACGACGTTATAGCGCTCGAGCGTGGCCATTCCGGCGAACACGTCAGGGGTGAGCAGCTCGCGCAGCTCGGTCGAGTAGTCGACGCGGTAGAACCCGTGGCCCCCGGCGTTGACGACGACCGGCCCACCAGCGTACGGCACCCGCAGTTCGGGCCCGTCAAGGAGGTACGACGCGGTGCCCGACGATGTCCGGACGGCGACGGGTATCGCCCACACCGTGGCGTCGGAGGCCTCGGCGTCGAAGGCGAAGCGCCGCTGCGACAACACGAGCTCGGTGCCGTCGGCCGTCAGGCCGACCGAGACCAACGGATAGCCGGGCTGCCAGATCCACGAGTCCATGATCCGCCGGACCGGCGCGCCCCCGCCGGACAGTTGGGTGGTGTGCTCGATCGCGTCCCACAGGTCGCTCGTCTCGGTGTTCCCGTACGCGTGGGTGCGCAGGTAGTGGCTGACGCCCGCCCGGAACTGCTCGGGCCCGAGATGTTGTTCGAGCATTCGCAGCAGGGCCCCGCCCTTCTGGTACGTCAGCACGTCGAACATGCCCTCGGCGTCGGCCGGCGAGCGGACCTCGAACTCGACCGGTCGGGTCGACGACAGCGAGTCGGTCTCGAACGCGACGCTGCGCTCGAGCCCGAACGTCACCCAACGCTGCCACTCGGGGCGGAACGCCTCGCAAGCGGCGATTTCCATGAACGTGGCGAACGCCTCGTTCAACCAGATGCCGTTCCACCATCCCATCGTGACCAGGTCGCCGAACCACATGTGGGCCAGCTCGTGGGCGACCACGTCGGCGACCAGCTGCCGCTCGGCCTGTGTGGCCGTGGCCGGGTCGACCAGCAGCAGGCTCTCGCGGAACGTGATACACCCGAGGTTCTCCATGGCCCCGGCGGCGAAGTCGGGAAGCGCCAGCAGCTCCACCTTGTCGCCCGGGTACTCGATGCCGTAGTACTCCTGGAACCAGCGCAACGCGAACGCACCGATCTCGAGCCCGAAATCGGTGAGTCCTTCCTTGCCGGGCACGTGCACCAGCCGCAGCGGGATGCCGTCGACGTCGACCCAGTCGGTCGCGACCAGCGGCCCCACCACCACGGCGACCAGGTACGAACTCATCACCATCGTGTCGGCGAACGTGACCGCGACCTTGCCGTCGCCGCGGTCGGTGCGCGACACCTCGCGGCCGTTCGACACCGCCAGCAAGCTGCCACCCGCAGCATCTCCCTCGATCGCCCCATCGATGACGAGGGTGACCGCGAACACGGCCTTGAAATCGGGTTCGTCCCAGCACGGGAACGCTCGCCGGCAGTCGGTGGACTGCATCTGGCTGGTGGCGATCACGTGCTCGTTGCCGTCGGGATCCTTGAACGTGCTGCGGTACCAGCCGCGCAGCATGTCGTTGAGTACGCCGTCGAACTCGATGTCGACGACGTGGTCGCCGGCGGGGATGACGTTACTGCCCGGTTCGTTGCTGCCCGGCTCGCTGTCGCCGGGGGTGATGAACAGGCGCTCGGACTCGTCGTCGAGCCGCCACTGGGCGTCGACCCCGTCGATCCGGCAGGCGTGCACGGTCAGTTCGGCGACGTTGAGCACCAGCTCGGCGACGTCGTCGGCAGCCGTCACCACGATGTGGACGTCGCCTCGGAACGTGGCCCCGGCCAGGTCGGGCTCCAACTCGATCTCGTAGCGGCTGGGCACCACCAAGCGCGGCAGACGGTACGGGTCGAGCGGGGGTGAGGTCACGACGGAAGTCACCCGCCCGAGCGTAGTCCCGTGCCAGAGGGGTGCTGCCGGGGGTAGCTGCGTGGTCCCGCCGGTCGGCTTGGGCCCGTAAGCCGCTAGCGTGCAGCGCCTGTGAAGCCGGGGGACGAGTCGCGCTACGACGTGATCGGCATTGGCAACGCTCTCGTCGACGTCATCTCGCACGTCGACGACGCGTTTCTCGATGCTCACGGCATGGTCAAGGGCTGGATGGACCTGATCGACACCGACCGTGCGGTGGCGATCTACGACGCGCTCGGGGCCGCGGTGGAGATGAGCGGCGGGTCGGCTGCCAACACCGTCGTCGGCGTCGCCAGCTTCCGCGGGCGGGGGGCCTACATCGGCAAGGTGTCGGGCGACGACCTCGGCGACGTGTTCGCTCACGACCTGCTGGCGGTCGGGGTGCAGTTCCACGCCGGGGGACGCGAGCACCCCGAGCCCACCGGGCGTTGCATGATCTGCGTCACCCCCGACGCCGAGCGAACCATGAACACGTATCTCGGGGCGTCGAGCCTGCTGTCGACCGCCGACGTCGACCTCGCCGCGGTGGCCGACGCCAAGGTGCTGTACATGGAGGGCTACCTGTTCGACCGCGACGACGCCAAGGCGGCGTTCCGCGCCGCGGCCGGCGTGGCTCACGAGGCCGGCCGGATGGTGTCGCTCACGCTGTCCGACTCGTTCTGCGTCGAGCGCCACCGCGACGACTTCCTCGCGCTCGTCTCCGACCAGGTCGACCTGCTGTTCGGCAACGAGTCGGAACTGATCGCGCTCTACCAGACCGAGACACTCGACGAGGCGATCGCCGAGGCTCGCCGGCACACCCCGGTGGTTGCCTGCACGGTGGGGGCGCGCGGCTCGCTGGTGGTGACCCCCGACGAGCTGATGATGTCGCCGGCCGTGCCAGTGCGCCGGGTGATCGACACCACCGGGGCCGGCGACCTGTACGCGGCCGGCTTCCTGCACGGCATCACCACGGGCCGCGGCCTGGCCGAGTGCGCCCAACTCGGAGCGATCGCCGCGGCCGAGGTGATCAGCCACGTCGGCCCCCGCCCGCTGGTCGAACTGCACACCCTGCTGAGCTGATGGACCACTCCCCGGCTCGGATCAGCGCGACGGTCGCGCGTCGGGCCGCGGTGCCGCGCTGGGCCGCCGGGTTAGCCGTGGTGGCTGGTGTCTTGGCGACGTCGGCCGGGGCGTGCCAACGCAAGCAACCCGAGCCCACCCCCGCTCCCGCCGAGCTCGGCGCTCGCAGCCTTCCTGAGGGGGCAGCCACGACCGGCCTCGACGCGACGTACGCGGTGCTTACCGCCACCGACCGGGGCGAGTGCTTCCACCTCGTCCGGCTGGCCGCCGACGGTACCGCCGACACCGGGCAGGGCTGCTCGCCCGACGGGGTGACCGCGGTGCTGGCCGCCGAGGTGACGTGGACGGGGGAACCACGCACCGGCGACTACGCGTGGCGGGCCGGCGAGTTGACGGTGCGCGTCGTCGGCTGGGACCCACTGGCCGAGCAGTTCGAACTCACCGAGTACGCGGCCACCTACTGCGGCGAGACCCTCGTCGTCGAGAACAGCACCTACGCCCTGGCCTCGGGCGCCACCCCACCCGACGCCACCCCCTGCACCGACTGACGCTGCGCGCCCACTCGACCGGTGGGTGGTTGTTGTCTCGCCAGGCACTCGACGACGGTGGCTCGGCCGCCGGTGGTCGAGTGGCGCACCCGCGGCGGAGCCGCCACTCCGGTGATCGAGACCTGGTGCGCGCACCGAGTCTCGGTACGGGTGCTGCGTGCCCATTCGGCCGGCGGGTGGTCTGCGCGCCGCGTCCCGGGCGCGGTTCTCGGTTGCCTACGCTGGGCCGGTGACGACTGACTTCGAACGCATCCGCGAGGTGGCCGAGCGGTGGCGGGCGGCCGAGCCCGACGACGACCTGCGGGCTGAGCTGTCCGAGTTGTTGGCCGGGCCGCCCGACGTACTCGCCGCCCGGTTCACCGGGCGATTGCAGTTCGGCACGGCCGGGCTGCGTGCCGAGGTCGGCGCGGGGCCGTTGCGGATCAACCGGCTGGTGGCCCGCCAAGCCGCGGCCGGGCTGGGTGAGTACCTGCTCGACACGGTGCCGGAGGCGGCTGACGCGGGGGTGCTGATCGGCTACGACGCACGCCGCAAGAGCGACACCTGCGCGGCCGACACCGCGCGGGCGTTGGCAGCGATGGGCATCCGCGCCTACCTGTTCGACCAGCGCGTCCCCACCCCGCTCGTGTCGTGGGGCGTCACCGAAGTCGGTGCCGCGGCGGGTGTGGTGGTCACCGCCTCGCACAACCCACCGGCCGACAACGGCTACAAGGTGTTCCTCGGCGACGGCAGCCAGATCGTCACGCCGCACGACACGCTGATCTCCGAGCGGATCGACCGCTTCGACCCGACCACGGTGGCGCTTGCCGCCCTCAACGACCCGCTGATCGTGATGGTTGGCGACGAGTTGATCGAGGCATACCTGGCTGCCGTGCCGTCGGTACGGCGAGCCTCGTCAGTTGCCGGTGTCACCGTCGCCTACACCGCGCTGCACGGCGTGGGCGGTGCCATGATCGAGCGTGCGTTCGCGGTCGCCGGGCTGCCCGCACCGGTGGTGGTCGGCGCCCAACACGAACCCGACGGAAGCTTCCCCACGGTGGCGTTCCCGAACCCCGAGGAGCCGGGGGCGATGGATCTGCTGTTCGAACTGGCCGCCGCGTCGGGCGCCGCGGTGGCGCTGGCCAACGACCCCGACGCCGACCGGCTCGGGGTGGCGATCCCGCAGGCTGATGGGGGATGGCGGCGGCTGGGCGGCGACGAGATCGGCTGGCTGCTCGCCGAGTACATCCTCACGAGCGGCGACGGTGACACCGACGCGGCCGACCGGCTGGTGGTGACGACGCTGGTGTCGTCGGGCCTGCTGGCGAAGATGGCCGCCGCTCGGGGGATCGAGGCGGTCGAGACCTTCACCGGGTTCAAGTGGGTCGCCCACGAGATCCGCAAGCGGCCCACCAAGCGGTTCGTGTTCGGGTACGAGCAAGCGCTCGGGTACCTGGTCGCCGAGCGGCCACGCGACAAGGACGGCATCACCGCCGCTGTGCTGTTCGCCGAAATCGCCGCGGTCGCCGCCGAGCGGGGCATCACGTTGCAGCAGTGGCTCGACGCGATCGGCGACCGATACGGCCACCATCGCCTGGCCGATCGTTCGGTGCGCATGTCGCCCGCCGAGGGCACCGCCGCGGTCGGCGTGCTCCGCGCCGCGCCCCCGTCCGAGGTGGGTGGCCGGCCGGTGGTCGCGGTCGAGGACTACCCCGAAGCCAACCTGCTGCGGCTCGAACTCGAGGGCGATGCGGGCAACACCATCCGGGTGCAGGTGCGCCCGAGCGGCACCGAACCCAAGGTCAAGCTGTACGGCGAGGCCGTCGGCGAGGACCCCGGCCCGTTTCTCGACGCACTGGCGGCGATGCTCGGCTAGCGACAATGCCCCCAGTTTGCTGCGTGCTCCCGGTGGTTTCGACAGGCTCAACCACCTGGTCAGCGCCTACGCCCGGTGGTTGAGCCTGTCGAAACCACCTACCTAACTGGCCGGTTCGTAGAGGACGAAGCGGGTGTTGCGCCATACCTCGCGCCAGGCGGGGTCGGCCGCGATCTGCTCGGCGACCTTGTCGTCGTCGGCGTTGGTCGGTTCGGTGACGAGCAGGGCGATCGCGAGCGACGGTGGTACCGGTCGGTAGTCGTCGACCTGGACGGACGGGCGTTCGGTGAGCAGCCCCATCGAGCGGGCCTTGGGGCTGGCAACCACGTCGTCGGGCCCGGTCAGCTGGCGCACGGCGGCGAACATCTCCTGGGCGACCGGGTGCTGGGCACCCCACTCGATGCTGCCCGCGTCCAAGATCCGCTCGGTGTTGCGCAGGCGTACCCGCGCGTCGCGACCGTTGGCGAACACGATGCCGCCGAGCGCCAGCGACACCAGCAGCGCCGGGACCACCAGGCCGACCCGGGCGAAGCGCTGCACCGGCACCCGCGCCAACCACGCCAGCGCGGCCGCACCCAGCAACGTCAACACCGGGGCCACGGTGGCGAAGTAGCGGTCGAGCGAGGCCTGGGCGCTCGCTCCGATCACGAACGCAGCAGCCGCGTAAGCAGCGAGGTGGGCGTCTCGCCGGGCGCGTACCGACACGGCTAGCACCAGCCCGAGCACCGCCAGGCTGACCCACACGCCGATCGCCACGGTGGCCCAACCGGTGTGACCGAACAGCGTCGGCTCGGCTACTTGGGGCCGCTTGAACCCGGCAATTTCGAGCACGTGGTCGACGTTGCGATCCCACCGGCGCCACGTGTTGCGGATGGTGTTGCCCTCGTAGTTGGGCACGATCACGCTCGGTAGGGCGACCTTGACGGCGAGCGTGACCGCGGCCGCGCAGAGGTGGGGGAGCACGACACGGCCGGCGAGCCGCGCCAGCCGTCGGGTGTCGCCCCACGGGAGGGAACGTCGATCGGCGAGGAGTGCGGCGAGCTGTGCCACGCCGATCGCGGCGATCATCGCCAGGCCCTCGCGGCGGACCTCGAACACGAACGCCGCCCACACGCCGAGTACGGCCAGCGGCCACGCCCGGCGGGTGACGTCGAGCAGCCGCTCACGCCGGACGAGCAGGTCGAGCCCGGCCAGGCCGACCGCTGCCGAGGCCAGGAACACCCACTCCGACTGGATCAGCTCACCCCACGACAGCAGCACCGGTGTCATCGCCACGGCCGGCACGCCGACGAGTGCGACCACAACGCCGAGGCGCGGGCGGGCGAGGGCGAACCAAGCGCATGCGAACACGAGCGCCGCGACCACCTGCACGATCGCCAGATCGTCGACGCCCGAGCCGACGAACGGGATCGCCACTGCCAGCGCCAGCGGGAATCCCCACGGGTACAGCGGTGGACTGAACGGTGCCCCCGACGAGTGCGTCACCGTGAACTCGTTGGCCCGGGCCACGTCGCCCGGGTCGAGGTGCAACAGCCCTTCGGCCTGGCGGATGTACAACGCCCAGTCGTCGCCCCACCAGTGCCCCGGCCGTTGAGAGCCGAGCATCACCGCCGCGATCGCGGCGACGACCAGCGCCAACCCCAACCCGGGAGCGAACGGAGCGATCCGTACGCCAGCACGACGAAACACGCCATGCCGGGCCGCCACGGGTCCAGCATCGCCATCGGTTCTCGTGGTTGCGACCGGCTCAACCACGTCGGTCAGCGTCTGCTGAGGTGGTTGAGCTTGTCGAAACCACCGGGCTCGACGAAACGTGCTACGCCGTCGGTACGTCTCTGACGAGGCCCGTTCGGGCTCGACCGGGTCACCCGGCTCGGGACGTTCAGCCACCGGTGCCGAACTGCCGGTCGCCCGCGTCCCCCAGGCCGGGGACGATGAACGCATGCTCGTTGAGGTGGTCGTCGATCGCCGCGGTGACGACGTGCAGGTCGAGGTTGGCGTCGCGTAGGCGCTGGATGCCTTCGGGCGCCGCCAACGCGCACACCACGGTGATCGTGCCGGTGGCTCCGCGGGCGTGCAGCAACTCGACCGTGTGGACCAGCGAGCCACCGGTGGCGAGCATCGGGTCGACGACGATGACCGGCCGGTTGGCGAGCGACTCGGGCAGGCGGTTCACGTACGGCTTGGGCTGGAACGTCTCTTCGTCGCGGGCGATGCCGACGAACCCGACGTCGGCGTTCGGCATCAACTCCTGGGCGGCGTGCACGAAGCCGAGGCCGGCCCGTAGGATCGGCACGATCACCGGCTGTACGGCGAGCCGCTTGGTGGGGGCGGTGGTGATCGGCGTCTCGACCGTGCCCTCGACGGTTCGCAGCGACCGGGTTGCCTCGGCGAGCAGCAAGGTGCCGATTCGTTCGAGGTTCGGCCGGAACAGGGCGTTCGGCGTGGTCTTGTCGCGAATGCGGGCGAGCGAGTCGGTCACCAGGGGGTGGTCGACGAGGGTGACGGTGACAGGCATCGGAGTCTCCGGGATCGTGGCGGTGCAGTCGAGGCGGCGTGAGCGGGTGGGAGCCGAGGGATCAGATCGTGCCGAGTGCGTGCTCGGCGTTGAGCAGGGCGTAACGCGGCTTGATCAGGCCGTTGATGACCCGCAGCCGCTCGGGGAACGGGGCGAACGCCGACTTCATCGCGTTCAGCGTGAGCCACTCGAAGTCGTCGAGGCCCCATCCGAAGGCGTGGTGCAGTTGGATCATCTCGTTGCTCATCGACGTGTCACTCATCAACCGGTTGTCGGTGTTCAGCGTGACCCGGAAGCGCAGCCGTCGGAGCAGGCCGATCGGGTGTTCGGCGATCGACGCGCACACGCCGGTGTTGACGTTCGACGTGGGGCACAGTTCGAGACAGATTCGCCGGTCGCGGACGTAGGCAGCCAGGCGGCCGAGTTGATCGGCTCCTGGCTCGCCGGTGATGTCGTCGACGATCCGTACGCCGTGCCCCAGCCGAGCCGCGCCGCAGTACTGCACCGCCTCCCAGATCGACGGGAGGCCGAACGCCTCGCCGGCGTGGATGGTCGAGTGGAAGTTCTCGCGCATCACGTACTGGAACGCGTCGAGGTGCCGGGTGGGTGGGTAGCCGGCCTCGGCGCCGGCGATGTCGAACCCGACCACGCCGCGGTCGCGGTTGGCGACGGCCAGCTCGGCGATCTCGACCGAGCGTGCGGCGGTGCGCATCGCCGAGCAGATCGTGCCGATCGTGAGGTCGGTGCCGTTGCTGCCGGCTTCGAAGCCGGTGAGGATCGCGTCGAGCACCTCTTGCAGGGTCAGCCCGGCGCGCAGGCACAGCTCGGGGGCCATCCGCACCTCGGCGTACACCACACCATCGGCGGCGAGGTCTTGGGCGCACTCGAAGGCGACCCGCTCGATCGCGTCCTTGTGCTGCATCACGCCGACCGTGTGGGCGAACGTCTCGAGGTAGAGCACCAAGTCGTTGCGCTTGGCGCCCCGGTTGAACCACTTGGCCAGCTCGGCGACGTCGGTGGTGGGCAGCTCGTGATAGCCGTGCTCGGCTGCCAGCTCGACCACGGTCGCCGGGCGCACCCCACCGTCGAGATGGTCGTGCAGGAGCACCTTCGGTGCCCGCCGGATCAGGTCCTCGATCATCGGGACGAAGCTACCCCGGATCCAGGGGCCTGACGGCTCGGTGGGTTGGGGCTAGGGGGTGCCGAGGAGCGTCCGTAGCGATCGAGGGGGTACGTAGCCTGGACCACATGGACACCGAGACGTCGGCAGGGTCGCCGGGCAACGATCCGGGAGAACGGGAACTCACCATCCTCGGGGCCACGGTCCGCGGACCGGTGGACCATGTCGAGGTGTTTCCGGCACCCGCGCACGTCACCGTCGTACGCTTCTCGACCGACGAGCTGACCTCGGTGTGCCCGGTCACCCAGCAGCCCGACCTGGCACACCTCGTGATCGAGTTCGAGCCCGACCAGTGGTGCGTCGAGTCGAAGAGCCTCAAGCTGTACCTGTGGGGCTTCCGCGACCGGGCGGTGTTCGCCGAGGCGCTGGCAGCCGAGATCGCCGGCGAGATCATGGCCACCGCCCAGCCACGCTGGGTCAAGGTGACGTTGACCCAGCGCCCCCGCGGCGGCATCGAGGTAGAAGCCATCGCCGAACTGAACCGGTAACGCCAGCGCGTGCTGCCGGTGGTCGCCGGTTCAGCGAAGCGGCCCCGTCACTCCCAGGGCCAGGTACAGATGCCGTGGGGGTGCCCGTGGTCGCGGGAGTCCCACTCGTTGTAGGTGCCTCCGGCGAGGCGGCAGGCCGCGCCGAGGATGGTGCAGATGACCGCTCCCTCGCACGTCGTCG
Source organism: Ilumatobacter sp. (assembly GCA_035556435.1). Lineage (GTDB taxonomy): Bacteria > Actinomycetota > Acidimicrobiia > Acidimicrobiales > Ilumatobacteraceae > Ilumatobacter. The sequence continues at coordinate 53,143 of DATMEY010000009.1, read as the reverse complement.
ACTCCTGCCGCCCGGGCTCGGGGGCTTTGAAGTCGTCGACCTGGGGTGGCGGCGTGTCGTGGCGGGCGGCCAGGTCATCGCCGGCAAAGGCCGGTGCGCCGGCCATGAGGCTGGCGGCCCCGATGACGAGTGCGGTGAGTGTGCGGATCATGATCTTCCTCCTGGGTCGTCGGGCGGCGGATCCACCCTCCGACGATCCAGAGCCGCAAGCCGCCTCGACCTCGCGACTTTCGGTGAGCGGGCGGCCGATGCTGTTACCACCGGGAGCGGGTAGATGTCGTCAGGGGCGATGGTCGGAGTTGGGTGGCCAGCCGCCGTAGGGGACGGTGAGGATCTCGAGGAAGTGGCCGCTCGGGTCGCACCAGTACACGCCGCGGCCACCGTCGTTGTGGTTGATCGCGTTGGTCTGGCCGAAGTGAGGCTCGGGGTAGTGCTCGATGCCCCGCTCGACGATGCGCCCGTAGATCGCGTCGAAGTCGTCCTCGGTGACGAGGAACGCGTAGTGCTGCGGGTGGACCTCGTCACCGTCACCGACCTGGGCGAAGTCGAACGTCGCGCCGTGTTCGACCGGCACGGCGAGGAAGGGACCGAACCGTTGCGGGGCGGGCAGGCCCATCATCTCGCTGAAGAACGTGGCCGACTCGTGCGCGTCGCGGGCGTGAACGATCGTGTGGTTGAACGCAACCGGCATGCCCACAGTTTCCCGCGTTCGGCCGCGAGTTGCATCCGGCGCTCGGTGGTTTCGACAGGCTCAACCACCTTGGGTGGGGTTCAACCACCTTGGTGGGCGGCGAACCAGGGGTGGACGTGGTCGCGGATGATCTGTTGGCGGGTGGCGTAGGGGGCGAAGCCCGACTCGATCGCGTTCACCACCAGCCGCTCGGTTTCGGCGGAGGTGAGGCCGAACGTGGTGACGACGCGGTCCAACTCGCTGGATGGGCGCACGTCGCTCATCAGCCGGTTGTCGGTGTTGACGCCGACGTTCAACCCGGCCCGTAGGAACGCCGCGATCGGGTGCTGCTCGAACGACTCGACCGCGCCGACGTGCACGTGGCAGGTGGGTGCCATCTCGAGATGCACCTGGCGGTCGAGCACGTACTGGGCGAGCGGGCCGAGCCCGACCACCTCGCGGTCGGCGCCCGAGCCGGCCCACTCGATGTCGGCCTGGAGGCGTACGCCGTGGCCGACCCGGTGGGCGCCCTGCGCCAGCGCGTCGTCGATCAGCTCCAGGTCGGGCGGCTCGGACGCGTGCAGCGTGACGTTGAGGTGGCGCGCCCGGGCGAACGCCAGCGCGTCGGCGTGCAGCGACGGTGGGAACCCGGTCTCGGCGCCGGCGAGGTCGAACGCGACCACCTTGTCGTCGCGCTCGCGCAGCCGGTCGACGAGCTGGGCGATTTCGAGTGCACGGTGCTCGGTACGCATCGCACACAGGATCGCGAACATCGAGATGGGGGAGCGGGCGTCACGCTCGCCACGTCGGAACCCCGCCGTCACCGCCTCGACGACGGCTTCGAGCGCCAGCCCGCCGGCCTGGTGCAGTTCGGGCGCGAAGCGCACCTCGGCGTAGACGACCCCGTCGGCGGCGAGGTCGAGCGTGGCCTCGTAGGCGACCCGCTCGACGTGGTCGGCGGTTTGCATCACGGCGAGCGTGTGCTCGAACGTGGCGAGGTACTGGAGCAGGTCGTTCGTGGCCGCCCCGCGGGTGAACCAGGCCTGGAGCGCGGCCTCGTCACGCTCGGGCAACGCCCACCCGATCGAGTCGGCCAACTCGAGCACGGTGGCGATCCGGAGGCCGCCGTCGAGGTGGTCGTGCAGCAGCGCCTTCGGCGCGGCAACCGCGTCGACTACCGTCAGCGCCGGCGCGGTGGTTCCGACAGGCTCAACCACCTGTTGGTCAGTGCCCGCCTCGCCGGTACGGCACGCCGGCCGCCCGTGGTGGTCGGAGGTGTTGGGCGGCGAAGATCAGTACCAGCAGCACCAGCACGTACGGCATCGTGTTCGGCAGCCAGGCCGCCGCCGAGTCGGTCAGGAGATACCAGATCAGCGATGCCACACCGAGCAGGAGCGCCAGCAGGGTGAGGCCGCCGCCCTGCCCGCCGATCCCGCGGATCATCCGCATGTACGAGCCGGTGGGCGTGTTCAGGTCGGCGGCCGGAACGTCGGGTGTGCGTTCGTCGTCGCGGCCGCGCCACAGCATGAACGCGGTGACGAACAAGCCAATCGCCACCACCGCCAGCAGTGCCCGGGTGGCGACGCCGCTCCCGCGGGAATCGAAGTCGATCAGGGCCAAGCCGAACGGGTAGCTGAACAGCAGTGAGCCGACCAGGATGCCGACCGCTCGCCAGTTGCCGAAGATCAAGGCGGCCAGGCCGATGAAGCCGCGGCCGACCGTCTGGCCACCGCGATACAGGCCCGACAGTTCGATCGCGATGTACGCGCCAGCCATCCCGGCGAACGCCCCGCTGATCATCACCGCGAGGTACTTGTGCCGGTATACGCCGATGCCGAGCGACTCGCCAGCCGTGGGGTTCTCGCCGCAGATGCGGATGCGCAGGCCCACCCGGGTGCGGTGGAGGATGAACGCCGACAGCGGCACGAACAGCAGCCCGATCAGCGTGAACCAACGCAGGTTGGCGACGAAGCCGAGCAACAGGTCGGCCGTGTCGGAGATGAAGAAGATCCGTTGATTCCGGATGGACTCGAGCGTGTCGGAGACGCCCCGGATGGTGAACGACCCAGCGCTGCGGACGCGCGGTGACTGCGACACCGAGCCACCCTGCATGTTGCCGAACACGCGCTCGGACAGGTACCGCGCGAGGCCGGGCGCCAAGATGTTGATGGCCACCCCGGACACGATCTGGTCGACGCCGAACGACACGGTGGCGATCGCGTGCAGCAGCCCGCCGAGCGCACCGCCGATGAACCCGGTGACGAGGCCCCACCACGGCGAGCCGAACTGGAGCGCGCCCCACGCCCCACACCAGGTACCGAGGATCATCATGCCTTCGAGGCCGATGTTGACGACGCCCGAGCGCTCGGCGAACAGGCCGCCGAGGCCGGCGAGCAGGATCGGGATCGACCAGCGCAGCATCGCGCTCGACGTGCCGGACGCGGTCAGCAAGGACGTGTCGCTGACCTGCTGTACGGCTGACAAGACGAGCATGCCCAGCGCCGCCAGGATCGCCCACCGGGCCCACGCCGGCAGCTCGCTGAACCGCGCCGTCCAGCTGCTGGACCCCCGACCCGGTGCGACTGGTGTGGCCATGGTGGTGCTCACGCCGGTACCCCCGTCATCTGCGCTGCTCGGCGCACTTCGTCACGCTGGCGGACCCGGCTGACGACCTGGTACGCGATCACCGCCACCAGCAAGATCGTCGCCTGCATGATCACGACGATCTCGCGCGACGCCAGGCGATTCACCTGCAACACCGCTGCCGACGAATCGAGGAACCCGAACAGCAGGGCGGCGAACGCCATACCGGCTGCCGAGTTGCGGCCCAGCAGGGCGACCGCGATACCGGCGAAGCCGAGCCCCTGTACGAAGCCTTGGTCGTAGGCGTGCGTGCCGGAGAGGATCTGTGGCATACCGACCAGGCCGGCGACGATGCCACCGCCGATCATCGCCGCCAGCACCATCCGCTTGGGCGGCACGCCTCCGGCCTTGGCGGCGGTGGCGTTCATACCGCTGGCGCGGATGTCGAAACCGAACCGGCTGCGGTTGAGCACGACGTGGTAGATGATGCCGACGACGACGGCGATCACCAGCACGCCGGTCAGGCGGCGACCGCGCGTGATGTCGCGGGTGAACAGTTCGAGCCAGCTGTTGAGGTTGGGGAGGTGGCTCGACGCCGGCAGCGGGCTGGTGCCCTGGTTGGTGGCCCGCGGGTCGGAGATCACCTTCGGCAGCAGGGCCGCGACCAGCCCGCCGACGGCGATGAAGTTGAGCATGATCGTGGAGATCACCTCGTTGACGCCGCGGGTGACTTTCAGCAGGCCGGCCAGGCCGGCCCAGGCCGCCCCGACCGCCATCGCCACCAGCAAGATGATGGTGATGTTGATCGGGCCCCACAGGTCGAGTTCGGCGCCGACCACGGCGGCGAGGAACGCGGCGAGGACATACTGACCCTCGACGCCGATGTTGAACAGGTTCATCCGGAACCCGATCGCGCAGGCCACCGCCGACAGGTACAGCGGGGTGGCCCGGTTGAGCATGTCGACGATCGACTCGAGCTTGGTGCCGTTCGTGATCATCGTCTTGAACGTCTGGAGCGCGTCCGAGCCCGACACCTCGAGCACGATCGCCGAGATCACGAGGGCGACGACCGCGCTGACCACGGGCGCGGCCAGCGACAGCACGATCCGCCGGGCTGTGGCGCCGTTCATCGGGCGCTCCGTGATTCCTCGAGCGCGGATTCCTCGAGTGCGGCGCCGGTCATGTAGCTGCCGAGTGCACGTGGTGTGACTTCGGACGGGTCGAGCGTCGCCACGAGACGCCCGTGGAACATCACGACGATCGTGTCGGACAGGCCGATCAACTCGTCGAGGTCGGCCGACACGAGCAGCGTGGCGAGGCCATCGGCTCGGGCGGCCCGGATCGCGCCCCACACGTCGGCCTGGGCGCCGACGTCGATGCCGCGGGTGGGGTGGGCGGCGATCAGCAGCACCGGGTTGGACGTCATCTCACGGCCGATGATGAGCTTCTGCTGGTTGCCACCCGACAGCGCCCGGGCGCTCACCTCGACGCCTGGCGAGCGCACGTCGAATTCCTCGCGGATCTCCTCGGTGCGTTGCCGCGCCCCGCGCCGGTCGAGCCAGAACCCCCGCGAGAACGGCCGCTTGGTCTGGTGGCCGAGCGCCGCGTTCTCCCACAGCGTGGCGTCGAGCAGCAAGCCCTCGGCGTGGCGGTCTTGCGGCACGTAGGCCAGCCCGGCTTCGCGGCGCGACCGCACCGACCAGCGGGTGATGTCGTCGCCGAGCAGGCGAATCCGGCCGAGTGCGGCCGAGCCGGTGCCGACGATCGCGTCGATCAGCTCCGACTGGCCGTTGCCCTCGATGCCGGCGATGCCGAGTACCTCACCCCGGTGCACCGTCAGCGACACGTCGTCGACGACGGTGCGTCCGTCGCTGTCGCGCACGGTCATACCGCTGATCTCGAGCGCGACCTCGTCGGTGACGGTCGATTCGCCCGTCTCGGGCGAGGGCAACTCGGAGCCGACCATCAGTTCGGCGAGGTCGGCCGCGCTGACGTCGGCGGCATCGACCGTGGTGACGGTCTTGCCGCGGCGGATGACGGTGATCCGGTCGGCGATCTCGAGCACTTCCTGGAGTTTGTGGTCGATGAAGATGATCGTGGCCCCCCCGGCCTGGAGTTCGCGCAGGTTGCGGAACAGCTCCTCGACCTCCTGGGGCACCAGCACCGCAGTCGGCTCGTCGAGGATCAGGATCTTGGCGCCCCGGTAGAGCACCTTGATGATCTCGACCCGCTGCTTCTCGCCGACCTCGAGGGTCTCGACCAGGTCGTGCGGGTCGACCGACAGGCCGTACGCCACGCCGACCTCGCGGAGGTGGTTCTCGGCTCGGGCGACGTCGATCACGCCGAACCGGGTGGGTTCCGAGCCGAGGATGACGTTCTCGAGCACCGTCATCTGCTCGGCCAGCATGAAGTGCTGGTGCACCATGCCGATGCCCGCTTCGATCGCGTCGGTGGGCGAGCCGAAGTGGACCTCTTGTCCGTCGATCAGCATCGTGCCCTCGTCGGCGGGTTGCATGCCGTACAGGATCTTCATCAGGGTCGACTTGCCGGCCCCATTCTCGCCGCAGATCGCGTGGATCTCGCCGGGCTCGACGCGCAGGTTGACGTCGTCGTTGGCCACGACGCCGGGGAACCGTTTGGTGATACCGATCAGTTCGATCGCGGCCGTCATGCAGAGTCTCCGGGTCCGGGGCTAGGTACGAAAAACGACGAAGCGGAGGCGAACATAGCTCACCTCCGCTTCGCCGGATGTCGATGTGGGCCGGAACCCGGCCCACATCTCAGGGAATCAGCCGCCCGGCGTCGTCGGCACCTCGATGGTGCCGGCGATGATCTGGGCCTTGTAGTCCTCGATCGTGGCAATCTGGTCGGCGGTCAGGAAGTCACCCGACGTCGAGTACCCCACGCCGTCGACCGACAGGTCGTAGACCGTGTTGCCGGCGGTGAACTCGCCGTCCTGCTGGGCCTTGGTGATCTCGAACACGGCCACGCCGACCTGCTTGAGCATCGACGTGAGGATGTACTCCTGCACGTTGGCGTCAGCGGTGTTGTACTGGTCGGAGTCGACACCGATCGCCCACACCTTGCTGCCCGACGACTCGGAGTACTCGGCCGCGGCCTCGAACAGGCCGGCACCCGAGCCACCCGCTGCGTGGTACACCACGTCGGCACCCTGGCCGTACATCGCCAGTGCGATCTCGCGGCCCCGGTCGGGGGCGACGAAGCCGTCGAAGTCGGGAGCCTGCGTGATGTACTGCGAGATGATCGTGATGTCCGGGTTGACGGCATGCACGCCGGCCTCGAAGCCGGCCTCGAACTTCTCGATCAGGCCGAAGCCACCCACGCCGCCGATGAAGCCGACAGTGTCGGTTTCGGTGTTGAGCGCGGCGGCCACACCGACCAGGAACGAGCCCTGCTCCTCGGCGAACGTCAGGCCGGCGCAGTTGTCGCACCGCGGCGCCGGCGGGTCGGCGGCGAAGTCGAGCATCCCGTCGTCGATGACGGCGAAGTTGACGTCGGGGTTCTCGGCGGCGGTGGCGGCGACGTCGTCGGCGAAGAGGAAGCCGACGCCGATCACGAGCGCGCTCTGGTCGGCCTGGAGCTGGAGCAGCTCGGCCCGGTCCGACCCGTCGGCGTTCGGCTCGGCCTCGCTGAACGTGATGCCCAGCTCGGTCTCGGCACGGTCGATGCCTTCGGCAGCCGAGTCGTTGAACGACTGGTCGCCACGGCCACCGATGTCGTAGGTGAGGCCGACGTTGAACGACTCGCCGCTCGGCTCTTCAGGTGGGTCGGTCGCTTCAGGGGCCGGGTCGGTCGCCTCGGGGGCCGGGTCGGTGGCCGCCGGGGGGCTGGTGGTTCCTGCGTCGTCATCGTCGTCGCCGCCACAGGCCGCGAGTCCGAGCGCGGCGACGAGCGTCGCCGCGAGCACGCGCTTGGGATAGGTCATTCGCTCCCCCTTCATGGGAATCAGTTGTGGTGTCCACGTTGTTCACGTTGGACCGCACAGACTAACCGGTCCACACTTCCCGTATGTCACAGCTCGTGCTTACCGAGGTCACCGACGGCGTCGCCACGTTGACCCTCAACAATCCCGACTCGCGCAACACGATGACCGCCCCGATGGTCACCGCGATCATCGAGGCGATGGATGCGATCGAAGCCGACGAGTCGGCCGGCGCGGTCGTCGTCACCGGGGCCGGCTCGGCGTTCTGCGCGGGGGCCGACCTCGGCAACCTCAAGGAGGCAACTCGCGAGAGCCTCGCCCACATCTACGAAGGCTTCCTGCGGATCGCCCGCAGCCCGCTGCCCACGGTGGCCGCGGTCAATGGTGCCGCGGTCGGGGCGGGCATGAACCTGGCGCTCGGCTGCGACGTGCGCCTGGCCGCCCGGCGCGCCAAGTTCGACACGCGCTTCCTCCAGATCGGCCTGCACCCCGGGGGCGGGCACACGTGGATGCAGCGCCGCATCGTCGGCCCGCAGGCGGCGATGGCCGCGGTGGTGTTCGGCCAGGTGCTCGACGGCGCCGAGGCCGAACGGGTCGGCCTCGCCTACAAGTGCGTCGCCGACGACGAATTGGCCACGTTCGCCCACGAGTTCGCCCGCGGCGCGGCCTCGGCACCGCGCGAGCTGGCGATCGTCACCAAGCAGACGATCGCCGACATGGCAGATGTCGATTCGCACCCCGATGCCGTACAGCGCGAGTTCGACCCGCAACTCTGGACCACCCAGCAGCCGTGGTTCGCCGAGCGGATCGCCGCCCTCCAGGCCAAGATCTCGCGCCGTCCCTGACACGCGGTGCAGGCGGGCGCGATCAGCGAACTGCGGGTGAACGCAAGGTGTTCCAGAAATCGCGCGGAAATGTCACCGGCATTGCTGGACCCGGCACCGCGGGGGAGGGGTAACGTTGGCCAACGGAGGAGCACTTCCGCCGTTGAACACGCGTTGCGAAGCAGCGTGCGAAGCGAAGCAACTTCCTATCAGCACCTTCCCACACCAGGAGGTAGCCGTTATGAGCCAGCGACATCGCACCACTGAGGTGCCCTTGCCGCCCAAGCAGGAACTCCGAGCCCACGCCCACAGCGAGCGGCACCGGATCCACGTCGAGCTCAGTCAAGTGGCCCAGACTGTGTCTGCCGGCTACGACGCCGAGGACGTGCACGAACCCGGCCCGGCCTGGGTTCCGGTCCACCACCGCGACGCGGAAGTCGCCAAGGCCAAGGTCGCCAAGGCCAACGGGCGCGGCCGCCGGCACTGGAAGACCAAGATGTGGAAGCGGCGCACGCTGATGCGCCAAGCTCGCGCCGAGGCCTTCCGCCTCGCCGGCGAGTAGGGCCCCTGCGGGAGAGATCCGCTAGGCCAGCCAGTTGTCGACGAGTTGGGTGCGGCGGAGCACCCACTCTTCGACGGTGATGCCGTAGCGCACGTGGTCTTCCCACTCGCCGGCAATCTCCAGGTACCGCACGGCGACGCCTTCTTCGCGGATGTCGAGCTTGTCCATGACTCGGCGGCTGTTGGTGTTGCGGGGCACGATGCAGATCTCGAGGCGATGCAGGCTCAACTGCTCGAACGCGTACCGCATCGCCGCCACCACACCTTCGGCCACGTAGCCGTTGCCGGCGTGGCGCTGGTCGACCCAGTAGCCCACCGTGGCCGACTGCAGTGCGCCGCGCACCACGTTGTTGAGGTTGATCTCGCCCATCAGCCGCAGGCCTGCGTCGGTGTCGAGGAACAGCCCGAACGGGTACGCGTGATCGGTGGTGCGTTCGCGTTCGCGGGCGGCGCAGCGTGCTTCGTAGGCGTGGCGGTCGCGGGTGGGGTCGGGTAGCGACGCCGGGCGCTGTGGCTCCCACGGCAGCAGCCAGCGTTCGTTGTGCACGCGCACCTCACGCCACGCGTCGAAGTCGCTCGGCATCAGCGGCCGCAGCACGACGCGCTTGCCGCGGAGTTTGGGCTGCGGGTGACGGCGTAGCGAGCCTGACGGGTGCCGGAGGGCCACGCCCGTCACTCCGCTTCCCCGGCCAGCAGCGTGACCGCCGGCAGGTCGCGGTGGCGCATCACGGCGACGACGATCACACAGGTGGCGACGATCGTGTCCACGTGATGCGACGGTAGTCCGGGATTGGCAGCACGGTCGGCAGCACGTTCGGTGGCAACCAACCGGAACACCTCCTCGGCCGCCTGGCGGGTGAACTCGACCGATCCTTCCGGATGCTCGTGGCCGACCTCGAGGCGCGCCAAGGCGGTAGCTGCCGGGCCACCGATCGTGACCTGCGTCAGCTGCGCCCACTCGGGATGTTCGCGTTCGACATCGTCGAGGTGGTCGGTGATCGTGCCGAGCGCGTTGGTCAGGTCGGCCGCCCACGGTGGGTCGTGCTTGGCCAGCCAGGCGGCTGTCAGATTGGCCGGCCCCCACGGCACGCCGGCGGTGGCCCCGGACGGCAGCGTCACCTGTAGGCGCTCGGGCTCGATCGTCAGCACGGGTGCCGGTGCCTGGGCAGGGCGCTCGTCGACGTGCTCGGCGATCCAACGCCCGATCGGGTCGTCGCCGCCGGCGAGGTACCAGGCCCAGTGCGCGTGGAGACACTTCACCCCGGTGCGCGTACCCCCGACGCCACCGCTCGGCCGCGGCCCGGTGTGATCGGCGGGAAGCTCGCGATCGCGCTCGGCCGCGTAGCGGTCGTGGGCGGCGGCGAGTTCGATCGGGTCGACCGCGGCCTCGGCGGCGTCGACGCCGCCATCGGCTTCCAGGCGTCCGATCCGGCGGTTCTCGGCCGGGCTGATCAGCCAGTAGCGGGTTGGCATCGGCGTGCCGTCGTCGAGCAGCGGCGCGTTGCGCAGCACCACCGGGTCGCCGTCGGCGTCGCGCACGACGACCTCGTAACGGCCCTGCGGCCGCCTACCCAGCAACTCCGCGACCCGAGCCTTGTCGTCCACGCACTACCTGCCGACCGAGCCGCACCCGGTGATTGAGCGATACCTGCCGATTGAGCGACATCTGGTGATTGAGCTTGTCGAAATCACCGCCGCGCAGGGCCCGGTGGTAACGACCGGCTCGACCACCGATCGGTTCACTTGCGCTTGCGCAAGATCAGCAACAGCACGAGCAGGGCGGCGACGACGGGTCCGAGCCGCTTGATCAGGGCCGGCCCGGCAAGCTCGGCCATGTCGATCGGCTCGGCTGCCGGGCCGTCGATCTTGCGGACCGCCGGGGCAGGGGTTGCGTCGTCGGCCGGCGCGGTTGGTGCCGGTTCAGCGGCGTCGTCGGCCTTGGCTTCGGCGGCGGCCTCGGTGGGCGGTGCGGTGGCCTGCTCATCGAGCATCGCGTTGAGGTTGTCGGCGAACTGATCCATCAGCTTCTTCGACACGTCGCCCATGATCCCGCGCCCGAACTGGGCGACCTTGCCGGTGATCATCAAGTCGGTCGTGACCGTGGCCCGCGTGCTGGTGGGTGACAGTGCCTCGGCGGCAGCCGAGATCGTGGCCTCGGCGTTGCCGCGGCCACCGGTGTCGCGACCCTTCGCCTTCATCGTTGCCGTGTGGGCCTCGTCGTCGCGCTCGACGATCACGGCTTCGCCCTTGAACTGGGCAGTGATCGCGCCGAGCTTGACCTTCACGGTGCCGCGGTGAATCTCGCCCTCGATCTCGTCGAGCTGAGCGCCCGGCATGCACGGTGCGATCTGTTCGAGGTCGCAGATGATCGGCCAGGCCTCCTCGATCGGTCGATTCACGATGAATTCGTTGACGAGTTGCTCTGCCATCGTTGCTCCAGCCGGGTGAGGTCTTCGAGACGGTCGACATCGTCGGCCGACCCTGGGCAGGGTACCCGTTCCACCAGGTCGGGCCGTAGACGAATCAGGTCGCGGGCGCCGTGGTCGCCGTCGCCGGCGAGCAGCGGCCACACCGACCGGTGCAGGCGCACCGGGTTGCGTGGGGCGTCGTGGCCCGAGTCGGCGTACGTGGCAACCGCGATCGGCGACGGGCTGGCGGCGACACGCTGCCACGCCTCGGAAGTGACCAGGGGCTGATCGGCGAGCCCGACCACGATCGCCTCGGCGCCGCGCCGGGTGGCTTCGGCGACCGCCGCCTGCAGCGAGGTCGCCTGGCCCTCGGCCCATCGTGGATTGGGAACGGCAACGACACCGTCAGGAAGGTCGAGCGGTACGGCGCCGAGCACCACCAGCACGCGCCCGACCGCGCTCGCCGTGGCTGCCGCCAGCGCGTGCTCGGCGACGGTGCGCCCGTCGGGTAGCGGGCTGACGAGCTTGTGGTGCGCACCGACGAAACGGCTGCCGGCACCGGCTGCGAGCACGACCGCGAGCGTCGTCGGGGCGGGCCCCGAGGGCGAATCGGCGGGTGGTGTGACCCAGGACACAGCGCCATCTTGCCGGGTGGCGTGACCGGGGGTGACGCGAGCTCGTCGGGATCATGACGAGACGTTGACGAAATTTCTTCGGTTCGATGACGATTGTTACGGTCGTATGACGGTAGTTTGTCGCATCGCCGGGAGGACGGACCACCGTCAGCCCGCGGGAGGACTTCAGGGATGACCCGACACAGCACCACCCCGTCAGCGCGCGCGCCGCACCGCGGTAGCGTCATCAAGCGACTCGTCGCCGCGGTTGCGGTCGGTGGGTCGACGCTGGCGGTGATGGTCGCTCCGGCGGGCCTGGTCTCGGCCGAACGAGCCGCTACCACCTCCGAGGCGATCGCCCGTCGCTCCCAGCATGCGCTCGACTCGCTGGCGAAGTGGGAGGCCGACCGCATGCCCACCGACTACGTGCGGTACGTCCGCACCCGCGACGGCGTCGCCGAGATGATCGCCCATGAACTCGGCTTGGAGCGCAGCGACGTGCGCGACGAGTTCGCCACACCGGCGCTGGTGAACCAACACGCTGCCCTGGCCGCGCTGACGCAACTCGGCGTCGCCTACCGCACCCGCGCTTCCAACCCGGGGGTCGGGTTCGACTGCTCGGGCCTGACGTCGTTCGCCTACGCCACGGCCGGGGTGACGGTGCCGCGGAGTTCGGGCGACCAGCTCCGTGCCTCCGATCGGGTACCCCGCGAGGAGGCCGAGGTTGGCGATCTCGTGCACTACCCGGGCCACGTCGGCATCTACCTCGGCGGCGACATTTACGTGCACTCGCCCGAACCCGGCCGCCACGTCGAGATCGTCGTCATGCCCAGCCGCTCGCTCTCCTTCGGCGACCTCACGCTCTGACGATTGGCGTTCAAGCGCCACGCAGGCTGGGTTCCGCTACAGCTTCGGGGAGACCACCGGCCCAGGTGGTTGAGCTTGTCGAAACCACCGGTGCTGTGCGATCCAGGCGGTTTCGACAGGCTCAACCACCTTGCGTGTTACTGGTGGATGGGGCCTTGGGCGTCGCGGAGTGAGGGGGCGTCGCGGCCGGTGCGGCGGGCGATGATCTCGGCGCAGATCGAGATCGCTGTCTCTTCCGGCGTGCGTGCCCCGAGGTCGAGGCCGATCGGCGACATCAGCCGCGCCAGTTCCGCGGGGTCGGACACGCCCGCCTCGGCCAGCCGGTCGAGCCGGTGCTGGTGCGTCTTGCGGCTGCCCATCACGCCGATGTAGCCCACGCGCGTCGCCAGCGCGCCCTGCACGGCGGGCACGTCGAACTTGGGGTCGTGGGTGAGGATGCACACGGCGTCGCGCGGGCCCAGCCCGTCGCCGCGTTCGGTGAACATCGGTCCGGGCCAGGTGACGCGGACCTCGTCGGCCATCGGGAACCGGCGTCGGGTGGCGAAGATCTCGCGGGCATCGCACACGGTGACCCGGTAGCCGAGGATCTTGGCGACCCGGGCGAGCGCAGCCGTGAAGTCGACCGCGCCGAAGATCCACATTTGCGGTGGTGGCGCCCACGTCTCGACGAACACTCGCACGATCGGTGTGTCGAGCAGGTCTTCGGGGGTGGTCTCGCCGCCGGGGCCGTAGTGCCGGACGCCCGATCGCCCAGCTTCGAGTTCGGCCAGCGCGTCGCGGGCGGCGACCCGGTCGAGTTCGGCGTCGCCGAGCGTGCCCGCGACCGTGCTGGTCTCGGGGCCGGCCTGTACCAGCAGCTTCGAGCCGACATGGGGGCCGTCGATCACCGTCACCAGCGCGACCGGTTGATCGGCCCGCAACGCAGCCGCAAGCTGCTGGTAGAGGTTCACCAGTCGAGTTCCTCGACGAACAGCCGGATCGTGCCGCCGCACGTGAGCCCGACCGCGAACGCTTCGTCGTCGCTGTAGCCGAACGTGATGACGCTCGGCCGGCGCTCACCGGCCAGCACCGCCAGCGCCTCGGTCACGACCGCGCCCTCGACGCAGCCGCCGCTGACGCTGCCAATCACCTCGCCGGCGTCGTTGACGGCCATCGCAGCACCGGGTTCGCGTGGGCCCGAGCCGTCGGTGTCGACCACCCGGGCGACGGCCACCCGGCGCCCGCTCGATCGCCAGCGGTCGATGTCGTCGAGCAGATCCTTCACGCCACCCAGTGTGCCCCACCGAAACCGTCGCGGCCACTTGTCTACAAGTTGTACGGTCGGGAGCGTGGAGATCGTGATGGCGCCGGTCGGATTCGTGCGCGGCGGGCGTGACCGGCCGATCGACGTCCTGCCGGTGCTCGTACCTACCGTTGGCTACGACGAGATCTCGGCGGCGAGGCGTTCGATCGCGGCCAGCGAGTGACCCTCGACGAACGCGTCGATGTGGGGGAGCGCGGCGGCCATGCCGCGCGCCAGCGGGGCGTAGCCCGGCGTGACCTTGAGCGGGTTGACCCAGATCACCTTGTGGGCCACGCGATGCAGCCGCTCCATCTGCTCACCGAGCAGCGCCGGGTCGCCGCGATCCCAGCCGTCGGAGAGGAACACGACGATCGCCCCGCGGGCCATGCCGCGCTGGCCCCATTCGTCGTTGAACGCCTGGAGGCCCTTGCCGAGCCGTGTGCCGCCGCCGAAGTCGAGCATCCGTTCCGTCGCCCGCCGGAGTGCCTCGTCGGGGTCGCGGGTGGACAAGTCGCGGGTGAGCCGGGTGAGCCGCGTGCCGAGCGCGAACGCCTCGACCTTCTGGCGCCCCACCACCGCCGCGTGCACGAACCGCAAGAGAGCCCGGGCGTACGACTGCATCGAGCCGCTGACGTCGAGCAACAGCACCAAGCGTCGGTGGCGTGTGCGGCGTTCGAGGTGGTGACGGCGGATCGGTTCGCCGCCGGCGCGCAGCGCGGCCCGGACGGTGCGGCGCAGGTCGGGCCGGGTGGTGCGCGATGCGGTCGGCCCGAGCCGCAGTGACCGGCGCGGCGAACCGACGAGGCGCAGGCGCGCCATCAGCTGCTGGGCCTCGGCGAGTTCGCTGGGGGAGTAGTCGGCGAAGTCCTTGTGGCGCAGCACCTCGGCGGCGCTGAACCGCAACTGGATCACGTCGTCGTCGGGTTCGTCGGCGTCGGGGTCACCCGCACCACCGCCCTCGTCGTCGGTGTCGATCGCCAGCGTCAGCGACTGGGTCTCCGGTTCGAGTGTCTCCAGTGAGCCGGCCATCCAACCGTCCCAGAACGCTCGGAACGCGCCGTCGTAGGCGTCGGCGTCCTCAGGGCGTTGGACGAGCGTCGCCCGCCCGGCCCAATAGGCATGCTCGCGCTCATCGAGCCCGAGCGCGGCGAGGGCCTCGGAGAACGCGATCGTCGCGCTGATCGGCACGCTCAACCCCGTGCCGCGCAACACCCGCGTGAACGCCACGGCGATCTGCCCGGCGTCGTTCACGGTCACGTCGGGTGGGCGCGCTGGGTGGCGGCCTTGAGCAGGTCGGCGAGGCCGTGGGCCTCGACTCGCTGATGGTCCTCGCGGTACTTCAGCACGGCGCCGAGCGTCACCGCCACCGAGCGCTCGTCGAGTTCGGTGACACCCAACCGGCCGAGTGCGGTGGCCCAGTCGATCGTCTCGGCGACGCCCGGCGGCTTGTACAGGTTGAGCTCGCGCATCGCCGCGACCGCGGCGGCGACCTCGCGCGCCAGCCCGGCCGACACCTCGGGAACCCGCAGGCGCACGATCTCGACCTCGCGGTCGAAGGCCGGGTGGTCGACCCAGTGGTACAGGCAACGACGCTTGAGCGCGTCGTGGACGTCGCGGGTGCGGTTCGAGGTGAGCACGACCACCGGCGGGGTGGTCGCCCGGAATACGCCCAGCTCGGGCACGGTGATCTGGTAGTCGGAGAGCACTTCCAGCAGGTACGCCTCGAACTCGTCGTCGGCTCGGTCGACCTCGTCGATCAGCAACACCGGTGGCGGACCGTCGCCGTGCCCGATCGCCCGGAGCAGCGGCCGCTTCACGAGGAACCGCTCCTGGTACAGGTCGGCTTCGAGTTGGTCGGCGGTGTGCCCGGCCGTTTCGCCGGTCGCCTCGGCAGCACGGAGGTGCAACAGCTGGCGGGCGTAGTCCCAGTCGTAGACGGCCTGCGCGGCGTCGATGCCCTCGTAGCACTGGAGGCGGATCAGCTCGCCGCCGGTCATTGTTGCCAACACCTTGGCCAACTCGGTCTTGCCGACGCCGGCCTCGCCTTCCAGCAACAGGGGCCGGCGGAGTTGCAGCGCGAGGAACACCGCGGTGGCCAGCCCGTCGTCGGGGAGGTAGCCGTGACGGCTGAGGTCGGCGCTGATCGAACCTGGGGTCATCGTCAGCGAACGCTACCCGCCGCGCCCGCGGTGCTCCCGCGGGGCCTCGTGTCCCGCTCGCCATACCGTGAACCCGACGGCGATACTCGCGCGATGGCGTAC
Organism: Ilumatobacter sp.; assembly: GCA_035556435.1. Classification (GTDB taxonomy): domain Bacteria; phylum Actinomycetota; class Acidimicrobiia; order Acidimicrobiales; family Ilumatobacteraceae; genus Ilumatobacter. The sequence goes on along the minus strand of DATMEY010000009.1, from coordinate 37,130 downwards.
ATCTCCGGGCGCGTCGTCCACGACGCCGACGCGCACATCATGGAAACCCCGTTCTGGTTGCGCGACCACGCCGACCCCGACGTGCGCGAGCGGATCGCGCTGCCGAAGTACACGAACGAGTTGAAGCAGGTCGCGGCGATTCCGGGGGCGCCCACCCAGGCCGAGGTCGACGAGGTGTTCGCCACGCTCGCCGCGCGGCACCACTCCGACGAGTTCGCCGCCGCCGAAGAGGCCGAGGTGATGAACCGCAAGAACTTCGCCGCGCTCGGCGCGTTCCTGCCCGAGGACCGGGTGCGGGCGCTGGAGTACATCGGCGTCGACAGCCAGCTGCTGTTCAACACGTTCCACAACCGGCTGCTGCGCGACTGGGAACATTCGGGCGACCTCGACCTCGCCTACGGCGCGGCGCGGGCACACAACCGGGGGATGGTCGAGTTCTGCGCGGCCGACGCCCGACTGCTACCCACCTGCTACGTGCCGCTCGCCGACTTCGACCGGGCTTCGGCGATGGCGAGGGAGGCGATCGCGATGGGAGCCGCGGCGCTGCTGGTGCAGAACGGCTGCCCGGCCGGGCACTCGCCCTCGCATATCGGGCTCGACCCGGTGTGGCGCCAGGCCGAGGAGGCCGGCATCCCGATCGTGTTCCACGTCGGGGGCACGGGCGACCTGCTCGACCGGCACTACTTCGACAACGGCCTGCCGGTGCCGCCCGACTTCCACGGCGGCAACGAGAACTTCCGGTCGGTCGACTACATGGCGATCCCGTACCAGCCTCAGCAGACATTGGCCACGCTGATCTTCGACGGTGTGCTGGAACGCTTCCCGAATCTCAAGTTCGGCGCGATCGAGCTCGGGGCGAGTTGGGTGCCGAGCTGGGTCAAGCAGATGGAGTCGGCGATCGAGGCGTTCGCCCGCCACGAGGAGCGGCTGCGCAACTTGAGCCTGCGTCCCACCGAGTACGTGCAGCGGCAGGTGCGGGTGACGCCGTATCCGACCGAGGACGTCGGCTGGATCACCGCCCAGGTCGGCCCGGACGTGCTCTTGTTCAGCACCGACTTTCCCCACGTGGAGGGCGGCCGCCGCCCGTTCGAACGCTTCGAGCACACCCTCGGCGATGCCCCCGAACACATCCGCCAACGCTTCTACTGCGACAACTTCCTCGACCTCATGGGCCCGAACGGATAGTGCCAAGAGGGTCGGCGGATAAGTGACGACGCTCGTCGAGTGGCGCACCCGCTCCTCCGTTGTATCGAGACGACGGCCCGCGCACCAATGGTCTCGATACACCGGCTGCGCCGGCACTCGACCACCGGGTCGAGCCGCCTATCCTCTTGGCGCTATCCGTTCGCCTCCTCCAACGCCCGGCGCACCAACACCTTGGCGAGGTGTTGGCGGTACTCGACCGATGCGTTGAGGTCGGGTTGGGGGTCGGCCTCGGCGTTGGCGGCTTCGGCGGCTTCGGCGGCTGACGCGCCGTTGGCAAGGGCGGCCGTGACGCTGGAGGCGAGGATGGGGGTGCTGCCCATGTTCACCAGGGCGACGCCGTTGGCGCACGCGGCGACGCCGACGATCGCCCAGTCCTGGGCGCGGCGGTTGAATTTCTGGAAGCTCCAGCCGCCCGACTGCTTGGGTACGCGGACCTCGGTGAGCATCTCGTCGGGTTCGAGCACCGACGTGAGGAACCCCTGGTAGAAGTCGGCGGCGGCGATTTCGCGGGTGCCGTTCGGGCCCTGGGCGACGTACGTGGCCCCGAGCGCGAGCGTGGTGGCCGGCAGGTCGGACGCCGGGTCGGCGTGGGCGATCGTGCCGCCGAGCGTGCCCCGGTGGCGCACCTGCGGGTCGCCGACGTGGCCGGCCGCGTGGGCCAGCAGCGGTACCTCGGCCTTGAGCAGCTCGGACGTCTCGACGTCCATGTGGCGGGTCAGCGCACCGATCGCCACGTGGTCGCCGGCGTCGCGGATGTACGACAGGTCGGACACCCGGCCGATGTCGACGAGCACCGACGGCTGGGCCAGGCGCAGCTTCATCAGCGGCAGCAGGCTGTGCCCGCCGGCGAGGAACTTGGCATCCTCGCCGTGCTGCCCGATCAGGCTGATTGCCTCCTCGGCCGAGCCGGCGCGGACGTAGTCGAAAGCGGCGGGGATCATGGGTTGCTCTCCTGGTTTGAGGTGGCGGCCTGGATGGCGTTCCAGACGTTGAGTGGGCTGGCGGGCATCGGCACATCGTGCACGCCGAGCCCCGAGAGTGCGTCGACCACACCGTTGATGATGCACGGTGCGGCACCGATCGTGCCGGCTTCGCCGACGCCCTTGACCCCGAGCTGATTGGTGGGGGAGGGCGTGACGGTGTGGCCGGTGGTGATCGACGGTACGTCGGCTGCCGAGGGCACGAGGTACTCGGCGAGCGTGGAGGTCTGGAGGTTGCCGTCGGTGTCGTAGACGGCCTCTTCGAACAGCGCCTGGGCGAGACCCTGCACGACGCCGCCGTGCACTTGGCCGTCGACGATCAGCGGGTTGACCTGCACGCCGCAGTCGTCGACCGCCACGTACTGGAGTACCTCGACCTGGCCGGTCTCGACATCGATTTCGACCGCGCACATGTGCGTGCCGAACGGCCACGAGAAGTTCGGTGGGTCGTAGTGCGTGTGACCCTCGAGGTTCGGTTCCAGCCCGTCGGGCAGGTTGTGTGCGGTGAAGGCCTCGAAGGCCACCGCGGCGAGCGGCATCTCCTTGCCGGGGGTGCCCTTGACCCGGAACGTCGCCTCGACGTATTCGAGGTCTTCCGGCGCGGCTTCGAGCTGGTGGGCGGCGATCTGGCGGGCCTTGTCGATCACCACGTCGCATGCCTGGGCGATCGCGACACCCCCGACCGGGAGCGACCGCGACCCGTACGTGTCGAGACCGTACGGGGCGATTGCCGTGTCGGAGTGGAGCACGTCGACGTCGGCCGGGTCGACGCCGAGCTTCTCGGCCACGATCATCGACCACGCGGTCTCGTGGCCCTGCCCGTGCGGCGCCGTGCCGGTGACCACCTGCACCTTCGACGTGGGCAGCACGCGCACGGTGGCGGCCTCCCAGCCGCCGGCCGAATAGTTCAGCGAAGCGAGCACCCGCGAGGGCGCCAGGCCGCACATCTCGAAGTAGGTCGACACGCCGATGCCGAGCCGCTTGCGTGCGCCCGGCACGTTCTGCGCGGCCTGCTTGGCCCGCAGCCCCTCGTAGTCGAGCATGCCGGCCGCCTTGGTGGCCGCCGCGTCGTGGTCGCCCGAGTCGTAGACCAACCCGGTGAACGCCTCGTACGGGTACTTGTCGGTGGCGATGAAGTTGCGCCGCCGCAGCTCGAGCGGGTCGATGCCCATCTGTGCTGCCAACGAGTCCATCGAACGCTCGATCGCGTACGTGGCCTCGGGGCGGCCGGCGCCGCGGTAGGCGTCGGTGGGCACCATGTTCGTGAACACCGAGGTGCACGAGAAGTCGTACGCCTTGGGCAGCTCGTACACGCCGGCGTACAGGAACGCTCCGAGCAGTGGCACGCCGGGGGCCACGAGCTGGAGGTAGCCGCCCATGTCGCCGATCAGGCGCACCCGCATCGCGGTCAACTTGCCCTGCTCGTCGGCCGCCAGCTCGATGTGCTGGATCTGGCCGCGCCCGTGGATGGTCGACATCGACCCTTCCGAGCGCTCCTCGGTCCAGCGCACCGGCAGCTTGTGCTTGCGGGCCAGCGCCACGCACAACAGCTCCTCGGCGTACACGTTGAGCTTCGAGCCGAACCCGCCGCCCACCGCCGGGGCGACGACGCGCATCTGGTGCTCGGGAATGCCGAGCGTGAGCGCGGTCATGATCTTCAGGATGTGCGGGATCTGGGTGGCCGAGTAGAGCGTCATGTCGCCGCCGAACGGCTGCGGCACGGCAGCTACCGCCCGCGGCTCCATCGCCGCCGGGATCAGGCGCTGCTGCACGAACCGTTCCTTGACCGTGTAGGCCGCGGCGGCGAACGCGGCATCGACCGCGCCCGGTGTCTCCTCGATCAGCAGCGGCCAGGTGTACGACTGGTTGGTGCCCAATTCCGGGTGGATCACGACCCGGTCGGTGAGCGCGTCCTCGAGGTCGGTGACCGCCTCGTGGGGCGTGTACTCGACCTGCACCCGCTCGGCCGCGTCGACCGCGGCGGTGGCCGAGGTGGCCAGCACGACGGCCACGCCGTCGCCCGCGTACACCGCCCGCGACACGGCGACGGGGTAGTGCGCCGGGTTCTTCATGTCGGGCGTGACCGGCCACGCGCACGGCATCGGTGCCGCCCACAAGTCGACCAGGTCGGCGCCCGAGTAGGCGGCGACCACACCGGGCATCGCCAGTGCGCCCGACACGTCGACCGAGTCGATCGTGGCGTGGGCGTACGGGCTGCGCACGACCGCCAGGTGCAGCGCACCGGGAATCGGCAGGTCGGCGGTGTACTTGGCCTCGCCGGTGAGCAGGGCCGGATCTTCCTTGCGGAGCATCCGTGTCCCCAACACGGTGCGCTCCGGAACTTCGGTGATCGTCATGTCAGGACCCCCATCCCGTCAATGTCGAATGATGTCGGGTACGTCGGTGGCAGGTCAGGCGTTGGCCGCGGCCAGCACTGCCTGGACGATGTTGTGGTAGCCGGTGCAGCGGCACAGGTTGCCCTCGAGCCCGATCCGCACGTCGTGCTCGGTCGGGTGCGGGTTTTCCTTGAGCAGGCTGGTGGCGGCCATGACCATGCCGGGCGTGCAGTAGCCGCACTGGAGGCCGTGATTCTCCATGAACGCCTGCTGCATCGGGTGCAGCGTGCCGTCGGCATCGGCAAGGCCCTCGATCGTGACGACATCTTGCCCGTCGGCCTGGGCGGCGAGCACGGTGCAGCTCTTCACCGCTTCGCCGTTGAGATGCAACGAGCACGCGCCGCACGACGACGTGTCGCAGCCGATGTTGGTACCGGTGAGGCCGACGGCCTCGCGGATGTACTGCACCAGTAGCGTGCGCGGTTCGACGTCGTGCGTGTGCGTGACGCCGTTGACGGTGACGCTGATCTCCACGTGGGCTCCCCTCATCTGACGGATGTGACGGGGCGATAGTCAGCAGCTGACGTTTGCCCCGTTTCGCGGCTCGCGCCCCCGCCAGGCGGCGGGAGCGCGAGTCATTCGTAGCACGAAACCGGTGGTCGTGGCGACAGGAGCGACGCCGCTACGTCTCGCCGACGGGCAGCGTGATCTCGGTGCCGGGGGCGATCGGGGTGATCACTGCGGTGACGTCGGCGGGTTGCTCGCTGGTCGTGCCATCGGGGTGGGTGGTGACCGTCGTGCTGCTGAGCCGCAGGGAGGTGATACGGCCATCGGCGAGTTGGAACTCGACCGTCGCATCACTGGCCAGCCCGAGCCTGGCCGCGGGGTAGCGGGCGGTGATGGTGGCCGCCTCGGCGGTACCGACGATCGCGACCTCCAGCGGATCGCGCAGTTGGCCCACCGGGTCGGACAGGCCTTGTGTGCCGTCGAGCTGTTGCCACGCTCCGTCGGCGAGTGCCCAGGCCGCCTCGGCAGTCACCACGTACTCGGTGCCGGTGCCGCCCGACGTGATCGTCATGCGGGTGGAACCGGCGATGTGGTCGCCCTCGGCGATGACCGCCGGCCGCCCGGCCACGGTGGCGGTGGTGGTGAAGTGGTATCCCGTGTTCAGCGCATCGAGGGCGGTGGCCAACGCCACCACCGCGTCGAGCGGCACGGTGGTGGGTGGTGGTGCCGGCGTGGTCGGGAGCATGGTCGGGGAGGAGGTCGGCGTCGTGGGCGCGGTGGCCACGGGTGTCGGCTCGGGGATGTCCCGCAGCGCGGCCTGTGCGGCGGCCGCGGCGGGTGCCGGAAGCTCCGGGTCGATGCCGGCCGTCGCCGCGCCGGGTGAGCATCCGGCCACGGCCAGGGCGGAGACGGCGCCACCGCCCGCGAGGGCGACCCAGGCCGCGGTGCGGGCGGCCAGTCGGGTGATGTGACGCATGGGGTCTCCTCGGCGTGGGCGTTGGCGTCCGCCACGTCGAATCTTTGCCTGCACAACGGCGCCCGTGCACCACGCTGCGCGTCAGAATCAGCGCGATAACTACCGGCAGGTGTCAAATCTCGCCAGAACGAGTCAAGCCCGTTTCAGCGCTCCGAGTTCAGCGCAGTGCGCCGCCTCAGAGCAGGGAGGCGATGTCGCCCGCGATCAGGTACCCGAGGAACCCGATCACGACCGTGCCGAGCGCAGTGTAGTGCCAGCGCTTCGAGTGGTCGGCCCGCCAGAAACGGCGCATCGACAGCACGATGCACACGATCGCGACGATACTGATCGGTAGGCCGATCGCGGGGCCGACGCCCGTGGCAACCCCGATTGCCGGGAGCACGAACGGGAACACGAGGTACATCAGGATGCACCGCACGGCGGCGACCATGATCGAGGTCTGGAACGCCTTGCGGGCCTCACCGGCCGATGCTTTGGGCCCGTCGGCGGGCAGCCACAGCAGGCGCCGCATGAACCGGTCGGCGGGTGAGCGCACCATCGGCGGTTCGGCCGCGATGCCCGAATGATCGACCGGGCAGACCCCTCGGGCCGAGCCGGAGGATGGGGCGTCGGGTTGCACGGCGGTCATCGGCCGCTCACTCTACGGGCCACTGGTACGGCTGGCGCACCAAAGCGAGCAGCTCGGCGGGCGAGTCGGCGAGCGCCACGGCGCCGGCGCTGAGTAGTTCGTCGGGCGACCCGTAGCCCCACGTGACGCCGATGCAGGGAATGCCGTGGTGGTGGGCGCCGTGGACGTCGTGGTCGCGGTCGCCGACCATGATGACGTGGTCGAACAGGTCGGGGTCGGCGTGGATGCCGAGCTGGTGCAGGGCGTGGTCGATCACCTGGGCCTTGTTGCGCCGCTCCGACGTGAGCGTGGCGCCAGCGCGGACCTCGAACCGGTCGGTGATGCCGAAGTAGTCGAGGATGGGGAAGGCGGTCACCTCGGGCTTGGCGGTGGCCACCGACAGCGACAAGCCGGCCGCGGCGAGCCCGTCGAGCATGTCGAGCACGCCGTCGTAGAGCGTGTTCTCGAACGCCCCGATCGTCTCGTAGCGCGAACGGTAGGTGTCGATCACCCGTTCCAGGGCGTCGTCGGGCACCCCGATGCTGGGCAGCCCGAGCTCGAACGGCGGGCCGATCACCGAGCGCACCTGCTCGTCGGTGGGAATCCGGAACCCTTCCTCGCCGAACGCCCACACCAGCGAATTGCGGATGCCAGGTTCGGAGTCGGAGAGCGTGCCGTCGAGGTCGAGCAGCACATGGGTCCGGGCCATGTCGTTCACGCAGCCAGCAAGCTATCCGCCGCGCCGCAACCGGTCATCATTCCCCTGTGACCGACCTTGCTTCCTGGGTCCGTGGTTCTAGCGACCGGAGGATGGTCACGAGGTGAAGCCCGCGTGGAAGTAGAAGGTGGGTTCGCCCTGCGTGTACTGCACGCCGAGTAGCGCCACCAGGTCCGTGGCCCGCAGCGGCCCATCGGTCGCGTAGTAGATCGGCTCGGCGAGCAGCGTGGGCGCGTCGGCGTGGGTGTACAGGAGTTCGCCGATGTTCCTGGGGGCATCGTCAGCGCACAGGTCGTTGCTGTCGACGAAACCGGTTGACGGTGTGTCGGCGATCGCTGTGGCGACGTGCTCCGGTGTGACGGTGGGCAGCAGCGGTTCGACCAGTGTCGCGTAGTCCGCGGTGTAGGCCTCGAAGAGGTCGCGCAGATCTGCGCCCGTGGCCTGCTTCAACTCCGGCACTTCGAAGCATCGAAAGCCTTGCACGACGACGTTGGTGGTGGCGTCGAGCGGGAGGTCGAGATCGAGGTGCCACGACGGGTCGAGGTTCATCTCGGATGGTTGCATGTACTCGCACCCATCAGGCAGGGCCGAACACCATTCGAGGCGTTGCACGCGAACCGGCAGGGCGCCGGGTCGTTGCGGCGACCACGGTTCCAGCACCGACGCCACGTAGTAGCCGTCAGCCGGCGTTTGGCCGTTGGCCGGCGCTGGCGGAGACGGTGCTTCACCGTCCCAGTTGCCGGAGTACCCCAGCCAGGTGGCTCCGGGTTCGAACGAGCTCGGCGTCCAGCGGGCTGCGGCCGCGTCGGGGTTGCCGCCGAAGTCGGCGAGTGCGAGTTGCAGCCGTGTGCCGTCTTGGTGGGCGAGCACGGTTCCCCAGACGTCACTGGCGACGATGTGCCAGCCATCGGGGAGCGACCACCATGTCGCCGACCCGTCAGGGCGCATCTCCGCGACCACCCACATCGTCGCCTCCCCGAAGTCCTGACCCGGAGCGGCATCGGGTCCGATGTGCGTCCAGTACAGACCGCGGCCGTCAGGCCCGGCAGCGACCAGCGAGTCGTCCACGTACGGGTTGGCCCGGTTGCTAGCCGCTTCGACGACGAGTGACCACGACACGCCGGTCGACGAGCGCACGATGCCACCGGCGTTCGATCCGCTGGGCAGGGGGCTGCTCAGTGTGAACCAGTCCGGTGGCGGATCCATCGAGATCGGCTCGCCCTCCACGTTCACGTACGGGGTGGGCGACGTCAGGTCGATGCGGTCGGGGCGCCGATCAGCCACCCCCGACTCGGAGTGCCCGAAGCTCGACCGCGGATACTCGAGAAAGCGGTTGACGTTCTGCGGGGTCGAGGCGACGACGGTGCCTGTGTTCGTCCCCGACAGCGCCACCGCGACCACCGCGAAGTCCTCCAACGAGTCCCCTGGCAGGCTTGCGTAGGCCACGTCGCCCGGGCCGTAGGCGATGATCCAGGTGCCGGGTGGCCCGTCGATCGACCGGGTCTGGCCGTCGAATCCGACGACGTCGATGCGGGCTGGCCCGAGGTCGCCGTAGTTCGACGAACTGACCGCAACCCCGAAGTCGCCGATGGCTGCGCTGTAGTTGCCGACGAGCGGGTCGGGTACCGAGATCGACCCGAGCGGCCGGATCGCGAGCTCCGGTGGTGGGCTGAGGTAGCTGACGCGGGAGTTGTGCGGTGGGTGCTCGGGCGCGGTCGTCGACGATGGAGCGCCGTCGGTGGGCGGGGGCACCGTCGTCTCGTTCGGGGCGGCTGGCTCGGTGGTGGCCGGGGCCACGGCGGTAGTAGGTGAGACGGTGTCGGTCCAGACCGTCTCACCGGGCGCGCTGGCCGCGATCACGCCGACCACGATCGCGGCGACCACGCCGACTCCGGCCACTGCGACGGTGGCAGTGCGCGCGGCTCGTCGGCGGCGCCCGCCACGGGTGACGCGATCGATCGCGGTTTGCGAGGGTGGTCGTCGGAGTTCGGCGCCGGCAACCCGCGCGATGCGGTCGACCGGGTCGCCGCTGGGGTCGTGGGTGTCGTCGTGGCTCACGTCACACCCCCAACTCGTCGGCGAGCATCGCGCGGGAACGGGTGAGGTCGCTGCGGACGGTTCCCTCGGGAACGCCGAGTATCTGGGCCACGTCGGCGACCGGGTGGTCGCCCGCGTAGTACAGCGTGACCACCGAGCGGGGCCGCTCGGGAAGCTTGCGGACGGCATCCCAAAACGCGAGCGACTCGACCGACGGGCCAGAGGCGCTCGGCTCGAACCGACGCTGGCTGGCCAGGAAGCGCTCGCGGGTTCGCCGCCGCCGCCACCAACTGCGACACAGGTTGATCAGCACACGGTGGCACCACCCGCCTGGCCGCTCCAGTTCCCGCACGCTTCGCCAGTTGAGGAATGCCTTGATCATCGCGTCGTGCACGAGATCTTCGCCGTCGTCACCCGACAGGGCCGTTGCCACGGCGATCATGCCGGGGTACTCGCGGCGGTACATCGCCTCGAAGTCGTTGGCACGGACGGTGACGTGGGCGTCGGTGGGCATGTGATGTCGGTGCTCGGGCGGACTCGCCGCCGGAGCGGGTTGCAGGTTGATCGTGGCATGCATCACCCCTACACATGCACGACCACCCCGCCGCGCTGCAACGAGCATCCATGTTCTTCCGCCACGACGCCTGGGTCGGTTGCCGGCCGGGGCCGTCGAAGGACCGATCGGCGCGGCCGGTCAGCGTTGCGTATGCCTCGGTGGTTTCGACAAGCTCAACCACCTGAGGGTGGGGGCGGTCCGGTTGACCGACCTCGACACGGTGGACCGGGCTGGGTCAGTTTTGGGAGGACTGGATGGCGGCCCAGACCTTTTGGGGGGTGCAGGGCATGTCGATGTGCTGGACGCCGTAGGGGGCCAGCGCGTCCATCACGGCTGAATGGATCGCCGGGGTGGAGCCGATCGTGCCCGATTCGCCGATGCCCTTGGCCCCGAGCGGGTTGACGAACGTGGGCGTCTCCATCGGGATCCGCTCGATATGCGGGAGCAGGTCGGCGGTGATGATGCCGTAGTCGGCGAAGTTCGACGTGATCGGGTTGCCGTCAGCGTCGTAACGCACCTCTTCCCACAGCGCCTGCGCGGCGCCCTGGGCGATGCCGCCGTGCACTTGGCCGTTCACCAGCATCGGGTTGACGATCGTGCCGGCGTCGTCGCAGGCGACGTGACGGATGTGGCGCACCTCGCCGGTCTCGGTGTCGACCTCGACCACGGCGACGTGCGACCCGAACGGGTAGGTGGGCATCGCCGCCTGGAACAGGTGCTCTTCGGTGAGCTCGTCGGGGTCGGCGGCGGCGCCGAGGTCGGCCCAGGTCTTGGCGACTGCGGGCGTGCCGGCGACGTGGAACGCGCCGGTGGCGACGTCGAGCACCACGTCGGCGACGTCGGCTTCGAGCAGCCGGGCGGCGAGTTGCTTGGCCTTGTCGACCAGGCCCACCGCGGCGTGGTGCACGGCGACACCACCCTGCTGGAGCGAGCGCGACCCCATCGTGCCGGTGCCGATCGGCGTGAGGTCGGTGTCGCCCCACACGAGCGTGAAGTCCTCGATCGAGATGCCGGTCTGGGCGCTGGCGATCGACGACCAGGCGGTGTCGTGGCCCTGGCCGTGCGGGCTGGTGCCGGTGTAGATCGTGCCGGTGCCGTCGGGGTGGACGACGATCTTGGCGTTCTCGTTCATCGGCGGCACACCACCGGTGATCTCGACGTAGACGCTGACGCCGATGCCGAGCTGCTTGACATCGCCCGACTCGCGCCGGGCGGCCTGCTCGGCGCGCAGGGCGGCATAGTCGGCAGCTTCGAGCGCCTTGTCGAGCGAGGCCTCGTAGTCGCCGACGTCGTACGTCTGGCCCGACTGGGTGGAGTGCGGCTCGGTGAACTTGGGGATCAGGTTCTTGCGACGCACCTCGACCGGGTCGAGCCCGGTCTCTTTGGCGAACAGGTCCATCGCCCGCTCGGCCGCAGCGGTGGCCTCGGGTCGCCCGGCGCCGCGGTAGGCGACCACCGCGTTCGTGTTCGTGACCACCGAGTAGCAGTGCGTTTCGATGTTGGGGATGTCGTACACGGCCGATGCCATGCCCCGCGTGAACAGCGAGCCGAGGATGGTGCCGATCTCGCAGAACCCGCCCGAGTCCTGGGTGAGCTCCAACCGCAGGTGCGTCACCTTGCCGTCGCGCGTGCCGCCGACGGTGATGTGCTGGAGCTGGCTGCGGCCGTGGCCGAGGTTCATCATCGACTCGCTGCGCGTCTCGCGGAAGCGCACCGGGCGCCCGGCCGCGCGGGCGAGCACACCGAGCAACAGTTCCTCGGAGTAGACGCCGATCTTGGCGCCGAACCCGCCGCCGACGTCGGGCGTCATCACACGGACCTGCTCGGCGGGCACGCCGGCGGCTCCGGCGATGCCGTCCTTCGCGCCCTGCACGTGCTGGCTCGACACCCACACCAGCAGGCGCTCGGCGTCGCCGTCACGAACCCACGCGGCGGCGCCGGCGCGTGGCTCGAGCGGGCACGGGGCCACGCGCTGGTTGAGCACCGTCTCCGACACGACCACCTCGCAGCCCTCGAACCACTCGGGGCCGGTGTTGTCGCTGCCGCCGAGGAAGTTCGAGTCGAACACGACGTTGCTGCCGGCGGCCTCGTAGATCAGCGTGTCGGATGCCATCGCCTGCTGCACCGTGGTGAGCGCGGGCAACGGGTCGATGTCGATCAGTACTGCCTCGGCGGCGTCGACCGCCTGGGTGTACGTGTCGGCCACCACGGCGACCACCGGTTCGCCCACCCAGCGCACCTTGTCGCTGGCGAGCAACGTGCGGGCGACCGCGGGGTTGAAGCCCGACGGCGTGGGCGTCAGTTCGAGGTCGGCCGCGGTGTACACGCCGACCACGCCCGGGAACGCCTTGGCGTCGTCGGCGTCGATCGACACGATCGTGCCGTGGGCGACGGGCGAGCGGGCGAACACCACCCACCCGGCCCCGTCGAGCCGGGCGTCGCTGAAGTCGTCCATGTACACCCCACCGGTGGTGAGGAACTTCGGGTCTTCCTTGCGGAGCACCTTCTCGCCGAGCACGCTGCCTGCCATAGCGGCGCACCTTAGAGCTTGCGGGCGCAGCGGTGCGTACGCAGCGCCGGGTCGTGGTTTCGACAGGCTCAACCACCGGGGGCAGGTGGTGGTGGTGTCAGCCGCCGGAGGGAGCGACCGTGGATTCTGCGGCGCGGAGCGCGTGGATGCGCGTCACCAGGCTGTACGGCCAACCGGTGGGGAGCACGGTGGGCACCGTGCCGGCGTCGACCACCGACGTGCGCTGTTCGCCGGCCTGCACGTACCCGAGTTCTTCGCGGGCGGCCTCGCGGACCCCATCGGCCGTGCGCGCCCGGGCGACCTCGGCCTTGAGGTCGGCCACCACCGCCTCGAGCCGTTCGAGTTGGCTGGTGCGGGCGGCGATCTGGCTGTCTTGGGCGAAGTAGTTGCGCACGGGAATCACGAACAGCGCGGCGCCCAACGCCCCGGCGACCAGCACCGCGGCGACGCCGAGCGCGAGCGTGGTGCGTTTGCCCGTGGCCAGGCGGCGATCGACGGCGAGCGGGCTGGTGGCATCGCCCACTCGCGACCGGCCACGGTCGGAAGCTGCCGGCCGCTTGGCGGGCCGGCGGACCGAACTGGCAGCACCACCCTGACCCCCACGACGCCGCGGCCGGTCGCCGGGCGACGTTCCGTGGGATCGGTTGCGCACGTCGGTCACGCTCGTCAGTCTGCCAGCGCGAACCGTCCGGCTGGCGGCATGCCCCGAGCCGCCCCGGTTCGGTAGCCTCGGCCGACGTGACCCGCCGCGTCCCCAGCGTTCCCCTCGCCCTGCTCACGCTGTCCGCCCTCGTCGGCCTGGGCGGGTGCGCGACGTTCACCAACGTCGACCGGGTGGCCTCGGTGAACGGCACCGACATCGGCCGTTCCGAGTTTGAGGCGATGACGGTCGACTACTTCGCCCACCCCGAGCTGTTCGGCACCACTCCGCCGGCCGACGGGCGCGGCTCGGCCGACAACCTGCGCGCGTTACTGGCGATCGTCACCCAGGCGCGCCTGTTGCACGAGGTGGCCGACGCCGATCAGCTCGCCGACGCCAAGCAGGCTGCGCTCGAGGCCCTGCCCGAGGGCGACCCGGTGCTCGAGATGTCGCCCGAGATGCAGAACCTGTACAGCGACCTCGCCGCTCGCCAGACCGTGCTCGGCGGCGTCGCTGCGCCCAGCTCGGCGGAACTGGAACGGCGCTACGTCGAATCGCCCGCATCGGCGGGGGTGCTCTGCGTCCGCCACATCCTCGTCGATACCGAGGCCGAGGCCCGCCAGGCGTCGCGGCGGCTCGCCGACGGCGAAGATTTCGCCACGCTCGCGGCCGAGGTGTCGCTCGACACCGTCACCGGGGCCGACGGTGGTGCGGTGCCGGGGAGCATGGGCCCGTGCTGGACGCTCGGCGAAGCGTTCCAAGGACTGGTGCCCGAGTTCGTGCACCATGCGCGGGCGCTGTCGGGCCTGGCCCCGAGCGCCCCGTTCGAGACGCAGTACGGCTGGCACATCGTGGCGTCGTTGCCGTGGAGCGAGGTCGGCGAGGCGGTCGCCGCCATCCACGCGCCCGGCAGCACGGGCGACGTGCAATACGTGGCCGCCCTGTTCACCGCCGACGTCGAGGTCGACCCCGCCTACGGCGTGTGGGACTCGGGCACGGTCGAGATCGTGCCGATCGGGTGACCCCGCGCATCACCGTCGTCGGGCTCGGTCCGGGCGGGGTGGGCCACGTCACGGCCGAGACGCTGGCGGCGATCGAGGCGACGCCGGCCCCGCAGCGGTTCCTGCGCACAGCGCGCCACCCGTCGGCGCATCTGGTACCGGGCGCGATGTCGTTCGACTCGGTGTACGAGGTGGCCGACACGTTTGCCGACGTGTACGCCGAGATCGCCGAGCGGCTGGTCGCCGCGGCCACCGAGCACGGTCATGTGCTGTACGCGGTACCCGGCTCGCCGCTGGTACTCGAACGCACGGTGGCCGCGCTGCGTACCGACGGTCGGGTCGCGGTCGACGTGCTGCCGGCGCTGTCGTTTCTCGACGTGGCGTGGGCTCGCCTCGGCGTCGACCCGGTCGAGGCCGGTGTCCGCCTGGTCGACGGGCACGAGTTCGCCACCGCCGCGGCCGGTGTCACCGGTGCCGTGCTGGTAGCCCACACGCACGCCAACTGGGTGCTGTCCGATATCAAGCTGGCCGTCGACGACGCCGCGCTCGACGGTGGCGGCGAGCTCGACGCCACGCCGGTGGTGCTGCTGCACCACCTCGGCACCGACGACGAGCAGATCGTCCACACGACGTGGGCCGAGATGGACCGGGCGCTCGAAGCCGATCACCTCACCGCGCTGTACATCCCCGCGCTCGGCGTGCCCGTGGCCGCCGGCTACGCCCGCTTCCACCAGCTCGCCCGCACGCTGCGCGAGCGCTGCCCGTGGGACATCGAGCAGACCCACCAGTCGCTGGTGCCCTACCTGATCGAGGAGACCTACGAGGTGGTCGACGCGATCCACGCGCTGACCGATGGTGGCGACGACCACGACCTGATCGAGGAACTCGGCGACCTGCTCTACCAGATCGAGTTCCACGCCACGATCGCCGAGCAAGAGGGCCGCTTCACGATCGCCGACGTCACCCAGGGCATCCACGACAAGCTCGTGCGACGCCACCCGCACGTGTTCGCCGATACGCAGGCCGACGACTCCGGCACCGTGCTCGCCAACTGGGACGCGATCAAGCGCCAGGAGAAGGCCGACGCGGGGAAGCAACGCACGTCGGTGTTCGACGGCATCCCCGGCTCGCTCCCAGCCCTCAACTACGCCCACAAGGTCCAGCACAAGGCCGCCAAGCTGGGGTTCGACTGGCCCGACGTCGACGGGGCCGTACCGAAGATCGCCGAGGAGACCGGCGAGCTACTCGAGGCCGCCACCGGCGGCGACCCCGGCGCGGTGGTCGACGAGGCCGGCGACCTGCTGTTCGCCGTGGTCAACGTGCTGCGGCACCTCGGCGTCGACCCCGAGTCGGCTCTGCGGGCAGCCACGAACAAGTTCCGCACCCGGTTCGAGCAGGTCGAACAACTCGCCACCGAGCGAGGCATCGACCTCCACTCAAGCGACCTCGCCACCCTCGACACCCTCTGGGACGAGGTCAAGGCGCGGTAGCCGTCGCGCAGTCGCGGTCGTCTCGATACAACGCAGTGGCGGCTACGCCGCGAGTGCGCCACTCGACGACCTTGGCCCAAGGTGGTCGAGTGCCGCCGCCAGGCGGTGTATCGAGACCACACCCCGAAGGGTCAGAGGCCGACTTGGGTGAGGACGCTTTCGCCGAAGCGGTGGCGGAGCTCGTAGCGGTGCTGGGTGCCCTCTTCGAGCGCCCGGCCGGCCTCGGTGAACGCCAGCGCGGCGAGAATCTGGATCAGTGCGGCGATCAGCACCAGCGCTCCCTCACGACCCCAGCCGCTGAGTTCGGTCGTGCGGTCGATCGTCGACAACGCGCCCGAAACCTGGAGCACGACGACGAAACCGAGCGACATCACGAAGGCGACCCGCCCGGGGCGGTGGCGTGCCTCGGCCGCGTCGGCCAGACGCTCGAAGGCCAGCAGCGGCAGGGCCAGGAACACGGCCTGGAGGGCGATGCCGCCGACGATGCCGACCCAGTCGCGCTCGTCCAGCCCGGGGCCGACCAGTTCGCGGCCGACGAACCACGTTCCGCCGACGGCGACCGCGACCGACAGCGCGGCCACGATCGGATTGCGCCGGCGGCCGGTGGAGCGACACACGTTCAGCGCGGCGACCGCGAACCACACCACGGCGACCGGCGCGGCGGCGAGTGCCACGTACCGTTCGATGTTGGCCAGGTAGTCCCACACGTCCCACAGGCGCTCGGTTTGCGAGGCCAGCAGGCCGGACGTGCGCTCCTGGCGCCAGGCCATCAACAACAACAGCGAGCCGGCGGCGGTCAGTAGGCACAGCGCCGACAGCAGCATGGCCAGCACCAGCCGGACATGGGCGACCACCGCGTACGGCGGCCGGGACGCCGCGTCGACCGAGCGTGCCAGCCGGTCACGCAGCGAGCGGCGTTGGGCTTCCTCCTGCTC
Source organism: Ilumatobacter sp. (assembly GCA_035556435.1). GTDB lineage: Bacteria > Actinomycetota > Acidimicrobiia > Acidimicrobiales > Ilumatobacteraceae > Ilumatobacter. Next base: position 20,611 of record DATMEY010000009.1, on the reverse strand, counting down.
GGTGCGGATGGGTTCACCGAGCGGCACGGGAAGCGCCCGCGTCGGTTCGGGCGCGTCCTGGTCGGCCTCGGTGCGCGGAGCGGTCTGAACGGCCACGCCGGTTCATCGTCGCCCTCACAGCCTGGCTTGAGCCACAACGAGGGTAATTCCCGATTCGCCGCCCGGTCGTGTTCCGTACCGTGGGCGACGTGAGCAAGTCGAGCGGTTCAGTGTTGGTGTGTTTCACCGTGGTGCTGGCCGCGTGCAGCGGCCCGACCGGGTCGGGCCTCAGCGAACCCGACCCGACCAGTCCGACGAGTCCGTCCAGCCCGACCGGCCCCACTGGGTCCGACGCCGAGGCGCCTGGCCCGGTGGTGAGCGTGCCGCCGGCCGCGGCGCCGGCATGCGAGCACGCCGGCCCGGGCACCGAGTACGTGGTCGGGCCGGGGCAGGCGTACGCGGCGATCGGCGACGTGCCGTGGGCGGGGCTGACGGCGGGCGATACCGTCCGCATCTTCTGGCGTGACGAGCCGTACCGCGAGAAGTTCCTCGTCCAAGGGCAGGGCACCGAGCAGGCGCCGATCGTCGTGTGCGGTGTGGCCGGCCCGGCTGGGCAGCTCCCCGTGATCGATGGCGAGGGGGCCACCACCAGCGCGGCGATGGGCTACGCCACCGTGCAGGGTCAGGCCCGGGGCCTGATCCACATCAGCCTGGGCGACGACGACGAGTGGGGGCACAAGCCCAGCCACATCGTCATCCAGGGCCTCCACGTCCGCAACGCGTCGCACCGCTACGAGTACGCCGGGTCGGACGGGGCGGCGGCGCCGTACTTCGAGAACGCGGCCGGCATCTTCGTCGAGCGCGGCGAGCACATCACGGTGCGCGGCGTGGAACTCGAGTCGAACGGCAACGGCTTGTTCGTCGCCTCGGGCGGCTCGGAAGAGGTGCGCTCGCGTGACATCGTCCTCGAGCACTCGTACGTGTACGGCAACGGCACCACCGACGTCAGCCGCGACCGGCACCACAACATCTACACCGAGGCCGACGGGATGGTGTTCCAGTTCAACGAGATCGGGCCGCTCGCGCCCGGCGCGCTCGGCGCCGCGCTGAAGGACCGCTCGGCGGGCACGGTGGTGCGCTACAACCGGATCACCGGCGGCTCCCGGTCGCTCGACCTGGTCGAAGCCCAGGACTCGGCGGAACTCGCGCTCGCCGACCCCGACTACCGCACCACGCTTGTGTACGGCAACGTCTTCGTCAACGACGCAGAGGCGCACGGGCCGCTCCTCAGCAACATGTTCCATTACGGCGGTGACAGCGGCCTGTTCGACACGTACCGGAAGGGCACGCTGTACTTCGTGCACAACACGGTGGTGGTGCGCGCCGACCAGGAGGGCGACGACGACGAGACGGGTGTCGGGCGGTGGAACACGGCGTTGTTCGACCTCGACACGCCCGACGAGACGGCCGTGGTGACCGGCAACGTGTTCCACGTCCGCTCGGTTACCCCTGGCGCCGCCCCCGCCCAGGCCGCGTGGGGGCGTTTCACCGGCACGCTGCGGCTGGGGCCCAACTGGGCCTCGCCGGGCCTGATCGAGTGGCGCAACCCCGACGACGCCCTGGGCGGCACGATCGACGGGCTCGACGCAGTGCTCTCCAACGTCGAGAACGCGCCGGGATTCGTCGACGAGCCCGGTGGTGACTTCGCGCCGGCGGCCGGCAGCCCGCTGGTCGACGCCGCGTCCGAGTTGCCCGCCGAACTCGCCGGGCTGGGTGTAGTGATCGACCGTGAGTACGCCGGCTCGGCCACCGGACGCGCACGGACGACCGTCGGGGCGCCCGACCTCGGCGCCTTCGAGTCGACCGGCACGGCGCCGGGTGGGCAGGGCCCCACCAGCACGACGCTTGTTCCGGCGAGCACCGGAACCGACGTTGGCGGAACGGCGAGCGCCGGGCCGCTTCCCGACGACGCCCCGGCGTACGCCGGCAAGGGACCGATCGGCAACGACAACGGCGAGCGGTACGAGTGCGGGGCCGGCGTGCGCTGCGTCGGTGGTGACGGCGACTATTCGTCGATCAACGCGGCGATCGGCGACGCGGCCGCCGGTGACGTTGTCCAGGTCGCCGGGGGCACCTACCGCGAGAACGTTGCGCTCGGTTCGTTCGCCGACCTCGACCCCCGGCACCTGACGCTGCTCGGCGGGTTCGCCGCCGACTTCGCCAGCCGCGACGCGGCCGCCTACCCGACCGTGATCGACGGCGGAGGGGTCGACCCGGCCGTGCAGCTCCACGTCGTGTCGGCCGGCACGACCGTGCTCGACGGGTTCGTGCTCACCGGCGGCGTCGGCCTGGGCACCGACTGGGAAGACGGCGAGGGCGGCGGTGGCGGTGTGCACGCCCAGCAGCACGGTGGCGGCGAACTGGTGATCTCGCACAACGAGGTGTTCGGCAACCGCACCCGCGAGCTCGCCGACGGCGCCCGCGGTGGCGGCATCCAAGCGTTCGCTGCCGACTGGGACGGCGGCGCACCCACCGTCCGCATCGAGCACAACCACATCCACGACAACGAGGCCGGCCGGGGCGCAGGCATCGAGGTCCGCGGGCGCGCGGCGGTGCTCGTCAACAACCTGGTCGAACGCAACCTCGCCCACAGCGACCACGGCGGCGGCGTGTACCTGTCGGCGCTCGCCAACACGGTCACCGACAACATCGTGCGCGCCAACGTGATCGGGGTCACGGCCGGCTACGGCTGGGGTGGCGGGATCTTCATCGGTGGGGTGCCGGCCACGCTGGCCGGCAACGTCGTCACCGACAACTACGCCCCGTCGATGGGCTCGGGCGTGTTCTGGGACGAGGGTGCCACCGGCACGATGACCGGCGACCTGGTGGTGGCCAACCGTTGCTCGAGCGACGCCCGTTCGGGTGCGGCGATCTACGTCGACGGTGGCGAGCCCGGCCCATCGCGCGTCGTCGCCGAGCGCCTCACGGTCGTCGGGCACGCCTGTGCCGACCTTCCCGACGGTGGGGCGATCCTGCTGGAAGGCGGGTCGACGATCGATATCACCGCGTCGATCCTGTGGGGCAACGGCCGCGACGTGCTCGCCGTCGCCGGCGAGACGTTCTCGATCTCCAACTCCACCACCAGCGTCGACGCCGACCCGCAGTTCCGCGACCCCGCGGTAGGCGACTACGCCCTCCAACCCGGCAGCCCCGCCACCGGCCAGGGCGCCGCTCCGTAGGGGCCTCAGCGATTAGGCGGTGACGGTCGTCGAGTGGCGCACCCGCGGCGCAGCCGCCACTGCGTTGTATCGAGACGTGGTGCGCGCGCCAATGGTCTCGATACACCGGCTGCGCCGGCACTCGACCACCGGGGCCGAGCCGCCTATTCGCGCAGCCTCGTCGTCACTACAGGCCGGTTCGGTCGCCCCACTACGGTGGCGGGCATATGAGCGACATCGTGTTCGTGCAAGGGCGGGAAATCCTCGACTCGCGAGGCAACCCCACCGTCGAAGTCGAGGTCGTCCTCGACTCGGGCGCCCGCGGCCGGGCCGCGGTGCCGAGCGGGGCGTCCACCGGCGAGCACGAAGCGGTCGAGCTGCGCGACGGTGGCGAGCGGTACCTCGGGAAGGGTGTCGCGACCGCGGTCGGGTTCGTCAACGGCGAGATCGCCGGTGTGCTGGACGGCCTCGACGCGTGCGACCAGCGCGCGGTCGACCGTGAGCTGCTCGACCTCGACGGCACCCCGAACAAGGCCCGGATCGGTGCCAACGCGATCCTCGGCACGTCGCTGGCGGTCGCCCGGGCCGCCGCCGACGAGGTCGGCCTGCCGCTGTACCGCTACGTCGGTGGGGCCAACGCGCACGTGCTGCCGGTGCCGATGATGAACGTGCTCAACGGTGGGGTGCACGCCGACAACTCGGTCGACTTCCAGGAGTTCATGATCATGCCGGTCGGCGCGCCGTCGTTTCGCGAGGCACTGCGCTGGGGCACCGAGACGTACCACACGTTGAAGAAGATCCTCCACGGCAAGGGCCTGTCGACCGCGGTGGGCGACGAGGGCGGGTTCGCCCCCGACCTGCCGAACAACGAGGAGGCGATCGTGCTGCTGCTCCAGGCGATCGAGCAGGCCGGGTTCACGCCGGGTGACGAGATCGCGATCGCGCTCGACCCGGCGGTCAGCGAGCTGTACCGCGACGGCGCGTATCACCTCGACGGCGAAGGCAAGGTGTTGTCGTCCGACGAACTGGTCGCTCTGTGGACGCGGCTCGTCGACACCTATCCGATCGTGTCGATCGAGGACGGCATGCAGGAGGACGACTGGGACGGCTGGAAGGCGCTGACCGACGCGGTGGGCGACCGGGTCCAGCTCGTCGGCGACGACCTGTTCGTCACCAACGTTACCCGCCTCCAGATGGGCATCGATCGCCGCACGGCCAACTCGATCCTCGTCAAGGTCAACCAGATCGGCTCGCTCAGCGAGACCCTCGACACGGTCGCCCTCGCCCACACCCATGCCTACACGGCCGTGATGTCGCACCGGTCGGGTGAAACCGAAGACACCACCATCGCCGACCTGGCGGTGGCCACCAACTGCGGCCAGATCAAGACCGGCGCCCCGGCCCGCTCCGACCGGGTCGCCAAGTACAACCAACTCCTCCGGATCGAAGCCGAACTCGGCGAGGCCGCGGCGTATCGCGGCAAGGCCGCCCTCGGCCCGCGAGGTGGTTGAGCCTGTCGCCGCCGCCACCGCCGACGGTTTCGTCGTATCGGCCGCTCACCAAGCTGCTGCACTGGGCGACGGCTGTGGCGATGACGGCACAGTTCGTGGTCGGCTACGTGATGGACGCCGATGGCCGTGGGCGCGGGCGGGGACGCGGACGCGGCCGCAGCGATGAGTCGGGACGGGGGCGCGGGCGTGGTCGCGGCGGCGACTACGACCTCGGTGACAACCGACTGCTCGCGGCCCACGTCGTGCTCGGGGTGACGATCCTGGTGCTCGCCGTGGTCCGGCTGGCATGGCGCCGGCACGCGAGCCTGCCACCGTGGGCTCCGCAGCTGTCGGCCTGGCAGCGCACGCTCGCCCATTGGAATGAACGCGTGCTCTATGCGCTGCTGATCGTGATCCCGGCCACCGGGTTGTGGCTGGTGTTGGTGAGCGACGACGCGGTGGCGCTCCACGTCGGCGCCCACGTCGCCTTCTTCGTCGCCCTCATCGCCCACGTCGGTCTGGTGCTCACCCGCCGCCTGCTCCCGCGCATGGTCTGACACTCAACCACCTGGGGGGAAGAGTTCCTGGAGGAAGGTCACCAGGAACTCGGCGGCGTCGCGGCCGCGGGGGAGTGGCACCACGAGTTGCCGGGCGTCTTCTTTGTGCTTGGCGCCCCGTGACAGGCGCTTGAGGCGGGTTTCTTCGGACAGCTTGAGCGTCACCGGGGTGAGCCGGGCGTCGGCGCTGGTGATCTGGAGGTCGGTGATGCCGAGCCGGTGGCACTCGGCGCGCAGGCGCCCGACCGTCAGCAGCGCTTCGGCAGCGGCCGGCAGCGGGCCGTAGCGGTCCTGCCACTCGGCGCGGATGTCGTCGACCTCGGACTGGGTGGTCACCGCCGCCAGGCGTCGGTACGCCTCCAGCCGCGACTCCTCCTTCGCCACGTAGTCGGCGGGCAAGAACGCGTCGGTCGGCACGTCGAGCTTGAGCTCGGCCGGCTGCTTGAGCGGCTCGCCCTTCATCTCGGCCACGGCTTCCATCACCATCTGGCAGTACAGGTCGTAGCCCACGTCGGCGATGTGGCCCGACTGGGCCTGGCCGAGCAGGTTGCCGGCGCCGCGGATCTCGAGGTCGCGCATGGCGATCTTGAAGCCCGAGCCCAGCTCGGTCGCCTCGCCGATGGTCTTCAGGCGCTCGTACGCCTCTTCGGTGAGCACGCGGTCTTGCGGGTGGAACAGGTATGCGTACGCCCGCGACCCCGAGCGTCCTACCCGTCCGCGCAGCTGGTGCAGCTGGCCCAACCCCAGCAGGTCGGAACGCTCGACCACCAGCGTGTTCACGGTGGGCATGTCGATGCCCGACTCGATGATGGTGGTGCAGACGAGCACGTCGTACTCGCCTTCCCAGAAGTCGATCACGACCTGTTCCAGGCTGGCCTCGTCCATCTGCCCGTGGGCGACCGCGATCCGGGCCTCGGGTACGAGCTGGCGCAGCCGCGCGGCGGCGGTGTCGATCGAACGCACCCGATTGTGCACCCAGAACACCTGGCCCTCGCGCAATAGCTCGCGGCGGATCGCCTCGACCGCGACGCGCTCGTCGTACTCGCCGACGTAGGTGAGGATCGGCTGGCGTTCGGCGGGCGGGGTTTGCAGCAGCGACAGGTCGCGGATGCCCACCAGCGACATCTCCAGCGTGCGCGGGATGGGGGTGGCCGAAAGGGTGAGCACGTCGACGTTCGTCTTGAGCGCCTTGATCTGCTCCTTGTGGCCCACGCCGAAACGCTGCTCCTCGTCGACGACGAGCAGGCCGAGGTCCTTGAACTTGACGTCGTTGGCGAGCAGGCGGTGGGTTCCGATCACGCAGTCGACATCGCCGGCCGCGACCGCTTCGAGCACCTTGCGGGCCTGAGCCGCGGTGAGGAACCGCGACAGCACCTCGACCCGGATGGGGTAGCCGGCGAACCGGTCGGCGAACGTGTTGCCGTGCTGGGTGGCCAGCAGCGTGGTGGGGGCCAGCACGGCGACTTGCTTGCCGTCCTGAATCGCCTTGAACGCGGCCCGGATCGAGATCTCGGTCTTGCCGAACCCGACGTCGCCGCACACCAGGCGGTCCATCGGGTAGGCGCGCTCCATGTCGTCTTTGATGTCGATGATCGCCTGGCGCTGGTCGGGCGTCTCGACGAACGGGAAGGCGTCCTCCATCTCGTGCTGCCATGGCGTGTCGGGTCCGAACGCGTGGCCCGCCGCGTTGACGCGCTGCTGATACAACACCACGAGTTCCTGGGCGATTTCGCGCACCGCCGACCGCACCCGGCCCTTGGCCTTGGCGAAGTCGGAGCCGCCGAGTCGGTTCAGCGTCGGTGCCTCGCCGCCCACGTACTGGCGCAGGGTGTCGATCTGGTCGGACGGCACGTACAGCTTGTCGCCGCCCTTGTAGGCGACCAGCAGGTAGTCGCGCTCGACCCCGCCGATGGTGCGCTTGACCATCCCCTCGTACTTGCCGACGCCGTGTACGTGGTGCACCACGTAGTTGCCGGATTTGAGGTCTTCGAACGTGGTGGTGCCCTGGCGCGTCCGCGGGCGCGCGGCGCGGTGGGTGCGGCGCCGTCCGGTGAGGTCGGACTCGGCGACCACGGCGACCTTGGCGTTCGGGAACGAAGCGCCACGGTGCAGTGGGGCGACCTGGATCGTGGGGCGCTTGTTCCCTGGCTCGCCGCCCACCCGCAGGTCGAGGTCGTGGTCGAGCAGGATCTCGTGCAGCCGTGTGGCCGACCCCTCGCCGTCGGCGGCGACCACCACGGTGTAGCCCTCGGCGATCAACTGCTTGAGCCGGACGGTCAGTCCGGTCCCGTCACCGCCGACCGGCCCCCACCCGGTGGCGTGGACGACGGGCGTGTCGGGCGAATCGGGCGTCGAGTCGATCGTCCAGAAGGCGCGACCCCCGGTGGTGGCCGACGCCAGCAGCTGATCGGGTTCGGCGTGCAGTCGGGGGTGTCTCGATACACCGCCTGCGGCGGCACTCGACAACCGGGGGTCGGCATCCCATCCCCAGGTGGTTGCCAGCGCGCGTGCCAGGTCGGCTTCCTCGGCGAGCAGATCGCTGGCCCGGTCGCGCATTCGGCGCGGCTCGACCAGGATCACCTTGGCCGTGGCGGGCAGCACGTCGGTGATCAACGTGTCGTCGTCCACCAGCCCTCCGCCGATCAACCAGGGCACCCACGACTCCATGCCGTCGAAGTGGGCACCTTCGGCGAGCCGTTCCCACTGCTCGCGTCCCCAGGGCTCTTCGCCGACCAACTCGGCCGCACGGGCACGGACCTCGTCGGTGGGGATCAGCTCGCGGGCCGGGAACACCCGGGCCTCGGCCAGGTCGGCCAGCGAGCGCTGGTCGTTGACGCCGAACGTGGTCAGCCGGTCGACCTCGTCGCCCCACAGGTCGATGCGGATCGGGGCGTCGGCCGTCGATGGGTACACGTCGACGATCGAGCCGCGCCGGGCGAACTCGCCGCGGTGTTCGACCAGTTCCTCGCGCCGATAGCCGTACTCGACGAGCTGAGCGGCGAGCCGGTCGGGGTCGATCACCGCACCCGGGGTGACGATGATCGGCTCGACGTCGGCGGCGCCCGGGCCGAGCTTCTGGAGCAGCGCGCGCACGCCGGCGACGACGATCTTCGGCGGGGTGGCCGAGCGCAGTCGCCAGAGAACTTCGAGTCGCTGGCCCATCGTCTCGACGGCGGGGGAAACGCGCTCGAACGGCAGCGTCTCCCAGGCCGGGAAGTGGGCGACGTGTTCGGCGCCCACGTACTGGCACAGGTCGTCGTAGAGCTGGCCGGCCATCGCCCCGGTGGGGGTGGCGACCACGAGCGGGGCGTGGTTCGACAGGTGCGCGAGGGCGGCGATCGCCAGCGGCCGGGCGACGTCGTTGACCGCCAGCCGGGCCGACGGGTCGCTCAGGGCGCGCACCAGGCCGGGTTCGTCGCGCAGGAGTGGGGGGAGATGGTGGAGTGTCACGGGCGTGTGTGGAACCGCTGCATCGCCACCTCGATTCCCTCGCCGACGATCGCTTCGACCGCGTCGGCGGCGACCTGCACGGCGAAATCGAGCAGCTCGCGGTCGCGCTTGGGCACCCGGCTGAGCACGTGCCCGGCGCCGTGTTCCTTGCTGGGCGGCTTGCCGACCCCGACCCTCACACGGAGGTAGTCCTGGGTGTGCAGGTGCTGGGTGATCGAGCGCAACCCGTTGTGCCCGGCCAGCCCGCCGCCCTCTTTGAGCTTGACCACACCGGGCTCGAGGTCGAGTTCGTCGTGCACGATCACGATCCGGGCGGGGTCGTCGAAGCTGTAGTAATCGGCGAGCTTGCGCACGGCGATGCCCGACTCGTTCATGTAGGTGGTGGGCACGGCGAGCAGCATCGACGGGGTCCGGGCGACGCGCGCCTGCTGCTTGCTGAGACCGAGGCTGAGATGCGCCCGCTCGGCGAGCAACTCGACCGCTTCGGCGCCCACGTTGTGGCGCGTTCGCTCGTACTGCTTACCCGGGTTACCGAGCCCGACGACCAGCCAGCCAACCGGGGTGGTCGACGGTGTTGCTGGTTCCGAGCGTCGTCGAAATGAAACCACCGGGTGCCGTGGCCTGGCCTTGGCCGCTACTCGGCGGCGTCGTCGGCCGCGGCGTCGCCGCCCTCGGCGGCAGCCTCGCCGTCGCCGTCTTCGGCACCTTCGGCACCTTCGCCCTCGGCGACACTGCCACGCGTGATCAGCACGGTGACGACCGCCAGGTCGGGCTCGGCGGTGGGCACGACGCCGTCGGGCAGGGTGATGTCGCCGAGCGTGATGACGGTGTCGATCGTCATCTCGGTGATGTCGATGACGATCTCGTCGGGGATGTTGCGCGGCGTGGTGCGGACCTCGATGCTGTCGACCGCCGGGTCGACCAGGCCGCCGTTCGCCTGCACTTCCTTGGCCTCGCCCTCGAGGCGCACCGGGATCGCGATGGTGATCTCTTCGTTGAGGTTCACCTGCTGGAAGTCGACGTGCTGCACGGTGCGCTTGACGGGGTGACGCTGGAGGTCCTTGACGATCGCCGGGTACACGGTGCCGTCGACGGTGAGGTCGACCACGGTGTTCAGGCCGGCCGGGCCGGACAGGGCGATGCGCAGGTCGCGGCGGGCGACCTGGACGGACAGCGGGCTCATCCCGTGGCCGTAGACGACCGCGGGGATCGCGTCCTCACGGCGCATGCGGCGGGCGTTGGCGCTCCCGGTGGAGCGGCCGGTTTCGGCGATCAGGACAGTCGACATAGCGGCGTCCGATGCTACCGGGTCAGCTGAGGTTTTCTCCGTGGAAGATCTCGCTGACGCTGGTGTCGTCGAACACGGCGCTCAGCGCTTCGGCGATGATCGGGGCGATCGAGAGCACTTCGATCTGCGGGATCTGCTTGTCGGACGGCAGCGGAAGCGTGTTGGTGAGCACGATGCGGGCGATCGGGCTGTTCTTCAGGCGGTCGACCGCCGGGCCCGACAGCACGCCGTGGGTGGCCATCGCCCACACCTCGGTGGCGCCGCGGGCGAGCAGGATCTCGGCCGCCGACACGATCGTGCCGCCGGTGTCGATCATGTCATCGGTGACGATGCACAGGCGCCCGGCGACGTCGCCGATGACCTCTTTGGCCTCGACCACGTTGGCCTTGCCCTTCGGGCGCCGCTTGTAGATGAAGGCGATGTCGGCTTCGCAGTCGGCGAGGTGCTGGGCCATCCGCTCGGCGACCTTGATGCGGCCTGAGTCGGGCGACACGATCACCGGGGCCGTCGGCGCGTGGTCGCGCACGTACTGCTCGAGCACGGGGGCGGCGACGAGATGGTCGACGGGGCCGTCGAAGAAGCCCTGGATCTGGCCCGAGTGCAGGTCGATCGAGATCATCCGTTTGGCGCCCGCGGCCTGGAACATGTTGGCGACCAGGCGGGCGGTGATCGGCTCGCGGCCCTCGGCCTTGCGGTCTTGGCGGGCGTAGCCGTAGAAGGGACATACCGCGGTGACCCGCTTGGCCGAGCCGCGGTAAGCCGCGTCGACCATCGTCAACTGCTCCATGATCGAGTCGTTGACCGACATGTCGTTGTGGCCGTAGTGGCTCTGCATGATGAACACGTCGGCGCCGCGCACCGACTCACCGAACCGGGGCCGGATCTCGCCGTTGGCGAACTGCACGATGTTGACGTCGCCGAGCCGGGTGTCGAGGTGCTCGGCCACCTCCTCGGCGAGCTCGGGGTGGGTCCGTCCCGAGTAGAGCGCCAGCTTCTTGGTGGTGACCTTCTCCATGGGGGGGATCCGCGTCCTCGTGTCAGGTGGGTGTAGGTGCAGTGTAGAACGGGCCGGTCGTCAGGCCCGCAGGCACCGCCGAACCGGGGGCCAGCGAGGCGAACGGGCCTACGGTGGCGTCGGTGCCGATCTCGGCGTCGTGGCCGACGGTGTGGCGCACCGAGCTGCCGGCACCGACCACGCACGAGTCGAGTTGGGTGTGCGGGCCGAGGTCGGTGTCGTTGCCGACGACCGTGTCGCCTTGGAGGATGGTGCCCGGGTAGATCGTGACGTCGCGGCCGAGCCGCACGGTGACGTCGATGAACGTCTGGCGCGGGTCGAGCATCGTCACCCCGTTGAGCAGCCAGTGCCGGTTCGTGCGGTTGCGCAGCTCGCGCTCGGCGAGGGCCAGTTGCCACCGATCGTTGACGCCCTGGGTCTCGGTGTCGGGGGCCTCGACGGTGCCTACCCGGTGGCCCATCTCGGCCAGCCCGGCGACGACGTCGGTGAGGTACAGCTCGCCCTGGGCGTTGTTCGGGGTGAGGTTGCGCAGCGCCGGGCCGAGCAGGTCGCGGCGGAACGCGTAGATGCTGGTGCAGACCTCGTCGACCGCCAGCTCGTCGGGGCTCGCGTCGCGCTGTTCGACCACGCGCAGCACGCGCCCGTCGCGGTGGCGGACGATGCGCCCGTAACCGGTGGGGTCGTCGAGCCGGCTGGTCACCAGCGTCGCCGCGTTGCCGCTGGCGACGTGGGCGGCGACGAGTGCGTCGAGCGTGTCGGCGGTGAGCAGCGGGGTGTCGCCGGGCACCACCACCACGTGGGCGTCGTCGGCGTAGTCGTCGCCACCGATCGCGCTCAGGCCGCACGCCGCGGCGTCGCCGGTGCCGGCCTGGCGCACCTGTTCGGCGAACGTGACGTTGGCCCACGCCGGGGCCAACTCGACGACCTTCTTGGTGACCTGCTCGGCGCCGTGGCCGACCACCACCGCGGTGCGGTCGGGGGCGACCTTCTCGAGCGCGTGGATGACGTGCAGCACCATCGGCCGCCCGCAGATCCGGTGCAGTGGCTTGGGGCGGTCGGAGCGCATCCGGGTACCCGCTCCGGCGGCGAGGACGATCGCGGTGATCACAGTTCCGGGGAGAGGATTCGAACCCCTATACGCGGCACCAAAAACCGCTGTCCTACCATTGAACGACCCCGGAGAGGGTTATCGCTCACCGTAGCGGCGCCAACCCCCCACCGGACGCCCGATTCCGATGGTCGACCACCGTTGCGGGGTGCTGCGGGCGACGAGATTGGGCAGTGGGAATGGTGTGATGGGGATGAGCCGGTAGCGTGGCGGACCTTATGGGTTCGTTGATCAAGAAGCGTCGTAAGCGGATGCGCAAGAAGAAGCACAAGAAGCTCCTCCGGCGCACCCGTCACCAGCGTCGCAAATAACGCTTCAGATCGTCCGCGCGACGATCACGTCGGCGCCCTCGCTGCCGAGCTCCCGTTGGGAGATCGACGCGAGGGCTTCTTCGTGTTCGCCCAGCACGAACCACGTCGCCCCGCTGCCCGCCAGGCGCGGCCGCACGCCGCACGCCTCGCCGATTCGCTCGCACCAGTGCTGCATCTCCGGATACAGGTTGACGGCGGCCGGCTCGAGGTCGTTCGGCCCGCTGGCGGTCGGCCCGCCGAGGTGGTCCCAGGCTGCGTACACCGCCGGGGTCGACACGCGCAGCGGCGGGATGACGAGCGTGATCGTCCGCGGCTCGGGCGGGAGCGGGTCGATGATCTCGCCGATGCCGCGGACCCGCGCCCGCCCGCCGGCCAGGCAGTAGGCGACGTCGGCGCCGAGCGTGGCGGCCAGCACGAGCGCCTGGGGCGTCGGCGCCCAGCCGGCCCACCGCAGCGCGGCCGCGGCGTCGCTCGAACCGCCACCGAGCCCACCCCCGTGAGGAATCTGCTTGACCAGTTCGACGCGCGCCGGCCGGCCCGCCAGGTCGAGCGCGCGGGCGACCAGGTTCGTATCGTCGAGCGGCACGCCCGCTGCGTACGGCCCGCTGGCGGCCAGCGAGGTGTGCTCGGCCGGGTGGATCGTGAGCCGGTCGTGGAGGTCGAGGCTGACCATCTCGGCATCGATCAGGTGATAGCCGTCGGCGCGCACGCCGGTGACCTTGAGCGACAGCGTCAGCTTGGCGGGGGCGACGACGGTGGTGCTGGGGCCAGCCATCGGGCTCACACCGCTCCACTCGTGGCGAGTACGCGGGTCAGCGCGACCCAGGCCGGCAAGCCGAGCTGTTCGGGCCGGGCCTCGGGCGACACGCCGGCTGCCGTGAACTGGTCGTTGGTGACCAACGTGGCGAGCGAGCGTCGGAGCATCTTGCGACGCTGACCGAACGCAGTGCGCACCAGGGTGAACAGCAGGTGCTGCTCGCCCGGGCCGAACCCGGTGGGTTGTGGGCCACGCTCGATCCGCACCAGCGCCGACTCGACGTTGGGTCGGGGCACGAACACCGAGGCCGGCACGTCGCCCACCAACCGGGCGGTGCCCCAGTAGGCGACCTTGACGCTGACCGCGCCGTACGCCTTTGAACCGGGGGCGGCGGCGAACCGCTGGGCGACCTCCTTCTGCACCATCACCAACATCTTGCCGATCGCCGGCACGTCGTCGAGCAGATCGGCGACGAGTGGCGTGGCGATGTTGTACGGCAAGTTGGCGACGAGCGTCCAGCGGTCGTGCCCGGCGAGTACGGCGCTCCAGTCGAGCGCGGTGGCGTCGCCCTCGACGACCTGCACGTTGGGGTGTACCGCGACCACGTCGCGCAGCACCGGCACGATGCCGCGGTCGACCTCGACAGCGGTGACCTCGGCGCCGGTTTCGGCGAGTGCCAGCGTGAGCGAGCCGAGCCCGGCACCGATCTCGACGACCCGGTCACCCGGCCCCACCTCGGCCAGGCCGGCGATTCGCCGAACGGTGTTCGGATCGGCGACGAAGTTCTGACCGAGATCGCGGCGGGGCGCCAACGCACGGTCGCCGCCGGCGTCGAGCAGTTCGTGGATGCGTGTGCGCGAGTGCGTCACGCACCCATTCCTACCAGGACACCTCGACCGGAACGGGGGCCTGGGTGATGTCGGCGATCTGCGCGAAGGCCTCGAAGTGCATCATCACGTCGGCCTGCTGCTGGCCGGCGACCGCCGCCACCTGGCACTTGATCTTGCGGCCGTTGTCGAGGTTGGTGACCGTCACCTCGGTGCCCATCCGAAGCTTGGGGACGATGCATGTCGTGACCCGGTCGATCGTGCTCGAGAACGAGGCCGACCCGGTCAACACGTCGCGTTGGCGGGGCACCTTGATCATGGGGACGTCGTTGGCCCCGGGGGCGACCGTGCCGCCCAGGTAGCCGCCGGGGGTGGTGCCGAGCACGTTGGCCACCGTGTCGGCGTGAGAACCGCCCTCTGCTGCCGCTTGCGACTCGTCGGCGCCGGCTGCGCCCGATGCTGCCGCTGCGGAGGCGGAGGCCGGGTCGACCGGCTGGGTGGCGCCCGGCACGGCGACCGGCGACCACATCGTGGTGGGGGTCGGCGATTCGGCGTTCGAGTCGGCGCGGCCGAACAGGAATACGCCCGGCACCGCGATCGCGGTGACGGCGACGGCGACGAACACGCGTCGGCGTTGGGCGAAGTCGGGGTCCATCAGGTGGCGGGGCGGGTAGCGGGGTGCCGGGCGGGCCCGGCGGTGCTCAAACGCTACCCAGTGCGAACGCGCGGTGGGCGTTGCCCGTTGTCACAGCCGCGAACTCGGCGAGCGGCGTGTCGCGCAGATCGGCGAGGAACTGGGCCGTGTGGGTCACGTAGGCCGGCTGGTTGGGCTTGCCCCGGAACGGCACCGGGGCGAGGTACGGGGCATCGGTTTCGACCAGCAGCCGATCGGCCGGGGTGGCGAGCACGGCGGCACGCAGGTCGTCGGCGTACTTGAACGTGGCGATGCCGCTGATGCTCAGGTAGGCGCCGATTGCCAGTGCCCGTTCGGCCTCGGCCGGCCCGCCGGTGAAGCAATGGAAGATCGTGCGTTCGGGCGCCCCCTCGGCGGCGAGCACGGCGAACGTGTCGTCCCAGGCGTCGCGGGTGTGGATCACCAAGGGTAGTTGCCGGGTATGGGCGATCGCGATCTGCTCGGCGAACGCGGTCCGCTGGACGTCGCGAGGGGAGTGGTCGTAGTAGTAGTCGAGCCCGCACTCGCCGACGGCGATGACGTGCCCGCCACCTGGGCCGTCGAACAGGTCGGCGATGCTGGCCACCCCTTGCACCGCATCGTGGGGGTGCAGGCCCACCGTGGCCCACACGTCGACGCCGTCGACGCCGTGCGTGGTCGCGGCTTCGATCGCGGCGAGGGAGGAGGGCCGGTCGCAGCCGACGGTGACCATCGCCGACACCCCGGCGTCGCGGGCTGCGGTGACGGCCCCCGCCAACCCGCCGGTCATGCGCGGATCGTGGACGTGGCAGTGCGAGTCGAACAGGCGTACATCGGTCGGCACAGGGCTAGTCTGCCGGGCAATGGGAGAGTTTCTCGACGCAACTCAGGTACACCAGGCCGGCGCCGGGCCAGGTGGCACGGTGCGGTACACCGCCGACATCGCCCCTGGCTGGGACATCGCCGGTAACGCCAACGGCGGCTACCTGATGGCGATCGCCGTGCGGGCGATGGCCGATGCGGTCGGGCGCCCGCCCCTGTCGGTCACCGCCCATTACCTCGCCCCTGGCCGGCCCGGCCCGGCCGAAGTACTCGTCGACGTGCACCGCGCCGGGCGCCGGATGGCGACGGTGGGGGCCACCGTGCGGGCGGCCGACGGTGAGCTGTTGCGCCTGCTCGGCACGTTCGCCGAGATGCGTGAGGAAGGCCCGGCCGTGGTCGACGCGCGCCCACCCGACCTGCCCCCGCTCGGTGAGTGCGTGCGGGTCACCCCGCCGGCCGAACTGTCGGGTTTCGGCGAGCGGGTCGAGATGCGGGTGCACCCCGACGACGCCGGGTTCCGGCTCGGGGCGCCGCGCGGCGTCGCCGAGGTGCGCGGGTGGTTCGAATTCACCGACGGTCAACCGGTCGACACATTCGGGCTGCTGGTCGCAGCCGACGCGTTCCCGCCGGTGATCTTCAACCGCAGCGAATTCCCGATTTCGTGGGCACCCACGCTCGAGCTCACCGTGCACCTCCGGGGCGTGCCCACCCCCGGTCCACTGCGCTGCCGGTTCTCCAGCCGGTTCATGCAGGCCGGCATGTTCGAAGAGGACGGCGAGGTGTGGGACGCCCACGGCACGCTGGTCGCCCAGTCGCGCCAGCTGGCCCTGATCCCGCGCCGCTGACCGCGCCTGCCGACCCCCTAACCTCCGGGGCGTGAGCGAGTACGTGAACGTCGCGTCAGCCGGGCCGAGTGCCGCGTTCTTCGACCTCGACCGGACGCTGATCGCCGGATCGTCGGTGTTCGCGCTGGCAGCGGCCGCCCGGTCGCAGAAGCTGTTGCCGACGCGTGAACTCGCCCGCGACGCGCTCGGGGCGGCGGCGTTCAAACTGTTCGGCGCAGCCAAGGACGGCGCGGCCGACCGGGCCCGGGCGCGCATTCTGGGGTTCACCAAAGGCGTCCGCCAAGACGACCTGGTCGCGCTCAACGAGCAGGTGCTGCCGAGTCTGCTTGGCAAGATCCGGCCCGAGGCCCGCCGGCTGGTCGACCTGCACCGCCATGCCGGGCGGGCGACCTACATCGTGTCGGCCGCGCCGCAAGAGATCGTGGCCCCGCTCGCCAACGCGCTCGGCATGACCGGCGGCATCGGCACGCAGGGCGAGGTGGTCGACGGGGTGTACACGGGCGAGTTGGCCGGGCCGTTCTGCTACGGGCCGGGCAAGGTCGACGCGATCGCCGAGATCGCCCGCTGGGACGGGCTCAACCTGGCGTTGTGCTACGCGTACAGCGACAGCCACAGCGACCTGCCGATGCTGACCGAGGTGGGGCACCCGGTGGCGGTCAACCCCGACAAGGAACTGGAACGGCACGCCCGCCGGCACGGCTGGCCGATCGTGATCTTCAGCCAGCGCACCAAGACCGTGATCCGCCGCACCGCCGCCGGGCTGGCCACCACCGGGGTTGCCGTCGGCGGGTTCGCGGCCGGGCTCGAACTCGGCAAACGCCGCGGTTAGAGGTCGTCCGGGCTGTCGGTGGTTTGGGTGGTTTCGACAGGCTCAACCACCATTGAGGTGGTTGAGCCTGTCGAAACCACCGGGGTGACCGGGCGCTGCCGTCGGCGGCGGGCGATGACGACGCCTCCCGCCGCTACCAGGAGGATCAGGCTGTTGACGAGGCCCCACGGCAGGTGGCTGGTCGAGGCCGAGAACGGCACCGGCTCGTCGCCGCCGTCGACGCGGCCCTCGATGCGGTAGTCGCCGACGGCGGGTGCGGGCAGTTCGAACGTCAGCGTCACCGTGCGCTGATCGCCTGCGGCGAGGTCGAACGGAGGTGGGCTGTCGATCACGATCGAGGTGCCGAGGCCGCCGACCAGCCGGGCGCTGACCGTCACGTCGTCGAGCGTCACCGAGCCGTCGTTGCGGACCACGACCGTGGCCTGACGGCCCACATCGGCACCGAACCAGGCCGCGTAGCCCTCGTCGGCGACGACCTCGCTGGCGACCACGACGAGCCGGCGGGCCGGTGACGCAGGCGGCCGCTCGACCGTCGACTCGCTCGGGTCCACGCCGTCCAGCTCGATGGGAACCGTTGCTGTGGCGCCGCTGCGCACCTGTGAGACGCGCACGACGCACGGGCAGGCGGTGGGGGGCGCGACGACCGGCAGTTCGGCCCGGGCGGTGCCGTCGTCGGCGACCTGGACCGCGATCGCGCCGAGCTGGCTGCAATCGACCGACCCTTGCCGGGCGGCATTCCCGCACAGCTCGACCTGGGCGGGGCCTTGCGGCCAGCCGTCCAGCGTCACGGCAACCACATCGCCAACCGACGCCACGCCGGGCTCGATCCGTACGGCTTGCGTCGCGCCGTCGGGGGCTGTTGCCAGCAGCGGCAGTACGAGCGCGAGCGCCAGCCACGACGTGACCGACGTCGTCCCGGTCGCGGGCGTGGTGTCGTCGTCTTCCGGGATGTTGGGCTGGCGCTCAGCTTGCTGTGTGGTTGCGGTGGTTTCGACAGGCTCAACCACCTTGGTGTGACGGCGGCGCCAGAGGTACGCGGCGGCTGCTACGGCGACCAGGCAGAGCAGGCGCCACGGCACGGCCCACATCGAACTGCGGGCCTCGATCACGTCGGGTGCCGTGGCCTCGGTCTCCAGCGTCAGGGCGGCCGACAGGCGCCCGAACGCACGGACGTCGTCGATCGTCGTCGTGCCGGTGAACTCGCCGCCGGGCAACAGTTCGGGCAGGCTGGTGGGCTCGATCGTGTGGCGACTGAGCCCGAACGGCCCCTCGACCGCGAGCGATTGCGTTGCTGCCAGCCGCACGTTGCCGGTGTTGCGCACCGTGTAGGTGGCGACGACCGCCCCGCCGCTGCCGAGCACGCCCTCGGGCTCGAAGCGGGTGCTGAAGCTCGACACCACCAGCGCCGGCCGCAGCGGCCCGGCCACGCGTACGTACACCCGCGTGCCAACCCGGTTCTCGCGCAACAGCGACGTGCTGTCGGCGGCGGCGACACTGAAGTGGGCGGCGACGATGCCGCCCGCGTGATCGCCGGGCGAGGCGTTCGACGGGACGGCCACGCGGAACGGTACGTCGATGCTGCCACGGGCGGGCAACGCGACCTCGCCGGCGTCGAGCGCCACCCACGACCCGACGTCGACCGACTCGGACGCTGATGTCAACACGTCGAAGTCGCCGACCGGGGTGTTGAACGCGTCGTGGGCCGACACCTGGAGCGTCAGCGGTTGGTCGCCGAAGTTCGTGACCCGGACGGCATCGGCGATCTCGGTGCCGGGCGCGAGCTCGTACGAGAACGCCGGTCGAGTCGCCTCGCCGACCTCGGACGCGGGCTGGATCGACCAGGTGGCCGTCTCGCCGGGCGCGTCTTGGGCCGGGCCGGGCGACGCCGCGACTCGGGGGCCGGTAGCAAGGCCAAACGCCACGACCGCGGCGGTGGCGCAGAGCGCGGCACCGAACGCCCGGCGCGATCGGCCGGGCCGTGAGAGAGGTGTCCGCTTCAGCGGTGCCGCCCTCAGATCACCGTCAACGTCAGCACCGCGGTGTACGCGCCGGGGGTGACGTCGGTGGGTACCTGGAGTTGCAGGTCGGCACCCAGCTTGGCGGTGCCACGGCCGGCCCCGGCGGTGGCACTGGCGAGCGTGGCGCCGCCGATGCCGGCGCCCCCGGGCGCGACCTGGGGGCCGGGTTGCACCGTCTGGTTGGCCCCGGACTCGACCACCTTCGGCGTCCACCCCACGACGTTGCCCGACAGGGTCTGGGCGGTTCCCGTGAAGTTGGTGAGGTGGGCGGTGACGTTCCACCCTGGGTCGGTGAGCCGATTGTCGGTGACGGTGACGCCGGCCAGTTGCGCGCCGGCCACCAGGTGCCCGGCGTCGCCGGAGAGGGCGAGGCTGCCGAACGCGATCTGGTCGGCGCTGATGCTGATCGCCAACCCGCCGTCGTTGGGTACCACGACGACCAGTTCGACCTGATCGGACTGGCCGGCCGGCACCGACGGGGGCGGTGGGGGAGGTGCGACCGTCGTGGTGGTCGTCGTGCCGCCGCCACCACCGTTGCTGCCGAGCGACAGCGTGATCGTGACCGTGTCGAGCGCGTCGCCCGACGCGTAGAACGGGGCGAACACCGGCCCGCCCTGCGGGCTCAGGACGGCGGGGACGTTGGTGTAGGTGACCGAGTTGGCGGTGACGGCCGGCGTGACGCCGGCCAGGTTGAGGTTGGCGAGGACGACGTCGTCGTAGGTGACGATGTCGTTCTTCGTGACGGTGTCGGTGAACGGCCGGGCGGTGACGTCGGCGACGATGGTGCCGGAGCCGCCCGCCACCGACACGCGGACGTCGGAGATGTTGACCTCGAGAATGCCGTGGTGGCCGACGAAGTGGGCGCTGCCAGACGACGTGGCTGACGTGGTGGTGCCCTCGTGACTGCCGCCACCGACGGGGAACACGAACACGCCGTTGCCACCCTGCTGCGTCGCCGCCCCGCCGGCCGACACCGTGCCGGTTGCGATCGGGCCGACGATGTAGTTCCGGAAGCTCTCCTTGACGCCCCACGAGATCGTGCCGCCGACGACATCGCTGGCGTGGGCGGTGTGCCCGGAGGCAACCACACTGCTCGCGATCATGACCAGCGTGGCGGCCAGCCCACCCGCGAGGCGGCGCCGCCGCGTTGCGTCGGTCAAGTTCATGGACGTCTTCCCTTCGGAGCGTTCGCGGGGGCTGGTAGGCGTTCCTAACCTACGGTGATCGGCGGAAAAATGCCACACCGTGTGGCGTGCGATACACGCCACACGGTGCGAGCAGTAGGTCGGGGTCAGTCGGCCGCCGGGAACCAGCCGTTGACGTCGGCGATCAGGTCGACGTTGGCTTTGGAGAAGAAGCAGACTTCTCCGTCGGCCGACACGGGGGTGATCACGGCGTTGGGGTAGGCGCCGGGTTCGGCGGTGTAGTTGACGTTGGACACGGTG
>DATMEY010000008.1:0-106519 GCA_035556435.1 Ilumatobacter sp. | reverse complement strand
GTGGTAGTGGCGGGCGACGGCAACCAGGGTGCGTGCTCGTGGGTGTGAGACGCCGAAGCGGAGTTTGGTCCAGTGTTCGGGGGAGGCGATGCCGTGGCCTTGCCATTCGCCGGTGTCGAGGAGTTCGGCGATCAGGGCGACTGCGTGGGCGTGTTGGACGTTGAGGTGTCCGGCGATCACCGCGGCTTGTGCGTCGAGATCACGGACCATGGTGTCCATGTAGATAGGGTACAGGTGTTCCTGTTATATGGCTATGAGCTGGGTATGGTTCGTTCAGATCGCGGGCGTGTTGGTATCGCGTTTGGTGATCGCGGGTGGTCTCGATACACCGGGAGGGGCGGCTACGCCGCGAGGGCGGCACTCGACCACCGGGGGCGGTCGGCCGGCGACCTCTTCTAGCGGACTTCGCTGAAGGTGGTGCAGCGTTGGGGGTCGCCGGTGTCGAAGCCGACGCGGAACCACTGGACACGTTGGGCCGACGAGCCGTGGGTCCACGACTCGGGGTCGACGCGGCCTTGGGTCTGCTGCTGGATCCGGTCGTCGCCGACCGCGGCTGCAGCGTTCAGCGCTTCCTCGATCTCGGACGGGTCGTCGAACAGGTCGCGGTCGCGGGCGTCGCGGGCCCACGCCCCGGCGAAGCAGTCGGCCTGAAGTTCGAGCGCGATCGAGTACTGATTGGCGCGGGACGGGTCTTGTTGCTGGGCCTGATGCATCTGGGCGTTGATGCCGAGCACGTTCTGCACGTGGTGGCCGTACTCGTGGGCGACGATGTACTGCGCGGCGAGGTCGCCAGTCGCCCCGAACGTGCTCTGGAGCTGGGTCAGGAAGTCGAGATCGAAGTACACCAGGCTGTCGGCCGGGCAGTAGAACGGGCCGGTCTGCGACGACGCCATCCCACAACCGGTGCGGGTCGACCCGGAGAAGAACACGGTCTGTGTGTCGATGTAGTCGGTGCCGAACGACAACGGCAGCTGCTCGATCCAGTAGTCGGCGACGTCGTTCGTCGCCCCACACAACTGCTGCTCGAGGTCGGAGCTGCACGCCTCGCCGTCACCACCGCGGGTCGCTTCGGCCGCGCCGCCTGACGCACCCTGCCCCACCCCGACGGGCGCGCTCGACGCCCCGCCGAGCAACTTCGGCAGGAAGATCATCGCCGCCACGACGAGCAGGCCGACCAGACCGCCCCCGCCCTTGACCAGCCCGCCGAGCCCACCACCGCCACCGGGGATCTGGATGCCGCCACCGCCACTGCTGCTTCCGCCGAGGCCGCCCTTGAGCAGGTCGCCCAGCCCGCCGCCGCCCGAGCTGTCACCGCGACGATCCTGAATCCGGCTCGCGTCACGCGAACGAATCTTCGTCATAACAGCATCATGACAGACACTCAGCGCGCGTCCCGCCGCACACCGCGCAGACCTACCGCACCCGCTCCGATCAGCGGCCCGTGGTCGCCGAGCCGGGCCGGCGTGATCCGGGCCCTGGCGCCGAGGCCCACCTTGGCGACCTCGTCGATCTCCTCCTGGGCAGCATTGAAGAACGTGGCCGCGAACCCGAGCGCCACCGTGCCGCCCACCACCACCAGGTCGAGGTCGAGCGCGTTGCAGATCATGCCCGCCGCCCGCCCGACCAGGCGCCCGGTGCGGCGCATGATGTCGTAGGTGGGCTCGCTCGGCGGGCGGCCGGTGATCGCCTCGATCGCATACCCCGAGGCCTCGGCCTCGAGACAACCCCGGGCCCCGCACTGGCACCGCCGCCCGCCCGGCTCGACGATGATGTGGCCGACGTGGCCGGCATTGCCCGACACACCGTCGAGCAGCTTCCCGTCGATCACGAACCCGCCGCCGATACCGGTCGACACGATGATCGCGCAGAAGCTCTGGAGGCCCTTGGCGGCACCGAGCCAGCCTTCCGACAACGCCAGCGCCTTGGCGTCGAGTTCGCCGTACACGGGCAGGCCCGTCATGTCGGCGAGGTGCTGGCGCAGCGGGAACCGGCGCCACGACTCGAGCCCGATCGGCGACACCGTTTCGCAGTTGCGTTCGATCGGCCCGGCCGAGGCGATGCCGATCGCACGCACGTTGACCCGGTGGTGCCGCTCGGCCCGGTCGAGTTGCTCCTGCACGATGCCGACCAGGTTGGCGAAGTGCGACTGGGGCCCGACGTCGCGCTCGGTTTCGGCGCGGCTGCGGTCGAGCAGGTCGCCGCGCATCGACAGCAGGCCAGCGGCGAACTTGGTGGCACCGATGTCGATCGCCAGAATCACGTCCTTGGCGGGGTCGCTCGGGGGCGGCGGCGCTTCCTCGACCGCCACCGGCGCGGCCCCGTCCGCGGGCACGGTGGGCTCAGCGGCGGGGTCGGCCTCGGGCATCCCCGGCGACGATACCTGCGTACCGGCCGTGGTCTCGATACGCCGGGCAGAGCCCGTCACTCGGCCACCGGACGGGGCAGCCAACGCGCTTACGTTCGGGGGTGACGCTACCGATAACCTTGCGGCGGTTTCGGCCGCCGCCACGTCCGCTCATGCACCTGCGTCACTCCGCCGCCCGCCGCACCGTCGGCGTCGTGGCCGTCCTCACGGCCGCGCTCGGCACCGTCGCGGCCACGCCCACGGTGTTCGCCGAGCCACCGCCGCCGACGCCGCCCACCACCGAACCGACGAGCACCACCCCCGTGCCCACCAGCGGCCCCACCACAGCGCCATCCACGCTGCCGACGACCACCACAAGCACCACGACGTCGTCGACCACCACGACCACGACGCCACCGGCGAGCGGGACGACCACGTCGACCACGACGCCGCCGACCAGTTCCACGACGCCGACGGCCACCACCGTGCAGCCCACCACGACCCGGCCGGCAACGACCCAACCGGCCGAGCCGACCTGTCTGGCGCCCACCACCACGACCACAACCACCACCACGACGCTGCCGGGCACCACGACGACCACCACGACCACGACCACGACCACGACGACGTTGCCCGGCACCACGACCACGACGACCACCACCACGACGGTGCCGCTGCCGGAGTGCCCGACCACGACATCGAGCACGACGCTGCCCACCGACGAGCCGACCGAGCCGGTCGACCCCACTGCCCCGGCGCCGGCCCCGCTCGGCGTGCCGATGCCCCAGCACCTGAGCGACATCCTCATCACCATCCGCCTGGTCGAGTCGGGCAACAACTACTCGATCGGCAAGAACCGCGGCGGCGCGTCGGGCGCCTACCAGTACATCGACTCCACCTGGAACAACTACGCCGGCTTCCCCAGCTCCTACCTCGCGCCGCCGTTCGTGCAGGACGAGCGGGCGCTCGCCGACGTGCAGTCGATCTTGCGCACCTGGAACAACGACGTGTCGATGGTGCCGGTCATCTGGTACTACCCGCGAGCGGCCCGCGAGCCGGCCCTGATGGACCAGGTGCCGATGCCACAGGCCGGCAACCGGCTCACCGTCCGCGAATACCAGTTCCGCTGGCTCGAGATGCTCGCCCAGGTCACCGGCGACTCGCTCAGCTGGCGGGCGATGCTGCTGCCGCCCGACCTCAAGTACCTGGCCGGCATCCCGCCCGAACTCGAGGCCAACCCGGCCAGCGCGGCGACCGGGTTCGACGGCCTCCAGGTGGCCTACCCGGTGCTCGGCCGATCCGTCGTCGCCCCGCCCGTGGCGTGCGACCGGCCGCGCTGCGAAGAGGGCACCGACGCGATCGTGTACGGGCAGAAGCTGCAACCCGTCCTGGCAGCCGCCGACGGTGTGGTCACCGCGGTCGAGCGCGCCAACGCGGTCGACCGCGCCGTCACCGTCACCGTCACCGACGTCGAGGGCCGTACCTACCGCTACTCCGGCTTCAACGACGACTCACCCGGCACCGACGACGGCGCCGGCCATCCCGCACTCGGCGTGTCGGTGCTGGCCCAGGTCGGCAACTCGGTGCGCGCCGGCCAGATCCTCGGCTTCATGGGCGACTCCGACCCGATGCCGGGCGCCCGTGCCCGCACCGACGCCACCACCCGCATCGCCAGCGACGTCGGTGACGGCGACGACGACGAACAACCCGTGTGGCCGCACCTGCGGCTCACCATCCGCGATGCCGACGGCACCCGGCTCGACGCCGACGCCCTGCTGGTCGCCGCGCAGACCCGCCAGGCCTGCCACGTCGGCACCGGCCCGTGGGCACTGCCGGCCGACCCGCGCCTGGCCAACCCCGACGACGCCGACCTGTTGATGTACGCCCACGCCGTGCTGGCCGAAGGCGGCGAACTCGACGACCACCCCGAACTCACCCCCGACGGCTACCCACAACTCGACCCGGTCGACGTGGCGACGATGGTCGACGGCGGTTTTCGCATCGCTGCCGACGGCACCGTGCAGGCCTACGGAGCGTCGGCGCTGATCCGTCATCCGCTCGGCTGCGAGTGGGCGCCCACCCACGCGTTCGGAGCCGGGGCGGCAGGTGCCGAGGCCCCGCTCGCCTGGTTCAGCCCGATCGACCTGCCGGCCCGCTACTGGGTGACGGCCACCGTCGGCACCGCCACCCCCGGCCTGCCCACCAGCGTCCTCCTCGGCCGCTGACGTTACGAACGGTGTCTGACACCGTTCGTAACGTCAGCCGACACGGCGGGCGTCTTCGACGAGGTTGATCTCGTAGAGCACCTCATCGAGCGCGTCGGCTGCGCTGATCGCGCTGAACCGCTGCGGCGTGTCGGGCGTGCAGCACGACGGCACCGGCGACAGGATCGTCCACGGGCGCGGGTGGCAGAACTGCACCACGCTGTAGCGCTCGCCGGCGAACTCAGGGTCGGCCACCACTCGGTGCCAGCCGATCGGGATGCGCCCGTTGGTGAGCCGCTCCAACATGATCCCGGTGTTGATGATGACGTGCCCCTCGGGCGGCACCGCATCGATCCACGTCGGCCCGTCGGTGTCGCGGTCGACCTGCACCTGAAGGCCCTTGGCGGTGGAGCGCGGCAGGGCGGTGATCAGGTTGATGTCGCCGTGCGCGCCCGCCCACACGTGCCCGCTGCCGCCAGCATCGGACGGCAGGTCGCCCATCGGGGGGTAGCGGATCGCCCGGGTCAACGTGGGGCCATCCTTCACCATGTCGTCGAAGAACGTCTCGTGGCAACCGATGCCTTCGGCGATCACGCGCAGGAACCGGCGCTGGAGGTCGGCGATCGCGTCGTGGAACGCGTACAGCACCTTGGTGATGCCCGGCACCACCGACTCGGGTAGCACCTGATCGGGGTAGGCGGTGGCGAACTTCCGCTTGAGTGGGTGACCGGCCGGGATCGGCGACGCCCAGTTGAGCATCTCCTTCCAGTCGGGTGCGTCGCTCGACGCGGCGGTTTCGACGAGCGTGCCGGTGTAGCCGGTCTGGCCGTGGGCACCGGGCACGTTGAACTGCTGCTTGGTGGCAGCGTCGAGCGAGAAGAACTCCTTGAGCATGCCGTAGGCGGTGTCGAGCAGGTCGTCAGACAGGTCGTGGGCGGTGTACACGAACCCGGTCGCCAGGCTGCGCGTGACGCCCTCGACGACGGCTCGGCGCCGAGCCCCGGTGTGCTGCTCGAAAGCCAGCAGGTCGACGTCGAGGATCTCGGTCATGCCGCTTAGGTTACGAGGCCGGTCGAGGTGGTTTCGACAGGCTCAACCACCGGTGGGGCTACAGGGGGACGCGGTTTCGACAGGCTCAACCACCGGTGGGGCTACAGGGGGACGCCGCCGGGGGCGAACACGGCGGGGGTGCCACCGGTGTGGATGAAGATCACGTCGCCGCCCGACGGCCAGCGGTCGGCCTCGGCGTTGGCGACCAGGCCGGCGAACCCTTTGCCGGTGTATGTGCGGTCGAGCACCCAGCCACCGTGCCGGGCGGCCCACCGTACGGCCGCGTCACCGGCGGCGGTGGGCACCGCGTAGTCGTCGCCCAGCCAGCGGGTGTCGAGTTGTACGTCGCCCGGCTCGACGGTGCCGGGTTGCCCCACCAGGCCGATTGTTTCGCGGGCGAGCGCGGCGATGTCGGGGGAACCGACGTTGACTCCCTTGGCGACGCCGATCGCGAGTACCTCGGGAAGCGGCCCGCCGCCCGAGCCGAGCGTGGGACCGTGACGCTCGCGCCAGAGCGCCTTGCCGGCCACCAGCCCGGCGTGCGTGCCACCGCTCGACGACGTCACCACGATCGCCGCCGGGTGCACGTCGCGCGCCCGGCACTGCTCCATCAGTTCGAAGAACGCCGACGCGTAGCCGAGTGCGCCCACCGCGGTCGACCCACCGATAGGAATCGAGTACGGCGCCGCCCCGCCGGCGGTGAGTTCGTCGGCGAGTGCCTCACGGGCGATCTCGAGTTCGCCCCAATGGCTGTCGTGGGCGCCGGTGTAGTGCATCTGCGCGCCGAACAGGGCCGACAGGATCTGGTTGCCGGCGGGCACCGCCGGGCGATCGCCCGACAGCACCAGGTGCACCTCCAAGCCGAGCAGGGCACCCGCGGCGGCGGTCATCCGGCAGTGGTTCGACTGGGCTGCGCCCACCGTCACCAGCGAGCGCGCACCGTCGGCCACCGCCGCTCCCACCAGGAACTCCAGCTTGCGGGCCTTGTTGCCACCCATGCCCAGCCCGGTCAGGTCGTCGCGTTTGAGCCACAGCCGGGCCCCACCCGGCAACCGGGGCCCGCGTTCGAGCGGGGTGGGAAGCGTGGCCAATCGCGACCAGGGAAGATGCCCGAACATGTGCGCATCGTAGAGTCGCGGCGTGGCCACGACGGACTGGAACCCGGTGTTGCGCGGCGAGTTCGAGCAGCCCTACTGGAACGAACTGCTGACATTCGTTGCTGCCGAGCGTCAACGCGCGACGGTCTACCCACCACACGCCGACGTGTTCGCCGCCCTACACCTCACCCCGTACGCCGACACCCGGGCGCTGATTCTCGGCCAAGACCCGTACCACGGCGCCGGGCAGGCCCACGGGCTGTGCTTCTCGGTACGCGACGGGGTCGCCGTGCCACCCTCACTCCAGAACATCCACAAGGAACTCGAAGCCGACCTCGGCATCGCCCGGCCCGGCCACGGCAACCTCGAGGCGTGGGCCCGCCATGGCGTGCTGCTGCTCAACGCCACCCTCACCGTGCGCGCCGGGCAGGCCGGCTCGCACCAGGGCAAAGGATGGGAAACGTTCACCGACCAGGTGATCCGGGCCGTCGACGCCAAACCGGAACACGTCGTGTTCGTACTGTGGGGCGGGTACGCACGGCGCAAGAAGGCGCTGATCGACACGTCCCGGCACACGGTGCTGGAGTCGCCGCACCCATCGCCGCTGTCGGCCCACAACGGCTTCTTCGGCAGCAAGCCGTTCAGCCGCGCCAACGCTGCACTCGCGGCCCACGGCCAGCAGCAGATCGACTGGCAACTCTGACATGCCGTGGACCGAGCATCCCCGCGTTGTCGTCGCCCGCCAGCGCTGGATGGCGGCCGACCTGATCGTAGGCGTGGCCGACGGCTTCCGGCGCCACCTCACGGGCCGCAACGCGGCGGTGCTCGCCTACTACGGCGTGCTGACCCTGTTCCCGTTGCTGATGGCGGCGACGACCATCCTCGGATTCGTGCTCGAAGGCCGACCCGACCTGCAACGCACCATCGTCGACTCGGCGCTGGCCCAGATCCCCGTCGTCGGCGGCCGGATCCAGGAGAACGCCGGCCAGATCAACGGGAACTGGATCGCCCTGGTGGTCGGGCTCGGCGCCGCGCTGTGGGGGTCGTCGAAGGCGTTCGTGGGTGCCCAGTCGGCGTTCGACGACATCTGGGAAGTGCCGGTCGACCGGCGCGCGAACCTGTTCGTGCAGCGCGGCCGGGCGCTGATCGGTGTCACCGTGATCGGCCTAGCCCAGGTGGGCAACGTCGCCCTCGCCGCGATCGTCGGGTACGCCGGTCTACCCCGGCTCGGCCAGGTCGCGATCACGCTCGGCGGCCTCGCCAGCAACGTGCTCGTGCTGGCCACGATGTACCGCTTCCTCACGGCGGAACGGGTCGACTACCGCCAGGTGTGGCCAGGGGCCGTACTCGGCGGCATGGCGTACACCGTGCTCCAGTACGCCGGAACGAACATCATGACCCGCGCGTTCGACTCGGCCCAGGGCGTGTACGGCGACTTCGCCGGCCTCCTCGCATTGATGAGCTGGATTTCCATCCACGCCCTGATCGCCCTCGTCGGCGCCGAACTCAACGCCGCCGTCGCCGACCGTCGCGCCCGCCTCACCGCCCTGACGACGCTGTAGCCCACCCTGGTCCACCGGGATGAATCCAGGCTCCGTAACACTTTGCGTTCAAGCGCCACGCAGGCTGGGCTCCACCGCAGGTGTACCGGAACCCACGTTGGCGCAACCGCCGTGGGCTGAGACAACGCCGACGAGCTGCTCCGACGATCGCCGACCCAGGCGCCGCCAGCGCGCCCGGCCGATGTGTCGCCTCTGAGGGCGGGCAACCGCCGCGAGCCGCGACAGTTCGGACACGCTAGAAACGGGGCCGTGAGCCTGTTGTTCGTGTATGGGACGTTGCTCTCGGGGCAGTCGAACTGGTTCATGTTGGAGCCGTGGGTGGCCGACTCTGGTGAGCCAGACACGGTCGCCGGAGCGCTGTACGACACCGGGCTCGGGTGGCCGGCCGCGGTGTTCGGTCCAGGTGCCGGGCGCGTCGTCGGCCACGTGTTCACGCTGGCCGCCGACACGCTCGACGAGGCGTTGGCGGTGCTCGACGGGTTCGAAGGCATCCACGAGGGCGCCTACTCACGGATCGAGGTCGTCACCGACGGCGGGCGCACCGCCTGGGCCTATCACTCGGGCGAGCCAGGCGACTCCCCCCAGATCACCTCAGGCGACTGGACCGCCCACACCTCGTCGACCTAGGCCAGGAGCTGACACGGGAGGTTGGCGAAGATTGTTGCCTGCCAGTCAACAATCCTGGCCAACTTCACGTGCGACATCCCGCCACAGCAGCACCAGGTGATCGAGCTGGCCGTTACCCAGCGGCTGTCGTCAGTCTCGGTGGTTTCGACAGGCTCAACCACCTTGGCGGCGGACGGGTCACGTGAACAGGCAGAACGGGTGGCCGGAGGGGTCGATCATCACCCGCACGTCGGCCTGCGGCTGCACCCCGGCCAGCTGAGCCCCGCAGGCCACAGCCCACTCCTGCGCGGCGGCGAGGTCGGTGACGTGGATGTCGAGGTGTTGCGAAGCGAACGGGTGACCCGCCTGGGCAGGCCACACCGGGCGGGTGAAATGCCGCTCGTATTCGAAGTTCAGCGTCGGACCGGTCTCGCCCTCTGGCGGGGCAATCTGTGCCCACCCACCGAGCTCGGGATGGTCGGGGTCGGGCGGGTCGTCGACAGTCACCCGCCAGCCGAGCAGGTGGGCGTAGAACGCGGCCAGGGTATGCGGCCGGTCGGTACCGATCGTCACCGAGGTCACGGATAGCGGCGGACGCTCCACGACCGGCAACGGTAGGCCCGATCGGCGCTCTACCGTACGCGCCATGTTGGAGCTGACCGACCTGGAGGCGTGCGCGGCGTGGCTCGCCGACCCCGAA
This sequence comes from Ilumatobacter sp., assembly GCA_035556435.1. Taxonomy (GTDB): domain Bacteria; phylum Actinomycetota; class Acidimicrobiia; order Acidimicrobiales; family Ilumatobacteraceae; genus Ilumatobacter. Next base: position 96,956 of record DATMEY010000008.1, on the reverse strand, counting down.
CGCGAACCGGCCGCACTCCGGGCACTCGACCTGCGCGCCCGTCCCGAGTTCACCACCAAGCCGTTTGCCGACTGCCTGTTCCTGTCGTGCCTGCTGACCGACGCTCAGGCCGGGCACCTCACTACCACCGGCGCGACCGTGCTGCGCGACGACCCGGCCCGCCCCTACACGGCTCACCGGGCGCGCCTGTACACGCCCGCCGAACTGTTCGCCGGGTTCGACCCGGACGACCCCGAGGCCGGGTGGCCGGTGACGTTCGACGGCATCGTCCACCAGTGGTGCCAAGCCCACGGCGGCCCGCACCCCGACTCGATCGCCGAGAGCCTCGCCCAACGTCTGCACGACCACTCGATCACCGACTCGCTCGACGCCGCGCTGGCTGGCCAGCGACCGGTCGCCGTGATGGGCGGGCACGCGATCGAGCGCGGCGCGCCGCAGTACGCCGAGGTGGCCGGCATCGCCCGCGAGTTGACCCGGCACGGCTACGTGCTGTTGTCGGGCGGCGGGCCGGGGGCGATGGAGGCGACCCACCTCGGGGCGTGGATGGCCGGCTACCCCGACGCCGAACTGGCGGGTGCGCTCGCCGTACTGTCGCCGCGTCCGTCGGGCAGCCCGCCCGGACGCGAGTACGCCGACGCCGACTGGCTGCACCGGGCGTGGGAGGTGCGCCAGCACTGGCCGGCCGGGGCCGGCAACCCGTCGATCGGCATCCCCACATGGGTGTACGGCCACGAGCCGCCGGCCGCGTTCGCCGGGCGAGTCGCCAAGTACTTCGCCAACAGCGTGCGCGAGGAGGGGTTGCTGGCGCTGGCGACGCACGGCGTGATCTTCACACCGGGCAGCGCCGGCACCGTGCAGGAGATCTTCCAGGACGCGGCCCAGAACCACTACGCCAGCTACGGCCCGGCGTCGCCGATGGTGCTGGTGGGGCGCGAGTACTGGACGCGCGAGCTTCCGGTGTGGGGTGTGCTCGAAGCCTTGGCGGCGCGCCACCGCTACCGCGACCTGATCACCCTCACCGACGACCCCGCCGAGGCGGTAGCCGCCATCCGCGAGTACGAACGCTGAGCCGCGCACCCCGGTCTCGATACACCGGGCAGAGCCCGGCACTCGACCAGCGGTAGCACAGGTCGTCGAGTGGTCAGGTGGGCAGTGGGGTGCCGGTGGCGGACTGGTAGGCGTCGCGGATTCGTTTGGGACTGACTTGGCCGTGGACGCCGATGGCAGGGGCGAACGTGGCGACCCGGAACTCTTCGAGCAGCCAGGCGACGTCGCGCACGGCCTCGGTGACGCGGTCGAGCCCGGCGACCGCTTCCGCGTAGGCGCGTTCGAGCGGGCGCACCTCGGCCATCCGGCGTTGATCGCGAGCAATATCGCCGGCCAGGTGGTCGAGCCGATGCTCGATGCCACGGACGTAGCGGTGCACGTCGGGTAGCCGATCGGTGCCGGCCCGGCGCACGAACCCGGGCGCGATCAGCCGTTCGAGATGGGCCGCGGCGTCGGCGCTGGTGGGGCGCCCGGCGTCGGCGGTCAGCGCCAGCAGCCGCCGGTGCACGCGGCCCGCGGCGGCCAGCACGTCGGCCGCCTCGGCCAGCGCGTCGGCGGCCAGTTGGGCGGCCTCGGACGTCACCGACCGTTCGATCCGGCCGAACGCGGGGGCGTCCCACGGCAACGCCGAGCGGGCGAGGATCGCGTCGACCGCGGCCTCGATGCACTCGGCCACGAGCGCGCCGACCTCGAACCCGGCCGCAGCCACCGCCAGTTGCCCCTGCCCGTCGAGCGTCTTGGCCACCTTGGCGGGGGTAGGCGCGGCAGCCATCAGCAGCAACCGCCGCACGCCGCCGCGCATCGCCCGCTCCTGGAGGCCCGGGTTGTCGACCACCCGCAGTGCCACCCGGTCGCCGCGGTCGAGCAGCGTCGGGTAGGCGCGCACCACATGGCCACCCGGAGCGCGCTGCTCGATCACCTGGTCGAGCGTGCCGACGTCGTCCCAGCGGACGATGTCGTGGCGCTCGGCGAACCCGTCGGCACCGGACGTGACGGTGGCCGCCACCGCCGCCCGGGCGCTCCCCGACTGGCGGGCGGCGATCGCCGCCAGGTCGTCGCCGGCGTCGACGACGTTGCCGGCGGCGTCGGTCACCACGAGGTGCACGTGGAGGTACTCGGGCAGCCGCGAGGTGTCGAAGTCGCGTGGGCGCACGTCCTGCCCAGACAGTTCGCGCAGCACCGCCGCGAGCGCGTCGAGCAGCGGAGGGGTGCCGGGGTCGGGCAGGCCGGGAACCTGCTCGGCCAGCCGGGCCGCGGCCGCCGTAGCCGTGTCGGTGAGCGGGATCAGCGTGCGCCGCAGGTCTTTCGGCAGCGAGCGAACGAGCAGGTCGACCAGGTCGGCGCGGTAGCCGGGTACCAGCCAGTCGCGGCCCGGCAGGCCGCTGTCGAGTGCCTGCTGGAGACCCGTCAACGGGATGGTGAGGGTGGCCCCGTCGAGCGGCGTGCCAGGGTCGAACCGGTACACGAGGCGGTACGTCGCCGCCTCGCCGGCGGTGCCGACCACCCACTCGTCGGGGTAGTCGGCGAGCCGGATGCCGGCCCGGCTGGCCAGCACGTCGCGGGTGAAGTCGAGCAGTTCGGGCTGCTCGCGCCCGGCGGCCTTCCACCACGTGTCGAAGTGGCGGGTCGACGTGACGTCGGCGCCGAGCCGGCCGTCGTAGAACTCGTACAGGCGCTCGGGGTCGACCAGGTCGCCGCGCCGCACGCGGGCTTCGAGCAGCGCCACCCGGTCGAGAAACCGGGCGTTGCGGGCGAGGAACTCGTGGCGCTTGGCCCAGCGCTCCTCGACGTCCTGGTCAAGCAGGGCGTGGCGGATGAACATCTCGCGGGCGAGCCGTGGGTCGACCCGGTCGACGCCGATCGTGCGGTTGGCGACGATCGGGCGCCCGTACAGCATCACCGTCTCGGCCGTCAGGGCGCGCCCGCTGTCGGTGTCCCACCAGGCCTCGCTGTACGACCGCTTGACGAGGTGCGCGCCCACCTGCTCGGCCCACTCGGGCTGGATCGCGGCGACCCTCCGCGCCCACAGCCGGTTCGTCTCGACCAGCTCGGCGGCCATCACCCAACGCGGTGGGCGCTTGGCGAGCACCGAGTCGCGGGCGATCGAGAACCGCGAGTCGCGGGCGCCCCGGAACTCGCGGAGCTCCGGGTCGTACTCGCCGAGGTGCGACAGGAGCCCAGCCAGCAGCGCCTTGTGGACGTGGTCGGGGTGGGCGGTGACGCCGTCGCCGCGGGAGTGCTGCTCGGGGCGGATGCCGAGCGAGCCGGCCACCCGGCGCAGCTGGCTGTAGAGGTCGCGCCACTCGCGCACGCGCAGGTAGTTCAGGTGTTCGTCTCGACACATCCGCCGGAACCGGTTGCCCGACAGCTCGGCCTGGCGTTCGGCGAGGTAGTCCCACAGCGCCACGACCGACAGCAGGTCGGAGCCCTCGACGGCGAACCGGCGGTGCAGCCCGACCGCCACGGCGGCCTGGTCGGAGTCACCCGACGGCCGCTCGCGGACGTCCTGGATCGACAGTGCGCTGGCGATCACGAGCACCTCGCGGACGCAGTTGCGGCGCTCGGCCTCGACCACCATCCGCCCGAGGCGCGGGTCGATCGGCAGGCGCGCCAGCTGGCGGCCGATGTCGGTGAGCTTGCGCGGCTGGCCGACGGTGCCGTCGCGCAGTGCACCCAACTCCTCCAGCAGCAGGTACCCGTCGCGGATCTGCGACGAGTCGGGCGCCTCGACGAAGGGGAACCGGGCCACGTCGCCGAGCCCGATAGCGGTCATCTGCAAGATGACCGAGGCGAGGTTGGTGCGCAGTACCTCGGGCTCGGTGAACTCGTCCCGGGCGGCGAAGTCGTCGGCGCTGTACAGGCGGATGCAGATGCCCGGGGCGACGCGGCCGCAGCGCCCGGCGCGCTGGTTCGCCGACGCCTGGCTGACCGGTTCGATCGGCAGGCGCTGCACCTTCAGGCGCCGCGAGTAGCGCGAGATGCGGGCGGTGCCGGCATCGACCACGTAGCGCACACCGGGCACGGTCAGCGATGTCTCGGCGACGTTCGTCGACAGCACGACCCGACGCCCGTTCGACGGCGTGAAGATGCGGTGTTGCTCGGCGGCCGACAGGCGGGCATACAGCGGGAGCACCTCGATCCGCTGATCGTGCTCGCGCAGCGCGTCGGCAGCGTCGTGGATCTCGCGCTCGCCCGACAGGAACACGAGTACGTCGCCCGGCGCGGCCGCGTGCAACTCGTCGACCGCCTCGATCACGGCCCGCACCTGGTCGCCGTGCTCGGCCGCGTCGGCGGTCTCGCCGCTGTACGGCCGGTAGCGCACCTCGACCGGATACGTGCGCCCCTCGACGACGAACACCGGGGCGGGGGCACCGGCCGAGTCGGCGAAGTGAGCGGCAAAGCGCTCGGTGTCGATCGTGGCCGACGTGACGACGACGTGCAGATCGGGGCGCCGCGGCAGGAGTTGCTTGAGGTAGCCGAGGATGAAATCGATGTTGAGGCTGCGCTCGTGGGCCTCGTCGACGATGATCGTGTCGTAGCGGCGCAGCTCGCGGTCGCGCTGGATCTCGTTGAGCAAGATGCCGTCGGTCATCACCCGCACGAGCGTCTGGTCCGACACGCGGTCGTCGAAGCGCACCGACCAGGCGACCCGCTCGGGTGCCTTCAGCTCGGCGCCCACTCGCTCGGCGACCGTGCGGGCGGCAACCCGCCGCGGCTGGGTATGGCCGATCATGCCGGATGTGCCGCGCCCGGCCGCGAGACACAGCTTGGGGAGCTGCGTGCTCTTGCCCGACCCGGTCTCGCCGGCCACCACCACCACCTGGTGGGCGCGCAACGCAGCTACCAGTTCGTCGGCCCGGGCCGCGATCGGCAGGCCCTCGGCAACCTGCAGGTCGAGCGTGTCCACAACGAGTTTCTACCCGCCCCCGCCCCCACCAGCGATGACGAGTTGCGTCTGACACAATTCGTCATCGCTCGGGCAGACTGCGGGATGCTTGCGGATGCTCTGGTTGCGGCGGCACCAGCGGCGGTCGGTTTGCTCGGGGACGACGAGCACGATCGGTGGCTGACCCATGCGACACGGTTGGTGCAGCGGGCGTCGTGGGAAGGGGCGCGCGGGGCATCGCTAGCCGACCCGATGCGGCACGCGATCGCTGCCCACGCGGCGCTGCTGGCCGCCGGGTTCGAACCGGCCACCGACCCGTTCCGGAACGTCGCTGCAATCGTGGTGCACCGCGGCACGATCGTCACCCGTGGCGTGCGCGGCGTGGTGCGCGGTGTGGTGACCGACGCCCCGCAGTACCTCGCCGGGCAGGCGGGCGCCAACCGCGACCCGGTGTTGCTCGACTGGCGGACGTTCCAGCGCGAGCAGGCGCGGCCCGAGGAGGGCACGAACGTCGTGTACCACGAGTTCGCCCACAAACTCGACGCCCTCAGCGGCGAAGCCGACGGCACACCTCCGCTGCCCGACCGGGCCGCCCGCGAGGCCTGGGAGCAGACGCTCGGCACGAACTACCGACGCTTGCGGCGGCGCGGCCGCGACCCGCTGGTACGCCGCTACGGCGCCACCAACCGCACCGAGTACTTCGCCGTACTCAGCGAGTTGTTGTTCACCCGTCCGATCGAACTGCGCGAGCACCTCCCCCGCGTCTACGCCCTGCTCGCAGAGTTCTACCGCCAGGACCCAGCCGAGCGCCTCGCGGCAGCGAGCGACGAATTGTCCACCGGGTGAAATTTCGGCAAAACCGCTGGACGTCGTTTCGTGCGTCTGCCATGGTGGTGCACCTCATAGTTGCTTGAACAACTAGCTGGGCCGACGGAGCGGGATCCTCGACACCGGCGTTCACGCAGCGGCGGACAGAGCGTGAAAGGGCGAGCCGATGGCGAGCGACAATCAACCGTTGCCGTGGGTGGGTATCAACCACCTGGCATTGATCACCGACGACATGGATGCGACCGTGCGCTTCTGGCACGGCGTGCTCCAGGCCGAACTCGTGGCCACGATCGCCCGGCCGACGTTCCGGCACTACTTCTTCAAGCTCGGCCCCACGACGACGGTGGCCTTCTTCGAGTACACCGACGAGCAGCAGACGGTGCTGTCGACCGACCCGGTGGTGAAGCCGGCCGGCGAGCACCACCACCGGGCCGGGCACTTCGACCACCTCTCGCTCGACCTGCCCGACGACGCCGCGTTGTTCGCACTCCAGGCGCGCCTGCGCGAAGCGGGCTGCGAGGTCACCGAACTGGTCGACCACCACATCGTGCACTCGGTGTACTTCACCGACCCGAACGGCATCGCCCTGGAAGCGTCGTGTTGGGTGGGGCTGCCGGTCGGTACGGTGCCGGCACTCGACGACCCCGAGTTCTTCGACGACGCCGACCCGGTGCCCGCCGTGCGCGAGTTGTTGGCTGGCGGCCTGCTGCACACCCCGGCCACCCACCTGGTCGACAGCGTCACGTAACGATTGGCGTTCAAGCGCCACGCAGGCTGGGCTCCAACCACCGTCGCCGCAGGACCGTTCAGTCGTGCCGTACCCCCGCGGTAGCGACCGACTCAACCGGCTGGTCAGCGCCTTCACCCGGCGGTTGAGCCTGTCGAAACCACGCACGCCAACCGGTAGTCTGCATCGGCAGAACCTTTGGCGGAGGTGTCAGTGCAGCAACGATGGATGGCTGCCGCTGTCGCTGCGAGCGCCCTGCTCGCGGTGGGGGCTGGTGGTCCGCGGGTAACGGCCGATGGCGGGTCGTCACCGCGACCAGGTGAGATCGAGCCGGCAACCGTGTCGGCATACGAGCCGGTAGGGCCGTGCCGCGCGATCGACACGCGCACCAGCGGGCGGCTGGCGGCCGGTGCCACGCTCACGGTCGACCTGTCGCCGTGCAACCCACCCGCCGACATCGTCGCCGCGGTGCTGACCGTCACCGCGGTCCACCCGGCGGGGCCGGGCTACGCGACCGTGTTCCCAGCCGGCAGCGCCCGACCGGACACGTCGCTGCTGAACTGGCCAGGTGCCGGCGCGGTCGTGGCCAACACCGGCATCGTGCAAGTCGGCCACGACCCGGCCCGCGGCCCGGCGGTGGCCGTCTACACGCTGACTGCGGTCGACCTCGTCGTCGACGTCAGCGGCTACTTCGTCGTGGCACCGCACGGCAAGGCCGCCGCGGGCCGGTTCGTGCCGCTGGCCTTGCCCACCCGCGTGCTCGATACGCGGACCGGCAAGCGTCCGGCCCCTCAGTCGGCGGTGACGGTCGAACTCCCCGACGACACGGTGCCCGCCGACGCGACGGCCGTGCTCGTCAACGTCACCGCCACCGAATCAACCGGCGCATCGCACATCACCGCCTGGCCCGGCGGGGAACGGCCCGTGGCGTCGATCCTCAACGTCGACGGCCCCGACCAGACCCGTGCGGCCACCACCATCGTCGGCATCACCGACGGCACGTTCCAGCTCTACACGCACCGCGGCGAGCAGCTCGTGGTCGACCTGATCGGCTACTTCACCGGGCGCCACAGCGGCTGGAGCAAAGACGGCCTGTTCGTACCACTGAACCCGACGCGGCAGCTCGACACCCGCGCCAGCAGCAAGCCGATCTACCCGTCGGGCACCGTCGAGGCGACGCACGTGACCGGTGCCGTGTTCGTCGGCAACGTGACCATCACCGAGACGACCCAGGCGGGATACCTCCGCGTACTCCCGGCACGCGTCGGGTCGTCGGCCGTGTCGTCGGTGAACGCCGATCGCCGCGGCAGCACCTCGGCGAACCTGGTCGTGACGCCCGTGTCGGAGGCCGGCGTTGCGGTGTGGTCGCGGTTCCAGTCCGATGCCGTGCTCGACCAGACCGGCTACTTCACCGGCACGCGCCCGAAGGCGACCGAAGCACCCGGCCTCAACCTGCCCGATCACGTACCCAGCTACCCCACCGCCGCCTGTGCCGCCCACGACCCGCGACTGAGCTACGACCGCCAGCCCGGTGCCCCCGCACCGCGCGAAGTGCGCCAGATCGGCACGTCGCACGAGGGCCGGCCGATCTGGGCCGAGTACTACGGCCCCTATCAGGCCACGACGACCGTGCTCGTGGTGGCGGCCGTGCACGGCGACGAGTGCGGGCCGGCGCTGGTGGTCGATGCGGCCCGGCGCACGGGTTCCGCCAGCACCACCGCCGGCTATTGGATCGTGCCGGTCCTCAACCCCGATGGGCTGGCGGCGTTCAGCCGCTACAACGCGGCCGGCGAGGACATCAACCGCGACGGCTACCGGATGGCCCAACCGGAGTCACTCGCCCTGATGTCGTTCACCACCGAGGTGCGGCCGGCGCTCACGCTCCACGTCCACAGTCCCTACGGTTTCGTGGGTGGGTTCGGCCCCGACCCGCGGGCGTACGCGATGGCTGCCGGCATCGCCTGGGCGACCGGCATGACCAAGGCCACCACGGCGGGCACCAAGCCCGGTCACGAGTTCTTGTGGGAAGGCCAGATGCTCGTGCACCCGCACGCGGTGCTGCTCGCCGAACTGTTCCCCGTGTTGCGCAAGGAAGCCACCGTCGACCGCCCACGAATTCCTCCACGCCCGGTCGCCGAAGTCGCCGAAGACGCGACCCAGATCATGGCGGTGATCCAGCAGTACTTCGGATGACGCGGCGGCCCGCCAGGCTGTGACCTACACCACAACGAATCTTTTGCAAATATTCGTTTGCAAAGACTTCTTTGTGTTCCTAGCCTGGCGACCATGCACCCCCACCACGCATTCGACCCCACCGACCACTACCGCAACGTGATCGCCGAGGCCCGCCGCGACCGACTCGCCCTGGCACTGCGTCGCCAAGCGCGGGCGCGCCGCATGCGACGACGAGCCGACGAACTCGACGACCACGCACGCCGGGCTCTCGAGCGTACGTTTACGTAGCGTGGGCAAGATCGACCCGAACGACCCGCGGCGCCAACTCGACACGCAGGCGCTGTCCGGCCTCGCGCACCCGTTGCGGGTGGAGCTGTTCCAAGACCTCACCGTCAACGGCCCGGCCACCGCCACTCAGCTCGCCGAACGGCACCACGAGTCGAGCGGGTCGACCAGCTATCACCTCCGCCAGCTGGAGCGGTTCGGTTTCGTCGAGACCGTGCCCGAGTTGGGCAACCTGCGCGAACGCTGGTGGCGCCGCGTGCCGGGCGGGGTGCTGATCCACACACCCGACCGCGACGACGACCCGGCCGGGCACGCCGCCGCCCGGCTCGTGATCAGCGAGCTGTACCGCGTCCGTCTCGAACGTCTCCAGAGCTGGCTGGCCGACGGCGACCACGAGTCGTGCGAGGTGGCCGACTACAACGCCACCCACCTCTCGCTGACCGACGCCGAAGTCCGCGAGATGGCCGGCGAACTCGAGGCGGTCGTCAGCCGTTGGCGCACACACTCCGAGGCACGTACCGAACCCGTCGACGGCCCACGCTACGAGTTGCAAGTGGCACTGTTCCCCCTGCCCCCGGTCGGCGAGTGAGCGTCACCCAGGTCAGCTGAGGGCGAAGCGGCGGATGGTGTCGGCGAGTTCGAGCGGCATGTCGCCCTGGACGCTGTGGCCGGCATGGGCGAACTCGACTACCTCGGCGTGCGGGCAGCGGCGCAGCAGCTCGGCCACGTCGTCGTCGTCCACCACCGACTGCGGCAGCATCCCCCGGCACAGCAGCACCGGCACCTCGACGCGCCCGAGCGCCTCCCACAGCGCGGCATGGGTCGGCACGGATGGGTCGGCAACGTCGGTCGCCGCAGCGTTGACGTCGTCGACCCGCTCGAAATGCTCGACGATGTCGCGCTGGTAGCGCCACACCCAGCTGCCGTCGGGTTGCTGTACGGCGTTGTGGAGGATGCCGCGCCGCAGCGAGGCAACCGTACGGGTGGGGTTGTGTTCGATCGTGCGCTGAAGCAGGGCGTCGAAGTCGGGGAAGGTCTTCGGGCCGCGCACGAAGTCGGAGATCGCCTTGGCCTTGTCGCCGTTCACGCCCGGCGTGATGTCGACCAGGATGAGCTTGCGCACCAGTTCGGGGTACGCGTCGGCGAGCGCGATCGACGTCATCCCTCCGAGCGACATGCCCACCACGGCGCGTGCCTCGGGCGCCAGCGCGGCGAGCGCGGCGGCGACGTCGACGGCGAACGCCTGCGGGGTGCGGCCGGCCGGGCCGGCCCCGTCGGAGTGGCCATGCGACGGCAGGTCGACGGCCACCAGTGGCACACCCAGCGCGAGGGCCACCGTGTCCCACGTGTGCGCGTTCTGCGCCCCGCCGTGGAGCAAGCACAGTTCCGCGGGGGCGCTGCCCCACACGAGCGCGCTGAGCGCCCGATCGGTGTCGACGGGGACCGCCTCGCGCCGCACTACCGGCGGCGCGTCGAACGCCAGCCCGTACTCCTCGGCGTTCTCGTGGAACAGCCCGAACTCGTCGTACTCGATCATCATCCCGGCCTACCTCGTTCCGTCTGCGTGCCGCCATCGCCGTTGGGGCAACGGCGACACGCAGACAGTTGCAGGTGGGTCAGGTACCGGTCCAGTTCGGCGGGCGCTTCTCGGCGAACGCCTTGGGGCCTTCCTTGCTGTCGTTCGACGTGAACACCTTGGCCTGGTGCGGTTTCTGCAGCTCCCAGAACTCGGCCTCGGTGACGCCGAGCGCGGCCTGGACGAGCTGCTTCGACGCGGTGATCGACAACGGGGCGTTGCGGGCGACCCGCTCGGCCAACGCCAGCGCGGCCTCGACCGCGCCACCCGGTTCGGTGAGCCGGGCGATCATGCCGTATTGGAACGCCTCGTCGGCGGTGATCGGGTCGGCGGTGATGGCCATCTCCATCGCCTTCGAGTAGCCCACCCGCGACGGCAACCGCAGCAGGCCACCGGCGGCCGCGAACAGGCCCACCCCGGCTTCGGGGATACCGAGCTTGACGCCCTTCGAGGCGACCAGCAGGTCGCACGTCAACGCCAGCTCGAGGCCGCCGGCGAGGGCGAACCCTTCGATCGCCCCGATCAACGGCTTGGTGGTGCCTTCGACGACGAAGTTGAAGAACCCGCCGATGTCCTCGCCACGCAGGAACGCTTTGAGGTCCATGCCCGAGCAGAAGCCGCGCCCGTTGCCGGTGAGCACCCCGGCGCTGAGACCCGGGTCGCTTTCGAGCGTGGCGATCGCGTCGACCAGGCCGGCCGACAGCGCGCCGTTGATCGAGTTCATCTGGTCGGGCCGGTTGAGCGTGATCAGCAGCACCTTGCCGCGCTGCTCGGTGAGCACCGCCGGAACGGCTGATGCGTCGGTATCGGTCATCGTGTCTCCTTCTCCTGGGCCGGGTTCACTTGGGCGGCATGCGGATGCCGCCGTCGACGCGGACGACCTCGGCGTTCATGTACGGGTTGGTGATCAGGTCGAGCACCATGAACGCCAGTTCCTCCGCGTCGCCGAGCCGCTTCGGGAACAGCACGTTGGCGCCGAGGTTGGCCTTGAACGCATCGGACTCGGGGCCGGAACCGTAGATCGGCGTGTCGATCAGACCGGGCGCCACCGTGTTGACGCGGATGCCGACGGCGGCGAGGTCGCGGGCGATCGGCAGGGTCATGCCCACCACGCCGCCCTTGCTGGCCGAGTAGGCGGCCTGGCCGATCTGGCCGTCGAACGCGGCGACCGAGGTGAGGTTGACGATCACACCGCGCTGGCCGTCGTCGGTGATCGGCTCGGTCTTGGCGATCTCGGCGGCCGCCAGGCGCAACATGTTGAACGACCCGATCAGGTTGATGTTGACCACCCGCGCGAACGCGTCGAGCGGGGCCGGGTTGTTGTTGCGGTCGACCGTGCGCGCGGCCCAGCCAATACCGGCCGAGTTGACGAGCACGCGCAGCGGGCCGAGCTCGGAAGCGGCCAGCACCGCCGCCGCGCCGTCTTCCTCCGAGGCCACGTTGCACTTCACGAACAGGCCACCGATCTCGGCGGCCAGCGCCTCACCCTTGTCTTCGTTGAGGTCGGCGACGACCACGCGTGCACCGATGTCGGCGAGCTGGCGGGCCGCGGCCTCGCCGATGCCCGACGCGCCACCGGTGACGATCGCCGAAGCGCCCTGCAGGTTCAAACGCGGCATGGTCAGCCGATCCTCTCGATGATGGTGGCGTTCGCCAGTCCGCCACCCTCGCACATGGTCTGGAGACCGTAGCGGCCACCGGTGCGCTCGAGTTCGTTGAGCAGCGTCGCCATCAGCTTGGCGCCCGAGCCGCCGAGCGGGTGACCGAGCGCGATCGCCCCGCCGTTCGGGTTGACCTTCGACATGTCGGGCTTGAACTCGTCGGCCCACGCCAACACGACCGAGGCGAACGCCTCGTTGATCTCGACCACGTCGATGTCGTCGATCGTCAGACCGGTCTTCTCGAAGATCTTGCGGGTGGCCGGGATGGGGCCCTTGAGCATCGTGACCGGGTCGGTGCCGGCGAGCGCGAAGCTGTGGAACCGGGCCCGCGGCGTGAGACCCAGCTCGGCCGCCTTCTCCTCGCTCATGATCAGCACGGCCGACGCGCCGTCGGAGATCTGCGACGAGTTGCCGGCGGTGACCTTGCCGTCTTCCTTGAAGGCCGGCTTCAGGTTGGCGAGCGTTTCGGGGGTGGTGCCAGGGCGGATGCCCTCGTCGCGGGTCAGCATCTCGGTGGCACCGTCGACGGTGATCGGCACGGGGATGATCTCGTTGTCGAACCGGCCCTCGTCGGCCGCCTGCTCGGCGCGGCGCTGGCTTTCCGCACCGAACGCGTCGAGGTCGGCGCGGGTGATGCCGTACTCGTTGGCGATCATCTCGGCCCCGATGCCCTGCGGCGGCAGCCCGGTGTCGGCGTACCGGTCGAGTTGCGCCTGCGGGAACGGGAAGCCCATGCCCTGCACCACCGACGACCCCATCGGCGTGCGGGTCATCACCTCGACGCCCGCGGCGATGACCACGTCGTAGGCACCGGCGATGACGCCCTGGGCGGCGAAGTGGATGGCCTGCTGCGACGAGCCGCACTGACGATCGACCGTGGTGGCCGGCACCGACTCGGGCCAACCGGCGGCGAGCACCGCGTTGCGGCCGATGTTGAGCGACTGCTCACCGACCTGCATGACGCAACCCATGATGACGTCGTCGACGATCGACGGGTCGAGGTTGTTGCGCTCCTGAAGCGCCTTGAGCACGTGCGCGGCAAGCTCGGCAGGATGCCAGTCCTTGAGCTTGCCGTTGCGCTTGCCGCCGGGGGTGCGGACGGCGTCAACGATGACTGCGGTGGGCATGGTGGTTCCTCTACGGGGTGTGGGTGGGGTGCTCGTAGCGTTGCGCAGCGAGCAGGTTGTGTTGAAGTCGGACGAGCAGGCGGGCGAGCTGCTGGCGCTCGCTGCGCGAGATGCCGTCGCGTAGTTCGGCCCGCAACACGGCGTCGCACTCGGCGATGCGGGCGGCCATCGCCGCGCCCTCGGGGGTCACGGCGAGCATCCACACGCGGCGGTCGTCGGTGTGCGTGCGGCGCTCGACCAGGCCGAGCGCTTCGAGCCGGTCGACCTGGGCGCCGGTGGCGGCACGTCCCTGGTCGAGGTGTTCGGCGGCACGGGTCTGGTTGACGGGACCGAACTCGTTCACGTAGGCGAGCAACATCGCCGTGCTGAGCGTCAGCCCGAGCGGGGCGAGCCGGTCGTCGTAGCACGCCCGGATCGCGTTGGCGGTCGACATCAGCGTCGACTCCATCCGCCGCCACGGTGGGGCGTCGAGCTCGTGATTGGTCGAGGTGGATGCGGACGTGGAAGACGACATCTGTATGTCACCATACAGTCCGGGTTCGTACATCTGCCAAGCGGAGTGGCACGATAGGGGCATGCCGCACCCTGCTGCTCTCACGGTCGACGAGGCTGATGCCTTCCGTACCCGCTGCCACGAGTTCCTGAAGGAACACGCCCACCCCGGCGCCCACCGCGACCTCACGGCGGTCAAGCGGTTCCAGCAGGCGCTGGCCGACGCCGGGCTGGCCGGGCTCACCTACCCCGCCGAGTACGGCGGGGCCGGGCTCACCCAGGAGCACGAGAAGATCTGGCGCGAGGTCGCCGCCCAATATCCGAACATGAACGCCGAGCTGGTGATCAGCCACGGCATGTGCCTGCCGGTACTCAACGACTTCGGCACGCCCGAGCAGAAGGCGAAGTACCTGCCCGACAACATCGCCGCCCGCACCATCTGGTGCCAGATGTTCTCCGAGCCGGGCGCCGGCTCCGACGTCGCCGGGCTGCAGATGCGGGCTGAGCGCGACGGCGACACATGGGTGCTCAACGGGCAGAAGGTGTGGACCACGCTGGCCCACGTCAGCGACTACGGCATCGTGATCTGCCGCACCGACCCCGAGGTGGTCAAGCACGCCGGCATCTCGATGTTCATCGTCGACCTCAAGGCACCCGGTGTCGAGATCCGCGCGATCCACCAGATCGACGGCGGCACGCACTTCAACGAGGTGTTCTTCACCGACGTCCACATCCCGCTCGACCACCTGCTCGGCGAGCTCAACAACGGCTGGAACCAGGCCACGGCGATGCTGATGTACGAGCGCGTGGCGATCGGGTCGATGGGCTCGGGTTCGATCAGCCAGCCGATGTACTCCACGCTGCTCGGCCACGCCCGGGCAGCGGGCAAGCTCGGCGACCCGGTCGTGCGCGACGAACTGATGCAGATCTACGCGATGGAAACCACCAAGTCGATGCTCGCCCTGCGCGTGCGCGCCGAACTCAAGGCCGGCAAGACTCCGGGCCCGGGCGGGTCGCTGGGCAAGCTCGCCTCGTCGGTGATCGCGTGGAAGTTCCGCCGCGTCGCCCAGGCCATCGCCGGCCCCGGCAGCGTCGCCTGGGAAGGTGATGACGATGCCGACGGCGGCAGCCTCAACCGGATGGTGCTCAACTCGATCCAGCTGGCGATCGCCGGCGGCACCGACGAGATCCAGCGCAACATCATCGGCGACCGCGTGCTCGGCCTCCCCCGCGACATCGCCGTCGACCGCGTCCCCTTCAAGGATCTCCTCAAGAACTGACGTGGGCCAGCACTGATGGACCTCGACCTGCCTGCCGACCTGGTCGCCTACCTGGGCGAACTCGACGAGTTCATCGAGCGCGAGATCACGCCGCTCGAACAGCAGGACGACAACGTCCGGTTCTTCGACCATCGCCGCGAGGACGCGCGCACCGACTGGGAGCGCGGCGGGCTGCCCAACGGGGAGTGGGAGGCGTTGCTGGCCGAGGCCCGCCGCCGTGCCGACGCGGCCGGGCACTACCGCTACCCGTTCCCGAAGCAGTACGGCGGCCGCGACGGCACGATCCTCGGCATGGCCGTGATCCGCGAGCACCTCGCCCGCAAGGGCCTCGGCCTGCACAACGACCTCCAGAAC
The DNA here is from genome assembly GCA_035556435.1 of Ilumatobacter sp. GTDB lineage: Bacteria > Actinomycetota > Acidimicrobiia > Acidimicrobiales > Ilumatobacteraceae > Ilumatobacter. The sequence continues at coordinate 81,518 of DATMEY010000008.1, read as the reverse complement.
GAGCACTCGATCGTCGGCAACAACGTCGGCCTGCTGCTGATGTTGAAGTACGGCACACCCGAGCAACAGGCCCAGTGGGTCGACGACCTCGCCGCCGGGCGCACCGGGTTCGCGTTCGGCATCACCGAGCCGAATCACGGTTCCGACGCCACCCACATGGAGACCACCGCCGTACGCGACGGTGACGGGTGGGTCATCAACGGCGAGAAGACGTGGAACACCGGCATCCACAAGGCGCCCTACGACATGATCATGGCGCGCACCAGCGGGCAGGCCGGCGACGGGCACGGCATCACCGCCTTCCTCGTACCCACCGCGTCGCCGGGGTTCGAGGTGCTCGAGTACCTGTGGACGTTCAACATGCCCACCGACCACGCCCACATCCGCCTCACCGACGTGCGCGTCGGCGACGGCGCGATCTTCGGTGGCGAGGGGCGCGGGCTGGCGGTGGTGCAGGAGTTCTTCAACGAGAACCGCATCCGCCAGGCCGCCTCGTCGCTCGGCGCAGCGCAGTTCTGCATCGACCAGTCGGTCGCGTACGCGCTCGAACGCAAGCCGTTCGGCAAACCGCTGGCGGCCAACCAGGCGATCCAGTTCCCACTGGTCGAGTTGCAGACGCAGTGCGAGATGCTGCGGGCGCTGATCCACAAGACCGCCTGGCTGATGGACCGCGATGGCCCGTTCAGCCAGAGCGACAAGGTCTCGATGTGCAACTACTGGGCCAACCGGCTGTGCTGTGACGCCGCCGACCGGGCGATGCAGGTGCACGGCGGCCTCGGCTACTCGCGGCACAAGCCGTTCGAGCACATCTACCGGCACCACCGCCGCTACCGCATCACCGAGGGTGCCGAAGAGATCCAGATGCGTCGGGTGGCCGGCTACTTGTTCGGGTTCATGCACCAGCGCGCCCCGAAGGGGGTCGACGAAGGATGACGGGGTAGTGCAGTTCGTGCCCGACGCGCCCGACCTGCTGGCAGCGATCGCCCAGGTGCTCGACGACGTGTTGCCGAACGTGCCCGCCCACCAGCAGCACGAGGTGCGCGTCGCCGCCCACCTCACCCGCCTGGTCGAGCGCGAGGTGCGCGCGGGCCCCACCGGCCCCGAACCCGACAACCCCACCTGGGAACAACTGGTCGAGATCACCCGCCGCGACCTGGCCGTCGCCAAGCCCGGCTACGACCACTGGCAACACGGATGATCAGCCCCGCCCCCGGTCGTCGAGTGCCGGCGCAGCCGGTGTATCGAGACGACACCCCAGCGTGGTCTCGATACGGCCGCTGCGCGGCCACTCGACCACCGGTGACGGCACGTGAGTGACCTCGCGGACGGCTTGTCGCGGGCGCTGGGGATGCCGGTGTCGGGGTTGTCGCAGTCGACGGCCGGGGCGCGGCGTACGAACGTGATCTTCGAGGCCGGCGGGCGGCGATGGGTTGCCACCATCGTGCCGGCCGGGCTACGGGGCGAGTTCGGCGAGAACCCGATCGGGATCGAAGCCGCGGTGCGTGGCCTCGCCGAGCGGGCCGGTGTGGCCGTGCCGCACGTCGAGTTCGTCACCGACGACCCGTCGTACGCCGGTGGTCAGCTGATGATCTCGGCGTTCACCGAGGGTGAGACCGTGCCGCGCCGGGTGCTGCGCCTGGTCGAGGCGACACCGGACCTGGGCGAAACGCTGGCCCACCAACTCGGCGCGTCGCTGGCACGCCTGCACTCGATCGACCCCGCCGAGGCCCCGGAGGGCTTGCGCCGGCCAGCCAGCGAACCCGCCGCGGCGATGCTCGCCCAACTCACCGAGTCGGTCGCCACGCTCCCCCGGCGCCGACCCGCGCTCGAACTCGGCCTGCGGTGGTTGGGCGAGCGGCTACCGGAACCGCCGCCGCGCCCGACGATCGTGCACGGCGACGTCCGCAACGGCAACCTGATCGTGAGCGCCGAGGGGCTCCGTGCACTGCTCGACTGGGAGCTGACACTCGCCGGGGGCGACCCGATGGAAGACCTCGCCTGGGCGACCGTGCGGATGTGGCGGTTCGGCAACGACCACCTCGAAGTCGGCGGGTTCGCCGACCGGCAGGCATTGGTCGACGGCTACACGACAGCGGGCGGCGCCTACGACGCCGCCCGCTTCGAGTGGTGGAAGGTGGCGCGCACGCTGTGGTGGGGAGCCGGGCTCGCCCACCAGGCGCTCGCCTACCTGTCGGGGGCCGCCCCCAGCATCGTGATGGCCGCCAGCGGCCGCCGGGTCAGCGAGCTGGAGTGGGACCTGCTCATGCTCACCCGCCCCGAGTCGTAGCACCGAGCAGCGTTTGGCCGGACAGGCGGGCCAAACGCTGCACGATCCGTCAGACGGGGGACTTGCCGGGGCGGGGTGCGCTCCAGTCGTTGATCGCGTCCCACTGGGCGGCGACATCGGTGAGCGTGGGCACGCTGTCGAACGTGAACCCGTCGTTCTTGAAGTACTTCACCGAGTGCACGTTGCCACCACCGACGATGTACACCGAGCCCGACTGCGGCAGCTCGTCGGTCATCAGTTGGGCCACGACTGGGGCGACGTGGGCCGGGTCGAGCTTGGCGAACACCTCGTCGGGCAAGATGTCCTCGGTCATCCGGGTGGCGGCGATGGGGGCCAGGGCGTTGGCCTTGATGTTGTACTTGGCGCCCTCGATCGCGAGCGTGTTGATCAGGCCCACCAGGCCAAGCTTGGCGGCGCCGTAGTTGGCCTGGCCGAAGTTGCCGTAGATGCCCGACGTCGACGTGGCGACCAGCACGCGGCCGTGGTTCTGCTCGCGGAAGTGCGGCCACGCGGCGTGGATGGTGTAGTACGCGCCGTACAGGTGCACCTGCTCGACGGCGTCCCAGTCGGAGTCCTCCATCTTGTGGAACGACTTGTCGCGCAGGATGCCGGCGTTGGCGACGACACCGTCGATCTTGCCGAACGCGTCGAGCGCGCTCTGCACGATCGCCGCGCCGCCCTCGCTGGTGGCCACGCTGTCGTAGTTGGCGACGGCCTCGCCGCCGGCCTCCTTGATCTCGGTGACCACCGCGTCGGCCGCGGCCGAGCCGCCACCACTGCCGTCGCGCGAACCACCGAGGTCGTTGACGACCACCAGCGCGCCGTTGGCGGCCAGCGTCTTCGCGTATTCGCGCCCGAGCCCGTTGCCCGCTCCGGTGACGGCGATGACGCGACCCTCTACTCCAGCCATGTGTTCACTCCAGATCCGTGAGATTGACCCGGCGATTGTGCCAGCGCACGCTCGCTAACTTCCAACCCAGTGAACCTGAATCCACCGATCTGGCGACTCGTTCCTCGCCGCCATCACGGTGAATCCAGGCTCCGTAACACTTTGCGTTCAAGCGCCACGCAGGCTGGCCCTCACTGGCGGTGCGCCAAGGCCAACGTGGAAGCAACTGTCGTGTGCTGGGGCAGGGCCAGCCAGCGACCGCAGCAGTCGGTGGACCCAAGGTGAACCCTGCCGCGTCCGACGTGATCGCCGCGCTGAACCTCGTGCCGCACCCCGAGGGCGGGCACTACGCCGAGACGTGGCGCGGTGAACGCACCGCGAACGGCCGTGCCGTCGGCAGCGCGATCTACTACTTGCTGGCAGCCGGCGAGCGTTCGCACTGGCACCGGGTCGACGCTGCCGAGGTGTGGCTGTGGCACGCCGGGGCGCCACTTGACCTGCTGATCGGTCGCTCGGCGCTCGTGCTCGGGCCTGACGTTCTGGCAGGCGAGCGACCCCAGGCGGTCGTGCCGCCGGGCGCCTGGCAGGCCGCCGAATCGACCGGCGCGCGGACGCTCGTATCGTGCGTGGTCGCACCTGGTTTCGAGTTCGCTGGGTTCGAGCTTGGCGAACCGGGCTTCGAACCGCCAGGCTGACACTGTGAACGGCCTCTTTGCGGCCGATCCACTGCTTCCGGCACGGAACCAGATGGCGCTCTCGCTGGGGTGGCACATCGTCCTGGCCTGCTTCGGGATGGCGTTCCCGGCGATGATCCTGGTCGTGCACCGGCGCGGCCTGAAGGGTGATGCGGCGGCGCTCGAACTGGCCAAGCGCTGGTCGAAGATCGCCGCCGTGCTGTTCGCGATCGGCGCGGTGTCGGGCACGATCCTGTCGTTCGAGATGGGCCTGTTGTGGCCCGGGTTGATGGAGCAGTACGGCGACGTGATCGGCCTGGCGTTCACGCTTGAGGGCGTCGCCTTCTTCATCGAAGCGATCTTCCTCGGCATCTACGTCTACGGGTGGGGCCGCATTCCGCCCGAGCGGCAGGTGTGGATGCTCCTGCCGATCACCCTGTCGGGCATCGCCGGTTCGTTCATGGTGCTGTCGGTGAACGCGTGGATGAACGCCCCAGCCGGGTTCCGCCTGTCGGCCGAGGGCGAGGTGGTCGCGGTGCAGCCGCTGCGGGCGATCGTCAACGGTGCGGTCGGCTACGAGTTCGTGCACATGTACCTGGCGGGCGTGATGGTGGTGGGATTCGCGCTGGCGGCGATCTACGCGGTCGGCTGGCTGCGTGGCCGCCACGACCGCATCCACCGGCTGGGCATCGCGATCCCCCTGACGTTCGCCGCGATCGCGGCCCCGCTGCAGCCGTTCGTCGGGCACTTCGCCGGCCAGCGGGTGGCCGACGAGCAGCCTGCCAAGCTGGCCGCGATGGAGGGCCTCGCCGAGACCACGACGTCGGCCAAGGTCGCCCTCGGCGGCTGGTGGAACGGCGAGGAACTGGTCGGGGCATTCGAGCTCCCGATCCCTGGGTTGCTGTCGTTCATCGCCCAGAACGACCCCGACGCAACCGTGGTCGGCCTGGCCGACATCCCGGTCGACGAGCGCCCGCCGGTCAACATCACCCGGACCGCGTTCCAGCTGATGGTGGGCCTGGGCACGCTGATGGCGCTGCTGGCGGTGTGGGCGGGGGTGCGCTGGTGGCGGGCCCGGCGCGGTGGCGCCGACGTCTTCGCGTCGCGGTGGTTCCTCCGCGCCCTGGTGGCCGCCGGCCCGGCCGCGGTGGTGGCGATGGAAGCCGGTTGGGTGGTCACCGAGGTGGGTCGCCAGCCGTGGATCGTGCATCGCCTGATGCGCACGGAAGAAGCTGTGACCGACGCCGGCTTCATCTGGGTGACGCTGTCGGTGCTGATCGTGGTGTACGCGGGGATGACCGGCGGAGCGTGGGCGCTGCTGCGTTCGATGTCGCGCCGCTGGCGTGCCGGCGACAAGGACCTCCCCAGCCCCTACGGCCCCGCCGCGCTCGGAGAGGACGACCGGTGAGTAGCGCGGAGGCGGTGGCCGGGGTGATGTTCGTGGGGATCGTCCTCTATGCGGTGTTCGGTGGGGCCGACTTCGGGTCGGGCGTGTGGGACCTCACGGCTGGGGGCACCAAGCGCGGCGCCCCGCTGCGGCGGCTGGTCGACCATGCGATCGGGCCGGTGTGGGAGGCCAACCACGTGTGGCTGATCTTCGTGCTGGTGCTGATGTGGACGGGCTTCCCCCAGGGCTTCGCGGCGTTGATGCGCACGCTGGCGGTGCCGTTCTGGTTGGCCGGGCTGGGCATCGTGATCCGCGGCGCAGCGTTCGCCTACCGCAAGTACTCGCCGTCGCTGCGGTGGGCCAAGGTCGCCGGGGCCTCGTTCGCGGCGGCCTCGCTGATCACCCCGTTCTTCTTCGGCACGATCGCCGGGTCGGTCGCTTCGGGGAGGGTGCAGCTCGACTCACCGGCGGGCAGCGAGCACCTCACCGCGTGGATCAACCCGACGTCGGTGCTGGGCGGCGTGCTGGCCACGGTGACGTGCACGTTCCTCGCCGGCGTGTTCCTCACCACCGAGGCGGCGCGGCTGGGCGACACCGACCTGGCCGACGAGCTACGCCGCAAGACGCTGCTCGGGGCGGCGGTGACCGGCTTGGTGGCGCTGGCGGGCATTCCGGTACTGGCGGCCGACGCCGAGACGCTGTTCGACCGGCTCACCGGGCGCGGCCTGCCGCTCGTGCTCGTCAGCGCGGTCGCCGGGCTGGCGACGATCTGGCTGTTGTGGACCCGCCGCCACGCCAGGGCGCGGCTGACGGCGGCGGTCGCGGTGGCCGCCGTCGTGGCCGGCTGGGGCGTCGCCCAGTTCCCATGGCTGCTGGTCGACACGCTCACGATCGACGGCGCGGCGGGTGCCCCGGCGACGATGACCGCGCTGTTGATCTCGGCCGCCGTTGCCGCCGTGCTGGTGGTGCCGCCGCTCGTCTATCTGTTACGCCTCGCCGACACCAACCAAGTCGGCGACGCGTAGGCAACGCCGTACCACCAAGGTGGTTGAGCCTGTCGAAACCACCGAACGCGCGGACACCGGTGGTTTCGACAGGCTCAACCACCTTGGGCGCTGGTTCCTGGTGCTACTCCACGCGGCGACCGATGAAGGCCATCAGGCGGTCGGTTGCGGAGGCGTCGGCGGGCACGGGCATCGCCGGGCCGTACTGACCGGAGTCGCGGAGCATCTGTTCGATAGGGATCATGCCCGCAAGTAGGCGCTCAGCTTCGGCCTCGTCGAGGTTCGGCTCTTGGCCGGATGCCTGTGCCAAGTCCCAGGTGTGCATGAACACGTCGCTCGTATAGAAGCGGTCGATCGCCGCGTCGAGTGCGTGCGTACCGGCCATCGGGTGGGTGAACTCGCGCCCCGCCACTGGCCCGTCGAGCAGTGCTTGGATCGCGGCCGCGTGGGCCTCCCAGCGGGCGACGACGTCGGTGGCGGTGTTGGCCGGCAGGTCGACGCCGCCACCCGCGAGGAACCCGGTCGACCAGTCGACGAGGTGGCCCACGACGTCGGACGCGGCCCATCCCGGCACCGGCGCGGCGGCCGACCAGTCGCTCACACCACGCGCGGTGGCAGTGAACGTGGCAGCGACCGCCCGGTGCCGCTCGGCTGGAGCGTCGGCGATCACAGGGTGCCGGCGGCGACGAGCTCGTCGATCCGCTCGTAGCCCTGGTTGACGCCTTCCTCCATGCCGCTGGCGAGCCACTGGTCGCGCTCTTCGAAGCTGGCGCACAGCGACACGGCGTGCAGCTTGGTGCGCCCGTCGCCGAGGTCTTCGAAGGTCATCGTCTCCAGCGAGACGCCGTCGGGGAACCCTTCGAACGTGAACGTCTGCACGAGCTTGGTCGGGCTGACCTCGTGGAAGCAGCCGTAGAAGCCGTACTCGGCATCGTCGAGACGGTGGACGTAGCGGAACTCACCGCCGGTGCGGCAGTCCCAGACGACCAGGTCCATCTCGACGCCGCGCGGGCCAAGCCATTGGGGCACGATCGCCGGGTCGGTGTGGGCCCGGAACAGCTGCTCGGGTGTGGCGTCGAAGACGCGCTCGATGTGAATCGAGGGCACCTTCGGGTCGGCGCTGATCTCGGTGTCGTAGTGGGTGGACGGTTCGTTCGTCATGGCTGGGTCTCCTTGGGGTCGGGTGGGTTGGCTTGCATCGTCTTGAGCACGGCGTCGAGGCGCCGGTAGCGCTCCTCTGCTTGGCGGCGGTAGCGCTCCAACCACTTGGTGGCGAGGTCGAACACTTGGGCCTCCAGATGCACCGGACGTCGCTGGGCGTCGCGGCTGCGGGTGACCAGGCCGGCGTCGCCGAGCACCCGCAGGTGCTTCGACACGGCCTGGAGCGAGATGTCGTACGGGGCCGCCAGCTCGGTCACGGTGGCGTCGCCGTCGGCGAGCCGGGCGACGATGTCGCGGCGCACCGGGTCGGCGAGTGCGGCAAACACTTGCGACAGCGGATCGTGGGCAGGAACGGCACTCATATTCAACCTCTGGGTTGAATATGATGGTCCGGGTGCGGTGTTGTCAACCAAAAGGTTGAGAACGTCGCCGCAGCTACCCTCACGGGATGACCGACCGCCTGATCGACGTGCTCAGGGCGGCGGGGGCGTCGGTCGCCGACCCCGACGGCATCGTCGACGCCTTCGTCGAGTGGGCCGACCGGCGCGGTACGGCGCTGTACCCGCACCAGGAGGAGGCGATCCTCGAGCTGTACACCGGCGCCAACGTGGTGCTCGCCACGCCCACCGGGTCGGGCAAGTCGCTGGTCGCCCTGGCCATCCACGCTGCCTCGGTGTGCGGCGGCGGGCGATCGTGGTACACGGCGCCGGTCAAAGCGCTCGTGTCGGAGAAGTTCTTCGACCTGTGCGATCAGTTCGGTGCCGAGCAGGTGGGCCTGCTCACCGGCGACTCGGCGGTCAACCCCGACGCCCCGATCATCTGCTGCACCACCGAGGTGCTGGCGCTGGCGGCACTGCGCCAGGGAGACCAGCTCGACGCGGCCACCGTGATCCTCGACGAGTTCCACTACTACGGCGAGCCCGACCGTGGGTGGGCCTGGCAGACCCCGCTGATCACGCTGCCGCAGAGCCAGTTCCTGCTGATGTCGGCGACGCTCGGCGACACCAGTTTCTTCCGGCTCGACCTCACCGAACGGACCGGCCGCCCGACCGCGCTGGTCGACCGCGCCGTGCGCCCGGTGCCACTCACCTACGAGTGGCGCAGTACCACGCTGCACCGCACGGTCGAAGATCTGCTGGCCACCGGGCAAACACCCCTGTACGTCGTCAACTTCAGCCAGGCCGAAGCGGTGGAGGTGGCAACGGCGATGGCGTCGATCGTCAAGCTCGACGCGGCGGCCAAGGCCACGGTTGCGGCCGAGCTGGCCACGGCCAAGCTCGCCAGCGGGTTCGGCAAAGACCTCGGGCGGCTGCTGCGCAACGGCGTCGGCGTGCACCACGCGGGCATGCTGCCGCGCTACCGGCGGCTGGTCGAACGGCTCACGCAGAAGGGTGCGCTGCGGGTGGTGTCGGGCACCGACACGCTCGGCGTCGGCGTCAACCTGCCGATCCGCACGGTGCTGCTGACCCGGCTGTACAAGTACGACGGCTCGGGCACCGGCCTGCTCGGCGCCCGAGCGTTCCACCAAGTCGCCGGCCGGGCCGGGCGGGCCGGCTACGACACCACCGGCCTCGTCGTCGCTCTCGCCCCCGACCACGTCGCCGAGAACCTGGCCAACGAAGCGAGAGCGGCCGCCGACGCGAGCAAGAAGCGCAAGGTCCACAAGGTCCCCGCGCCGAAGGGCTTCGTGCACTACGACGAGGCCACGTTCCAGCGCCTCCAGGTCGCGCCACCCGAGCCGCTCAAGTCGTCGTTCCAGATGACGCCCGGGATGCTGATGCAGTTGCTCGATCGGCCGGGGGACCAGTACCAGAACGTGCGCGCCGTGCTGGTGGGGAACCACGAGCCGCGACCGCGCCAGCGCAAACTGGTCCGCAACACGATCAAGCTGTACAAGGGCCTGCGTGCGGCGGGCGCGCTCGACGACCCGAACATCGCCCTCGACCAACTGCTCGCGCCGTTCCTCCTGCACGCCGTACCGCAGGTGCCGCGCGATCAGGAGGGCTACCCGTTCGCCGTGCTCGCCCTGGTCGAATCGGTGTGCGACAACCCGATGCCGGTACTGATGGCCCAACGCGATAAGGCCCGCGACGCAGCGATGGCCGAGATGAAGGCCGACCACGTCGAGTACGAGGAACGCATCGCCCGCCTGGAGAAGGTCAACTACCCGCAGCCGTTGCGTGACGACATCTACGAGCTGTTCGACGCGTGGCGTGGCGCCCAGCCGTGGATCGGTGACCGCAACATCGCCCCCAAGGGCGTGGTGCGCGACATGTGGGACCGGGCGCTCGACTTCCCGGGGTTCGTGCGCCACTACGGCATCAAGCGCTCCGAAGGGGTGCTCCTGCGCTACCTGTCCGACGTGTTCAAGACGCTGACCCGCTCGGTGCCGGCCGACGCGTTCGACGACCAGCTCGACGAGATCGCCACCTGGCTCGGCGCGGTCATCAAGACCACCGACTCGTCACTGCTCGACGAGTGGCAGGCGCTGCTCGACGGTGCCGATGCCGACGCCGCGGGCATCCCGATCGCAGCCGAGGTGGTGTCTGCCGCGGTGGCGGTGCCCGACGACGACACGGCGCTGCGCATGCTCGCCCGCAACCGAATGTTCCGGTGGGTGCAGTACCTCGCGGCCCGGCAGTGGGAGGCGTGGTCGGCCGACCTGGCCGAAGCGGGTGACGTGCGCTGGTCGCCGGCACGCCTCGCCGACACCGCCGCTCCAGTCGACGGTGAGGTCGGCATCGATGCCGGAGCTCGCCGCAACAGCCTGTACTCACTCGCCGACCAGGGCGACGAGTGGGTCCTTACCCAGCAACTCGTACTGGACGGCGAGCCGAGCGAGTGGTCCCTGCGAGCGACGGTCGCCGTCGACGCCACCCGCCAAGCCGGTGAACTCGTCGCCCGTTTCGACGGCCTGCTCACCCTCAGCCAGCCGTGAGCGTGTCGGGATGCAGCAGCACCGTGCGGACGAACTCGCGCACCGCCGCGGGTGACGAGCCGACGGGCCACAGGTCGTCGCGCTGTTGCGCCGTACGCGTGACCATCTCGGCGAACACCGCCGGGTCGAAGCCGGTGTCCTTCGCGCGGGCATCGCGGATCGCGTCCGCGACCGGGGCCACCTGGGCGAGCGCGGCCAGGTCGACGAGGTCGCGCGGCTCGTGCCGGGCGAAGGCGGCGAGCACCTTGTTGGCGGCGAGCTCACGGGTCGACAGCATCGGGCCGAGCGCACCGGCGACCGTTGGCCAGAGCTGCGTGTCGCGGGCCAACTCAACCCGCAGCGCGGTACGCCGGTACGCGCCCGACGACACCGTGAACCGGGCGAAGCTCGGGTACCGAAGGTGCACATCGACCAGGTAGCCGTCTGCTTCGAGGCTGGCCACCAGGCGGTCGAGCACGCCGGCCACGTCGTCGCACGTGGACGAGAACGCGTCGAGGTCCTCGGTGGGACGTGTCGACACACCGGCCTCGATCAGGGCGATGCCGCCCACGATGACGAACCCGGCGGGCGCTACCCGAGCCATGACGTCGGCCACGATCCGCCGTTGCGCCCGGGTGAGCGCCGGCTGCTCAGGCAACCGCGGGCACCTGAGTCAGCCGTTCGACCAGCCGATCGAGGGCGGGGCGCACGGCCCGGGCGACCAACAGGTCGGTGTGCCAGGCGACCAGCTCGTCAGGGTCGACGAACACGCGCACGTCGAGCGCATCGCCCACGTCGAGCACGATCCGGTACAGCTCGCGCCGATGCACCTCGTCGCCGTACACCCAGCCCGCCGATTCGCGGGGCGACCAGTCGAGCCGCACCGGCAGCTCGATCACCGACACGCGTCCTGGATCGACCACGCGCTCCCAACGGCCGACCGGGAGGGTGGTCGTGCGGCGCCCGAGCGCTTCGACCACCACCGGCGCGGTGTCGGCCGCACCGAGCCGTTCGTAGAAGCCGCGAACCTGGCCCGCAGGCTCGCGACTGCCCGCTTCGTACTGGGCGACCGCCGCTTGTGATACCCCGATCAGCGCGGCGAGCTCGCGCTGGGTCATCGACAGCCGCGACCGCAGTCGCCGCAGTTCCTCGACGCCGAAGTCCATGTCGTTTAACATAACAGAGAGACCCTGACTTCAAGTTCGCTTGAGGTCGTACGGTCGCCCCATGCATGCGATCCGGCAACACCAGCTCGGCGGGCCGGAGGTGCTCGTACTCGAGCAGCTCCCCGACCTGACCCCGGCTGCGGGGCAAGTGCGGATCGCCGTGCGGGCCGCTGGCGTCCACCTGCTCGACACCACCCTGCGCGAAGGCGCCACGGGTAGCCCGTTCCCGCCGCCCCCGCTCCCCTACGTGCCGGGCCGCGAGGTGGCCGGCGTCGTCGACGCTCTCGGCGACGGTGCCGACGCGGGGTGGCTCGGCCGTCACGTCGTCGCCCACCTCGGCATGACCTACGGCGGCTACGCCGACCAGGCCGTGGCCGCGGTCGAGGCCCTGATCCCGCTCGCCGAAGGCACGTCCCCGTCGCTGGCGGTGGCGATGGTCGGGACCGGCCGCACCGCGCTCGGCATCCTCGCCGAGGCCGCGCTCACCTCGGCCGACGTGGTCCTCGTCCCGGCCGCGGCGGGCGGCCTGGGCACGCTGCTCGTCCAGGCCGGCCGCAACGCCGGCGCAACGGTGATCGGGCTGGCCGGCGGGCCCGCCAAGGTGGCGCTGGTCGAGCAGCTCGGTGCCGACCTGGCGCTCGACTGCTCGGCGCCCGGCTGGCCCGAGCAGGTCGCCGCGTGGCTCGGCGAGCGCCGCGTGACGGTGGTGCTCGACGGTGTCGGCGGAGCGGTGGGCCGGGCCGCGTTCGACCTGCTCGCGCCCGGGGGCCGGATCGTGATGTTCGGCTACACGTCGGGTGCGGCGACCGGGCTCACGGGAGCCGAGCTGATGGCTCGCGGGCTGGCGGCCAGCTCGGCGCTCGGCCCGCGCGTGATGGCGCGGTCCGGTGGCATCCAGGCGCTGGCCATCGCCGCGATCGCCGAGCTCGAGGCGGGGCGGCTCACCCCCGGAATCACCGAGTTCCCGCTCGCCGCCGCCCCCCAGGCCCACACTGCGCTGACCGACCGCGCCACCACCGGCAAGGTCGTACTCGTCCCGTAGCCACCGCGGCACCAATCAGGTCGCACGCGTTCGCCGAAACCTCGTGACCTGACCGACTGCGCGCGTGCCAGGCTCGGCAAGTGGGCGCCAAGCATCTGCTGATCTACGGGCCACCGGCGGCCGGCAAGCTGACCGTCGCCCAGGCGATCGCCGAGCGGTACGACGTGCGCGTGCTCGACAACCACGTCGCCGTCGACGCCGCCCTGCGCTTGTTCACGTTCGGTGAGCGCGGATTCTTTCGGCTCGTGCACACCATCCGCGTGGCGATGCTCGAGTCGGCCGCCCTGGCGGGGCGCGACGTCGTGTCGACGCTGGCGTACGCCCACCCGATCGACGTGCCGACGGTCGAGCGGTTGCTCGACGCGTCGCGAGCACACGGCGCCGAGGCGACGGTTGCCCAGTTGCTTCCCTCCGACGACGAGGTGCGGCGACGCGTCACCTCCGCCAGCCGCCACGCCACCAACAAGATCAGCGACCTCGGCCTGTTCGACGAGGTCGTCACCGGGCACGACCTGCGTACGGCCTACCCCGGCACCGACGTGACGATCGACAACACCGATCTCGAACCCGCCGACGTCGCCGAGCAACTCGCCGCGCGAGCCGGCTTGCGCCCCCGCTGACCCAGCTTCGGAGTGGACTAGATACACCGGCTGCGCCGGCACTCGACCACCGGGGCCGACCCCGCACGAGATACAGCAGCACTCGACCACCGGTGGTCACGGTCGTCGAGTGGCGCACCCGCGGCGCAGCCGCCACGCCGTTGTATCGAGACGACACCCCCGGGGAATCGTCAGGGGCGGAGGGCGTTGGTGAGGGGGGTGGTCGCCTCGGTGAGCCAGTCGTCGAGGGTGGCGTCGAGCTGGTCGAGTTCGGTGTCGAGGACGAACAGGCCGCGCGTCGGCAGGCTGGCGCCGATCTCCACCAGCAGCGGGCGCAGGTGCACCTCGACGGCGAGCGCGTGGGCGGCTCCGGCACCGATCAGCACCGGCACGGCCACCACGCCGTTCAGGTCGGTACGGCCGAACCGGTCGAGGAACGCCTTGAGCAGGCCGGTGTAGGTGCCCTTGTAGGTCGGCGAGGCGATCACCGCCAGGCGTGCCGACGTGAGCCGCTCGACCTGCTCGGCCACCGCGGCCGACGACCAATCGAACAGTTCCGGTGCGAGGTCGGCCAGTTCGATCACGTCGACCGGCGTGCCGACCGGCAGGCCCGCCGCCGCGGCGGCGCGCTCGGCCACGCGGGTCGCGACGGTGGCGGTCCGTGAACCGCTGCGTGGGTTGCCGACGACGGCGACGATGCTCATGGCAACATTCTCCCCTTCCGGCTTACCCTGGATTGACCGATCACCGCGGCCGCTCGGCAGCGTTTGTTCCCGCCCACGGCGGTTGAGGCCACGCCAGCCCTGGTGCAGGGCCAGAGATGCCCAGCCTGCGTGGCGCTTGAACGCAAGATGTTACGGAGCCAGGATTCACCGTGATGACGGCGAGGAACGAGCCGCCAGATCGGTGGATCCTGGCTTACCGCGCCGCCGTCGGGGCGAACCGCGAATACACGTTCCCGCTCAGGTCGGGTGCGTCCAGCAGGCCCCGTGCGCGCAGGATCGGGAACACCCCCTCGGCGAACCAGTAGGCCTCCTCGAGGTGCGGGTGGCCCGACATGATGAACTCGTCGAAACCGAGCTCGTGATACTCCTGAATGCGATCGGCGACTTCGGTGTGACTACCCACCAGCGCGGTGCCGGCACCGCCGCGCACCAGCCCAATGCCGGCCCACAGGTTGGGGGCGACCACGAGCGACTCGGGGTCGTCGGCGTTGAGCCCGCCCTGGTGCAGCGACAGCATTCGCTGCTGCCCCACCGCGCTGCTCTTGGCAAGGCTCTGTTGGGCTTGCTTGATCAGCGACGGGTCGAGCGCAGCGAGGAACTTGTCGGTCTCGGCCCACGCCTCGTCGGCCGTGTCGCGCGAGATGACGTGCAGGCGGATGCCGAAACGCAACTGGCGGCCGTACTCGGCGGCCAGCTTGCGCATCCGGTCGAGCCGCGGAGCGACCATCTCGGGCGGCTCACCCCACGCCAGGTACACGTCGACGTGCTTGGCGGCGACCACCTCGGCTGCCGACGACGCACCGCCGAAGTACAACTCGGGCTGCGGCCGTGGAGCGTTGTTGACGGTGGCCCCGGCGACGTGGAAGTGCTCACCTTCGAAGTCGAGCGGCGTGCCCGATAGCGCGCCGCGCAGCACGGTGAGGAACTCGTCGGTGCGGTCGTAGCGGGCGTCGTGGTCGAGCCAGTCACCGAACCGGCGCTGCTCGGTGTCCTCGCCGCCGGTGACGATGTTCAGCAACAGGCGCCCACCGGAGAGGCGCTGGTAGGTCGCCGCCTTCTGCGCCGCCAGGGTGGGGGTGATCGAGTTCGGCCGGAAGGCGACCAGGAACTTGAGGCGCTCGGTCTCGCGAAGGAGTGCGGCGGTGACCAGCCACGCGTCCTCGCACCACGTGCCGGTCGGTGTCAGCACACCTTCGTACCCCAGCCGGTCGGCGGCCTGCGCAATCTGGGCGAGGTAGTCGATCGTGGGTGGCCGGCTGTGCCCGCCTTCGCCGAACGGCACGACCGTGCGGCTGTCGCCGGCGGTGGGGAGGAACCAATGCAGTTTGACGGTCATGCGGCGAATCCCATGATCAGGCGCGTGGTGCGCAATGCGGTGGCCGGTCGGGCCTGCCGGGCAGCGTACCCTCAATCGTCATGTAATCCCGACTTGTTTTGTCATGTATTACTGGTACGATCGCCGCAGCGAACCTCCCCCTTCGGTCCGCACCCGTGGAAGCCACGGTTGAAATCGCCGGGGCTGCCCGCTGCTTCGCTTGCAACGAGGTGGCGGGCGGCCCGGCGTCAACCCTGCCCGGCCGCTCGCCCGCACCACGGCGGGTGCGGCTCCCGACCACCACACCCGCCAGCACGAACACCAGCCCGGCAAGCTGGCGGGCGTTGAGCACCTCAGCCGCGACGACGGTACCGAGCAGCGCCCCGGTGACCGGGTTGAGCAGGCCGATCAACCCGACGTCGCCCGCCCGCAACCGGCGCAGGCCCGAGAACCAGGCGACGAACGCCACCGCGGTGGCCACCACGCTGACGTAGACGAAGGCCAGCACGGCTCTCCGGTCGAGTTCGGGCGGGGCACCCTCCACCACCAGCGCCAACGGCACGAGTGTCAGCCCGCCGGCGAGGAGCTGCCAGGCGGTCGACGCGAGCACGTCGACCTCGCCACTCCACCGCTTGGCGAGGACGTACCCGGCGGACGACATCACCATCGCCGCGATCGAGGCGGCCACCCCGACCGGGTCAACGTCGCCACCGGTCGACAGCAGCAGCGTCACCCCACCGACACCGAGCGTGGCGCCCGCCAGTGCCGTTGCCCGCGGGCGCTCGCCGATCAGCAACCAGGCGATCAGCATCATCGCCACCGGCGAGGTCGCCATCACGGTCGCGGCGATGCTGGTGGGGAGCCGTTGGGCGGCGACGTAGACGAGCGCGAAGAAGGCACCCATGTTGAGCGTGCCGAGCACCAGCGACCGCCGCCACCACACACCCCGCGGCAGCCGGCGGGCGACCGCCAGCAACAACAAGCCGGCCGGCACGGCACGGATCGCGGCTCCGTACAGCGGCGAACCAGCCGGCAGGTATCGGTGAGTGACGTAGTAGCTGCTTCCCCAGGCGATCGGAGCAATTGCCGTAACGAGCCGCCACCGCCATATATCTTCCATGGAAGTTACTTTACCTTCCTAGGAAGATATATCGTCACACGTGATGAACGATCGAGTTGCCCGCATCCAGGCCGAATGGGCGCGCGAGCGCCCCGACCTCGACGTCGCTCCACAGGGGGTCATCGGGCGCCTGCACCGGCTGGCCGGTCTGCTCACCGAGGAACTGTGCGTCGTCTACGGGCGGCACGGGTTGAGCGAGGGCGAGTTCGACGTGCTCGCCACGCTGCGCCGAGCCGGGGCACCCTACGAGCGCGCCGCCGGCGAGCTGGCCGAGTTCACGATGGTGACCAGCGGGGGCCTGACCAAGCGGATCGACCGCCTCGAACAGGCCGGGCTGGTGACGCGCCGCCGCAACGAGGACGACGGGCGCGGCCGGGTGGTGGCGCTGACGGCGGCCGGCAAGCGGCTGATCGACGCGGCCTTCACCGACCACATGCGTAACGAGCGGCGCCTGCTCGACCAGATCTCGCCCACCGATGCGGCCCAGCTGGAACAGCTGCTGACACGCTGGCTCGCCCAGGTCGAGCCAGGCACGGTCGAGCCAGGCCCGGTGGAACCCGGCACTACGGACGGGTGATCGTGTCGCGGACGCGGTGCGCGGCTGCGGTGAACTCGGGGTCGGCGCGCAGGTCGCTGTTCGAGCGGTCGGTGGCGGCGAACCCCACCGGGAGGTCGAGCTCGATGCGACCGGGTCGCGGGCTCATCACCAGCACCCGCGAGCCGAGCAGCACCGCCTCGTCGACGCTGTGCGTGATCAGGATCACCGTGCGCCGGGTCGACTTCCACAGCCCGCGGATCTGCTCCTGAAGCTGCTCGCGGGTGAGCGCGTCGACCGCCCCGAACGGCTCGTCCATCAAGATGATGTCGGGGTCGTTGGCGAGCACGCGGGCGATCTGGCAGCGCTGCTGCATCCCGCCCGACAGCTCGTACGGGCGCCGGTCGGCGAACTCGGTCAACCCCACCCGTTCCAGTTCGACCAAGGCCCGCGCGCTCCGTTCGGCACGGCGCACACCGCCGAGTCGCAGGCCGAGTTCGACGTTGCGGCGCACGCTGAGCCACGGGTACAGCGAGGTCGGCTGCTGGAACACGACGCCGCGGTCGCGCCCCGGCCCGGTGATCGGATCGCCATCGAGCGTGACCGTGCCCGACGTGGGACGCAGCAACCCGGCGACCAGCTGGAGCAGCGTCGTCTTGCCGCACCCGCTGGGGCCGACGACCGTGACGAACGCGCCCGGCTCGATCGTCAGGTCGATCCCGCCGAGGGCGAGCACGTCACCGGCCGACGACCGGTAGCGGTGCTCGACCCCGGCGATGTGCAGGGCCCGGCCAGCCCCGGCTGGGCCCTGCACGACCATCGCCCGGTCAGCCGCCGGCCACGGCCTCGGCCGCGGCGGTGTACACGGCGGCCGTGTAAGCGGCCTCGTCCTTGACGGTCTCGATCTCGCCGAGCTCTTGGTTGAACTGGGCGGCCGCGAACAGGTTCGCGGCCAGCCCTCCCCCGAGGAAGTCGGCACCGGCCTGGTCGGCGGCACTGACGAAGATCAGGTCGGCAGCCTGGGCTTTGGCGCTCGCGGCCGTGATCTCAAGTTCGGTCGCGAGGATCGCAGCGGCGGCATCGGGGTCGCTGTTGAGCAGTTCCACGGCACGGTTCTGAGCCGCCACCCACGCGGCAACCGCATCGGGGTGGTCGGTGGCAAAGCCGGTCGACACGACCGCCAGGTCGTAGGTGGTCTTGCCCTCGGCAGCCAGTTCGGCGCTGGTGACGAGGAGGGTGCCGCCGTCGGCGACCAGCCCGGCCAGGGTCGGGTTCCAGACGTAGGCGCCGTCGATGTCACCGTTGGCCCAGGCGGCGGCGATGTCGGCCGGCTGGGCGTCGATGATGTTCACGTCGCCGGCCGACAAGCCAGCCCGTTCGAGCGCGGCAAGCAGGCTGTAGTGGGCGGTCGAGGCAAACGGCGTGGCGATCGTCTTGCCCGCCAGCCCGGCCAGGTCGGCGATGCCCGAGTCGGCCGTCACCGCCAACGCCTCGGCCGCACCGATCACGTTGTGAATCCATGGCACCTGGTACTCGATGCCGTTCGACAGGCCGCGCGACACGGGGCTCGACCCGGCCAGCCCGATGTCGAGCGCGCGGGCGATGAACGCCTCGTTGACGGCCCCACCCGAATCGAACAGGTTCCACTCGATCGTGCTGTCGGGGAAGGCCTCCTCCAACCATCCCTCGTGCTTCACGATCAGGTCGCCGTTGGGGATCAGCTGGTAGCCGATGCGGATCGTTGCGGGCGCATCGGGGCCAGCTGGCGCATCGGTCTCGGCTGGTTCGGTCCCAGCCGGTTGGGTCGCCGTCGGCTGTGTGGCAGGTGGGTCGGTGTCGTCATCGTCGTCGCCACCGCACGCGCCGAGCACGAGACCGGCGACGGCGAGGACGGCGAACGCACGGCGGCGCACGTGGAAGGGTTCGGGGTTCATGTTCACGCTCCTGGTTGTGTGGGGAGAAGGCGGCCGCGCCGTCAGGCCTTTCCCTGCCACGGCACAGCGACGTGTTCGACGAGCTTGATCAGGCGGTCCATCGCCAGGGCGACGACGCCGATCACGATCACGACCATCACGGCGATGTCGGCTCGGTTCTGGCTGCGGGTCGCCCAGGCCACGCCGCCCAGGCCAGGCAACCCGTTGACGGTCTCGGCGGCGACGATCGTGGTCCACGCGAACCCGACCGAGATCCGCAGCCCGGTGAACAGGTCGGGCAGCACCGACGGCAGCACGGTGACCCGCAGCACCTGGAGGCGCGAGGCGCCGAGCATGCGCGCGGCATCGACCCGGTCGGCGCGCACCCGCTTCACGCCGGCGATCACCGCCAGCGTGATCGGTGGGAACGCGGCGCCGAAGAGCAACCACACCTTCGACGTGTCGCCGATGCCGAACCAGAAGATCAGCAGCACGAAGTAGGCCAGCGGCGGCAGCGAGCGGAGGAAGTTGACCCACGGCTCGACGATCACCGCGACCGGCCGCCAGGTGGCGATCGCCAGGCCGAGCGGCACGCCGATCAACACCGCCCAGCCGACGCCCTTCAAGATGCGCCACAGGCTGGCCCACACGTGCTCCCACAGGAATGCGTCGAAGTAGCCGTCGCGGCCGCGGTGCTCCTGCAACGAGTACACGAACGCGTGCCACACCTTGGCCGGGCTGGGGAACACCAGCTCGCTCCAGATGCCCGACGCCGCCGCAGCCCACCAGGCGCCGAGCGCGACCGCCACCGAGGCCGCCGCGAGGGCAGCTGAGCGGAGGGACTGGCGATCCACGACGGGCAATCTACGCAATTCTGATCTATTTGATCAACTTTTGACGCGAGTGGTCGACCGCACACACCCTCTAGGTCGACGGCCTAGGGTCGGCGGTGATGAGTGAGATGCGTTCGTTCGGGATGAGCAGCGATGTGTACGAGTACCTGGTCGGTCACAGCACACCGCCCGACCCCGTCTACGCGGCGATCACCGCCGACACGCACGCCCACACCGGCCGCGCGGCCGGCATGCAGATCGGGGCCGACCAGTTCGTGTTCATGCGCATCCTGACCGAACTGGTCGGCGTCGATCGCGCGGTCGAGGTCGGCACCTTCACCGGCGCGTCGGGTGCCGCGATCGCGGGCGGGTTGCGGCCCGGCGGGCGGTTGACGTGCTGCGACGTCAGTACCGAGTGGACCGCGATCGCGTCGCGCAACTGGGCCGCGGCCGGGCTCGACGACCGGATCGACCTGCGCATCGGCCCCGCGCTCGACACGCTCGCCACCCTGCCCGACGAGCCACTCGACCTGGCGTTCGTCGACGCCGACAAGCCGGCCTACGTCGACTACTACGAGGCGCTTGTGCCACGCCTCCGGCCGGGCGGGGTGCTCCTGATCGACAACACGTTGTGGTCCGGCCGCGTCGCCGACCCCGCCGACACCGACGACCACACCGAAGCGATCCGCCGCGTCAACGCGCGAGCCGCCGGCGACCCACGCGTCACCACCGTCGTGCTATCGATCGGCGACGGCGTAACGCTCTGCCGCAAACTCTGACCCAGCCCGCCGCTCTACGCCCGGCGCCCCGTTCCTCCTGCGGCGAGCACCATCGCGCCGGTCAGCGCGCACGCCGCGGCGACGAGGTACGCCGACCGGTATCCGCCGGCGTGGTCGTGGAGCACGCCCAGCAGGTACGGGCCACCGGCGACGCCGAACGTCGAAACGAACTGTGCCCGGCTGTACAGGCGCGGGTAGTCGCGGACGCCGAATCGGGCGGCGATCAGCAACGGCTGCAGCATCAAGATGTTGCCGACGGTCGCACCGAACACCACGATCGCCGGGAACAGCATCAGCCGCGAGTGGCCGACCGCGATCCACGCCAGCGCGGCGCCCTGCAGCGCCGACAGGACGACCGTGAACCCGAGCATCGACACGCGCTCCACCAGGCGCCCACCCGCCAGGCGGGCGACGATCGAGGCGAGCGCCAACACCAGCGTGGCGAACGCTGCCGCGCTCGCGTCGGTGCGCTCCTCGACGAGCTTCACGATCTGTTGCAGGCCGCCCACCTGCGAGCCGAGCACGAGCACGTAGGCCAGCGTCGAGCACACGAAGAATCGGGTCCGTACCGCCTCGGCAAACAGCATGCCGGTGGGTGCCGCGGGTGCGATACCAGGAGCGGCGCGTTCGCCGTCGGGCAACCAGCCGAGCGCGGCCGGGTCGGGGCGGATCAGCCAGAGTGCGAACGGCACGGTGCCGGCGAAGAACACGGCGGCGAGGATCGGCGTGCCGGCTGCCAGGCCGCGCTCATCGAGCAGCCACTTCGTCGCCGGGGTCAGCACCACCCCGCCGGCCGACAGCCCGGTCGACACCACCGACAACGCCACCGAACGACGAGCATGGAACCACCGGGTGACCGCAGTGGTCACCGGCAGCAGCCCGGCGCACGCGAACGCGAGGCCGAACAATACGTAGACGAGGTACAGCTGGGCGCGGCTCTGCACCTGGCCCAGGAGCAGCAGCGACACTGCGCCGAGAACGCCGCCGGCCACGATCACCGCCCGCAGGTCGAGCCGGGCGATCAGGCGGGCGATGCCCAACCCGCACACGCCGCTGACGACGAAGAAGATGGTGGTGGCCAGCGAGATCGAGGCGACGTCCCAGCCGCGTTCGTGGCTGAACGCATTGAGGTAGACGGCGAGGCCGTAGAAGCCGAGGCCCGACGACGTCGACAGAACGACGAAGCCGCCCGTCACCACCCGCCAGCCGGGGAACCGTTCCCCGCCGGCGGGCGATGGTGCGACGGTGGTCATCGACGTGACCGTACCGGTGGCTCGGTGCGGCCGCCGAAGCCGGTCAGCCGGCGAGTGCGTCGATCGTCGCCGGGCCTTCGCCGGCGAGTGTGGAGGCGAACGCCGGCACGACCTGTTCGAGCACAAAGGGCAGGCTGAGCGGGCTGGTGAAGTAGATCGCGCCGGCGGTGACCCCATCGGTGAACACCAGCTGGCCGTTCTGCACCGCCTCGAGGGCGTTGTACAGGGGTTCGGTTTCGAGTTGGCCGCGGTCGTCAGGCCCCTCCGTCGCCCACAGCAACACGTCGCCACTGTCGAGCACGGGCAACCGCTCCATCGGGATGAACGCCTGACCGTCGGTGGCGAACTCGTCGAGCTCGGCGGGAACCACGAACCCGAGGTCGGTGAGGAACTCGGTGCTCAAGCCTTCCTGGTAGGCGATCGCGTGACCGTCGTAGAACGCGTTTTGGAGGAAGATCGCGCTGACGCCCTCGAACTCGGGGTGGGCCGTGCGCGCGGCGGCGAACTGGGCATCGATGTCGGCCATGACCGCGTCCAGCTCGGCCGAACGGCCGAGCGCGGCGCCGATCAACCTGGCCTGGTCGCCCCACGGGCCGAAGTACGGCGGGGCGCCGATCGGGTGGGCGACGGTGGGCGCGATCGCCGACAGGGTGGCGTACGCCCGCTCGTCAAGCCCGGCGTTGGTGCCGATGATCAGGTCGGGGTCGAGCATGGCGACCCGCTCGTAGTTGATTCCGTCCTCGGTCGTCAGTACTTCGGGTTGCGCATCGCCGAGTTCGTCCTGCGCCCATGGCCAGGTCGCGTAGGGCTGCCCGCCGTACCACTCGGTGACTCCAACCGGAGCGACGCCGAGCGCCAGCACCGTGTCGTGCTCGGTCAGACCGACGGTGACCACCCGCGTGGGCTCAGCCTCAATGGTGGTGCCGCCGAACGCGTGCTCGACGGTGACCGGGAAGGCCGACTCCGCGGGCGGAACCGGGTCGGTACCTGCCGGGTCGGTGACAACCGGCGCGGCGGTCGTCGACGGTTCGGTGACAGCGGGGGCCGTCGTGGTGGCTGTGTCGTCATCACCGCCGCACGACGCGAGGACGAGGCCGGCGAGGGCCACAGCGGTCAAGATCCGTTGCATCGGTTGCTCCGAGGGGGATAGGGCCGGCTGGCGGCCGCCCGCGGCACGCCAGATTGGCCAGCAATGTTCACGTTGAGTAGTAGGTCTACTTAACAACCACGGCGGGGAGCAAGCCGAATCGATCGGGGAGATTCCGCAACAGCTCGCTCAACTGCACACGTCCACGTGCCGATGAACCCAAAACGGAGCGGGGCGGAACGCTGGAGAGTTGGAGTTGAAGTGAGAGAGCACGCACCCGTGGCTGAGCGGGTTGCAGTCGGCAGCGAGGCACGTCGGGAAGCGGTGCTCGATGCCTTGCCCGAAGCGGTGATCTGCGTCGACGCCGACGGCATCATCACCGATGCGTGGGGCTCGTGCGCGGCGATCTTCGGTGAGCGCAGCGACGACGTGCTCGGCATCAACGCCTACGAGCGCGTCCACCCTGACGACATCGCCTACGCCGCGGGAGCACTCGCCGAGGCCATCACCCGGGCGGCCGAGCACATCCCCATCAACCTGCGCATCCGCTCGGCCGACGGGCGGTGGGTACTCACCGAGGCCGCCGCCGGCAATCTCGACACGCCAGGCACGCTCTTGATCTCGCTGCGCCCCCTCACCTACCGCGGGCACATGGACGAGCGCCGCGCCGACCTTCAGCATCGGTGCCTCCAGATCGCTGGCGGGGTGGCCGCAGCCCACGGGGAACAACTCGACGAGGCGCTCGTCGCCGGCGTCATGTCGATCCACGAGTTCCTCCACACCACCGCCGCCCGGTACTGCTCCCCCGACGGGGCATCGATCGAGGTCGGCGAACTGGTGGCCTGGCCGGCGCAAACCACGCTTCGACCGGGCACGTTCCGCGAGCACGGTCGCTGCGGTGACCACAGCGTCATCGAAGTCCACATCCCCGCGGCCGGCGACGCCCGCTGGTGGCTGGCCTGGAGCGAAGCCGACCCAGGCTCCTCCGGCTGGGACGGGGCGCACCTGGAAGACCTCCAGTTGGTCGGCGCGATCATCGCCTCGGCGTTCTCCCGGCTCGACCTCGAGGCAGACCTGCTGCGGCGTTCGCGCCACGACCCGCTGACCGGTCTCGCCAACCGGGCCGAACTCGAACGCAGCCTCGAGTTCGTGCTTGCCGACGCCTCGGCAACGGTGCTGTTCTGCGACCTCGACGGGTACAAGCAGGTCAACGACCGGTTCGGCCACAGCATCGGCGATCGAGTGCTCACCGTGGTCGCCGAACGCCTGCGGGGCGCACTGCGCTGCGGCGACGTGTTGGCGCGGGTGGGTGGCGACGAGTTCGTGGCGGTGTGCCCATCGATGCCACCCGACGACCGGGCCCGCATCGTCACCCGGCTGGAAGACGCGCTCGCGACCCCGATCCGGATCGACTCGATCGAGGCCACGATCGGCGTGTCGATCGGCAGCGCCACCGGCACGCCGGGCACGGACGCAACCGCCTTGATCGCCGAAGCTGACGCGGCCATGTACGAGGTCAAGGCCGCCCGCAAAGCCCGCCGCTGAGCACCGTCCACCTGCCGCCGGCGACGTGACCGCCGCGGGCGTCACGGCTCGATGTCGAACTCCGCGAGCACACGGTCGGTGTCGCGTCCGAGCGGGAGTGCGGCGCCCGGGTCGCGGCGGGGCCGCGGTCGGTCGGGATGGGCCGCCGCGGTGGCTCCGTGGGCAACGGGGCTCATCGATGCCGCCACGCGGGCGAGTGCCACGTCGACCATCCAGCGCCCGCCACGCTCGAGCAGTTGCACGACCGTCGACGCGGCCACCAACCCGGTCAGCGGATCGGCCACCGCGTCGGCGACGAACCGCGGTTCGCCACCGACCTCGCCGACCAGGCCACCACCCGCTGCCGCGTCGTCGCCGAACCCGACACGCTGCGCCGCCGCTCCGACCCGGCCGTGGCCGGTGATCGACAGCCACACGACCGGACCGCCGGCGGCCACCTGGCGGGCGTCGATGCCGAGTTGTTCGAGCGCGCGCGGTCGGGAGCCTTCGATGACGACGTCGGCTCGCGCCAGCAACTCGGCGAGCTGACCACGGCCGCGGTCGGTCGTGAAGTCGAGCGCGACCGACTCGCACCGGCCGTGGAGCGCCTGGAAGAACCGGCGCGCGCGCCGGCCACCGTCGGGCCGGCCGACGCTCTCCACCTTGACGACCCGAGCACCAAGGCGCGCCAGCAGGTCGCCTGCCAGCGGCCCGGCCCACAGCGCGCTGAGGTTGACCACCAGGGCGCCTGCACACCGATGGGCAGGGGCGTCGCCAACCCGGTCGACCCTGACCGGGCCGTGGTCGACGGTTTCACCGACGACCGCGCACGCCAATCCGAGCTCGGCGGCTCGGTCGCCGAGCTCGGTCGCCGAGCGGTGGGCGACCGCTGCCTCGACCGCAGGCCACGGGTCGCTTTCCAAGTCGGGAAGATCGGTTTCGAGCCACGCCGGCACGAGGTCGACATCGGCGGCGCGCGTCAGCGACAGCGCCAGCCATCCGTCGCCACAGCACACCAGGCGACCCGCACCACCGCACGTGTCGCGCCCGGCAGGCCCGAACCCCATCACGGCAGCACGTTCGGCGAGGAGCGCGACCGGGTTGCCGCCCGTCAGTCCCGACACACCCACACCGGAATCGTCGAGATGGGCGGCGATCCCGGCGATCGACCGGACCAGCCGCTCGGGCACCCCGACGCCCGGGGCGGTGAGCCACTGGGCACCCGACCGCGCCCACACCGCGGTGGCGTCGACGTCGGCCGGCGACCAGTCCGGCAGCAGGGGCTCCCAGGTCACCCCGTCATCATGACGCCACGCCGCTTAGGCTTCCCAACATCGCCGTACGAATGTCCGCCTCCGAGTACCGCGCCTTCCTCGGTGGCCCGTACCTGGGCGAGCGCATCGCCGAACTCGCCGACACTCCGCTCGTCGTCGTCGACGGCGACGACCCGTCGCTCGCCAACCCCGGGGCGGCGCCGGTGGTGGTCTGCGCGCTCGGTTCGGCGCTCGGCGGCTCCGGCCCCGACGGCGCCGACCTGATCGTGCCCGAGTCGGCTGTCGACACGCTGGCCGAACGCGTGGCGGCGGCACCGCGGGCGGCCGTGACGCTCGCGGTGCTGTTGCGGTCCAGCGAGTACCTGCCGGTGGAGCACGGGCTGGCCGCCGAGTCGGCCGCTTACTCGATGCTCCAGGGCTCGGGCGGGTTCGCCCGATGGCGCGGCGACGTCGCCCCGATGCTCGCTGCCGAGGAAACCCCGGCGGTGCAGGTCGACCGGTCGGGCACGACGCTCCACATCACGCTCGACCGGCCGCACCGGCACAATGCGATCACTCGCCAACTGCGCGACGAGTTGTGCGCGGCGCTCGACGTCGCCTGTCTCGACGACTCGATCAACGAGGTTCGCCTGGCCGGCAACGGGCCGTCGTTCTGCAGCGGTGGCGACCTGGCCGAGTTCGGAAGTCGCAGCGACCCGGCCGCCGCCCACCTCACCCGCCTGGCCCAGAGCCCGGCCCGGCTGATCCACCGCCTCCGCGGCCACTCCACGGTCGCCGTCCACGGGGCCACGCTCGGGGGCGGCATCGAGATGGCCGCCTTTGCCGGGCGCGTCGTCGCCCACCCGGCGACACGAATCGGGCTGCCCGAGGTGGGATTGGGCTTGATCCCCGGCGCGGGTGGCACGGTGAGCCTGCCACGCCGCATCGGCCGCCAGCGCACCGCGGCCATCGCGCTGGCGACCGACACGATCGATGCGACCACCGCCCACCGCTGGGGCCTCGTCGACGCGATCGCCGACTGAGCAGTCACCTCGGTACGGTCACGGGGGTGACCGCAAACCGTTGGCTACAGATGATCGAGGAAAACCCCGGCCATTCGGACTGGTACGTCGAGCGCTTCCGCACGATGGCGGAAGCCGGCGACGACCTCGACGGCGAGGCCCGCTTGGTCGACGCGCTCGCGCCACGGTCGGCACGAATCCTCGACGCCGGGTGCGGGCCGGGACGCCTCGGTGGCCGGCTCGCACAGCTCGGCCACCACGTCGTCGGGGTTGACCTCGACCCGGTGCTGATCGCCGCCGCCGAACACGACCACCCAGGCCCGATATGGGCCGTCGCCGACCTCGCCGAACTCGACCTGGCGGCGATGTCGCTCCCACACGAGTTCGACGTCGCCGTCTGCGCCGGCAACGTGATGACGTTCCTCGACCCGGCGACGCGGCAGGCCGCGCTCGCGCGCATCAGGGCCCACCTCGTGCCGGGCGGTCGCCTGGCGGTCGGCTTCGGGATCGACCGGGGCTACGACGTCGACGAGTTCTTCGCCGACGTGGCGGCCGCGGGCCTGCACGAACAGGTGCGGCTGGCGACGTGGGACCTGCTGCCGTTCACGCCGTCGGCGGACTTCCTGGTCGCGGTGGTGGCGCGCGGGTGAGCGGCCGCTTCGAGCTGCCCGACGGCCTCGAGCACGGCCGCACCACCGACGTGTTCGACGAGCAACACCACCCCCGCGGGCTGCTTCGGGCGCACCGGGTCGCCGAGGGCGTGTGGGCACGCCTGCTCGTCCACACCGGCTCGCTCACGTTCGTGTTCGACGACCAGCCAAAGCAGCCGATCGAGGTCGCCGCCGGGGCCGACCTCGTCATCCCCCCGTCGCTCCCCCATCACGTCGAGATCGACGGCCCCGTCACGTTCGCGATCGAGTTCCACCGCTCGCCGACCGGTGCGCCATCCCACGACCCCGAAAGCACCGGTCTGCTCCCCTGACCAGAGGGCGCCGACGCGTGTCTCAGTACTGGTCGATGACCTGGGCGATGCGGGTGGCGTAGCCGGTGCTGTCGGTGCCCAGCGTGGCGGGGGCGACGACGGCGTAGTACGGCGGGTCGGGAAGGGTGACGATGCTGGACATGCGCAACTCCGGTGACGGCGCGACTCAGGACGGGTCGGCGAACGCTTGCTGGACGTCGGCGTGGGCAAGCGCGGTCGCGGCGAAGTCGAACCGGCCGCGCTCCAAAAGGTCGGTCGCCGCGCGTTGCACGACCGCGAGCGCGGCGCGAGCCAGGCTGCCGCCGACGCTGATACGTGTGACCCCCACGCCGAACAGGGTCGCGGCATCGTTCAACCGCGGCGTCAGCCCGACCACGACGTTGAGCGGCACGGGCAGGTGCTCGACCAGCCGAGCGATCACGTCGGGGTCGTCGACCCCGGGCACGAAGACGCAGTCGGCGCCGGCCGCGGCGTAGGCCGAGGCTCGCTCGACCACATCGGCAAGCACGTCGCCCGGGGCGCGGCGGCCCCGGTCGACGAGGAGCGAGTCGATGCGGGCATTGATCACGAACGTCCCCACCGCCGCGGCAGACCGCGCCGCGGCGATCCGCTCGGCAGCGACGCCGACGCCGAACTGCACGCCGTCGGCACAGTCTTCGAGGTTGGCGCCAACGACGCCCGCCGCGGCCGCCGCGGCGACCGTGCCGGCGACGTCGTCGGGCGTGTCTCCGTACCCCGCTTCGAGGTCAGCGCTGACCGGGCACGCGACAGCGTCGACGATCGCCGCGACGGCCGCAAGCATCTCGGAGCGACCGAGCGCGCCGTCGGGCCGGCCGGCCGCGAACGAGATGCCCGCACTCGTCGTCGCGATCGCCGCGAAACCGGCCTGTTCGAGCAGGCGTGCCGAGCCGGCGTCCCAGGCGTTCGGGATGATGAACCCCTTCCCACTCTGGTGCATCGACAGGAATGCGGCGGCGCGATCGACATGGGCAGGGGGCATGGTCGGCAGCGTACGCGCCGCTGCCATCAGCAAGAAGCGGGAACATGTTGATCGCGTCATAGGGGTTACCTATGCTCGCCGCATGGAGTCGCTCCAGCGCCTGCGCGTGCTCCGCGAGGTGGCCGCGCACGGGTCGTTCACGGCGGCCGCGCACGCGATCCCGATGTCGCAGCCCTCGGTGTCGCAGCACATGTCGTCGCTCGAACGCGAACTGGGGACGCGACTCTTCGATCGGACGACGGCCGGCGCCCAACTCACCCCGGCGGGCGAGGTCGCGCTCCGCCACGCGTTGCGCATCCTGCGAGTGGCCGACGAGGCCCGGCGCGAACTCGAGGCGATGAAGACGGGAACCTGCACCCCGCTGCGGGTTGCCGCGTTCGGCACGGCATGTACCGCGCTGCTGCCGATCGCCGTCGCCAACCTGCGCCGCACCCACCCCTCGGTCGCCTTCGACTTCGACGAGTGCGATGTCGACGTGGCGGTCGAGCGGGTGCAGCACGCCGACGCCGACGTCGCGGTCGTGTTCGACTACGCCGCGCATCCCTTCGACGCGCGCGGTCTCGTCGTGCAGCACCTCGGCGACGACCCGGTCGAGATCGTGCTCCCCGGCAACCACCCCCTGTCACGCGCCCAGGTGGTGCCGATCGAACGTCTTGCCGACGACCCGTGGATCGGCGGTACCGGGTTCGGATGCCGCGAGTCGTTGCTGACCGTGTGCGGTGCAGCCGGCTTCGCGCCCCAGGTCGCCCTCAACTCGAATCGCTACACCACGACGTTGGCGCTCGTGGCCGAAGGGCACGGGTGTGCACTGGTGCCGGCGACTGCACTCCAGAACCCACCCACCGGTGTCGTGGTGGGGCTGCTGCGTCCGTCGGCCCCGCCCCGCCGGATCTGGGCGGTCACGACCGCGCCACCGGAGGGGCCGGTCGGCGAACTCGTCGACGCGCTCGCCACGGCCGTACGCGACCGAACCCGCACCAACTGACGCCCCACGACACTCACGTACGGCCGGGGAAGTGCAGGCGTGGCGAGCAGACGTCTGCCTCCACGCCCTGCACTTCCCCCGACCGCAACGGGCGGCTCACGCGGCGAGGAGGGCGTCGATCTGGTTGATGGCCGCGGACGCTCCTTCGACGACGCCCATGTCGAGCACCTTCTGCAAGTCGTCGGCGGAGGCGTAGCTGCTCGTGAACGTCGCCCGGGTGCCACCGTCGGTCGCCTCGAAGGCGTAGACGTTCTTCGAGACCGGCATGTCGTCGAGTGTGGCGAACGTGTCGTCGGCTGCAAAGCCGTCGTCGAAGGCGAAGCTGCGGGGCTCGTCGACGGCGGTGATCGCCCACCAGCCGTAGTACTTCTCGCCCTCCGGTGAGGTCATGAAGTAGTGCGCCCGGCCGCCGGGCGCGAGGTCGTGCTCGACGAAGGTCGCCGGGTAGGTGGGTGGGCCGAAGACCTGCTCGAGCTGGCGCGGGTCGGCGTAGACCTGCCAGATCCGCTCGATCGGAGCGGCGAATTCGGCGGTGATGACGAGTGTGCGGGTGTCGAGGTCGTGGGTGACGTCGGTGACGGGCATGGGACTACTCCTGGTTGTCTTGGTGGGAATCGAGTGCGATCAGCGCGTCGATGCGGGCGATCCGGCCGCGCCACAGGTCTTCGAGTTCGGCCAGCATCGAGGCGACCGAACGCACCGCCTGCACCTCGCCATGGGCCAGCTGCTCGCGACCGTTGCGCCGCTTCGTGAGCAGGCCGGCCCGTTCGAGGACGGCGACGTGCTTCTGCACGGCGGCGAACGACATGTCGTAGTTCGCCGCCAGGGCCGACACCGAATGTTCCCCGGTCAACACACGCCGCAGGATGTCGCGGCGCGTGCGATCGGCGAGCGCGTGGAACAGGCGATCGGCCCGGTCCTCGTTCTCGTCATCGGCGTGTGCGGTATCGGCCACACCAACAATATACAACCATTTGGTTGTATGTCAAGACCAGACACCCAGCGCCGGTCAGCGGGATGGGTTCGCCGCCTGGCTCTCAGTCGACAACACGACCACCGTCGACTCGGGGCCGAGACCCAGGTGGTCGAACAGCTCGCCGACCGAGCCCGCCCGACGCGCCGCGCGAAGCGCGGCCAACGGTGCCGCCCCGCACGGCCCCGGGTCGATACCGGCGCGGGCCATGTCGCCGGCGGCCGCGAGCGCGTCGGGGTCGGTGGCGAGCAGCGCTGCGTCGAGCCCGGCGACGATCAGCGGCCACGCCAACGCCGAGACGGTGCCGCAGTTCAGGCCCGCCATCGTTGTGTGCCCGGTGGCGACGGTGACCGGGCCGCCGGCCCGCAAGCTGGCGAACACACACGCCGCCGAGTCGGCCTCCACCGAGGCCACCCGGGTGTCGAGCCAGGCCGGGTCGCCGCGGTAGTGAGTCAGCGCGGCCTGGAGCAGCGACCCGACGCCGGTCGGCACCACCACCAGGTCGGGCCGGCCGGCCCCGAGGGTGGCGAGCTGTTCGTCGAGTTCGACGAACATCGTGTGGTAGCCCTCCACGATCCAGCCAGGCACCGTGGTGTAGCCGTCCCAGGCAGTGTCCTGCACGAGCACCGCGCCGGTGTCGTCGGCCAGACCCGCGGCGGCGGCGACGGCCGAGTCGTAGTCGCCGCGCACCACCCGCACGTCGGCACCCTCGGCACGGATCGCCTCGACCGCGACCGGGTGCACGCCAGTCGGTACGAAGACGATCGCGCGATGCCCGAGCAGGCGGGCGAAGTGAGCGACCGCGCGACCGTGGTTGCCGTCGGTCGCCGCGACCAGTGTGACGGGGGTGACGGGCGACGCTGCCTGCTCACCGGCCGCGCTGTGCACGGCCCACGACGCCCCCAGCGCCTTGAACGACGGCAATCCGAACCGGTCGGACTCGTCCTTGGCGAGCAGCCGACCAACACCCAACTCGGCGGCGATCTCGGTGAGCTCGACCACCCGCGTCGGCGCGTACCCGTCGAGTGACCGGTGGAACTCGTAGGCCTCCGGCGAGGCCGGCGCGCATGTCCACGTGCGGTCGCGGTGGCGGATGTGCCAGGGCGCCTGCGGGCCGGCTGGCGCCAGGGACGTCATCGCTCCACGCTAGGCCTCTTGCGCTGAACCCGGATCGTCGTCGTAGGCGGCAGCGACCTTTTTCGGCACGCACATCCGCCAGGCGTCGACGAGCAACTCGCGCAGTTCGTCGCGGTCGATGGCGTCCAGCCGGACGCACACCCACCGGTAGCGCATGTCGGAGGGGCGCGGCATCAAGAACTTGTCGGGCTCGGCGGCGACCAGTGCCTCGCGTTCTTCTTTCGGAAAGCCGAACCCCATGATCGCGTCGTCGGGTGAGAACGAGGCGTAGACGATCTTGCCGACCCGGAACCGTACCGAGTCGCGGACGAGCGCCTCGTACGACCGCGGCAGCGTGGCCGCGATTGCCCGGGCGTCGTCGATCGTGACGGGCAATGGATCAGGTCCAGCCGGCGACCCGCCCGGCGTTGGCAATCCACTCGCGCAACTCGGGTTGCTCGGCTTCGTCGACGGTCTTCAGCTTGATGTAGCGCGAGCGGTCGGTGTCGCCGAGCGGCGGCGGCGTGTCGAAGTCGGCTCCGCCGAGGAACACGACGTTCACCGACACGTCGTAGGAGACCATCTCGATCACCCAACCCCGGCCGGGCAGCCCGTAGTACGCCTTCTTCCACTTCACTGCGAACTGGAGGCCCGGCAGCGTGTCGCGGATCAACTCGTCGAGACGCGTGACGAGCGGGTGCAGGTCGGGCATCACGCGCCGCATCCAGTCGTCGATGTCGGCGTGGCTGTCGTTTGGTTCGGGAGGTTTGCGGGTCGATGTTCCCTTGCGTTCCATCGCCATGCGACCAACGGTAGCCATCGGCAGTTGACCTGCTCGTTCACGAGCGAGGGTCGTCAGGGCGTGCCGGTCCAGTCACGGGCCAAGTCGGCGTAGAACTCCTTGCCGGCGGCGTTGAGGTGGATGCCGTCGGCGGCAAAACAGTCGCCAGGGCAGTCGCCCGCACGGGCGGCCCAGTCGATGAGGGCGATGTTGTCACCCGGCTGGTCGCGGGCGCGGATGATCGCGTTGTTGTTCTCCGTCCACGACCGATCGGCGTGGACGGTGTAGAGCAACACGTTGGGAACGCCGGCGAGCGGTGCGAGCAGCGCATCGAGCTGTTCGGCCGTGAACGTGCCGTTCGTGCCGAGGTGGACGATGACGGTCTGCGTCTCTGCGAACACACCGTTGGTCGCCATCTGCTCCACCATCGGCACCGCGTCGGCGAGCTGGAGGCCCTGCTGGGCGACCACGGTCCAGCCACGCGGTTCGAGCACGTCGGCCGCGCCCTGCATCACCGGGTCACCGATCGCGATCACACGGGTGGAGATGGTGGGCAGGCTTGGAACGGTGGGCGTCGTGCCGAGCGTCGCCGAGGTGTCGATGGTGGGCGCGCTCGGGACGGTGAGCGGGGGCACCGTGGAGGGAGCGCTCGGCCACGCCGAGGTAGGAGGCGAGGTGATCATGGGGGGCGAGGTCATCACCGGGACCCAACTGCCCGACGTTACGCAGTAGGGGCCGCTGGCAACCCAGGTCGTCAACGGGGCAGTCGGCAGCGACGGAGCGGTCGAGGTCACCGCCGGAGCCGAGGTAGCGACCACCGGCATGCACACGGGCGTCGTCGCTTCCTCGTACGCCTCGCCGACGGCAGTGCACGACTGGAAGCGCGGGCGGTCGTCGCCGTCCACGGCGGGGTCGGCAACCGGCCCGGTGCAACTCCACGCCGGATAGCCGTAGGGCGTCTCCAACTCGCACCACTCGTACAACGTGGCCCCGTCGCCGGGAACCTCGCCGTCGCACACGAACCACGACTGGCCGGTGGCGGGCAGGGTCGGCTCGGTCGGCGAGTCGGGGGCGCCACGGGCAGGACCCTCCGAGCCGATCTGCCCGACCGCGACCAGGCCACCCACCCCGACGCCGACGAGCATCACCGAGGCGACGCCGGTCAGCGCCCGGCGCTTGATGCGACGACGCCCCGCCCGGCGGTACACGTCGGCGACATTGCCCGCCATCTGCCCGGCCTCGCGGTCGCGACGGGCGAACGTGTCGGTCAGGGCGGCTTCCAGTTGCGGGTCGAGTTCGTCGTTCACTGCTCAATCTCCTGTCGCAGCGCGGTGAGGGCGCGGTGGAGGGTCGACTTGACGGTGCCGATCGGTACGCCCAGCGTCGCCGCGATCTCGGCGTCGGTGAGCTGGAGGTCGTAGCGCAGCGCAATCATCGAACGCTGCTTGTGGGGCAGCCTGCGCACCGCGTCGAGGACATGGTTGTACGTCAGCTCGGACCCACTGTCGACCACGGCGAACTCGCGCGCCCGCCGCAGCATCCGTCGCCGGATCGCCCGCCGGCACCCGTTCAGCACGCACGTCCGCAGGTACGCGGTGGGGTGTTCGAGCCGATCGAAGCGTTCGTATACCGCAGCGAACGCGTCCTGCACCACCTCTTCGGCGCGCTGACGTGTGTCGACGAGTGCGTGGGCCAGGCGCACCATCGACGCGTACTGGGTGGCGTAGAGCTCCTCGAACGTCGGCCCCGTGGGGGTGATGTCGGTCGGTGTCGCCCCGGCACGCGCCGCCGGCTGGGGTACGGGGCCTCCGGTGGGACGCGCCCACGGTGACTCGTCAGGGATGTCGACCCTCCCGGCCAACGACGTCGTCATGCCCTTCCAGAGTCACGAGGGTGTCGAGCGGTTCCCGGCGACTGCGGCGGCGTGTTCGAGGCGCGTCAACACGTCGGTCGTGGGTGCGGTGCGGGCATGTTCGTAGTCGGAGAGCCGCGCCGCGGACGTGCCCGCCAGCGCGGCGAACGCCCGCAGCGACAAACCGCTCGACCGGCGCAGCTCGCGCACATGGGCCGCGTAGCGAGCACGCCCGGCGGCCGTGACGTCGCTGCGGGCGCGCTCGATCACCGCCAGCATGAGGGCATCGACACCGGGGTCGTCGCCCCACCCTGCGACCTGCTCGACGGTGCGGGCCAACTCGCTCCACGGCGAGATCCGGATCGCTGCCGCGAAGCGCCGCCAATCGGTGAGCGTGCCGCGGTGCATCGCCGTCTCGACCGCTTCGGCGGGCCACCGCTCGACGGCCGCGGACGGGTCGACATCGACGTTGCGGAAGGTGACGCTCACGACGCGGGCCCTGACACCATGCGCTCGGCGACCGCCCTGCACATGGCGACGACCGCGGCCCAGTCGTGCCACCGTTGGTCGAGTTGCTTGTAGTGCGCCAGCTCGCGCGTCACCCGCGAGTCGCGCGGCCGCGGGTCGGCCAGCTGGCGGGCGACCTGCGTGGCGACCCGATCGTCGCCCTCGTACAGGTCGGCGTAGTACACGTCGAGCGCGGCAAGTGCTGCGGCTGCGACGTCGAGCCCGATCCGGTCGGCCAACGCAGCGATGTCGAGGTAGTCGCGGGTCTGGTTGCGGGTCAGTGCGAGCCACGCCTTGATGCGCAGCGTCTCCACCGCTGTCGGCACCCGCAACGGCCGCCCGGCGATGTCGACGATGTCGATCTCGAGTGGCCGCGTGCGTCGGAGCTGGCGGATACCGGACTCGATGCCACCGAGGCTGCCGAGGACGATCTTGCCGGGCTGGGCCCGCGCTGTCGACCAGTCGCCGAGTGCTTCGAGGTGGTCGAGCACCGTTTCGAACCGGTCAGCCAGGTCAGCGACGACGTGGTCGTGGTCGAACGACAGCCGGTGCCGAGCGTGGTACGCCGCGGCCGAGCCGCCGACGAGCACGGCGCCGGGGACCAGCTCCTGGAGACGCGCCGCACTCGTGAGCACCGCGTTCAACGACTGGGGTTCGGACGACCCTGACGGAGGCACACCGTCAGGGTAGCCTGTTATCGAATTAGATAACAGACTAGAGGCTGGCGAGAACGGCTTCGTTGAGGGTGATCGTGCGCGGGTCGCCGGTAAGACCGCCCGCCATCTGGTTCATCACGTACCCGTAGCCGATGCCCAACTCGGGGTTCGCGTAGCCGAGCGAGCCGCCCGCGCCCGGGTGGCCGAACGAACCCTCCTGGATCATCGAAGTGCGCCCCTCGTGAAGCCAGAAGCCGGCGCCGAAACGGGTGTTGCGCAGCAAGGTCAGATCGTCGGCCTGCACCCGCTCGGCGCGCGCCGCGGCGACCGTCTCGGCGGACAGCAGGCGCACACCATCCACCTCGCCCACGCACGCCGCGTACATCCGTGCCAACGAGCGGGCGGTGGTGATGCCGTTCGCCCCAGGCATCTCCGAGGCGTGGAGGGCCCGGGTGTTGAAGTGGTTCTCGGGCATCATCCGGATCACGCCGTCAAGCGACAGCGCCCGGTAGGCGTTGGCCCCGCGCGCGTACATCCGGCGCAGCAACTCGATCTCGGCCGGGTCGGTGGGCGGCGGGGCGAGCTCGAGCGTCGTCACCCGCGGCTCCTCCTGCTCGGGCAGGCCGATCCAGAACTCCAGCCCAAGCGGGCCGGCGATCTCGTCGGCGAAGAACCGCCCGAGCGTGCGCCCGTCGACCCGCCGCACCACTTCACCGGCCAGCCAGCCGTAGGTGAGGGCGTGATAGCCGTGCGCCGTCCCTGGTTGCCACAGCGGGCGTTGCGCGGCGAGCGCCTCGACCACCGGCGTCACCGCCATCACCTCGTCGAACGTCAGCGGGCGGTCGTAGGCGATCAGGCCGGCCTGGTGCGACAGCAGCTCGCCGACCGTGATGCCTTCCTTGCCCTCGGCGGCGAACTCGGGCCAGTGCATGGCGACCTTGTCGTCGTAGCTCAGTCGGCCGTCGTCGACCAGCTTGGCGACGCAGATCGCGGTCGCCCCCTTGGTGGTGGAGAACACGAGTTGCAGCGTGTCGGCGTCCCATGCCCGCCCGCTGGCGCGGTCGGCGACGCCGCCCCAAATGTCGACCACCTGGCGGCCGCCGGCGTACAAGGCGAACCCCGCGCCCAGCTCGCCGTGCTCGGTGAAGTTGCGCTCGAACGCTTCAGCCACCTTGCCGAAACCCGGCTCGACGAGCCCTTGCACGTGGGCGTATTTGGTCACCGGTTCACCTCTCATCTCATGTGGTCTCTACGTCGGCTGTCAGACTGCGCCGATGGCCCGTGAGTTGACCGGAGACACCGTCGCCCTCCTGCAGACCTTGATCCGCAACGAGTGCGTCAACGATGGCACGCCCGAGTCCGGCCACGAGACCCGGAACGCCGACGTGCTCCAGACCTACGTCGAAGGCGTCGGCGTGGAGATCGAGCGCTGGGAACCGGTGCCCGGCCGAGCCAGCTTCGTCGCCCGCCTCCCCGGCACCGACCCCACCGCCCCCTCGCTGTGCCTGATGGGCCATACCGATGTCGTGCCGGTGACGCGCTCCGGCTGGCGCGAAGACCCGTTCGGCGGCGAGCTGATCCGCAGCCCCGAGGGCCACGACGAGGTGTGGGGGCGGGGCGCGGTCGACATGCTCGGCGAGACGGCGGCGATGGCGGTGGTGTTCCGCGACCTCGCCCGCCGCGGGTTCCGGCCGAGCGGCGACCTGATCTACTTCGCCGTCGCCGACGAGGAGCACGGCAGCCGGCACGGCGCTCGCTGGGTCGCCGACCATCACCCCGACGCGATCCGCTGCGACTACGTGCTGACCGAGAACGGCGGCATCCACGGCACCGACCCGCAGGGTCACCGCACCGTGTCGGTCAACGTCGCCGAGAAGGGGGTCGCGTGGCGGCGCCTGCGCGTGCACGGCACGCCCGGCCACGGGTCGATGCCGTACGGCTCCGACAACGCGCTCGTCAAGGCCGCCCAGATCGTCACCAAGCTCGCCAAGTATCGGCCCGAGCCGCGGTTCCACGAGCTGTGGCGGCTGAAGGTCGAGTCGCTCGGCCTCGCGCCGGACGATCAGGCTGCGCTACTCGACGAGCGCACACTCGACGACTGGCTCGACACACGGCTGGCCGAAGATCAGGCCCGTGGCCTACCCAGCGTGGCCACCCACCTGCACGCGTGCAGTCACACGACGTTCTCGCCCAACGTCGTGCAGACCGTAGGCCGCCCGAAGACGAACGTGATCCCCGACGTGGTCGACCTCGACATCGACATCCGCCACATGCCGGGCGAAGACACCGCCGAGGTCGAGGCCCATCTCCGCGCCGCGCTCGGCGATGACGTGTACGACTCGCTCGGCGTCGAGATCATGATCGACGACCCGGCCTCGACCAGCCGCACTGATACTCCACTGTGGGACTCGCTCCAGCGGGCGGTCGAGGTGCCGTTTCCCGACGCCCGCCTGAACCCCACGTTCGCCACCGGCTTCACCGACTGCCGGATCTTCCGCGAACTCGGCGCAGTTGCCTACGGGGCCGGCCTGCTCAGCCCGACGCTCGACGCGGCCGAGTTCGGTCGCCGCTTCCACGGTCACAACGAACGCATCGACGTCGAATCCCTCCGCCTCACCACCGACCTCTTCAACCGCGTCGTCACCGACCTGCTCGCGTAGCCCCGACAGCGAGGTGTTCACGTTCCTGCACGACCGTCCGTGCAGAAACCTGAACACCTTGCCGAGCTGGCGTGGGCTACAGCCACATGTAGGTGGTGGTTGCCGTCGCGGCCCGTGCCCCGTCGGGGAGGTGGCAGTCGATCTGGCCGAACACGAGGCTGCGGCCGGGCTTGGTGGCGCGGGCGTGGAACGTCACCGTCCCGGTGTCGGCTGGCACGCCGCGCTCGAACAGGCTGTTGAGCGAGACGGTGGTGAACATTCGGGAGGCGTCGAGCGAGGCCATCACGAACACCATCCCGGTGTCGAAACCGGCCATGATCGCCTGGCCGCACAGCACGCCGCCGGTGTGCACCTGGTCGGCGCGCACGTCGAGCTCGAACGTCACGTCGCCCGGAGCGACGGCGGTGACCCGCAGGCCCAACCCGAGCACCCACCGGGCGCCCGCCGACTCGTAGAAGACCTGAAGTTCGTCCGGAGTCACGGCGGCATTCTCGCGGGCCGGACGTGCCTCCGGTGTGTCCGATGGTCACGACCGGCCACGCCGGCCCCGAGACGCCTGGGTTCACCGGGATGGCGGCGGGGAACGAGCGGCCAAGTCGGTGGATCGAGGCTACGGTGCGGGGTATGGCGAAAACCCTTGGTCCGTACACGCCGGCCGTGCGCGCCGGCGACTTCATCTTCGTGTCGGGACAGCTCGGAATGGTCGACGGCGCGCTCGTTGATGGCGGCGTCGCCGGGCAGACCGCGCAGTCGGTCGCCAACCTCGCAGCCCGGCTCGACGAGTTCGGAGCGAGCCTGACCGACATCGTCAAGACCACCTGCTTCCTCATCGACATGGACACGTTCGCGACATTCAACGAGGCGTACCTGGCCGGGTTAGGCAGCCACCGGCCGGCGCGCTCGACGATCGCCGTGCGCGAGCTGCCGGCGGGCGGGCAAGTCGAGATCGAAGCCGTGGCCTACAAGCCGCAGTAGTGCCACGAGTAGGCTGACCCCCGTGCCCGGCGCCATCGCGATCGTCGTCGTCCTGCTGATCTTCCCCGTGCTGATCTTCGTCGGTGGCGGGGTGGCCGCTGCCGTGCTCGGGTTCTTCCTCCAGCGCGACGGCGAGCAGCGCCACGAGGGTTCCGAGCTGCTCGCGCTCGACGACTGACCCGATGGTGGGCCGCTCGTGACCGACCTGGTCGTCCGCAACGCCCGCTGCGTAGCCACACTCGACCCCTCGCGTACCGAGCTGACCGGTGGCTGGGTGGCGATCACCGACGGGCTGGTCGAGGCCACCGGCACCGGGGCACCGCCCGCCGCGACCGCCACAATCGACGCCACCGACTGCCTGGTCACACCGGGGCTGATCAACAGCCATCACCACCTGTTCCAGAACATGACGCGGGCCTACCCGCCGATGACCGACAAGCCGCTGTTCGGCTGGCTCCAGTCGTTGTACCCGCTGTGGGCCGCGCTCGACACCGAGTCGGTGTACGTGTCGACGTGGGTGGGGTTGGCCGAGCTGGCGCTGTCGGGGTGTACGACGTCGGCCGATCATCTGTACCTACACCCCCACGGGGCAGGCGACCTGCTGACCGCCGAGATCGACGCCGCCCGCGACCTGGGTGTGCGCTTCCACCCCACCCGGGGCTCGATGTCGCTGTCGCAGAAGGACGGCGGCCTACCGCCCGATCACGTGGTGGCCGACGATGATTCAATCCTCGCCGCCTCAGAGGACGCCGTCGCCCGCCACCACGACCGGTCGTGGGGGGCGATGACGCGGGTCGCCCTGGCGCCGTGCTCGCCGTTCAGCGTCACCGAAGACCTGATGGTGCGCACCGCCGAACTCGCCGAGCGGCTCGACGTGCGCCTGCACACCCACTTCGCCGAGAACTCCGAGGACGACGAATTCAGCGTGGCCACGTTCGGCTGCCGCCCCACCGAGTACCTCGAACGCACCGGCTGGGCTACCGACCGCACGTGGGTGGCCCACTGTGTCAAGCCCAACGACGACGAGATCGTGCGGCTCGGGCGGGCGGGTGTCGGTGCTGCGCACTGCCCGTCGAGCAACCTGATCCTGTCGTCGGGCATCTCTCCGGTCGTCGCCCTGCGCGCCGCGGGCGTGCACGTCGGGCTCGGCGTCGACGGCTCGTCGTCGGCCGACTCGGCGTCGCTGTGGCTCGAGGCCCGCCAGGCGATGCTGCTCGCCAAGCTGCGCGATGGGGCCGCGGCCGGCACCGCCCGGATGGCGCTCGAGCTGGCGACGCTCGGCGGCGCAGCGTGCCTGGGCCGCACCGGCGAGCTGGGTCAGCTCACGCCGGGCGCGGTCGGCGACGTGGCGATCTGGTCGTTGACCGGCCCGCAGTTCGCCGGCGCGCTGGCCGACCCGGTCGAGGCGTGGCTGCGCTGCGGCCCAGCGTTCGCCCGCGACACCATCGTCCACGGCACCCCGGTGGTGCGCAACGGTGCGCTGGTGTCCACCCGCACCGACGAGTTGCTCGCCGCCCACGACACCTTCAGCCGCCGCATCCAGCAGCTCACCTGACGGGGTGGTTTCGACAGGCTCAACCACCTTGGTGGTTGAGCCTGTTGAGACCACCGGCGACCTGTCACCTCGCGTCGCGGCGGGCCTTGGCGCGGCGTTTGCCTTCGTGCATGGCTTGGACACGGGCGGTGGGGATCGTTGTGCCTTCTTCGACGAGGTCGCTCGGGAGTTGCTGTGGGGTGATCGTGGCGGTGGGGGCCAGCTGGTCGAGGGCGGTGTGGATGGTGAAGTCGGCGGGGGTGACCTGGTCGAGGTCGTCCCACGCGATCGGGAACGACACCGGCACACCGGGCCGGGCGCGCGGGCTGTAGGCCGCGACGACCGTGGCTCCCCCAGCCCGGGTGGCATCGACGAACACCTTGCCGCCCCGGTCGTCCTTCAAGAACGCGGTCGTCGCCAACTCGGGGTCGAGTTGCTCGGCCCGGGCGGCGATGGCCCGCGTCGCCGCGGCCGCGTCCTCGTGGGTGACGTCGTCGGCGACTGGAACGACCACGTGGACACCCTTGGCGCCGCTCGTCTTGACGGTGCCGTCGAGGCCCGCGTCGGCCAGCGCTCGGCGGACCAGGTGCGCGGCGGCAACCGCCTTGCGGAACCCGGCTGCGACGCCACCGCGCGACTCGGGTGGGTCGAGGTCGAGCACGAGGTGGGTCGGGTGCTCGGGGCGCTCGGCGCGGAACAGGGTCGGGTGGTACTCGACGGCGCGCTGGTTGGCGAACCACAACAGCGTGCGGCGGTCGTCGCACAGCGCGTACGTGACCTCGCGCCGAGATGCCTCGGCCCACATCGGGTGGCGACGGATCCAGTCGGGCGCGTACTTCGGCAGGTTCTTCTGCATGAACGCCTCCTGGCCGCGGTGGACACGGACCACCGACAGCGGCCGGTCGGCCAGTT
Organism: Ilumatobacter sp.; assembly: GCA_035556435.1. Classification (GTDB taxonomy): domain Bacteria; phylum Actinomycetota; class Acidimicrobiia; order Acidimicrobiales; family Ilumatobacteraceae; genus Ilumatobacter. Next base: position 40,100 of record DATMEY010000008.1, on the reverse strand, counting down.
CCGGGATGATCCGGTCGGCCACCGCGTCGAGGTAGTCGACCAGGTCGCGTTTGGTCGCCCCGGCGCGGTCGAACAGCGGCTCGTCGAGGTTCGTGAGCGACACTCCCTCGCGTGACTCGCCGCTGCGCGCCATGTCCACACGCTAGAAGGCGGGCTACCGGCGCGGGGTGCAGGGTGCGGCGCGTGGGTTCACGGCAGACTGTCGGGATGCGTGCCCGGCTCGTGCTCGTCTGTCTGGCCGCACTCGGTGCGGGCGCGTGCGCCAATCCGGCCGTGGCGGAACCGGAGCCGACCGTCGCACCGACCGTGGCGTTGACCGAGCTGAGCGCGCTCGACACGCCGGGCAGCGTGCCGCCCGCCGGCACCGACGCGCCACCGACGACCGTGGTTCCGGTGCCGGCCGAGGTGGCGGTCATCGGCGACTCGCTGACCGTTGCCGCCCAGGACGAACTGGCCGCCGCGCTCGCCGCGCTCGGTGTCACCACGGTGACGCTCGACGCGGTCGAGGGGCGCCGGATCAACCACGTCGTCGCCGGAAACGCCTCGGGCGTCACGGTCGCGGCCGGGCTGGCCGCCACCCGGCAACCCGACGTGTGGGTCGTCGCCCTCGGCACCAACGACGTGCCGGGGTTCGGTCGCGACAGCTACCGCGCCGACATCGAGGCACTGCTGGCCGAGCTCCCCGTTGGTGCCCCGGTGATCTGGGTCGACGTGTGGATCAAGAGCCGCATCGACGAAACCCGTGCCGCCAACACCGTGTTGCGCGAGGCGGCTGCCGGCCGGCCCGGCACCGTCGTGATCGACTGGTTCCAGTTCGGCGACGACCCGGGCCTGATCGTCTCCGACGGGATCCACCTCACCGACATCGGCCAGCAACGCTTCGCCGACCAGATCGCGGCAGCCATCCTTCAAGGTGGTTGAGACGTGGTCTCGATACACCGCCTGGCGGCGGCACTCGACCACCTGGGAACGTCCGGTCAGCTGCTCCAGCGGGATTGGCCGAAGCGGTAGCCGACCGACCTGACGGTCTGGATCAGGCCGGCGTGCTCCTCGCCGAGCTTGGCGCGCAGGCGCCGAATGTGCACGTCGACGGTGCGTGCGCCCCCGTAGTACTCGTAGCCCCACACCCGCGACAGCAGGATTTCGCGGGTGAACACCTTCCCCGGGTTCTGCGTAAGGAACTTGAGCAGCTCGTACTCCATGTACGTGAGGTCGAGCGGATGGTGGCTGATCGTGGCCTGGTAGGTCTCGAGGTTGAGCACCAGCTCGCCGTACTCGACCAGCTCGCTGCGGCTCACCGGGTCGCCGGTCTGCCACAGCAGGTGCCGCAGGCGGGCCTCGAACTCGGCCGGGTGGAACGGAGTCAGACAGAAGTCGTCGAACAGGTCGTCGCGCAGGCTGAGGTCGCCGATCTGGGCACCACTCACCAGCACCAGCAGGCGCACCCCCGACGCGTCGCTCTTGCGGATCGTGCGGGCGAACGCCCACCCGGCGTCGGCGTCGTCGGCGCAGTCGACGATCACCCCCAGCCAACCCGATGGCGGCTCGAACTCGGCGGCCTCGTCGACCGACCCGACGCCCTTCCACGAGTACCCGGCCAGGTCGAGCGACCGCGCCAACTCGGGCTGTACCGAACGGGCGAAGACGGCGATCATGCCGCCCGCCCCGGGGCCCGAGGCGTTGGTCATAGCGAGCCCAAATACCTTTGCAGCTCGAACGCGCTGACGTGAGTTTTGTAGTCGCGCCACTCGCGACGCTTGTTGCGCAGGAACCACTCGAAGATGTGCTCGCCCAGCGCTTCACGCACCAGGTCGGACCGCTCCATCACGGCCAGCGCGTCGGCGAGCGACTGCGGCAACTGGGCGATGCCGAGCTTGGCGAGCGCCGCGTCGTCCATCTCGAACAGGTTGGCGTCGGCCTCCTCGGGCAGTTCGTACCCCTCGGAGATGCCGCGCATGCCGGCCGCGAGGATCAGCGAGAACGCGAGGTACGGGTTGCAGGCCGGGTCGGGCGAGCGGTACTCGAGGCGGGTGGCCAGCGGGTTGCCCTTCTTGGCGACCGGGATGCGGATCAGGCCGCTGCGGTTGTTGCGCGCCCAGCTGACGTGCACCGGCGCCTCGAACCCGGGCACCAGCCGCTTGTAGCTGTTGACGGTCTGGTTCGTGATCGCCGTGATCTCGGCCGCGTGACGCAACAGGCCGGCCATGAACTGCTTGGCCACCGGCGACAACCGGTGCGGGTCGTCCTCGGCGTAGAACGCGTTCTGGTCGCCGCGGAACAGCGACATGTGCAGGTGCATGCCCGAGCCCTGGAGCCCTTCGAGTGGCTTGGGCATGAACGTGGCGTACACGCCCTGGCGGGCGGCGACCTCTTTCACGACGAGCCGGAACGTCATCACCGAGTCGGCCATCGTCAGCGCGTCGGTGTGGCGCAGGTCGATCTCCTGCTGGCTCGGGGCGTCCTCGTGGAACGAGTACTCGACCGGGATCGACAGCTGTTCCAGCTTGCGCAACGTCTGCTTGCGCAGGCTGCCCGTTGCATCGTTGGTGGTGAGGTCGAAGAAGCTGCCGTTGTCGAGCGGCTGCGGCGGCTGGCCCGGCACCGGTGGGGCGAAGTAGAAGAACTCGATGTCGGGGGCGACGTAGAACGTGTAGCCCAGGTCGTGCGCCGACTGCATGTGGCGCCGCAACACCTGGCGGGGGTCGCCCTGGAACGGCGAGCCGTCCAGACTGTGGACGTCGCAGAACACCCGCGCCTCGGCGGCGCCCTGCTCGCCCCACGGCAACAGCTCGAACGTGTCGGGGTCGGGCACCGCCAGCACATCCGATTCCTGGATGCGCGAGAACCCGTCGATCGACGAGCCGTCGAACGTCATCCCGTCCTCGAGCGCGTTCTCCAACTCGGCCGGGCTGATCGCGAACGACTTCAGGTTGCCGAGCACGTCGGTGAACCACAGGCGCACGAGCCGTACGCCGCGCTCTTCCACGGTGCGAAGGACGTAGTCGCGCTGTTGATCGAGCATTCTGCTCATTGCACCAGTCTGCCCGTGTACGGCGGTCTCGGTGGGGTCAGACCCGGTGACGAACCGTGCCAGGCACGGTTCGTCACCGTCGGTCCGGTCACTTCTTGGGCGGTGTCTTGCCCGCGGCGATCGATGCCACGGTGTCGGCGATCAGGCGGGTGACCGTGTACGGGTCGGCATTGGCGTTGGGGCGCCGGTCTTCGGCGTAGCCCTTCTTGTCGACGGCGACCTGCCAGGGGATGCGCAGCGACGAGCCGCGGTCGGAGACGCCGTAGCTGAACTTGTCCCACGGGGCCGTCTCGTGCTTGCCGGTGAGGCGGTCCTGGATGTCGGCGCCGTAGTTCTCGACGAGCGTGAGGTAGTTCTTGCCGATCGCCTCGCAGGCCGCGATCACGGCCTTGTAGTCCTCGCGCATGGCGACCGACGAGAAGTTCGTGTGCATGCCGGCGCCGTTCCAGTCGCCCTTGGCGGGCTTGGCGTCGAAGCTGACGACGACGCCGTAGTCTTCGGCGATCCGCTTGAGCAGCCAGCGGGCGATGTACATGTGGTCGCCGGCCTCGGTGACGCCGGCCGGGCCGATCTGGAACTCCCACTGCCCGGGCATCACCTCGGGGTTGGTGCCCGAGATCTTCAACCCGGCGTCGATGCACGCCTGGGTGTGCTCTTCGACGATGTCGCGGCCGTAGATGTTCTCGGCGCCGACGCCGCAGTAGTACGGGCCCTGCGGGCCGGGGAAGCCGCCGTCGGGGAAGCCGTACGGGGTGCCGTCCATCTTCAGCAGCGTGTACTCCTGCTCGAGGCCGAACCAGAAGTCGTCCTTGGCCCACTTCTTGGCGACCTTGGCCGCCGCCGCACGGGTGTTCGTGGAGTGCGGCGTGCCGTCAACGAGGTACACCTCGCACAGCACGAGGATGTTCTTGCCGCCGCGGATCGGGTCGGGGCACGAGAACACCGGCTTGAGCACGCAGTCCGACTTGTCGCCGGTGGCCTGCTCGGTCGACGACCCGTCGAAGCCCCAGACCGGCAGCTCCGTCACGTCATCGGCAATGATCTTCGTCTTGCTGCGCAGTCCGGCGGTCGGCTGTGCACCGTCGAGCCAGATGTATTCAGCTTGGTACGCCACGTGTGATTCCTTCGTGTGGTCGTCGTTCGCAACGAACGGGTGGTAGGGGGCGTCGGCAGGCTGGCACCGGCCAGTTTCGCCCTCGTTCGCGGAGTGTGAACGGTCTGTGAACTACGCCGCGGCGCGTGGCGTGTATAGCGTCGCCGAGGTGACATCGTGGCGCCTGGGTGCACTGATGCTGGTAGCCATCGTGGGGCTGGTCGCCGGATGCGGGGATCGTGGGGATGGTGCGGAGGTACCGGAGGTGACGGCGCCCTATACGGGGCCGGCGTCGGTGCTCGCGCCGAGCCAACTGTCGCACCCGACCGTGCCCGAGCCGGCCGTACCCGAAGCGTGCGATGCCGCCGACATCGACGTCGTCGCCGGACCGGGTGCGCCACCCGACTCCGACGTCGTCGTCACCTTCCGCAACAACGGTGCCCACGACTGCGAGGTCGACCTGGGAACGACGTGGGCACTGGCACACTCGGTCGAGCCATCGGTACGCCTCGCTCCGAGCGCGGCGGCCGAGCTGTGGGGCAGCTTGGCCGACCCCGAATGCACCGGCGGCGCGGCGCCGTGGGAGCTCACCGTCAACGGCGTGGCGCTGACCGTCGAGCTACCGGGCGACGGTCCGTGCGTCGTCGTGCCGGTCGCGTTCTTCCCGACCTGACCCGCGCCGGTTCCGGTGGTTTCGGGCCTAGTCCTCGGTTGCCACGGTGAGGACGGCGTCGGCGTGGACGGCGGCCTCGTCGGGTGACAGGGTCGCGCCGAGTTCGACGATAAAGGCGACGCCGTCGTCGGGGGCAACCTGGTGGCGGGCCCACGTGGCGGCCACGCCGGTGTAGGTGCCGCCCGTGATCTCGCCGATCGGCACACCGGTGAGTTCGGAGTAGCGCGCCCGAATGCGCCCGTCACGCCCGGTCGACGGGCTGATCGTGAACAGGTCCTGGTGGTACCAGATCGTGATGTCGGGGCGCAGCTGGGTGATCAGGTTGATCACCGCCAGCGTCTCGGGCTCGCTGGCCGGGCCAGGCCCCGCGTACTGACCGGCACCCGGCTCGCCGATCGGCCCCCAGTTGTACGGGAAGTTGCGGTTGAGGTCGACGTGATGCGCGTTGTGACGGTCGCCGATGGCCTGCCCATCGGGGTTCATCGACTCGACCAGCCACAGCTCGACGCCCGGCGGTGGTGGCGTCGCCCGCAACGCGTCGATGACCCCCACGCCGGCGTCCTCGTTGCCGTGGATCACGCCGATCACCAACACCCGGCGCCCGCCCAGCGCGCCGTAGCGCTCGGCGACTAGGGCGCGCCCCTCGACCGACGACCCGAACGCGAACAGCGGCTGGGTCAGGTCGAGCGGAGCACTCCAGAGGACCGGCGCGACCGGTGGCACGGTCGTGGGCGGCACCGTGGTTGCTGGCACCGTGGTCGCCGGCGCGGTCGTCGGCGACGCGGTCGTCGGGGGCACCGTAGTTGCTGGCGCGGTCGTCGACGGTGCGCTCGTCGGTGGGCTGGTGGTCGCGGGTGTCGTCGTCGGGCTGGTGGTCACGACTGCCGTACTGGTCGGTGCGACGGTGGTCGGGAACACGATCGGCTCGGGAACCGGCGGTGCGACGTCCTCGCCGGGGCGGGTGCACGCGGCGGCGAGCAGCCCTCCGGCGAGCAAGATTCCGGCCCAGGTGCGCACGTGTCCGAAGCTACTGCCGCCCGCCGCTCCGGGCCGGTCGCGCCCGGGCAGCAGGAAGGTCAGTCGCCTGTCGGGGTGCGGCGCATCGGGAGGGTGGTGTTCCACTCGCCGGTGGCCGCCCGCAGCGCGGCGGCCACGGCGGGGGCGGTGGGAACCAGGCCGATCTCGCCGACGCCCTTGATGCCGAACGGCGACCGCGGTTGGGGCACTTCGACGATGCGCACCTCGATCTCGGGCACATCCTTGGCACGCAAGATGCCGAGCGACCGCAGCGTCATGTTGGTGGGGAACCCGGTGGCCGGGTCGGTGGGGAAATCCTCGCTGAGCGCGTAGCCAAGGCCCATGTGCACCGACCCCTGCACCTGGCCCTCGACCAGCTGCGGGTTCACCGCCCGCCCGACGTCGTGCACGGCCACCACCTTCGTCACCTTGCCGGTGCCCGGCTCGGCCACCACCAGCTGGGCCGCATACGAGAACGTCGAGTGGATCGTGGGGTTGGCGACGCCGGGGTCGCCGAGCTTCTGCGTCCAGTCGACCACGTACTCGCCGGTGTGGTCGATGTCGGGGGCACACCCCGCGGCGAGCGCCACCGCGCACGCCTGCTGCACGGACCCGGCCGTCATCAGCGTGCCCCGCGAGCCGGTGGTCTGCCCGAACCCGAGCTCGCGGGTGGTGTCGACGATGACGTCGATCCGCTCCGGGTCGATGCCCAGCTCGCCGGCCGCGACCTGGAGGGCGACGGTATGCACGCCCTGACCCATCTCGGTCCACCCGTGACGCACCTCGACCCGCCCGGTGTCGGAACGGAAACGCACGACCGCTCCGCACACCTCGCGGAACCCGTTCCCAAGCCCGGAGTTCTTCAGGCCGAGGCCGAGCCCGACCGGCTTGCCGGCCGCCCGTTCGGCCTCGTACGTGTCGCGGATCTCGTCGAGGCACGCCTCGGCGCCCGCGCAACCATCGTCCATGATCTGCCCGGGCCCCCATTCCTCACCGGGGCGGATGACGTTGCGCTTGCGGATCTCCCACCCGCTGATGCCCACCTGCTCGGCGAGCCGGTCGAGCACGCCCTCGGTGGCGAACTGGGCCTGGTTGGCGCCGAATCCGCGGAACGCCCCGCACACGAGGTTGTTCGTGCGGGCCGCGATCGCCTCGACGTCGAGCGCTCGCCAGCGGTACGGACCGCAGGCGTGGCCGGCGGCGCGTTCGAGCACCTTCATGCCGACGCTGGCATAGGCGCCCGAGTCACCGACGGCGCGCACCTTGAGCGCGGTGAGGTGGCCGTCGGCATCGCACCCGGCACTCATCTCGATGCGGATCGGATGGCGCTTGGCGTGGATGCGGAAGCTCTCCTCGCGCGACAGCGTGCACTTCACCGGCGCGTCGAGCAGCCATGCCGCCAGCGCCGCGTGGGCCTGGTTCGACATGTCTTCCTTGCCGCCGAACGCGCCGCCGTTCGACACCAGTTCGACGGTGACCCGGCCGCGTTCCGGCTCGGGCAGGCCGAGCACGGCGGCGATGTCGTTGCGGTCGTCCCACACGCCCTGGCCGCCCGAGTAGACGTGCAGCGTGCGCGCGCCATCGGCGTCGGTGCCCGGCACCGCGAGCGTCGACTCGGGCTCGAGGAAGGCGTGCTCGATGCGCTGGGTCTGGAACGTCTCGGTGACGGTGAATGCCGAACCGGCGAGTGCCGTGTCGACCGGCTCGCCGCGTGTGTAGGCGCTGATCGACAGGCGGTTCGAATCGGTGCCCCATACCGCGAGTGGAGCGTCGGGCGCGAGCGCGGCGACCGGGTCGGTGACCGGGGCGTGGACGTCGTAGCCGACCGTCACCAGTTCGGCCGCCGCGCGAGCCGCCTCGCGAGTGTCGGCGACCACCACCGCGAGCACGTCACCGGCGCACGACGTGGTGCCGCCCACAGGGATCATCACCGGCCAGTCCTTGTAGATCAGTCCGACCCGCAGCTCGCCGGGAATGTCGGGAGCGGTGAACACGGCCGCGACCCCAGGGGCGGCGAGCGCGGCCGACGTGTCGATCGAGGTGATAGTGGCTCGGGCGTGGGTGGTGAGGTGCAGCGCCGCGTGCAGCATTCCGGGCACGCGCAGGTCGTCGACGTAGCCGCGGTCGCCGAGCGTCAGCTCGGCCGCCTGATACTTGGCCCCGGCCTCGCCGACCGCCGCACCGAGCGCGGGCTCGAACGTGCGGCCCTGGGCGACGGCCTCGATCGCGTCGAGGATCTTCACGTACCCGGTACAGCGGCACAGGTGGGCGCCGAGGTGCGGGGCCATCTGGGCCTTGGTGAGGCCGTCACCCTTCTTGGCGATCTGGGCCTTGGCGCGCATCACGATGCCGGGGATGCAGAAGCCGCACTGCAGCCCACCACAGGCCGCGAACGCGTCGGCGAACGCCTGGCGCTCGGCTTCGTCGACGCCCTCAAGGGTAGTGACCGACGCACCAGCGACCTTGTCGAGCGACGTCTGGCACGACACCACCGCCTTTCCGTCGATGATCACCGTGCAACACCCGCACTGGCCCGACGGCGAGCAACCGTCCTTGGCCGACGTGACGTCGAGTTCCTCGCGCAGCGCGGCGAGCAGGTGCGGGTGCTCGCGCCGCACGCTGACCGGTGCGCCGTTGAGCACGAACTCCGTCTGCGCGCCGGCCTGCATGACGGTGGACGGGTCGGCAAGTTCGGTCACGTTTTACAGTTTGTCAAACCCAGTCACGGAAACCAGCCCGTTGGCGTCAAGCTTCGTCTGGGTAGGCCTGCCGGATCATCGGAACGCCGTCGAAGTTCGCATCGTCGGATGCCAGCGGCAACGACGCGGCGACCGCCACTGCTCCGACCCACCGATCCGCCTCGTGATCCTTCGCGCCGAGTCCGTGTCCGTTGCGGACGCACCAGGTCCGTAGGTCGACGTACGCGGCAGTCACCTCGTCGAGCGGGGGCATCACGGCTGACCGAACGACGAGTCGATCCAGCATCGCCCGGCGACGCGCACCCCATCCCGCTACCTCAGCGCCGAACCGCATCTCGGCAACCACGCTGAACGGAAGCACCCAGGCCGATCGCTCCAGCAGCGGCGCCCATCGGGCACGTCGCTGAGAGGCCCGAACCCCGAGCCACGCGCTGGCGATCATCGTGTCCACGACAACCGCTCCGGGCGGCATCGACTCAGGCGTCATCGAGGACGCCGAAGAACAAGTCCTCGTCCTCGGGTGTGAGGTCGTCGATCACGAACCGACTCAGATCGCCCATGGGCTCCAAGTCGGCGAGCACATCCGCGACCGTGAGTGGCGCCGTCATACCGGCGTACTGGTTCGCACCGCTGTCCGACATCGCTCCTCCTCTCGGCCCCAAGTTACCTGCCGTCGGCTACCGGGCCGTCGCCTCAGCTGCCTGGCACACTCGCCGGCCGGCCTGGCACCACCACGCTCACGTCAGGGCAGCGTCGCTGCCTCAGGGCCGCTTGGAGCCGGTTCAGGGTCTGGCGTTTCGGCCGTGTCGAGGATTTGATCGGCCAGGTCGAGCCCCGCGTCGGGCGCGTCGTACACGTACCAGACAGAGTGGTCCGGCATGACCTGCCACGTGGCGCGTCGGCCGTTGGTGGTGGCGGCCCTCCGCTGGGCCGCCGGCTCCGGTGCCGGCAGGAAGCCACTGACCGTTCGCACCGACAAGAGGTCGGACGCGTTGAGGTCACCATATTGGACGAAGGAGAAAGCGTAGTGAGGAGCTTCCACGTGGGCGTCGTCGATGCGCTCGGTGGCAGCCGCGACGGCAGTTCGGATGGCTGCCGCGCTGATGTGTGAGAGGTTCTCCGAGGGCGGGGGCAGGTCGGCGGGGTCGAGGTGATCGGCGATCGCGAGGACCAACCGGCGGAGGTCCTCGGCATTGGTCGCCACACCATTGACCGCCGGACAGTTCGGCTCCCCGTCCGGCATGGGGCCGATCGAGCAGTAGACGCCGATCTGACGTCCGTCGGGAAGCGACACGCCGTACCCGGCGTTCGGGTCGGTCCACTTCGCTGAACGGGCATCGTCAAGCGACATCGTCGCGGGGTTCGAGTCGGGTCGCATCGCGCCGCGGCTGACGGTGATGTGGAGCATCTTGGCCGTGTCGATGTCGAGTGCTTCGAAGCTGACGTACTGCGCATGCGACCCCAAGACCGCGATGTGCTCGAACTCTGCGGGCAGGTGACGGCCGAAGAACTGGAACCAGCGTGGCCCGACCGGCTGGGACGCGCTCGGCGACCCGACATCGGGCGTTCGCTCACGGGTCGCGGCGAGAATGACACCACCGGCGACGACGGTCGTGATCGCAGCCGCGGCGACCGCGAGGGACGCGTAACCCCGGCGAGCACGCGCAGGTGACGCAGCCACGGCGGCGAGGCGGAACGGGTCGAACTCGACGTCATCGCGTTCGAGCGGGGTCGACTCGGCAAGTTCGCCGAGGAGGTCGGCAAGGCGATCTTCGATTCGTGTTGGCGTGCTCATTGGGAGAGCTCCTTGTTCAGCTTGTGCAGTGCTCGTGCGTGACGCGACTTGACGGTGCCTGGCCGGCAACCGAGTGTGAGCGCGATATCGGATTCGGACAGGTCGAGCCAGTAACGCAGCACGATCACGGCGCGCTCGTGATAGGGCAAGCGAGCCAAGCTCGCATCGAGTTCGCGGGCAGCCAGCGACAAGTGGTCGACGTCGACACCGACGCGAACGGCTCGCAGCCGCTCGCGGCGTTGCGAACGATGCCAGTCCCGGCACACGTTGACGGTCACCACCCGCAGGAACGGGACTGGGTTGTCGATCGGTTGCGACCGCCGGTACAGCCGGATGAACGCCTCGTGAGCAAGATCTTCAGCTGCCGCGGCCGAACCGGTCAGCAACCTCGCGAGACGAACGGTGTCTTTGCGGTGACGCCGGTACAAGTGGTCGAACCACCCGGGAGTGCGATCGCTCTCGCTGACGAGGACGACGTCATCAGCAGCAGCAGACCCACCGCCGATCGACCGGAGTCCGGCCGCTGTCGCGCTGACGGGTGGATCGTGCATGGAGAAGCTCACACCAGTATTCACTCCACCGACACCCCGAGAGGTTCCCGACCTTCGACGACGCCCGCCCGATTCGTACAGTGAGTGCAAGTTCTGCGGCTAGGGTGGATGTCGTGCAGCCGATGCGCATCGACCCGGTGGGGGACCATCTCGGGCTCCGGGAACGCAAGAAGTTGCAGGCGCGCCGTCGGATCGCCGAGGCCGCCCACGAACTGTTCGTCGCCCGCGGGTTCGACCAGGTCACGATCGGCGATGTCGCGGCGGCGGCCGAGATGTCGGTGAAGACGGTGTTCAACTACTTCGGCACGAAGGAAGACCTCGCGTTCGAGGGCGAGGACCAGGTGATCGCGCTGTGGATCAACGCGATCCGGCATCGCGACCCGTCGCTCACTCCGCTCGGTGCCGTGCGCGAACTCGTCGAGCAACGCCTCGACGCCGCCGTGATCGCCCGGCTCGACGCGTTCGCCGACCTGGTTGGCGCCAGCACCGACCTCCAGTCACGGTTGCGGCTGTTGTGGGACCGGCTCGAAGAGGCCCTCACCCGCGTGCTCGTCGCCGAGTCGCCCGCCGTCGAGGGTGCCGGCACCTCGTGGGATGTCGCGGTCGCACGCGTGGAAGCCGCGCGCGTGGTCGCGTTGCCACGCCTGTTCTTCAGCGACGACGTGCGCGCCTACCTCGCCGAAGCCTCCGACCACACCGAGGCGGTGGTCCGCTGGCTCGACGCGGCGGTACGCACGCTCGGTGCCGCGCCAGCCGATGCACGGTAAACCCGGAGCTCCTGGGCAACCCGCGCGAGCGGGCGAGCACGGACGCGGGCGGCGCATCGCCCGGGCGGCCAGCGCGGTCGTCGCCGAGTTGGAAGACGCGGTCGCGGCCGGGCAGGGGCCCGCTGCCACGGCCCGGTTCTGGTCGCACGTCGAGGGGAGCGGCACTCCCCTGGTCGAGGCACTGGGGCCGGGCGAGTGCGCGGTCACGTTCGTGTGGCGCGACCCGTCGCCCGCTGCACGGCCGTACGTGCTGGCCAACAAGCTTCACGACCGCACCGACCCGGAGGGTTCGGCGATGTGCCAGGTCGCCGGCACCGACGTGTGGCACCTCACGTACCGACTGCCGAGCGACTGGCGCGGCAGCTATCAGATCGGTGTCGGCCCGCCCCGCGAGAACGTGGCCGAACAGCTCACCGATGGGCGCCGCCGGATCGACGACGGCGTCGGTGCCTCCCACGCCGACCCCCGGTGCGGGCGCACGATCGGCCGCGGGGCCGACGTCCGGTCGGTGGCCGAACTGCCCGACGCTCCTGCTCAGCCGTATGTGGGTCGCCGCCCCGGCGTCGCCGCCGGGTCGCTGCGCGAGTGCCTGGTCGCCGGGCACGTCGTGTGGGTCTACGAGCCGCAACGACTCACCGCCGATGCGGCGGCCCCGCTCGCGGTCGTGCTCGACGGCGAACTGTGGGCCGGCGAACTCGGGTTGGCGACCACGCTCGACAACCTGACTGCCGACGGTCGGATCGAGCCGGCCGTGGTGGCGATGGTGGCCACCGGGGCCGGCGAGGCCCGGAGTGCGCGGCTGATCGGCGACACCGAGTTCGCCGGGTGGCTGGTCGGCGGCCTGATCGACTGGTTACGCGACGGCTGGCCGGTGTCGCCCGACGCCCAGCGCACCGTGTTCGCCGGGCAGAGCCTGGGTGGCCTGGCGGCGATGCGGGCGGCACTCGCGTTCCCCGGCCGGGTCGGCAACGTGCTCGCCCAGTCGGCGTCGTTGTGGGCGCCCGCCGCGAACGACCCAGCGCTCGTTCCATCGGCGCGGCACCGCGGCCTGCGGGTGTGGATGGAGGTGGGCAGCGACGAGTGGATCAACGTCGCACCGAACGAGCGCTTCGCCGAGGCCCTCAGCGCGACTGGGGCCGACGTGAGTTTCCGCACCTACCGCGGCGGCCACGACCGCGTGTGCTGGCGAGGTGGCATCGCCGACGGCCTCACCGCCCTGCTGCCCGCCGCCCCCAGATCTCAAGGTGGTTGAGCCGGTCGTTACCACCGGTGGTTTCGACAGGCTCAACCACCTTGGGGGTTCGACAGGCTCAACCACCTGGGGCTGCCGGGGTGAAGTGGGCGAGCTGGGCGGTCACCACCAGGCGTTCGGCGGTCGAGTGTTCGGGGTGGCAGGTGATGAGGGTCAGCAGCGCCTGGCTGGGCATCGCGCCCGGCTCGCCGGGAACCGGTAGCAGCACGTCGAGTGCGGTCGGTTTGACCACCTCGCTGGCCACGACCCGGTAGGTGAACGTGCCCCCGGCGGCGGCGAACAGCACGCGGTCGCCGGGCAGCAACTCGTCGATGTCGGCGAACGGGGCGCTGTGCGACGTGCGGTGCGCGGACAGCACGAAGTTGCCGACCTCGCCGGGCAGCGCCGTACCGGGATAGTGGCCGGGCCCCGCCGCCAGGTCGCGGTCGCGGACGCCCTCGACGGCGACGAACTCGTACCCGGCGCCCAACCGCGGGATCCGCAGCACCCCGAACGGTTCGCCCAGCTCGGGTGCCTTCAGCCGCGGCGGTGCGACCGGCAGAACTCGCTGCCGCGCGTTCGTGGGAACCCCGGCCGCGACAGGAACCTCGGCGGTCGCCATCGGCGCGGCGACGAGCACCGGGTCGGCTGCCAACTCGGTTCTCAGACGCTGCTGGGCGGCGGTCGCGGTGGCGGCGGCGCGAGGTGACCGTGCAGGCGGCCGGTGACCTGACGTTGCGCGACACCACCAACCCGGTGACGTTCGAGCTGACCGGGCGGGTGGAGAACGGGCGGATCGGCGTACTCGGCAGCATCCCGATCGTGTTCGCCGACTACGGCATCGAGAATCCGTCGACCACGATGGTGACCACCGACGACCACGGCCTGCTCGAGTTCGTGTTGGTCTTCACCCCAAACGGATAGTGCCAGCCGCTCCCCGCTCGCGCCCCGCTCGGGTCGGTGAACACGAACACCCACACGGCGATCGCCGCCATCAGCAGTACGGCCACCAGTACCACCATCGTCATCAACGCCCACATCGGCCACGGCGTGCGCACCTTCACGCCGGCCGGTGGCGGGCCGACCAGGGGCGCGAGGAGGTTCACCCAGTTGGTACGGCTGTCGCGGCTACGGGCATCGGTCCGACGCGCTTCGCCGATCCGCGCCACCCCGGCAGCCACGTCGACGGCTGGGTTGCCGGTGGCGAGGTGGGCGACCGGCGCCCATTCGGGAAGCAGCTTGTAGCAGCGCGAACCGTGCCAGATGTGGAACCCCACCGAGGCGGCCGACGTCACGCTGTGCATCTCGCCGATCGGATGTTCCCAGAGCACGCGGTGCCGGTTGCGGAAGCTCAACCGCCCGTCGGCCAACCGCAGCGTGCCCGACCGCATGCCGATGACGGTGGGGACCCGCGGCATCAGTTCAGCCCGCGTCTCGTACACGGCATCGCTCACGTAGCCACTCTGCACGACGGCACCGCGGTGGCGCATCCGTGAACCCCGCACTCCTGCCGGTGCCCGAGGGCTCGCCGAGTTGCCCTGAATCCACCGATCGTCGCGGCCGCTCGTGCACGTTGCCCCAGCCCACGGCGGTCGCGTCCACGTGTGACCCTGATGCACCGCCGGTGAAGCCCAGCCTGCGTGGCGCTTGAACGCAAAGCGTTGACGAGCCTGGATTCACCGTGATGACGGCGAGGAACGAGCCCCAGATCGGTGGATCCAGGGTTACACCGGGGTGCGCGGGCCGCGGTGGGTGGTGAGGTGGGTGTACACCTCGGGGCGGCGGTAGTAGTCCATGTCGAACAGGGTGCCGGTGTACTGCCGGCACCAGTCGAGGTCGCAGTCGGCCCAGATCAACTCGTCGCCGTTGGTGACCGCCTTGGCGAGCACCTCACCCGAAGGAGCGATGATCTGGCTCTCGGCCAGGCTGTCGACGCCCTCTTCCACCCCGCCCTTGGCCACGCCGACCACGAACGTGCCGTTCTGGTACGCCCCCGACTGCATCACCAACCCGTTGTGGAAGCCCTGCAACGGGTCTTGGGTCGGGTCGGGCACGTAGTGCAGCGGGGTGTTGTAGCCGCACAGGATCAGCTCGACGCCCTGCAACCCCATCTCGCGGTAGCTCTCGGGCCAACGCCGGTCGTTGCAGATCATCATCCCCACCCGGCCAGCTACCCCCGGCGAGAACGACGCGTCCCACACGCCGAACCCGTCCGGTGACGGCTCGAAGTAGTAGCGCTCGGCGTGCTGGAACGGGCGGTCGGGTTCGTTCGACGCGTGCCCCGGGATGTGGACCTTCTTGAACGTCGCCACCTCGGCACCGGCCGCGTCGACCAGCGTCATCACGTTCCAGCGATGCCCGTCACGCCTGAGCGCGTAGCCGAGGCAGAACCCGATGCCGCGGTCACGGGCGGCGTCGAACAGCGGTTGCGTGGCCGGGCTGGGGAACTCGGTCTCGTAGTAGTGGTCGAAGCTGGCGATGTCGTCGGCGAACCAGCGCGGGAAGAACGTGGTGAGCGCCAGTTCGGGGAACACGACCAGCTGGCAGCCCTGGTCGGCCGCCTGATGCAGCAGGCCGGTCAACCGCTCGACGACCTGCTCGCGAGCGTGGTCGCGTTGGATCGGGCCGAGCTGCCCGGCAGCGACACGAACGATGCGTGACATGGCGCCATTGTGTCCGGTCGAAACACCCTAAGGCTCAGCGGATAGGTGGTGACGGTCGTCGAGTGGCGCACCCGCGGCGCAGCCGCCCCTGCGTTGTATCGAGACGTGGTGCGCGCGCCGATGGTCTCGATACACCGGCTGCGCCGGCACTCGACCACCGGGGCGAGCCGCCTTCTCGCTGACCCTCTCAGGCGAGCAGGGCGAGGGCGGCGGCGTAGCCGGCGGCGTGGGCTTCGAGCATCTCGGCGGTGGCGTCGTGGCTGGCGACCTCGACGAGCATCGACGAGACGCCGGCCATCTTGGCGGTCCACGTCTCGCCGCCGCCGTGCTGGTCGAGGTTTTCGCGGTACGGCAGGCCGGTTGCCGCACACCACGCCTCGGCGTAGCGCCGGTCGCTGGGCGGTACGGCGGCGACGTAGCCGAGTGGTTGGTGGATCCACACGGCGAGGTCCCACGGGTTGGCCTGCACCAGGCCCATCACCGCCTGGGTTTCGGCCTCGCTGGCCGGCCCCGGCCCGCCGTCGTAGGCAGCCCAGCGCCACGGGAAGTTGCGGTTGAGGTCGACCGTCTGGGCGTTGTGGCGTGACTGGGTGGCCCACCCGTCGGGGTTGAGCGCCGGCAGGATCGCCACCAGCACCCCGTCGGGCACCGGCACCGACAGCAGCCGTTGGGCGATCGGCACGGTGCCGAGCTCGTTGCCGTGGATGCAGCACACGACGAGCATCCGGCGCCGCGGCTCGCCCTCGGGGTGACGCACCAACAGTTGCATCGGCGTGCCGATCGCGGTCGGCCCGAGTGTCTGTTCCGACCACCCGTCGGGCACCGGGAGCGGCAGCGTCGGCAACGCCACCGTGATCGTGCGGTTGGGGACCGCGGTCCCGTACTGAGGCGAGGTGGCGGGCGGACCCGGCGTCGGTGGGACCGGTGGGGCTGGCGGCGCAGGTGGCGTGGTCTGCGGCGGCGCCGCGACGGCTCGGGTCACGTGTTGAGGCCGCGACGGTGGTCGCGGGCCGGGAATCGGTGGCGTCGGCCGCTCACCCTCGCCGGCGAGGCCGGGGCGCCACGGCCACAATGCGAACGCCAGCGCGCCGAACAGGCGCCGACGACTCGTCACCGGGGGAGGCGACCCGTGCCCGTCGCACATGCACCCATGCTCGCGCACCCCATGCTCGACCGCCCAGCGCGGACGACTGTCGCCATCGGTCCGCTGACCGGTGTCAGATGGCGAGGCGGGTGGTGGCGTCGAAGAAGTACAGGTTGTCGGTGTCGACGGCGAGGTCGACGCGGGCACCGCGGCCCACCCGGCTGCGCGGGCTCAACCGGGCGACGAGGTTCGACGCACCCACCGTGCCGCTCGACAGGGCCTCGACCGCGTCGGGGTCGCCGGCGTCGACCTTGCGGCCCTCGAACGCGGCGTGGACGACGATCTCGGAACCGAGCGCCTCGACCAGGTCGACCCCGACCGACAACGTGCGGCCCGGCCCGGCGTGCTCGACCAGGGTGGCGTCCTCGATGTCTTCCGGGCGGACACCCACGATGATCGGCCCTGCTGCCGCACGCAGCCCAGGGGTGCGCGCCAGGCGCTCGGCCGAGATGGTCAGCGACTGGCCCGAGATCGCCACCGTGGCCGAGTCGCCGTCGACCGACAGCTCGCCCTGGTACAGGTTCATCGACGGCGACCCGATGAACGCGGCGACGAATACGTTGGCCGGGTGGTCGTACAGGTTCTGCGGCGTGTCGACCTGCTGGAGGTAGCCGTCCTTCAGCACGGCGACCCGGTCGCCCATCGTCATCGCCTCGACCTGGTCGTGGGTGACGTAGATGGTGGTGACGCCGAGCTCTTGCTGGATGCGGGCGATCTCGGCGCGCATCTGGACGCGCAGCTTGGCGTCGGGGTTCGACAGCGGCTCGTCCATGAGGAACGCGGCCGGCTGGCGCACGATCGCCCGGCCCATCGCCACCCGCTGGCGCTGGCCTCCCGACAGGTTGGCGGGCTTCTTGTCGAGCTGCTCGGTGAGCTCGAGCGTGGCCGCGGTCTCGCGCACACGCTTGTCGATCTCGGCCTTCGACACGCCCGACAGCTTGAGCGAGAAGCCGATGTTCTCGGCCACCGTCATGTGCGGGTACAAGGCGTAGTTCTGGAACACCATGGCGATGTCGCGGGCCTTGGGTTCCACGTCGTTGACCACCCGGCCGCCGATCATGAGCGTGCCCCCGCTGATCTCCTCCAGCCCGGCCACCATCCGCAGCACGGTCGACTTGCCGCAACCCGACGGGCCGACGAGCACGAGGAACTCGCCGTCGGCGATCTCGAGCGACACGTCGTGCACGGCCTGGAAGCCGTTCGGGTACACCTTGGAGATCTGATCGAGGACGACGTCAGCCATGCGGGAGCTACTCCAGAATTCGAGGATGGATGGCGCACCCCTGTTTGCGCCGGTTGACGGGCGCCGACGCTAGCACCCACCGAATCGGGGCCGAGCCAGTACGGCCTCGAGACCAGCGGGTCAGCGCCGGACGACCTGGTCGATCCACGGCCCGAAGTCGTCGGCGCGGAGCAAGCGCCCGGCTTTGTCGTACTCGTGGGCGACAGCCTGCACCAGGTGCAACATCGACACCCGGCCGTCGTCACGCACGGCGAGGTGGCCCGCCGCACGCGCGGCGTTGGCGATCTCGCCCCCCGACAGCGTGAAGCGCTCGGCGAGCGCACCGACGTCGACGTCGACCGCCCGCGGCAACGTGGGCGGCAAGTGCACCTCCCACAACCGTCGCCGCTCGGCTGGTGTCGGCTCGGGGAACGTGATGACGAAGTCGAGCCGCCGTAGGAATGCTTCGTCGAGGTTGGCCCGGAGGTTGCTGGCCAGCAGCGACAACCCATCGAACTGTTCCATCCGTTGCAGCAGGTAGGCGACCTCCATGTTGGCGTAGCGGTCTTTGGAGTCGGACACGCTCGAGCGCTTGCCGAACAGCGCATCGGCCTCGTCGAAGAACAACACCCCGTTGATTCCCGTCGCCTCCCGGAAGATCCGTTCGAGGTTCTCCTCGGTCTCGCCGATGTACTTCGACACCACGGTCGACAGGTCGACGACGTACAGGTCGAGGCCGAGCGCGCCGGCCACCACCTCGGCGCTCAGCGTCTTGCCGGTGCCGCTGCTGCCGACGAACAGACCGGCCACACCGCGGCCCTTCGTGCCCCGGCCGCGCACCCCCAGTTCGTCGATGACCCGGTCGCGGTTGCGGGCCCACAGGACCAGGTCGTGTACGTGCGCCAGCGGGGTCTCGGCGAGGACCAACTCGTCGAAGCCGGCACGCGGGACGACCCGCCGGGCCAACCGTTCCAGCGACACACCGTTGCGCGACCGGGCGCCGCGGGCGATGTCGTCGATGGCAACCGGTCGCCCGAGCGCGCGGGCATGAACGATCGCGGTCTGCACCGCTTGGTGGATGCCGGCCGGGGACAGATGGAACGTCGCCGCGACCGCGGCCGCGTCGACGGAGATGCCAGCCGCGTCGAGTGCTCGCTCCCACACCTGCCGGCGGTCGGCCACGGCCAGCGGCGGCAGGTCGACGATCGCCGGCATCCGCCGGCACCAGGCCGGGTCCCAACCGACCTGCCCGTAGACCACGACCGGCACCACCGCTGTGTGCAGCAGGTCGACCGCAGCCCGGTCGTCGACGGCGATCGCGTCGAGTGGGCCGATCAACAGCGCCGTGAACTGCAGCGCGCTCTCACGAACCGCCTCGCGCAACAGTTCGTCGGGGGTGACCCCGCGGTGCCTGGCCGAGAGGTCGACGTGCAACACGCCGAACCCCTCCCGTTCGAGCGCCCCGGCGGCAACCGCGGCCGCTCCGTCGTCGTGTCGCCCGCGGAGGTAGACGAACCACTGCTCGGCGTCGAGCAAGCGCACGATCGGCTCGGCCGACGGGTGGTCGACGGCGATTGCCGGTGCGGCGCACCGCCGGAGCACGTCCGAGACCTGGTCGTCACCGAGCAGGTGGCGCACCACACGGTCGGTCGCCACCAGCGGCCGGCGGTGGAACGGCCCGTCGTCGGTGGTGGTCAGCAGCCCCGACGCGGCCAGGCGACCGGCGCCCGAGAGCTGGCGGCGGGCGTCGACGGCCCACGGCGGCAGGCCCGCCAACTCCACGATCAGGCCGGCCGTGGCCGACCGCAGTTGCAGGTCGTCGTTGAGATACGCGTAGAGCGTGGCGACGTGCGGCTCGACCTGCGGGGCAACCGCCGCGACCAGCGCGAACATCTCGAACGCGGTCAGCCCGAACAGCTCACCCAGCGCGTCGACGCCTCCGACCGGCCCGGCGTCGACGCCACCGCGCGCCCGTATCGCGGCGAGCGCGGCGTCGACGTCGAGCTCACCGACGAACGCGCCGTGCCCGGGCCCCGTGCCGGCGGGCGCCACCGCCCGGCGGGCCGCGACCAGCCCGGCCAGGTCGTCGGCCAGACCGAGCACGTGCCCGACGATGCCGGCCGGCGCGAACGACGCGGCCTCGGCCGCCGTGGTCGGGTCGGCGCCGTCGTCCTCGCCCCGTGACGGTCGTCGCGCCACCTCGTCTCCCTCCCTGCAACGAGCCGGCCTCGTTCAGCGCCACACCAAGACTACTGGGCGAGGGCTACTGGGCTGGCCACGCCCTCCCCGGACTCGGCTAAGGTTCCGGCACGATACGGGCCGCTGCAGCGCGTCCCGGACGGAAGGCAGTGCACGTGAGCAGGATCACGAACCAGCGCGCCCGAGGCGGCGAGACCCGGCACCCGACCCATCGGCACCAGCGCGAAACGACGGCACCGGAGACGGAGTGGCTCGGTAACCGGGCGACCAGCCTGCTGCTCCAGGCGAAGATGCAGGTCGGCCCGGCCGGCGATGCGTACGAGCGCGAGGCCGACCGGGTAGCTGCCCAGGTCGTCGCCCGACTCAGCGACCCTCACAGCGCCGGCCCCGATCAGGTCCGCGCCGGTGGAAGCGTCCAACGCACCGGGGGTCACGATGCCGGGTTCGACGCGCCCGAGCACGTGGTCGACGGCATCGAGCGCTCGCGTGGCGGCGGTCGCCCACTCGGCGAGGCCACCCGCGACTCCATGCAGCACGCGTTCGGCGCCGACCTGTCGGGCGTGCGGATCCACGACGACGCCAACGCCGACCACCTCGCCCGCTCGGTCCAGGCGCGCGCGTTCACCACCGGCAACGACATCTACTTCCGGTCCGGCGAGTACGCCCCCGCGTCGCCGTCGGGCCAGCACGTCCTGGCCCACGAGCTCACGCACACCCTCCAGCAGGCCGGCGGCGTACAACGCACGATTCAGCGCTTCTCGATCACCGAGAACCCACCCAAGCTGAGCGAGGCCACCAGCATCAAGCGCGCCGGGTCAGGGCAGACCGGGGCCTTCCTGCTGTGGCAGGGTAGCCAGGGTCTGGCGGTCAAGTTCCACGACGAGAACCCGGGCCGCGTGTTGTTCGCCGAGCAGGTGATGACCGACAACGGAATCAGCACCCCCGGCACGCGCGCGTTCCCCGGGTCGACGCTGCTTCCCGAACTGTCGTCGGCGTGGATGAACCTGAGCGGGTCGCTCGGCAAGGACGCGCAGGCGGGCGGGTGGAAGTTGCTCGAGACGTTCGCCAAAGAGCCGTGGGCACTGGTCATGAACATGAACCAGGGCGCCACGATGAACGACCAAGCCGACAAGACCAGCGACCCCGATCAGGCATTGCTCGACCTGTGGTCGGACCCGCACCTGTTGATGTCGCTCGGCGAGCTGATCGTCGTCGACTCGTTCCTCGGCAACGCCGACCGGCTCGGCATGCTGAGGTGGCAGGGCGGCAACGACGACTCGCGCGACATCTGGATGAACGCCGGCAACTGGATGGTCGACCTCCAGCAGGGTGAGCACGCGCGCCTGGAAACGCTCGACAACGACTCGATGCTCGGCGCGTTCGACGAGATGACCAACGGGCAAACCGTCGACGACATCCGGATGTGGGTGCGTAAGAACATCCAGGGGGACGTCCGGCTCTCCGACAACGACGCCCGCGACGGCAAGCACAACCGCAACCTGGCGGGTGTGGAGGCCTTGTTCGACCCCGACAAGTACCTGGGCTTCCTCGAGAAGTACTTCCAGGAGAGCCACAAGATCCCCGCGTCGCTGAGGAACGTCAGCTGGAACCTCACCGGCCGATACCTGCGGTATGGCATGGACAACGCGCGTCAACGGATCATGGCCAACCTCGACAAGTACATGGCGATGATGTCGCAGCTCCACTCCCAGGGCGGCTCCGATGGCGCCTTCGACCAGCAGGCCATGCAGGACCGCATCGACTTTCTCAAGATGCGCCAGGACGGTGCCACCGACGACGAAGCGCTCGAAACGCTCGAGGTCGGAGCGCTCGGCCACACCGGCATCCTGGCGACCATCCTCGCCGACCTGCTCGTGTTCGACCCGACCTGGGAGCAGGTGACCCGCGAACCCGGCAAGGGCGGCCTGCTCAAGCGGGCCAAGCGCAAGATGAGCGGCGGCTCCGACCAGATGACCGGCGCGCTCGGCAACCTCGACGCAGCGCTCTCCCAAGGCACGTGGACGGGCAAGAAGTTCACGTACGAGCACCTCGACGGCGTCCTCCAGGCTGCTGCCAACGCCGGCGACGACGGCTACGCCAGCGGCCGCGTGCGCACCAAGGCCGAGTTGCTGCGCGGCCTCAAGCAGGAGCACGACCGCGCCGAAGCCCTGAAGGCGGCTACCGCACAGATCAAGCGGGTCAACGCCAAGCTCGGCGACGACGGGCGGGCGGGGCAGATCGCCGGGCAGACGGCCAGCGCGGCCGAGGGCATCATGGGCACCCGCGACCCTGCCAAGCCGCTCGTCAACACGCACGTCGCCCCGCTGTTCGGCCGGTTCACCACCACCGCTCGGGCGGCCACCGGCGATGCCACGGCACGCACCGTGGTGGGCGTGCAGTTCGCCGCCTTCAGCCAAGAGCTGAACGCGTTCAACACTGAGTGGACGCGCATGGTCCACGCCCAGGCACGCCGGGCGATGGCCGCCCGCAACGCCCGCGGCGGCAGCCGCCGCCGGCCGGCGCGCGTCTGACCAACCGGCAACCATTCGGCGCGGCTGTTCCCTAGGGCGCAGGTGTTGCCGTCCAGTAGGTTCGCGGGCCGTGACGACGATGCAACAGAAGCTCGACGACCTGCGTGCCCGCCAGGAGGCGGCCCGCAACGCCGGTTCCCCACGGGCAGTCGAGCGCCAGCACGCCAAGGGCAAGCTGCTCGCCCGCGAACGGATCGAGTACCTGCTCGACGACGGCAGCTTCCACGAGCTCGACATGCTCGCCCGCCACCGGGCCCACGAGGCCGGGTTGGAAGAGCGCCCCTACACCGACGGGGTCATCACCGGGTGGGGCACCGTCGAGGGCCGCAAGGTGTTCGTGTTCAGCCAGGACTTCACCGTGTTCGGCGGGGCGCTCGGCGAGGTGTTCGCCGAGAAGATCCACAAGCTGATGGACCTCGCCTTGAAGACCGGCGCGCCGGTGATCGGCCTCAACGACGGCGCCGGGGCACGCATCCAGGAAGGTGTCGTGTCGCTCGCCAGCTACGGCGGCATCTTCTACCGCAACGTGCAGTCGTCGGGCGTCGTCCCGCAGATCTCGGTGATCCTCGGCCCGTGCGCCGGCGGGGCCGTGTACAGCCCGGCGATGACCGACTTCATCTTCATGGTGCGCGAGTCGTCGCACATGTTCATCACCGGCCCCGACGTGGTGAAGACGGTCACCGGCGAAGACGTCACGCTCGAGGAGCTCGGCGGGGCGATGTCGCACGCCTCGAAGTCGGGCGTCGCCACGTTCGTCGCCGCCGACGAGAAGGCGTGCCTCGACGACGTGCGCTTCCTGCTGTCGTTCTTGCCGGCCAACAACCTCGAGCAGCCGCCCACCGACGACACCGGCGACGACCCCGACCGGCTGTGCCCCGAACTCAACGACATCCTGCCCGACAGCCCGAACCTGCCGTACGACATGCACAAGGTCGTCCAGGCCGTGGTCGACAACGGCGAGTTCTTCGAGTACTTCCCGCACTGGGCCAAGTCGATCATCTGCGGGTTCGCACGGGTCGACGGGCACCCGGTGGGCATCGTCGGCAACCAGCCGCAGATCCTCGCCGGCGTACTCGACATCGAGTCGGCCGAGAAGGCCGCCCGCTTCGTGCGCACGTGCGACGCGTTCAACATCCCGCTGCTCACGTTCGTCGACGTGCCCGGCTTCCTGCCCGGCGTCGACCAGGAGTACGGCGGCATCATCCGCCACGGCGCCAAGCTGCTGTACGCCTACTGCGAGGCGACGGTGCCACGGATCTCGATCATCACCCGCAAGGCCTACGGCGGGGCGTACGTGGTGATGGATTCGAAGTCGATCGGGTCCGACCTGTCGTTCGCCTGGCCGTCGGCCGAGCTGGCCGTGATGGGGCCCCAGGGGGCGGTCGAGATCGTGTACCGGCGCGAGCTCCAGCAGGCCGCCGACCCGGTCGCCCGGCGGGCCGAGCTGGTGTCGTCGTACACCGAGCGCTACGCCAACCCGTACGCGGCGGCCGAGCGCGGCTTCGTCGACGACGTGATCGACCCCGCCGAGACGCGTCGCAAGATCGTCGCCGGCCTGCGCGTCCTGCGCAGCAAGCGCGAGGACCTCCCGCAGCGCAAACACGGCAACGTCCCGCTCTGATTTCGGCCAGATCGTCCGAAGAGCGAGAAAATGGGGCCGCTCCCATCAACCCGGTCGTCGAGTGACGCACTTGCGACGTAGCCGCCACTCCGTTGTGTCGAGACCACCTCTGACTTGGCAAGATGTGTTGGGGGATCAGCAACACGGTGGCAGCCTGGGCCGGTGCCCTCTACCCCGGACGTCGAGGCCCTCGTCCGCACCCGGCTGCGTGCCGTGCGCACCAGTGCCGGGCTGTCGCTCGACGAGGTCGCCCGGCGCGCCAACCTGAGCGCGTCGACGGTGAGCCGGATCGAGACCGGCCACCGCACGCTCGGCCTCGACGTGTTGTTGCCGCTCGCCCGGGCGCTGTCGATACCGCTCGACGACCTGCTCGACACCGCCACCAGCGACGACGTCGTCATCCGCCCCCGCCCGGCCCGCTGGGAGGGCGCCACGATGTGGCCGCTGTCGCGCCCGACCAGTCCGTTCGCGGCGATCAAGTTGCGCCTCGAACCGAGCCGCGAGGTCCCCGACCAGAAGGTCCATCCGGGGCACGACTGGATGTTCGTCCTCGACGGCCGCGTCACCCTGCTGCTCGGCGACCGGCGGATCGAGGTCGAGGCCGGCGAGGCCGCCGAGTTCGCGACGATGACGCCGCATGCCGTCGCCGCGCTCGACGGCCCCGCCGAGGTGTTGATGGTGTTCGACCCCCACGGCCGCGCCGCCCACGCCCACGGCTCGAGTGCCGCCGTCTGACGCGGTGACCACACCGGGCTCGCAGGGCGGCTGACGTTCAGGCGATCACGGTCAGCGTGACCGTCGCCGCGGAACCGCCAGCGAGGCCCTCTTTGGTGCGCACGGCCTGCTTGACCGGGAGTACGTAGGTGCGCCGCTTGGCGTCAGGGAAGATCGACGTCTGCCAGCGGCTGGTACCGATCGCGACCTCGACCCGCAACGACCCGAAGCCCGCCGCGCGATGGCCGAACTCGGCATCGATGTCGTCGGCCAGGTCGTCGGGCAGGCTGACGAAGAACCACCCGTCCGACTTGCGTGCGTCCCATCGCCACACCTCGGCCGTGAACTCGAACGACCTCGCCACACCGCCCACGGTATGCGGCAGACGGCGATGCGACAGCCCGATCCGCCGGACACCGGTTTGCCGCCAGGCCGGCTGCCAGACTCTCGCCCCGTGAGCGACCTCCCCCCGCCACCCGGGCCACCCCCACCGGGTCGGCGGTACGACGCGCCCCGCCCCCCCTGGTCATGCGGTGACGATGGTGCCGGCGTGGGGTCCGCGGCCGACGCTCAACACGACACTTACCGGATGGCTCCAGGGGTTGCTCTGGACGGCGGGAGCGCTGGCCCTGGCGGTAGCTGTCGCCAGAGCGGCCGCCTGGAGTGCGTTCGACACGGCCATGGGCCGCGAATCGGCGACCGCGCTTGTCGAATGGCGTAACCGCGACAACGCGATGCTGGGCATCGCCACGGCCGCCGAGATCGTGAACCTCGCCGTCTTCGTCGTCGTCATCGTCTGGACCGCCAAGGCCCATCGGGCGTCGTCCGGGCTGTGGTGGGGTCAGCGCACCTGGACGTCGGGGTGGGCGGTGGGCGGCTGGTTCATCCCGCTCGCCCACATGGTGATCCCCAAGCTGGTGCTCACCGAGATCGAACGAATCGCCAACGCGCCGCGCCCGAACGGCGTGGTGGCCAACCCGCGCAGTGGCCGCGTGACGGCCCTCGGCTGGGTGTGGTGGGTGTCGTTCCAGGTCGGGTGGGTGCTCGTCACCGTCGGCTCGGCGTTCACCGACCGTCGCGATCCGTGGGCGCGCGAAGGCCTGCTCCGTGCCAGCTACGCCATGGGCACCGTCGGAGCGGCCATCATCGCCGTCGCCGGCGCCACCGGGGCCCTACACGTCAGGGCGATCGGGCGGCGGTTGGCGCCGGACGGCATCGCACAGCGGTCGTGGCGACGGCCCCCGGCTAGCGTGGCAGCCGATGGTTGACGCACCGTTCACGATCTCGCCGGCCCCGACCGACGAGGAGGCCGCGGCGATCGCCGCGGCGGTGACGTCGATGTGGCCGCAGCCTGCTGTGCCGGTGCGGGCCGAGGGGCCGCGGTCGTTGGGGTGGCGCTTCAGCGGACGTTGGTGGCGCCGCGACCGGCACGCCACCGCCGAGCGCCCCTGGTCGTAGTCCGCACGCACGTACGCTGACCTGCACGTTCGCCCCATCCGCGAACCCTGTGACACCCCCTGTCCATCATGGGGCCCATGGACATCGTGGTCGTCGTGTTGCTTGTGGTGGTCGTTGGGGCCGCTGCCGCGCTCGCCGGGGTCGAACTCACCCGGCGGCGCCTGGCAGCCACGCCCGCCGCGCATGAGGAACCGGCCGAGCCGGAGGTTCCCTTCGACCTGGTGGTCAACTCGGCGGTGGCCGATGCGCTCGGCACCGCGCTCGGGCAGCTGCGTGAACAGAACGCTGCCGATCAGGCTCGGGTGATGCAGGCAGCCCTCCAGCAGGCCGCGGTGATGCAGCGCGAGCAGCTCGGCGCGGCGGCCACCCAGGCCCGGCAGGTCACCACGGCCGAACTCGACGCGAAGAAGGACGTGATCGACGCCCGGCTCGAGCAGGTCCGTACCGAGGTCGCCGACGGGCTCACCAAGCTGACGGCGATGGTCAACACGCTGGCCACCACCAGCAGCGAGAAGTTCGGCCAGGTCGACCAGTCGCTGCGCAGCCACGCCGAGGTCACGCAGACGCTGTCCGAGTCGGCCCGTGCATTGAAGGAAGCGATGGCCAGCCCGTCGGCACGCGGCCAGTGGGGCGAGCGGATGGCCGAGGACGTGCTCCGCCTCGCTGGCTTCGTCGAGAACGTCAACTACCGCAAGCAGACCCAGCTCGACGGGGCGACCGGGCGGCCCGACTTCACGTTCCCGCTGCCCAAGGGCCACGAGCTGTACATGGACGTCAAGTTCCCGATGGCGGCCTACCTGCGCTACCTCGAAGCCGGGTCCGAGGGCGAACGCCAGGCGCACCGGGCCGACTTCTTGCGCGACGTGCGGGCCCGCGTGCGCGAACTCGCCAAGCGCGACTACGCCGCAGCGTCGGCCCGTCAGTCGGTCGACTACGTGCTGCTGTTCCTGCCCAACGAGCAGCTCACGGGGTTCATCCACGAGCACGACCCGGCGCTGCTCGACGACGCCATGAACCAGCGCGTGGTGATGTGCTCGCCGCTGACGCTGTTCGCCTTCCTCGGTGTGATTCGCCAGGCCTACGACAACTTCGTGTTGGAACAGACGAGCGACCAGATCCTCGGCTTGATCGGCAAGTTCGCCGGCCAGTGGGAGAAGTACAACGAGCAGCTCGGCAAGGTGAAGACCCGCTTCGACCAGCTCGACCGCGAGTTCGACCACCTGATCGGCACGCGCAAGCGCCAGCTCGACAAGCCGCTGCTCGAACTCGAACGCATCCGCCGCGAGCGGGCGCTGCCGATCGACGGCGAGCTGTTCGCGCTCGATCCCGGCGACGACACCGACGCAGCCGACGCCACACCGCCCAACGTGCGCCGGCTCGGCGCCTGACACACTCGCGGGCGATGAGCCAACCGAGCTTCGACTTCGAATGGGACGACCCGGCCGCCGACGAACCCGGTAACTCCACGTACTCGGTGACCGAGCTGGCCGAGGCGATCAACTCCCAGCTGCGGCGTGGGTTCACCGACGGCGTGTGGGTGCGCGGCGAGATCGACGGGTTCCGCCAGAGTGGGCCGCACCGCTACTTCTCGCTGGTCGAACACACCGTGTCCGACGACGGTCGCTCCGGCAAGGCGGTGCTCAACGTGTCGCTGTTCGCGCCGATGTTGGCCCGTCTCACCCCGATCCTGCGCAAGAACCGGCTCGACCTGGCGAACGGCATGAAGGTCCGGGTCTTCGGGGCGCTCGACTACTTCGCTCCCACCGGCCGGCTCGGCTTGAAGATGGCCGGCATCGATCCGCGGTTCACGCTCGGCGAGCTGTCGCAGGCACGCGACCAGATCGTGCGGCGGCTGGTCGCCAGCGGCCTGCTCGACGCCAACGCGCAGCTCGACCTGCCGGCCGCTCCGTTGCGGGTGGGCGTGGTCACCAGCCGCGGCAGCGCGGCGTGGCACGACTTCCACGACGAGCTGGTGCGCAGCGGGTTCGGGTTCCAGGTCACCGTGTGCCACACGAAGGTCCAGGGCGACGGGGCCGCCGACTCGGTGGCCGCGGCGATCCGTACGCTCGCCCGCCGGCCCGGGCTCGACTGTCTCGTCGTCATCCGCGGCGGCGGCGCCCGCAACGAGCTGGCGACGTTCGACGCCGAGTCGATCGCGGTGGCGATCGCCACCTCTCCGGTGCCCGTCGTCACCGGGCTGGGTCACGAGATCGACCGCAGCGTCGCCGACGAGGTCGCCCACACCGTGGCCAAGACACCCACCGCCGCCGCCGGAGTGCTGATCGACGCGGTCGCCGGCTATCAGGCGGCCACCGAGGCCAGGTTCGCGGCGATCACCCAGCGCGCCGAACGGTCCATCCACGCCATCGAGGTGGCGCTGGCCGAGCGCGCCCGCCGGGTCGCGCACCACACCCACGCCGCGGTGCAGCGCGCCGACGACCGGCTCGATGCCCGCCGCGACCGGCTGGTCGCGGCGCCGTCGCGCACGCTGCGCCAACACGACCAGCACCTCACCGCGGCCGCCGCTCTGCTCGTCCGGCGCCCGCCTGCAGTGCTCGGCCGCGAGGGCGAGCGGCTCGACGGGGTCGCCGCTCGGGTGCGGCTGCTCGACCCGGTCAACGTGTTACGCCGGGGGTGGAGCATCACCCGCGATGCCGACGGCAACGTGGTCCGGTCGGTCGCCGACGCACCGCCCGGCACCGCGCTCGTGACGCAGGTCGCCGACGGCCAGGTCACCAGCACGGTCAGCAGTACGGTGGTCGCGTGAGCAACGATCAGCTCGGCTATGCCGACGCCCTCGCCGAACTCGACCAGATCCTGCGTGAGTTGGAGGGCAGCGACGTCGACGTCGACCGACTGGCGACCCGGGTCGCCCGGGCTGCCGAGCTGATCACCTTGTGCCGCGAGCGGATCTCCAACGCCCGCCTCCAGATCGACGACGTCGTCGCCCACCTCGACTCCCCCGACCCCGCCGAGGCTTCCTAGCTCACCACCAACCCAGGTGGTTGAGCCAGTCGAAACCACCGGCAGCAGAGCCGACCTGCACGACGGGCGTCTACAGTCACCGGCGTGGCGCACGGGCCGGTCGGCCGGGGAACAGTGTTCGGTCAGGTGCTGTGGCGCTCGATCGTGGTTGCCACCGTGGGTGGCGCCGTCATCGCCGGCGGGCTCGCCGCCGTGTTCGTACCGTTCGACGAGACCAACCTCGCCGACATCGGAATCTTCGCCTACATCGGCGCCGTGCTGGGCCTCGTCCTCGGGGTACTGGCCGGCCTGATGATCGGCGCGATCGCGGGGGTAACCCTGGTGCCCTACCCCACTGCCCACCGAGTACGCCGCACCACCCGCATCACTTCCGTCGCGTGCGTGTTCGCCTACCTCGGCCTGTGGACGGTCGGCAGTTGGGACGAACCACTCGTCGTCACGATCGTCGTCGCCGGGGTGCTCGGCGCCGCCGCCACCAGCAACTTCCTCGTCAACTGGTACATCCGCCGAGCCGAGCCCGCCACCCGGTAGCGCCGGTACCCTCACCGGCGTGCCTGCTGCTGCGCCGGAGTCGTTGCGTGCGATCGCCGGCCGGGTCGAGGCTCGGCTGGGCGAGTTCCTCGACGCCGAGACCACCCGCTGGGCCGAGCTCGACGACGATCTGAGCGAACCGTTCGCCGAGATCCACCGCCTGGTACTCACCGGTGGCAAGCGGCTGCGGCCGGCATTCTGCTACTGGGGGTTCGTCGGGCTGGGTGGTGACCCCGACGACCCGCGCATCGTCGACGCCGGGGCGGCGTTCGAGCTGATGCACGCGTTCGCCCTGTTCCACGACGACGTGATGGACGACGCGGCCTCGCGCCGGGGCGCGGTCACCACCCACACCGTGTACACCGCCAAGCACGCCGACGCGGGCTGGGCCGGGGAGGCGCGCCGGTTCGGCGAGGGCATGGCGATTCTGATCGGTGACCTGGCGTTCGTGTACTCCGACATGCTGCTGGCCGATGCCGGGCCGGCCGCGTGGAGGATCTGGAACGAGCTGCGGCTGGAGCTCAACGCCGGGCAGGTGCTCGACATGCTCGGTTCGGTGCGCGGCGTCCGCGACGTCGCCCAGGCCGAGCGGATCGCCCGCTACAAGTCGGGCAAGTACACGATCGAGCGACCGCTCCACCTGGGGGCCGCGCTCGCCGCGCCCAGCCAGCTCGACACGGTCGCGCCGCGGCTGAGCGCCTACGGCGTGCCGCTCGGCGAGGCGTTCCAGATGCGCGACGACGTGATGGGGGCGTTCGGCGACACGGCGGCGACCGGCAAGCCGGTGGGTGGCGACCTACGCGAGGGCAAGCCCACCCCGCTGCTCGCCCGCGCGCTTGCGGCTGCCTCGCCGGCGCAGCTGGAAGTACTTCGGCGAGTCGGTACCCCCGACCTCGACGATTCGGGCGTGGCCGCGATCCAGCAGGCCATTGTCGATACCGGCGCACTCGCCGACCTCGAGACCACGATCGCGGCCCGTTCGGCCGAAGCCGTCGCAGCCCTGACGTCGATGCCGCTGGCCGACGTTGCCCGCGCCGAACTCGCCGCGCTCGCCGACTTCGTCACCGGCCGCGACGCCTAGCGCAAACCCCCAGTCCGCGATTGCCGCCACCAGCACAGGACGGTTGTTTACGCTTGCGGCCATGGTTGGCCCCGCGCGCTTCGATCCCTCGTCCCCGGGTTCGATCGCCGGGGCGTCGTTCAGCACCGTTCGCAAGGGCTTCGCCCCCGACGAGGTGCGTGCGGCGCTGACGTCGGTGTCGGTCGAGATCGAGCGGTTGAGCGAGCGCAACCGCCAGCTCGAGGCCGAGCTGGCCCATGCCCGCCGCGAGGGTGCGTCATCGATCGATCTCGACGAGGCCGCACTCACCGAACGGATCGGCGAAGAGACGGTGCGCGTGCTCCAGACGGCCCGCGAGTCGGCGAACCAGATCAAGTCGCGCGCCGAAGAGAACGCGGCCCGGCTGGTTGCCGAGGCCACCGAAGAGGTCAGCCGGGTACGCCACGACGCCGACCTCGAAGTCTCTCGCAAGCGCGCCGATGCGGCCGCCGACGCCGAAGCGGAACTCGCGCTCGCCAAGCAACAGGGCCGCGAGATGGTCAACGAGGCCCGCGCGTACCGCGAGCGCGTGCTGGCCGACCTGGAAACGCGCACAGCTCGCGCACGCCAGCAACTCGAAGAGTTGGCGCACGGCCGCGAGCGACTGTTGCAGGTGTTCGAGCGGGCGCGCCTGGTGGCGATCGACGTCAGCACCGAACTCGGTAAGCACCCCGGCCCCGACGAACTCGTCAACCTCGCCAACGTCACCGGCCCGGTTCCGGTGATGGTCCCCAACCGCGACGCACCGGCGGCGCCCGCCAAGCCCGACGTCGGCATCGACCAGCGCACCATTGCCGAACTCGCCGAGCCCGAGCCCGAGTCCGCAGCCGATTCCTCCGGGCCCGAACCGGACGCCACGGCCGATGCTGCCGAGCCCGAGCCCACACCAGCGCCGGCCGACGATGCCACCGAGCCTGAATCGGTGACCGCCGAGCCGACCCCGGAAGCCGCCGCCGGCACCGTCGAACCCGAACCGGCATCGGATCCGGCTTCCGACCCAGCCAAGCCGGGAGCCGACACGGCGGCGAGCACCGAGGCCGGCGACCCAGCGGCCGAACAGCAACCCACCGGTGCCAGCACAGTCGCCGACGCACCGCTCGTCGCCGAGCCTCTCGACACCGCGCCCACCAACACCGGCAGCGACCCAACCGAACCGGCGACCCAACCGGCGCAGCCCGACAACGTGGTCGCCCTGTTCGCCCGGCTCCGCCAGGAGGCGTCGCAGCCCGAACCCACCGCCGAACGTGAGCCGGTCGCACCCGTGGCCGTGCTGCGTGGCCAGGCCGCCGCCGAGCCCGCGCGTGAACCCGTCGCCGAGCCGGGGGACGAGGCGGTCGACACTCCCTTCACCCGTCGCGACGAGGCGCTGGTGCCCCTGATCGTCACCGCCGCACGCAAGCTCAAGCGGGTACTCGCCGACGAGCAGAACGGCGTGCTCGACGTGCTGCGCGGGCGCCAGCCGGTCAACTCGCTCAGTGCGCTGCTGCCCAACGTCGACGAGCACGCCGCGACCTACGTCGCAGCGATCGTCGACGAGCTCACCGCGGCTGCCGAGGCCGGCGCATCGGAAACCGGCGGCAAGCTCGCCAAGGGTGCCACCGGGGCGCTGGCGGCGGCCCAGGCCCAGGTTGCCGACCAGCTCGTGGCCGGCCTGCGCGACCGGCTCGACCGCAGTGTGGCCAGCGGCTCGGGCGACAACACCGACGTCACCCGCGGCGTGCGCAACGTGTACCGCGAGTGGAAGACCCAACACATCGACGAGCAACTCGACGACGTGTTCCGGGCTGCGTTCGCGGGTGGCGCCGACGCCGCGGTCGCCGCCGGCACACCAGTCGTCTGGCTGGTCGAACCTGGCGAGACCTGCTGTGCCGACTGCGCCGACAACACCCTCGCCGGAGCGATGCCCGCTGGGAGCGAGTTCCCCACCGGACACACGTCGGCCCCGGCCCATCCCGGCTGCCGCTGTCTCGTGCTGCCGGTCTAGCGCGCACCTCCGTCAGTAGGCTGTCGCCCGCATGCGCCGTTCGGACGACCTTCCGCGCCGCCGCGTCCCGCGTGTGTCGGGGCGGGCTGTCGTCATCACTCTGGTCCTCGGGGCCTTCTTCGTGGCCGTGTTCGGCCGCGCCATCTCGCGCTTCTACATCGACGCGCTGTGGTACCAGGCGCTCGGCCGGGGTGATGTGTTCTGGGGTCAGATCGGCGCCAAGTCGCTGATGTTCCTCGTGTTCTTCGCCGTGTTCGCGGCGATCGCCGGGGTCAACCTGTACGTGGCCGACCGGGTCGCTCCCGACGCGTTCCCCGCCAACGTTCACCCGTACGTCGAACGTTTCCACGAGGTGTTCGGCAGCCGGTTGCGGCTCGTGCGCTACGCCACGGCGGCCGTGTTGGCGCTGATCCTGGCCCTCCCAGCGGTGTCGAAGTGGCAGGAGTGGTTGCTGTTCCGCAACTCGAAGTCGTTCGGGTTCACCGACCCGCAGTTCGGTGTCGACGTCGGGTTCTACGTGTTCCAACTGCCGTTCCTCACGTTCGCGGTCGACTGGTTGTTCGCCGCGATCGTGATCGTGATCATCTTGACCAGCGCCGCGCATCTGCTCAACGGGGGCGTGCTGTTCACGTCGGCGACGCCCACGGTGCGCCCGGCCACCCGCATCCACCTCGCAGTGCTGTTGGCCGTACTGGCCGCGGTGAAGGCCGCCGACTACTGGCTGACCCGCTACGAACTCACCAGCGAACGGCGCGGGTTCGTGCAGGGCGCCACGTACACCGTGGTGAACGCTCAGCTCCCGGCGCTGATGCTGCTGGTGCTGATCGCCTTGTCGACGGCGGTGCTGTTCCTGTCGACCATCCGCACCAACCGCTGGCGATTCCCGGTCGTGGCCTCGGCGCTCTGGCTGGTGCTGATGCTGGTCGGCGCACTGGTGTACCCGTCGGTGGTCGAGTCGCTGGTGGTGCGGCCGAACCAGGAGGAGCGCGAGGCGCCGTACATCGAACGCAACGTGGAGGCCACGCGGGTGGCGATGGGCATCGATCAGGTCGCCACGCAGAACGTGTCGTTCGATCGTCTCACGGCGGCCGACGTGGAGGGCGATCTCGGACCGCTCCGCAACGTGCGCTTGTTGAACCCGAGCCAGATGCTGTCGAAGTTTTCGTTCGATCGCGGCGAGGTCGCCGGCTTGCAGATCGTCGACCTCGACGTCGACCGGTACACGATCGACGGCGAGACCCGGCAGGTGCTGGTGGCCGCACGCGAACTCGACCTCGACTCGATCCCGAACAAGTCGTGGCAGGGTCGGCACCTGGTGAGTACGCGCGGTTGCGGCCTGGTGATGGCGCCGGTCGGGCAGGTCGCGACCAACGACCGGCCCGTCTATCAGGAGGTCGAACTCGAGCGCCCCGAGTTGTACTTCGGCGACGCCATCGGCAGTTACGCGATCGTGGGCACCGCTGCCACGGAGAGCGCGTGCGGCGGAGCAGCCGACGAGTACGCCGGAAGCGCCGGGGTGGAGTTGGGCGGGATCTTCCGCCGGGCCGCGTTCGCGCTGGCGTTCTTCGACTACAACATCGTCGGATCGGGGGTGCCCGACCGCGACTCGCAGGTGCTGTGGGTGCGCACGGTCAGCGACCGCGCGGCCAAGCTGGCCCCGTTCCTCTCGTACGACACCGACCCCTACCCAGTGGTGGTCGACGGCGGCGTGCAGTGGGTGCTCGACGCGTACACGTCCACGACCGCGTTCCCGTACGCACAGCGGATCGGCGACGTGCAGCTCAGCGCGGCGACCGGCCTGTCGCGCGACGCCAACTACATCCGCAACTCGGTCAAGGTCGTCGTCGATGCGTACACCGGCGAGGTCACGTTCTACGTGATCGACGACGACGACCCGATCCTGCGGGCGTGGCGGGGGGCGTTCCCCGACCTGTTCACGCCGATCACCGAGATGCCCGACGAGTTGCGCGAGCACTTGCGGTACCCCGAAGACCTGTTCCGGGTGCAGACCGAGATGTATTCGAAGTACCAGTTGGCGGCGAGCGACTTCTTCCGGCGGGCGGGGGCATGGTCGGTGGCACAAGCACCTGCGGTCGACCGGCGCGACACGCCGGCCCCGGTGACGACCACCACCGACGACGAATCCGCCGATGCCAGCGCCCAGGCATTCGCCACCGAGTCAGGGGTGGGCCGGTTCGTGCCGTACTACACGATGTTCCGCAACCGTACGAGCGGGAACGACGAGTTTGTCCTGTTGCGCCCGTTCGTGCCGTTCTCCACCGACGACCGGCGCACCGAGTTGCAGGCGTTGATGACCGCGTCGAGCGACCCGGCCACCTACGGTCAGCTCACCAGCTATGTCGTCGACCAGCCGACGTTGCCGGCGGGCCCGTTGCGCGTCGCCGACCGGGCAGAGTCGGACTCGTCGATCGGCCCCGAACTGGGTCGCCTGGTCAGCGACGAGTCGGGCCAGCAGATTCGCTTCGGCGACATGCAGATCGTGCTCGTGGCCGACGGGCTGGTGTACGTGCGGCCCGTGTACGTGACGATCGGCGACGTCACCGAATATCGGTACGTGATCGTGTCGTACAACGAGGCCGCGGTGATGGACACCAGCCTCGAAGCCGGACTCGCACGCCTCTTCCCCGGGTTCAGCGGCGAAGTGGGCGATCGACTGGTCGGCGATGGAGGCGACCCGGTGCCCGAGCTACCGAGCCGCCCGGAGACGCCTGAGGATCCGATCGACGGCGACCTCGCCGAGCTGTTGATCCAGGCCGAAGCGGCGTTCAGCGACGCCGAAGCGCACCTCGCGGACGGCGACCTCGGCGCCTACCAAGACGCCATCCGACGCGCCCAGCGCCTCATCCAACAAGCCACCGCCCAACTCCCCGACAACCCGTAACCGCTCCACGGTGGCCGAGTACCAGGCGGCACCCCCACGGTGGCCGAGTACCAGGCGGCACCCCCACGGTGGTCGAGTGCCGGGCTCTGCCCGGCGTATCGAGACCACCCGGTGCGCGCCGCGCTACCTCCGCCGGATCTGCTCGGCGAGTGCGGCGAGGTCTTCGCGGAAGGCGATCTGGTAGCGAGCCTGCTCGTTGGCCAGGCGCGTCTGCGCATCGCGCAAGGCGACCGCGGCGTCCGACGACACGTCCGACTCGGAACCGAGTTCGTTGAGCTGGTCGGCCAGTTCGGTCGAGATCGCGGTGATCCGGTCGTCGATCGCCTCGACCCGCGCCGCCAACGCGGCCACCTGCTCGGCGAGTTCGGCACGCAGCGCGTCGAGGTCGGCGGCGTGGGCGATCGGCGGGGGCGGGTCGGCCGGCAGCGGGGTGACGGTGCCCACAGGCACGTCCGTCGGTGAGCCGCCACTCGGGCTGGTGAACTGGGCCAGGCTCTGGCGGGCCCGGTCGGCGCGCTCGACCCGGGCCTCGGCAGCAGCATCGGCGGCGGCCAGCCGGGCGGCCATGCCGGCGACCTCGGCGCGCA
The DNA here is from genome assembly GCA_035556435.1 of Ilumatobacter sp. GTDB lineage: Bacteria > Actinomycetota > Acidimicrobiia > Acidimicrobiales > Ilumatobacteraceae > Ilumatobacter. The sequence goes on along the minus strand of DATMEY010000008.1, from coordinate 3,603 downwards.
GTTCGGCCACTTCGTTCAGGTCGTGCGCCCGCCGGCGGAATCTCGGCATCGACCTCGCACCGTAGTCTTGGTACCTATGGCGCACGTGGAGGCGAACGGAATCACGATCGAATACGAGGAGAGCGGGTCGGGCGATCCGCTACTGCTCGTCATGGGTCTCAACGGCCAGCTGATCGACTGGCCCAGTGGCCTGATCGACGAACTGGTGGCCCAGGGCTTCCGGGTGATCCGGTTCGACAACCGCGACGCCGGATTGTCGACCGAGTTCACCAGCACACCGCCCACGACGTGGACGATGATGCGCACCGCTGCACTGCGCACCCGCCTGCGGGCGGAGTACTCGCTGGCCGACATGGCCAACGATGCGGTGGCGTTGCTCGACGCGCTCGGTGTCGAGCGGGCGCACATCGCCGGGATGTCGATGGGCGGGATGATCGCCCAGCAGATCGCGATCGAGCACCCGCAGCGGGTGCTCAGCCTGACGTCGATCATGTCGACCACCGGCAACCCGCGGGTGGGCCGCCCGAAGCCAAAGGTGCTCGCGTATGTCGCCCGCCGCAAGCCGGTGCCGGCCGAGCAGGCGGTCGATTCGGCGGTCGAGCTGTTCCGGATGATCAGCGGCCCGACGTTCTCCGACGAGGACTTCCGGGTACTCGCCAAGGCGTCGATCGCGCGCAGCTATCGCCCAGCCGGCACGGGCCGCCAGTTGGCGGCGATCCTGTCGGCGCCCGACCGCACGCCCGGGCTGCGTCAGCTGAAGGTGCCGACGCTCGTGATCCACGGCACGCGCGATCCGCTCGTGCGCCCGAGTGGCGGCTTGGCCACCGCCGAGGCCGTGCCCGGCTCACGCTTGCTGATGTTCAACGACATGGGCCACGACCTCCCGAACACCCGCCTGACCGAGATCGCCACCGCCATCCGCCAGAACGCCACCCGCGCCACGTAGCCCACGCCTCCGGGCGGTGGTCGAGTGCCGGGCGATCCCCTGCCCCCCCGGTCGTCGAGTGCCGCCCTCCCTCGGTGGTGCCGCCCTCCTCCGGTGGTCGAGTGCCGCCCTCTGGGCGGTGTATCGAGACCACACCCCCAGCAGCCCGCGCCCTCAGGCCGCGAGCGCGGTGAGTGCGTCGACGTATTGGTACCCCAGCGCCTCGGCGACGGCGGCGTCGGTGATCCGCCCGGCGTGGACGTTCAGCCCCGACAGCAGGTGCGGGTCGTCGCGCAGCGCCGTGAACGTGCCCTTGTCGGCCAGCGCGAGCACGTGCGGCAGGGTGACGTTGTTGAGCGCGTAGGTGCTGGTGCGAGCGACCGCGCCCGGCATGTTGGCGACGCAGTAGTGGACCACCCCGTCGACGACGTAGGTCGGGTCGGTGTGGGTGGTGGCTCGCGACGTCTCGAAGCAGCCGCCCTGGTCGATCGAGATGTCGACTAACACCGAGCCGGGCTGCATCAGCGCCAGGTCGGCTTGGTAGATCAGGCGTGGTGCGCGGGCACCCCTCAGCAGTACGGCGCCGATCACCAGTTCGGCGCGGGGCAGGTGCTTTTCGATCGCCGAGCGGGTGGCGTACTCGGTGGTGACTTGGCTGCCGAAGCGTTCGTCGAGGCGTTCGAGCACGGCCGGGTTGCGGTCGAGCACGGTCACCTTGGCGCCCATGCCGAAGGCGATGGTGGCCGCGTTCGAGCCGGCCACCCCGCCGCCGATGATCAGCACGTCGGCCGGGGGCACGCCGGGAACGCCGCCGAGCAGGATGCCGCGCCCTCCCTGGGGGCTTTCAAGTGCGTGTGCGCCGGCCTGCACGGCCAACCGGCCGGCCACCTGCGACATCGGGGCGAGCAGCGGCAAGCCGCCCTTGGTGTCGGTGACGGTCTCGTAGGCGACGGCGGTGACACCGGACGAGACGAGGTCGCTGGTCTGTTCGGGGTCGGGGGCGAGGTGGAGGTAGGTGAAGAGTGTTTGCCCGGGCCGCAGGCGAGCGCGCTCGTCGGCCTGCGGCTCTTTGACCTTGACGACCAGTTCGGCGGCGTAGGCGTCGGCCGCGGTGGGCACGGTGTGCGCGCCGGCGGCCTGGTAGTCGATGTCGGAGGCACCGATGCCGAGGCCGGCACCGGCTTGCACGTGCACGGTGTGGCCGTGGGCGACGACTTCCTTGACGGCCTCGGGGGTCATCCCCACTCGACGCTCGTTGTTCTTGATCTCGGTGGGTACGCCGATCAGCACGTCAGGCCCCCATCTGCTCGAGGTAGCGGTCGGTCAACTCGTGGTCGACCAGGTCGTCGTACTCGGGGTGGCGTTCGATCCAGCCGCGCACGTAGGGGCACGTCGGCACGATCAGCCGGCCGAGCGTGCGCACGTCGTCGAGCGCCTGGCGGACGAGTTTGCCCGCGAGACCCTGGCCCTCGTAGTCGGGGTCGACCTCGGTGTGCGGGAAGATCAGCCGGTCGTGGCGGTCGTGGTACTCGGTGAGGGCGACGACACGGCGGCCGTCGGGACCGTCGTCTTCGAGTACGTAGCGGGTGTGTTCGGCGTCGTTGCGGAACTTCACCCGCGGGACGTTAGTGCGCTCTGGTGGGGCCTCGGGACAGACCGCGGACCGGATACCGGCAAGCGTGTTACCGACGTTGCGCGGCGGCGTGATCGTCGGCTGTCGCGGCCGGAACTACCGGTTCGTCGTCGGTCGAACCCAGCAAACGCTCGAGGGCCGGGAGGCTGCCCTCGAGCGTTGCCAGGTCGTGGGGGTCGAGTTCGGCCAGGCGACCGGCCAGGAACCCGAGGCCGGCGACACGCATCTCGTTGACGGAGTCGTGGCCGTGGGCGGTGAGCGAGATCAACGAGCAGCGGCGGTCGTTCGGGTCGGCGCTGCGTTCGACGAGGCCCATCTGTTCGAGCGCGGCGACGACCTTGCTCGCCGACGGTGGCTGGACGTGCTCGTACTCGGCGATCTGCCCGATCGTGGTGGGCCCGTGCATGTAGATGGTGCCGAGCGTGGACCGCTGCGAAGCGGTGATCGTGTCGTGCGCGCTGGCCCGGATGCGTCGCGTGAGCCGGATCAACACGACGCGCAGCCGTTCCAGATCGGCGGGATCACCGAGCAGGTCCACCGGCTCACCAGACATAGTTCGATAGTAGCGGAAATGGTTTCCGTGGCTACACGTTTCGGGGGTTGTCAGGTCGTCCGAGGCGCCGTATCGTAGGCACCCACTCCGACGCGGGGTGGAGCAGTCCGGTAGCTCGTCGGGCTCATAACCCGAAGGTCGCAGGTTCAAATCCTGCCCCCGCAATTCAGATTTCGCAGAAGGGCCCTTAGCTCAGTTGGTTAGAGCGGTCGGCTCATAACCGATTGGTCGGGGGTTCGAGTCCCTCAGGGCCCACCACCGGCATGCTGAACATGTAATGCCAAGATTTGTACAGATTACCCGAAAGCCGCCGAAGCGGTTTTTTTATTAAGCTGGCTTGCTCGCGGTTCATATCCTGCCGGGGTGGCGGAATTGGCAGACGCACAGGACTTAAAATCCTGCGGTAGGTGACTACCGTACCGGTTCGATCCCGGTCCTCGGCACCATTACTTACATAAGGATTTCCCTTTTCGGTAGTAATCCGTAAAATCC
>DATMEY010000007.1:0-22409 GCA_035556435.1 Ilumatobacter sp. | reverse complement strand
TGTTCGATGTTCCTTAACTCTCGTGAAGCGGTACGGCGTTTGCCCCGAACAACCCTACTCGCCTGACGCGAGGTCTGCGGCGAGCGCGACGAGCGCGCGCACGGCGACGCCGGTGGTTCCGGCGCTCGTGTAGCCGTAGGCGCCGCCCTCGTTGTTGGCGGGACCCGCGATGTCGAGGTGCGTCCAGGGGATGCGGGGCGCATCGTCGTCGGCGGAGACCTTGCCGACGAAGTCCTGGAGGAAGGCGCCCGCGATGAACATGCCGCCGACCGCGGAGCCCATCTTGACGTTGGCGAGGTCGGCGACGTCGGACTTGAGCTGCGGCCGCCACTCGGGGCCGAGCGGCACCCGCCAGAAGTCCTCGCCGACGCGCGCTGCCGACGCGACGACGCGCTCGGTCAGTTCGGCGTCGCCCATGACGGGCACGGTGCGGAAGCCGAACGCGTTGCGCGCGGCCCCCGTCAGCGTCGCGACATCGATGATGGCGTCCGGCCGCAACTCGCTCGCGGCGACGAGGCCGTCCGCGAGGACGAGGCGGCCCTCGGCGTCGGTGTTGAGCACCTCGACGGTCTTGCCGTTGCGCATCGTGAGCACGTCGCCGAGCTTGAGCGCCGACCCCGACGGCATGTTGTCGGTGAGCATCAGCCACGCGGTGACCCGGTTCGGGCACTTCAGTTCGGCGAGCGCGGTCATCGCCGCGAGCACCGCCGCCGAGCCCGACATGTCGAGCTTCATCAGTGCCGACAAGGCATTGGTGGGCTTCAGGCTCAGGCCGCCCGAGTCGTACGTGACACCCTTACCGACGAGTGCGATGTGGGCGCCCTTGCGCGATCCGCGGGGTACGTACGACAGCTTCACCAGGCGCGGCGGCTCGGTGGAGCCGGCGTTCACACCGAGCAGGCCGCCGCACCCGAGCTCGCGCAGCTTGTCGGCGTCGAACACCTCGGCCTTCAGGCCGCGCGACGGCGCCAGGGCGACGGCCAGCTCGGCCACGCCACGAGCGGTGAGGTGGCTGGCGGGCGTGTTGGCCAGTTCGCGGGCGAGCGCCGCCGCGGCGGCGGTGGCCGTGGCCCGGGCGATGCCGGCCGGCGCGGCGGCACCGGCCTTCTGCCCGGCGACCAGGGTGACCCGTTCGAGCGCGGCGGGCGCCGGGGTGCTGCGGATGCCGGCGTACTTGTAGCCGGCCAGCAGGGCACCCTCGGCGACGGCCTGTGCCGCAACACTCAACTCGGCTGCCGTGCCGCTGGCCGCGTCGAGCAGGTTGACGGCGACGTGGGCGGCCTTCGGCACCGCCCGCACCACGGCCGCCGCGGCGTCGCGTAGCTCGGTGGGCGTGGGCTGCTCGGCCAGGCCGACAGCGACGACGACCGCGCCCTCCTTGCCCGGCACCACCAGCGTTTGCCCCGGCTTGGCCTCGAACCCGAGCGTCGCCAGGCGTGCCCGCGACAGCCCCACCTGGCGCGGCACCGCACCGGAGGGCTTGACGGCGACGCCGAACGCGTCGGCGCCGGCGGGCGCGGATCGGGATACGGCGACGGAAGCCAACTCGGGCACGGTCGGAAGCATCCGCACAGTCTGGCGGCTGGCGACACCCGACAGAACCTGCCCGTGTGACCGCGATACAGCAATCGAACAGGGCAGCGTCCAGGGCGTCTCGCAAGGTTTGTTACTGTCAACCGAATCGCTCGTGCCACCACGTGGTTCGCGGCGTGAACACCGGCCGGGGTACCCAACGCCGGCCACCAGTTAGGAGGACACATGCGTTCATTGCGTTCCACTTCGCGGCGACGTGCCACCGTCGGCGCGATCGCTGCCCTGGCGCTCATCGTCGGAGCCTGCGGCGGCGACGACGACACCACCGACAGCACCGACACCGACGGTTCGGTCGCCATCGACGGCGGAGGTGACCAGCCCGACGACACCACGGCCGACACCGTCGAAGTCGTCCAAGGCGGCGGCACGCTCGCCGCCGTGAAGGCCCGCGGCGAGCTGGTCTGCGGCGCCAACGACACCCTGCCGGGCTTCGGTTCGGTCAACGAGGCCGGCGAGTTCGAAGGCTTCGACATCGACTTCTGCAAGGTCGTCGCGGCCGCCGTGCTCGGTGACGCCAACGCGGTCAGGTACGTGCCGCTCACCGCGCAGACGCGCTTCACCGCGCTCCAGTCCGGCGAGGTCGACGTGCTGATCCGCAACACCACCTGGACGGCCACCCGCGACGGCCAGGAGAGCATGACGTTCCTGCACACGACGTTCTTCGACGGGCAGGGCCTGATGGTGCCGGCAGATACCGGCTACACCACGCTGGAAGACCTCGACGAGGCCAACATCTGCGTCACGCCGGGCACCACCACCGAGCTCAACCTGTCGGCGGTCTTCCAGAGCCGCGGCCTGGCGTACAACCCGGTCGTCATCGAGACCGACGCCGAACTGCGCCAGCTCTACGAGGCCGGCCAGTGCGAGGTGTGGACCACCGACATCTCGGGTCTCACCGCGTGGAAGTTCACGATCGAGGACGAGGGCGGCGCCGAGCAGTTCATCCTGCCCGAGGTCATCTCCAAGGAGCCGCTCGGCCCCGGCGTGCGCGACGGCGACAGCGAGTGGGCGCAGGTCGTCGACTGGGCGGTGCTCGCCACCATCCAGGCGTGGGAGTACGGCATCGACTCCACGAACGTCGACGGCTACACCACCGACGACGTGGGCATCCAGAACTTCCTCGGCCAGAACGCCGGCGATTTCGATCCGGGCCTCGGCCTCGACCCCGACTTCGCCGTGAACATCATCTCGCAGGTCGGCAACTACGAGGAGATCTTCAAGCGCAACGTCGAGCCCCTAGGCCTCGTGATGGAGGGGTCGCCGAACAACCTGTGGACCAACGGCGGTCTGCTGTACGCCCCGCCGTACCGCTGATCCGTTGACCCTCTGACCACCACCGGTGTCGGGGGCGGGTGTCCATGCCCGCCCCCGACGCCACTTTGGGGAGCCCATGACCTCGATCGAATCCGAATTGCGTCCCGTGCCGCGCGTTCCGTTGTGGCGCAACGAACGCGTCCTCAAGATCGTCGCCCAGATCGTGGCCGTGGCGGTCGTGGTGGCGCTCCTGCGGTGGCTGATCGGCAACCTCACCACCAACCTCAACCGGGTCGGCATCTCGACCGACTTCGGGGTGCTACGCCAGTCGACCAACTTCACGATCCGCGACGACCCCGGCTTCGCGCCGAACAGCCCCGTGTTCCCGAACATGCTGTGGGTGGGTGTGAAGAACACCGCGATCGCGTCGGTGGTGGGCATCGCCATCGCGGTCGGGCTCGGCGTGCTGATCGGCGTCGGGCGGCTGTCGTCGAACTGGCTCGTGCGCAAACTGTGCACGGTCTACGTCGAGATCATCCGCAACATCCCGCCGCTGGCGATCATCATCTTCTTCGGCTACGCGGTGTTCACGTACGGACCGTTCCCGATCTTCAACCCGCGCAACCCCCCGTGGCAGGTCAAGCTGCCCGGCTCCGACAACAACTTCCTGATCCTGTCGAACGACCGCTGGGCATTCCCCTCGTTCATGAAGGACGGCAACGTCGGCATCTTCTGGATCCTCGTACTGGTCGCCGTGGCCGCCGCGATCGTCGCGTGGAAGTGGCGCACCAAGGTCAACGTCGACACCGGCGCCCCGCATCACCGGGTGGTGTGGGCGTTCGGCGTGCTCGTCGTGCTGGCCGTGATCGCCTTCCTGGCGACCGGCGTCCCCTACCGCTGGTCGTGGCCGGCGGTGTCGGCCAGCGGGCGCACGATCGTGGGCGGGTTCGGCACCAACGCCGGCTACCTGTCGATCACCGGGGCGCTCGGCCTGTACCACGCCAGCCACATCGCCGAGATCACCCGCGGCTCGATCCTCGCGGTCCCGCGCGGGCAGTCGGAAGCGTCGCTGGCGCTGGCCCTCGGCGGGTTCCAGCGCTACCGGTTCGTGATCTTGCCGCAGGCCGCCAAGATCGGGTTCCCGCCGATCATCAGCCAGTTCCTCAGCCTCACCAAGAACACGTCGCTGGCCACCGTCGTCGCCTATCCCGAGGTCACCTCGCTCGTCACCAGCGCGATCGGTAACGGCAAGCCGGCCGTGCAGATGCTCGTAGCGTTGATGGCGATCTACCTCCTCTTCTCGTTCGCCTGGTCGGTGCTCCTCAACTCTGTTGGCCGCAAGTTCAAGGAGGTCAGCCGGTGAGCGAGATCGACAGCACCGCCGCGGTCAACGAACTGCTCGCTCAGGTGCCGCCCGAACCGCGGGTTCGCGAGCAGCTCTCGCCCGGCCAGTGGGTCAAGAAGAACCTGTTCAACTCGAAGCTCAACACGGTCATCACGATCGTGCTCGCGCCGATCACGATCTACCTGGGCTACCGATTCTTCCGGTTCGTGTTCGTCACCGGGCGGTGGGAGCCGGTGCGCCAGAACCTCGAACTGTTCATGGTGGCCCGGTACCCGCGCGGTGAGCGCTGGCGGATCCTCACCCAGTTGGTGCTCGTCGCCGGGGCGGCCGGCATCGGGACCGGGCTGGTCGGCAAGCGCCAACGCATCGTCGCCGCCCAGACCGGCCAGCCGCTGCCACCGCGCTCGTGGCGCACGTACGCCTCGTCGTACTGGTCGATCGTGCTGTACGTCGTGGTGCTGCTGGCCGCGTTCACGCGCACGTTCGGTCCGTTGCTGCTGACGTTGGGGTGCATCACCACCGGCGTGGTGGGGTACCTGATCGGCCGCGCCCTGCCCGGGGCCGCCCTGCCGTACGGCTGGACGCTGGCCGCGCTCACCGGGGTGGCCAGCTTCCAGGTGCTGTCGGGCACCGGCGGGTGGGCGTGGTTCTTCACCACGGTGGCGCTCGTGCCCGCGGTCGGTGCGGTCGTCGCCGCCCTCCCGGCCAATGCCCGGCTGGTTGGTGCCGGCCTGGGCACGGCGGCCGGGTTGGTCACCGTCATCTTGAAACCTGGCTGGCTGGGCGGCGCCGCGATCGTGCTGGGGGCGTTCGCGCTGTTCACCGCGCTGCGCGGCAACCGCGTCGACGGGGCCCGGCTCGGGTTGCTGGTCGCCGCGGGCGGGGGCGTGTACCTGCTCGGTAGGGCGATCGGGCTCGACGGCATCGACTGGGCCAACTGGGGCGGCTTGCACCTCAGCTTGGTGGTGGCGTCGGCGGCGATCGTGCTGGCCCTGCCGCTCGGCATCCTGCTTGCGCTTGGGCGCCGCTCGAAGCTGCCCGCGGTGCGAGTGATGTCGGTGGCCTACATCGAGTTCTTCCGGGGCGCTCCGCTGATCTCGTTCCTCCTGGCGGCCACGTTCTTCCTCGGGTTCTTCCTGGGTGCCGGGACCACCTTGTCGCAGATCACCCGGGCGATCGCGGCGATCACCTTGTTCTCGGCGGCCTACGTCGCCGAGGTGGTGCGCGGCGGCCTCAACGCCGTGTCGAAGGGCCAGGTCGAGGCCGGGCAGGCGCTGGGGTTGCCGGCGTCGAAGGTCACCCGCCTGATCGTGATGCCGCAGGCGCTGCGGGCCGTGATCCCGGCGATGGTGGGCCAGTTCATCTCGCTCTTCAAGGACACGTCGCTGCTGACGATCATCGGTGTCGCCGAGTACCTCGGGGCCCGCGACCTGGTCCACAGCCAGAACGCGTTCCGGGGCATCGGCATCGCCGAGACACTGGTGTTCGTCGCCTTCGGCTACTGGGCGTTCACGTTCACCATGTCCCGCGAGAGCCAACGGTTGGAGCGGCGCCTCGGCGTCGGTCAGAGATAGGAGCCGCGCATGAGCGACACAACTTCCACCGACGTCATCAACGCCGACGCGACCCAGATCGCCACCTCGGAGGTGATGATCGAGGTGGTCGGCATGCACAAGCACTTCGGCGACTTTCACGCCCTGAAGAACATCAACATGCGTGTCGGCAAGCAGGAGGTTGTCGTCGTGATCGGGCCGTCGGGCTCGGGCAAGTCGACGCTGATCCGCTGCATCAATCGCCTGGAGGAGCACAACGACGGGCGAATCATCGTCGACGGGGTCGAGCTCACCGACGACGTGCGCAACATCGCCGAGGTCCGCCGCGAGACCGGGATGGTGTTCCAATCGTTCAACCTGTTCCCGCACCTCACCGTGCTCGACAACATCACGCTGGCCCCGCGGCAGGTACGCAAGATGCCCAAGGCCGACGCCGAGGCGCTGGCGATGACGCTGTTGGAACGGGTGAAGATCCCCCAGCAGGCACGCAAGTTCCCGGGGCAGCTCTCGGGCGGCCAGCAGCAGCGGGTGGCGATCGCCCGCGCGCTGGCGATGAAGCCCAAGGTGGTGCTGTTCGACGAGCCTACGTCGGCGCTCGACCCCGAGATGGTGAAGGAGGTGCTCGACACGATGAAGGACCTCGCCGCCGACGGCATGACGATGATCGTCGTCACCCACGAGATGGGCTTCGCCCGCGAGGTCGCCGACCGGGTGGTGTTCATGGCCGACGGCGAGATCGTCGAGGTCGGTACCCCCGAGCACTTCTTCACCGAGCCCCGCGAAGAGCGCACGAAACTGTTCCTGTCGCAGATTCTGTAGCGCCCCGGCCTGTCAGACTGGTGCCATGAGCGATGGCGGCACCCGTACCGGTACGTGGGTTATCCGTGGCGCGATCGCGCTGGTGGCGGCGATCGTGCTGTTCTTCGGCGGGCTGCTGATCTACGTCAACTTCATCCACGACAGCGAACCGCCGATCACCCGCGCCGACGTCGACACGAACACACCGGGTCAAGTCGTCGAGCTCACCTCACCGAGCGCCGAGACGCCGCCGGTCACCGAACCGGCCACGACGCCCACCGATACCACGGCTGCCACCACCCCCACCACCGCAGCCCCGGCGACCGGTGCGCCGGCCGGTTCGACGTCGTGGGCGGCCACCGACGCCAGCCTGGTGGGCTACCGCATCAAGGAGATCCTGTTCGGTGTCGACACCGAGGCGGTGGGCCGCACCAACCAGGTCGCCGGCACGCTGACGTTCGACGGCACCACGCTCGTCACCGCCGACTTCACGATCGACATGACGTCGGTCGCCAGCGACGATGGGCGGCGCGACAACCAGTACCGCCAGATCATGTCGGTCGGCGACTTCCCCACGGCCAGCTTCGTGCTGACCGAGCCGGTCGAGGTCGGCATCGAGCCCACCGAGGGTGCTGCGGCGACGGCCAGCGCGACCGGCGAACTCACGTTGCGGGGCGCCACCCGTAGCGTCACGTTCGACCTCACCGCCGACGTCGACAACGGCCAGATCGTGGTGGTCGGCAACATTCCCATCGTGTTCGCCGACTACGGCATCGCCAACCCCTCGCGGGCTGGCATCACCACCGAAGACAACGGCCTGCTCGAGTTCGCCCTCGTCTTCACCCAGGTGTGACGGTCACCAACTGGGTCAACGGGCGGTTGAGCCGGTCGTTGCCACCGGCCCGAGACGACTGACGGTCAGCTGAACTCGTCGCGGACGCGGTCTTTGGGGCGGCCGATAAACGCCCGCTTCGGTGTCACGAGCAACGGCCGTTGCAGCAGCATCTTGTGCTCCACGAGGGTGTCGACGACCTGGTCGACCGTGGCGACGTCGGCGTCGGCCAGGCCGAGCTTGGCGAACAGCGCGTCGCGGCGCACCAGGTCGGTGGGTTCGTCGACGTCGAGCTTGGCGATGATGCCGCGCAGGGCCGCCGCGTCGGGAGGGGTCTTGCGGTAGATCACGATGTCGGCGTCCACCCCCAGCTCGGCAACCGTGTCGACGGCGTACCGCGAGGTGCTGCAGTCGGGGTTGTGGAAGATCGTCACATCAGCCATGCGCGCACCCTAACAACGGCATGACACCCCTTCCCTAAGGTGATCGGTGGCCGGCTTCCCCCTCACCCCTGCCCGCCCGCGGGCCCACGAGGGAGAACCTCATGTCACTCACGAATCTGCCCCGCGCGGGCATCGACCGCATCGACGGGGCCGGCGCGGCGCTGAAGATGTTCGACCTGCTGATCGCCCGTCCGCTCCGCGATCAGACGCTGGCGCTGCTGCTCGACCGCGAACATCGCGGCATCAGTGTGCTGATCGTCGAGGGCACCTGCCTGCCCGACAGCGTGCTCGATGTCGCCCGCCTGCTCGCCGACACCGCCACCGGTCACCCGCGGCTGGCGGCGGTGGTGCTGGCCAGCGTGCGCCCCGGCCCCGTCGTCACCGGCTCCGACAGCGACAGCGACACCGACTCCGACGACGTCGACCGGTGGGCCGACCTGGACGACCAGCTCGCCGAGGCCGGCGTCGAACTCGTCGAATGGTTCGTGCTCGGCCCGGGCCGGACGGCGTCATGCCCCCGCGATTTGCTCGGCGCGCCGCCGCGCTGGTGACAGACGCAGGCCGGCCGCCTTCAGGCGACGCACCAACTCGCGGCTCTCCACCACGGTGGCCCCGGCGGCGATCACGTCGTCGCGGAACTCTTCGGGAATGTCGTAGTGGTCGCCCTGGAACGCCCGCCGGGGAATGCCCAGCGGCTCCACGAAGTCGTGCAACTCGTCGTACGAGACATCGCTGACCAGGTGACACCACCGCCGCCCCCGATGCCACCACCGCGCCTCGTCGATCAAGATCACCGCGCCAGCTTGCCACGGCCGGCGTGACAGCATGCGGGGTGTGAACCCGCTCGAACTGCGTGTGGCGTGGGAGGGGCACGTTGCCACCGACACCGCATGGTTCGACGCCGTGCTCGACCGGCACCGTGAACCCCACCGCCGCTACCACGGCGTGCGCCACGTGCAGTGGGTGGTGCGCCACGTGCTCGATCTCGCCGCGTCACATGCCGACGGCGATATCGACGACCTCGGCGCGGTGGTGGCCGCGGCGTTCTTCCACGATGCGGTGTACGACCCCGAGCGCGTCGACAACGAGGCCGTCAGCGCGGCGCTGGCCGGGCGGGCGCTCGCCGAACTCGGCTGGGTGGCATCGCGCGTCGACGCCGTCGCCAAGCTGATACTGGCCACCGCCGGCCACGCCGCGGTGGCAGGCCCCGGCGAGCCGCTCGACACGGCGGTGCTGCTGGCCGCCGACCTCGCCGTGCTGGCTGCCGAGCCGGCGGGCTACGCCGAGTACGTCACGGGGGTACGCCACGAGTACGGCCACGTCAGCGACGCCGACTGGCGCGTCGGACGGGCCCGCGTGTTGCGCAGCTTCACGGAACGGCCGGCGATCTACGACCCGGCGCTGGGCCTCGATACCTGGGAGCGCCGGGCGCGAGCGAACCTGGCAGCCGAACTCTCCGGGCTGACCAGCGTCAGCGGCGGATGATCCGGCGCCGCGCCCGTACCCGCAGAGGAATCGGCTTGGGCTGTTCAGCTGGGGTGGCGAGCCGGATGACGCCGACCGCGACGAGCGCCGCCACCACCGTCCCCGTGATCGCCTCGTCGAGCCACTCGACCATCCGGGCAGTCTACTGCCGCAACCACCAGCCTGTGCACGGACCCCCCAGTACGGGGTCGGCGAGCAGGCGGCTCGCCACGGTGGTCGAGTGCCGGCGCAGCCGGTGTATCGAGACCATTGGCGGCACCAGTGTCGCCACCTATCCGCTGACCCGTCACTGCGTGCCCGCCGGCGGTCACGCCACCAGCCGATGTGGTTAGGGTCGGGAGGATGTCGGACGAGTCGTTGACCGGTGAGACCGTCGAGCTGTTGCAGACGTTGATCCGCAACGAGTGCGTCAACGACGGCACGCCCGAGTCGGGCGACGAGTCGCGCAGCGCCGACACGTTGGCCGGGTTCCTCGAAGGCGCCGGGCTGGAGGTGGAACGGTTCGCCGCGCGCCCCGGCCGCGGCTCGGTGGTCGCCCGTATCGAGGGCAGCGACCCTGACGCGCCCAGCCTGTGCCTGATGGGGCACACCGACGTGGTGCCGGTCAGCCCCGACGGTTGGCATCACGACCCGTTCGGCGGCGAACTGTTGCGCAGCCCCGACGGCGTCGACGAGGTGTGGGGCCGGGGGGCGATCGACATGCTCAACCTGACCTCGTCGATGGCGGTGGCGTTCCGTCACCTGGCCCGTACCGGCTTCCGGCCCAAAGGCACGCTGATCTACTTCGGGGTGGCCGACGAAGAGGCCGGCGGCAAGTGGGGCGCCGAGTGGATGATGGAACACCACGCCGAAGCGATCGACGCCGACTTCGTGCTCACCGAGCTGGGCGGGTGGTCCACCGTCGACGCCCACGGCACGCGCCACGTCACCGTCAACGTCGGCGAGAAGGGCCTCGCCTGGCGTCGCTTGCGGGTGGGCGGCACGCCGGGCCACGGGTCGGCGCCGTTCGGGTCGGACAACGCGCTCGTGACGGCGGCCGAGATCGTCAACCGTCTGTCGGCCTACCGGCCCGCTGCGCACATCTCCGACGTGTGGAAGGCACAGGTGGCCACCTTGCCGCTGCCGGCCGACCTGGCCGAGGCGTTGACCGACCCGGCCCGCATCGGCGACGTGCTGCCCACCTTGCCGGTGGCGTTGGCGCGCGGCTGCCACGCCCAGACCCACACCACGATCTCGCCCAACGTCGCCGACACGAACCCCGAGTCGCGGCCGAAGACCAACGTGATCCCCGACGTGGTCGACATCGACGTCGACATCCGCACCGTGCCCGGCACCACCCGCGCCGACGTGGCGGCGATGCTCGACGATGCGCTCGGCGACTTGGCCGGTGCGGTCGAGATCGGCGAGTTGCAACACTCCGACGCCACCATCAGCCCCACCGGCAACGCCCTGTGGGACGTGCTCGGCCGGCACACCCAGGCCGCCTACCCGGGGGCGCAGCTGGTGCCCGGGTTGGTCACCGGCGGCACCGACGCCCGCTTCTACCGCACCCGCGGGCGGGTGGCGTACGGCGCCGGACTGTTCTCGCCGGGGATGGACCTGGCCACGTTCGGCAGCCGCTTCCACGGCCACGACGAACGCATCGACGTGCCCAGCCTGACGCTCGCCACCGAGTTCTGGATCGGCGTCGCCCGCGAACTCCTGGACGGCTGAACCCGTCGAACCCACCGACCGTCAAGGTGGTTGAACCTGCCGAACCCACCGTGCGCTCAGCGGGCGGCGAGGTCGCGTCGGGCGGTGGCGAGCTGTTCGGCGAGCACCCGCTCGCGGTTGGCGTCGACGGTGCCGAGCCGGGCGTGGTGCATCGACAGTCGGGCGAGGGCCGCACGGAAGGCGTCGAACCGGCGGCGCGCCGGCCTCGGAAGAGAACGCCGGGCGACGAGCATCTGCCGCCAGTCGACGAACCACGCCTGCTCGGCCGCGGTCAACCCGTACTGCCGCACGAGGAACGGCCACTGGGCCACGAACCGGCGCTGCTCGGCCCGCCGCATCCGCACCAGGGCGATGACGACGCCGACGAACAGCACCACGAACAGCGGGCCGACCACCGCCAAGATCAGCACGCCCGAGCCGCCCTCACCGGTTTCGGGGTCGGGGGCGGCGAGCGCCAGCGACCCGTTCCACGCCGCGTGCAGGGCCACCGACACGGCCAAGCCACCCAAGGCGGCGGGCCACAACCGCCGCCCGCGCGACACCGCCCAGCCGATCGCCAACCCGGCCCAGAACGTGAACAGCGGGTGGGCGAACGGGGTGAGGATCGCCCGCAACAGGAAGACGGCAGGGAACATCTCGCCGGCGTCGGCGAAGTAGAGCACGTCCTCGACCACCGCGAACCCGAGCGCCACCCAGCCGGCGAACACGATGCCGTCGGTGACCCCGTCCACCTCGCCACGGCGCACCGCCCACACCACACCGAGCACCTTGAAGGCTTCCTCGACCAGCGGCGCCGAGACGACCATGGCGACGGTCATGTTCGTCGCCGCGGCGACCGACTCGTTGGCAAGCGCCCCGGCGAGCACGGCCACGAACGCGCCCCACAACACGGCGTGCACACGCGAGCTGGTCGGTTCGGGTTCGACCCGGTCGAGCCACGCCAACGTCGGCCACACGATCATCAGCGGAACGACCGCCGCCACGACCGCGATCGGGGCGGACGCGGCGAGGATCACCAGCAGCAAGATCACGAGCGGCGCGCACGCCACCACGGGCACGCTCAGCCAGCGCGGCAAGCGTGGCTTGCGCGCCGTCGGCCCAGGGCCTGGGTTCGACACGTAGGGCGTCCACGCGTGACCGTCCCACCACCGCCAGCCGCCCGTCGCCAGCGGGTCGGGGTACCAGGCAGGCGGCGGCCCGCCGGGCGCGGGCGGGGCGAGCGGAGCCGACATCGGGCGGGATCGTAGACTCACCCCGATGCCGGACCTGCAGCCTGCGCCACTCGAGACTCGCCCGGTGCGATCCACCGACACGCTCACCGACGAACGCACCGAAACCGGCGAGCCCACGGTCGCTCACATCGTCAAGGTCGACCCCGGCGAGTCGGCGGCCGCCAAGGTGCTCGAGGCCCGCGTGCTGGGCACACCGATCGAGGCGCTGTGCGGGCACATCTGGGTACCCGCCCGCGACCCGAAGCAGCTCCCGCTGTGCCAGGCCTGCAAAGAGGTCTACGACATGTACAAGGCCTTCAACGACGGCCTCCGCGACTCGCCGCAGGACTGACCCGCACGCGCCGGGGACCACTCCCCGCGCCGGCGACACACTGCCGCTCAACGCGTAGGCTTTCCACCGTGAGCATTTCGGAGCTCGGCGCTGACGCTGGATCCACCGATCGCCGCGGCCGCTCGTGGACGTGGCCCCAGCCCACGGCGGTCGCGTCCACGTGTGGCCCTGATGCACCGCCGGTGAAGCCCAGCCTGCGTGGCGCTTGAACGCAAAACGTTGACGAGCCTGGATTCACCGTGATGACGGCGAGGAACGAGCCGCCAGATCGGTGGATTCAGGCTTACACCCTGGAGGACATCGAAACCCTCGAACACGAGCACCCTGAATTCGGCCGCATCGAGATCGTCAACGGTGCGCTGTACGCGGGGGGTGCCGACTTGGGCAGCGACGTACATCAGGGCATCACGTTCGAGTTGATGATGTTGCTCGGGTCGCTTCGCCCACCCGGGTTCGTCGTCCGCGGCGAGACGTATTGGCGCGCTGGCCCACGACAGATGTTGCGGCCCGACGTCGCCATCTGGGCCCAGCACGACCGGCCCGTACCCGAGCAGGCGTTCCAGTCGCCGCCAATGGCCGTGTTCGAGGTGCTGTCGCGCGACCGCGATCACGACCTGCTCACCAAGCACCGCATCTTCCGCGAGCACGGCGTTGCCACGTGGTACGTCGATCGGCGACGCACCGAGGGATGGTGGCTCGGCGACGGCGAGTCGGTGCAGGTCGGCGATCCGTCGTTCGAGCTGACCTTGCCGGGCTGGCCGACGGTCACGATCACCGACGCAGTCCTGCTCGGCTGATCGCGCTCGTGTTGCACGCACCCTGGTGGGGCGTGGCACAGTGGCACGGCCAGCGGCGGACGGCCGCGGGCGTAGAGGGGAGCGACATGCGCAAGTTGGTGGCAAGCGGCGTGGCCGCGGTACTGGTGATCGCCGGCTGTAGCGGAGGCGACGACGACACGACCACGCCGGTAACGACGCCGCCGGCAGCCACCATTGGCTCAACCACCACCGCTCCCCCGGTGGATGAGCCAGCCGTTACCACCTCACCAGCCACCACTGCGCCCGCGCCCACCACCGCGCCCGGGCCGCAGCAGCCCGACGCCGACACGCTGGCGGCGATCGACGCGACGCTCGCGGCCTCGCCCCTGGGCTGCGACACGCTCGACACCCGGCACTGCTTCTTGCCGTACCCGAGCAACTTCTTCACGGTCGGCGACGACTACACCGACACCGGCCTGCGCGTGCGCTACCCCACCGAGCTGGCCCCCACCAACGCCAGCGGTGTGCCGATCGACATGGCCGAATGGAACCGCAACGACGGCTTCAGCCCGAACTCGACGATCCTCACGTTCGTGCCCGGCCTCGATGCCGCGGCCTCGAACCTGCCGAGCTGGACCGACCTCGGCGCGTCGCTCGACGACGACGCCACCGTGGTGCTGATCGATGCCGACACCGGCGAGCGGTTCGCGCTGTGGGCCGAGCCCGACGCCAAGGCGCCCCAGCCGGACGGCGAGACGCTCGTGATCCACCCGGCGGTCGCGCTGCCCGAGGGCCGCACGTACGTGGTGGGCATCCGCGGGCTGGTCGACACCGACGGCGCGCCGGTCGAGCCGAACCCGGTGTTCCGGGCCTACCGCGACGGGTTGCTCACCGAGTTGTCGACGGTGGAGGCGCGGCGCCCGGCGGTGGAGGCCAACCTGGCCGCGCTGGCCGCGGCGGGCATCGCCACCGACGACCTGATCCTGGCCTGGGATTTCACCACGGCCAGCACCACCAACATCGCCGGGCGGATGTTGGCGATCCGCGACGCCGCGCTCGCCGACCTGGGCGACGCCGCACCGGCCGTCACCGTCACCTCGGTGACGCGCACCGGTGACCCCGACCAGCCCGAGACGATCGCGATCCAGGTGCAGGGCACCTACACGGTGCCGAACTTCCTCACCGGCGACGGCACCCCGGGCAACTCGTTCCACTACGACGCCGACCTGGCCGAGAACCCCGACGCGCACCCCGCCGTCAACCCCGAGAACCCCACGCTCGAGTCGCCGTTCGTGTGCAACATCTCCGACGCCACGGTGGCCGGCTCCGAGCCGGCGCATCTGGTCCAGTACGGACACGGCCTGCTCGGCCGCAACCTCGAGATCAACGCCAGCAACGTGCGGGCGATGTCGAACGAGCACAACGTCGTGCACTGCGCCACCAAGTGGGCCGGCATGAGCGAGGACGACATCGGCAACGCGGCGCAGACACTCGGCGAGTTCTCCCGGTTCAACACGATGGCCGACCGGCTCCAGCAGGGGCTGCTCAACCAGATCTTCCTCGGTCGCCTGATGCTGCACCCCGACGGGCTCGCCGCGCTGCCCGAGTTCCAGCGGGCCGACGGAACCCCGCTGATCGACACGAGCGAGCTCGACTACGACGGCAACAGCCAGGGCGGCATCATGGGGCTGGCGTTGATCGCCGTGTCGCCCGACATCGAACGCGCCGTGCTCGGCGTGCCGGGCATGAACTATTCGATCCTGCTGCCGCGCTCGGTCGACTTCACCGACTACGAGGCGGTGATGGAGCCGGCCTACCCCGACCCGTTCGACCGCACGCTGATCATCTCGATGACGCAGATGTTGTGGGACCGTGGCGAGGGTGCGGGCTACGTGCAGCACGTCACGTCCGACAACTATCCGGGCGTCGACCCGGTGCCGACGCTGCTGCACGTCGCCTACGGCGATCATCAGGTGAGCGAGCTGTCGGCGCTGATCGAGGCGCGCACGCTGGGCGCGGCGATCCACCAGCCGGTGGCAGCCGAGGGTCGTTGGGCCGAGGTGGAGCCGGGCTGGGGTCTGGTGCCGATCGACTACAGCGACCCGGCCGGCGGGGGTGGTACCGCTGGTTCGGCGATCGTCATCTGGGACTCGGGCATGGCGCCAATCCCGTTCGAGAACATCCCTCCGACCGAGGGCGACGACTCGCACGAAGACCCCCGCGCCGACCCCGACGTGCGCGTCCAGAAGGCTGCGTTCCTCTTCGACAACCAGTTGATCGACGTGTGCGGAGGCGCCGCCTGCACCGCCGACCACCGCGAGTAACGCCAACCCAAGGTGGTTGAGCCCGTCGAAACCACCGGCAGCGGGCGGTCCAGGTGGTTGAGCCCGTCGAAACCACCATGGCAGACGTCGGCCCAAGGTGGTTGAGCCTGTCGAAACCACCGGCAGCGGGCGGCCCGGCTTACCGAGCGTCAACCGAGGTCGTGGTCGGCGGCGTACTGGGCCGCCAACTTGGGTGGGGCCATGCATAGCCAAGCATCGACGACGAGCTCTTCGACCACCGCCGGCTCGGCCGCGTCGAGGTGGATCAGCACCGCGTCGTAGTTGTCGAAGTGCGGGATCGTGAACACTGCGTCGTACGTGTCGAGCACGGCCTGCTTGTCGGCCCGGTCGGCCACCCGCACCCCGGCGATCTCGCCGGTCGGGGCGGCGTCACCGAGGTCGGCCCGGTCCTTCTTGCCGAGCGGCCGCACCCACACGAACGTGCGGCCCTTGACCTTCCAGCATCGGTTGCCCCACGACGTCCCCTCCTCTACCTCGGGCAGTGAGGTGGCGACGCCGATCACGTCGTCCCAGGTGGCCATGCCCCCGAACGCTAGGCGACGGCGGGAGTCGCCGGAGCGGCCGGCGGTGGCAGGCGCCGGGCGACGAACGCCACACCCACCACGGCAACGGCGACCGGGGCGACGAACGCCAGACCGACCCCGCTGCCCGGCGCCCACCCGCGGCCGTCGCCGAACGCGATCACCGCTCCGCTCAGGCCGGCGCCGAGCGCCACGCCGAGGTTGTCGCACAGCTGGAGTGAGGCGGTCGCCGCCCCGTACCGCTCGGGGTCGGCGACGCGCAGCGTGGCCTGGGCGTGAGCCGAGTACGCCAGCCCCACCCCGAACCCCGAGATGGTCGCGCCGATGTGGATCACCCAGAAGGGCACGTCGGGCGCGGCGGCGGTGATCGCGATGGTCGCCACCCCGGCTGCCACGACGGCGTAGCCGATGCGAATGAAGAACGCCTCGCCGGTGCGCACGATGTGGCGCTGCTGCACCCACACCGCCGACGTCCAGCCGAGCGTCGAGGCGGTGACGGCGATGCTGCCGGCGAACGTCGACGTGTGCTTGCCGTGCGTCAGCGCATAGGGCACGAACGCGTCGACGCCGTAGAAGGCGAACATCAGCATGCCCCGCGACAGCACGGTGGCGGGAAGCCCGGGGGCGCTGCGCAGCGTGCCCGGGGGCGTCAGCCGTCGGAGCGGATTCACGCCCACCACCACGCCGGCGACGACCATCGGTGCCACTTCCCACCCGCCGCGGGTGAGGCCGCCGACGACGAGCGCGGCACCACCCGCGACGCGCACGGCCTCGACCATCGGGCGACGTAACCACGGCCGCCCGGCGGCGTCATCGCCGTTGGCCGCGTCGGGGGCGCCGATCCGGCGCATCGTGGGAACGATCAGGCTGCCGGCGACGATCACCAGCGGGAGCAGGCCGAGGAACACCCAGCGCCAGCTCGTCAGGTGGGCGATCCGTTCCGACAGGGCCGGCCCGGCGATGCCCGGTACCACCCACGCGGTCGACAGCACGGCGAACATCCGTGGGCGCGTCGCTTCGGGGTAGAACCGCCCGATCGCCACGTAGCCGACTGCCGGCACCACTCCGGCCCCGAACCCCTGCACCACTCGGGCGACGACGAGCATCGGCATCGACGTCGCCAGCCCGCCCACCAGCAGACCCACGGCGAACAGCGTGAGCCCGGCGACGTAGGGGCGGGCCAGGCCGTAACGGTCGGCCTGGCGGCCGGCGAACACGATGCCGATCATCGTGCCGAGGAAGAACGCTGTGGTCACCCAGCCGTACCACGCCAGCCCGCCCAGGTCGGCTTCCACCTCGGGCAGGATCGTCACCACCGCCAGCGACTCGAACGCCACCAGCGTCACGATCGACACCAGCCCAATCGTGAGCGCCCGGTACGCCGGCCCGAACAACCCCGAACCAGTGTCCGGCTGATCGGGCGCGGTGTCGACGGCAGTCACGGCCGCCAGTCAACAGCTTCAACCGCAGTTGAAGGCAACCCCCAAAGCCACATCGAACCATCCCCTTCGGTGGTTGAGCCCGCCGAAACCCACCCCACCCCCACCCCCGGTGGCTGAGCCCACCCCGGTGGTTGAGCCCGTCGAAACCACCCCACCCCAGCATCGGTGTGGAGTCGCCGACGCCCGCGACACAACCTCGATCGCAGGCCAGCGGGCCGGCTGGTCGAGGCCCTGGCAGGTGTCAGCCGGTGCCGGTAGCGCGGGCCACGAGCGGCGCGATGGCTTCGCTGATCTCGATCGTGCCCGCCGCGGCCCGGCCACGCTCGCTCATCTTGGCGAACGTCTTGCGGAGCACCTCGACGAGCTTGTCGTCGTCGGCGAGCCGGGCGCGCGTCGACACCAGTTGAGATTGGAGGAACGTGAGCGCGACCGCGTCCTCGAACAATTGCACGTCGGGGTCCGACCCGAGCCCACGCTTGTTGATGATCGTCGCTGTCCGCTCGATAGTCGCGTCGTCGTAGCCGTGGGCGGCGAGCAGTGTGGACAGGTCGTCGGAGTGGCGGCGCTGCTGGTCGCGCCGCCAGCGCAAGTAGCCGTTGCGGCCGTCCGGGTAGCTCGAACGCGGCACCTCCCAACGCCGCAGATGATGGGCGCGGGCAGCGATCTGGACGGCTTCGGGGGCGAGCGGTTCGAGCCGCACGGTCCACTGGTGGGCGGTGCGGCCTTCGTAGAGCGCGAGCGGTTCGCCGTGCGCCTCGGACGGGTCGGCCGCGTTGGCGGCGTCGATCGCCGCCAACACGTTCATGAAGCGAGCGGTGTCGGCGGTCGGGTCCGATCCGGTGCTCATCTCCTGCACGCTATTGCTCGGTCGCCTTCCCGGCCCTACCGACTCGCCCAGGCCGGGACCAGCACCGTCGCAGAACTCGCCGGGACGTCGGCTGCGGCCCAGTGACAGACTCTCGGGGTGAGCGACGCACCAGTGATCGGACGTATCGACCCGACGGCGGTCGACGCCAGCTTCGTCGCCGAGTTGGCCGATCTGTGGTACCGAGTGTCGCTAACCGGCGGGGCGGTCGGGTTCGGGCACGATGTCGAGCGTTCCGAGGTCGACGCCGCGGCGGAGCGGATTGCCGACGACATCGTTGCTGGAAGCACGCTGTTGCTCGCTGCGCGGCAGGGCGGCCGGTTGGTCGGGACCGTGCGGCTGGAGCCCGGCACCGATCCGGTGGTGCGCCATCGGGCAATGCTCAAGTTGCTGATGGTCGACCCCGATCTGCAACGCGCCGGCCTGGGCCGGCGGCTGGTCGAAGCGTGCCTCGCCGCAGGGTCGGCGGTCGGGCTCGAACAGGTCTACCTGTCGGCCCGCGGCAAGACTGGGCTCGAGGAGTACTACCCCCGCCTGGGCTGGCGCGAGGTCGGCCGCTTCCCCGGAGGTGTCCGGGTGTCCCCCGGCGACGACCGCGACGAGATCTGGTACCTCTACGACCTCCGCACGACCTGATTCCTCAGGAGTCGACGCAACCCACGAGTGGCGATCGGGTCACGCGGATACTCTCGAAACCGTGGCGGGCTCCCCGCAGACCTTGAGTGTCGATGATCGCAGGCGCGTTGCATCGTGGGCAGCCGACTGCGCCGAGCACGTCCTCGCCATCTACGAGACCGCCGTGCCCGCCGACCCGAGGGTACGCGAGGCGATCGATCAGGCGCGAGCCTTCGCAGCAGGCGAGTTGGCGGTGAGCGACGCCGTTCGACGTCGCGGTGGGGACGCGGGAGCGGCCGCACGGGACGCCCCAACGCCAGCCGCGAAGGCTGCCGCCTACGCGGCGGAGCAGGCGGCCGCAGTTGCCCATATGGGAGCGCACGGACGCGCTCAAGGAGGAGCGGGAGTCAGTGCGGGTCGCTCTCGCGAAGGCGCGCGCCGATCAGGATCTGTACCAGCGACTCACCGGGCCCATCCGGCGTCTGATCAATTGCCTGCGCTGGGTGGGTTCAGTCGTCTCACGCCAACGGCGCCGAAGTGCCGGACTTGTGCCGATCAGCATCTCGGTTCTGACGCCCGTGTACCGGCCTGTGCCCGAGCACCTCGCCCAGTGCCTCACCTCCGTTGCTCGCCAAACCGGCCTGAAGTCCCGAAACGTCGCCATACAACACGTCGTGGTCGATGACGGGTCGAACGATCCCGGCGTCGACGGAGTGCTCGAAGCCAACCACGCCGCTTGGAGACTGATCCGTCGACGTGCGGCCAACGGCGGCATCGTCGCGGCCAGCAACGACGCTCTATCCCTGGCGACCGGCGAGTGGGTAGTGATGCTCGACCACGACGACGTCCTAGCGGTGGACGCCCTCGTCACCGTCGCCGAAGCGGCACGGGCAGCTCCGAATGCCGTCGTCGTGTACAGCGACCACGACATCATCCGCGCGGACGGTCGGTACGTGAGTCCGTTCTTCAAGCCGGATCTCCCGCCAGAGCGACTGCGACACACGAACTACATCACCCACCTGGTCGCCGTACGACGCGATCGTCTGATCGAGACCGGCGGCTTTCGCCCCGGCACGGACGGGGCGCAGGACCACGACATCCTTCTACGAATGCTCGAACTCGGCTTGCCGTTCGTTCATGTACCGCGGATCTTGTTGCACTGGCGACAGTCCCCAGCCAGCGTCGCCAGCGATCCAACCAACAAGCCCGAGGCGTTCGGACGGGTCTGGGCTGAGTCTGGGCGACATCTAGACTGCGGAGCGTTGGCTCTGCGTGAGAGGATGTTGTCATGCCCAAGCCGTTCCCTGACGAGTTCCGTCAGATGGTGATCGCGACCGCGAAGTCGTCGTCGGAACCGAAGACGAAGATCGCCGCCGATTTCGGGATCTCCGAGTCGTGTCTGCACCGCTGGCTCCAGTTGGACGGGATCGAAGCTGGCGAGAGGCCCGGTCAGACCCAGGCCGAGAAAGAAGAGGTCCGTGAGCTCAAGCGCAAGGTGAAGGTGCTCGAGGAGGAGAACCTGATCCTGCGGCGTGCGGCGGCGTTCTTCGCGAAGGAGATCACCCCAAAATGATGTACCCCCTCGTCGACCGGCTCGCCGAGACCGAGGGGGTTCCGATCGTCAGAAGCGCCGAGGTGTTGGGGTTCAACACGACGTCGTTCTACAAGTGGAAGCAGACACCTCAGTCGGCGCGTGAGCGTTACGACACGGTGCTGCTCGCCGAGATCCGCGAGATCCACGCCGACGACCCCGAGTTCGGGCATCGGTTCATCTGGGACGAACTCAAACAACGCGGCCATCAGGTCGGCCGGGATCGTGTCAAGCGGCTCTGCAAGACGCATCGGATCCACTCCAGCACCGTGAAGTCCAAGTCGTTGCGCACCAAAGCCGGCCCGCCGGTCACCGACGACCTGCTGCAACGCCACTTCCATGCCGACACCTGCGACGTCGCGTGGGTGTCCGACATCACCGAACACCCCACCGACGAAGGCAAGTGGTACTTCGCTGCGATCAAGGACCTGTGCTCGACCCGGATCGTCGGCTACCAGTCCGGTGCCCGCATGACCTCCCAACTCGTCTGCGACGCGCTCGAACACGCCATCAACCTCCGCGGCGGCCCGGTCGACACGATCGTGCACTCCGACCGCGGCGGTCAATACCGATCCGGCCGCTACCAGCGCATGATCCGCACCAACGGGCTCCGCCAATCGATGGGTCGCGTCGGCGCGTGCGGCGACAACGCCGCCATGGAATCGTTCTTCTCGCTCCTGCAGAAGAACGTGTTGAACCGCAAGCCACGCTGGGCCACCAGAGACGAACTCACCCACGCGACCATCGAGTGGATCGAACGCACCTACCACCGCCGCCGACGCCAAGACCGACTCGGACGCCTCACCCCACTCGAATACGAGCTCGCGCTCTGCCACACCCACCTCAACCCACTACACTGACCCCACACCACCACTGTCGCCCAGACTCAGCCCAGACCCGACCCGGCGACATCGCGAACGGCGAGCACGTTGACGTCGGGCAGGCCGACCAGCAGCTCGCACATACGCGTAGGGTTGAACTCCACAGGGACTCCGAGGACTCGACAGGTGTAGGAACCACCGATTCTTGGAGTCCCTGTACCGCGCCTCGCGGACCCTCGCTACCCCACCCCACCCCGCTCAGATCCGAAGCGCCGCTTTGCTGAGTCTCTACCGCCCCTGACACCGGTCATCGACCCAAGCATTCTGAGACGCACGTGGTCCTTCGACGGCGAAGAGGCCGACCCGTACGGCAATCCGAACCTTGCGTCTGGTCGAGGAGATTGGCTGGAACTGCCACGCCGTTCGGGGGCGCCGCCCTACTTCATCGATGCTGGGGGCACAAAGCAATGGGCATGACCACGAGGCCCGAAAGACCGCCACCGCTACGGACCCGGATGCGGGCGACGTCCGCACGTGTCGTTGAGGACAATCCCTTAGCCCTCGCATCCGTAGCCGTCCTTATCGCGGTCGAACTTGTGTGGGTCCGGCGGGAGGACGACGAAGTTCCGATATGGGATGTCGGGGCAGTTGAGATCTGGCGGCGCCGGTGGGATGCACACCGTCGGGTACGACGGGTGGCATGGGCCGCCCGCGGGCGGCGGGGTCGTAGTGGTCGGCGGGCTGGGAGTCGTGGTGGTGGTCGTCGGGCTGGGAGGCGTCGTGGTCGTGGTGGTCGGCGGTGGAACCTCGGTGCGTGTGTCGAGGGTGCGCTTGGGGGCACCGCTCGATGTTGCACGTTGGTAGGCGTTGGC
>DATMEY010000006.1:0-45609 GCA_035556435.1 Ilumatobacter sp. | reverse complement strand
CCCCCAAGTGGCGAACACATGAACCTGCGCTGGTTCAGCGGCTGGACCCACCCCAACACCCTCACCCAACACCGATCCCACCACCCCAACTAACGACACCCAGTCGCGCACCGACCTCAACCGGCACCTATGGGGGGATCGTCGGTCGTTCTGTGCCTGGGCAGTGGAGTGCTGTTCCGGGTCTCGTCGAGCTGTCGGCGGTCGTGCAGCGACCCGAGGAGGCGTTTGTCGGTGACGCGGCGCGAACGCGCAGCTTTCGACCGTCACCGACAGCGTTGACGGGTACCACCGCTTTCGAGCCGGTCATCGGGTGGGTCGCCGAGACCAATCGAATGAAGACGCCGGCTCGCGTCGTCCGCTCGGGCACCTCGGTGGCGCTGGTGCGGCGGTGTATCAATCCGAGCTTCCCGATCCGTGGTCGAGAATGGAGACCCCCTCGGGGGGCCTGAGTGGGTCGAACGCGATACGTTGAAGCCTGACGGTGCGAACTAGGGGGCAAAGTGTCGCTAGACGGTGAGATGAACTCGGGCTTCTCGTTGCCGGCCGCGCCAGCCATCTGGGTTTCGCACTACCGCGACCGCTTGAACAGTGAGTACGAGCGGATCTCGGCCGGCCGACCTGGTGTTCTTCCTCGCCAAGTGATGATCGATGCGGCGTGCTCCGTATTCGAAGAGTTGCTGGGCACGATCGATCGCGCCTTAGAAACTCGCGACTCGGTGTTCCGCCAGGAGCTTGCCCTGTTGCCCGGTGCCAAGCGCGCGGTCTCCCACCAGGTGCGCGCGGCTCAGGACGCTCATCGGATTGCAGGGCGCTCGCCGAAGTCGGCGGGCCTCGTCAGGTTTTCCCGCAAGGCGCTGGCAACTCTTCTGGCTGGAATCGCGATCGAGGTTTCGGGAGGTCTCGCAGTCGAGATGCTGTCGACCGGCTCCCGCCCCGAGTCCATTTCGATCCAAAGTGTCGCCGCTGCGTGCGTCGCTCTCGATGAGGCGGTTTGCATCGTGGAGAATGAGATCGGCGTTGAGAGCTCTGATGCGGGCTCCAGCCGAGCGTCCGAGAGCGCCGAGGATTCGGTTGAGGGAGACTTCGACTGGGACTTCGACGATGACCCGTGGGCGGCTCTACAGGACAACGACGGCAACTATCGTGCCCCTTGGTCTGACGATGAACACGTCGGAACTATCTGGCGGGACAATGGCTTCTCGCCTGACGAGTCAGAGGAGTGGGACACCGGGGGATTCGAGCCTGGCAACGCCAGCGCCTGGCGATCTGCCGGGCTCAGCGTCGAAGAAGCTTCTGACTGGGCGGCAGCCGATTTTGATGCCTTCGACGCGGCGGCGTGGCGGGATGCGTTAGGCGACGACGCTCGATCGTCTCAAGCGTGGGCGGAGCTCGGCTTCGAGCCAGATGAAGCCTGGGATTGGTCGAACGAGTTCGAGCCCGCGGTCGCTGCTGAGTGGATGAGCGAGGGCTTCACGCCCGATGACGCAGCGGCATGGGCGGAGCAAGGTTTCTCACCACCGGAGGCAGCCGCGTGGTATGCCGCCAACGTCGACCCCGAACGAGCGGCCGAGCGCAGGCAGTCCGGGTTCGCAGCTGACGACGCCCGCGTGCAGAGTGATGAGAGTCCGGCCTCGGACAACTCGTAGCCAGACAGAGAACCAGAGGGATGGGGCACCGCCGTGGCACCACACGGCACGTGAGTCAGTGGGCCTCCAACTGGAGCGTCGTGTGTCTGGTAGCGCGCGAGGTCGCCAAGGGCGCGGTGCCGAGCGGCGCGGCCGGTCATGAGGAAGGCGACCGCGGCGCATCGATCGGTCAGAACAGCGTCGTCGGCGCGAGTCGGAGTACACGGTCCTGGTACGACTTGCCGGTTCGCGCCCACTCCACCTTGCGCTCTTGGAGGAGCGAATCCACGACAGGCTTCACGTGCGTGTCCTTGTAGATCGTTTCCAGGAGCGCGTACTGGCAGAGTTCGGCCATGTTGTGGTCGCGCATCTCGAGCAGCTCGAGGATGCTTGTCGCGAGCGCGGTGAAGTCGGGCCGGAGAATGTCGAATGACATTTGGTTGGGATCGCGTGGGTCCCGGAACCGCTGACCGGCGACTCCGTCGACTTCCCACAGTCCGTCTTTGAACTTCTGCACGGCAACCGTGTTGGTCGTGCCAAAGAAGAGGTACAGGGAGTGTCCACCTTCGTCGATCATCTCGAACGTCAGCACGTACGGGAAGCCGGCATCATGGAGGCACTGGCGGTAAAGGTTGAGCAGGAACGGCTTCTTGTCCCAGGCCGGGAGCTGGTCGACGTTCCGCCAGTCACTGTGCCCAAAGACGCGTTCGCCTGCTTCCTGCTCCCCGTTGGCGAAGCGGATAAAGAACTGGTCCTTGAAGGTCACCAAGACCTCGGACGACTGCTGTTGCGCGATCCGTTGCACGATCTCGTAGTTGGTGTCCGCCCCCCAGCCGTCGAGGTTCGCGAACACCGGGCCGAACCACCCGCCGACCTCGGCGATCGCTTGCTCGTACAAGTCGCCGCATTGGCCGTGACGGACTCGTGACACCATGCCGGCCGGCCAGCTCGATTGGGGAAACCGTCGTTCGAGCAGAGTCTCGAGGTGCTCTACTCGTCGGCGATCGTCCTCGATGAACACAAGCCGAATCGGCGTCCCCAAACTGACTACCTCGTTGCGCACGGCTTGCGTCATCGCGATCACCGGCGAGCTCTCCGTGGAATTCGTGTACTCACCAGGCCCGGCGAAACCATCGAGGAACGTGATCCCGTCACCACGGAACTGCTTCGCCATGATGGGAAACCACGCCGACAAGTAGCGGCGGAGCAACGTGTGTTTCGCAGCCGTGTGCGGATCACGCTCCCACAACACGCCTGTCGGTACGGCCATGTTTCTAGCTCGCGGTCTTCATGGGGAGCTGATCCCACAACTCACCGTCAAGCTCCCGTCCGCCCGCCTTGGGTGTTCTGCCGCCCCATTGCTTGAAGAAGAACGCCACCTTCGCTGACGTGCAGGTGTCGCGAATGTCGGCCACCCACTCATATTCCAGCGGTCGAGCGTTGGCACCCGACTCTCCACCCGCGATCACCCAGTGGATGCCATCAAGATCGAAATCGCCGAGCGGGCCGAGAAGCGGTTCAGCACTCACGAACCTCACCGCAGCTGGCACCTTGCGGAGATGGTCGATGCGGAACGTGTAGCGCCGAGACTCGACACTCACCCCCATCCACAGGTTGGACGGCCAGTCGAGCTCGCCGGCCACTCGGCTCAGCCTCTGCGCCCGCTTCGTCAAGACCTGGTATGTGTGCTGCGGTGTGTTGCGGATCACCTCGAAAACCTGTCCGATGAACTCGATCGGAACGTCATCGTGAAACAGGTCGCTCATCGAGTTCACGAAGATCAGCCGCGGAGCGTTCCACCGGTGCGGAACATCTAGCGACGAAGGATGGATCGTCAACTTAAAGCCAGGTCCGCTCGTCCTCGGATCACCGTCTAGCTGATACTTCGGCGATCCCATCGCTTTCAACCGCTTCGACAACGTCAACGCGTAGCAGTGATCGCAACCAGGAGACACGCGGTCGCAACCCGTGGTCGGATTCCACGTCGCCTCGGTCCACTCGATCGCCGACTTGTCAGCCACGCCGCCCACCGTACGCGCAGGGTGTGACAAGGCACGTGATCGAGTACCCCAGACCGTCACCTACCGCCGGATGCGGAGCACCCCGCGGGGTCAACGACTGCGACGTCGATACGCCTCGTCGGCCAGCCGCTCTCGATCGCGATCACCAGCCCGGCGCAGCTGAGCGACCACCGAGCGCATCTGGGCGCTGCCTTGGTCGAGCGATCCTTGGCCGGTGACGTAGGAGTGAAGATTGCCCAGCTTGTACGCGACAGACGCTACCGAGCAGCCGATCAGCTCCGCCTTCGCCGCACCGGGCAAGTTGTTCGTGCCATAGCGGAAGTAGGCAGCGGCCACGACCATGTCGTCATCGCGACGCCACTGGTGTGCGCGCGGTCCGGTGCGGCCACGGCCCGACGCCGGCTTGGCGGTGGCGTGAAGACGGCAGCCACATTCGGCGGGCAACAGTTCGGATAGTACGCAGCGCCCGTATTCGTCGACGGTCTCGTCGGAATCTCTCATAGCACCATGAGGTTCGCGCGTCCCAAAGCTCTGTGCACATGATCAGCACCCTTGTATCCTCTATCGCCGGCTCCGTCGCAATCTTCGACCACCTTGGAGCGGCGAGACCTGACTGGCTCCCGCTGTCAGGCGCAACGGGAGGGCGATCGACCTACGACTTGACGCCCACGTTCCGCGTGATGCACACTTCTCCATGAACAATGCAACCATGCTTCCTTTGGGAGAAGACAAGTCACATGAGTGCCCCGACGACCTACGCCGACAGCAACGACCGAAGCAACGACCCGTTCGATCACGACACAGTGTGCTGGATGCTTGAGCAACCTGGGGTCGCGGACAGTTGGACGTATCACAACCTCTTCGAATGTGCCCGAAAGCAACGCAACCGAATTGAGAACGACCTCGACCGAGTCATCGGCGCGGCGAACCTGTGCGGACGCCTCGGCGTCGAACAGCTAGAGCTTCACGATCCGCGGATTGGGAAAGACATCGTTCGTCTCCGACGAACGGACTCCGGCAAACCGGACTATCCGGCTCACTACGACGCGTCAGACTCGAGCCGACCCTTCCGGATGCCCGTGACCCGCCAGGACCGCGAAGCAGCGAACCTGCTCCTCGCCTTGATCCGCCCTTACGAGGATGAGCTCGTCGCTGCGGGTAAGTCTCGGTCGACGGTTAGCACATACGTCGATCGCGCTGAGCGATTCCTGAAGCGCGTCGCCGCGCCTGGCGTGTCGGGCGACTAGCTCGCTGCACGAGCGCGCCCCCGAACGCCGGCTCAGGGTTCACGACCAATGTTTGCCATGTCCGCTACGAGCACCCCGGGCGATGAACCCGTCGATCATCGCGCGCGTGGGGGGCCAGGCCGGTGCGGGCAACGCGACCCGAACTGTCGTTCCCTCGCGAGGGCAGCAGCCAACGGGCCAGGACAGATCACGTCAAGGCGTAGCTCGTGTGTGCCGGTATCGCAGGGCGAGCGCCCCGGACCGGAACTCACGGCGATCGACCAGCTCGAGCTGGATGCGTTCGCGCAGACCGGCGAGCAACGTCGGACCATGCCCGGCAAGCACCGGCTGCACCAGGAACTCGTACTCGTCGATCAGCCCCAGATCCGCCAACGCCAGCGGAAGCGTCACGCCACCCACCCACAGGCCCTCGCCGGGCGCCTGCTTGAGTCGCTGCACCGCGTGCCCCAAGTCGCCGTGCACCAGCTCGGCATTCCAATCGACCCCGCGCAGGGTGCTCGACACGACGTACTTCTTCGCCCTGTCGATGGCCTCGGCGAACGGGATCTCCCACTCACCCATCCAGTCAGGCCACGCACCGGTGGCCGGTTGCCGCCATGCCGACTCCATCATCTCGTACGTCACCCGACCGAACAGCAGCGCATCGGCGCGTTCCAGCTCGGCGGTCCAGTGGCGCATCGACTCCTCGTCCGGCGGAAGCCCTGCCTCGTGATGGCAGCAACCGTCGAGCGTGACGTTGATCGAGTATCGAAGTGGTCTCATCTCGTTGCTCTCTCTTGCATCGCACCGAGCGCTCACCGGACCGTACTCCGACCATCGCCGGCGCCACTTCTCATCGGAACCCCGATCACGAGCGCTCCTCCAGGTACCTGTCGCGGACTCACCCGTTCGACGGAGTCGCGTCTCGACAGGCTCGCTTCAAAAGCCACGCAGCGGCGATGAGCAAGACGATGCCCGCGACGAGCGCGACGGCGAGCACCAGCCCCACCGGCGGGCCGTCGTCGGTAGCGTCCAGCCCGGGAGCCGCGGTGACGGCTGGGAAGTCAGAGATCTCGGGCGGAGCCACCGTCGACACAGCCGGCGGCCCCACATCTGTCTTCGGTGGCGATACTTCGTAGGCGGGTGGCGATGCGTCGGTCGGCGTGAATTCGACCAGACCCCGCAAGTTGCCGACAACGAGGCGTCGATCGAACGACTCGTCCGGCTCCGGGTCACCCAGCGTGACCGCGCCGTCGAGTGCCACCGCTTGGACCCCGCTGAGCTGCTGCCGCACGATGCCGCCCGACACGGGCACCAGCTCGCCACCGATTCCGATGTCGGTCGGCGGCAGTAGCTGCGCACCGTCCGTGCCGATGAACTCGACCCAATCCTCGACGTTGCCGACGTGCTCGATCGCCCACGTCGCGTCGTCGACCCAGGTGATCCGAAGCGCCGGCCCGTCTGGCCATGCGGCCGACTCCGGATCGAGGGCGACCGTCGCCACCGAGCCGTCGACCGGAACGCCGTCGACGAGATCGACCACGATCACGTGGGTGTTCGGCGTCCGACCGACCGAGGGGGTGCCGTCGAGCGTCGCCAACATCGCCAGCCGCGACCCATCAGGGGAGATCGCGCCGCGCCCCACCGACGCGCCGGCAGGGAGCGCGATGTCGGCGAGCGGTGGCAGTTCGAAGTCGCGTACGTCGATGGCGCGCAGCCCGCCGCCGGCGGCCGGAAGCAGCAGCGCGGTCCCTGCCGGGTGGAACACCGCCGACGCATAGTCCGTCCCGGCTTCGTACATGAACGACGGGGCTTCGTAGCTGAACGACTCCCCCATCGTGATGGCCGTGAACACCCGGAGGAAGCCGTCATCGCGGTTCGTCACCGCGATCCGCTCCCCGTGGTCGTAGCAGGCAACCGCGGTGTCGGGTTGCGTAGCCACACGGAACGCGAACTCGGCAACGACAGTCCAGCCGGCGAGGTCGACCACCGTGACGTGCGTCTGCCCGCCGGCGCTCACGAGCGATACATTCGTCGTACCCGGACACGCGGTCGCCCCTGATGCGGCGTTGTCGGCCACGCCGAGCAGCGCCGCACCGAGCGAACGACCCGCGGCGTCGATCACGGCGATGTCGGTCCGCCCGACCGACCCCACCCTCACCGCCGCCGGGGGTCCGGTTCCGCGGTGGGCCACCGGCTCGTCCAGCCGAGCCACGAGCGTGGCCGGGTCAGCGCCGACACATGCCCACTTCTGGAAGTACCCGTCCGGGCGGTCCGTCGCGAAGACGACCAGGCTGCCCATGCCGCGCTGGAACATCGGGCCGCAGCTGCTGCCCTCGTTGTCACCAAGCACGACCTCCTCCGCAGCAACATCTCCCTTGATCACACCATCGACATCGAACCGCCACCCGTCGAGGTGGTCCTCGATGCCTCCGACCGGGACCTCCTCGACTGGCACACCGAAGAACACGGCGTCGGCCATCGCGATCGCATCGATCGGGTCGACCAGATCACACGAGCACGCGGACGCGCGTTGCCCCTGCCCAACCGTAACGAGCACCGCCCCGAGCACGATCGTCAACACCGCCGACAGCCTGAACGCGCGCACCACACTGGTTCGACGCCCTGTCGATGCCCATAGTTCCCCCACCAACCCGAGTCCCCACCGCATGCAGCACGGTACCGAACTCCAGAAGCTCGCGTGGCACCGAGGGGGTGTTCCAGGACGCCGGCTTGGCTGGGAATCCGGAGGGCGCCGGCCTGATGTGGCGTGGCCGGTGACCGTTCGGTGGTCATGGG
Source organism: Ilumatobacter sp. (assembly GCA_035556435.1). Classification (GTDB taxonomy): domain Bacteria; phylum Actinomycetota; class Acidimicrobiia; order Acidimicrobiales; family Ilumatobacteraceae; genus Ilumatobacter. The sequence goes on along the minus strand of DATMEY010000006.1, from coordinate 37,938 downwards.
TGACACGATGGTGTCATGGCAGACCTTGCGACCCGTGCTCAGCAACTGCTCGACTTTCATCACTCGGGCACCACGCTGGTGCTCCCGACGGTGTGGGACGCGTGGTCGGCCAACGCGGTCGTCGCTGCCGGGTTCCCGGCGTTGACGATCGGCAGCCACCCCCTCGCCGACTCACTCGGGCAGGGCGACAACGAGGCGATGTCGCTCGACGACGCGCTCGACGGGATCCGTCGCATCACCGCCGCCGTCGACGTGCCCGTCAGCGCCGACATGGAGTCCGGCTACGACACCCCCGCGACCGAACTCGTCGAGCGGGTGCTCGACGCGGGCGCCGTCGGCATCAACATCGAAGACACGGTCCACAGCGACCAGCGCTTGCGCTCGGCCGCGGAACATGCCGACTACATCGGCGCGCTCCGGTCCGCCGCCGACGCCGCCGGTGTCCCGCTCGTGATCAACGCCCGCACCGACGTCCTGCTCGGGCGAACCGAGGTGTTCGACGACCCGCTCGCCGAAGCGATCCGCCGCTTGCGGGCGTGCGAGGAGGCCGGCGCCCGATGCGTCTACCCGGTCAAGGCCCCCGACGCCGCCGCGGTGCGGACACTGCTCGACGAACTCACGGGACCGATCAACGTAATCGCCCACCCCGTGAACGGCTCGGCTGCCGGGTCCCTCGACGACCTGCGCTCGATGGGCGTGCACCGGGTGTCGTTCGGCCCGTTCCTCCAGATGACCCTGAACGAGTCGATCACCGAGCTCGTCACTCCCTGGACCCCCTGACCGCCTCGAACTCGCGGTGCCGGCTGACCTCGCTCCGACGCGCCTCGCGGCGACCGTCGCAGCCGGTGGCCTGCTACTCGACGAGTCGGAGCGTCGCTGGCGGGTCGCCGACCCCGAAGGCAACGAACTGGTGATCGTCGGTGAAGCATGAACTCGCACTCGGCTGACTTGCACGGCTCGACACTTCTCGCCGGCGGGGCCCGATCGCGCTGACGGCTGGGGTGCGCCCTTCCGGTCTACGTTGGCCTCATGGCCTCCGCCTCAGCTCTCGATCACATCGTGCTCGTTGTCGCGGATGTCGAAGCTGCGCTGGACTGGTACATGCGTCACGCCGGGCTCGAGTCGGTCAACGTCGACGCGTGGCGCGACGGCCAGGCCTTGTTCCCGTCGCTGCGCGTGAACGAGGCCACGATCATCGACTTCGTCGAGGGTGAGCCGGGCAGCGAACGAGGCCACCTCGACCACATCTGCTTCGTCGTGAGCCCCGACGACCTGGTCTCGATCGCCGCCGATGACCGCCTCGAGATCGTCGACCAGGGCGAGCGGTCGGGCGCTCGAGGTGTAGGACAGTCGGTCTACGTGCGTGACCCCGACGGCTTGCTGGTCGAGTTCCGCTCGTACCCGGTGGACTGACAACGAGTTCAACTCGTCGTCGATCGGTGCCCACGCGGTGCCGCGTGGCTGGGCCGTGCCCTGACGGCGGCGAACCCTGCCCCTACCCTGGAATGCATGCGACGACGCGGTGCAGCGATCGCGCTTGTGTTCTTTGTGGCGGCCTGCGGCAGCGACGACCAGGGCGCCAGCACCCCCATTCCGGAGACAACCGGCGCGACGGTCGCCGGCCCCAGCACGACCGATAGCCCGAGCACGACGGCGCCCGCCAGCCTCAGCACGACCGCCGCTCCGAGCACGACGGCGCCAGCGTCCACCACGAGTCCACCCAGCGACGGGAGCTTGCCCGGCGAGGTGATCGACCTGTACCCCTACGAAGGGGCGTCGCTCGCCGTGGTCGGTGTGGAGCGCCACGACACCCTCGCGCTGCGTTCGGGCCCGGGCACCGACTTCGACGTGGTCCACGAGCTGTCTCCGCTCGACACCGAGGTGATCGCCGCCGGCCACAACCGCCAGGTCGACGACGCGATCTGGGCCGAGGTCGACAAGGACGGTCACCACGGCTGGGTCAACGTTGCGTACCTTCTCCACCTGGGCGCGGCCGACGACATCACCGACCAGCTGACCGACCCGTCGGGCGAACTCCCGAGCGGGGCGACGATGGAGGAGGTCGCCCACGCCGTGGCCGAGCTGCGGGCCTCGACGGAGCCGCTGTCGCGGATTGCCATCATCGAGGATCCCGAGTTGGGCGATCTCGGCTCCATCACGGTCGACGTGATCGGCTTGGGCGATGACGCCGTCGGCGGTGAACGCCTGCACATCCTCGCCGAGCCGGGTGCCGGCGACGACGCGTTCACGGTCCAGTCCGTCCAACGTCTGTCACTGTGTAGCCGCGGCGTGACCGACGACGGCCTCTGCGTCTGAGCCACCACCGGCCTCCAGCGTCTGGACGCCGTTGATCCCAGCCACGATGCCCGCCGAGAGCATCGCCGACTTCGGGCAGGACACCCCGTTGGGCCGCGCCGGCCAACCCGCCGAACTGGCACCGGCGTTCGTGTTCCTCGCCTCGCCGGAAGCCTCCTACATCACCGGTGAAACGATCGCCGTCACCGGCGGACGAGCCTTCTCATGAGCACGGCCCTGACCTCGCTGCGCAAGCTCGGGTTGCTCAGAGTTCGATGACGAGTTCGACCTCGTCGTCGAGCATCCGACCGGTGGGCCGGAAACCGAGCGACTCGTAGAACGGCTGCGGCGTCCCCACACCCTCCCCGCACGATGTGAACACGCGCCCCACGCCCTGCTCGCGCAGGTGGTCGAGCATCAGGACCAGTGCCCGCCGGCCGATGCCGCGCCGTTGGTGCATGCGATCGACCAGCATCCGCCACAAGAAGTGGCCCTCCTGCTGGCCGTGGTTCTCGCTGGTCATCACGAACGCCACGGGTTCGCCGTCGGCGACGACACCGCGCATCCACGGCACCGCATCCACCCCCTCGAACTCTTCGGGGAACAACGCGTCCATGAAGGTGATCGGCATCGGGTCGACGAACCACCGTTCGGAGTAGTGCGTGGCCAGTTCGGCCCAGTCGCCCACGTCATCGGCGGTGATCTCGACCAACTCGACTTCGCCGGGTTCGCCCCGCGGCCGCTCGCGCCAAGCCAACCGATCGGCCGACGTCATCGCGTAGCGCAGTTCGTTCCCCCACACACCGTCGACGCAGCGCGCGTCGCGGGCGACGACTTCGAACGTCATGCCGATCGCTTCGAGCAGTCGCATGGCAGCGATGTTGCGAGGCGCGAGGTTGGCCTCGATCCGATGAATCGTGTGGTGCTCGACCAGGTCGTCGACCAGTGCGGCCGCGGCCTCTCGCGCGAAGCCGTGGCCGCGGTGATCGGGGTGCAGGACGCCATCGATCTCGGCGATGCCGCCGCCGTCGCGGATGCCGACACCGACGTCGCCGACCACCGTGCCCGCGTGCACGATCGAGGCTCGATACCACGCGCCCGGGGCCGGCCCGCTCGCCGCCGCCATCTGCTGGAACTGCCGAACTGCCTCAGCGCGCTCGGGTGGCGAGCCGAGCCACACGCTCACGTCAGGGTGCGACCGGCAGGCGACCAAGGTGTCGACATCGTCGGGTGTCACGCCGCGCAACTGCAGCCGAGGCGTCAAGAGCTCCCACATCTCCGAGACCCTAGGTTGCCGGGCCAGCCCGTTCGCACGAGTTTGCGCGAAGTCCGAGCTTGGCTCGAATCTCGTTCGGCCGATGCGATTGGTCACGCCGCCGAGCGGGTAACGCCCTCGTCGACCACTCGCCGCTCGGGACCCTGGTGGCGTAGCCCTCACCGATCGGAGCCCACGCCATGCGCGCAGCAGTTTGGCACGGACGTCGCGACGTCCGAATCGACACCGTCGCCGACCCCACCATTACCGAGCCGACCGACGCGATCGTTCGGGTCACCTCGAGCGGGCTGTGCGGCTCGGACCTGCACCTGTACGAGGTGATGGCGCCCTTCATGACGCCTGGTGACATCCTCGGGCACGAACCGATGGGTGTCGTCGAGGCCGTCGGGTCGGACATCACCAACATCGCCGCGGGTGACCGGGTAGTGGTGCCGTTCAACATCGCCTGCGGTCATTGCTTCATGTGCGCCCAGGGCCTCCAGTCGCAGTGCGAGACCACGCAGGTGCGCGAACACGACTGCGGTGCCGCGCTGTTCGGCTACACCCAGCTGTACGGCCAGGTACCAGGCGGCCAGGCGGAACTGTTGCGGGTACCGCACGCCGACTATGGGCCGGTCAAGGTGCCCGACGGCCCGACCGACGACCGCTACCTGTTCCTGTCCGACGTGTTGCCGACCGCGTGGCAGGGCGTGCAGTACGCCGACGTCCCCGACGGAGGCAGCCTCGTCGTGCTCGGCCTCGGGCCGATCGGCGACATGTCGTGCCGCATCGCCCAACACCTCGGTGTCGCCACAGTGATCGGCATCGACCTCGTCGGCGAGCGGCTCGAGCGGGTGCGCCGGCGTGGTGTGGAGGTGCTCGACCTCACCGCGTTCGAACACGACCACGAGATCGTCGACGCCGTCCGCTCGCTGACCGGCGGCCGCGGGCCAGATGCGGTGATTGACGCGGTGGGCATGGAAGCTCACGGCTCGCCCGCTGCCAAGGCCGCGCACATGGCCACGAGCCTGTTGCCGAACGCGTGGGCGGCCAAGCTGATGAAGCATGCCGGTGTCGACCGCTTGGCCGCCCTGCACCTGACAATCGACCTGGTCCGGCGCGGCGGCACGGTCTCGGTGCTCGGCGTGTACGGCGGGATGACCGACCCGATGCCGATGATGACGCTGTTCGACAAGCAGGTCCAGATCCGCATGGGCCAGGCCAACGTGCGCAGGTGGGTCGACGACCTCCTCCCGCTGCTCGTCGACGACGACCCGCTGGGGGTCGACACGTTCGCCACCCACCACCTCCCGCTCTCCGAGGCGCCCGACGCCTACGCGACGTTCCAACAGAAGAACGACGGGGCAGTCAAGATGGTGTTCAATCCGTGACCCAGGTCAGCGGGCCGCTTCGATGGCCGCTCGTTGGGCCGGCGATAGTGGCTTGACCGCCTCGCGGATGGTGACACCCGACGCCCGCGCAGCGCGCGGGAGCAGCCACTCGAACACGAGATCGGGGCGCTTGCGGCCGGTGTCGCGCAGCACCCACCCGATCGCCTTGCGGACGAAGAACTCGCGCTCGTCGAGCATCGCGTCCGCGTAGCGGCCGAAGCGGCTGAAGTCGCCGCGACCCCGACGCAGTGGTACCAGCAGCGCAAGCAACGCCGACCTCCGCAGCCAGAAGTCGTCGTCGACCGCCCACCGATCGAGGGCGGTGGTCGCCTCCGGGTGACGCTCGACCAGCGAGCCCACGACCGACGCGGCAAAGCCGTCGACCAACGCCCACGTGCGTGACTCGCGCAGCAGCCGTTCCAGCAACATCAGGTCGGCTGGGTCGAGCCGGTCGCCGTAGAGAGCGAGCAGCTCCACACAGACCATCCGCCGTTCGTGCACGGGCTCGACCCACAGCAGCTCGACCAACGTGACCAATCGATCGTGCGTCATGCCGGGATATCGCCGTGCTACCGCCTTGGCGGCCGTACGAATCGACGGCACCGGCGTGCCGTAGTGGCGTAGCGCGCTCTTCAGATACGCCCGCTCCCGTTCCGACCGCGCAGCACTGCCACCAGCCTGTAGCTCGGCATCGATCGCCTCGGCCAGAGCCACCGTCTCGGCGTCCACCCGCCCGACACTACGACCCGCTCACCCAACCTTTGCCACGCCGGCACCGATGACGCACAGCGAGGTTGGCCACGATTGTTGACCGTCAGTCAACAATCCTTGCCAACTTCCAGCCTGCGGACCGGCGAGTCGTCAGGGGACGAGGTGGCGGGGGCGCGGGGCGCGCCAGCGGAACTTCAGGGCGGCGACGCGCAGCAGGAACACGGCGGCGGCGATCGCCACGCCGAGCCAGGCTGCGTAGCGGTCGGCTTCGGTGACGGCGACGATCGCCCCGGCACCGAGCGCGGCGGGGATCGAGTACAGCACGCTGTCGGCGCGGAACATCTGCGGTTGCTCACCGGCCAGCACGTCGCGGAGCACTCCCCCACCGCTGGCGGTCACCACGCCGAGTGCGATCGCGCCCGGCACGCCGACCTGAAAGTCGATCGCCTTGAGCGTTCCGGTGACGCAGAACAGGCCGAGCCCAGCGGCGTCGAATACGAGCACGGTACGGCGGACGCCCTGGTGCACCCAGTGGTGGGCGACCATCATCACCAGCCCGGTCGCACACGACAGCGTGAGGTACCAGCCGTCGGTGACCGCGGCCGGCGGCGTGGCACCGAGCAATAGGTCGCGGATGGCACCGCCGCCGAGCGCAGTCACCACCGAGAGCACGAGCACGCCGACCAGGTCGAACCCCTTGCGCACCGCCATCAGCCCACCCGACACGGCGAACGCCACGATGCCGACCAGTTCGAGCGCCCGCTCGACCCCGGCGTCGATGCCGAGCGCAGCCACCGTGTTCACGACCCGCGAGGGTATCGAGCGCCCTCGCACCGCCGCTGGCTCACCGGCGTTCCACCACCACCCGCCAGCCAGTGACATCGATCGGCGTGGTGGTCACCGCTCGCCGGTCACGGCACGAGTCTGACGCTACGTTCAAGCGCCACGCAGGCTGGACTCCACCGCTGGTGCACCAGGGCCAACCTTGCCGTAACCGCCTTGAGCCGGGGCAACGCTCGCGAGCAGCTGCAGCGGTCGGTGGATCTAGGATGAGAGGGTCGAGTAGGCGGCTCGCCCCGGTAGTCGAGTGCCGGCGCAGCCGGTGTCTGCGCCGCGGGTGCGCCACTCGACGACCGTCACCACCTCTCCGCTGAGCCCGCTAGCGCACCAGGTACACCACCGCGACGGCGATGCCGATGGTGACCACGACGGCACGCAGGCGGCGGGCGTCGACACGGGCCGAGAACCGGCCACCCGCCGCGCCACCGAGCAGGCTGGTGGGTGCCATCACCGCCGCGATCGACCACTCGACCTTGCCGGAGAACACCAGGAACGCCGCCGCGCTGACGTTGATCACGGCCGCCAGCGGCTGCTTGAGGGCATTCAGGCGGGTCAGGTCGAGGTCACTGAACAGACCGAGCACGGCGATCAGCATGATCCCCAAGCCGGCCCCGAAGTAACCGCCGTACGCCGCGCACGCGAACAGGGCGATCGACTCGACGCGGGCCATGTTGCCGGTTCGGTGGCCGCTCACCCACGCCCGCACCCGGTCCTGGGTGGCCAGCAGCACGCACGACAACAGGATCAGGTACGGCACGATCGCCCGGAACGCCGAGTCGCTGGTGACCAGCAGCAGGATCGCCCCGACCAGCCCACCGGTGCCGCACACCACGGCCCGGCGGCGGAGGTCTTCGGCACTCGCCGTGATCTCGCGGCGCAGCGAGTACGCGCCGCCGATGTAGCCGGGGCACAGGGCCACCGTGTTGGTCGCGTTGGCCGACACGGACGGAATCCCGATCGCGGTCAGCACCGGAAAGCTCAGCAGGCTGCCCCCGCCGGCCAGCGCGTTGACCGCCCCGGCGCCGACCGCGGCTGCGGCCGCGAACACGTGGTCGATGACGCTCAGGTCGGGCATCGGAGGGCCTTGCGGGCGCGGACGGGTACGGTCCTGCGGTGAAGCTGCACTGGGCCGGCCTCAGACGGGTGCGGCCCAGTAGGACATCACATCGGCGAGCGCCGGGCGGGGTCGCTCGGTGACCACGTGCGAGGCCGGTGCCGATCCGACGTGGATCCAGCCGACGACCTGATCGCCGAGCGGGACGCCGAGCGCGGCGGTGACCCGCGAGTCGTAGGCCGGCCACTCGGTGACCCACTGGGCGACGTAGCCCAGGCCACATGCGGCGTGCACCAAGTTCATGCACAAGGCACCCGCCGACATCAACTGCTCGATCACAGGAATCCGTCCACCCTCGACCGTGCGAGTCGACACGATCAACAGGACCGGGCTGCGCGCTGGCCGCCCCGCTTCCAGGTCGACCTGCGCGGGCTCGGCGTCGGGATGGTCCGCTCGGAAGGCTGCGGCGATCACGTCGCCCAGCTCGACCTGGGCGGCGCCGGTCACGACCTGGACGTGCCACGGCGCGAGCTTGCCGTGGTCGGGTACACGGGTGGCGAGGGCGACGAGCCGCTCGATCTGCTCGGCCGTGGGGCCGGGGGCCACCATCGTTCGGGCGTTGACCGAGCGCCGGGTCGCGAGATGTTCGAGCACGTCCATCGACGAGGTCCCGCTCACGACCGGGCGGCGATGTCGATGCCCAGCTCGCGCCGCCGCTCGACCAGGTCGCGGAACATCGCCCGGGTCTGTTCGATGCTCTCGATCGGCTCGTCGGCGAACCCGTCGTTGGGCCAACCGACGTACGTCTCGTACTCCTTGGCGTACATCTCGGCCCGCAGCGTCACCGGGTGGAACGGCTTGGCGCGCACGCGCCGCAACGCTTCGAGGTCGATCGGGCCCTTGATGGTGGTCTCACCCGGGCCGACCACCTTGTTGAGGACGGTGCCGTCGAAGTTGTGGATCGCCGAGTCGCCGTGCGAACCGTGCAACCCGCGGGTGGTGTTCTCGTACAGGCCGATGTTGGCCATCACGAGGTAGCACTTGTTCTCGTAGGCCCGAGCGGTGCGCAGCGATTCCCAGTTGCGCACGTCGCCGTGACTCAAGTTCGTCGGCTCCGACGTCAGGTGGCACAGGATCTCGGCGCCGTTCATCATCGTGCAACGGGCGTTCTCGGGGAACCCCAGCTCGCCGCAGGTCAGCAAGCCGATGTTGCCGATCTCGGTCTTGGCCACCGGGAACAAGTTCTCGCGCCCATACCGCTCGACGAACTCGGTGTAGATGTCGGAGGGTGTCGTGTACGGGAAGACCCACGCGTTGTTGTTGTTCTTCCAGTGCTTGATCAAGATGTCCCCGGTCGGCCCGACGAGGAACGAAGTGTTGAAGAAGCGGCCCGGGAAGTCGGGGTGGACCTCCATCATGTTGGCGGCGATGAAGATCTTGAGCTGCTGGGCCTTGGCCGAGATCAAGTCGGTGTAGGGACCGGGGACCGTGGAGCAGATGCTGATCCACTCGTCGACCGACAGCTTCTGCCAACGGGCGTTGATGCCGTACTCGGGCATCACCACCAGCTTGACCTCCGAGTTGCCGAACGCCGTGACGTAGTCGATCAGATCGAAGGCCCGGGTGAGGTTGGCGCGCACGTCACGATCGCGTTGCTCGGCGTCGTGCAGCGACACGGCGGTCGCCCGGGTCTGCAGGGCCGCGGCCTCGTAGTGGGTGATCGGGGTCGTCATCAGGTGTCCTTTCCGGGCTCGGCACGGCCCTCGTGTGCTCTCGGGGTCAGTAGCTCGCGGCGTGCGCGTCGCGCCGGTGGTCGGCCGCCGCGTAGCGCGCCTGGCCGGCCAACTCGCCGACCGCGACGCAGCTGCCGAACAGGTCGGCGTCGGCGCCGTCGGCGTGCTCGATCCGGTGACCACGGCGCGCCAGTTCGGCAACGGTGGCACCGACGACGCCGGGCTCGATGAACAGCTGGTCGTTGGGTTCGGGGCGGCGTGGCGCGCCCGACAACCAGCGCGGGGCGTCGATCGCGTGCTGCGGATCCATGCCGCCGTCGATCGTGTTGACGAGCACCTGGAACGAGGTCTGCACCTGGCCACGCCCGCCAGGCGTGGCCAGCAGCATCGCCGGCCGATCGTGCTCGCTGACGAGGACCGCATTGAGCGTGTGGATAGGACGCTGCCCACCGGCGATCCCGCCGTTCCCGTCGGCCGCATAGACCTGGTTGGCGAGCCGGTCGTTGAGCAGAACGCCGGTCGCCGCGTCGAGCTCGCGCGAGCCCCACTCGTTGAACAAGCTGTGGATCACGGCGGCAACGCACCCGCTCGCGTCGGCGGCGACGATGCAGGTCGTGTCGGTGCCGGCAGGTGTCCGGCGGGTCGACACCAAGGTGTCGACCGGAGCGCTGCGCAACCGCTGCGCGTCGGCGACGATCCGCTCCGGGTCGAGCAGGTTGCGCTCGACCTCGGCGATCACGGCGTCGGACGGATCGCGCCGGTCGGCGTCGCGCAACTCGGCCATCACCCGCTCGAAGGCGACGTGCTTGCAGCGCACCATCGCGTCCAGCCGGTCGGCGTCGTCGACCGTGCCGAACGGCATGTCGAGTTGTTCGTACAGGCCGAGTTCGTAGAGCAACACGCACCCCAACGACACCGGTGGATGGGTGTGGATCGTCCTGCCCCGGTAGGTGGTCGACATCGGCCGCGCCCAGCGTGCGCTGTGGCTGGCGAAGTCGTCGGGGGTCATCGGCCCGCCCCGGCCGGCCATCCACGTCGCCAGCCGCTCACCGGTGTCGGTGTAGAAGTGCGCGGCGCCGCCGTCGCCGATCGACCGCAGCGTGTCGGCGAGTGCAAGCTGGCGGAAGCGGGCGCCGGCTACCGCCGGATTGCCCTCGAGCAGGGTCCGTAGCCCCGCGTCGGCGTCGAGGCTCGGGAGCACCCGGCCGATCGCCGCGGCGAACTCGCGGGTCAGCGGGAAGCCGTCGGCGGCGTACGCCGCGGCGGGTTCGATCAGATCGCGCATCGGGAGCGCACCGCCGAGCTGGTGAAGCGCGTCGACGGCGGCGACGAACCCGGGGACACCGACCGAGACCGCACCGAACCGGGGAATCGTCTCGCCCTCACCCAGGCGGGTACCGAGCTTGACGGGGGCCGCGCCCGAACCGTTGAGCGTGCGCACCTCGCCGCTGGGCGTGCGGACGAGCACGAACGCATCCCCGCCGATGCCGCCCCAGGGGAGCTCGATCACGCCTTGCACGTAGGCGCCGGCGACGACCGCGTCCACGGCTGTACCGCCGCGGCGAAGGACGTCGAGCCCGGCTGCCGCCGACAGCGCACCGCCGGCGGCGACGGCACCGCCGTAGCCGAGCCGCGCATGTTGCGCGTGAAGACGACGTCGCGTCACGGGAGCACCGCCACGAGTTCGATCTCGACCAGCATCTCGGGGTTCTTGAGGCGGCTGACGAACACGGTCGAGCGCGCCGGGCGGGGCTCGGAGAAGGCGCGTTCCCAGACCGCGTTGAGGGGTGCTGTGTCGACCCCGTCACGAACGAACACCGTCGCCTTGACCGCGTGGTCGAGGTCGGTGCCGGCCTCGGCGAGAATCGCCGCCAGGTTGGCGAGCGCCCACGTGACCTGCTCGCCGAGGTCGCCCATCTGGCCGGAGTCACGGTTGCGGCCCGCTTGGCCGGCGGTGAACACCAACCGGTCGACGACGATCGCCTGGCTGAACGGCCCAGTCGGCGTGGGCGCCGCGTCGGTGGCGATCGGACGCCGATCACTGGACGCCATCGTGGGCTCCGTTCTGGTCGTGGCCGCGCGCGACGCAGCACATCGGGACAGGCGGCCGCCAGGCACCGCGAGCAACCGAGCGAGCCATCACTGGACACCCGAGTCGATCCGCGGGATCTCGGCCACGCGATGACACGCGACGCGGTGCGTCGCGGCATCGGGTTCGAGGGCGCTGAGCAGCGGGCGCCGGGCGACGCACGGGTCGTCGAGGGCGTACGGGCAGCGGGTGTGATACGCACAGCCCTTGGGCGGGTTGACGGGGCTCGGCAGGTCGCCCGACGCCAGGCGCTGGACAGTCTCGAGGCGGTCGCGCGCGCCGTTGTCGGCACGCAGGATCGCGGCCACCAGGCCCTGCGTGTACGGGTGCCGCGGATTGGCGAACAACTCGTCGGCAGGGCCTTCCTCGACGATTCGCCCGAGGTACATGACCGCCACCCGGTCGCTCAGGTGGCGTACGACAGCCAGGTCGTGGGCGATGAACATGAAGGCCACGTCGAGCGAGTCACGCAGGTCGGCGAGCAGGTTCATCACCTGGGCACGGATCGACACGTCGAGGGCAGACACGGGCTCGTCGCACACCACCAGCGCCGGCCGGGTCACCAGCGCTCGGGCGATCCCCACCCGCTGCTGCTGCCCACCCGAAAGCTGCGACGGGCGCCGGTCGATGAACGACGCCGGCAGGCCGACCAGGTCCATCATCTCGGCGACGTCGGCGGCCCGACTGCGGCGGTCGCCGATGCGGTGGACGCGCAGCGGCTCGCCGATGATCTCGCCGATCGTCATCCGCGGGTCGAGCGAACCGCGCGGGTCCTGGAAGATCATCTGGGCGTGGCGGCGCACCCCGCGCAGCGCGCTCCCGTGGAGCGTCGCCAGGTCCTGCCCGAGCAGGTGCACCGTGCCGCTCTCGACAGGTACCAGTTTGAGCACCGCTCGCGCCAACGTCGACTTACCGCAGCCGCTCTCGCCGACCAGGCCGAGCGTCTCGCGCGGCGCGATCGTGAGGCTCACGTCGTTGACGGCGCGGAAGCGCCGCGAACCGGACGCGAACGCGACCGAAACGTGGTCGACCTCGACGACGGGCTGCTGTACTGGCGCATCGCCAGTCGCTCCGGCGGGCGCCTCGACGACGGTCATCGGATCTCCTCCCAGGGTCGGTCGGGAACGGTGACGCGAGCGGCCCGCTCGTCTGCCAGGTGACAGGCCGAGGCGTGCCCCGGGCCGAGCCGGAACATCGCTGGGCGCTCGATGTGACAGATGTCGGTGGCGACCTCGCAACGTGGCGCGAACACGCAGCCCGGCTGCTCGATGGTCAGCTCCGGTGGTTGGCCTTCGATCGGGTGCAGGCGGTGGTGCTGGCGCCGTTCGAAGCGTGGCACCAGCCGCAGCAGGCCGTCGGTGTAGGGGTGGTTGGCGCGCTGGAACAGGTGCTCGACCGAGCACTCCTCCATCGGCTGGGCGGCGTACATCACGAGCACCTTGTCGCAGGTTGCGGCGACCACGCCGAAGTCGTGGGTGATCATCACCATCGCCATCCCCATCTCTCGCCGCAGGTCGTCGAGCAGCTTGAGGATCTGCGCCTGGACGGTCACGTCGAGCGCCGTCGTCGGCTCGTCGGCGATCAGCAGCTTCGGTTCGCAGGCGACGGCGATGGCGACCATGATCCGCTGGCGCATGCCCCCCGAGAAGCTGTGCGGGCGGTCGTGGTACCGCTGTTCGGGGTCGGGAATGCCGACTCGCTCGAGCAACTCCACCACCCGTTCGCGGGCCTGCGCCGGGGTCCGGCCGGTGTGCATCACGATCGACTCGGCGACCTGGTCGCCGACCGACATGACCGGGTTGAGCGAGGTCAACGGGTCCTGGAAAACCATCCCGATCTCCTTGCCCCGGATCGACTGCATCTTGCGTTCCGACAACGCCAGCAGGTCGCGCCCCTCGAAGATGATCTCGCCCGAGATCTCGACGTGGTCGAACAGCCCGAACAAGCGCAACATCGCCAGCGACGAAACCGTCTTGCCGCTGCCGCTCTCGCCGACGATCCCGAGCGCCTCGCCGCGGCCGAGCGAGTACGACACACCGTCGACCGCCTGGACCAGGCCGCGCCGGGTGCGGAACCCGACTCGCAGGTCGCGTACTTCGAGCAGCGTCTCGTTCATCCGGCGGCTCCTGCACGGGTCTCGAAGCGCCGTGCCAGCAGGTTCAGGCACAGCACGGTGACGCCCAGCAAGACGCCGGGCAGGATCGTCAGCCACCAGGCGACGGTGAGCAGCGGGCGCCCGGTGGAGATCAGCAGACCCCACGTGGTGTCGGGCGGTTGCACCCCGACGCCGAGGAAGCTCAACCCCGCTTCGGCGAGCATCACGTGGCCGACCTCGATGACCACCAGCACGAGGATTCGCGGGGTCACGTTCGGCAGCACGTGGCGCACCAGGACCGTCGGCGTCGCACAACCGGTCGCCACCGCGGCTTCGATGTAGGTCGACTCGCGCACGCGCATGGTCTCGGCGCGCACGACCCGGGCGAAGATCGGCCAGACCAGGGCGGGGAGCACGATGATCAGGATCGTCACGCTCGGGCCGAGCATGCTCAACAGGAGGATCGCCACGAGGAACATCGGCATCGCCGTCTGGGCCTCGGTCAGGCGCATCAGGAACCGGTCGACCCAGCCCTGGAAGTAGCCGGCGAGCATTCCGATCAACACGCCGACGACGGTGCCGATCGCGGTCGCGACCACGGCGATGAAGAGCGTCAGCCGGGCACCGGCGACCATCTCGGAGAACAGGTCGGCACCCAGCGTGCCGGTGCCGGCCAGGTGGCGGCCCTCGGGTGACGTGTCGAACGGGCCGAGCAGCCGGTGGCGCGGGTTCATCGCGCCGGGTTCCATGGGGGCGAAGAAGTCGGGGAAGATCGCCCACAGCGCCATCAGCCCGAGGAACGCCGGGCACAGCCACCACAGCCGGCTGGTGACGACGGAGAGTGCCCGCGCAACCGGTTGACGTTGCCGGTCGACGGTTCCGGAGCGGTGGATCACCAACGACATCAGGCGGCTCCGATCCGTCGGTCGATCGCCCGGTACATCAGGTCGATCACGAGGTTGCTGACGATGACGAAGGCCCCGGCGATGATGACCGCCGTCTGCAGCACGAAGAAGTCCTGGCGGTCGGCGGCGTTGATCATCAGCGTGCCGATCCCGGGCCACGCGAACACGTACTCGATCGCGAACACGGCGCCACCCCACATGCGCACGTACTCCCAGCCGGTGATGGTGGCGGTGGTCAAGCCCGTGTTGCGCAGCACGTGCCGACGGAGCACCCGATTGGAGCTGAGGCCTTTGCTGCGAGCAACCCGTACGTACGGTTTCGACATCTCCTCGACGGTCGCCGAACGCACGAGGAGGTAGATCCGGCCGCCGTGGACGATCGCGATCGTCACCGCCGGGAGCACGATGCTGCTCCAGCCGAACTTGCCCGACGTCGGGAACCAACCGAGACGTACGGCGAACACGAAGATCAGCAGGAGGCCGAGCCAGAAGTTCGGTACCGACAGTGCGCTGACCGAGAAGAAGTTGCTGATCTTGTCGAATCGAGAGTTCGGGCGGGCACCGGCGAGTACGCCCGCGCCCACACCGAACAGAGCCGCGCCGACGATGCCTGCAAGCGTCAGCATGATGGTCGAGGGGAGCGCCTCGAGCACGGCATCGAGGGCGGGCCGGTTCTGCCAGTACGACCGACCGAAGTCGCCCTGGACGATGTTCGTGAAGTAGTCGACGAACCGTTCCGGGAACGGCCGGTCGAGCCCGAACGCACGCTCGATCCGGGCGATCTCCTCCGCCGAGGCGTCGACGGGTGCGTACACCAGTGCCGGGTCACCGACCAGGTCGGTGAGCGTGAAGATCACCGCGATCACGAGGAACAGCGTGATCACGCCATCGCGCACACGCCGGAGCACGATCCCGGGGATCGAGGTCTGAGCGGCCCAGGCCATTCGACCCCGGACGGGGTCGCTCGTCGTGTCGGGTGGTTCCGGGGCGTCCCCGACCCCCGCGCTGGGGTCGGGGACGCCGCCGGTGACGGACGGCGAGGAGTCGTCGGATGTGTCCAGCGGTGCAGCTGGTGCGGTGTCCGAGGACACGTCGTTGCGCAACGTCATCGTGTGCGGTCCCTCGCCGTCGTCATGAGTCGTGAAGTCGGTCGTCGGCCGGGCTCAGCCGAACTGCATCTCGGCGACGAAGTACTCGTCGTCGAGCCGCGGCTCCCACGTCAGGTCCTCGGACAGCCCGTACAGCAGGTCCTGCTGGAGCAGGTAGATCGCGTGCGGGTTCTCGTGGAGCTGGGCCCACGCCGCCTGGTAGGCCTGGTCACGCACCTCCTGGTCGAGCGACGTCGCGCCGATCTCGTAGTTCTCGTCGACGATCGGGTCGCAGATCTTGCTCGAACCGCCATCGCACGTGATGTGGCTCATCACCCGCGCGGCGTCGAACCACTCGTTCGAGTTCCACGCGTACTTGATGTCGAACGCACCGGGCTCGGTGCCGGGGATCCGGCCGGCGTCGCGGAACTCGTTCCATTCCACGAGCACCACCTCGGCGTCGATGCCGACGTCACGGAGCTGGGCGGCGAGGTACTGCGCGGTTTCCTCGCCGTACAGGTAGCGGCCGATCGGGGCATTGATCTGGATCGAGAACCCGTCCGGGTAGCCGGCTTCGGCGAGCAGTTCGCGGGCCCGCTCTGGGTCGTACGGGAACGGTTCGAGGTCGTGGTTGAACCCGAGGCCGTTGGTCGACGTCTGCTGGGCTTCGTTCGGACGGGCGTAGCCGCTGTACAACGTCTCGGCCAAGGTCTCCTTGTCGATCGCCAGGTTCATCGCGACCCGGACCCGCGGGTCGGAGAGCTCTTCCTTGTAGGTGTTGAAGGCGGCGTAGCTGAACTCGGTAGCCTCGACGCTGACCGCCTGCGGTACCAGGTCGACCTGATCGGGGAGGATGTCGAGCACCAGGTCGATCTCGCCCACCTGGAGCGCGGCGAGCGCGGTCTGAGCGTCGGGGATGACCCGCACCCTGAATTCGGCGATCGAGGGGAGGTCGCCCCAGTAGCCGTCGTAGCGCACGGCCGAGATCGACTGGCCGCGACGCCACTCGGAGAACATGTACGGCCCGGTGCCCACCGGGGCGTCGTTCATCTCGACCCCGGCGCCGAGCGGCACCATCGGTACCTGGGCCATCTGCAGCGGCAGGATCGCGTTCGGGCCGTCGGTCGTCACGACGACCGTCAGGTCGCCGGTGGCCTCGGCACTGACGATCCCGTCGATGTACGAACCGCGTTGGGTTTCGAAGTCGTCGGCCACCATCCGGTTGACGCTGTACGCCGCCGACTCGGCGTTGAACGGTGAGCCGTCGTGATAGGTGACGCCTTCGCGCAGCGTGAACTGCCAGGTCGTCTCGTCGACGTTGGACCACTCGGTGGCCAGACCGGGCACGAGCTGAGCGTCACGGTCGCGCCGGATCAACGACTCGAACAGGTTGCCGGTGACGACACGCGCGTTGCGGTCGTTGACGACCTGGCCGTCGAGCGACGACGGCTCGGTCGACACCGCGATCGTGAGCACGTCGTCGGTCGGTGTCGCCGGCGCGTTGGTCTCGGGAGCGGCACCGTCACCCGTGGTAGCCGGGCTGGCGTCACCGTCGTCACCGCCGCCGGTGGTGGTGTCCGGAGCCGGTTCGGCCGCGGTCGGGGCGGTCGCGGCATCGTCGTCGTCACCGCCGCAGGCCGCGAGCGCGAGGCTCGCGGCGAGGACGATCGCTGGGATTCGGCGGAGCCGGCTCCGCGTACTGATGGACATTGGTTCTCTCCCTGGGTGCACGCCCGCTGACGCGGAGCTGAGTGGTAGCACTGGTAGTGGGTGGGCTGGTGGTAGGTAGGGGGGAACGGGTCGCCGGACGGTCAGGCTGTGGGCCGGCCGGCGAGGAACTCGGCGACCGCGTCACGGGCGATCGCATGGTCATTGTCGGGGTTGCTGCCGCCGACGCCGATCGCGCCGAGACAGTCCCCGTCGATGAGGATCGGGTACCCTCCGGCGTTGACGGTGATGCCGCCGGGGAGGACCTCGATCAGGCTCTGGGGGAACAGCGGACGGTCGGCCCACTGTTCGACGAGATCCTTGGTGGGCTTCTGGAACGCCGAGGCGAGGCGGGCCTTGCCCATCGCCGTGTACGGACCGTGCCACTTACCCTTGCCGCGCACGACGGCGACCGGATGCCCGGCCGCGTCGTGCACGGCGACCGTCATCTGGAGGCCCCGCTCGGCGGCCAGCCGGCGGACGATCGCCACCAGATGCAGCGCATCGTCAGTCTCCACCGACGACGGCCTCCGCGGCGGGGGGGGCGACCGGGGCCGCGTCCCAGGGCGTCGACAGCAGGCGCAGGAAGCGGGCTGCGTTCTCGCCCATCAGCTTGGCCATCGCCGGCTTGCCGAGCACCGGCTCCCAGGCGATCACGTTGTCGGTGCTGTCGGGGTACGTGCACTCGGGGTGCGGGAAGTCGGACTCGTACATCAAGACGCCGTCACCGAGGATGTCGTTGACCGCCTTGGTCATCTGGGCGCCCTCGTGTTGCTCGATGCCGCAGAACACCTTGCCCATCTGCACGTACTCCATCGGCGAGTGCTTCAGGTCGGCGGGCAGCACGCCGCCCTTGACGAAGTTGACCTGGCTGGTGAGGCGGATGATCCAGTTGGCGAGCCACCCGTGACCGGTCTCGACGGTGCCGACCCGGAGGTTCGGGAACTTGTCGAGCATGCCCGACACCATCACGTACGAGATCATCCGCTGGGCACCCCACACGTGGGCGGCGGTGCGGGCGACCGCGGCGTTGCCCCAGATGTCGCGATAGCCGGGGAAGTACGGGGCCTCGTAGAAGAAGCTGTGGTGGACGATCGGCAGGTCGGCCTCGTTCATCGCCGCCCAGATCGGGTGCAGGTCGGGATCGTCGATCGGCAACCCCTCGGGAAGCACGATCCACACGCCCGCCACCCACTCCTCGCCGGCGTGCTGTTCGATCATCTTCGCCGAGCCCACCGGGTCGGCGGCCGCCGCCAGGAGCATGCCCTTGAGGCGCCGGGGGTCGGCCGAGCAGTAGTCGGCCATGTAGCGGTGGTATGAGCGGTGCATCGACTTGGCCAGGCCGACCTCGAGCGCCGAGCTGCCCGGTGCCCACGTACCGGGGATGATGAAGTTGATGTCGACACCCTCGACGTCCATGTTCTCGAGGCGCCCCTGCGGGTTGTCGTGCTGGATGTTGTCGGCGATGGGCTTGATCGCCAGGTTCTCGACCCGGCCTTCGAGCGCACCCTTGGCACCGGCGCCCTTCGTCGCCGGGTCGTCGACCTCCTTGTGCCCGGCGACCCGGTTGTACGGGTACGGGTTGACCCGCACCACTCCGTACTCGTGGGTGGGGTGACCGCGGCCAGCGGTCGGCTTGGTGGGCCGTACGAACGGCTGCACTTCGGCCTGCCGATCGAGCAGCTCCTGATCGGCGTAGCGGAGCAGCACCTCCCACGACGGGGTGACGTGGGTGTCGACATCGATGACTCGGTATCCGTGGCGCATGGCGGACAGCTCTCCTCTGATGGGTGTGCGCGTGCTCGACGAGACCTCGTCGAGATGGAAGCCCCCAGTGGCAGAAGTGCGATGTCCCCACGGGCGGCCCGACATCCAGCAGATTGTCAGACATCCTGCTCAGATGTCAAGCAGTCAGCCCAGAAACCTCGTGAACGCTCTGTGACGCGGCCGTTCGCCCAGCTCAGCCCATCTTTTTGGGCGTGCAGGCGCGTCGCAACGACGGCGAAGACATGGACTGGTGACGTCGTGAAGCGACCGGCGCGCCGCCGCAACCCGGGGGGAACCGGGCGGGCCGGCGTCAGTCCGAGCCGGTAACGAGCGGGTTGACGTCGTCGGCGTGTCGCACCCGATCGACCCGCTCGATCAGGGTGACCGCGACCCGATCGAGCATCTCGGCGTTCTTGGCAGCCGCCCCGACCGCGTCGCGCGCTTCGATCGCGTCGACGATGTGGCGGTGCCCCTCCCACCCCGCGATCGGCGCGTCCGCGGCGCCGCTCGCCGACGACGCCCCGAACAGGCGCCAGAAGCTCGGCAGCTTGAAGAACAGGCCGTGCGAGTTCTCGTAGACCTCGAGCAGGACGGGATTCTTCGCGATCCGGAAGATCTCGGTGTGGAACGCGATGTCGGCCGCGTGGTACTCGGCGCCGCGCCGGTCGCGCAGCGCTTCGAGCCGCACTCGCAGCACGCCGATGTCGTCGCCGGTCCAGTTGCGCGCGGCCATCTCGATCGCACACGACTCGATCGCCTTGCGGGCCTCAAACACGTCGCTGACCGACACCCGTGCGGAGATCGCCGCGTAGTCGAGTTCCTGGTCGGAGATCACGGAGCGGTCGCGGACGTAGAGTTGATTGCTGCGACGTTCGAGGAACCCGCTGACGACGAGCCCGTGGAGCGCCTCGCGCACGGTGGTGCGCCCCACACCGAAGGCCTCGCGGAGGTCCTTCTCGGTGGGCACCAGCTCGCCGGCCGGCAAGCGGCCCGACAAGATCTGTTGACGGAGTTGGTCGGTGACGCGATCGGCCAGCGTCTCGCGCGGCAACTTGAAGTCGCTCAGCCAGTCGTTGTCAGCCATCTTCCCCGGTTCCCTCCGCTCCCGCCGACGATCGAATCGTAACGAGCGCACGCAGGCCGCCCGGCGATCGACCGATCACCACCGGCCTCATCAGGAGGCCGCCACATCGGCCGTCAGCCACGGCGCAGCCGGCGAACCCGGTGTGTCGCGCGCGTTGAGCGAGCCGAGATCGACGGGGGCGAACGACACACGGCGGAACCGTTCGCGGTCGGCGAACGGCACCGTCGCGTCGACGCCCAGCTTGGTGCGCCGCCCGCCGTCCGACACGCGCACGTACTCGTGGCCGCGCGCCCCCGGGATCAACACGAGGTCGCGGGAGGCTTCGAAGCGCGTGGCCGTCGCGTACTCGACCTCGAACGGATCGGACGGGTCGATGTCGTCGTCGACCACGATCACCCGGTCGAGGTCCTTGAGGGCCGCGAACGCGGCCAGCATCGCGTTGCGCTCGAAACCGTCGTCGCGGGACGAACGCTTGGCAATCTGAGCGACCAGGTGGAACCGGTGCAACCCGCCCGCGGTGAGGTCGACGTCGGTCACGATCGGCACCGACTGGCGAATCGCCCGCAGGGCGCTGGCCTCGAGCACATACTTGCGCAGCATCACGGTCTCGCGCCCGGCGCCGCTGATCGCGTGATAGACGGCGTCGGCCCGGCGGGTCAGCGCGGTGACCTGGAAGATCGGCGCCGGCCCGACGTCGGACGGGTAGCCGACGAACTCGCCGAACGGCCCCTCGACCACCGTGTCGGCCGGGTCGATGTAGCCCTCGAGCACGATCTCGGTACCCCGCGGCACCGCCAACGGCTGGCTGACGCACGGCACCAATTCCAGCGGGGCACCGCGCAGGGCCCCGGCGGCCGCCAACTCGCTGGCCTGTTCGGGCATCTGCGACCCCATGTAGGCAGCCGCGTGCATGAGCGAGATATCGGTACCCAGGCAGACCGCGATCGGCAGCCGCGCTCCCGACGCCTGGGCGCGTTCGAACGCGGCCCGCAGGTGACGACCGAAGTCGAGCTTGATGCCGGTGCGGTCGCGCCCGATCAGCTGGAGGCGATGGTACGAGGCGTTCGGCACCCCGGTCTCGGGGTCGGTCACGAGCACCACCCCGGCAGTGATGAACCGTCCGCTGTCACCCGGGGTGTGCCGCAGCACCGGTAGAGCGGCGCCCACGTCGATCTCGTCACCGGTCAGCACCACCTGCTGGGCGGGGGCAGGGCCACCGGTGGTCACCGGGTCGATCGGGGTGCCCAAGGCCCGCGTCAACACGGCCCGGATGCCGAGCCGATCGAGCCCGAATGCGGCCATGCAGTTGGCTGGTGACGCGAGCACGTTGCCGACGACCGGAATCGAATGCCCGGTGACGTGCTCGACGAGCACAGCCCGGTCACCATCGAGCGCGGCCAGCAATCCGGCGACCTCGTCGATCGGATCGAGCGGGCCGCCGACCTTGGTCAGCCGGCCCGCGGCGTCGAGCCGAGCCAGCGCGCTGCGGAAATCGGTGTCGTCGAGCACCGGGGGTTCGGCGGCCGCGTCCGGCCGGTCGACGTGGAGCCGGTCGGAATGGGGTCGGTCGGAGGTCGTCATCGTGAAGTGCACCCGCGACGGGGTCGGGCACGTTGCGCCAGCATAGATCCCCAGCGTCGCAAACTCCGCTGATTGTCAGACATCCAGCCACACGGGTGGACCCGTGCCGCCGGGACCACCGAGTTGCATGACACGAACACGACCATGCTCGTCAGGTTGTCAGACATACTGTACTACGGTCAACCAGACTATGGTACGGGCGACATGAAGGCTTCGTCCGCGGCACCCAGGCACGCCAACCCGCTCGGTGTGCTGCGACTCGAGAATTTCCGGCGCTACTTCGTCGCCCAGATGGCGAGCGGGGCCGGGATGTGGAACCAACGTGTCGCCGAGCTCTGGCTGTTGCTCGAGTTGACCGGCAACGGTTTGTCGCTCGGGCTCGGGACGGCGTTACGCACCGCCCCGACGTTGTTCCTGGCCACCGCCGCCGGATGGCTGGCCGACCGGTACGACCGGCGCCTGCTGCTGACCGGCACCCAGGCCGCCCGCGGCCTGACCGGCATCGCGCTGGCGGTGATCGTGTTCGCTGGGACACCTCCCGTCGGCCTGATCTACGCGATCATCCTCGTGCTCGGCATCATCAACGCGCTCGACGCCCCGATGCGGCGCAGCTACGTGCGCGACGTGGTCGACGAGCAGCACCTGCGGGCCGCGGCGGGCCTCCACACCGCAACCATCTCGGTCGGGCGGATCATCGGACCGTTCGCGGCCGGCATCGCGATCACGCTCGGTGGCGTCGGTTGGGCGTTCCTCTTGAGCGTCGCCAGCGCCGCGGTCGCGGTCACCGCCGTGCGGGCGATCGTGCCGGTCGAACGGGGCCCGGCGTCGACACCAGCCGATGCGACGCCGGCGGGCGACGGTGGCGCCGGGCGCCCCCCGCGCGAGATCCGCTTGGTCGACGTGGTCGTGCTGCTCGGCGCGTTCAGCACACTCGGTTGGAACATCGACGTCGTGTTGCCGCTGCTCACCGACGGCGTGCTCGGCCAGGGCCCGCTGGCGTTCTCCGGGCTGGTGATCTGCCTCAGCGCCGGCTCGCTGATCGGGTCGGTCGGCGTCGCCGGACGGACCTCGTCCGGCCGGTCGTTCCGCTCGCTGATCATGCCGTTGCTCGCCTTCTGCATCACGCTCCCACTGGTCGCCGTCAGCACACACGTCGCCGCGATCGCGGTCGCCTTGCTGCTGGCCGGCACCTGCGGCGGCGTGTTCCTCGCCGCATCGAACGCCTCGCTGCAACTGGTCGCCGACCGCACGCCGGACCGTCAAGGGCGTGCCGTCGCGGCCTACACGATCGTGTTCACGGGCACGCGCGCGATCGGCGCGCCGGTGATCGGCGCACTCGTCGACCAGATCGGAGTGCGGGCAGCGATCGTGGGCGTCTCCGGGGCCACCGCGGTCACCGCCACGATCGCCGCGCTCGCGCTCACCTACGCACCCCGCTCCACCTGACGCCCCAAGGTGGTTGATCGGGTAAACGGCTCACCCCGGTGGTCGAGTGCCGGCGCAGCCGGTGTATCGAGTCCATTGGCGCGCGCACCACGTCTCGATATAACGGAGGGGCGGCTGCGCCGCGGGTGCGCCACTCGACGACCGCGACCACCTACCGGCCGGCCCCCTCAGTGCTGCTGGCCGTCACCGTGGGGGCGTCGTAGCTGGCCAGGACGGTGTCGACCATCGCCCCGGCGGCGTCCCAGTCGTAGGTGCGGAACGAGTGGCTCTTGGTGACGAACGTCGCCCCGGCATAGAACATCTCGTACTGCTGGTGGCGCGACCCGAACTCGGAACCGATCGCATCCCAGACCAGCTTGAACAGCTTGACCCGCTCGTCCGACGACGCCACCGGCGACTGCTGGGTCTTGCCGATCAAGGCCCGCATCTCGTCGGAGGTGTAGTCGTGGATCGACGACGGCAGCATGATCACCCCGCCGCCGGCCAGGTCGCGGATGCGCCCGACAAACGTGCCGTACAACTGCTGCGTCAGCACCTGAGCGGAGTACAGCGTGTGGCGGTCGGGCACGAAGTACTCGCCGTGTTGGGCACCGCGGGCCTCCATCGCCGCCACCAGGCTCTCGACCATGTTCGCCTCGGCCGCGAGCTGGCCCAGCGCTTCGCGCACCTGCGGGATCGGGAACAACCCGTTCGTGGCGGCGATGCGGTGCGCCAGGCCCGTCAAGAACTTCATCTTCACCGCCAGCCGGATCTGTGCCTGATAGTTCTGATACACGTGGGCTGGGGTTTCGTGGAACTGAGCCAGGGTCATCTTGACGTCGCGGTCGACGAACACCCGCTCCCACGGCACGATCACGTCGTCGAAGAACAGCACTGCGTCGTTCTCGTCGAAACGTGACGCGAGTGGGTAGTCGAACGTCGACGGGGCGGCTGCCTCGTACGACCGCCGCGACAGCAGCTTGAGCCCGGGCGTGTCGATCGGCACGACGAACGACACCGCGTAGGCGGCGTCGTCGGGCGTCAACGGCTGGATGCAGGTGACCAGCACCTCGTGCGACAGGACGGCTCCGGTGCCGAGCATCTTCGCGCCGCGGATCACGAGCCCCTCGTCGGTCTCGCCGACGACACCGGCGGTGAGAAACGGATCGGCCTGCCCGGCCGCGCCCTTCGAGCGGTCGGCCTGCGGGTTGATGATCACGTACGACAGGTACAGGTCGTGGTCGCGGGCGTAGTGGTAGTAGTCGGCGAGCGCCTTGGCGCGGGCCGGGTCGTAGGCCTCGAAGCGCTCGATGCCCATGTACATGCCCGAGATGCACGAGGCCACGTGATCGGGAGCACGCCCCATGAAGCCGACATGTTCGGTGTTCCACAACTCGAGCGCCCGGCGCCGCTCGACCAGTTCGGCGTACGAGCGCGGCAGTTGCCAGATCCGGTTGGCGCGCGCCCCGGGGGTGGCCTCGAACGTCATCGCCTCGGCGTTGGCCGGGTCGGCGGCGAGGTCGTACAGGCGGCCGATCGAGGCGACCGCGTTGCGGTACGCCGGGTCGGCCGTCACGTCGTCGACGCGGCGGCCATCGAGCAGCACGGTCCGGCCGTCCTGCAGCGAGCGGGTGTAGTCGGCGGCGGTCATCAGCGCCATGGCGGCTCCTTCAGGGGCGTGGGCTCGGAACGAACGGGACGAGAGGGTGGGGGTTGGTTCGACGACGGGTTCACGCGGGGTGAGCCGTGACGAGGTGGTAGGCCCCGCGATAGAACACCAGCGGTTGCGCGTCGGGCAGCGAGCGGTGGGCGACGACCTCGCCAACGAAGATCACGTGGTCCCCGCCGTCGTAGGTCGCGTACGGCCGGCACTCGAACGCCGCCAAGGCGCCCGGCAGGCACGGCACGCCGAGATGCCCGGGTTCGTAGTCGACGCCATCCCATTTGGCTTCGGACGGACGCGCGAACCGGTTCGACAGGTCGACGTGGTCGGCCGCGAGCACGTTGACCGCGTACGCGGGGGCCTCGCTCAGCGCCTCCAGGCTCCGCGCGTTGTCGGCGATGCTGAACAAGACCAGCGGCGGGTCGAGCGAAACCGAGTTGAAGCTCGACACGGTCATCCCGATCGGCGGCTCGCCGGCGCGGCCGGCCGCGGTCACGATCGTCACGCCGGTGGCGAAGCAACCCAACGAGCGGCGCAGGGCACGCGCCGGGTCGTCGGCGAGCCCGGCCGGGGCGCTGCCGCTCATGCTGCACCTCCGGCGATCTGGCGGGCCTGTGCCCGCTCGGCGGCGAGCACGAGCGCATGGTCGGCCCCGCGCACCAGCTCGCCGATCATCGCCGACAGGCGGTGGAAGTCGTCGACGCCGAGCGAGTCGAACAACGCGTCGTTGATCTCACGCTGGTCGGGGGCCAGTGAGGCCAAGAGCGCTTGGGCCCGGTCGGTCACGGTCAGGGTGACCGACCGGCGGTCGGCCCGTGAGGGTGCCTTGTCGACCAGCCCAGCCGCTGCCAGCTTGCCGACCTCGGCGGTTACGAACGGCTGGCTGACGTTGAGGTGACGGGCAACCGAGGTGACCCCCACGTCGGCCGGCGCGTCGGTGCCCTGGTTGGCGAGGTGGGCGATCGCGATCATCACGGTGTACGCCGGGCCACTCAATCCGATCAGGCCACCGAGTGCGTCGCGGATATCACGCAGACGGCCCCCGAAGGCGAGCAGGTCGTGGATCAGGCCGCGTAGCTGGTCGTCGTTGCCGTCCACCAGCAACTCGGGGCGGCTTGCCGTGAGTGGTACCCGGGCCGCCTCGTGGCCACCTGGGGGCGTCTGGCGCTGGCTCGTCTCTCTTGCGTTATTCATAGCTCACTTATATAGTTAACCTATTCATATTCACTCGTCAAGTCGACCACGCCCGGAAGTAGCACCATGACCGTCTCGTTCGACATCGTCCCCGCCGGCCCCCAAACGGCCACGCCGGAGCAGGTCACGGTCGCCCCGACCGTGGTTGCGATCGCTGGGTTCACCGGCCGCGACCAGGCCGCCGTCGCGGCTCACCTGGCCGAACTGGCCGAACTGGGTGTTCCCACCCCCGCCGCCACGCCGTGCTACTACCAGGCACCGCCGAGCGTGCTCACCCAGGCCGACACGGTCACCGTCGTCCGCTCGGAAACCTCCGGCGAGGCCGAGTGCGTGATCGTCGTCGACGGCGACGACGCCTACCTCACGCTCGGCTCGGACCACACCGACCGGGCGGCGGAGGCGATCGACATCCAGCTCTCGAAGCTGCTGTGCCCCAAGCCGTTGGCGCGCGCGGCATGGCGCCTCGACCGTGTCGCCGAGCGGGCCGAGACGTTCGAGCTGCGCAGCTGGGTCGTCGAGGACGACGGCACCGAAGTGCTCTACCAAGAGGGCCTCGTGTCGGCGTTCATGCGCTTCGACGAGATCATCGCCGGCATTCCCTTTGCCGCCCGCCCACCGTCGTTCACGCTGTTCTGCGGCACGCTGCCGGCGATCGGCGGCATCCGCCCGGCCCGCCGCTTCCGAGCCGAATTGCGCGACCCCGCCGACGGCACCGCGATCAGCCTCGCCTACGACACCGTTTCGGCAGCGCTGCTCGACCTCTGACCCGGTACCCGACACACCTCAGGAGTTCGCACCCACCATGAGCAACCCCAAACAGCACCTCGAGTTCACCACGCTCGACCTGACCTCCGGCTGGGAGGTGCCCGACGGCTATCCCGACGGCATCGAACAGAAGATCCTCTCCGGCAGCCTCGACGAGGCCGGCCGCTCGGGCAACCGCACGCGCCTGCTGCGGTTCCAGCCCGGGGTGTACACCACCGCGCCGTTCGTGCACGAGTACTGGGAGGAGGTCTACCTCGTCGAGGGCGACCTGATCGTCGGCAACGACGCCGACGGCAACGGAGGCGAGGCGTTCGCCCCGCACACCTACGCCTGCCGACCCGCGGGGGCCCACCACGGGCCGTTCAAGAGCATCGGCGGCTGCCTGCTGCTCGAGATCCACTACTACGAGCCCACCGACGCCGGCTGACCGGGATCGGCTCGGTACCGCGGCGCGGCAGACTGTGACGATGAGGATCGTCATCGGAATCTCGGGGGCGAGCGGGGCGATCTACGGGGTACGCCTGCTCGAGGTGCTCGCCGCGCACTCCGACGTCGAGACCCACCTGGTCGTGTCGCGCAGCGCGCGGCTGACGATCCCGGCCGAAACCGACCGCAGCATCGCCGATGTCGAGTCGCTCGCCGACCACCTGCATCACTACAACGACATCGGCGCGCCGATCGCCAGCGGCTCGTTCCGCGCCGATGCGATGATCGTGGCCCCGTGCTCGATGAAGACCGCCTCGGCGATCGCTCACTCGTATGCCGACAACCTGATCGTGCGCGCCGCCGACGTGATGCTGAAGGAACGCCGGCCGGTGGTGCTGATGGCCCGCGAAACCCCGCTCCACGCCGGGCACCTACGGGTGTTGGCCGAAGCGGCTCAACTCGGCGCGGTGATCGCGCCGCCGATGCCCGCCTTCTACCAGCGCCCCGCCACGATCGGCGAGCTCGTCGACCACTCCGTCGGGCGCGTGCTCGACCTGCTCGGCATCGAAGCCGGCTTGGTCCGGCGCTGGGCCGGCCTGACCTCCCCCGAACCCGAGGTGCCGCTCGCCGCGGCGCCGGCGACCGGCCTCGCCGCGTGGGCGGTGTCGCGCTATGGCGCCGACGGCGTCCGCGCGACGTGCCTCGCGTTGCAGGACGAGCACGGGGTCGATGTCGTCGCCCTGCTGGCGCTGTGGTGGGCGCTGTCGCACGGGCGCGCCACCGGAGCCGCGCTCGATGACTGGGTGGCCGGCGCCCGGCAGCACGGGCACGACGTGGTCGCCCCGCTCCGCCAGGCCCGCCGGGCGATTCCCGCCGGGCCCCTGCACGATCAGGTCGCCGCGGCCGAGTTGGCCGCCGAACTCGAACAACTCGAACGGCTCGGCGCGACCGCCCCTCCCCCACCCGACCACGCCGGGCCGCCCGAGACGCTGGTCGACGCGGCCATGCGCCTGCTCGTCGAGCACGGCGACCGCGACCACGCCGCCACGCTCTTGCGAACCCTGGCCGACGATGCCTGACACCGGCGGCCGGCTCGGACCAACCTTCCCCTCGGAGGCTCCATCATGACCACACTCCGCGTCGCTGCGATCCAGCACGACATCGTCTGGAACGACCCGGCTGCCAACTTCGCGCGGCTCGCCCCCACCATCGCCGGCGCCGCCGCCCAGGGCGCCGGGCTGGTCGTGCTGACCGAGACGTTCTCCACGGGGTTCGGGTTCTCGGAAACGGGCTTCAGCGCCGAGCCCGAGGGCGGGCCGTCGTCGCAGTTCCTCGCCGACCAGGCCCGAGCCCACGGGATCTGGGTCGGTGGGTCGTGCCCCGAGGTCGTGCCCGGTGCCCCGGCCGACGATCAGCGCCCGTCGAACACGTTCGTGCTCGCCGGCCCGGACGGCACCCAGCACCGCTACCGCAAGATCCACCCCTTCAGCTATGCCGGGGAAGACGCCGTCGTGCGCGCCGGCACCGAGCTGGTCACCGTCGAGGTGGCGGGGTTCCGCATGTCGATGTTCATCTGTTACGACCTGCGCTTCGCCGACGAGTTCTGGCAGCTCGCGCCGGCCACCGACCTGTACCTGGTCCCGGCGAACTGGCCCGAGGCACGCCGCGAGCACTGGATCGCGCTCCTCAAGGCACGGGCGATCGAGAACCAGGCGTACGTGATCGGCGTCAACCGTGTCGGCGAAGGCGGCGGGCTGGCCTACTCGGGCGACTCGCGCGTCATCGACCCGCTCGGCGCCGAACTCGCCACCGCCAGCCGCACCGAGTCGGTCCTCCTGGCCGACTTGTCGACCGACCACCTCGCCGCCGTCCGCGACCGGTTCCGGTTCCTGCAAGACCGCCGGTAACCGGCCGACGCGGGCGCCGGCTCAACCCAATGCCGTTCAGTTTGCTGCCTCCCCCGGTGGTTTCGACAAGCTCAACCACCTGGTCAGCACCTGCGTCCGGTGGTTGAGCTTGTCGAAACCACCAACTGAACGGCAGTGGGGCTACAGGCCCATCGACTTGGCGATGATGGTCTTCATGACCTCGCTGGTACCGCCGTAGATGCTGGTGACGCGGGCGTCGGCGTAGGCCCGGGCGATCGGGTACTCGGTCATGTAGCCGTAGCCGCCAAACAGCTGGAGGCAGCGGTCGATCACGCGCTGTTGCACCTGGGTGGCCCACAGCTTGGCCTTGGCGGCCTCGGCCGCAGTGAGCTGCTTGGCAGCGAGGGCGGCGACGCACTGGTCGACGAACGCCTGGGTGACATCGACTTCGGTCTGGCACTCGGCCAGCACGAACTTCGTGTTCTGGAACGAACCGATCGACGTACCGAACGCCGTCCGGTCGCGCACGTACTCGAGCGTCCAGCCCACCGCGGCCCGGGCCATCGCCACGCCGTACACCGCGATCGACATGCGTTCCTGGGCGAGGTTGTGGGTGAGGTGGGCAAACGCCTTGCCCTCCTCACCGAGCAGGTTGGCCGCGGGCACGCGCACGTCGGTGAAGAACAGCTCGGCCGTGTCCTGGCTGTGCAGGCCGACCTTGTCGAGGTTGCGTCCGCGCTCGAACCCGGGCGTGTCGCGCTCGACGACCAGCAGCGACATGCCGGTGTGGCGCTGCGTGGGATCGGTTTTCGCCACGACGATCACCAGGTCGGCGTTGATGCCGTTGGTGATGAACGTCTTCGAGCCGTTGAGCACGTATTCGTCGCCGTCGCGCACAGCGGTGGCGGCGATGCCGGCCAGGTCGGACCCGGTGCCCGGCTCGGTCATCGCAATCGCGGTGATCAGCTCGCCCGCGGCGATGCCAGGCAGCCAGCGGGCGGCTTGCTCGTCGGTGCAGTATTCGGTGAAGTACGGCGTGCACACGTCGTTGTGCAGCGTGATGCCGGCGATCGCTCCGGTCACCCCGGCGGCTGCACCCTCCTCGCCGATCACCTGGTTGAAGCGGAAGTCGTCGACGCCACCGCCGCCGTACTGCTCGGGGATCGCCATGCCGAGGAACCCGAACTGGCCGGCCCGGCGGAACACCTCGCGGGGCACGATGCCGTCCTGTTCCCACTGGAGGTAGTCCGGGACGAGTTCCTTGGCGACGAACGCGGCGAACGACTCACGGAACGCTTCGTGCTCGGCCTCGAACAGCGGGCGCGGCGTAGCGGTGCTCATGGGGCGGATCGTACGCAGCCTCAGACGGTGCGGCCCACGTGGGCTCGGGCCCGCAGCACTGCGGTACCGTTTGGCTCGGTTTGGTACCATCCGTGCCGGCGCTGGCCGCGCCGGATTGATCGGGGAACACGCACCATGCACCGCAACGTCTACATGACCGACGAACTCGAGGCGATCTACCACCAGACCGTCGAGTTCGTCCGCAACGAGGTCACCCCGCACGGCGAGGCGTGGGAAGAGGCCGGGCAGGTGCCCCGCGACGTGCTGCGCAAAATGGGTTCGCTCGGCATGCTCGGGCTGCGCGTACCGGAGAAGCATGGTGGGCTCGGGCTGGGCATGCTCGCCAGCGCCACGTTCGCCGAGGCGCTCGGGGCCTCGACGTTCGGCGGCTTCGACGTCACCGTGCTGGTGCACACCGACATGTCGGGTCCGCACCTGGTCAACTCCGGCAACGCCGAGCAACTCGCCGAGTGGATGCCCGGGGTGATCAGTGGCGACACGATCCTGTCGATCGGCGTCACCGAGCCCGACGCCGGCTCCGACGTGGCGGGTATCCGCACCACCGCGGTGAAGGACGGCGCCGGGTGGCGCATCAACGGCACCAAGACGTTCATCACCAACGCCGTGTACGGCGACATGACCATCCTCGCCGCCAAGACCGACCCGGGCAACCGGTACGGCATCACGATGTTCCTGGTGCCCGCCGACACCGAGGGCTTCTCGGTGTCGAAGAAGCTGCGTAAGCACGGCTGGCTGTGCTCCGACACGGCCGAGTTGCTGCTCGACGACGTGTGGGTACCCGACGAGCAGGTGCTCGGCACGGTCCACCGCGGCTTCTACGAGACCATGCGGAACTTCCAGAACGAGCGCATGGTGCTGGTGGGCATGGGCGTCGGCGCCGCCCAGGAGGCGCTCGACCAGACGTTCGCCTACACCCAGTCGCGGGCCGCGTTCGGCGGGCGCCTGTTCGACCTCGGGGCGATCCGCCAGCGGTTGGCGATGCAGCAGGCCAAGCTCGACGCGGTCCGGGCGGCGCTGTACCACGCCGCCTGGCTGGGTGACGAGGTGATGGGCCCCGGCCGCGACAACGTCAAGGAGATGTCCGGCGTCAAGGCATTCGGCGCCGAGGTCGTCAACCAGATCATGTACGACTGCGTGCAGTTCCACGGCGGGATGGGCTACATGCGCGAGTCGGCGATCGAGCGCATGTACCGCGACGCACGCATCCTCCCGATCGGCGGCGGCGCCACCGAGGTCATGCTCGAAGAAGTCGCCAAGCGCTCGACCCTGAACGGATAGATCGCTATCGGTCGTCGAGTAGGGCGCGCAGCGTCCGTATCGAGACACTGTTCGCGCACCAGGTCTCGATACACCGGGCAGAGCCCGGCACTCGACCACCGCGGGTGGGGGCCTCAGGTGAGGCGGATGATGGCTTCGTGTTCCACGGTGGCGACGGGGGCGTTGTCGACGGTGATCTCGACAGCGAGCACGGCACGTTCGCCGCTGCGTCGCTCGAAGCGGTCGATCACGCGTGATGCCACGTGGGCTCGGCCACCGGCGCGAGCAGCGGCGTGGTGGGCAATCGTGCTGCGCGTGTGCACCCACGGGCCGTCGACCAGGTTGCGGTGCACCACCGAGTTGGCCAACGCCACCCACACCGCCGGGTGCACCACGCCGTGGCTGGCGAACAGGTCGAGGTCGTCGCCCGCTCGCGTCGCGTAGTCGGCGCCGAACTCGCCCACCAGGTCGACCTCAAGCGTCGGCAACGGTTCGCCGCCCGCGCTGAACTCGAACGTCGGCGCCACCAACAGGCCACGTACGGCGGCGCGTCGCTCGCCACCGACCCGGGCCTCGACGATGTCGGCATCGTCACCGGCGATCACGCACTCGACGAGGTCGTTGTCGAACACGGGCGAAACGAAACTCAGTTCGGCCCCGCCACCGGCAACCCAGTCGAGGCCCCACGCAGCAGCCAGCGGGTGACACAGGTACGCATAGGTGGTGACTCCGGCGACCAGCGCCCGCGGAAAGCCGGCCGCCTGGGCGCCCGCGTCGGTGTGGATCGCGTTGCGGGCGTGTTCGGGCAGGTTGCAGGCGACCACTCGCCACGGTGCCAGCGGAAGCGCCGCCGACGGCATCAGTGCCCGTGCCCTCCCGCGCCGTGCTGAAGTTCCTGGCGCGGCAACCACAGCCGGGCGATCAGCGCCGCGGTGGCAGCGATCGCGGCCGCCACCAAGGCCGCGACGAACACGCCGTCGCGGAACGCCTCGGTGGCGTCGTTGGCGAGCGCGGCGGCCTGCGGCCCGCTCAACTGGCTGGCGGTACGCAGCGCCCCGGCCAGGCCGCTGCGGGTCATCGCCGTCTGCTCGGGGGTGAGCCCGAACGTGTCGTCGAGGCCGTGCGCGTACACGGTGGCAGCTGCCGACCCGAGCACGGCCACACCGAGCGCTCCGCCCAGCTCGCGCGTGGCGTCGTTCATCGCCGACCCCATGCCGGCCCGGGCGGGAGGCACGGCCGACATGATCAGGGCCGTCAACGGCGTCATCGTCAGCGCCATGCCCACCGACAGCGGAATGCCACTGATCCACATGTAGAACGGCGAGCCGAGCTGGGCCATCCACCCGAACAGCACGAGCGCGACCGCCACCACGGTCAAGCCAGCCGGCACCATCGTGCGTGTACCGAAGCGGGCAGCGAGCGTGGCAGCCCGCGGAGCCACGAGCATCATCGTGAACGACACCGGCAGCACCATCAGGCCGGCCGACAGCGGCTTCTGGCCATGCACGAACTGGAACACCTGGGTGAGCAGGAAGAACGTGCCGAACATGGCGAAGAACGCCATGCCGATGCCGATTGAGGCGACGCTGAAGCGTGGGTTCGAGAACAGGCCGATGTCGAGCATCGGCGCGCGCTTGCGGCGCTCGACGGCGACGAACACCACGACGGCCACAATCGCCACCGCGAACCCTCCGAGCGTGCGGGCCGAGCCCCACCCCTGGTGCGGTGCTTCGATGATCGTGTAGACGAGCATGCCGATCGCGAGGATCGACAGGGCCACACCGGCCAGGTCGACCTTCGTGCCATTGGGGTCGCGCGACGTCGGCACCAGCACGTGCCCGGCGACCAGTGCGAACGCCGAGATCGGCAGGGTGATCAAGAGCACCGATCCCCACCAGAAGTGTTCGAGCAGGAACCCGGAGATGGGCGGGCCGAGCGCCGCCCCGCCGGCCGAGATGCCAGCCCACATGGCGATCGCCTTGGGTCGTTCGTGGGGTGGGAACACGTCGATCAGGATCGACAGTGTCGACGGCATGACGAACGCCGCGCCGAGGCCCATCACCGCGCGCACGGCGATCAGCGCGCCGGCCGAGTCGACGAACGCCCCGATCACGGCGGCGACGACGAACAGCACCAGACCGAGTTGGAGCGCGCCCTTGCGTCCGAACCGGTCGCCCAGCGTGGCCGCCGCGAACAGCAGCCCGGCGAACACCAGGGCGTAGGCGTCGACGATCCACTGGAGTTGCGAACTCGATGCGTCGAGGTCGTCGGCGATTGACGGCAGGGCGACGTTGAGGCTCATGTTCGAGACCATCACGAGCGTGAGACTCGAACACAGCACGGCGAGGATCAGCCAGCGGCGCGGATGGCCCGCTGGCGGCGCTTCCGCGGGCGCTGACTCGGGGGTATCGACGGTCACCCCGCTAGCACTACCACCCCGGCGGGGGTTCACCATTCACCGGCCTCGACCGACAGGTCGGCCTGGCGCGCGGCGCGCAGTGCGCGTGCCCACCACACCAGGTCGTCGACGAGCACCGTCGCCGCGGCTGCCGCACCGGCTGGGTCGCGCGGCTGGCCGTCGTCGCCGAAGCCGTTCCACGGGCCGTGGAAGCTGATCGTCTCGCGCACCCCGTGCACGTGCAGTTCGGCGAACACCTGACGCAGGTGCTCGACGGCACGCAGCCCGCCCGACACCCCGCCGTACGACACGAAGCCCACCACCTTGCGACGCCACTCTTGCTTGGCGAAGTCGATCGCGTGCTTCAGCGACGCCGGGTAGCTGTGGTTGTACTCGGGCGTGACGACCACGAACGCGTCGGCGGCGGCCAGACGGACGCGCAAGTCGGTGAGGCTGGGCGTGGCGTTCGGGGTGTAGTGGGCGGGAAGGTCGAAGCCGGCC
This sequence comes from Ilumatobacter sp., assembly GCA_035556435.1. GTDB lineage: Bacteria > Actinomycetota > Acidimicrobiia > Acidimicrobiales > Ilumatobacteraceae > Ilumatobacter. The sequence continues at coordinate 3,484 of DATMEY010000006.1, read as the reverse complement.
AGGTCGATCACATCGAGCACCACGTCGACGCGGTCGGCGACGGCCTTGGTGAACCAGTCGGTGACGAGCGGGGCACGGCGGCCCTCGCGGGTGCTGCCGACGATGACGGCAACCTGGACCGGGGCGGGGTCGGGCAGAGTGCTGCTCACGATCGGCGACGGTACGACCTCAAGCACGCTTGAAGGCAACGACAAATGGTTGTGACATCGGTCACAACGCCCCGGTGAATCGGCGACGATCACGGGCTCGCGGGTGCCATGATCGTGCCGTGGCCCGTGCAACCGAACCCGCGGCATCCGGCGAGCCGACCGGCTCGCAGCTCACCGCCTCGCTCGTTCCCGTCGGACTGATGCTCGCCGCGATGTGGGTGCTCGAAATCATCGACACCGTCGTCGGCCACCGGCTCGACCAGCACGGCATCCGGCCACGCCGGCTCGACGGGGTCGACGGCATCGCCTGGGCACCGTTCCTGCACGGCGGGTTCGGGCACCTGATCGCCAACACGCTCCCGTTCGCGGTGCTCGGTGGCGCGATCGCGCTCGGCGCGCTCAAACGGTTCGTGCTGGTGACGGTGATCGTGGCCGTGATCGGTGGCGTCGGCACGTGGCTCACCGGTGCCGCCAACTCGGTGCACATCGGCGCCAGCGGGCTGGTGTTCGGCTTTCTGACCTACCTGCTCACGCGCGGCCTGTTCGCCCGCAACCTGGTCTACATCCTTGGCGGCATCGTCGTGTTCATGGTGTACGGCGGCGTGCTGTGGGGCATTCTGCCCTCGCCCGGCATCTCGTGGCAGGGCCACCTGTTCGGCGCGATCGGCGGGGTGGTCGCGGCCTACGCGCTGCACGCCGACCGCGAAGCAGCCGACAGCGCATCGTCGGGCCAACCCGGCAAGCCCGGCACGTCCAGCAAACGCAAGAGCCTGATCGACCGCCTCTCGCCGCCAGGGTACGAAGGCTCGTGAGTGCGATCGAACTGACGATCGCCCCGCGCACGCGCCCGGTCGGCAACGGCGAGGTGCTGCGCCTCCTGCCGTGGCGCGGGCGCCGGATGGTGGGGCCGTTCATCTTCTGCGACCTGTTCGGGCCCGAGCAGTTGGCCCCCGGGAGCGGCATCGACATCGACGCTCACCCGCACATCGGGCTGGCGACCGTGTCGTACCTGTTCGAGGGGCGCATGGTGCACCGCGACTCGACGGGCGCGGTGCAGACGATCGAGCCGGGGGCGGTCAACTGGATGACGGCCGGGGCGGCGGTCGCCCACACCGAGCGCAGCCTGCCCGGCGACCGGCCGACCGCGCGGCCGCACCACGGCGTGCAGACCTGGGTCGCGCTGCCGGCCGAGGCCGAGAGCGGGGCGGCAGCGTTCGCCCATCACCCGGCCGGCGACCTTCCCGCCGACACGTACGGCGGGGCCCGCGTGCGCGTGGTGGTCGGCGAGTCGTGGGGGCTGCGCGCACCGGTCGCGGTCGCCTCCGAGACACTGCTCGCCGAAATCGACCTCGGCACCACCGGTGAGGCGACGCTGGCGGTCGACGACGCCCAACATGAGCGGGCGGTACTGGCGATCGACGGCGACCTGACGCTCGGCGGCGAACCGCTCCCCCACGAGCACCTCGCCGTGCTCACCCCGGGGGCACGACCCGAGCTCGCCGGGCGGGGGCGGGCGATCGTGCTTGGCGGGGCGCCGCTCGGCCAGCGCTACATCTGGTGGAACTTCGTGCACAGCGACCGCGAGGTCATCGAGTACGCCAAGGCCGCCTGGATGGCCCAAGAGTGGCCCCAGATCCCCGGCGACATGACCCCCTGGATCCCCCTCCCCTAGGACCGTGGGTCCGAATCGGTTGATTGGGCGGTGATGGTCGGTCGTTGCATCGGGTTCTCAGTCGTTGCGGGTAGTGGGCTGTCGGGTGTGAGCGGCTGAGCCGCTGTTGATGCTGTCGGTGCGGTGTCGCCCGGCGGGGCGGGGGCGGTCAGCAGAGGGCGGGGCGGGTGCGGTTGGCGAGTTTGCGTAGGTTGTGGCAGATCGCGTGGAGGGTGAACTCGCCTCGGGCGCCGTCGAGGCCGCGCAGGCGGAGGTGTCCGGCGTTCTGTTTCTGTTTCATCTGGCCGAATACGGGCTCGATGATCGCTTTGCGTCTCGCGTAGGCGGCCCGGCCGGTCTTGGTGCGTAGCCGTCTCGCCATGCGTTGGCGGCTGGTCAAGTGGTTCGGGATGCGCCCGCGGGGCGCGTCGGGGATCTGCTCGTGGTGCTTGAGCCTCCCAGTCGCGACGAGCACGTTGTCACCATTGCCGGCGGTGGTGTCGATGTTGGCGGTGGAGCAGTAGCCGGCATCAGCCAAGGTGACCTCGGGTCGGGTGTCGATGCCGGCATCGTCGAGAGATCGACGACAGGCAGCCAGCATCGGAACGAGCAAGGTGACATCGGTCGGGTGCTGGGTGACCCAGGTGGCGACCACCACTTGGGAGTGATCGTCGGCGACTGCTTGGGCGTTGTAGGCGTACTGGAACCCGTGGTTGGTCTTCATCATCCGCGCGTCGGGATCGGTGAACGACCGCTGCGCCTTGGGGTTCACCACCGCAGTAGTTCTCGCCAACTCGACCGCAGCACCGACCTCGTCATCGGGCTTGCCTTGCTGGCGGGCCTTGGCCTCGGCGGCTTCGGCTGCCCGCTCCGCCGCGTCGGCCTCCAACGCCGCTTTGGCAGCACGCATCTTCGCGAGACGGCCCTCACGGGTCGCCAACTCGGCGGGCACCTCGTCACCGCGGCGATCCGGCCCGAACTCGTCATCGTCGGCCGCGTCGGTGGCCTCGGCGTCGGCCAGCATCGCCGCCACCTCGGCCTCGACCCCGCCGATACGGCTGGTCAGACGGTCATACGACATCGCCTTGTGGCGCGACGCCGACGCGCGCAGCTTGGTGCCATCAAGCGCCACCCGACCCAACTTGACCAACCCAGCCGCCGCGCACAACACCAGCACCTGCGTGAACAAGTCCGCCAGCGCGTCGAGATGGCGGCGACGGAACCTCGCCAGCGACCGGTAATCCGGCGCCGTGTTGGCCGACAACCAGCGGAACGCCACATCCACATGGCAGCGCCGCTCGACCTCACGCGACGACGTCACCCCCGTCGAGTAGGCGTACAACAACAACTTCAACATCATCCGCGGATCGAACGGCGGCGCCCCCGTCGCGTTCGCATACGACGAATAGACCGACGACAGGTCCAACTGGTCGTCGACGATCTCGGAGATGAACCGGGCCGTGTGATCAGCAGGCAACCAGTCATCCAACGACGGCGGCAACAGAAACGACTGCGCCTGATCGTAAGAGCGGAACGTCTTGGCCGCCCCCGCCGACCCCCTCACCACCGGCGCCCCGTCCGGCCCACCAACCACGAACAACCGGCCATCCCCAACCTCATCGGTCATCCACCAAGTTTTCCACGCCCCACCTGGCTACGAGCGGATTCTGACCCACGCTCCTAG
>DATMEY010000005.1:0-384121 GCA_035556435.1 Ilumatobacter sp. | reverse complement strand
TACTGGCGAGCCGATCCCACCCGCTTCGGACCCACCGGCAAAGCCATCGCCACCCTCGCCTCAATCACCTAACACGCCCACAGCAAGCCCCCAACCAGGAGAAACCCGGCCAGCCACTATCAAACCGCGCCTCTTCAGTCGACGATGTCACAGCTCGGTCTCACATGCTTGCTTCGAGGAGATCCAGGGCCACGTCGACGATCATGTCCTCTTGGCCCCCGACCATCCGACGGCGTCCAAGCTCAAAGAGCAGATCGACCACAGGAATGCCATAGCGGGCGCTTGCGGCTTCGGCATGGCGGAGGAAGCTCGAGTAGACGCCCGCGTAACCGAGCGACAACGTCTCGCGGTCAACCCGCACCGGGCGGTCCTGAAGAGGCCGCACGATGTCGTCGGCAGCGTCCATCAGCTGGCTGAGCTCACAGCCGTGCCGCCAACCCATCCGGTCGGCTGCAGCGACGAACGCCTCGAGAGGCGCGTTTCCGGCGCCGGCACCCATTCCCGCAAGCGAAGCGTCGACTCGGGTCGCGCCATGGTCCACGGCGACAATCGAGTTGGCGACCCCGAGCGACAGATTGTGATGCGCATGAATGCCGATCTCAGTGGCCGGGTCGAGTGTCTGGCGCAACGCGTCAACACGGTCGGCGACATCGCGCATCGTCAACGCTCCGCCAGAGTCGACCACGTAGACGCACGTCGCCCCATATGACTCCATCAAGCGGGCTTGGCGGGCCAGGCTGCCCGGGTTGTTCATGTGCGACATCATAAGAAATCCCACCGTGTCCATTCCCAGTTCGCGAGCCGCGGCGATGTGCTGGGCCGAGATATCGGCCTCGGTACAGTGCGTTGCGATCCGTACGACCCGAGCCCCCACGCTGTGAGCGGCCCGGAGATGATTGATGGTGCCGATACCGGGCAGCAGCAGCGTGGCGACCTGAGCCGATGTCACTGCATCGGCCACAGCCGCGATCCACTCGAGGTCGGTATGTGCGCCAAAGCCGTACACACACGAGGAACCAGCCAGCCCGTCGCCGTGAGCCACTTCGATGGAGTCGACACCCGCACGATCGAGCGCACGCACAATTTCAACTGCGGACTCGATCGTGTATTGGTGACGAATCGCGTGCATGCCATCGCGCAACGTGACGTCGGAGATGTAGATCTCGGTGGTGTTCACGTTGCGTCATCCAGCGCTTTGCGCGCGATTCGTTCAGCGGTCGCCAATGCTGCCGACGTCATGATGTCAAGGTTCCCGGCGTAGTCGGGTAAATAGTGTGCCGCCCCCGTAATCTCAAGCAGTACCGTGATCCGCGAACCGACGAACTTGCCGGTCTCCGGGATCACCAACGGATCATCGAGCGTGAAGTCCTCGAACTGAACACGCTGCTTGAGCCGGTACCCGGGTACATATTCACGGACACGTTCGACCATGGTCTTGACGGCAGCTTCCACCGCCGATCGATCGACCCCACCCTCTACGAGGCAGTACACGGTGTTCCTCATCATCATGGGCGGATCTGCCGGATTGAGGACAATCACGGCCTTTCCTCGGACGGCCCCACCCACTCGGACGAGTGCGTCAGCCGTAGCCTCGGTGAACTCGTCGATGTTGGCGCGGGTGCCTGGTCCGGCAGATTTCGATGCAATCGATGACACGATCTCCGCGTAAGCAACCGGAGCAACATTGGCCACCGCAGCGACAATCGGCACCGTCGCTTGACCCCCACACGTGACCATGTTCAGATTGGGCGCGTCGAGATGATCCTCGAGGTTCACGACGGGTACGCAGTACGGTCCGATCGCTGCTGGTGTCAGGTCGAGCACGCGTACACGCCTCGCCTCGAGCACTTCCCAGTTGCGAACGTGTGCCGCCGCCGAGGTCGCGTCGAAGATGAGCCGGATCTCGTCGAAACGGGGAAGTTTGAGGAGCCCGTCGATGCCATCCGACGTGATGGGCACCCCGAGCCGGGCAGCGCGCGACAACCCGTCCGAACCTGAGTCGATCCCCACCATCGCTCCCATTCGAACGAGTTGGCCGCGACGCATCACTTTGATCATCAGATCTGTGCCGATGTTTCCCGATCCAATAATCGCTACCGGCCACATGTTCACTGTTCCTCCGAGAGATAGACGTTGACCTCACCGAGGTCCTCGATAGTGGTACGAACGTGCGTCCCCGGACGAAACGAAACCATCGGCCCGAGCGCACCGGTCATGACCAGATCGCCGGCGCGTAGCCCCTCGCCGAATCCCGCCAACGTACGGGCGACCCACAAGGCAGCGCGGTAGGGATGTCCGAGGCACGCAGCTCCGGTGCCCACCGAGGCCTCGACACCGTCGACCGTCATCGCCATGCGCGCCGCAGCGAGGTCGAGGCCCGACGGAGCGACAGGAGTCATGCCGAGCACCACTCGTCCGCACGACGCGTTGTCGGCGACCGTGTCGAGCAACGAGATATCCCAGTTCTCGATCCGCGACCCGACCACTTCAATCGCCGGCAAGAGGTGGTCGACGGCGGCGATCAGCTCGAACATCGTCAGGTCAGGATCGCTGAGGTCGCGGCCCACAACGAGCGCCACCTCGGCTTCCACCTTCGGTTGCAGAACCGAACCGGTGAGAACCTCGTCGCCGTCCATGTCGCACATGTCGGCAAAGATCACGCCGAAGTCGGGACTGTCGACGCCGAGTTGGCGCTGGACCGCGAGCGAGGTCAAGCCAACCTTGCGACCCACGATCCGTCGCCCCGCGGCGACGGCCCGATCTTGGTTGTGGCGCTGGACGGCGTAGGCGGCAGCGAGCCCGCCCACAGCCAGCTCGTCACGGACCGGCTTGGTCGGTAGGCGCTGTTCCGCCGCCTGATGGAGCCGGTCGGCGACCGCGGCCACGGTGCTGTCCATCCTCATCGGCGCAGACTCCGTGCGAACACGACGAGCAGCAGCGCGACCACGGCGACCGCACCGATCCTCCGCCGGTCGACGTGCGAGCCGGCGGTGGGAGCGATGGCCGCGCTGTCGTCGGCGACTGCGACAACAGCCGGCGCGCGCTCGGCGGCAGGATCGATCGGTGGGGGAGCGCCGACCACCGATTCGCCGGGGGCCGGATACTCGTCGGCGGACGCGATCACAGCCCCCACCGCACAGTGCTGGCCCACTCTTGGTCGACGGGAAGCAGGCGGTCGTAATAGCGACGCAGCTGGCGGTGGGGATAGAACTCGGCCGACGCAACTTCGACCGCACCCCACGCCAGGTCGTTGCGAGCGCCGCGCCACGCTTCGGTCTGGAGACGCACGATCCAGTGCCGGTCGTAGTCGGCTGGCGTGCCCCAGAGCTCGAACAGCATGACGGACCTCGGATCCTGCACGTCGACGAAGTACCCGAACTGCTGGCAACCCGGCTCGGTACGGGTCTCGGCCACCTCGGAGGCGACCGAAGCCGATGTCGACGGATGCTCGCGCCGGCAGCTCACGATCACGCGGATCGGGCCCCGATCGCCGGCCGTCACGGTCAGCTGGTGGTTCGTGTAGGTGGTGTCGACCCACTCGGTGCCGTGACGTTCGAACGTAGCGTGCCGGTAGAGCTCGATGCCGTCACGCGGCGGGTCACCGACCTCTGACGAAGGGAACAGCTCGGAGCCGTGGTCATGGATTGCCGCAGTCAGATCGTCAGCTGCGGCCCACCGCTCGACGAGCACCAGGCGGCCGGGGTCGTCGACCGAGCGGGCGACGACCGATTCCTGACGCCCGCTCCACTCGGCCTCGCGCCACGTCGCCGCAATGCCTTCCGAGCGGACGCCTAACCACCGCACCAGGCGCACGCTCATGACGTCGGCGGGGTTCGGCGGGTCCAGCTCTCCGAAAGCGCCAAGAAGGCCGACGACGAGCGGCGTGGACCGCGTTCGCGAGGGATCGGGCGGCCGCTGCTGGGCCCTCGCCCGCCAGCGATGGAGGCGGCTTCGGCGGGCACGTAGGCGGCTGAGTGCGACAGGGTCTCGTCGGCCTCGGCGGCAAGGCTCTGTCCGAAGAACGGCACACCAAGCCGTGACCAGCTGACGACGACCTGAGCGCCGTCGGCGGGCGTCACGGTCGCGCGCAGTTCGTCGGGGCCCTCGCTGATGTCGAACCGAGCGTCGCCGAGCGACCCGCCGTCGCGGTCGGCGTCGTAACGCTCAGCGATGAACGGAATCGACAGCCAGATCGTGTCACGCACCCAGGCGCCCAGCGCGGCTGAGTCGGCGAGTACCTGGGGGCGCCCGTCGGTGTTCTCGTCGCAGAACCACAACAGCACGTTTCCGATGCCCACCGGCGAGTATCGGACGCGCCACAAGCTCGCGTTGGCGACGATCCGATCGCCGTCGTAGAGCAGGGTCCATGGGTTGTCTCCGGCGAGGATCAGTTCGGCTTCGTCAGTGACGATCGTTGCCACGGGGGCCTCCTACGTGTGATGTAAGGCGTCGACCGAGCGGCCGGCGCGGATCTGGTCGGCGAAGAACGACTCGGACTCGAGGGGCCCGCGGATGAGCCGCGGGAACGTGTGCCCCCATGACGATGTCGGATCGCGGAACTCGACTTCGCGGTGCCAGTCTTGAGCGGCGTCGGACGTGAACGCCATCAGGTGGAGGTAGTCGACGCAATCCCGGGCGGGTGCCGACAGCAGGCCGCTCGCCGTCGAGTCGTGACGGAAGAATCCGTACAGCAACGTCTCGGGTTCTTCAGCCTGAACCTCTGGCAGGTACGCGGCGGCCGCTCGCTCGAACTCGTCGGCCAACTCGGCAGCGACGCGGAACCGGTAGGCCCCGACGCGCAACACCGGCCCCGCGATCCAGTCGTGGGACCGCACGACGACGCCCACGACCTGGGCCGGATCGGTTGTCGACCAGGTGGCGGTGGACGCGCTGGCTGGCCGGTCGGCGGCGGGGCCCACCCAGATACCGAACCTGCCATCACCGACCGGGGTAGGTAGGAGCGAACTCGCCTCGGGCTTGCGCTGCAGGTCGAGCGCCAGGAGAGCCGACCCCGGCGCGTTGGCGAACGACTCGCCGGCCGGCAGCGCGGCCCACATCATGCTCAACGGTGTAGTACTCATGTGTCTCCTCTTCGGTCAGACGATCAGGCGGCGGCGACCGGCCAGTGGACGAACCCGAGCCCGGTGACCGAGTGGATCAGCGGGAGGTAGTCGATGACGGTCGCCGGGCGGCCGTCGAACCCGGCGCTGGCGACGATCCAGCAACGGATCTCTCCGGTGCCGCCGAGGTAGAACGTGGCGTCGTGGCCGAACAGCCGCGCCAGCCGATGCGCACGGCCGGCCGCGAGCTCACCGAGCACCCATTCGTCGAGCCCGCTGTCGATCCATCCTGCCAAGGGGCCGAGCGGGTCGTGCGACAGACCGCCCGACCCGACGATCGCGACCCGTTCGGAGAGTGCATCGAGCACCTCATACAGCTCGAGCCCGAGCTGGTGGCAGGTCACGCCGTCGAGCATCGGGGGGTGGTACGCGTTCAGGAAGACGGGCAGCACCGGGACACCTAACTCGGCCATGCCCAGCCAACGGAAGGGGCGCACGAACGCGTGCCCGAGCCCGACCTTGCGGCGACCCTCGGCACGGATCTCGGCCACGGTGGCAGGCGTGAACGCGCGGGCGAGCAGGTGTTCGACGACCCGCCCGGCGATCTCCGGGCTGCCCGGGAGCGTGACGACGTTGTCGGTGGGGTCCTGGCCGAGCAGCGAGAAGCTGGTGGAGCCAGCGGCCGCCGCCCCGGTGAAGATCGCCAGGTTCGGCTGATTGTGGGCCCCGAACACCTCGTCCTGGTCGTCGCCGACGACCACGACCAGATCGGGCCGCGCCTCGCGAAGCCCGCGGGTGAGCTCGGCGAGGGCGTCGTCCAACCGCACGCGAGCCGCGGCCAGGTGCTCGGCGTCCTCACGCACCAGCGCAGCGGGTTGGGGAACATCGTGGGCGAGCACCCGATGGAGCTCGGACCAGTGCTCGACCGGTGTGAACACCGTTGGCGCATGCGCGAGGCACGCGCCGTAGACGACGGCCATCAGAACAGCACCGACAGGTTGGGGCTCATCAGCACCGGGGCCGAGCTGTAGATCCGCCGCTCGCGGAGCCGGAGCCCCTGCTCGTGCGCCACCAACCGGTCGTACCGGGCGACCAGCCATTGATCCAGGTCGCGCGAGAACCGATGGCGCTGCAGGTACAACACAGAGCGCACTGCGTACTCGCCGGTACTCGGCTCGCCGAGGACCTCGACGTTGCTCACCATCCGAACCACGCGCGGCGACGGGTTGTCGGACCACGACATGGCGTGCTGCATCTTGCGCACCCGCATCTGCAGGCTGATGAGGTCCTCGTCGAGCAGACACACCTCGTCGCCCGGCTCCCCGAATTCCAGTTCGCGTTCGGACAGCTTGCGGATCGTCCGGACGGGCATCCAGTAGCGCACGTCGGCGTCGAGCAATTCGAGCCAGTCGTCGAGCCGGAACTCGTCGAGGATCCGGCTCTCGGCGAACAGCCAACGCCGCACCTCGTCTTCGGTCGCGCTCACGTGCTCACCGACGTGCTCGTACCGCACCGCGGGGCGACGATCGTGCCGGACTCCTCCAGCATCAGCTCGTGCCAGCGTTCCAGGAACGCGGTCTGGCCGTACTCGTTGTAGCCCCCGCGGATCAGCTCCGGGGAGTCGCCGACGCGAAACGTCTCGCGGCGGCCGTGACCCATCTTCATGTTGAAGGGCAGGCGTTCGGCCATCACGCCGCGGGTGGCCCGGGTGGCCTGCTCCCAGTTCTCGCCGTCGTCCTCCTCGAAGAACCCGGCTGGCCCGAAGTGGTGGTCGGACTCGCGGCGCACGTAGCGCTTGACGTCGTCGGGCGCATTCGGGTCGACCAGGCACAGCATCCACACCTCGGTCTCGCCGACCCCGCGGGGGTGCAGGATGTGGATGGTGTCGGCGCTCGTGTGGAAGCTCGCGTTCGGGAACACGTTGGCGTTGTAACGCCGGACCTGATGCGACCGGAACGTTCCGAGGCGGCGTTGCATGTCGCCCAACGAACGCTTCATGTGCTCGCTCAACGGCGACGGTGGCACCGACTCGAACGGATCGCGGGGTTCGACGGCGTAGTCGACGTTGCCGGCGTGCCCGTTGGCGACGATCGTGAAGGCCTCGAGTGGCACACCGGCAGCGTTGGCGCTGTCGTTGGTGATCGCGCTGTGGCCGACGTCCATGGCCGACCGGTGCGTGATCCGTCCGTGGTACAGATCGCCCGCGCCGTTCTCGGCGCAGAGCTTCCAGTTCATCCGGATGTTCCAGCGGATCATCCCTCCGGCCAGCTCGAGCTCGGAGGGATACCGGCGGAGTTGCACGTCGAGCAACCAGCGGAAGTCGCCGAGGAAGTCGTCGAGCGAGCCGATCTCGTCGTCGAACGTGGCGAAGATCAAACCACCGTAGAGCCCGACCCGCGCCTGGGCCAGGCCCCAGTCCTCCTTGCGGATGTCCTGCTGGTAGTGCTCGTCGAAGCCAGGTGCCGAGACGAATTCGCCGGCCGCGTTGAACGTCCACCCGTGGTACTGGCACATGAACGAGTGGGCCTTGCCCGTCTCGGCACGGCAGACCTTGTTGCCGCGGTGGGGGCAGCTGTTGAGCATCACCTTGACCTGGCCCTGGCGGTCGCGGGTCACGAGCACGGCATCCTCACCAATGTAGGACTCGAAGAATTGGCCCGGGTCGCGCACCTGGCTTTCGAGCCCGACGAGGCACCAGCTCTTGGCGAAGACGCGGCGCAGTTCGAGCTCGTACAGGTCGGGGTCGCTGTAGATCCGGCGATCGACGAAACCGCGGCCGAGAAGGTCGCGCGACTGGTCGAGGAAGGCTGCGACGGCTGGTGGCGAAATCATGGTGCGTTGGTTCCTCTACGAACGACGGTGTCCGAGGTCGGTCACCGGGCCGGGGCGACGGCCGCGCTGGCCGCCTTGAGCTGGCTCCACAGGTGCTCTTCGAGCTCGGTGAACTCCTTCGAATATCGAAACTCGGCCGAGCGCGGCTTGGCTTCGCCGACCTCCAGCTCCTCCAGGACGCGGCCGGGCCGAGCCGCCATCACCACTACCTTGTCGCCGAGGAACACGGCCTCGGCGATGTCGTGGGTGATGAACAGCACCGTCACGTTGGATGCCTGCACGATGCGTTGCAGCTCCTCCTGCATCGACTCCTTGGTCAGCGCGTCGAGGGCGCCGAAGGGTTCGTCCATCAGGAGCACCTTGGGCTCCGTCGCCAGCGCCCGGGCAAGGTTCACGCGCTGTTGCATGCCACCGCTCAGCTGGTGGGGGTAATGGTTGCCGAACCCATCCAGGCCGACCAGCTCGAGGGCCAGCTGGCTGCGCTGTCTGCGCTGATCGGCGGAGAGCCTGCGCTGGAGCTCCATACCGTACGCGACGTTGCGTGCGGCGGTGCGCCACGGGAGCAGGTTGGCTTGCTGGAAGACCACGGCAGTACCGTCGTCGGGGCCGTGGACGTCGTGGCCGTCGAGCTGCACGCGGCCTTGATCGGGTTCGAGCAGACCGGCAGCGATGTTGAGAAGCGTGCTCTTGCCGCAGCCGGAAGGACCGACGAGCGTCGTGACTCGGCCACTCGGGACCGCCAGGCTGACGTCGTTCAGAGCGATCGTGGCGCCGGCCCCCGCCGCACCGCCGAAGGTCTTGGAGACGTTGGTGAAGTTCAAGGAGGTCATCGCCTGAAGTCCTTTCGAGACCGGGTCCTGGGGGTAGCTGCCACCGCCGTACGAGGTCGGCTCCGGGCGATGCCCGGAGCCGACCTGACGGTCACGGTTGAGCGAGCTCGGCGACTGCCCGTTCGACGTAGTCGTTGTTGAAGAAGTCCTCGGGGGCGAAGTCCACGATCTCGGGAACAACGGCCTGCAATGCTTCGATCACCGCAACATGGTCCTCGGCATGGTTGATCGGGTCGTCCACGATCCGTCCCTGGAGCAGCTCCCAGCTCGCACGGTTGGCCTCCTCGTCCTCTTGGCCGAGCACCTTGACCATAACCTCGTTGGCTCGGTCGAAGTTCTGCTTGAAGTCCCGGTCGGCTTCGATCAGTCCCTTCAGGAACCGGACGACGACGTCCTCGTTGGCAGCGGCCCACTCGCTCGTGGTGACCATCGTCATGATCGGCCACGGGTACTCGGCACCCGAGAGCTCCAACACGACGGAGCCGCCCGCGCTCTCCAGCGCGATTCGCACCTGCGACTCGTTGAAGATCGCCGCGTCGATCGCTCCGCTGATGTATGCCGCCAGCGTGTCGGAGGCCGTTCCGGTCTGGAGCAGGTTCCAGTCGGTCTCCGGGTCGAAGCCGAGCGCCTCGGCCGCCTTGTGCGTGAAGATCTGGGTCGGCGAGCCCTGGGCCGAGATGGCCACGGTCTTGCCTTCCAGGTCCGCGCCGCTCTCGATCCCGTCGCGGGCCACGAGGTAGTAGTCGGCAGTGCGGATCTCGGTGCTGACGATCTGGATGTCGAGGCCACCGGCGACGGCTGTGTGCGGCTGGGGCGACGAGGTGATACCGAACTGGGCTTCCCCGCCGAGCACCGCCGGCATCAGGTTAGAGCCAAGGTTCTGAGGCCCGAACTCGACGTCGAGGCAATACTTGTCGAAGAACCCGTACTCGATCCCGTAGGGCGTGGCGAGCGACTCGACGACCACCGCCGCCGATCCGACGTTGAGCTTCACGGGGTCGGTGCACTCGGGTGCCGGCTCGGTGCTGACGGGTTCGTCTGTCGTCGGTGCGTCCGTGTCGGTCGGTGCCGAACCAGCCGGGTCGGTGTCGGCAGGGCTCTCCGCTGGCGGCTGGGTTACCTCGGCCGGTGGGTCTGATGGCGTCGCCGCCGTGTCGTCGTCGCCGCCGCAGGCGGCGACGACCATCGCCATCGCGACGAGCGACGCCGCTATGTGAACTCGTGTCTGCTTCAACATTCTCCCCTTACGTATGGTGGATTAGGTGCCCCGAGCGGAGCCGCTGCATCAGCAATCGCGCCATCGCTGGACGCCTGACTAGTCCTTCGGATACCACTTCAGGACTACTTGTTCGAGGCGACGGACCAACGCCGTTACCACGAGCGCGAAGATCGCCACGACGGTTACCCCAGCCATCGCGACGTCGGTCCGGAACAAGATGCTCGCCTTGGTGATCATGGCGCCGAGTCCCTGACTCCCGACGAAGAACTCGGCCGCCACGACTCCGATCAGTGCTTGCCCGATCGCCTGACGAAGCCCGGTCGTGATGTATGGAACCGCGCTCGGCAGAGCGAGGGTTTTGAAGATCTGGAGATCGGAGCCCTGAAAGCTCCTGGCGACGCGGAGCAGTTGTCGGTCGACCGACCGAACGCCAGCGGTGGTGTTCAACAACAAGGGAAAGAACGCGCTCAGCAGTACGACGACCAAGCGGGCCTGAAAGCCGATGCCGAACCACAGCAGCACGAGCGGGATCAGCGCCAGGCGTGGGATCGCGAAGACGACGGAGACGAACGGGTCCATCGCAGCGTTGACGCGCTTGTACCAGCCGAGCACCACTCCCAGCGGGATCGCGGTCGCAACGGACAGCAGGAGTCCCCACCCGAACAGTTGGAAGCTCGCCCACGAGTGTTCCCACAGCGCGCCGCTCGCGGCCTCGCGGCGGAGCGCTTTGGCGATCGCCGTCGGGTAGCTGGTGAACCGCGCGTTCATCCAGCCGCGGCGTGCCGCGAGCTCCCACAGGGCGAGCGCGACGCCGACCGAGGCGCATCCGATGACCCTCAGTTGCAACGCGGACGGCTCGCCTCCGGGCCGCGCCGAGCGACGGCGCCGACGGACCTGTGGTTCGGACGCGGCAACGCTTGCGACCGGTGGGTCGTGGACCAGCGTGTCGACCACGGGGTCACTCCTCCTGTTGCGCATGCAAGAAGTCGCGGATCAGGCGCGCCGTCTGGTCGGGTTGATCGGTCTGGACCTGGTGACCGGCGTCGTCGACCACGAAGAACGGGGCGTTCGGGTAGAGCTGTTGCAGGGCGCGCCCGAAGGGGTCTAGCGGCGCGAGCCGGTCGTCGGATGCCCAGATCGAACACCACGGGACGCCGAGGTGTTCCAGCCGCTCGCGCACGTCGAACACCTGCCGCTGACTGGAGTCGGCGTTCACCAGCTGGCGGTAACGGCCGAGTGAGGCGAGCATCTCACGGTGGCCCGGACGCATGGCGATCTCGAGTCGGCGTTCGACCAGCTCGTCAGTGACCAACGCCGCGTCCTTGACGATGAACTCGAGAAATGCGCGCATGGTCGCCGCCGTGCCGTCGAACGCCGGGAGCGATCCGGCGTACCCGCCGTCGCCGATTCCGACCGCGGTCGCCAACGTCCCCGTGCTCAGGAGCACGGCCGCGTCGACGCGGCCGGGGTGGTCGAGGGCATACTTGATGGCCACGTAGGCCCCCTGCGAATTGCCGACGAGGCGCACACGGTCGAGCCCGAGCACATCGATGAAGCCGGCGAGGTGCTCGACCAACGTCTGGAACGAATAGTCGACGAGCGGCTTGTCGGTGTCGCCGCACCCGATCAGGTCGAGCGCGATGACGCGATGATCGACGGCGAGCAGCGGCAGCAGCCGCTCCCACCCGCTCGGGCCCGACGCACCAGGCCCACCGCCGTGCACCAAGATCAGCGGCGGGCCGGACCCGGCCTCGACATAGTGCGTCGCCACGTCACGGACGGTGGTTCGCAGCGCGCGTACCAACGGAACGGTCACGAGCCCGGAAACGGTTGAGGTCACGGGTAGTCACCCTAGTAGGATTTTGGATAATGTCAAATCACCGCCGTGTTCTGGCACTCCTACGGCACAGGCCGGACCGTGCGAACTAGGCCCCTCGGCTCCACGGGCGTCCAGGTGTCGGCCGTATGTCTCGGCACCGCCACGTTCGGTGTGGCGCCCGACGAGACCGAGACGACTCGCCTCGTCCGGAGGGCTCTCGACGCAGGAATCAACTTCATCGACACGGCGAGCAGCTATGGCAACCAACCACGGTTCGACCGGCCCGGTGTGCCCGCTGCCAACGTCCGCCGAGCGGCCGAAGAGCTCGTCGGCGCAGCCGTGCACGGCCATCGCGACGACGTCGTGCTGGCCACCAAGGTCGGCGAACCGGTCGGCCTGCGTAGCACCGACCGCGGCCTCTCCCGCGTCCATATCACACGGCAGCTCGACGAAAGCCTGCGCCGCCTGCGAACGGACCGAGTCGACATCCTCCACGCCCACCACTACGACCCGGACACACCCGTCGAGGAATCGATCGCGGCCTTCGATGACCTCGTCCGGCAAGGCAAGATCCTCTACTGGGCGATCTCCGACCACCGTGGCTGGCAGGCGGCCGAGGTGGCGTTCACGGCCCGCGCCCTGCACCGAAGCGGCCCGGCCTGTCACCAATTGCGCTACAACCTGCGCGACCGCTCGGCCGACGCCGACAACGTGCCTCTGGCAGCCCGCCTCGGCATGACCTTCACGGTGTTCAGCCCGCTCGCAGGCGGCTTGCTCGCCGGACGCGCGGCTGCCCAACGCCCGCTCGCCGGGCCACTCCGATTCGGACACGCCACGGGTTGGAGCGCCGACGATCTGCACTTCGCCGAGCGGGTCGAAGCGACCGCCCAGCGCTACGGACATTCGTCCATCGAGGCTGCGATCGGCTGGTTGCTCGCCAAGCCGTTCGTGACGTCGGTGATCGTCGGCCCTGAGACGGTCGACGAGTTGGCGGGAATCGTCGAGGCGTCCGAGGCCGTGCTCGACGCCGAGCTCGTGGATCAGCTCGACGGGCTCTAGAGGTGACCGCGACCCGGAGCGATCCGTGACGACCACGGTCGCGCCACGTTGGCACGCGGCGTTCTCGCCGAACCTGGCCCTGGCGATGACGGTCAGCGGGATCCTGCCGACCGCGCTCGGTGCGCTGGCCGTACCCCTCGACGATGCGCTCGGCGTCAGCCGCGGCAGGCTCGGCGTGCTGGCAGCCGTGTACCAGCTGATGGGCGCCGTGGCCTCGCTGTGGATCGCCCGCGGGGTGGTACGCCTCGGTGGTCGGCTCGGCCTGCTCATGCTGCACGCGTACGCCGCAGCCGGGCTGCTCGCCGCCGCGCTCGCGCCGAGCTACGCGGTGCTGCTGGTCGCTGTGGCATTGCTCGGCCCCGTCGCAGCAGCGGGCAACCCGCTGACCAACCACGTGATCGCCGAGCACGCCCCGCGCGACCGCTGGCCGTCGATCGTCGGGGTCAAGCAGTCCGGCGTACAGTTGGCCATCCTGGTGGCGGGGCTCGCGCTCCCGGCACTCGCCCACGCCGCCAACTGGCGGCTGGCGATGCTGGCCATGCTCGTGCTGCCAGCCGTAGGGGCGGCGCTCACGTCGGGCGTGGTACCGCCCGACCGCGGTGGGCGCCACCGGGCATCTACCGTGCCGGCGGCTCCACGCGCCTGGCGGCTGGCCCGCACCCACCGGTTCCTGGCGTGGATGTCGGGCTACGCCGCGGCGATGGGGCTGGCACTGTCGGCGACGCTGGTCTACCTGCCGGCCTTCGCCCACGACATGCTCGGCTTCAGCGTTCAGCTGGCCGGGCTGGTAGCCGCCACCACGGGCTTGCTCGGTGTGGTCGGGCGCGTCGCCTGGGGGCGCTTCGCCAGCGGGCGCCAAGCGCGCGAAGCGGTCGACCTGCTCGGGGTCGCGATCGGCTCAATGATCGGCGCGACCTGCGTGCTCGCCTCGGGCAGCGTGGCGACCTGGCTGGTGTGGCCGGGGGCCGTCGGCCTCGGCGGCGTTGCCGCGCTCTGGAACGTGATCGCCAACACGGCGGCGATCCGCTACCTGCCTGCCAACCATGCCGCAGCCGGGTCGGCGGTGATCCAGTTCGGCTTCTTCGCCGGCCTCGTCGCCGGACCGATCATCTTCGGACTGCTGGTCGGCTCGGAGCAGCGTTACACGGCAGCGATGCTGTTCGTGGTGCTGGCCTTCGGGGCCAGCACAGCGATCGCCCTGGCATGGGCTACGACGACGCGCGGCGGGCAGGCGGACGACCAGCGCCGACCACCCCGACCAGTTCCGTCACAAGTGGGTTGACCGCAGAGTCACGCCCGATGAGGAACACCTCACGGGTCGCCAGCTTGTCGGCCGGACGGACGAACGCGACTCCGGAGCGGCCGCCGAGGTCGAGGCACAATTCGGGGATGACGGCGACACCGAGCCCGGCCGCCACGAGGCTCTGGGTCATCTCGTAGTCGCGCGTCCGGTGGCGCACGTCGGGGGCGAAGCCAGCCTCGGCCGTCGCCCGCTGAAGCGATGTCTCGCCCGCAGTTTCGGGCCCGGTGGAGATCCAGCTCTCGCCGGCCAATTCGCGCAGCCGAACCTGACGGCGGCCGGCCAACCGGTGCGTGGCCGGAAGCGCGAGCCAGAGCGGGTCGTCCCGGATATGCCGCCGCCACAGGCCCGGCGGCCACGCGCTCGGGACGCGGGCATACCGATAGACGAACGCCACGTCGACATCACCCGCCGACACTGCCGGCTCCAACTCGAACGGCTCGCCGACACTGAGCTCGACGTCGACGTCGGGGCGAGCCCGGAGCAAGGCGGCCAGCAACGGCGGCACAATCGTCGCGCCAGCGCTCGGGAACGTGCCGACGTGCAGACGCCCACGGGTGCTCCCGCGATGGGCGGCGAGCACCTCGTCGAGCGCGGCAAGCCGCGCCAGCACGTCGGTGGCGGTCGCCAGCAGCGTCTCGCCGGCGGGGGTGATCAACATTCGCCGTTGGGTCCGCTCGAAGAGCGGCAGGCCGACCATGCGTTCGAGGCGGGCGAGTTGCTGCGACACCGCCGACGGGCTCAGCGACAGGCGGGCGGCCGCCCCGCTGACGGTGCCGGCATGGGCGATCGCCTGCAGGGCGACGAGAAGCGGCGTATCGATCATGACGGAGACGAGTGCTGCCGAAGTTGAAGCAGTGCTTCAAGGATACGACAGAACTCTTCGCTTCTCTTACAACTCAAATACCGGCATGATCGCTGTCATGAACTGGCAGACGCAGCCTGAGGCCACCCGGTACGCCGAGGCGCTGCTCGGCCACCTGCTCGGCGCGAGCACCCGGTTGGCGGGCTGGGCCGCACGCCTCACGCGCCACACTTCGACGCAGCTGTTCGACTGGATCGATCATCTGGCCGTCCCCGCACTCGACACCGGTGCACTCGAACGCGTCGGCTACCGACCCGCCGAGGGCCCACTGTGGCGGCACCCCGGAGCGCAGCTCCCGGCGATCGCCGGCGCGGACGGCGACGTCGCCACCGTCGCCCTCCGAGTCGACGATGCCGACGCGTTCGTAGCATCGCACGGCGGCTCCGTCACCGGCAGCCCGCTCGCGGCGCTGCGTAGTGCCGAGGGCTGGGAGGACGCCGGCGTCCGGCTGGCCGCCGTCGAACGTCGCTCGTGGGCCGCCGGGGTCACTCCGGAGAACATCGACGGACATGCCCAGGCCGCTCGCGCGGCTGCGTTCGCGGCGTGGCGTGACCGCGACCGTAGCGACGCCCCCGGACAGCTCGAAGCGACGCTGGAGCTCGCCCGGCACCTGGCGAGCTCGGTCGGCGCCGACCTGGCGGCGAGTTACGCGATGGCGGTCGAGCGCGACTACTGGGAACAGCGCAACCAGGCCGCCCAGCTCCAACGCGCCCGCCAGGACAGCCTCGGGCTCGGGTGGGGCAACCACGATCACCACACGTTCCGCTCGAGCCGGGAGGCGTTCGGAACGTTCGTCCACGTACTCGAAGCGCTCGGCTTCCAGCGTCGCGAACGCTTCAGCGCCGGAGCCGAAGCCGGCTGGGGGGCGCAGGTTCTCGAACACCCCGGGGCTGGCATCGTCGTCTTCGCCGACGTCGACTTGCTCCCCGACGAGATCGACACCGACTTCGTCGACGCGCCGCTGGCGCCCGCCGAGCTCGGCACGGTCGGCATGTGGTGCGCACTCCACGGAGAGTCGATCCTGTCGGCCGGTATGCACCACCTCGAGGGCCAGTTCGTGTTCGACGCGATGCGCGCCGACCTCGCCGCCCGCGGCGTGACCCACCAGACGCCGTTCTCGGAGCTCGCGTACTTGCGTCAGGCCTTTACGACGCCCGAGCTGTGGCAGGTCGACGACCGGCGCCTGCGAGCACTCGTCGACGCAGGTGCCGTCGACGCGCCAACGGCAGCGCGGTTCCGCAGGCACGGGGCACCCGGCTCGCACCTGGAAACCCTCCAGCGTCGCGACGGCTTCAAGGGGTTCAACCAGACGAGCGTGTCGGCCACCATCCGCGAGAGCGATCCGCGGCGACTGTCGCACGTCTGATGGCGGCCGGCCCCGACCAGCTGATCGCCCGGCTGCGCGGCACCGACTCCGACGTCGCCGCCGACCTCGCCACGCGCGCGGCGTACTCCGGCGACGCCTCCAACTACCGGCACGTCCCCCAAGTGGTCGTGCGCCCCCGGTCCACCCGGGCACTCGGCGACGCGGTCGCCGCGTGCGGCGCGGCCGGGGTCGCCAGCGTGGTACGCGGCGGTGGCACCAGCATCGCCGGCAACGCGATCACCGACGGCGTGTTGATCGACGTCAGCCGCTACCTCACCCGCGTGCTCCAGGTCGACGCCGACCGCCGCCGAGCGCGCGTCGAACCCGGTGTGGTGCTCGACCGGCTGCAGGACGTGGCGGGCACGCACGGGTTGCGCTTCGGGCCCGACCCGTCGACACATTCGCGCTGCACGATCGGCGGGATGATCGGGAACAACGCGTGCGGCTCGCGATCGCTCGCCTGGGGCCGCACGATCGACAACGTCGAACAGCTGACGGTCGCCCTCAGCGACGGCACATGCCTCGTCCTCGGCGCGGCGACGGCCGCGGTAGCTCCGGCCGACCCGAACGATCGGCCCGCGCGCGCCCGCGCCGAGCGCATCCGCGCCGAGCTCAGCGAGCTCGTCGACACCCACGCCGACCTGATCCGGACCCACCAACCGGCGACGCTGCGACGCCGCTCGTCGGGGTACGCGCTCGATCAGCTGCTGCCCGAGCACGGGTTTCACGTCGCCCGCAGCGTGGTCGGCAGCGAGGGCAGCTGTGTGACGGTGCTCGAGGCCGAGCTGACGCTGGTGACCAGGCCGGCCGTCACCGGACTGGTCGCGGTCGGCTTCCCAAGCGTGATCGCGGCGGCCGACGCGGTGCCTGCCTGGCTCGACCTCGAACTGCTGGCGCTGGAAGGTCTCGACGAGCACATCGTCGCCAACGTGGAACGCGCCGGACGGAGCGGGCGGGCGTTGCTCCCGCCAGGAGCCGGATGGCTGCTGATCGAGGTCGGCGGCGACGACCCCGCCGAGGTGGCCGAACGCACCCGCGACGTACTCGCGCGGGTGCCGGCAACGGCCCAGGCGACGACGCTCGGCGACCCCACCCGGCGCGCCGCGGTCTGGCGCGTGCGCGAGGACGGAGCAGGGTTGGCGACCCGCCTACCCGACGGACGCGAGGCCTGGCCCGGCTGGGAAGACGCGGCGGTGCCCCCCGAGCGGCTGGGCGACTACCTGAGGGACCTCACCCAACTGATGCAGGCACATCACCTGCAGGCCGCGGTCTACGGCCACTTCGGCGAGGGCTGCCTGCACGCCCGGATCGACTTCCCACTCCAGAACGAGCCCCGGTCGGGTTCGTTCCGAGCGTTTATGGAAGCCGCGGCCGACATCGTCGGTGCGTACGGCGGGTCGCTGTCTGGAGAGCACGGGGACGGTCAGGCCCGCAGCGAACTACTCGATCGCATGTACCCGCCGGCGATGCTCGATCTGTTCACCCGGTTCAAGCGGATCTGGGAGCCGACAGGCACGCTCGGCGCCGGAGCGATCGTCAGCCCCCGGCCGATCGACGCCGACCTGCGCGCGGCGCGTCGGCCGATCCCGGTGACGCCGGTGTTCGCCTACCCCCATGACGACGGCGACCTGAACCTCGCGCTCCGTCGCTGCGTCGGCGTCGGACGGTGCCGCGACGACCGCTCGGGCACGATGTGCCCGAGCTACATGGCGACTCACGACGAGTTGCACTCGACCCGCGGGCGCGCCCGAGTCCTGCACGAGATGCTCACCGGGGGCCTCGACGGCAAAGGCTTCGGTTCCGCCGCGGCCGCCGAGGCACTCGATCTATGCCTGGGCTGCAAGGCCTGCCGGAGCGAGTGCCCTGTCGAGGTCGACATCGCCACCTACAAGGCCGAGTTCCTCCACCACCACTACCGGCACCGGCTCCGGCCGCGCCACCATTACTCGATGGGCTGGTTGCCGATGTGGCTGCGGGCCGCCTCGATCGCTCCGGGTCTGGCAAACGGGCTGATGCGGCGCCGCGCTGTGCGCGCCCTGGCCGGCCTACTGGGAGGGATCGAACCGCGCCGCGCGATCCCCAGCCTGGCCACGCCGCATCTCCGCCGACGCGACGCCTACGGGCGGGCACGCACGGCCGCCCGCGCGACACGGCCGGTCTTACTCTGGCCCGACTCGTTCACGGCCGCCTTCAGCCCCCAGGTGTGGGAGGCGGCGGCGGCGGTGATCGCCAGCGCGGGCTTCACGCCGGTCGTCCCCCCGGGCCGGCTGTGCTGCGGGATCACCTGGATCAGCACCGGCCAACTCGACCATGCCCGGCGCGTCCTGCAGCGCACGCTGACCGCGATCGCACCGCACCTCGACGACCTCGATGCGATCGTCGTCCTCGAACCGAGCTGTGCCACCACGCTGCGCGACGACCTGCCCGAACTGCTCGCCGACGACCCGCGGGCCCATCTGGTGGCCGCACGCATCCGCACGTTCGCCGAGTGGGTCGACGCCCACAGCGACGACCTCCCCCTACGACCGCTCGACCGGCCGAGTACGTCCCAGGTGCACTGCCATCAACGGGCGAGCGTCGGCACGGCCGCCGACCGGCGAGTGAAGCAACGGCTGGGTCTCGACGACCACGAGCTCGACTCGGGCTGTTGCGGGTTGGCCGGCGACTTCGGCTTCGTCGACGGCCACTACGACGTCTCCGTCGCGTGCGCGGAACGGGTGCTGCTGCCATCGGTACGGGCACTCCCGGACGGCGCGACCGTGCTGGCGGACGGCTTCAGCTGCCGGGTGCAGATCGAACAGCTCGCCGGCGTCCCCGGGCGCCACCTCGCCGAACTGGTGCACGAAGCCCTGCCGCCCCGCGATGCGTGACCGCGTGGTGGTCAGGGCCGAAGCGCGAGTACCAGCTCCAGCTCGACGCACGCGCCGAGTGGCAGGCTGGCGACGCCGATGGCCGAGCGGGCCCCGCGGCCGCGCTCGCCGAACGCCGTCAGGAGCACCTCTGACGCGCCATCGACCACCGCCGACAGGCTTGTGAAGTCGGGCGTGCAGCGCACGTAGCCGGTGGCCTTGAGCACGCGCCCGACACGGGCCAGATCACCCACCTCGGCTTCGATGTTGGCGAGCGCCTGGAGGCACGCCAGAGCGGCCGCGCGCTGGCCACCGGCGACATCGACGTCATCGCCCAGACGCCCGGCGACCACCACGCCCTCGCGCACCGACACCGCACCCGACGTGTAGACGTGATCGCCGTCGACGACGACCGACGCGTACGCACCGGCTGGTGGGCGCGCTCCCGGCAGGTCGAGACCGGCCCCCCGCAGCCGGTCGCCCACCGTGCCGTCGCTCATGACCCGGCGCCCGGGATGCTGGGGGCGGCCGCGTGCAACGCCGCGTCAGCGTGCGCCGTCAGAACGGCAACCACACGTGCCCGGTGGTCGTACGTGACGGCCAGCAGCGCCGGCAGGTCCTTGGCTTCGATCGCGCGGACCATCGCCCAGTGGTCGTCGACATCGGGCTGCCATGTCGCCGCGGCCTCGAAGTAGCGGGCCCGATACGGGGAGGCGATCGCGCGGAGCTGCTCGACCAGCTGGTCGAGCCGCGGCATCGGGTTGGCCGACCGGAGCAGGTCGTGAAACTCCTGGTTGGTACGTCGGATCTCGCCCAGTACGCCCGACGCCACGGCGGCGTCGAAGCGATCGGCGGCGGCGGCCAGGGCGGCGATCAGCTCGGCGTCGAAATGGGGGAACGAGCGCCGGAGTGCTTCGTCCTCGACGAGGTCGCGGAGCCGGTAGATCTCGCGCAGTTCGGCCGCGCTCAGCTCGGTGACCGTGTGGCCCCGGCCCGGGTCGTGTGTGACGCGCCCTTCCGCCTGCAAGATCATCAGCGCCTCACGCACGGGCTGCACCGAAACACCCAAGTCGTCGGCGATCAGCGCGGCGACCAGGCGCTGGCCGGGCGCGTAGCGGCCCGACCCGATACGCGTGCGGATCTCGTCGGTCACCGCGGCGACCGTCGACTGCAGTTCCATCTGACCGTCTCCTCGTTCGTCTCAGCCGGCGATCACGTCGCTCGCCAGTTCGGCGAACGTGTTGATGACGCTGGTGCGATCGCGGCCCGGGACAACGTAGGGGATGATCGCGATCTGGTCGATAGGCAGGTCGACCAACGCGGTGAGGCGTTGACGGCACTCGTCGGCCGTGCCCGCCAGGGCGAACAGATCGACGATGCGGTCGTCGACCTCGCTGCCGTGGTCGGCCTCGGTATCCATGTGCTTGTAGTAGTCGTAGCTCGCCCGGATCTTCTCGATCCGGTCCATGGTCTCGGCGTCCAGCTCGGCTGGCAGCGGCCGGATCAACACCCGTGCCACGTGGGCCCGCACGACGTCGCGGGCCGACTTGACGTCGTCGCCGATCGACGTCGGCGTCCACAGCACGAGGTGCAGGTCGTCCAACGTACGTCCGCTCGCGGCGGCCCCCTTGGCTACGCGCTCGAGCGCCGCGTTGACGAACGCCGGCTCGGTTCCGACGAGCATGATCACCCCGTCGGCGATCCGGCCGGCGAGCTCCAGGATCCGCGGGGCCGAGGCAGCGACGTACAGGGGCACACGTGGGTTGTCGGCCCAGCTCAGCCGGAACTTGGCACCGCTGCTCGGCTCGACGACGTCGCCCCCACCGAACAACGTCCGCAGGTCGCCGACCGTCTCTTCCAGGGCGGCCAGGCGAACCGGTTCGAGGCCCATCGTCCGCAACGACGAGTCGCCGGTGCCAATGCCCAAGGCGACCCGGCCGGCGCTCAACTCATGGAGCGTCGCCCACGTCGACGCGAGCACCGACAGGTGGCGGGTGACCGGGTTCGTCACGCCGGTGCCGATGACCAGCCGCTCGGTTCGGGCGGCGATCGCCCCGGCCAGCGTGTACGCCTCGCGCCAGATGTTCTGCGAGTCACCCAACCAGAGGTTGTCGTAGCCGCGCCGCTCGGCCAACTCGGCGAGCTGGACGGTGCGCTCGGCGTGCTCGGTGCCGAACAAGCCGAGGCCGATCGAGGTAACGGTCATGGGGGGCTTCCTTTCATGTCGCAACAAGAGATCGGGGCGACCCGCGGGGGCGGGGTCTGACGACTGCGACCCGACACCAGAACCTCGCCGTCGACGACGACGTGGGTGATTCCGGGCAGATCGCCGTGGGCGATCGCTCCGCTGCCGGTGAGCGCCTCCGTACCGACGACCGGCCCGCAGATCACCAGGTCGGCCGGGCGTCCCGGCCCAAGCACCCCGACATCGAGGCCGTGCGCGCGAGCCGTGTTGCCGGTACCGATCGCCACCGCCACGGCTGGGTCGAGGCCGCTCATCGCGGCGAGGAACAGCAAGTTCCGCAGCATCCCGCGCGGGATCACCCCGGTGCCGCCGGGTGTGTCGGTGCCGAGCGTCAGGCGATGCAACTCGCCACGCGCGTGCAGCCGGCGGGCCACCCGGTCGGTGGACGCGTAGTTCATCGACGAGCAGACCTCGAGCGCGCAGTCGGTCTCGTCGACGAGCCGGTCGAGCTCGTCGTCGGGCATCGGGATCGGGCCGCCGCTGACGTGGGCGGCAATGTCGGGGCGCACGCGGGCCACGACGTCGAACCCCACCGGCCGGCTCGCTCCCGATCGCGACACCCCGCCGGTGTGCACCTTGACGAGGATGCCGCGTTCGTGACACCACTCGACGTAGCGCTCGGCCTCGCCGGCCGGGGCTTCGTCGAACGGGTAGAAGATGAACTTGGCGAACCGGCAACCGGCCGCTGCCAGGCGGTCGAAGTGGGCGGGCTGCATCCCCGGCACGAGCAGCACCGTGCCGGCGTGGAGCTTGACACCACTCGGGCGCAGGGCCCCGGTGGTCCGCGCCGACACGACGGCCAGCGAGGTGACCAGTTCGGCGTCGAGGTCGTGGAACGGCAGGCCTGGGATGTGCAGCTCGCCGGCCGAGACCATCGTGGTCGTGCCGCCGTGGAGGTAGTTGCCGATCCAGCCGATCGAGTCCTGGGCCGGTGTCCACTCTCCAAAGCTGGGGTGGACGTGACCGTCGACGAGCCCAGGCATCACCGTCGCGCCGCGCACGTCGAGCTCGACGTCGGCGCTCGCGTCGACCGGGTCGAGTCCGACGATCGACCCGTCGCGGATGAGGACCGACGTGGCGTCCGCCCGGGGCTGGGCCAGGTCGCCGGTCAGCAACTCGCCGATCCCGGTCAACAGCAGCGAGCTCATGAGGCACTCCTTCCGTCGCGGTGGGCCGCGAGCGCCAGTACGGCGTCGACGATTCCCTGGTAGCCGGTGCAGCGGCAGAGGTTCCCGGTCAGTGCGAGCCGAACCGAGCCCTCATCGAGCGCGGTGCCGCTTGCCAGCAACTCGGTGAGCGTCACGACCACACCCGGGGTGCAGAACCCGCACTGCAGTCCACCGTGCTCGGCCAACGCAAGCTGCAGCTCGGACAGACCGGACTCCGGGCTGAGGCCCTCGACCGTGGTGACGTCGCAGGCGTCGACCTGGACGGCCAGCGTCAAACATGCCCGCGCGGTTTCGCCGTCGATCAGCACGTTGCACGCCCCGCACACGCCCTGTTCGCAGCCGAGGTGCGTTCCGGTGAGCCCGAACTGGTCGCGCAGCAGGTCGGCGAGCGACATCCGCGCGGGAACCAACGCCTCGCGCTTCCGGCCGTTCACGGTGACGCGAACCACCGCGGTGTCGGCCGAGCGCGGGTTCACGCTCGGACTCCGGCATCGCGGGCGCGTTCGATCGCCTGGCCGAGCGCGCCGGCAACGGCGGGCGGCGCCAGCTGCGATCGGTAGTGGTCGTCGATCTCCACCGCCGCACACCACGCCCGCGCCAGCTCCGCCACGTCGGCTGCGTCCGGCTGCGTTCGGAGCAGCTCACCCACTTCCAACACGATCGGTGTCGAGGTCGCTCCGAACAGCACGGCCCGGCCGTTGCTGACGCGGCCAGCCGGGTCGAGCGTGACGACTGCCGCGGCGCCGACCAGGGCGAAGTCGCCTCGGTGATGGGCGTACTCGTGAAACCCCCACCCTTCCCCAGGCCCGAGCCTGCGGACGCGCACCCACGTCAACAATTCGCCGTCGGCGGCTGCCGTCGAGTAGTGACCCTGGGCGAACTGCTCGGCCGCGACCTCCCTGCGGCCGGTCGCCGAGTCGAGGTACACGACGCCATCGAGCAGAGCCACCACCGCCGGGAGTTCGGCGGTGGGGTCGGCGTGGGCGAGGCTGCCGCCCAGCGTGCCGCGGGTCCGTATCGCCGGATAGCCGATGTGCGCGGCGGCCGCTGCCAGTAGCGGAGCGTGCGCCGCGACCTCAGGGTCTTGTTCGACGCGCCGATGCCGAACGAGCGCCCCGAGCACCACCGAGTCGGGGCCGACGAAGATCCGGTCGAGCTCGTTCAGGCCGCCGATGTCGACCAGCCGATCGACGCGCGCGAGCCGCAGGTTCAGGAGCGGTAACAGGCTCTGTCCACCGGCGAGGACGCGCTGGTCGACCGGCTCGGCGAGCGCCATGACCGCCTCGCCGACCGTCGCCGGGCGCAGGTACGCGAACGGGGCCGGCTTCACGCGACGACCTTCGCCAGGGCCATTCGACCGACCAGCTCGGCGGCGTCGATCGGAACGCTGTGCACTGCCCCGCAGGCGACGGCCGCGTCGACCGCGGCGGCGATCGCGGCGTACACGCCGATGGTGCCGCTCTCGCCCACGCCACGCACGCCGAGCGGGTTGGTGGGTGTCGGCGCTTCGAGATGGGCGATCCTGACGCGCGGCACGTCGAGCGCGCCAGGAATCTGGTAGGTAGCCAGCGAGGTCGACATCGGCTGGCCGTCAGGCCCGTACTCGAACCGCTCGGACAGGGCCCCACCCAATCCCTGGGTGACGCCGCCGAGCACCTGTCCGAGCACGACTCGGGGGTTGATCTCGCGCCCGCCCTCATGGGCGACGGCGTACTCGAGCACTTCGACCATGCCAGAGGCCGGATCGACGGCCACAAGCGCGGCGTGGGCACCCATCGTCCAGGTCACGGTGTCGGGCGCCCACAGGTGAGTCGCTTCGATAGGCGGCTCGCCGGCCAGGTGCCCCGACGGTAAGAGTGCTGCCGCCAGCTCTCCCCAAGCGAGCGTCCGCTCGCCGATCGTGATCCCGGCCGCGCCCAAGGCGGCCACGGACTCGCGATCGACATCCAGCAACCGGCGGGCCAGATCGCGCACGCGCTCGGCGAGCTGCAGAGCGGCGACGTGCAGGGCCGATCCGGCGAGGATCGCCGAGCGGCTGGCAAAGCTCCCGACGCCGAACGCGAGGGTCGCCGTGTCGGTCGCTTCTACCGTCACCTGCTCCAGGTCGACGCCGAGCGCGTCCGCGGCGATCTGGGCGAACACCGTTTCGTGACTCTGGCCCGACGACGCTGCCCCGGTGCACACGGCGAACGTACCGTCGGGTTGCAGCGCCACCCGGGCGGCCTCGTACGGCCCACGCCCGGTGGCCTCGATGTAGCACGCCACACCGTGCCCGACCCGCCGGCCGTCGGGCAGCTCGGTCGCCGGCTCGGGGGGCAGCAGCTCGGCGCAACGGTCGAGGACCGCGGCCCAGTCCAGGCCGTCGAACACGATCGGGCGCCCGTCCCGATAGGGCAGGCCCACCGCGTGTGGTAGGTCGGTGCCGGTCAGCACGTTCCGGCGGCGGATCTCGAGACCGTCGATGCCCAGCTCGTGGGCAGCCTGATCGAGACAACGCTCGAGCACGAAGCATGCTTCGGGGCGGCCGGCCCCTCGGTACTGGGCCGATGGAGTCTTGTTGCTGAACGCGGCACGCGCGTCGACCTGCATCGCTGGGATCCGGTAGGGGCCGATCAGGTGGATCGCCGAGTTCGCCATGATGCCTGCGGTCCACAGCGAGAACGACCCGACATCGACCACGAACTCGTCGGCGAAGGCCAGGATCCGGCCGTCCTGGTCGACCGCCAGCCGCGCCCGGTGGCGTTGGTCGCGGCCTTGCGGGCAGGCGACGAGATGTTCGGTGCGATCCTCGACCCACAGCAGCTCACCCCCCACCCGGTCGGCGAGCAGCGCCAGGACGACCTCCTCGCCCTGCACGTTGGCCTTCGGCCCGAACCCGCCACCGACGTCGGGCACCACCACGCGGATGCGCTCGCGCGGCCAACCGAGTGCGGTGGCCACCGCGCCGCGCACCTGGTGCGGGATCTGCGTCGAGGTGTGCAACTCCACCCGCCCGGTCCGGAGGTCACGGCGGGCGAACACACCGCGGCCTTCCATCGGCAGCCCGCCCTGTCGAGCGATGTCGTACGAGTTCTCCACAATCACGGCCGCGGCGGCGAACCCGGCAGCCGGGTCGCCGAGCCGGAACGTCATGCTGGCTGCCAGGTTCCCAGGTGCCTCGGGCTGCACCAGCGGCGCCCCTTCAGCCAGCGCCGCATCGGCGTCGACCACCGCGTCGACCGCGTCGTACTCGACGTGGACCAGATCGAGTGCGTCCTCAGCGAGGTACCGGTCGAGGGCGACGACCACCGCCACCGGTTCACCGACGTAGCGCACCCACTCGGTCGCCATGGGACGGATCGTGACATCGGCCATCCAGAAGCCGGTGGCTGCGACGAACGTCGGGTCCGGACGGTGGAGATAGGGAATCGACCCCGAGTCGGCGAACAGCTCCCGTCCGGAGAAGGCCGCGACCACCCCCGCGCTGACGCGAGCTGCGCTGACGTCGACACAGTTGACGCGGGCGTGCGCGTGCGGTGATCGCAAGAACGCGACATGCAGCGTGCTCGATGTGGCGAGGTCAGCGACGTAGCGCCCCTCGCCGCGCAGGAAGCGCTCGTCCTCACGCCGCGCGACCGACCGGCCCACCAACCCCGGGCGCGGCGCGGGCTCGGGTGGCGACATGCTCGACACCCTATCGGATTTTGGATATTGTGTCGAGTTAGCCGGACGAGCCGCGCTCCAGCACGCTCGTAACGACCTGCACCGTCGCCGTTCGGTGGGCGTGCATCGCCTGTACCACCGCCTCGGCGTCGCGGGCTTCGCAGGCGGCCAACAGGTCGGCGTGGCCCTTCGCCGTCTCGAGCCACCGCCGGTCGTCGGCCTCACCGTAGGCCAGCGACCGGTAGCGTTGCCCGGCCCGCCAGTACTGCTCGACGTATCGCATCAACAACGGCATCCCGCTGCGCTCGAAGACGAGAAAGTGGAACCGGTGGTGCAGCCGGGTGCTCTCGGCGGCTCCGATCTCGGGGTCGGCCATCCGCTCGTAGAGGTCGCGCAGCTCGTGCAGGTCGTCGGCGGTCAACCGCGCCACGCCGAGCCGAAGCGCCTCGCTCTCGACGACGCTGCGAATCGCCACGATCTCCTCGAGATCCTCGAGCGAGAGCTCACGGACCTGATAGCCGCGCCGCGGCACCGAGACGACGAGCCCCTCACCCTCGAGGATCCGGAACGCCTCGCGCAACGGAGCACGGCTGACGCCGAGCTGCTCGGCCAGGCTCGATTGACGCAACCAGGCACCCGGGCGCAGAACGCCGTCGACGATGTCGCGGCGCAGCGTGCTGACCACGGTCTGGCCGGTGGTCGGAGGTCGCTGAAACGAGGTGCCGGTGTGGGTACTGGCCGATATGTCCGTCATACGTCATTGCCTTCAACCGCGTCGCTGGCCCGCTGCCTGCTGATCAGCCTGAACCCGACCGACCGTCTCCGGGGTCAGTTCCGCAGGTTAGTTCGACGCACTCATCGCCCATGGCCTCGCCCATGCACGTCACCGATCACGGCCACCGATCGGGCATGCGTGCTCAGAGGATCGGTGCACCTCGAGCCAGGGCGGAATCAGACCGGGAGAACTCTCAGGAGGTGGTGCCAGCGGCAGGAGGTGCAGGCTTCGACCACGTAGGCCATCGCCTCGCCGCCGGCGGTGAGCTTGGCGACCTGGCGCAGGTCGGCCGCGGTGGACACGCAGCGCCCGTAGGCGGGCAGCCGATGACCGAACACGTAGGTGACGATGCGCAGCTTGGTCGCTTCGCAGATCGGGCAGTCGGCCGCGGTTTCGGTACCGACGTTGGCGGCCGCCCGGATCAGTTCGGGGTGCGCATCGCACACCTCGTTGAGCGGTATCCGGCCCAAGCGCACCTGGCTGATCAGCATTCGCCGGGCCAGGCGGTGGTCGACGATGCCGCCGCGCGGCGTGTGCCCTCGCAGCGCACTCGCCGTGAATCCCATACCGGCAGGGTAGCGGTCGGCCAGACTGGTGCCGTGAACACGATCCGCTACGGCGCAGGCATCCCGGGCGAGAGCGAACTGCGCCTGCTCGGCGACCTGTCGGGCGGTAAGCGCGCGCTGGAACTCGGCGTCAGCGAGCACAACAACGCGATCGCATTCGCTGTGGCCGGGGCCAAGGCGCTGGCGGTCGACCCCGACCCGGCCGCGATCGAGCAGCTACGCGACGCGGTCATGAAGGCCGACGCCGAGGCCCAGCACACCACCGGCGAACCGGTGCGCGTCGAGTGCCACGTCAGCGACCTCGCCGACCTCGGGTTCGCCACCAGCGGCTCGATCGCGGCGGTGGTTGCCAGCCATACGCTCGGCGCGGTCGACGACCTCAGCCGGGTACTGCGCCAGGTGCACCGGGTGCTGCGCGCCGGCCACCCGTTCGTGATCTCCGTACCGCACCCGTTCGTCGGCGTCGACGCTGCCGCGTCGTACGGTGCGGCCGAGCGCACGATCGGCGAGTGGTTCACACAGCTCGCGCGCACGAACTTCCGCATCGACCAGCTCCTCGAACTCGGCGCCAGCGAGCACCGGCCGGCCCCCACCACCCTCGTCATCCGCGCCCGCAAAGAAGGCGACTGAACCGGTCGGTACATCCAGGCTGCGAGCAGCGGCGACCAATCCCGTCGCGCTTGCGATACCTCATGTCAAGAGATAGCGTGAGGACATGGCAACGGAACTGCTCGAACGGCTGGCGGCCAGCCGGGGGCGGACGATCGACGAGGCCCTCGGGTGGCTCGAAGATGCGTTCGCGCGGAGCGCTCCGACAGTGGCCGAGCCGGGCCGCGACGTCACCGCCGGCGACTTGCGCACACTCGCCGAGTTAGGCGCCGACCTGACACCGTTGCGTCCCGCCGAAGCCGACGCCGCGGCCGACAGCACCACCACCTACCTCGCCCTACTCGCCGAAGGTCTCCACGTCACCGAAGCGGCCGAGCTGCTTGGGGTCACACCGTCACGCGTACGCCAACTGCTCGCCGAGCGACGGCTGTACGGCATCCGGCCGGGTGCTCGGGCGTGGGTGCTGCCACGCTGGCAGTTCACCGACGACCGCGTCGTGCCCGGCCTCGACAAGGTATTACCGGCGATCCCCACGGACGCCCACCCGCTCGCCGTCACGAGCTTCATGCTCGGTCCGCACCCCGAGCTGGCCGACCAGTCGCCGTGGGCCTGGCTGCTGGGCGGTGGCTCAGCCGAGGCGGTGCTCAACCTGGTCGGTCTGTTCGACCTGCCATGACCGAGCGGTGCCCGCCACCGCCACCGCACCTCCCCGCACCCCGGCGTACCGAAACGACCGGATGGCGTGACCGGGTCGTGCGGATCTACCGGCGCGACGGCGCTCACGCCACGGCGTGGTCGGCGTTCCGGCGGTTCGGCCCGCTCAGTTCGGGCCGGTTCGACCCACACCTACCACCGGCAGGTGAACGGCACGACGGGCCGGCGGTCTACTACGCCGCCACCGCCGGCACCACCGACCCGATCACCACCGCACTCGCCGAAGCGTTCCAGACGCGCGTGATCGATCCACTCACCGGCAGGCCGTGGCTGGTCGCGTGGACACCCAGGCGCTCCCTGCGGCTGCTCGATCTGGCCGGGCCGTGGACCACTCGCGCCGGCGGCAACCAGGCGCTGTGCAGCGGCGACCGCGGCGTCGCTCAGGCGTGGGCCCGCGCGATCCACGCCCAGTTCCCCACCATCGACGGCGTCACCTGGAACTCGTCGGTGATCGGTACCGGCCGGGTGGTCGCCCTGTTCGAGCGGGCCGAGGACGCGGTGCCGCACTTGCCCGATCTGCACTTGCCGCTTGACGCCCCGGCGCTGCGGCCCACCCTCGCCCGAGCCGCCACCACGCTCGCCTACGCCCTTGTGTAGCCGGTCCGGGTGCGGCGCAGGACCTCGGTGAGTTTGAGGCGGCGGCCGGTGCGCACGATCGCCCGGCCGTAGACCGACGCCGCGAGCCGGGCCACGAACACGACCGCGGCGGCGAGCAGCGCCAGCGAGGTCACGACCTGCCAAGGCTCGGCGACGCCGATTGCCAGACGGGCAGGCATCGCGATCGGCGACGACAGCGGCACGATGCTGAGCACCATGCCCACGGTGTTCTCGGTGGTGCCGAGCGAGACGAGATAGATCGCCACCAGCCCGATCGTGAGCGGCGCCACCGCGCTGCCGACGTCTTCGGTACGGTCGGCCAGCGCCCCCAGCATCGCCGCCAGCAGCAGGTAGATCACGATGCCACCGGCGAGCCACGCGCCACTCGATGCCAGGGTGGTACCGAGCGCCTGCGGCACGTCGCCGCCGGCGATGGTCTTGACCAGCAGCGGCAGCGCTCCCACCAGCACCATGCCGAACCCGACGGTGCCCACGCCGAGCACCTTGCCGTACAACAACGACCTGGCCGGTACGACCGCCAGCAACACCTCCGACACCCGGTTGGCCTTCTCGGTGGCGACCGACGAGGCCACCCCACTGGCGAGCACCATGATGACGATGTACATCACCACCGTCAGCCCGAACGCGGCACCCTGACGACCGCCGCGCTCGGCATCGACCGTATCGACCGGCACCGGGGCGATCGCCGCCGCCTCGGCGAGCACGTCGTCGGGGATGCCGGCGGCGTCGAAGACCTGCTGGGTGCGGTAGCCCGCCAGCACCTGCTGCACCATCGACACGGCGATGTCGTGGTCGTCGGTGCGTTGCAGGATTCGTGGCTCGGCTCCGCTCGCGTCGGGCCACACCAGGGCGAGGTCGGCGTCGCCGTCTTTCACCAGCGCGGTCGCCACGGCCGAGTTGGCGGCGGTGTCGACGGTCAAGTCCATCTCGAGCCCATCGGCCGCCGCACCGAGCGCTTCCGATACGGCCGCCGGCACGTCGCCGACCGTCACGAGATCGCGTTCGAGCGAGCCGTTGGGCAGCACCTCGGGCAGGATCGCCAACGCCAAGCCAGCCAGCAGCAGCACCGCCGCGGTTGCCCAGATGCCCTTGTGGCGCAGCGACTCGCGGACCTCGCGCTCGGCGACCAGCCAGGTGTGGCTCGTCATCGTGAACCCACCGATCGCTGCGGCCGCTCGCAGGCGTGGCACCGGCCCGCGACGATTGCGTCGACAGCGGCCCTGGCGCACCAGCGGCGACGCAGACAGTTACGGCTCATCCTGGATCCACCGATCGCCGCGGCTGCTCGTCGACGTTGCCCCAGCCCACGGCGGTTGCGTCCACGTCGGCCCTGGTGCACCGCCAGTGAAGCCCAGCCTGCGTGGCGCTTGAACGCACAGCGTTACGGAGCCTCATGCTTCGCCCTTCAGCGCGGCCAGGAACATGTCGGACAACCGCGGTGACTCGACCGCGAACGTGGTGAGCGGGTGCCGGGCGCGCACCCGGTCGAGCACCGCGCCGGCGTCGGCTCCGGGGGCGAGCCGGATGCGGCTGCCGGTGGGCGTCGCCGAGGCCAGCTCGCCGTCGCCCGGGCCGAGTTCGTCGGCGCCGAGCGTCGTGTCGACCGTGAGGAACCGCTCGCTGCTCGCCCGGCGCAGCTCGGCCAGGTCGCCCTCGAGCACGACGTGGCCGTGGTCGAGCATGACGATCGTCTCGCACAACTCCTCGACCAGGTCGAGTTGGTGCGACGAGAACAGCAGCGCCCGCCCCTCGGCGACGTGCCCACGGATGACGTCGGAAAGGAACACGACCGCGGTCGGGTCGAGGCCCGAGAACGGCTCGTCGAGCACGAGCAGGTCGGGCCGGTGCACCATCGCCGCGGCGAGCTGCACGCGTTGGGCCATGCCGCCCGACAGCTCGCGGATGCGATCGTCCTTGCGTTCGGCGAGGTCGAGCCGCTCCAGCAGATCGACGGCGGTGACCCGGGCGCTCGCGGTGTCGACGCCGTGCAGCCGCGCCAGCCAGACGAGGTGGTCGAGCACGCGCATCTCGGTGTACAGGCCGCGCTCTTGAGGCATGTAGCCCCACGCCGACCGCTCGGCGCGGGTGACCGGCTGGCCGCGCCAGCTCAGCGAACCGGCATCGGGCTGGACGACGCCGAACAGGATCCGCATCAGCGTCGTCTTGCCGGCGCCGTTCGGGCCGAGCAAACCGGTGACCCGGCCCGGCAACACCTCGAACGACACGTCGCTCAGCGCTCGCCGCTCGCCGAACGTCTGCGTGAGGCCCTCCACTGCGAGCCGATCGGAACTCCGGTCGGTCATGGGCCCGACCCTACCTGTGTGCGTTCAAGCGCCACGCAGGCTGGACACGGCCGGCGGCGGTCCAGGGTCAGCGCTGACACGCCCGCCGCGGGCTGGGGCAACGCTTGCAGCGCTCGCAGTGGCCGTGGACTTCGTTCATGGGGCGAGACCCGGTGGGTGGTTCGCGGCCAGGGCCCGTCGGTGACACGGCAACGAGCGGGGTAGCGTCCCGCGCATGCGCTTCCGGGAACCGGCCGCCAGCGACTGGGCGGGATGGAACGACGGTACGCACGACGCGGCCTACGAGGTGCTCGGCGCGCACCGGGCCGAGCACGGCTGGGAGTTCCGCGTGTGGGCGCCGCGGGCGCACGCTGTGTCAGTCGTGGGCGACTTCAACGGGTGGGACCCGACCGTCACCACGATGCTGCCGAGCGACTCCGGTGTGTGGGCCGCCAGCGCTCCGGCGCAGGCCGGTCAGCGCTACAAGTACCGCATCCGCACGATGGTGTACGGCGTCGAGCGGGTGGTCGACAAGGCCGACCCGTTCGCCTTCCACGGCGAGCTCCCACCCGGCACGGCCTCGGTGCTGTGGGACCTCGACCCGGCGGCGGCGGGCTGGACCGACCAGACCTGGATGAGTGAACGGGGGACGCGCCAGGCGCTCGACCAGCCGATGTCGATCTACGAGGTGCACCTCGGCTCGTTCGACGCCTACGCCCGCACCTACCGCGACCTGGCGTGGGTGATCGCCGACCACGCCCTCGCCTGCGGGTTCACCCATGTCGAGCTGATGCCGGTCACCGAGCACCCGTACTACGGCTCGTGGGGATACCAGACCACCGGGTACTTCGCCCCCACCTGCCGCTACGGGTCGCCCGACGACCTGATGGCGATGATCGATCGGTTCCACGCGGTCGGGCTGGGCGTGATCCTCGACTGGGTACCCAGCCACTTCCCTGCCGACGAGTTCGCGCTCGCCAACTTCGACGGGGCGCCGCTGTACGAGCACGCCGACCGCCGCCGCGGCTACCACCCCGACTGGCGCAGCCTGATCTTCGACTACGGCCGCCCCGAGGTGCGTTCGTTTCTCACGTCGAGCGCCCGCTTCTGGCTCGACCGGTATCACCTCGACGGCCTGCGGGTCGACGCCGTCGCCTCGATGCTGTACCTCGATTACAGCCGCAACGCAGGCGAGTGGGAGCCGAACGTGCACGGCGGCAACGAGCACCTCGAAGCGGTCGACTTCCTCCGCCACCTCAACACGTCGGTGTACCGGCACCACCCCGACGTGCACATGATCGCCGAGGAGTCGACCGCCTGGCCGGGCGTCACCAAGCAGGCCGACGCGGGCGGGCTCGGGTTCGGCCTCAAGTGGGACATGGGCTGGATGCACGACACGCTCCAGTACTTGGCGCGCGAGCCGGTCCACCGGCGCCATCACCACGGCGAGATCACACTGCGGTCGCAGTGGGCGTTCACCGAGAACTACGTGCTCCCGCTGAGCCACGACGAGGTGGTGCACGGCAAGCACAGCCTGATCGCCAAGACCCCGGGCGACCCGTGGCAGCGCGCCGCCACGCTGCGCCTGCTGCTCGGATGGCAGTGGGCGCAGCCCGGCAAGAAGCTGCTGTTCATGGGCGCCGAGGTGGCCCAGCAGACCGAGTGGGCGCACGAGGGCCACGTGCCGTGGCACCCCGACGACCCCGAGTACTCCCCGCACGCGGCGACGACGCAGGCCTGGGTCGCCGCCCTCAACGCGCTGTACCGCGAACTGCCGGCGCTGCACGCGGGCGACTGCGACGCGGCCGGGTTCGCGTGGACGGTCGGCGACGACGCCCGCAACGGAGTGACCGTGTTCGAGCGACGGGTGCCCGGCGACCCGGGTGCGGTGGCGCTCGTCATCGCCAACTTCACCCCGGTGGTGCGCCACGGCTACCAGACCGGCGTGTCGGTCGGCGGGGCGTGGACCGAACGGCTGAACAGCGACGACCCGGCGTTCGGTGGCTCGGGCGTGCTCAACGGCACCCGCGAGTCGTGGGCCGAGCCGCTCCATGGCCACCCCCACCGGATCGAACTCGACGTCCCCCCGCTCGGCCTCTCGATCCTCACCCCAATTCGTGATGGAATGAATTGATGAGCCCACCTGCGATGCGAACGAACCAGGCCAGGGTGTTGTCGATGGTGCTGGCGGGTGGCGAAGGTAAACGTCTGGCCCCGCTCACCACCGACCGCGCCAAACCAGCCGTGCCGTTCGGGGGGCACTACCGCCTGATCGACTTCGTACTGTCGAACCTGGTCAACGGCGGCTACCGCAAGATCGTGGTGCTCACGCAGTACAAGAGCCACAGCCTCGACGTACACCTGTCGCGCACGTGGCGCCTGTCGTCGATGCTCGGCAACTACGTGGTGGGCATCCCCGCCCAGATGCGCCGGGGGCCGCACTGGTACTCGGGTTCGGCCGACGCGATCTTCCAGAACCTCAACCTGATCGAAGACGAGCGACCCACCCACGTGATGGTGTTCGGCGCCGACCACATCTACCGGATGGACCCGCGGCCGATGCTCAAGCAGCACTTGCAGACCGGTGCCGGGTTGACGGTGGCCGGCATCCGTGTGCCGCGGGCGAGCGCCACCGAGTTCGGGGTGATCGACGTCGAGGGCGCCGAGCCCGGCGGCACGAAGATCCGCGGGTTCCTCGAGAAGCCGGCCGACCCGCCAGGCCTGCCCGATTCGCCCGACGAGACGTTGGCGTCGATGGGCAACTACCTGTTCGACGCCGACCTGCTGCGCACCTTGGTGACCGACGACGCGGCCCGCACCGCGAGCAAGCACGACATGGGCGGCGACATCGTGCCCGCGGTGGTGGCGGCCGGTGACGCCCACGTGTACGACTTCTCGCAGAACATCGTCGAAGGCGAGACCGACCGCGACCACGCCTACTGGCGCGACGTCGGCACACTCGACTCGTACTTCGACGCGCACATGGACCTGGTCGCCCCCGAGCCGGTGTTCAACCTCTACAACTACGACTGGCCGATCTACACGGCAGCCGGCGTGCTCCCCCCCGCCAAGCTCACCGAAGACCACGGCCGCCCGGCCGAGGTGCTCAACTCGGTGGTCTGCAACGGCGCGATCGTGTCGGGAGCGAACGTCAACGAGGCCGTCCTGTCACCGCGGGTGATGGTCGGCGGCGGGGCCGACATCGCTCGCGCGGTGCTGCTCGACGGCGTCGAGGTCGGCGCCGGGGCGGTGCTGCACAACGTGATCCTCGACAAGAACGTGCACGTGCCGCCGGGCTTGCAGATCGGGGTCGATCGCGATGCCGACGTCGACCGCTTCGCCACCCGCGACAACTGCCGCGTCACCGACTCGGGCATCGTCGTCGTCGGCAAGGGCGACGACCTCACCGACCTCGCCTGACACGGTCAACCGGGCGAGGTAGACGGGGGTGTACTTGAATGCGGGGATCTTGCTGACGGGGTCGAGGTGGGCGGCCGTGAGCAGGTTGCACTCACGCCAGTGGTACGGCATGAACACCGTGTCGGGGCGCAGGTTCGGGTTGGGCTTCCATGGCACCACGGCGCGTCCCTGGGGGGTGCGGAGCACCACCCGGTCGTCGGGCGCGAGGGCAAGCTCGGCGCCGGTCACCGGGTGTAGCTCCACGTACGGGCCGGGCGCCTTGGCCTGCTGAGCCGGGATCCGCTTGGTCTGGTTGCCCGACAGATACTGGGCGAGGTGCCGGCCGGTGGTGAGCACGAACGGGTAGTCGCGGTCGGTCACGACCGGCGGCGCGGTGAACTCGACCACCGCGAACTGGGCTCGGCCGTCGGGCGTCTCGAACCGGTCGAGGTAGAGGTACGGCGTACCCGGATGGTCGTCGCTCGGGCACGGCCAGAACACGCCTGCGCGGGCGCGCTCCCACGTGATGCCGGCGTAGTCGTTCGGGCCGCCGGCCGAGACGCGGCGCATCTCCTCGAACACCTCGCGCCCGCGGGTGAAGTCGAAGTGGGCACGCGCACCGAGCCGGCGGGCCAGGTTGCGCAGCACATCGATGTCGGCGCGTCGGGCAGCCGGCGCCACCGCCTGGTCGCAACGCACGACCCGACCTTCGATCGTGGTGACGGTGCCCTCCTCCTCGGCCCAGGTCGACCCGGGCAGCACGACGTGGGCGTGGCGCTCGGCCGACTCCGACAAGAATGGGTCGATCACGACGACGTGCTCGAGCGCGGCCATGTCGGCGTCGATGCGCGTCAGATCAGGGGCCGACACGCTCATGTTGTTCGAGATCGACAGCAACCCGCGGACCTCGCCACGCCCAGCCATCTCCAAGATCTCCATGTACGTGAGCCCCGCCTCGGGCAGTTCGTCGGCAGCGACCCTCCACCGCTCGGCGACCACCGCCCGGTGCGCGGGGTCGCTGATCGAACGCCCGGCCGGCAGCTGGTTGCAACGTTGACCCCATTCGCGCCCGCCCTGCCCGTTGCGCTGCCCGGTGAGCATGTTGATACCCGACCCGCGCCGCCCCACGTGGCCGCACGCCAGGGCGAGGTTGATCATCGCCGCCACGTTGGCCGTACCCGCCGCCTGCTGCTCGGCACCGCGGGCATGCAGATAGATGCAGTTGTGGGCGCGCCCGAGCAACCCGGCGACCTCGACCACGGTCTCGGCAAGCACGTCGGTGGCGTCCTCCACAGCCGACGGGCTCCACGCCCGCGCCGCTTCCAGCGCGGCCGCGAAGCCGTTCGTGCGGATGGCGACGAACTCCCGGTCGACCAGGCCCTGCCGGTCGACCTCGGCGAGCAGTCCCAGGAACAGGGCCGCGTCGCTGCCGGGCCGGATCGGCAAGGCAAGGTCGTCGTCACTCACCCAGCGGCCAAAACGCGGGTCGACCACCACCACCCGGGCGCCGCGCTGGCGCGCCTTGGCGATCGCCCCCGGCAGCATCACCGGGTAGGCATCGGACAGGTTGGCGCCCACCACCACCAGCACGTCGGCGCGCTCGATGTCTGCGAGCGGCACCATCGCCCGGTCGCGGCCGAACGCCGCCAGGTTGGCCGCCCCTGCCGCCACCATGCAGAACCGGCCGTTGTAGTCGACGTGGCGCGTGCCCAGCGCGAGCCGGGCGAACTTGCCGACCAGGTAGGCCTTCTCGTTCGTCAACGATCCGCCCGACAGCACGGCGTTGGCGTCGCGGCCATGCTCGGCGCGGATGCGGGCGAACCCTGCCGCGGCGCGGTCGAGCGCGTCGTCCCACGAAGTTTCGACAAGCTGGCCGCGCTCGCGCACGAGCGGTGCCAGCAGGCGGTCGCCGTGGTGGATCTGCACGTGGGCGGTGACCCCCTTCGAGCACAGCGCTCCCCCGGTGAGCGGCGACCCCTTCCAGCGCACCTGCTCGGCCACCCGGCCACCTTCGACGCGCAACCCGAGCCCGCAGTTGAGCGCGCAGTACGGGCAGTGCGTCAGGGCGACGTGGTCGTGGGGGCTCGACATCAGGCGGGCGCCAGCAGCGGGGCGAGCGCCGGCTCGGCGTCGTCGGCGGGCGCGGCAGCGAAGCTTTCGGCCGGCTCGACGAGGATCAGGCTGACCAGCGCGGCGAGTGCCGCCACACCGGCGATGATGAGGAAGAACGTGCGGCTCGACACGTACAGGTTGGCCGTCAGGAACACGATCCCACCGACGTTCCCGTAGGCGCCGGCGAGCCCCGAGATCTGCCCACTGACCGGCTTGCGAACGAGCGGCACGACCGCGTACACCGCACCGGCGCCGGCCTGCACGAACACCGAGCAGAACATGCACGCCGCGACCGCCAGACCCCACGGCCACGCGGCCCCCATCGTCGACAGCAGCACGTAGCCGACCAGCAGGCCGACGAGTACGAAGGTGAGCACGCGCCGGCGGCTGCCGAGGTTGTCCGACGCCACACCACCGGCCGGGCGGGCGACCGTGTTGACGAACGCGAACATCGATGCCGCCAGCCCGGCCGCGGTGGTGCCGAGGCCCCACGTGTCCTCGAAGAACGTCGGCAGCATCGACACGACCGCGAGTTCAGAACCGAACGTCGCCGCGTAGGCGACCGGCAGGGCGACCACCGACCGGAACGGGTACTGGTCGGCCGCCGCGTACTCGCTGCGCCGAGCCGGACGGTTGACGCGAAACACGGCCAGTTCCTGCGCGATAAGCAGCGCGACGACGGCGACGAGTGCGCCGACGAACACGGGAGTGGAGATCACGTCGGTGTGCCACACCCGCCAAGCGATCAGGCCGAGCACCGCGTTGAGGGGCACGGTCATCGCCGCCAGGCCCCACACCGCGCCGGGCGTGGTGACCTCGAGCGCTCCCTGGCGGCGCGGTCTGGCGTAGGTCACCCCGTCGGGCGTGTCGGTGACGGCGCGCAGGTAGTACAGGCCGTACGCCGCGGCAAGCACACCGGTAAGGAAGATCGCCCAGCGCCAGCCGCCGAGCACGCCGGCCAGGCCGGGCAGGGCCATCGCTGCGGCGGCCGCGCCGAAGTTGCCCCACCCGCCGTAGACGCCCTCGGCAAAGCCGACCTCGCGGGGCGGGAACCACTCCGACACCATGCGGATGCCGGCGACGAACCCGGCGCCCACGATCGACACGCCGAGCCGTGCGAGCACGAGCATCTCGAACGAGCTGGCGAACGCGAACAGCGTGTTCGGCACGACTGCGAACAGCAGGATCGCCGAGTACACGCGGCGCGGCCCCCACCGGTCGAGCGCCATCCCGATGAACACGCGGGCCGGCACGGTAAGCGCCACGTTGACGAGTCCGATCGTCTTCTTCTGGGCGTCGGTGAGGCCCAGGTCGGCGGCGATCGTGTTGGCGAACGGGGCGTAGTTGAACCACACGACGAACGTGAGGAAGAACGCCAGCCACGTCAGGTGGAGGATCCGGTACCGGCCGCGGAACGACCACAGTGAGCGGAGTCGGGGGAGGCTCATGCGACGATCGTCGTGGCGACGTGTTACCCCCCGGCCGCGCCGTGGTGAACGCGACGTGGTTTCCAGCGCACCGTGCCTGGCGAGCGCTGTGAGCACCACGTCACACGCTGGCGCGGTACCCGCGACGCATCACCGTCTCGATACCGTTGCCGGCCGGGCCGAGCCGCTTGCGCAGGCGCGCGACCGTGACCTCCACGAGGTGCTCGTCGGACTCGGCACCGCGCCACACGCGGCGCAGCAGCTCACGCTTGGAGTGGACCACCCCCTGGTTCTCCAGCAGCGCGCCGAGCAGCGCCCGCTCGCGGTCGGTGAGCCACGCCTGCTGTCCGGCGACCACGGCCAGCTTGCCCTGGACCCGCACCTGCTGGCCGCCCAGTTCGACGGTGCCACCACGGCCGTCGAACTGGTGCGCGATCTGCTGCACCATCGAGCCGAGCCGATGGCGGTCGGGGACGTACGGGCGCACGGCGGGCAGGTCGGCGAAGCCACCGGCACACACCGGGCCCACGCAGAACACGGCGACGTCGGTGGCCAGTGCGCTCACCAACTCGTCGAGCGAGCCGATCATCGCGGCGATGTCGAGCAGGTTCTCGACGGCCGGCTTGGCCGTGAACGTCACCGCGTCGAGGCGGCGGTCGACCGCCGCCCGGATCAGCCGCTCGGCCGGGCCGGTGTCGTCGGGGAGCGACCATCGGTACACCGGAACCCGCACGATGGTGGCGCCGAGCTGTTCGAGCTGGCTGCACAGGTCGACCGCCCCGGCACCGTCGAGCTGCACGGCGACTCGGCGCCCGGCAACACCTTCGGCGGCGAGCGCGGCGACGATCTCGGTGTACTGCGCCCGCGGTGTCGTCCAGGCGACTTCGAGCCCGGCCGTGACGAGCGCGCCGGTGGCCTTCGGACCGCGGGCGTACAGCGTCGTCGCCTCCAGCACGTGGCGCAGCCCGTCGGCGAGCCGGATCGCCTCGGCCGCTTCCAGCCAGCTGCGCACACCGACTCCGGTGGTGGCCACGACCAGGTCGGGTGGGTGGTCGATCACGTCCTGGGTGGCCGCCCGCAGGTCTTCCTCCGACCCGAACGGGTGGGTCTTGATGACGGGACCGTGCAGGCACGCCGCACCGCGACCGGTGAGCAGCTTGATCTGCTCGTCGGCGCGCCGGTCGGCGGTGATGCCGATCTCGAACCCGGCGAGCGGGGTGGCGGTCACCCGGCCAGTCTCGGGGGGCAGCGTTTCGGTGAGGTTTCGTCCGCGTGTACGCCGCGCCGCTGTCACGCGGCAGTCTCGCCAGCGCACACGTGCACGATGTCGTCGATCACCGCGACCGGCCAGCTGCGCACGGTGACCGCCGGGTCGTCGAGGCATCGGCCCGTGCGCAGGTCGAAGCGCTGCTTGTGCAGCGGCGAGGCGACGTAGACCGTCTCGTTCCCCGGCGAGCCGGTGAAGCCGATCAGCCCGCGGGCGAGCACGGGTGTGTGGGTGAACGGCTCGACATGGTCGATCGCGCACACTTCGTCACCGGCCAGGCGGAACACGGCGACCGGCCGCTCGCCCACCAGGGCCGCCACCCCGCGGTCGCGCTGCAGCTGCTGCAACGGCGCCACCCGGACCCAGCTCACGCCGGCACCCGCTGGCCGCGTTCGATGACGGTGACCGGTGCGCTGTGTACGTCGGGGGCGTTGACGAACTCGACGAAGTAGGCCAACCGGTCGGGGTTCGCCAGCGTGGCCTTCCACTCGCACTCGTACGAGTCGACGTGGGCCTGGATGTCGGCCTCGAGTTCGGCGGCGATGCCGAGCGCGTCGTCGAACACCACTGCGCGCAGGTAGTCGAGGCCGGTCTCCCTGTTGGCATCGCGGTTGGCGGC
The DNA here is from genome assembly GCA_035556435.1 of Ilumatobacter sp. Classification (GTDB taxonomy): domain Bacteria; phylum Actinomycetota; class Acidimicrobiia; order Acidimicrobiales; family Ilumatobacteraceae; genus Ilumatobacter. The sequence continues at coordinate 343,478 of DATMEY010000005.1, read as the reverse complement.
CAGCTCGTCGAACCACGTCGACGTGCGCTGGAGCCGATCGGCGGTGCGGATCTAGAAGCCCAGGAAGCGGTCGATCGCGGTGATCAGGGCGTCGTCGTCGAGGCCCGTGGCGAGCAGGTCGGCGTGGCGCGGCTGGCGCCCACCGTTGCCGCAGACGTACAGGTTCCAGCCGTCGTCGGTGGCGATCACACCGACGTCCTTGCTCTGCGCCTCGGCGCACTCGCGGGTACAGCCCGACACCGCCATCTTCACCTTGTGCGGCGAACGCAGGCCGCGATAGCGCTGCTCGATCGCGATCGCCATGCCCACCGAGTCCTGCACGCCGTAGCGGCACCACGTCGAGCCGACGCACGACTTGACGGTGCGCAGCGCCTTGCCGTAGGCGTGGCCCGACTCCATCCCGGCGTCGATCACGCGCTGCCAGATCAGCGGCAGCTCGTGGAGCCGGGCACCGAACAGGTCGATCCGCTGACCACCGGTGATCTTCGTGTACAGGTCGAAGTCCTTGGCGATCTGACCGATCGCGATCAGCTGGTCGGGGGTGATCTCGCCACCCGGCACGCGGGGCACCACCGAGTACGTGCCGTCGCGCTGCATGTTGGCGAGTACGTGGTCGTTGGTGTCCTGGAGTGCGGCCTGGTCGCCGTCGAGCACGTACCCGTTGGCGCGGCTGGCGAGGATCGAGGCGACCGTCGGCCGGCAGACCTCGCAGCCGTATCTCGCGCCAGGCCCGCGACCGTGGTGGTCGGCGACGGCGGCCCACGTGCGGTGACCGTGGAAGCGGACGAGGTCGAACAGCTCCTGGCGACTGTGGTCGAAGTGTTCGCACAACGCCTTGCTGACGGCGACGCCGCGGGCGGCCAGCTCGGTGTGCAGCAGTTGGGTCAGGGCCGGCACACATCCACCACAGCTGGTACCGGCCTTCGTGCATGCCTTGAGGTCGCCCAGCGTCACGCATCCATCGGCTACCGCGGCGCGCACCGTGCCGACCGTGACAGCGTTGCACGAGCACAGCTGCACGACGTCGGGAAGCGCTCCTTCCGAGGGCGGGCGTACCGACACCGGCAGCACGTAAGCCGGCAGGTCGTCGGGCTGAGCGGCCTGGCCGAGGGTGATCGCAGTGAGCAGTTCGTAGCCCGACGCGTCGCCGACCAGCGCCCCGCCGAGCAGCCGCCCGGTCGCCGGGTCGAGCACGAGCCGCCGGTAGATCCGGCTGACCGGGTCGTGGTACACGACCTCGTCGACCGGCGCTCCGTCGACGGTCACGACGGTCGCCTGGCCGAAGCTGGCAACGTCGACGCCGAGCAGTTTGAGCTTGGTCGACGCGTCGCTGCCTGCGTAGGTGGCTGTGCCGCCGGACAGCCGGTCGGCGAGGACCGCGGCCTGCTCGTAGCCCGGGGCGACGAGGCCGTAGCACGTGCCCGCGTGGCAGGCGACCTCGCCGAGCGCCCACACGTGGGGCACGGACGTGGCCAACGTGTCGTCGACCACCACGCCGCCGCGCGGGCCAAGCTCGAGCCCAGCGTCGCGGGCGAGTTGATCGCGGGGCCGGATGCCCGCCGAGAACACCACCAGATCGGCCGGGAGGTGCCGTGCGTCGGCCATTCGCAGCGCGGCGACCTGGCCGTCGGCGCCAGCGAGGAACCGGTCGGGTGCCACACCGCAGTGCAACTCGACACCGAGCGCGGTGACCCAGCGTCCAAGCATGCGCCCGCCACCCTCGCCGAGCTGGGCCGGCATCGGGAACGGCGCCATCTCCACCACGTTCACGTCCAACCCGAGCCGGCGCAGCGCGTCGGCGGCCTCCAGGCCGAGCAGGCCGCCACCGATCACGAGGCCGCTGGCCACATCGCCGCCTTCGGCCCACGCCTTGATCGCCACCAGGTCGTCGAGCGTGCGGTACACGAACGTGCCCGGCAGGTCGTGACCGGGCACGGGTGGTACGAACGGGTACGAGCCGGTCGCCAGCACCACGTCGTCGTAGCCGAGCACCTCACCGCTATCGAGCGTCACCTTGCGTGCCGCGGTGTCGAGCCCGGTGACGAGCGTGCCAAGGCGATACGTGACGCGGTCACCGTGCAGGAGTTCGTCGCCGACGAGCCGCAAGCCGTCCTCGGTCACCCCGTTGAACCAGCTCGTGAGGGCGACGCGGTCATACGCCGGGCGTGGCTCCTCGCCGATCACCGTGATCGACACGTCGGCGTCGAGACGCGCGACGAGTTGTTCGACCAGCCGCTGGCCAACCATGCCGTTGCCGACGATCACGACGTAGCGGCGGATCTTGCGGTCCATGGACGAGTACTCCACCAGCCGCCGGTTTCCCCCTGATGTGGCCGGCATCACGGCCGTGCGACGAACCGTTCACGCGGTTCGTGTCGCGCTGTGAGCAACCGTTCACGCCACCGCCGTGCGGCCCGCGGCGGACTTGTTGCATGGACTTTGGGATATCAAACGATCGTTCGTTATGATACATCGGTGTTCACGGCGGAGGCGCTGACGCTCGGAGTGATCGCGGCTTTGGTAGTCGGCCTGTCGAAGACGGCGATTCCCGGAGCGGGTCTCCTCTCGGTGCCGCTAGTCGCTTCGGTGGTGGACGGGCGCCTGATCGCTGGCGCCTCGCTGCCGATGCTGATCGTGGCCGATCTGTTCGCCGTGAGGTGGTACCGGCACCACACCCGGTGGGATCTGCTCCGGCCGCTCGTCGTCTGGGTGGCGGTCGGGTTCGGTGTCGGCGTGGCGTTCTATGTCGCGGTCGGCGACGGGGTGCGGCCGATCGACGTCACGATCGGTGGGATCGTGGTCCTGATGGTCGTGATCCAACTGTGGCGGATGGCCCGCCGGCGCCCCCCTCGCCCGGCGACACCGCGCGATGCGGCGGTGTACGGGACGGCCGGAGGGTTCACCACGTTCGTGTCGAACAGCGCTGGTCCCGTGATGAACACTTATCTCGTCGGGCTGGGGCTCGACAAGGAGTCGCAGGTCGGCACGTCGGCGTGGTTCTACTTCGCCGTGAACGTCGCCAAGATCCCGCTCTATCTCGGGCTCGGATGGCTGACCGACGGCGGGCACTTCTTCACCGCCGAGTCGTTGCTGTGGAACCTCAGCATGGTGCCGGCGATCGTGGCCGGTGTGTACGCCGGGCGCTGGCTGCTCCCTCGCATCAGCCAGGAGACGTTCGTGATCCTGGTCCTCGTCCTGTCGGCGCTGGGAGGGTTGCGCTTGTTGACGCTCTCGTGAGGTCGGTGACGGCGTCGCCAGATCGTCGCCCGGTTTGCGCGGCACGCGCGGATGGTCGCGTGCTCGGCGTCACAGCACGCTGATCAACACGCTGAGCGTCACGATCGAGCACATCGTGGACACGATCACCGCTTGCGTCGCCAGTTCGGCGTCAGCCCGGAGCTGGCCGGCGAGGATCGTGGTGTTCACCGCCACCGGCATCCCCGCCATCATGATCGCCACATGGCTTCCCAGCCCGCTCAGCCCGATCACGGCAGCGCCGGCCCAGGCCAGGAGTGGCCCGACCACCAGGCGGTTGACCGAGACCGCCAAGGGATCGACAAGACGATCGAGGCGGGGCGTGTGGAACGACAGTCCCAGAATGACCAGCATCACCGGTATCGAGGCCTGCGCAAGCGTCGCCACCGACTCCGTGGCGGCGGCCGGTAGCCGCAGATCGAGAAGGTTCGCGCTGATCCCGGCGGCTGCCGCGTAGATCGCGGGGAATCGCAACGGCGCGAGGAGCACATCGCGCCGGGCATGCCCGCCGAGCGAAAACGTGCCGAGGGTCACGGCGGCCGACGAGTTGAGGACGACCCCGATCACGAAGAGCACTGTGGCGAGTTCCAGGCCGGCCGGTCCGAACGCCAGCAGGGCCATCGGCAAGCCCATGTTTCCTTGATTCGGCACGGCGCTACCGATCGCGATCGCCGCGGCCGATGTGGCCGGTACCCGCCGGATGCGGGCCCATATCACTCCGATCGCCGCGTTGAGGACGAAGACCGTCACGCTGACCGCGACGAGCCGCGCCAACGCTCCGCGTTGCAGGTGGACGTTGGCGAGCCCGTCGAAGACCAGCGCCGGCGAGAACAAGTAGAACGTCGCCCGTTGGAGCGTTTCGAGTTGCAGGCCGAGCCTGCGCCCGGCGAGCCCGCCCACCGCCGCAACCAACAGCACCGGCAGCATCACGTCGGTGAAGACTCGTAGGATCGAACCGGGGGCCACCCGGGCACGATACGGTTGACACGGGATCACCGTCCACGCTGAATCCACCAATCGTTTGACAAAAACTTGCTAGGCCCGGCATGCTGACGAGCGTCACGAGAGGGGAGCCATGAGGTACGTGAAGCTGGGCCGGACCGGCCTCGAGGTGTCGGTAGTCGCGCTCGGCTGCATGAGCTACGGCGACCCCGCGGCCGGCACGCAGACGTGGAGCCTCGACGAGGACCGTGCCCGCCCGTTCATCAAGCGCGCGCTCGACGCCGGGATCAACTTCTTCGACACGGCGAACGTCTACTCGCTCGGCGCCAGCGAGCAGATCCTCGGCCGGGCGTTGGCCGACTTCGCCGCGCGCGACGACGTCGTGATCGCGACCAAGGTGTGGGGCGCGATGCGGCCGGGCGCCAACGGCGCCGGCCTGTCCCGTAAGTCGATCCTCGCCGAGCTCGACGCGAGCCTGCGGCGGCTCGGCACGGACTATGTCGACCTGTACCAGATCCACCGATGGGATCCGACGACGCCGGTGGAGGAGACCATGCAGGCGCTCGACGATGCCGTGCGGGCCGGCAAGGTGCGCTATCTCGGGGCGTCCTCGATGTACGCGTGGCAGTTCTGCAAGGCCCAGCACGTCGCCCGATCGAACGGCTGGACCCCTTTCGTCAGCATGCAGAACCACTACAACCTCCTCTACCGGGAGGAGGAACGCGAGATGCTTCCACTGTGCCTCGACCAAGGGATCGGGGTTCTCCCGTGGAGCCCGCTCGCACGCGGCCGCCTGTGCCGTGCGTGGGCCGCGTCGACCAGCCGCAGCCAGAACGACCCGAACGGCGATCGGCTGTACACGGCCGACGCCGAGTCCGACCGATCGATCGTCGACGCGGTCGCCGAGATCGCAGCAGCACGCGGCGTGTCGATGGCCCACGTGGCGCTGGCGTGGGTGTTCCGCCATCCCGCCGTGACGGCACCGATCGTCGGCGCCACGCGGGAGGAACATCTCGACGATGCGATCGCGGCGACCGACGTGACGCTCGACGACGCCGAGGCCGCCAGGCTCGAGTCCGCCTACACGCCGCGCGCGGTCGCGCCCGTGCTGGCGGTGTGACCGAGCACGTCGCGGCGGTTTGACGACGGCCCGCTTCCGAGCCTACATTCAAACGATCGCCCGTTGGACAAGACACTGGACTAGCGACAGGAGAATTGCATGAACGTCGAGATCGACCTGACCCGCTGTGAGGCCAACGGACTCTGCATCGCGCTCGCGCCCGAGCTGTTCCAGCTCGACGCGAGCGGCGACTTCGCCCTCGTCCGACAGGAAGCACTCGTCGACGCGACGCTGGCCAGCGCCCGGCAAGCGGCCGCGTCCTGCCCGCGACAGGCGATCTCGGTCAACTCCGACTGATTGCCCGTCCGCTACTGCGACCGCTCGGGCCGGGGGCGTCCGAGCAGGGCCAGCAGATCGTCCTCGGCATATCCCGATTCGGATCCGGAGGCGACCGCGTGTGCGAGCCGCTGCAGGAGCTCGTTGATCGGTGCTTGCTCGCCGTGCAACCGCGCCTCGGTCACGATCTCGCCGTTGAGGTAGTCGACCTCGATCGACGACGAGCCGCGCGCCACGCTCTGCCAGGTGGAGCTCCCCGTGTGTCGGTCCTCGTCGGCCAGGCGCCAGGTCAGCCGACCGTTCCGGCGGGCCGCGTCCTCGTCCGCGGTGGCCACCGCGATCCCGGCCGCGGCGAGACAGCGCTCGCCCTCGAGCCGGGCCAGACGACCGAGCTCGCCGCCGCGCGCAGCCGTGCCGCACACCACATCGATGGCGTTGGTGAGGTTGGTGACCAGCTTCCGGTACTTCCAGCGCATCACGTCGTCGACGACCCTGCAGTCGAAGCCACCGAGGGTGAGCACGTCGGCGACCGCCGCGGCCCGGCTGTCGGCACCGCGCGGGAAGCACCCGATGTCGAACAAGCCCTCGAACGGGGTGCCGTTCGCCGTCACCTGCCCGGGATGCAGGTGCAGGGCAGGCATGGCGACGTGCACGCCGACCACGTGAGGGAAGTGCCGCAGGGCGGCGCGCTCGTTGCCCACGCCGTTCTGCAGGCAGGCGACCGTGATCCCGGGCGGCGCGGTCGCCGCCAGGCGTTCGAGCACCGCCGCCGTGTGCTGCGACTTGACGGCCAGCAGGACGATGTCGTCGTCGCCGATCGCGGCGTCGCCGGGGTCGCCGACCGCGGCGACGGGCAGCGTCACCGTGGCCGTCATCGACGTCACGGTCAGGCCGTCCCGCCGGATCGCGCGGAGGTGCTCGCCGCGGGCGATCAAGGTCACATCGACACCGGCCTGATGCAGGCGCCCCCCGACGACGCCACCGATCGCGCCGGCACCGTAGACGATCACGCGAGACACGGTTGGTTCCCCGACATAGGACGCAAAATTACCAGACGTTTGATTGACAGATGGCGCTCGACGCGTCGCTCATGGCATAGCGACGCGTCGCTCATGGCATAGCTTGGTTGGATGGACCCGATCGTCCAACGGCTGCTGGACGAGTCCGAGATCCGCCAGGTGCTCGCGCGGTACACCCGGGCCATCGACCGCGCCGACGACGAACTGCTGCGGACCTGTTACCACCCGGACGCGCACGACGTACACGGCGACTTCTCGGGCACGATCGACGAATTCGTGGAATACCTGCGCCACCGCCGGGGACGGACGGCGGCGAGCACCCACTTCATCGGCAACCAGGTGATCGAGCTCGACGGAGACCGGGCCTGGACCGAGACGTACTGCCTGGTGTGGCTGCGGTTCGCTGCGGACGGCGACCCGCCCGAGCGGGATCGCTTCGTGCCCGTCCGCTACTGCGACCGCTTCGAGCGCCGGGCGGGCGGCTGGCGGATCGCCGATCGAATCACGGTCTACTCTCCCGGGCGCATCGACCCGGTCGTCCAGGGCGCCGAGGTCGACGGCTTCGTCGGCGGGCGGCGCGACCGTGACGATCCTGCCTACCGCGCCATGAGGGAGCGCTGACCGGGGACGGTCAGCGGGTCGGGCGTATCAGGGCCGGGCGACGACCTGTCGATCGGCCGGCGGGGTGCGCCCGACCCGGCGGGCTCCGAGCATGAACAGCAGAATCACCGCCGGGGTGTCGCCGACCACCCGCCAGGCGTGGTTCGTGCCGAACTGCAGCAGGCTGTCGCCGGGCTCCATGAGCACGGTCGACCCGTCGTCCATGGTGACCTCGAGCCGTCCTTCGACGAGGCACTGGCAGTCGAACGTGTCGTGCCAGTGGAGGCCGACCGGGTTGGCACCGCCGTCGGGACGCGGATACATGCGGATCATCGAGATCCGGAAGCCGTCGCCGTCGGGCGGATGCGGCGACGAGCCGCGGAGCGCCGCTGACACGTCGCCGGGGTCGGCAGCCGCGATCGGCACCGACCGGCCGTCGGACGGCAGCTCCACCGGCAGGTGGTCGGCGGCCCACAGGCGATAGATGTCGGACCATCGCTGGGACGCCGCAGCGTGTCTGCGGTAGTGCTTCGCATAGTCGACCTGCTCGACATCGGAGATCTCGACAAAGTACGACGTGCCATCGCTGCGCTGGGCGGCGACGAGCCGCCGCGGTCGGTCGAAGTTGGACATGCCGACCGTCTAGCACTGTTCGTTAGCATGTGGCAACAATCGGCACGACAACCGGCGTTTCCGACCCGGCTGTCCGACCGTCTCACCTGTCGTTGCGGGCGACCACCGCCAGGGCGCTGACCGCCTCGCGCAGGTGCGCGCGTTGACTCGGCGTGAGGTTGGCGAACTGCTGGGCGAGCAACATCACACGCCGGTCGCGCGAGCTCTCGAGCGCCCCGCGCCCGCGTTCAGTCACGTCGATCTGGTACGAGCGCCGATCGTTCTGATCGACCCGCTTGGTGACGAGGCCGTGCCGCTCGAGATACTGGACGGTTCGAGTCAACGTGGGCGGGGCGACCGCCTCCACCGCCGCAAGCACCCCGAGCCGGAGGGGCCCTCGCTCGACCAACGACGTCAGGACCGAGAGCTGCGCCGCGCTGAGCCCCTCGAAGCTCGACCTGCGCAGCATCCGCACGACCCGGCCGGTCTCGATGAGGAACGCCACGGCGAGGGCGCGGACGTCGTCGGCCGGGACCGGGTTGGCGCTCACCCCTTCGTTGTACCAGGAAACGTCGGGCGGGATGTCACCTGGCGATCCCGATCGGTTCGGGGCATGTGATTCAAACGACCGATCACTTGATCGCTTGATTTGTTGCCATGAGCTAAGTAGTTTGTGCGCCGGGTCCGAGAGCCCCCGGGATCTACCGGGCGGCACGCAACGTCCGGCTGCGCCAGCACGCGGATCCGCCGGCGACACGAGGGGGAGCTTCCGATGAAGGCCAGGTCATGGACGGTTGCGGCGGTGGCGATGCTGTTCGCCGCGTGCGGCGGTAGCGGGGACTCCGGCACTGCCGTGTCGCAGGCCCCGATACCAGCGCGGACGAGCCCGGACACGTCCGGCGGCACGCCGCCATCGACGACTGCGGCGCCGAGCGACGGCTCCGCTGCCGAGAGCCCGGCACCCGCCGGCACGAACGGCCCGCCGGCGGCGGGCGAGTACGACCTCGACGCGACCCTGCGCTACGCGCGCCAGGTCAACCCGACGCAATTCGATCCGCACCTCTCGACCAACTTCCGCACCGACGAGGTATGGCAGGAACTCGTCTACGACTCGCTCCTCACCATGGCGGTCGACGGGTCGGGCACGCTCCAGCTGGCGCCGAACCTGGCGTCGTCGTTCGAGGTGTCGGAGGACGGGTTGCAGGTGACCCTCGAGCTGCGCGACGACGTGTTCTTCACCGACGGGCAACCCTTCGACAGCGCCGCCGTGCAGGCCAACATCGAACGCGGCCAGACGGCCGAAGGCAGCGGCGTGGCGACCGTGTTCGAGCAGATCGAGTCGGTGGCGACCCCCGACGATCGCACCGCCGTGCTGACCCTCTCGGAGCCCGACGACGAGCTGCTGTACTGGTTGGCGACGGTGCCCGGCTACATGGTGAGCCCGGCGGCGTTCGACGGCGACCTCGCGCTGCACCCGGTGGGGACGTCGGCGTACGTCCTGGCGGCGGCGACCGATTTCGAGGTCACGTACGAGCGGCGATCCGACGGACAGATCTGGGACGACCGCACCGGTTTGGTCAAGACGATCGTGATCACGGGGATCCCCGACGACAACGCGCGCGTCAGCGCGTTCCAAGCGGGCGAATTCGACGTGGCCACTGTGCAGGCCGCCACCCTGCCGCTCGCCAAGCCGCTCGTCGACAACGGGGTGGGCACGATCCGTTACACCACACCGTCGTCGATCTCGCTGATCTACCTGAACATCGACCGGCCACCGCTCGACGACCCCCGAGTCCGCAGCGCGCTGAGCCTGGCGATCGATCGCCAACTGATCGACCAGAGTCTGTTCGACGGCGACTGCCCGGCGACCAGCCAGATGCTCCCCACCGGAATCCCGGGACACATCGCCGATCTCGAGCCGGTCTACGATCCCGAGCGTGCCGCCGCGCTGATCGACGAAGCGGGTGCGACCGGCAGCTCGTTCGACTGGACGGTTGCCAACGTGCCCGCGCTGATGGACACCGCCCAGGCCGTCCAACAGATGTGGGCCGACGTCGGTATCAACGCCAACCTGATCCCGTTCGACGGCAGCACGGTCCGGGCGGAGTTCCGCACCGGTCGCGGCGACGCGAGCATGATCTACCTCGCCGCCACCCCGCCGGAGCCGGGTGTCGTCCTCGGCCAGTTCGCCGGCGTCGACAGCCCGGGTGGCGTACCACCCGAGTTGACCCCGCTCGTCGACGCGGCGCTCGGCCTGCGGGCCACCGACCCGGCCCGGATCGACGCGTTCGAGGACGTGACCCGCTACCTGTACGAGCATCCGCTGCACATCGCCGTGTGCGAGAGCCAGTCGGGCTCGCTGCTGGCGCCGTATGTCGTTCCCGTCCTCCCGTCGTACAACGCGTTCGGGGTCGACGGATACGCCGTCGTGGAGCACTGACGTGATCGACCTGCTGGTACGCGGCGGCCTCGTCGTCGACGGCTCGGGTGGGCCGCCGTTCGCGGGCGACGTGGCGGTCGACGCCGGCCGGATCACCTCGATCGGGCATCTCGGGGCGGTCGAAGCGCGCACGACGCTCGACGCCGACGGCTGTGTCGTCACGCCGGGCTTCATCGACGCCCACACCCACCTCGATGCGCAACTGTGCTGGGACCCCGACGGCAGCCCCTCGCATCTGCACGGAGTGACCACCGTCGTCACCGGCTGCTGCGGCTTCGGCGTCGCTCCTGCCGAGCCGGGCACGCTCGACTTCCTGCTGCGCACGTTCGAGGCGGTCGAGGAGATCCCGTACGAGAGCTCGTCGAGCGGGGTCACGCAGAGCTGGGTAGGGTTCGACGAGTACCTCGATCACCTCGACGGCCTCGAGCTCGGCGTCAACGTCGTCGCCCTCGTGCCGCACTCGGCGCTGCGGGTGTTCGCGCTCGGTGAGGATGCCGATCGACGGGCGGAACCTGCAGAGGTCGACCGGATGGTCGGTGCGCTCGGCGACGCCATCCGCGCGGGTGCTGCTGGGTTCGCCAGCACGCGCGGGCTCAACCATGCCGACCACCGCGGGCGGCGGATCCCGAGCGCGGTCGCCGACGACGCCGAGCTCGAGGCCCTCGTGGCTGCGTGCTCCGGCCGGACCTGGCAGATGGATCTGCGGACCAAGCAGTCCGTGGACGCCGCCGAAGTGCGTGCCGAGGTCGAGGTCTACGCCCAGTGGGCCCAGCGGTGGGGCGTCCGCCTGACCTGGACGCCATTGATGAGCGACAACGCGGAGAAGATCGACGTAGCCCTCGCCCAAGCCGAGCACTGGGCCCGGCAGGGCGTGCGGCTCGCCCCGCAGATCGGGGCCCAGGCGGTGACCACGACACTGTCGCTGTCCGAACGCGGCGTGGCGTCGCGCCTGTGGCCGCACCTCGCCGAGACCGGTTTCTTCGAGTCGTCGGCCGACACCCGCCGGGCGGCGCTCGGCGACGCCGCCACGCGGGCGGCGATGGGGGTGCCGGGAGCGATCGGATCGGTGCGTCGCCCGGATCCGGCGACGTGGACCGTGCTGCAACACGGCAACCGTCACGTCGCCGGGCGGCGGCTCGGTGAGCTCGCCGAGGAACTGGGCGTCGCGCCGATCGATGCGTTGTGCGAGCTGGTGATCGACGATCCGGCGGCGACGTTCACCGTGGCGATCGCCAACGCCGATCAGGACGCGATGGTCAGGCTGCTCGCCAACGAGCACACCCTGGTGGGTCTCGGCGATGCGGGCGCCCACCTCCGGTCGATCACGAACTACACCTACCCGACGACGATGCTCGCGGCGTTGGTGCGCGACCAGGGCGCGCTGTCGCTCGAGCACGCGGTGGCGACGATGACCTCTGCTCCGGCCGACCTGTTCGGGGTCGCCGATCGGGGCCGGCTCACCGCCGGACTGGCCGCCGACCTCAACGTGATCGATCTGGACGCGCTGCGACTCGGCCCGCTGGAGCGGCGGCACGACCTGCCGGCCGGCGCACCGCGGCTGTACCAGCCCGCCGAGGGGTACCGCTACACCGTCGTAGGCGGGCGCGTGTCACGGGTTGACGGGGCAGTGGTCGCCAGGAGTGGCAAGGTCGTGCGTTGCCGTCCTGGCGCGTGACGACCGTGGTCAGGAGACAGCGGGGGTGATCTGCTTGGCCTCGGGAAGGATCTCGGCGGCGAACCACTGCAGGCGCTCGATCTGGTCGGCGAACGAGCGCGTCGGTGGCGGGGCGTCGGGCCGCCCGTTCTGGAACTTCCCCATGCCGAGCACGTCGCTCACGTCGACGAGCGTCGCCCCCATGGCCGCCAGCTCATCGATCTCGTGCAGGATCGCGTCGGGCTCCAGGCTGATCGCGGCCTGCTGCACCACGCGGTGCGTGATCGGGTCGCGGTGGCCCTCGAACAGCTCGATCGACAGCTCGAGCGGGCGCGGCCGCTCGAGGAAGGCCGGCTGCTCACGGATGTAGTCGCACAGCGCCCGGAAGTCCTTGCGCGGCGTGGCATAGGCGATCCATCCGTCGCCGTGGCGGGCGATCCGGCGCAGCGCGGCGCGGGTACGACCGCCGAACCAGAGCGTGAGCGGCCGCGACGGCCGCGGCGCGAAGACGATCTCGTCGAAGCGCACCGTCGGGCCGGCGAACGCCGGCGCGTCGGCGTAGAGCAGCTCGAGCGCAGCGTCGAGGTACTCGTCGGTGACCGCGCCGCGGCGGGCATGATCGGCGCCGAGCACTTCGAACTCCTTGGCGTTGTACCCGACGAGCAACTGCGGGACGACTCGGCCGCCGGACAAGAAGTCGAGCGTCGACAGCGCCTTGGCGAGCTCGACCGGGTGGTGGTACGGCACGACGACGAGCGGCACGACGGTGATCGTGCTGGTCGCCCCGACGAGCACTCCCGCCGCACACAGCGAGTGCACCCAGTGGGCGCCCAGTTCGGGGGCCGATCCGGAATCCATCACGAGGTGATCGGGCACGGCGACGACGTCGAAGCCGAGCCGTTCGGTCTCGCGGGCGAGCGCCTGCACCTGCGGAGCGGTGACCTGCTCCCACCAGTGTCGCCCCGTGCCCGGATACAGGCTCATGCCCGGAACCTTGGTCTGGATCTTCATCGACGCCACGTCCTCGCCGCCGCGCCGCGGCGGCACGCCCGGACCGCGTCGGGCCGCTGCCGGGGGGAGCGGCCCGACGTGCGGGGGGACATCCGGGTCAGCCGGTGGTGACGGTCAGGCCGGCCGCCGTCGCACCGGCCACGGCCGCCTTCTCGTCGTTGTCGGCGGTGTCGCCCGACACGCCGATCGCGCCGAGGTAGCCGCCGTCCGGATCGTCGATCAGCACGCCCCCGGGGGCCGGGATGAGGGCCCCGCCGAAGGCCGCCGTCGCACCGGCCACGAACGCCGGGTTGGCCTGGGCCATCCCGGCGAGTGCCCGGCTGCCGACGCCGAATCCGAGCGCCCCGTAGGCCTTGCCGTGGGCGATCGGGTACCTCAGGTTGGACGATCCGTCCTGGCGTTCGTAGGCGACCGGAAGGCCGGCGCTGTCGAGCACGATCACGGCGAGCGGCTTGAGCCCGTCGGCGGCGGCCGCCTTGAACGTCTCGGCGATGACGGTGCGGGCGGTTTCCAAGGTCAGTTTCATGGATGATCTCCTGGGTGTGAGCGATGATGCGGCATCGACGACGGGATCAGACCGCGTGCAGGTTCGACGCCGGCGGCGCCACCCCGACCCGATCGGCGCCGAGCATGAAGATCGCCAGGACCGCGCCCTCGGGCCCGACCCGCCACGAGTGGTTCGTCCCGTGCTGGATCACGGCGTCGCCCGGCAGCATCGTGACCTCGCTGCCGTCGTCGAGGCCGATCGTCATCTCACCGGCCACGAGCCATTGCACGTCGAACGTGTCGTGCCAGTGGAGGAAGGGCGTGTGCTCCTCACCAGGAGGCGTCGGCGGGAACTTGTGCAGCGAGATCCGCAGGCTCGACGTCGTGGTCGGCTTGGCGTTGGTGCCGCGTAGCGTCTCGCCGAGGGTGCCGGCCTGATTGTCGACCGGGGCCTGCGATCCGAGGAACGGGAGCTCGACGGGCAGCGAGTCGTTGGCCCACATCCGGTGCGATCCGATGCCGCGCACGTCCTCGTCCACCTCCTCGACGGATACGAAGTACGAGGTGCCGTCCTCGTGTTGGCCGGTGACGATCCGCTTGGGCTTGCGGCCGAAGATCTCCGAGATGTCGGACATGGTGCAACGCCTTTCGTTGAGTGTTGTCTGGAGATGCTGGCGGTCAGACCGCCGCCAGATCCTGGCGCCGGTGGGCGAGGACCTGCCGGGCGGCGAGGTAGCCGAACGTCATCGACGCGCCGATGGTCGCCCCGGGACCGGGGTACGACAGGGGCGCCGCGCCGTTCGAGCAGTTGCCGGCCGCGTACAGCCCGGGGATCGGTTCGCCGTCGGTCGCCGACAGCACCTCGCTGTTGCCGTTGACCCGGAGCCCGCCACGCGTCGAGAGGGCGCCCGGGAAGATCTGGATGGCGAAGAACGGCCCCTGCTCGACCGTGCCGAGGGCCGGGTTGGGCCGGTGGTTGGGGTCGCCCCACCCGTCGGTCGTCCACCTGCTGTCGCCGCGTCCGAAGTCGAGGTCCTTGCCGGTGCGAGCGAACCCGTTGAACCGTTCGACCGTCGCCTGCAGTTCGTCGGCCGGGATGCCGAGCTGCTCGGCGAGCCCCGCCACCGTATCGGCCTCGGTGAGGACCAGCGGTGCGGCGGTCTTCGAGGGCGGCAGCGGCTTGGCCCGCTGGGCCCGGCCGGCCTTGACGAGGTCGTCGAGCACCTGGTACTTCGACGTCCCCTGGGAGTCGAAGACCATCCATGCCGGCAGGTTCTTGGGCGTGCCGTCGGCGCTGTCGCGCTTGGTGCCGAACTGGACCCCGAAGTCGTAGTAGTTGAGGGCGTCGTTGCAGAACCGCTTGCCGTGCTTGTTCACCACCATCGTGTGGGGCGAGTAGCGGTTGTTGTGCCCCGCCCCGTGCATCATCCACCAGGCGTCGCCGAGACCGGCCATCTGGGCACCGATGGCCATGCCCATCAAGTGTCCGTCGCCGCGGTTCTCGAGGATCTCGCAGCTGTAGTCGATCGGGCGGTCGAGCCACAGCCGCTTGAGCTCGTCGTTGTGGGCGAACCCGCCGGTGGCCATCAGCACGCCGTAGCGGGCGCGCACGGCATAGGGGGCGCCCGCACGCGTGGCCTTGACGCCGACGACCCGGCCCTCGTCGACGACGAGGTGGTCGGCGGGGGTGTCGACGTGGACGGTGACCCCTTGGGCGAGGCAGCCGCGGAGCAGCTGGGCGATCAGCGCAGCACCGTTGGCGACGTGCTCGTTGACCGCCTGACCGGCCGGGCGGCGCGGGCGGTTGGCATCCGGGACGGCGACGTGGTGACGCTCGGCGTACGACACGAGCTTGTCCATCGTCCACGCCGAATTGGGCCCGAGGCGCAGCCGCGGGGCCCACTCTCCGAGCGACGTCAGCGCCACCTTGCCGGCATCGAGCGTGCGACCGCCGTGGCGTGCGCCCGGGAGCTCGGGGCGGTAGTCGATCGTGCCTCCCTGGGCGGGCCACGGACGGAACTGCAGACCGATCTGATCCTCGAGCAGCTCGACCATCGGGGCGCCGTTGTCGACGAGCGCGATCAGGATGTCGTCGTCGCCGGTGCCGCCCGACGATGCCCTCAGGTAGCTGAGCGCGTCGTCGCGCGAGTCGTCCAGCCCGACCTCGGCCATGTGCCGGTTGAGCGGGATCCAGAAACCTCCCCCGGAGACCGCCGTCGTGCCGCCGACGAACTCGGTCTTCTCGAGCACCACGACGCTGGCGCCGCCGAGCGCGGCGACGGCCGCACCGGTGAGCGCACCGCCTCCGGACCCGACGACGACGAAGTCGACCTCCTGGTCCCACCGATCCGGCACCGTGTGCGCACTCGACGTCATTGCTCGTCAACCCCTCTTGGCTCCGCGCAGCGACCCGCTGCCGGGGATCTACCCTACGGACGGATCGATGGGTTTGTCAACAAACCGTTTGTCTGAACTTCGAGCGCCGCGGTGGCTCGTCGAGGCCGCCTGATCGCGCGCGACGCGCGCCAGCGGCAGCGCCACGCCGAGCGTCTCGCCGAGCTCCAGGGCGGCGCCGAGATCCTTCACGGTGAGCGTTTCCAGGTCGTCTGCGAGCCGCTGCCACGTCTCGTCGGGCGCGGCCTGCGGCCACGTCCGGACGAGACGCAACAGCGTGTCACCACCGGGGTCGGCGGCAGCCACCACGTCGGTCAGGAGCGACACCGGGAGCCCGGACGCGACCACCAGCGAGGCGGCCTCGTGAACCGCCCGCCAGGCCCCGTAGGTGATCACGTTGCGGGCCAGCTTGAGCGTCATGCCCGCGCCCAGTGGGCCGCAGTGGATCACCAGCTTGGCGAGCTCGTCGAGGACCGGGCGGGAGGTCGCCACGTCGGCCGGATCGCCACCGACCATGACCACCATCTCGCCGGTCGACGCCTTGCTCCCGGGGGTGATGCCGCAGTCGATCAGACGAACGTCGCCCACCGCGGCGAGCGAGCCCCACCGGCGCAAGGCGTCGACGGCCACGGTGCTCATCACGGCGACGACCAGGCCCGGCCGCGACTCGCCGAGCAACCCGGCGGGACCCGTCAGTACGTCGTCGACCTGCTCCGCGTCGAGCACCGCCACGATCACCACGCCGGCCCGGCGGGCTACCTCGGCCGGCGATCCTGCGGTCTCCACCGCCGTGCCATGACGCTCGGCGGCCGCACGCATCGCCGCCGAGCGGACGTCGTGGACGACGAGCGTCCGGCCACGCCCGGCGAGGCGGGCGACGATGCCGCCGCCGACCCGGCCGAGCCCGATCACGCCGATCGGTGCGCTCACGGCAACGCGTTCACCCGGCGAGCAGGGACTTGGCGATGATCGTCTTCATGATCTCGCTCGTTCCGCCGTAGATCGTCGTGATGCGGGCGTCGGCATACGCGCGGGCGATCGGGTACTCGAGCATGTAGCCGTAGGCGCCGAACAGCTGCAGGCAGCGGTCGACCGTGCGCTGCTGCAGCTCGGTGCACCACAGTTTCGCCATCGCCGCGTCTACCGGCGTGAGCTCGCCGGCGTTGAGGGCGTCGATGCACTTGTCGACATATGCCTGAGCGACCTCGATCTCGGTCGCCACCTGGGCGAGGACGAACTTCGAGTTCTGGAACGCGCCGACCGGCCGGCCGAAGACGGTCCGCGACTCCACGTAGTCCACGGTCCATGCGAGCGCGGCACGCGCTGCGGCGACGCCCGTGATGGCGATCGACAGGCGCTCCTGGGCGAGGTTGAAGGAGAGATAGCCGAAGCCGGCGTTCTCTTCGCCGAGCAGGTTCGCCGCCGGCACACGGACATCGTCGAAGAACAACTCGGCGGTGTCCTGGCTGTGCTGCCCGACCTTCTCGAGGTTGCGGCCGCGCTCGAATCCGGGCATGCCGCGCTCGACCACGAGCAGGCTGATCCCCTGCCGACCCGCCGATGGTTCGGTCTTGGCGGCGACGATGATCAGGTCGGAGTTGATGCCGTTGGTGATGAACGTCTTCGAGCCGTTCACCACGTAGTCCGCACCGTCCCGACGGGCGGTGGTCGACATGCCGGCGAGATCGCTGCCGTAACCCGGCTCGGTCATCGCGATCGCGGTGATCAGGGTGCCGTCGGCGATGCCGGGCAACCAGCGGCTGCGCTGCTCGTCGTTGCAGTACTCGACGAAGTACGGCGTGACGATGTCGTTGTGCAGGCAGAAGCCGAGCGCCGCGCCGCCCGCCGCGGCACGCGTGAACTCCTCGTTCAGCACGGCGTTGAAGCGGAAGTCGGCCGACCCCCCGCCGCCGTACTCGTCGGGCACGGCGATACCGAGCAGCCCGATCTCGCCCGCCCGGCGATAGATCGCCCGGTCGACGATGCCCGCGCGCTCCCACTCGTCGACGTGCGGCACGATCTCGCGCTCGACGAATCGCCGGCAGGTGTCCCGGAACGCCTCGTGAGTACCGTCGTAGAGAGTCCGCTTCATCGTTGCTCCATCGGGGAAGGGGGCGGTCAACTGGTCAGCAGGCCGCCGTCGACAGGGACGCACGCGCCGGTCACGTACGACGCGGCCGGGCTGGCCAGGAACACTGCCACGGCGGCGCACTCCGTCACGTTCCCGAGTCGACGCATCGGCACCCGGCGGGCGACGACGGCCTCGGCGAAGCCCGGTTCGTACTCGTCGAGCATCTCGGTTTCGAACAGCCCCGGGGCGATCAGGTTGACGCGGATCCCCTTGCGGTGGGCCCACTGTTGGGCCAGGTCCCGGGTCAGGCCGACGAGGCCGGCCTTGCTCGACGTGTACGCGGCTTGCGGCAGGCCGAACGACGTCTCCGCCATGACGCTCCCGACGTTGACGATCGAGCTCCCGGGCTGCATCACCAGCGCGCACGCCTGGGCCGTCCAGTACGACCCCATCAGGTTGACGTCGAGCACGCGCCGGAAGTCGGACTCCGTTTCGCGCGTCGCCGGAGCCGCCGATCCGACGCCGGCGCAGTTGACGAGCACGTCGACCTTGCCGAACTCGCCGAGCGCAGTGTCGACGACGGCCACGCAGTCGGCGCGGACGGCCACGTCGGTCTCGACGCACACCGCCCGGCGCCCGGCGGTCTCCACATCGTGGGCAACCTCGTGCAGGCGCCCCAGTCGGCGCGCGGCAAGCACCAGGTCGGCACCGGCTTGAGCGAACGCCCGGGCGATCTCGGCGCCGAGGCCCGAACTCGCGCCGGTGACGACCGCGGTCTTTCCGGCGAGCGAGAACCGGGCCGGTACCGGCCCGGTCGGCACAGCGGTTGTGGAGATCGCACGCTCCGGCATGGGCGCCTATTCTATCTACCAAACGACCGTATGTTGTTCTACGAAGGGAGAGAAGCCGATGACTGAACGCCTCCGCCGGATGCGTCCCGACACGCTCGACGCCGAGCAGCGCCGGCTCTACGACTGGGTCCTCGGTGGGCCCCGGGCGTCCACCGCACGCGTCGTCGAGCTGACCGACGCCGACGGAGGCCTCTACGGTCCGTTCAACGCCTGGCTGCTCTCGCCCAATTTCGGGTCGGCGATCGAGTCGCTCGGCGCGGCGATTCGGTTCGCCGCGGTGTTCGACGCACGCCTCCGCGAGCTGGCGATCCTGGGCGTGGCCAACGACGCCGATTCGGAGTTCGAGCTGTACGCCCACGAGGCGCTCGGGCAGGCGGCCGGACTCACCGACGCCGAGCTCGCCGCGCTCCGGGCGGGAACCGTCCCGGAATCGTGCTCGCCGGACGAACGCCTTGCGCTCGAGCTGGTGACCGAGCTGCGCCGGACCGGCGATCTGAGCGACGAGTCCCACCGCCGGGCCGTCGCGCGACTCGGCGAGCGGGGCCTGTTCGAGCTCGTCACGCTCGTCGGGTTCTACTCAATGCTGGCGCTGCAACTGCGGGTGTACCGGACACCGCCGCCTTGAGCGGGATGGACGTCAGGCCGGTTCCGGGTCACCCGACGGCAGGCGCGTGAGCGTCTCCGGCATCGCCAAGCAGAAGACCGCCGCGCCCACCAATCCGATCCCGCCGACCGCCACCGATGCCGCCCCGAGCGTCAGCACGCCCGACACGACGCCGGCGGCCAGCGGCCCGGCGCTGGTACCGAGGTCGCTGACCACCCGCCACACCCCGAGGAACGAGGCACGGCCCTCGCGCGGCGCGAAGTCGGCGCCGAGCGTCATCACGATGCCGCTCCCGAGGCCGTTGCCGAGCCCCATCAGAGTGCCCGCCACCGCCAGCCCGGCGAACGACGACGTGAGCGGCACCGCCAGGAAGCCCGCCGCGAGCAGCACCATGCACGGCACCGCCACGGCCTTCCGGCCGATCCGGTCCGACATCAGCCCGGCTGGGTAGAACAGCGTCATGTCGACCGCCGACGAGATGCCGTAGAGCAGGCTGACCTGGGCCGCGTCGAACCCCATCCGGGCGCCCCACAGCGGCAACACGGCCGACCGGCTCGCCCGCAGCGCGTTCAGGCACAGCGCCCCGACCCCGGCCGTGGCGAACACGCGGGCGTGCGCGCCCAGCACCATCGCGAACGGAACTTGGGCAGCGGAGCGCACCGGCTGGGCGACCGCGGGCACGGCGACGACGACCATCATCATCATCGCCAGCGAGCCCACGGTGAGCGCGGCGTGCAGCAGGTAGGCGCCCGGATTACCGAGCGCCAGCAGCACGACGGCACCCACGAACGGCCCGATGAACGTCCCGATCCGGTTGACGCCGCCGAGGGTCGACAGGGCGCGCCCGCGCTGGTCGGGCGCCACGACCTGCGTCACGTAGGTGAGCCGCGCCAGCTGCCACACGGCCCACCCGCAGCCCATGAGGAATTGGCTCCCGGCGAACACGACGACGTCCGACCCGATCATGGCGCCCCCCAGCGACACGACGATCAGCCCCGTGCCGATCAACATTGCCGCCTGCTCACCCCACCGCTCGATCAACATCCCGGCCGGAACGCCGAAGGCGACCATCCCGAGGCCCCGCACGGCGACGACGAGGCTGGCGAGCGCGGCCCCCGCACCGAGGTCGTCCGCCGTCAGGGCGACGACGGGGATGACGGCACCCTGACCGATCGCGAACACGATCGTCGGCAGGTACACCGACAGCACCAGGCCGGAGAGACCTCGCGCGCTTCCCGAACTCGCCGGCATCGGCGAGAACCTACCAAACGATCGTCTTGGAAGGTGTGGTGGACCTCAGGACGGCGACTCGATGCCGGAGATGATGATTGCCAGATATTGCTGGATGATGTGCTCGCTCGATACGGGTCCGTTCGGGTCGTACCAACGCGAGATCGAGTTGAGCATCTCGACCATCGCCAAGGCGGCAATCGCCGGATCGAGACCCGGGTTGACAACGCCCTGCTTTTGGCCTTCGGTGATCAGGCGGGCGATGAACACCCGGTAGACGCGCCCGACCTCGTGGAGCTCCTGGCGGCGTTGCTGGGACAAGGCGTTGAGCTCGCGGAAGAACACGGTGGCCTTGACCCGATTCCCCAGGTAAAACTCGAGATGACCGCGGATGAGGGCGGCCAGCTTGTCGCGCGGGCCACCCTCCGCCGCCTGTACTCGCTCAAGTACCCCGAGCGCCATGTCGTTGGCCTCTTTGATGACCTCGAAGAGGAACTCTTCCTTCGATTCGACGTAGTAGTACAGGCTGCCCTTCAGAATCCCGACGACCTCGGCAATATCCTGCGTAGAGGCGGCGTCATACCCCTTCTCGTAGAACACCTGAGCGGCGGCGTCGATCATCTCCTGACGACGTCGCTTGGTCTGTGTTCGCCGAGTACGAGGTGGTATTTCGTCCGTCGTCACAATCGTTAAGCACCTTTCCGTTCGACAGCGAGCTTACCGAACGGTCGAATGTCTGGCAGCGATCGCCGGATCACTCAGTCCGCCGCCACCTCCGGGAGCACCTGCTCGATGAACTGGTCGAGCCACGCTTCGCCTTCGCTCGGCCAGCCGAACAGCACCGTGTCGAATCCGGCGGCGCGCAACCGTTCGACATTGGCGCGCACGCCGTCGAACGGTTGCGAGAGATCGACACTCGCCGCCCGTCGCACGGATCCCGGATCGCGGCCGAAACGGTCGATTGCCTCGGTCACCGTCGCCGACAGGGCCACGGCCTCACCGACCGGTACCGGCGCGTGCCAGACGTCGGCATGTTTGGCCGCAACCTGGATCGAGTGTGCACCCTTGGCGGCCACCCATACGGGGACGTGCGGGTCCTGCACTGGGCGCGGGAAGATCGTCGCCTTGTCGAGCTGCCAATGCTCACCGTCGAAGCTGAACGAGTCCGTGGTCATCAGGCCACGAATGATCGTC
This sequence comes from Ilumatobacter sp., assembly GCA_035556435.1. Lineage (GTDB taxonomy): Bacteria > Actinomycetota > Acidimicrobiia > Acidimicrobiales > Ilumatobacteraceae > Ilumatobacter. The sequence goes on along the minus strand of DATMEY010000005.1, from coordinate 321,719 downwards.
AACGCCTCGTCGAGCATCCTGATCCGCTCGGGCAGCGGCGGGAAGTCGATGCCGAGTGCGCGATGCTCGGGTTCGAACCACGCCGAACCGACGGCGAACTCGGCGCGCCCTGCGGATGCGTGGTCGATGGTCACCAACTCGGTGGCAAGTACCGACGGGTGTCGGTAAGTAACACCCGTGACCAGCACGCCCAAGCGCACCGAGTCGGTCTGTCCGGCGAGCGCGGCAAGCGTGGTATAGGCCTCGAAACACTCTCCCGGGCCCTCTCCGTACATCGGCTGGAAGTGGTCGAACCCCCACCAGTTGTCGAAGCCGCCCGACTCGGTATACCGCGCCCGCCGCACGACCTCGCTCCAGCTCATCCGTTGCTGTCCCATCACCAAACCTGTGCGCATCGGCCCAAGCTAGTTCGCCGGCTGGTCCGCCGCCACGGTCATCTACCAACCGGTTGGTCTGGAACTGGCGCGGACGGACCGACTTCGAGCCGATCCGAGCCGAACCACGCCCAGGCCCCGACGATCGACAACACGATGCCGGCGCCGACGACCGGAGCGCGGATTCCCGTCACATCCGCGATCGCGCTCCAGACGAACGACCCGATGCCGAGAAACGCGGTGAACCCGACGAGGTACACGGAGACCGCGCGACCGCGCATCGCCGGCGCGACGCGCAGGTGGAACGTCGCCAGCAACGGCGACATCGTGACGATGTACACCAGACCGTGCACGCCGAACGCGATCACTGCCACCCACGGGCGGGCCACGGCACCGGTCAGAGCGACGACGCCGCCGAGCGTCGTCATGCCCGACGTGATCACCCGGCCGCGACGGCCTTCCCGGACGAGACGGGCAAGCAGCATCGCACCCAGCACACTTCCTCCGCCGTAGGCACCGACGAGCACGCCCACCAGGCCGGCGCCGCCGTCGAGCTGCTCGCTGGCGAACGGAGCAGCGAGTTGCAGGAGCGGGTTCGCGAGCGACGTGATCGCGATCGTGAGCAGCAGCGCGCGCCGCAGCGTCGGATCGCTCCACACGAGCGCAACCCCCGCGCGCGTCTCGGCGAGCAATCCGCTGGTACGAGCCGGCCGCGACGTCCGCGGCCGTACGCCGACCAACGCCGTCAGGATAACGCCGAACGAGATCGCGTTGAGTCCGAAGGCGAGGCTGGCGCCGAACGCGCTCAACACGATGCCCCCGATCGCGGGACCCACTGCCTTGCCGACGCTCACCTGCATCGAGTTGAGGCTCACCGCTGAGGGAACCAGCCGGGCCGGGACGACATCGGAGATCAGTGCGTGCCATGCGGAGTTGGTCGCCGAGCTCAACAGCCCGGCGACGGCCCCTACCGTCAGCACCAGGGCCGGACTACGGATCCCAGCCACCCACGTCACGGACAAGGCGGTGGCAAGCAGCGCCTGCACGGCGTTAGCTGCCAACAGCACCGTGCGCCGTGGGTAGCGGTCGGCGACCGCTCCCCCGAGCGGCGTCACCACGATCGACGGAATCAGTGCCGCCGATGCCGCCAGACCCACCCACGACACGCTGCCGGTCATGGTGAAGATCACGTATGGCACCGAGATCGACTGCATCCAGGTCCCCGCGTTCGACACGGCCGCGCCGCACCAGAGGCGACGGAACATCGGATCGGAGAGGGCTGACTCGGCGCGCCCGCCGGCGGGGGACGCGGCATGGTGGGCCACGTCGGCGACGGCCGTCTCGAGCGCGACGGCGGGCGACGGCTCGGGACTGGCACTCGCGTCGAACCCATTCCCCATTGACGTTCCCTCCCCGGTCGATGGCTCGACCACGCCCCGGTTTGACGGGCCCACGACGAGTGTAGTAGTTCTGTCAAACGGATGGTTGAAGCAAGCGGTCGCTGGTAAGGAGGAGCCACGTTGGAGTTGGGGCTGTCGGGGCGCACAGCGATCGTCACGGGAGCAAGCCGCGGCATCGGGCGGGCATGCAGCCGGTCGTTGCTCGACGAGGGGATCAATCTCTGTGCCGTGGCGCGTGATCACGACCTGCTGCAATCGCTCGTCGACGAAAGCGGGGCGCCCGAGCGATGCCTCACGGTCAGCGCCGATCTGGCGACCCGGGCGGGCTGCGAGACCGCCGTTGCCGCGTGCGTCGCCGAGTTCGGCGCGGTCGACATCCTCGTCAACTGCGCTGGGGCGGCCCAACAGGCCGACGTGCTCGACGTCGAGCGGGCCGTGATCGACGACTGTCTCGCCCTGAAGTTCCACGGCTACTTGACGATGTCCCAGTTGGTCGCTACCGGAATGTCGCAGCGCCGGTGGGGCCGGATCGTCAACATCGCCGGGGCCGCCGGCACCAGCCCCACCGCGGTGAACTTGCCGACCAGCATCGCCAACGCGGCGGTCCTGAACATGACCCGATCGCTGTCCGATGCGTTGGCCCAGTTCGGTGTGCTGGTCAACGCGGTGTGCCCAGGGGCGACCCGCACCGACCGCGCCCGGCGCCTGAAACTCGCGGAGGCGGCGGCGACAGGCCGCGACGTCGACGAGCTGCTCGACGAGACGGCCGCCGCCTACCCAGCTCGCCGAATGGCGGAGCCGGACGAGATCGCCCGGGTCGTCACCTTCCTCGCGTCGGACGCGTGCAGCTATCTGTTCGCGTCGGCGCTCTACATGGACGGTGGCGTGCGCCGCGCCACGCCCTAAGCCGCCGCGAGCCAACAGCCGGAAGCCAACGAGCCGGAAGACGACGAGAAGGAGTACGCACGAGATGGACAACGACAACGAGCGGGCGCGCGTCGCCTTCGTGGGCGTCGGGCGGTGGGGCCGCGAGCTGGCCGACGGGGCGGTCGCCTCCGGAGCGATCGAGGTCGTGGCGTGCTTCTCGCGCACCCCCGAGACACGCGCTGCCTTCGCCGCCGACTACGCCTGCCGGGCGGCCGAGTCGATCGGCGCGATCCTGGACGATCCCGCCGTCGACGGAGTCGTGATCGCATCGACGAACAGCACCCATCGCGAGCTGATCGAAGCCGCCGCGGCGGCCGGCAAGGGGATGTTCGTCGACAAGCCGCTGACGCTCTCGGCTTCCGACAGCCGGGCCGCGGTAGCTGCGGCCGACGCTGCCGGAGTCGTGCTCCAAGTGGGCTACCAGCGGCGGCGCCTGCCGGCAAACCGCAAGATCCGAGCGATGATCGATGCCGGCGAGTTGGGCGACGTGCTGCTGCTCGAGGCGCAGCAATCATCGCCCAACGGCCTCGTGATGGCCGCCAGCGCGTGGCGATGGGACCCGATCGAGAGCCCGCTCGGGTCGATGACGTCGCTCGGCGTCCACAGCATCGAGACGCTGTCGTACCTCGGCGGGCGGATCGAGAGAGTGTCGGCGACCGTGCGCAGAGACCGCCTCGGCCGTTCGATCGACGAGGCCACCGGCCTGCTGTTCGAGTTCGAGAGCGGCGCGGTCGGCACCCTCGTGTCGTCGTTCTTCACCCCTCAGCTCTCGCGTCTGTCGGTGCACGGAACCGAGGCCGCAGCGTTCATGGACGACGACGGCACGCGGCTGGCGACCCAGCTCCGCGGGTCGACCGACCAGGTCGCCGTGGCGCTCACGCCAACCGACGCGATCGCCGAACAGATGGGTGAATTCGGACGCGCCCTGCGGGGCGGGCCGGCGCCCGAGACCGGAGGCCGCGAGGGACTCGTGGTCGATCTCGTGATGGCCGCCGCCGAGGAGAGCGTTCGCAGCCGACGGGCGGTCGACGTGGAACGCGTCGGATGACGATCCGTCTCGGAGCGGGGTTATGGACCATGCGGTCGACCGGAAGTCGACCAGCCCCGTTCGGCGGGCTCTACGACGATGCGGTCTCAGCCGCGATCGACGCCGAGGCGTGCGGTTTCGACTCGATCTGGCTCGCCGAGCACCGGTTCTGGTACGACGGCTGGTGCCCGCAACCGATCCATGTCGCCGCGGCGATGCTGGCGGCGACGACCTCTCTGCACGTCGGCACGGCGATGTATCTGCTGCCCCAGCACGCCCCGGCGAGCGCGGCGACGACGGCGCAGACCTGCTCGGACCTCAGTGGCGGGCGCCTCGAGCTCGGCGTCTCGCTCGGCTACCGGGCCGAGGAGTACTCGGGGCTCGGGCTCGACATCCGGCGGCGGGTCGGCCTCATGGAATCGGCCCTCGACCACCTCGACCGCCGTGTCCCCGAGCTACCGCTCTGGATGGGCGGCATGGCTCCGGCGGCCGTCGTGAGGGCCGCCCGACGCGGCATCGGGCTGATGCTTCCGCCCACGCTGCCGCGTCGCAAGGTCGGCGAGCTAATCGAGCAGGCGCGCCGCGCAGCGGCCGACGCGGGCCGCCAGCCGCCGCCGGTGGGGATGCTCAAGGACGTGTGGATCGGTGACGACGACACCGACGCGCGGTCGTTCTTCGTCCCGCGGTTGCGACGGCACTACGCCGAATACGCCACGGCGTGGTGGGCGCGCGGCGACGACGACCAGCCTGATCCGGCGAAGGTCGACGCCCAGATCGAGCGCAGCGTCGAAGCCGCGTTCGTCGGCTCCGCTGCCACGGTCGCCGAGCAACTCGGCGAGCTCGCGGCCGACGGCGTCTCCCTGTTCGTGCTCCAGTTCCACTCGGAACAGACCGACGCGTCGGCGCGCCAACAGATGCAGCGAATCGGTCGGGAACTCCTGCCCCTCGTCCGTTCGTACGCGGGAGGACCGCGATGAGGCTCGGGATCGTCGTCGACGTGGGGGCGACGCACGTCGCCCACGAGGCCCAGCTCGTCGAGTCGGTCGGGCTCGACCTCGTCTGGATCACGGCCGTCGATCGAAGCGGCGCCGAGCGCGCCGCGAGCGTCGTCGCGGCCACCCTCGGTCGGGCCACTCGGTACGTTCGCGTCGTCGTCGAGATGCCGGCCGTACGTACGCCGATCGAGTTGGCCGAGGAGTTGGCGGTCACCGACCTGCTGCTCGGCGGGCGCGTGACCGGGGTGATCACCGGCGACGACGAACCTGCCCGCGACCTGGCGGTGAGGGTCGTGCGCGCCGCACTGCGGGCCCACCCGTTCGAACCCGATACCGGCGCCCCGGCGCGGCCCGGCTCGCCGACAGGCGTTCGCGTCACGCCGGCGCCGGCCCAGCTGGAGCCGGGCATCTGGTCGCTGGACCGTCATCTGGCGGTGTCACCCGGTGGTGCCCGGGCCGGCCGCTACGATGTCGTCACCGACGATCACGGGCACGTCGACGTCGCCGCCACGGTCACCCTGCTGGTCGGCGCTCGGGAAACCGACGGCGTCGACATCGCCGTGCTCCGGCTACCCTCGTCCGAGGCCGACGCGCGGCGGGCTGCGATCGACTCGATCGCCCACCGCGTACGCCCGCAGGTTCAACTGGCGTCGCTGCCTTCCGGCCTGGTCGAGGCGTGGGACCAGGCCGACGGCTGACACCGCACTCAGGCCGGGCGGGAAACCATCTCATGCTCCGCCGGAGGCGACTGCCCGACCCGCCGGGCGCCGGTCATGAACAGGTAGAGCACTGCCGGTTCCGACCCGACCACACGCCAGGCGTGGTTGGTGCCGTACTGCAGCAGCGCGTCGCCGGGGTTCATCACGACCTCGCTGCCGTCGTCCATCGACACCGCGAGTTGCCCGGAGACCAGCCACTGGCAGTCGAACGTGTCGTGCCAGTGCAACCGGCCGGGCGCGCCGTCCGGGTCCGGATGCATCACGATCATCGAAATCCGGAATCCGTCGGCTTCGGGCGGGTGCGCGCTCGATCGACGCAACGCGGTGTGAGTGTCGTCCGCGGACGGCTCACCGAGCAACGGCGCCCGCAGCCCGTCCTGCGGCAACTCGATCGGCAGGTGGTCGCTGGCGTAGATCCGGTAGATCTGCGTGAGCTTGGGCTGGCGCCCGGCAAGGCTCGGGTAGTTGTGCTCGTAGTCGACCTCGCGTACCTCTTCCACGCGCGCGAAGTACGAGGCGCCGTCGTCGCGCATACCGGCGACGATCCGACGTGGGTTGGTGAACGGATGCGACATGTCGACTCCTGGGACGGGCGGTGAACGGGGCCGGTGGCGCACGCAACCTATCCCAGCAGTGTCACCCACCACAAGACTTTGATACAAACGATCGATTGAAACCAGCCGCTACCCCGGGTACTGTCCACCACACGACCTCGGGACGGCGACCGGCGCCCCCGCCACCCTTCGACGAAACGATCGAGAACATGCCCTCCCGCCTCCTGCCGCCGCCCGTCCGAAGCGACCTACCCGATGACGAGGTCGAAGCGTTCGACCGGGTGACCGATCGGTTCGGCGGTGTGCCCCAAGCCGGCTACTTCGGCGCGCTGTTGCACAGTCCACCGGTGTGCGCGGCGGTGAACGACGGCAGCGTCGCCTTCCGCGCGGCGGAACGGCGCGGGACGTTGACCACCGAGTTCCGGGAGTGGATCGACATCGTCGTCGGCCACGAGCTCGGCTCGCCGTGGTTGATCATCGCCCATCTCCCGGCGGCGATCGCCGCCGGGCTCGACCCCGGACAGATCCGGGCGGTCTGCAACGGCGACGGCAGCGTGCTGGACGGCACGGCGCACGCGCTGGTGCCCTACGTGCGGGCGGTCGTCCGCGGCGAGGTCGACGACGCCGGGTTCTCCGCCGTGGTCGCCACGTTCGGCGTGCGACCGGCTGTGGAGATTACCGCCTTCGCCTGCTGGGTGGCGATGAACACCCGGCTCGCCCAGGCACTCGGGCAGGCTGAGCCCAGCTGGGCCGAACTGGACCTGGCGCTCGAACGTCTGATCACATCCGAACAGAGAGAGGAGACACCATGAGTGCTCGATCGGGGATCGAGAACACGCTGTACCACTACGCCTGGGGGTACGACAACGACGAGGTCGACACGATGTGGCAGTGCTACACGACCGACGTCGAGGTCGCCTTCGGTGACACCGGCCTGAAGGTCGGTCGCGAGGCGGTGGTCGAGGAGATGGCCCGTCGGCGCAGCCGTTACCGTCCCGACGGTTCGTTGCCCTGGCACGTGATCACCAACGTCTACATCACCGTCGAGACCGACGCGGCGGCCAGCGTGAAGTCGTTCTGGACGTTCTTCGTGAAGGACGCCGGCGGAACCGCCGAGTTCCGGGGCATCGGTTACTACGACGACGAGTTCGCCGTCGAGGACGGGGTGTGGCGCATCCGCCGACGCCGCGTGCTGGGTGCCGGCCAACGCTGAGCCGACGCGCTGGAGCCGGCCGAACTCGACGCTGCGAGTCCGGCCGGCTCCGGCTTCGACCGATGTCGTCGGTCGAGGTGTCGTCAGCCGTCCTTGAGGATCGCCAGGCCGCCGACACCGTTGGTGTCGTAGCTCGGCAGAACGCGCACCACGTTGTGGTGGAACATGTTGCCCGTCGAAGGTGAGCAGGCGGTGACGTGGAGCGGGTTCTCACGCAGGTACTCGCTGACCGCCTGGAGTGCGTCGACGCGAGCCGGATCGGTCACCGACAGGCCGTTGACGGTTTCGACCAGGGTGGCCAGTTCGGGGTCGACCTGGCCGCCGGGGTTGTCGACTCCTACGAACTGATTCATGATGTTGCCCGGATCCGGCGGGTCGACCGGCACAAGGATCGCCGCCGCGTCACCGCGTCCACCGCGGAACTCGGCCCGCACGGTGCCACCGTCGATCGGCGTGATCGTGACGTTCACGCCGATGTCGGCCCACATCTGCTGGACCGCCTCAGCCGGACGCTGGACGCCTGGGGTGGCCGCGAAGACCATCTCGAAGCTCAGGTCGGGAACGCCCGCTTCGGCAAGCAGGGCGATCGCCTGCTCGGGATCGTAGGCAGGCGTCACGTCGCTCAGGTGTCCCGCGATGCCGACCGGGAAGAGCTGGTCGGTGGGCGTGCAGGTGCCGTTGAAGAGGCCCTCGTTGAGGCTCTCACGGTCGATCCCGAGACTGAGCGCGCGGCGCACGCGGACGTCGTCGAACGGGGGCCGCGAGGTGTTGAAGTAGTACACCAGCGGTGACTGCGGGATCACGTAGTTGATCGTGCCCTCGCCGTCGGCCTCGACGTCCTTGGCGAGCTCGAGCGTGGTCTCACGCACCTCGATCACGTCGTACTCACCCGAGAGGTAGCCGTTGATGCGGGCGTTGTCGTCGATCGTGGCGACGAGTCGGATCGTCTTGACGAGCCCGGTCTGCGGATTCCAGATGTTGCCGTCGGTCCGGCGTTCGTAGGTGACGCCGGCTTCGGTCGCCTGGGCCATGGTGTACGCGGAGGTGCCCACCGGCGTCGTACTGACGTCGCCGGCGAACGCCGCCGGGCTGACCTGGAACCCGGGAACCGTCGCCAACCAGTAGGGAAGCGCGCTGTCGGGTTCGGACAGATTGAGAACGACCGTCGATGCATCAGGCGTGTCGACCGACGCGATCTTGGAGAAGATCGTCTTCACGGTCGACGCCTCGAGCGTCTGGCCGCGCTCGAAGTTGGCCTGCACCGAGGCGCTGTCGAACGGCGTCCCGTCGGTGAACGTCACGCCCTCGAGCAGATGGAGCGTCATCGTGAGACCGTCGTCGGACACCTCGAACGACTCCGCAAGGTTTCCGACGACCTGGATCCCGTTGTCGGTCTCGGCGGCTTCGAGCAGAGAGTCGTAGATGATCTCCTGCCACGAACGATCGGACCGGAAGTTGGCCGACGTCTGCGGGTCGAACTGCGTCGGTACGAAGTGCTTGGCGTACACCAGCGTGGCGTCGAGGTCGTAGTCGCCGCTGTCCGGGGAGGCCGGCTCGTCGGTACTCGGTGTCGCCGTCCCGGGTATGGTGGCGCCGGGAGGATCCGTCTGCTGGGTCGGCTCGGTGTTCGGGCCCGTCGGCGCGGCGGTGCTCGGGGTCGTGTCGTCGTCGCCCCCGCACGCCGCGGTGACGAGCGCTACCACCGCCAACGCAGCAAGCAGCGGTCGCGCGCGGCGATCGGCCAGTGTTTTTCTCATTCAATTTCCCCCTCGTGGCTGGGGCAGCGCGTTCACGTGCCCTGGGTCAGGAAACGACCAAACGATCGTTCTATCCGAGCGTAGACGCGCGTCCATTGCATGTCAACGCCCGGGCGGCGCTCATTTCACCGATCCGGCGACCGAGCGCCCCGCGACGAGACCGGCGCTGCGTTCGTGAGCTCGCGCAACGCGGGAAGCACTTCGTCGGCGAACAGCCGCATGCTGGCCTCGCTGACCTCGGGGGGCATCGCCCCGTGCCGAAAGATGAAGTGGGCGTCGACGTCGCCGAGTACTCGCATCCGGTCACGGTAGGCCTCGACGATCTGCTCGGGGCTGCCCCACACCTGGCTGTCGGCGAACGCCGTCGCCCCCAGTGAAGAGGGTCCGTGGCGACGGTTGGGGTCGTCGTACCCGCGCACCCGGGTGGCGTCGCCCTCCACCGAGTCGAACTCGTAGTGCTCGACGATCCCGCGGTGGTTGTTTGGGTACCACTCCTCACGAGCCCGGCGGACGAGGTCGGGGTCGCGCGTACACAACGTCGCGTCAGAGAGCAGCACCGGTGGCGGCTCACCATCGTTGTGCTGCCGGTACGCGGACCGGTAGTTCTCGACGTGGTCGACCAACGTCTGGTCGGCGCGGCCGGCGACGAAGTGCATCATCCGGGCGCCGATGCGGCCGGCGAGCACGGCCGAGTCGGGCGAGTTGGCGACCGAGAAGAACCGGTCGGCGAACGACTTGAACGGCGCCGGCCGGATCTCGACCGCGGGTTGCCGGTAGTGCGGGCCGTTCCCCTCGGCGATGCCCGTCTCGAGCGCTCGCTTGACGAACGCGGCGGCCTCGTCGAACCGCTCGCGCGCCTCCTGCCGGTCGACGCGGAACCCCTCGTACTCACGCCTGGCGAAGCCCCGGCCGATCCCCATCCAGAGCCGGCCGCCGGAGAGGGTGTCGAGTACGGCCGCTTCCTCGACGACCCGGAGGGGGTCGTGCCACGGGAGCACGACGACGGCCGGCATCAGGTTGATCCGCGTCGTCCGGGCGGCGACCCAGGTCAGGAGTTGCAGGGGGTTGGGCGAGAACGAGAAGCTCACGAAGTGGTGCTCCGGGAACGAGACGTAGTCGAAGCCGAGCTCGTCGGCCAACACCGCCAAACGCATCTCGTCGGCCATGAACTGGCGGTCCCGGGCGGGCTCCTGGAGGCTCTGCATCAAGAACCCGGCACCGATGATCTCCATCTGTCTCCCCCTCGTCGAACGATGGACGTGCGGCATTCGCCGGATCCACAGCGCGGCGGTCCCCGGGCGCTGTGGCAGGCGTGCGACGGCACCATTCAATGTAACCAAACGGTCGGTCGTATGCAAGCGGACCGACCCACGGCTCTCTGCCCGTGGCCGTTCTCGTCGAACGAATGGTTGTCGGTATATGGTGGGGATCGGTGACCGCTCGGTCATCACGGTCTGGGGAGGTTCCACACATGTCCACTGCGCTTGCCGGTCGTGTCGCCGCCGTGACGGGAGCGGCCCACGGGATCGGCTACGCGATCGCCGAGCGGCTCGCCGCCGACGGGGCCGCGGTCGTCGTCGCCGACCTCGACGGCGACGGTGCCCACGCTGCGGTCGACCGGCTGACGGCGCAGGGGTTCTCGGCAGCGGCGGCGGTCGGCGACGTCCGCAAGGGAGCCGACACCGACGCCATGGTGGCGCTCGCCGAGACCACCTTCGGGGGCCTCGACATCCTCGTCAACAACGCCGGGTTGATCGCCGGCGGCGCGACCGCGACGATGACCGACGACGAGTGGGACCTGGTGCTCGACGTGATCCTGCGCGGCACGTTCAACTGCGTGCGTTCGGCGGCCCGGCTGTTCGTACCCGCCGGCGACGCTCCCGTCGACCACCACCGCAAGATCATCAGCATCTCGTCGATCGCCGGGGTCCACGGCGGCTCGACGGTGAACTACTCGGCGGCCAAGGCCGGTCAGATCGGCCTCACCAAGGCGCTCGCCCGCGAGTGGGCCGCGCACAAGATCAACGTCAACGTCGTCGCCCCGGGCCGCGTCGGCCAGACGTTGATCGGCATCGCCCGCGACGCGCGTGGCGGGGTGGACGATCCGACCCCCCGGGCCGGGCGCGAGTTGGCCATTCCGATCGGCCGCACCGGAGAGCCCGCCGACATCGCCGCGATCACCGCCTTCCTCGCGTCCCCCGACTCGGACTACATCACCGGCCAGGTGGTCGAGGTGCACGGCGGCATCGAAGTGCTGAGCTGGGCACGCTGATGACGCCGGCACCGTTCGCCGCGCCGCGCCGGATCGTCGCCGGCATGAACGCCGACGGCCGTTCGTACTTCGCCCGGGTCGAAGAGGTCGGTGAGGTGGACTACCCGGTGAACTACCCGCGGCACGCCGCCAAGCCGGAGAAGGACATCGAGATCTATCGGATCTGGGGCGCCGACCAGCTTCCGATCGAGCTCCCCGACGACGGGACGCGGGCGCCGCTCCAGGACGCCCCGTCGGCCGACGAGACGCACCTGGCGATGCGGCGATCGAGCCCGCACCCGCCCGTCGCCGACGGTTTCCGGATCACGATGCTCAAGATGCACCCTGGGCGCGGGTCGTCGCCGGAGCGTTCGTACCACCTCCACTGGCACGACACGTTCGACTGCCAGTGGCTCGCGGCGGGCCAGCTGGCGGTTTCGATGGACGACGGCTCCGAGGTGATCATGCAGCCGGGCGACGCCCTCTTGCAGTACGGCACCAACCACGCCTGGCGGGTGGTGGGCGACGAGGTCGCCGTGATCTATCTGTTCATGCTCGGCGCCCGCCGCGTCGGACCGACGCCGCCGATCGAGTGTCGCGTCGTCGCCCGACCCGGGTAACGCTGTCATCCGTCGGGCGTCAGGCAATGCCGGCCCACGGGCCGTACCCGCGGACGCGCTCGGGCTCGACGCGGATCACCCAGCCGGCAGGCGGCGAGTCGCCCCGTGGAAACTTCGTGCCGGCGCCCACGTAGCGGGGGGCGATCCGCCGGAGCAGCTCGGGCGCCCCGCCCTCCGTCACCCGGGCGCGACCCGACACGGTGAGGTAGAAGTGAAGCCCCTGCCCGTCGTCGCGTACCGCCGACTCGTACGACAGGACGACGCGCGGGTCGCGGCGGATGTTCGCCAGCTTAGCGCGCGGCGTCAGGCTGGCGACGCAGATCTCACCGTCCTCGACGGTCGACCACACCATCGTCACCTGCGGCGCCCCGGTCGGACCGATCGTGGCCAAGTGCGCGTGGGCACCGCCTTCGATCAGTTCGACGGCCGCCGCCGGCAACTCGATCACGGCCACGCCGCCGGCGCCGGACGCAGCGGGCCTACCGACTTCCACAGCAACTCGCAGCGGCGCGTGCTGAAGCGCCAGCCGTCGTGCGACCTCACGTAGTCGTCGTCGTAGGCGACGTACAACGTCATCGTCGACGAGCCGCGCTGATCGGTGCGCAGGTGATGGGCGGTGCAATACGTGCGGCCTGCGGCGACGTCGCCGTCGACGTCGGCGACGTGGTTCGTCACCGTGTGCAACGTGACCTCGTACGGCGCGACGACATCCATCAGCGCGCCGAGCCCGGCGCCCTTGAACTCGACCGTCTCGGCCGACCCGCGCCAGCGGACCAACAGCTCGCCGCCGTCAGCGAACAACGACACGAGACTGCCGACGTCGCGCTGGTCGACGGCCATGCCGTAGCGATCGACGAGCCGGCGCAGCCGCACCAGATCGGCCGTCGTGCCCATCTCAGTAGGCGATCCAGCCGCCGTCGACCGGGATCGCCGCCCCGTTCACGCGGCGCGCCGCGTCGGTCGCCAGGTACACGCCCACGGCGGCGACCTGTTCCGGCGGGCACGGCGCCGGCTTGCCCGTGTCGCGGGCGAGCAACAGACGGCCGCGCTCGGTCACCCTGCCGGCGGCCCGGTCCTGCGACAGCTCACGGTGACCGGTGGGGCCCGGGCACACGGCGTTGCAGCGGACGCCGAATTCGCCGTAGGTGGCGGCGATGTGCTGGGTCAGGCCGATCAGCCCGAACTTGGCGGCGGCGTAGGCAGGGCCTCCGCGGGCGCCACGCAACCCGTTGACCGAGGCGGTGTTGACGATGCAGCCGCCACCGCGAGCGACCATTCCGGGGAGGACGGCGCGGGCGAGCCGGAACGGGCCTGCCAGGTTCAGGTCGAGCACCCGGTCGAACTCGGCGTCGTCGACCTCTTCGATCACGCCCAGCGGCCGCTCACCGCCTCCGGCGTGGTTGTAGAGCGCCCACAGCGGGCCCGCGACGGCATCCAGGGCGCGCTCCACGCCTTCCGGCGTCGTCGGGTCGGCGTGTACCCCAACCACACCCGGAAGCTCGCCCACGAGCGCGTCGAGCGCCGGGCCGTCGACGTCCACTGCAACCACCTCCGCGCCGGCGGCCCGCAGCAGGCGCACGAGCGCGCTTCCCATTCCTGCGCCGGCGCCGGCGGTGACCAGGACGTGGCGGCCGTCGAGCGTCCCCATGGCCGATCAGCGCCGGTCGAACCGGAGTCGCTGCTCGCGGACCGCGCGGAAGTGCGTCGAGTCGATGTAGCGCACGTCGTACTCCGTCGCTGTGCGGATGTTCGTGATCCGGTCGAACAGCCGCCCGAGCCCGATGCGGCCCTCGAGCAGGGCCAGCGGCGCCCCCAAGCAGAAGTGCATCCCGAAGCCGAACCCGAAATGTCCCTTGAGGTCGACGGGCGGACGCGTCACGTCGAAGCGCTCGGGATCCGAGAACCGTTTGGGGTCTCGATTGGCGGACCCGAACACGGCCGCCAGATGGGCCCCCTCGGGGATCTCGACGCCTCCGAGCACGCAGTCGCGCACGGCGATCCGGCCCTGCGATTGCACGGGTGACTCGACCCGCAGCGCCTCGTCCAGCATCGGCACCACGTAGCTGCGATCACGCAGCACGAGCTCCATCTGGTCGGGGTTGTGCAGGGCCAGCATCATCGCATTGGCCATCATCTGGGCGGTCGTCACGACCCCGCCGGCGAGCAGCTCGGTGCTGATCGTGACGAGGTACGGCATGTCGACTTCGCCGTCGCGCTCGATCTGCGCCCGGGCGATCTCGGTGAGGATGTCGTCACCGGGGTGATCGAGACGCTGCTCGAGTTTGTCCTTCATGAACTCCTGGACGACCTCGATACCTCCACCGCCGTAGCCGCCCCCGGTGGTGGTACGCCGGACCACGCCGAGCTCGTGGTTGCCGGACTGGACCATCTCGGCATTGTCGGCGCTCTTCATCGACATCCTGTCGACCACGAAGTCGAATTCCGGGCCTTCCAGATCGAAGCCCATCAGCTTGCAGATGACGAGTGCCGGGAGCGGGATCGCGAACTGGTTGACGAGCTCGACCTCGCCGGTGTCGATGAACCCGTCGATCAGCTGGTCGGCGAAGGCGGTGATCATCGACTCGTAGGTGCGCAGGCGCGACTTGGTGAACGGCAGTAGAGCCAGCGAGCGCATGCCCTGGTGTTCAGCACCGGCAGCGGCCGAGATCATCGGCACGCCGCCGTACGAGATCGAACCGTTGACGCCCTGGAAGGTGTCGCCGTCGCGCATCATGGTCATCACGTCGTCCCACTCGAACACGTAGTAGACGCCCGAGCCGGGATGCTGCCAGACGGGGGTACTCGACCGGGCCTCGTCGAAGAACGGGTAGGGGCACTGGACGTGCTCCGGCCCGGGGTATGTGGCGTCAGCGTTCGTTGTCGGCGACATCAGACGGTGTCGAACTCGAGGCGCTGCTGCCGGACCGCTCGGAAGTGCGTGCTGGCGATGTAGCTGACGTCGTAGTCGGGGGCGGTACGGATGTTGGCGGTGCGGGCGAACAACCGCTCGAGACCGATCCGCCCCTCGAGCAGGGCCAACGGCGCTCCCAGGCAGAAATGCATCCCGAAGCCGAACCCGAAGTGCCCCTTGAGGTCGGCCGGGCGGCGACCGACGTCGTACTGGTCGGCATGGTCGAACCGCTCAGTGTCGCGGTTGGCGGAGCCGAACACGACCGACACCGTCGCCCCCTCGGGGATCAGCACGCCACCGAGCTCGAAGTCGCGGGTGGCGATGCGCCCCTGCGACTGCACCGGCGACTCGACCCGCAAGGCCTCGTCGAGCATCGGCACGATCAACTTCGAGTCGGACCGCACACGGGTCATCTGGTCCGGGTTCTGGAGTGCGAGCATCATCGCGTTGGCGATCATCTGGGCCGTCGTGACCACGCCGCCCGACAGCAGCTCGACGCAGATCGTGACCAGGTACGGCATGTCGACCTTGCCGTCGCGCTGGATCTGCAACTGGGAGATCTCCGACAAGATGTCGTCACCGGGCTGCTCGACGCGGGCCTCGAGCTGGCGCTTCATGAACTCCTGGACGGCCTCGATGCCCTCGCCGCCGTATCCGCTCGTCGACTTGCGCCGACGCGTCCCTCCGCCGACCGACAACGCGTCGACGTCGTCGGGGTTGTCGGCGCTCTTCATCGACATCATGTCGACGATCCAGTCGAACTGGGCACCCTCGAGGTCGAAGCCCATCAGCTTGCAGATCACGAGCGCCGGGAGGGGGATCGCGAACTGGTTGACCAGTTCGACCTTGCCGGAGTCGATGAACCCGTCGATCAGCTGGTCGGCGAACGCCGTGATCATCGGCTCGTACGTGCGCAAGCGCGACTTGGTGAACGGCACCAGGGCAAGCGAGCGCATGCCCTGGTGGTCGGCACCCACGGCGGCCGAGATCATCGGCACGCCCCCGTACGAGATCGAACCGTCGACGCCCTTGAACACCTCGCCCTCGCGCATGACGGTCATCACGTCGTCCCACTTGAACACGTAATAGATGCCCGTATCGGGGTCCTGCCAGATTGGGGTGTCGACCCGCGCCTTGTCGAAGAACGGGTACGGACACTGAATCAGGTCGGCGGAGGGATACTTCTGCTGTGTCTCCATGTCGTTGCTCCTTTAGCGGATCCGAGCGCGGTAGTTGGGGACCTCGCGGACGCCCGACTTCAGGTCGGCGATCAGCTGATCGATCTCCTCTTCGGACGGATCGTCGACGCCCAGTGTCTGCATCATCCGGATGATCCACTGCAGCCACAGGACGAATCCGGTGTACTCGACGACGCCCCGCTGGCCCATGTAGCCGACCATCGCCTCCCAGGTCGCGTCGTCGACCGTACCCGAGACGACCTGACGGATGTACTTCGCCAGGAGTCGCTCCGTGTCGTCGAGCTCGTCCTCGCGCCCGGCGCGGATCGCCTCGATCGCCTCCAT
Organism: Ilumatobacter sp.; assembly: GCA_035556435.1. Lineage (GTDB taxonomy): Bacteria > Actinomycetota > Acidimicrobiia > Acidimicrobiales > Ilumatobacteraceae > Ilumatobacter. The sequence goes on along the minus strand of DATMEY010000005.1, from coordinate 305,448 downwards.
CCGCACGCCGGTGGACAGGGCGTCTTGGATGTGGGTGACCTGGACGACGTTGGTCTTCCAGTCCTTCGACAGGATCTGGTCGACGAACTCGCGATCGGCGTGCGAGTAGGTGTCGTCGCGATCGCCGGCGGTGCGCACGAACCGCCCCATGTCACCGGCGATCGCGCACAGCAGCGGACTCGTCAACAACGCGCCGAAGTACTGGCCCATGTCGTGGAAGTCCGGGACCGGCGTCCCGGTGTACCGGCTCAGCGCGTGGTCGTACGCTTCGATGTCGGCGGGGTCGGTGAACTCGCTGCGCTTGGGCTGCCGGGGGAGGCGGGTCTTGGCCATGGTCGTCGATTCTCCTTGGAATGCTTTGGTCAGTAGGCGATCCAGCCGCCGTCGACGGGGATGATCGCCCCGTTCACACGTGCGGCTGCGTCGGTCGCGAGGAACACTCCCATCGCGGCGACCTGTTCGGGGGGGCACGGCTCGGGCTTGCCCCGATCACGCGCCAGGAGCTGGCGGCCACGTTCGGTGACGCGGTCGGCAGGGAGCGCTTCGGAGGGTCCGCGGGTGCCGGTCGGGCCAGGGCAGACCGCGTTGCAGCGAACGCCGTACTCGCCGTAGGTGGCGGCGATGTGCTGGGTCAAACCGACCAGCCCGAACTTCGACGCGGCGTACGCGGGGCCGCCACGCGCTCCGCGGAGCCCGTTCACCGACGCCGTATTGACGATGCACCCGCCGCCCCGGGCGACCATGCCCGGCAGCACCTTGCGCGACAGCATGAACGGGCCTTTCAGGTTGACACGGAGCACCCGGTCGAATTCCTCGTCGGTGATCTCCTCGACCACGCCGATGCGCTCGGAAATCCCGGCGTGGTTGAACAGCGCCCACAACGGCCCGGGCACCGCCGCCAGGGCTTCGTCGCCGCCGTCCGGCGTCGTCGGGTCGGTGTGGACGACGGTGACGCCCGGCAGGTCGCCGGCGAGTTGTTCCAGCCGATCGCCGTCGATGTCGACTGCCACGACGCGGGCGCCGGCCTCGTGCAGCATGGTCACCAGGGCGCGACCCATACCGGGCCCGGCCCCGCCGGTGACGAGGACGTGCTTGCCGGCCAAGCTCACCGCGACCTCGCGGTCGGGGCGACGGACATCGCCCGCTGTCGGTGCGTCGTGTCGACGTCCGGATGCCCGGTGCTGCTCATGCTCATACCCCCTCTTGAGGCAACCTATCGTCTGGTTGAATCTAACGGCTACTCGGTCTGCCGGTCAAATGCGGCCGGACGCTGCCCGTCGCCGCGACCAGCCCCGCCGCGGCGGCTGCCACCAGCACGGCCACGACGGCTGGGGCGAACGCCAACCGAGCCGCGTCGTCGGTGTGCGGGTGCTCCCCGATGAGCACCGCGGTCACCGCCGAGGCCGTCGCCGCGCCGATGCACCGGAGGAGCGCGTTGATCCCATTGGCCGACGACACCTGTGGGCCAGGCACCGCAGCGGAGATCATCGCCGTCGTCGCCATCTGCCCGACCGACACCCCCAGCGTGACCAGGCCGGCCGCCACGACGACCCCGGCGACCGAGCCGATCGCGACGAGGTGGACCGTCGCCCCGCCGCACGCCAGTGCAGCCCCGGCGACGATCGACGCCCGCGAGGCGCGCCGCGCCAGTGGGCCCAGCAGCGGGGCCGACGCGACCGCCACGGCGGGACCGATCACGAAGCATGCACCGGCGGTGACGGCCGACATCCCGAACCCGTTGACGGTCTCCGGCCCGGCTCGCAACTGCCGGAAGATCGCGAACACGTAGGCGAACATGGCGAACGAGAGGAGGGTTCCAGCCAGGTTGGGTACCAGCGCGGCGCGGCGGCCGAGTGCCCGCACGTCGACGAACGGCGACGGGTGCCGGAGTTGGTTCCGCGTCCACCACCACGCGCCCAGCGCGCCCACCGCCAACAATGTTCCGGTGCGCCGACCGACGCCCCATGCCCCCCACTGGGACAGCGGCAGCAGGACCGACACGACGATGCCCCCGAGCGCCAACCCGCCGATCGCGTCGAGTGGCGCGCCGGCCGTCACCGGATCGCGCGGCACGCAGAGGAGCACGGCGAGGATCGCGGTGCCGGCGAGGACCGCCAAGAGCGCGTACACCGTCCGCCAGCCGGCCGCTTCGGCGACCGCTCCGGCGACGGGGAGCCCGACGACGCTGCCGATCGCACCGATCAGCGCGAGTAACGCCACCACCCGCGCCCTGGCGGCCGCGCCGACGTGGTCGATGACGAGCCCGAGGCACAACGGCACGGCGCCCGCGGCGAGCCCTTGCAGCACCCGCCCCGACAGCAGCACGGCGAGGTTCGCCGCGGCCGCGCACAGGACCGATCCGACCGCGCAGCCGCTCAGGCTGACGAGCAGGGCCCGCCGCTTGCCGAGTGCCTCGCCGATGCGACTGCCCAGCGGCATCGCTACGCCCGCCGCGATCAACGTGCTCGTCGCCACCCACGACGTGCCTGCCGGGTCGGTGTGGAGCGAGCCGGCGATGCCGTCGAGCAGGGCGACGACACTGTTGTGCGAGATCGGGATGGTGACCGTGGCTACCGCCAGCGTGACCGCCAACGACCGCCTGGCCGACGCCGGGGAGAGCGGTGCGCGCACCCAGTGAAACTACCAGACGGTCGTTTGTAGTTTTCAGGCGATCACCCTAGGATCGACGCCGTGGAGCTACGCCGTGTCGGTACATCGGGTCTGGTCGTGTCGGTCGTCGGACTGGGATGCAACAACCTCGGACGAAAGGGCGCCCAGACGGAGTCGCAGACCGGCGTCGACGCCGTCGTGCACGCTGCGCTCGACGCCGGCATGACACTGTTCGACACTGCGGACACGTACGGGGCGGCCCCCGGCCTGAGCGAGGAGCTCCTGGGACGCGCCCTCGGGACGCGCCGCGACGACGTCGTCGTGGCGACCAAGTTCGGCATGGACACCGGACTGGCCAACGGTCCCCATCACGGCGCCCGGGGCGCGCGCCACTACGTCGTGCGCGCGGTCGAGGCGTCGTTGCGGCGGCTCGGCACCGACTGGATCGACCTCTACCAGTTCCACACCCCCGATCCGCTCACGCCGATCGACGAGACCCTCGCAGCGCTCGACCGGTTGGTGACATCCGGCAAGGTGCGCTACATCGGCCATTCGAACCGTGCCGGCTGGCAGATCGCCGACGCCGAGCACGTCGCCCGGGCGACCGGTCTGACCCGGTTCGTCTCGTCGCAGAGCAATTACAACCTGCTCGACCGCCGCGCCGAACTCGAGGTGATCCCGTCGGCGCAGGCCTACGGTCTGGGCGTCCTGCCCTACTTCCCGCTCGCCAGCGGGCTGCTGACCGGGAAGTACTCCGGCGGGAAGGCTCCCGAGGGCAGCCGCTTGAGCTACACGCGGCAACAGGTGCTCGCCGACGCCGATCTCGATCAACTCCGCCGGTACGGCGAGTTCGCGCGTGCGCGCGGACTGACCGAGGTGGAGGTCGCCTTCTCGTGGCTGGCCGCCCAGCCGGCGATCTCGAGCGTGATCGCCGGAGCCACCACCCCCGACCAGGTCCGCCAGAACGCGGTCGCCACGGCCTGGAACCCGGGCAGCGACGATCTGGCTGAACTCGACGGCCTGTTCCCGCCACCCGCCAAGGTCGCCCTGTTCTGATCGGACCGGGCGAGCCGCCGCGGACCGGTCACACACACTCGTTGACGAGTTCGCCGATTCCCTCGACGTAGGTGCGCACCACGTTGCCGCGGCGCAGGAACACCTGCGGGTCGCGGCCCGCACCGACACCCGCGGGCGTGCCGGTGGCGATCACGTCGCCCGGCTCGAGCGTGGTGATCGTGCTGAAGTAGCTGATCAACTCGGCCACGCTGAAGATCAGATCAGACGTCGAGCTGTCCTGCATCACGACGCCGTCGACTTCACACGTGACGTTCAGCGGCGAACCGCCCGGCGGGAGCTCGTCGGCGGTCACGAGCCATGGACCGAGAGGCGTGCACGCCTCGAACGTCTTGCCTTGGAGGAACTGCGCCGTGCGGTATTGGAAGTCGCGCATGGAGATGTCGTTGAGCACCGTGTACCCGGCGACGTGATCGAGCGCGCGCTCCGTCGGCACCCGCCGCGCGGGTGTTCCGATCACCGCCGCCAGCTCGACCTCCCAGTCGACCGAGTCGGACTCCGGCGGAAGCAGGATCGGGTCACGGGCGCCGATCAACGCGTTCGTGAACTTGGCGAAAAACGTCGGATGACTCGGCGGCTTGCGGCCCATCTCGGCGATGTGCGCGGCGTAGTTCATGCCGACGCAGATGATCTTCGGAGGCCGCACGATCAGCGGCGCGAGGGTCGACGGGTCGAGGGGTCGCGCCGGGCCGGCGTGGGCCGTTGCGACGCCGAGTCCGTCGGGGTCGGCGAGCAGTGCGCCGACGTCCCCGTAGGGCAGTTCGACGAACGTGTCACCCTCGACCCGCGCTGCGTACGTGGCTCCGGAGCGCCGGATCGTGCACAGCTTCATCAGGACATCCGCCCGGCTGCGGCGTGCTCGAAGAAGTCGAGCTGCTCGTAGGCGATGGCGAGATCCTGCACGAGGTTCCAGTGCTCGATCATCCGCTTGTTGAGCACCCGCTTGGCACGCGCGAGCACGGTGGCCGGCCGCGCCAGCAGCTGGTCGACCAGGCCGTCGACGACGGCGTCGAGTTGGTCGAGAGGCACGGCAAAGTTGACGATGTTCATGTCGGCAAGCTGCCGGAACGTCCAGACGCGCGACAGCAGGAAGAACTCCTTGGCCTTGGTCGGGGGCATGTACAGCGGCGCGAACGACACGGCCCCGTCCCCGGGAGTGACCGCCCACGGAAACCCCCGGACGTCGCCGTCCGTGTCGACCACGTCACGCTGGCCGAGATGTACGTCGGAGATGACCGCGTCCTCGTCGGCGACGATCAGGTCGCATCCCCACAAGAACGCCGCGCCGAGCCCGATCGCGTCGCCGTTGACGCGAGCGATCACGGGCTTCTCGACCGTCGCCAGCAGTTGCATGGTGTGCGACGGCCACACGAAGCCGTCGCTGTGCGGGTTCTCGATCGGGTTGAGCCGCGACCTGTTGCCGCGGTCGTCGTAGTGCTCGCCGCGGCAGACCCGGTAGAACTCACCGTCGTTGCGGCCCGTGATGACGATCACGCGCACGGCCGGGTTGTCGCGGTGCTCGGCCAGCCCCGCGGCCACCGCCGCCACCGCGTGCAGGTAGTCGGGATCGTGAAGGCTCGCCTCGGCGGCTTCCTGGTAATCGTTGAGGACGATCCAACCGACGCGCCCCCGGACCTCCGTGTCCGCTCCACGTACTGCCATGATGGTCTCCTTCGTCGTGACGGGCGACGCCCGTGACTAGTGGGCGGTGGTCGTTGCCACCGTCGACCGGGCCGGTTGTTGTGTCCCGCCGGCGACGCCGGGTCGCCGCGCGGTGCGGTGGGCGGGGTCGAGGTCGGGAACGCTGTCGAGCAGCAGCCGGGTGTAGGCCTCGCGGGGACTGTCGAAGATCGCCTGCGTGAGCCCGCGCTCGACGACCGAGCCGTGGCGCATCACGATCGTCTCGTCGGCGATCCGGCGGACGAGATGCAGGTCATGGCTGATGAAGATCAGGCCGAGCCCGCGCTCGCGCTGCAGGTCACGCAGCAGGTTGATCACCTGGGCGCGAATGCTGACGTCGAGCGCGGCGACGGGCTCGTCGCACACGACCAGCTTCGGATCGGCCGCCAGCGCGCGCGCTATCGCGACCCGTTGCAGCTGCCCGCCCGAGAAGCTGTGCGGTAGCCGGTCCCAGGCGTGGCGCCCGATGCCGACGCGCTCGAGCAACCCCTCGACCTGTACCCGACGCGCGTCCGAGCCGAGCGAGGTGTGCAGCTTGAGCGGCTCTTCGACGGCGGCCGAGATCGACATCCGCGGATCGAGTGAGACGAACGGATCCTGGAAGATCATCTGCATCTTGTCGCGGATCCGGCGCAACTGACGCCGGCGAAGGTGCGTGATGTCGCGGCCCTCGACCTCGACCGTACCCTCGTCTGGCTCGATCAGACGCAGGACGAGCCTGCCGAGCGTGGACTTGCCGGCACCGGACTCGCCGACCACGGCGACCGTGCGCCCGGCGTCGACCGTGAGGTCGACGGCGTCGACGGCAGTCATCGTCGCCACGGCCCGTCCGATCGCGTTGCGACGCGTGACGAACCGCTTGGTGAGGCCGTGCGCCTCGAGCAGGGTCGTCATGAGATTCCTTTCAGGTGAAGCTCCGCGTGGCGGGCGCACCGCACCGACCCGGTCGGCGCGACGGTGAGCGGAATCGGCGCCGCCGTGCACGTGGGTTCGACGCAGTGCGTGCAGCGCGTATGGAAGCGACAACCCGCCGGCCAGTGCCCGAGTGCCGGGACGGTGCCAGGGATGAAGCCGAGCCAGTCGCCGGTGGTGGTGAGGTCGGCCACCGAATCGAGCAGGCCAGCGGTATAGGGATGCTTGGGCGAAGCGAAGACCTCGCGCGTCTGCGACTGCTCGACGACCTGTCCTGCGTACATGACTGCCACGGTGTCACACATGCTGGCGACGACGCCGAGGTCGTGGGTGATGAAGATCACCGACAGCCCGAGATCCGACTGAAGATCGCTGATCAACTCGAGGATCTGCTTCTGGACGGTGACGTCGAGTGCCGTGGTCGCCTCGTCGGCGATCAAGAGCTTGGGCCGGCACGCCAGGGCCAGGGCGATCATCACGCGCTGGCACATGCCGCCGCTGAACGTGTGGGGATACGCCTTGGCGTTGCGCTTCGGGTCGCTGATGCCCACCCGTTGGAGCATGTCGACGGCGCGCGCCCAGGCCTCCCGCTTCGAGCACTTGGTGTGGTGTCGGACGACGCGGGCGATCTGGGCGCCGACGGTCATGCTCGGATGCAGGCTGCGACGGGGTTCCTGGAAGATCATCCCGATGTCGCGGCCCCGGATGTGAGCGAGGTCGCGTTCGGCCATTCCCACCAACTCGTTCCCGTCGAACAGCACGCGTCCGGTGACCTCGGCGATCGGTGCGCTGACAAGGCCGTTGAGCGCCATCGCCGTCACCGACTTGCCCGCGCCGGACTCACCGACGAGACCCATCGTCGCACCGCGTTCGATCGAGAAGCCGACGTGATCGACGACCGGCAACGGTCCGGTGGGAGTGTTGAAGGTGACGCAGAGCGACTCGACCTCGAGCAGAGGTGCCCCGGCGTCGACCACCGGACGATCGGGCGCGATCTCTCGCGCCTTGACGTTCATTCGCCTACCCGGTTCGAACGAGTGACCACCCGGCGAATGCCCTCGCCCAGATACGTGAACGCCATGATGGTAAGGATCACGAGAATCACGGGGGGCAGGATCGGCCAGATCGTGTTGTTGACGTATCGAAACCCGTTGCGCACCATACCCCCCCAACTTGCCTGAGGCGGCGAGACACCGAGCCCGAGGAAGCTCAGCGACGCCTCAGCGGTGATCGCCGCTCCGGCCGTGATCGCCAGCTCCACGAGCAGTACGGCAATGGTGTTCGGCAGGATGTGGAGGCCGATGATCCTGGCACGACTACAGCCGAGCGACTCGAGCGCCTCGACATACCCCTCACGTCTCGCCGATGAGGCTGACCCACGGGCGAGTCGGAAGAAGCGAGGGGAAAAGATGATCCCCACCGCGAGCATCGAGTTGGTGAGGCTTGGCCCGAGTACACCGACGATCGCCAGAGCGATGATTAGAGGGGGCAACGCCAGCAGGCCATCGGTGAATCGCGACATCGCCGCATCGACCCACCCTCCAACGTAACCGGCTACGAGACCCGGTCCGACACCGAGGAGCACGGCGACGCCGACCGCCTCACCGGCCGCGAGCAGCGAGACCCTGCATGCCGACAGCAGCCGAGACAACGTATCGCGGCCGAAGTCATCGGTACCGAGCCAATGCGTGCCGTTTGGAGACTGGAGCTTGTCGCGCAGCGACTGCTTGTTCGGATCGAACGGTGCCAAGTGCGACCAGAACACGGCCACCAACACGAGGAGAACGAGGAACGCGATCGCGATCATCGCCCCGCGGTCCCGGCGCAGCTGTCGCCAACCGCGACGAAAACCACGTTCGCGCTCCTCCGGCCGGGACTCGGCCTGGGCCGGCTCAATGCCGGCCGGGAGTTGGTCAGCGGAGTCGGGGATTGAGATAGCCATTGAAGAGATCCACCATCGTGTTCGTGAGCAGAACCATGACCGCGCTCACCAGGACGACCCCCTGTAGCACGGGAACATCACGTTTGATGACCGCGTCGACGGCGAGGCTGCCATACCCGGGCATCGCGAACACCTGCTCGACGATCACGGCGCCGCCCACGGCGCGCGAGATCTGCAGGCCGATCACCGTCACGACCGGCAACGCTGCCAGCCGGGACGCATCGTTGAGCACCACCGTCCGCTCGCTCATCCCGGCCGCCCGGGCGGTTCTGATCGAGTCCTGGGCGAGTGCCGAGATCATCGCCGCGCGCACCTGTCGGGTGAGCTGCGCGGCGAGCGGGAGCGCCAGCGTGATCGCCGGCAACAGGAGGTGCTGGAGCCACTCCAGCGGGCCGTCGCCGAAACTGCTGTAGCCCGTCGCCGGGAACCAGCCGGTCTTGAGCGACACGTAGGTCACCAGGATCAAGCCGACGACGAACTCGGGAACCGCGAGCACCACCGACGTGCCCATCGTGAAGAACCGGTCGAGCGCGGGCGACGGACGCGCGGCGGCCAGAATGCCGACCGGCACGGCGATCAGGATCGCCAGCAGCATCGCCAGGAATGCCAGCGAAAGGGTGACCGGCAGGGCCGACCGGATCGAGGTCCACACCGCCCGGCCGGTCAACCAGGACGTGCCCAGGTCGCCGGTGAGCGCATTGCCGAGGAACCCGACGAAGCGCTCGGGCAGGCTCTGGTCGAGGCCGAGCCGGTGCTTGAGCGCAGCGACCTGCTCGGGCACCGCATCCTCGCCGCCGAGCACCGCGGCGAGGTCGCCACGCATCAGCTCGACGAGCCCCATCACCAGCAGCAGTACGAGCAACAGGACGGGCACCATCGAGAGCAGACGTCGCATCACCAGACGAAACATGTTGCACCCCCCGAGAGATCTGGCTGTGAAGCTGTCTTACACGAAGCCGCGGGCAGGGGAAGAGTCGGGCTGATACCGCCCCGAACCAAGCAACCACCAAACGGCCGGTCAACACCGTAGCGCGGCCCAACCCCCGGCTGTCAACTCCGACCCCAGCGCGGGCGGTGCCGTGTGCAGTCGATTTTTCGTGACGGCAGTTGACGCTACGAGCGATGACCAGACGGCCCGCCGCCTTGACACCCGGCCGATCCACACGGCAAACTTTCCAAACGGATGATTGGTTGGTACAAACGAGTACCGCCACGGACCTTGAGGGGGAACCTGTGACCGACAGTACGCGTACGTGGGATGCTGAGACCGATTTCGTCGTGATCGGCAGCGGCGGGGCCGGGTTGACGGGCGCGCTGGTCGCCGCCGTCGAAGGCCTGCAGACGATGGTCATCGAGAAGACCGGTCTGATCGGGGGAACCACGTCCGTTTCCGGCGGCGGATTCTGGATCGCCGACAACCACCACATGCCCGAGGTCGACGTGCCCGACTCGCGCGACGATGCGCTGGCGTACCTGCGGGCATGCGTGGGCGACGAGGCCGGTGATCCGGGGATCCTCGAGGCGTGGGTGGATCACGGCAAGGAGATGGTCCGATATCTGGAGGACCAGGGCGGGCAGTGGTTCCGGCCGTGGGGCACCGTGGGCGGGACGATCGACTACCGCGGCGACCTGCCCGGGGCCAAGCACGGGGGCCGCACGCTCGATGCCGGCAAGGTCGAGAGCGCGCCGCTCGGCGAGTGGAAGGACAAGCTCCGCATCGGCCCGCAGTCGGCGTGGGTGATGGACAAGCACGACTACTACGCCGGCAAGATGCACGCCCTGCCGCCGCCCAAGGAGGGTGGCCCGGCCCGGCGCTTCTTCGTCAACAACGTCGGCACCCCCGAGCACCTCTCGAGCGGCACGGCGCTGATCGCCGGGCTGCTGCGAGGTTGCCTCGAGCGGGGCGTCGACGTGCAGATCGAGTGTCCGGCCAAGGAACTGATCGTCGAGGACGGCCAGGTAATCGGTGTCGAAGCGACGCGGCAGGGAGCGCCGTTCCGGGTGCGGGCCCGTCGTGGCGTGCTGATGTCCACGGGCGGCTACGCCCACAACGAGGAGCTCAAGCGACTCTGGATGCACCGCCCGTTGCACCAGTCGTGCGAGATCAAGGACAACCAGGGTGACGGCCACCTGATGGGCATGGCGATCGGCGCCCAAACGGCGAACCTGGGCGACGCCTGGTGGATGCCGTACCTGATCGGCGGCGAGGTCGAGCCCGGCGGCGAGACCTACGCCAGCCTCCAGGTGGTCGGTTCCCGCGAGGACCGGATCCTGCCCCACACGATGATCGTGAACACGCGTGGCAAGCGCTTCGTCAACGAGGCGCTCAACTACAACGACGTGGTCGAAGGGTTCGGCACCAAGCAGGGGGAACCCGCCAACGTTCCCGCCTACTTCGTGTGGGACAGCCAGGCTCGCGAGAAGTACACCGCGATCGCCGCCAAGCATCCCCCGGCCGACGAGCCGCAGCCGGCCTGGTTCTATCGAGGTGACACGCTCGCCGACCTGGCCGCCGCGATCGGCGTCGACCCCGCCGGTCTCGACATCGAGGCCGGCAAGATGGGGCGCTACGCGGCGAGCGGCGTCGACGAGGACTTCGGCCGCGGAGCGGGGGCCTGGGACCGCGCGTGGGGCGACGAGCGCCAGACCCCCAACCCGTGCCTCGGTTCGATCGAGAAGGGTCCGTTCTTCGCCATGGAGATCCAGCCCGGCGCGCTGGCGACCAAGGGCGGCCTGCGGGTCAACGAGTTCGCCGAAGTGCTCTCTGCGGGTCTCGGTCAGCGCGCGATCGGCGGCTTCTACGCGGCCGGCAACTGCTCGTCGGCGAACGCGCCCCACGCGTACCCCGGTGCCGGGGCGACGATCGGTGTGGGCATGACGTTCGCTTACATCGCCGCCCGCCGCGCGGCCGGAACCCTGTAACACCCGCCCGAAGCCGCGCCGCCCGCCCACGGGCGGCGCGGCTTCGCTTCGCTCAGACCGATCGGGACCTGACCGCGTCCAGGTGCTCGACGGCCGCCGGCGCGCTCGGCGGGTACAGGTGGCACGCGGTCCGGACCGTCGTCCCGCGGTGGGCCAGTTCGGGTCGCGTGGCCGTGCACACGGGCAGTGCGTGCGGGCAACGGGCGGCGAAGCAGCAGCCCGGGGACGTCGCGTCCGACGCATCGTCGTCCGCCGCACGGCGGCTCCCGGCGCGCATACGGATCTGCCCGCGCCGCCGAGGATCCGGTACCGGGATCACCGAGAACAGTTCCTGTGTGTAGGGGTGCTGGGGGGTGTCGAGCACGACGTCCGCCGGGCCGTACTCGACGACCCGGCCGCGGTACATGACCGCGACCGACGTCGCGATCTGGCGCAACACCGACAGGTCGTGGGTGATGAACACCAGCGTGAGCCGGCGCTCTTGTTGCAGATCCTGGAGGAGGTTGACGACCTGGGCTCGGATCGACACGTCGAGCGCCGCGACCGGCTCGTCGCAGACGAGTACGTCCGACTCCACCGCCAGGGCCCGGGCGATCGCGATCCGCTGCAGCTGCCCCCCGGAGAACTCATGCGGGTACCGATCGGCGGCGTCCTCCTGGATCCCGACGCGGGCGAGCGCATCGATCGTGCGTCGGCGACGCACCGCGCGACCGTCCGGCGAGTGGATGATCAACGCCTCCTCGACCGCGCTGCGCACCGTCATCCGTGGATCGAGCGACTTGAACGGATCCTGGAAGATCATCTGGACACGGCGGCGCAACTCTCGTAGCTGCTTGCCTCGCATCGCGCCGATGTCGTCGTCCTCGAACAACACTTGCCCGTCGTCGGGCTCGATCAGCCTGAGGAACATCCGACCGACGGTCGACTTGCCTGCCCCGGACTCGCCGACGATGGCCAGCGTCTCGCCCCGCCGGACATCGAGACTGACGCGGTCGACCGCGACGAGGCGCTTCGACATACGACCCAACAGATCGCGTTCGAGCGAGAACACCTTCGTCAGATCCAGCGCACGCAAGAGCGGCACGTCACGGGACTCAGACATCATGCGATCCCCTCCAAGGCAAGCTCGGCCGCGCGTATGCAGCGGCTGAGGCCGCCTTCGTCGCCGGCGCGACCGAGCGCGACGGGCTCGGCGACGCACGCTTCCGTGGCGTGCGCGCAGCGTGCGGCGAACCGGCATCCGACGGGCCATGCACCAACGGTGGGGACACGGCCCGGGATGAACCGGAGGCGATCCTGTCGCCTCCGCGGGTCCGGGATCGAGACCAACAGGCCCTCGGTGTACGGATGCCGGGGACGGGCGAACACCTCGTCGGCGGGCGCCTGTTCCACCACCTGGCCGGCGTACATCACCGAGACGTCGTCGCACAGTTCGGCGACGATGCCCAGGTCGTGCGTGATGAAGAGGATCCCGAGTCCCATCTCGGCCTGAAGCTGACCCAACAGGGCCAGAATCTGCGCTTGCACGGTCACGTCGAGAGCTGTGGTGGGTTCGTCGGCGATGAGCAGCTGCGGCTCGCAGACGAGGGCGATCGCGATCATCACGCGTTGGCACATGCCACCGCTGAGCTGATGCGGATGGCTGTGGGCCCGCTCGCCGGCTCGGGCGATACCTACCATGTCGAGCATCTCTACGGCACGCCTCCACGCGGCCTTGCGCGACCAGCCCCAGTGCCGGCGGACCACGGCGGCGATCTGATACCCAACGGTGAACGAGGGATCCAGATTGCGGGACGGCTCTTGGAAGATCATCCCGATGTCGCGGCCCCGGATTCGCGCTCGGTGGCGCGGGTGCATGGCGACGAGATCGTCCCCGTTGAACACGACACGCCCGCCCGAGATCTGCCCCGCCGGGGGCAGCAGTCCGACAATCCCGAGCGCGCTGATGCTCTTCCCGGAACCCGACTCGCCGACCAGTCCCATCGTCCTGCCGCGCAACACGGTCAGGTCGAGGTCGTCGACAACGCGGACACGGCCACGGACCGTGTCCAGGTCGACCGTCAGTCCGCGCGCTTCCAGCAATGCCGTGCCTGGTCCAGGGTCGGTTCCCGGGGCGCGCCGCTCGCGGGCACTCACGGCTCCGCACCTCCGGTGGAGGCCGGAGCGGCTGCGCCGGCCCGGCCATCAGGGGCCTTCTGGCGGTCGTTGCCTGCCGGACCGCCACGCCACGCGGCGCGAACGCCTTCGCCGACGAAGGTGTACGCCATGATCGTTACCAGGATCATCAGCGACGGCGGGACGAGCGGATACCAGTCGTGGCGGAGGTTCTCCAGGGCGTCGCGAACCATGCTGCCCCAGCTCGACGTCGGTGGCTGCACCCCGAGCCCGAGGAAGCTCAGCGACGCCTCGGCGCTGACGGCGACACCGCCGAGGATCGCAGCCTGCACCAGCAGCGGCCCGCTGGCGTTGGGTAGTACGTGGCGGACCAACAGTCTGGGCGTGCGGCAGCCCAGCGCCCGGAGCGCCTCGACGTAGGTCTCTTCGCGAATCGACTGGGCAGCTCCGCGAGCGAGACGGAAGAACTGTGGCGACAGGATGATGCCGATCGCGATCATCGCGTTCTGGATGCCTGGCCCCAGGGCGCCGACGATCGCCGCGGCGAGGATCAGGCCGGGCAGTCCGTAGAGCGCGTCGACGATCCGACTCAGGACGGCGTCGATCCACCTGCCGACAAAGCCGGCGATCAGCCCGGTCGGCACACCGATGACCAGCGCGATCAGAACGCACTCGAACGACGCCAGCAACGACACCCGGGTACCGGCGATCAGCCGGCTGGAGACGTCGCGGCCGTACATATCGGTGCCGAGCGGGTGCTCGCCCGACGGGCCCGAGAGGGCGTTGGCGAGGTCGATCAGGTTCGGGTCGTGCGGCGCCAACCACGGCCCGAACACGGCGACCAGCACGAGCACGACCAGGACGACGAGGGCGGCCGTCGCTGACCGGCTGGTGCGATAGCGCGCCAGCATGCGGCGTCGCCTCCCGCGCCGCGGCGGGATGGACGCCGGTCGGGCCGTGTCGTCGCGGTTCATCGGAACTTCACCCGGTGCGCAGCTTCGGGTTCGCGTACACGACCGAGATGTCGACCAGCAGGTTGACCACCACGACGATGGCGGAGCTGACGAGCACCGATCCCTGGACCACCGGCATGTCACGACGGAACACTGCGTCGAGCGTCACCGAGCCGAACCCCGGTAAGCCGAAGATCCGTTCGACGATCAAGCTGCCGCTCAACATCGCCGAAACCTGCAAACCGGCGACCGTGAGCGCCGGGGCAGCCGCGTTGCGGGCGACTCGCTTGCCGATCACTGTCCGCTCCGACAGGCCCGCCGCGCGGGCGGACCGAACGAAGTCCTCGTCCATCACCTCGCCCATCCGGCTCCGTATCTGCCTCGACAGCGTGGCCGCGGCGACCACACCGACGGTGAAACCTGGAAGTATCAAGTGCCTGAGCCACTGCCATGGGCTCTCACCGAACGGCACGTAACCGGTTGCCGGCAGCAGTTCGAGCCACAATGAGAAGACCAGGACGAGCACCAGGCCCGACACGAAGGTCGGCACGGCGAGTAGAGCCGACGTAGCCGTCGAGAACACTCGATCGAAAGGTCGCCCCCGACAGACGGCGGCCGCTCCGCCGGTCGGCACCGCCAACAACACGGCGACACCGAACGCCACGATGGTCACCGAGGCCGTGACGGGCAACGCTCGGAACAGCTTCGATGACACGCTCTCGGACGTGAACCACGACTCACCGAGGTCGCCGACGGCAGCATCGGCGACGTAGCTGACGTACCGTTCGCCGAACGACCGGCCGAGTCCGAGTTGCTCGCGTGTCCGCTCGACCTCCGCCGGCAACGCCAGGTCGCCGGCGATGACCTCTGCCGGGTCGGCCGGCATCAGTTCGAGCAGAAGCAGCACGACCAGGGCCACGATCAGCAGTACCGGCACGACCGACAGCAGGCGCCGCACGATCAGCTTGATGATCATCCATGGCCTCCCATCTCGGCCTGTTCCGAACTCGTCGAGCGACCCCCGAGGCGGTCCGCGGGGTCAGCCCGCGGCACCGATCTTGGCGGTCCGGGCCCAGTGGTAGATCTGGTCGAGGTTGCTGACGTTGGTGACGTCGGGCGCCGCGATCCACCCACGCGGTGGACGGCAGACGCCGATCTGCAGCGGATCTTGCTCCACCAGGATGCGGTTGATCTCCTCGTAAGCAGGTCCACGTTGAGGATCATCGAGCGCCAGCGCGTCGGCATCGGCCTGCAACGCGGCGAGCGTGTCGGACAGACCACCGGGTGCATCCGGCCCGAGCAGGTTGGCGAGGATCAGATACGGATCGGGTCCACCGGGGATCGATGCGATGAACAAGTCGGCACTCGGGTTGCCGTTGCGGTACTCGGCCCGAGCCTCCACGGCGTTGTACTCGACAATCTCGACATCGATGCCAATGGCCGCCCAGTTCGCCTGGGCGACGGTCGCCATCGGGACGACGTCGCCGACGGCCACCGTGAGCATCGAGAAGCTCAAGTCCGACACACCGGCCTCCTCGAGCAGCGCCCTGGCTCGCTCCGGGTCGTACGGTGTCTCGGCATCGATGTGACCGAGGATGTTCTCCGACAGCACCTGCGGCTCGACCGGGCACTCACCGTCGAAGAGCGTCTCGTTGATCCCGTCGCGGTCGAGCGCCAGGCTCATCGCCAGACGCACTCGGGGATCGTCGAGCCCGGGTCGGGAGGTGTTGAAGTAGATCGTGTGGGGGTTGATGACCGGGCCCATGAACACGTTGAGGTTGCCCTGGGCCTCCTCGCGGCGAGCGGTCTCGAGCATCGACAGACGACCAGTGACGAGGTTGTACTGCCCGGCGAGAATGCCGTTCAGCCGGGCGTTCTCGTCGACGACCGATGTCGTCGTGATCGTCCGGACGAAGCCGGCATCCGGATTCCAGTAGTCGTCGAACTTCTCGTACCGCACCACGTCGCCCGAGTGCGATACCAGCTTGTACGGCCCGCTGCCCACCGGGCGTACGTTCAGGTCGCTGTCGAACGCGGCGGGGCTGATGATCATGCCGTAGACGTCCGCCAGCGTCCACAGGTAGATGGGACTCGGTTCACTCAGGCGCATCGTGACGCTGAGATCGTCCACGACATCGATGCTGTCGACGATCGCGAACCGCTCGGCCACCGTCGATCCCTCGAGCGTCTTGGCGCGTTCGAACGTCACCTTGACCGCCTCGGCATCGACGGGCGTTCCGTCGTGGAAGGTCGCGCCCGGGCGCAGGTGGAACGTCAACTCCGTGCTGTCGGCCGTAACGTCCCAACTTTCGGCGAGCTCGGGCACCAGGGCGTACTTCCCATCCACCTCGCCGATCGAGACCAGCGTGTCGTAGACGGGCTCGAGGAAGTTCGCATCGGCCGAAACGTTGCGAACGAGGTGCGGGTCCCAGGTGCTCGCGGCGAACTCCACGGCGGCTTCGATGTGACTGGCGGGCTCGGGGGTGCTCGATGCGGGCCCAGCACCATCGCCGATGGCCGGGCTCGACGTAGCAGTGTCATCGTCTCCACCGCACGCCGCGGCGAGCCCAATCGCCACCACCACAGTGGCGGCGAGGCGGAGACGCAATTGGACGATTCCTGTTGACGATCGCATGTTCCCCCAAGCGAGTTAATCAATCAAACGATCGGTTCATAACTCTAGTGCGCCGCAAGCGGCTTCGTCAAGGCAGAGGTCAGAACGACCGAGGCAGGCCGTGTGACTCGGCGATCGTGTTGCGGCCCATCTCGTTGGTCACCGGACCGATCCGGAAGAGCCGGGCGTCGCGCCAGAAGCGTTGGGCGTTGCTCTCGGCCGCATATCCCATGCCACCGAGGATCTGGATACCTAGGTCGGCTGCCTTCACGGCGTACTCCGACGTGATGACCTTGGCCATCGTGGCCTCGAGCCCGCACGGCAGACCCCGGCTCTGGAGCCAGGCGGCCTCGGCGACCACCAAGCCCGCCTGCTTGCGCCACATCGTCATGTCGGCGACGTAGTGCTGCAGTGACTGGAACGAACCGATCTTGCGGCCGAACGCCTCGCGCTGCTGGAGGTACTCGACCGCGTCCTCGAGCACGCCGTCCAGGATGCCGCAGCAGAACGACGCCAGCATAATCCGCTCGTTGTTGAGCGTGCCGAGCAGCATGTACCACGCATTGTGGGGGTCACCGAGGACGAGCTCGTCGGGCACGAACACCTCGTCGAGCACGACATCGCAAGAACCCACGTTGCGCATTCCGAGTTTCGGGATCTGGGTCGCCGTCAGGCCCGGAGCCTTGCCCGGCACCAGGAACAGCGTCGTGCCGTCGGTCTTCCTGGTCACCTTCGAGTCGGTGCGCGCGAGCAGCAGGAGGTAATCGGACACGTGTGCTGCGGTCGACCAGGTCTTGCGACCGTTGACCACCCAACCGCCGTCGACGCGGCGGGCGGTCGTCTTCATCGCCCCCAGCAAGTCGGTGCCGCCGTCGGGCTCGGTGAACGCGATCGCGAACCGGAGCTTCCCCGCCGCCAGATCCGGCAGGAACCGGCCCTTCTGCTCCTCGCTGCCGTACAGACCGATCGACTTGCCGCCGGCGAACGAGGAGATTCCCCACACCCACGATATGCCGGCGAGCGAACGGGCCAACCCGCGGGCGAGGATGGACTGGACGACGACGTCACCGCCGTGCCCACCGTATTCCTCCGGGATCGAGACGGCATGGAACCCGGCCGCGGACATCTTGTCCCAGAGACCGAACGGGTACTCGAACTCCATCGCCTCGAGTCGGGTCGCCTCACCCTTGGGGCACTCGCGTTCGACCCAGTCGTGGACCGTCCGGCGAAACGCCTCGTGCTCATCGTTGTGGCTGAAGTCCACGTCTCACCCCCAGGCAGTTGTGCCGACCAAAACGTCTCCTTGAATTGGCCGCCGCCCTGTCCGACGACTGACCGGCGCGTCAGAACGAACGCGGCAGGCCGTGTGACTCGGCGATCGTGTTGCGCGCCATCTCGTTCGAGATGGGACCGATCCGGTAGAGGCGGGCGTCCCGCCAGTAGCGCTGCATGTCGGTCTCCGCCGAGTAGCCCATGCCGCCGAGGATCTGAATTCCGAGATCGGCAGCCCGGCCGGCGTACTCCGACGCGGCGACCTTGGCGATGTTCGACTCGACGCCGCACGGCTCCCCGCGGGACTGCTTGGAGGCCGCGTAGTAGGTGAGCAATTCGGCCTCCTTCTGCCAGATCGTGATGTCGGCGATGAAGTGCTGCAACGCCTGGAACTGACCGATCGGCTTGCCGAACGCATAGCGCTGCTTGGCGTAGTCGAGGGCATCTTCGAGTACGCCGTCGATGATGCCACAACACAGCCCCGCCACGAGGATGCGCTCGTTGTTGAGCGTCGAGAGCATCTGGTAGAACCCCGCGCCGACGTCGCCGATGAGGTACTTGTCCTCGACGAACACGTCGTCGAGGTACACATCGCACGACCCGAACCCGCGCATGCCGAGCTTGGGGATCTGCTTGACCGTGAGACCCTCCGACGGGTTCTTCACGAGGAACGTGCTGACGCCCCGGGCCGGCTTGTCGGGCGAGTCGTTGGTTCGGGCCAGTACGAGCAGATGCGTCGCTGCGTGGGCACCGGACGACCACGTCTTGTGGCCGTTCACGATCCATCCCCCGTCGGCCCGGACCGCTTTCGTGCGCATCGCTCCCATGAGGTCGGTGCCGCCCCCCGGTTCGGTGACGGTGATCGCCAGCCGGCTCTTGCCGGCGGCGAGATCGCCCAGCAGCTCCGCCTTGAGCTCATCGCTTCCGAAGTAGTTCACCGACTTGGCACAGAACGACGGAATGCCCCACATCCAGGTGAGCCCGGCCAGCGATCGGGCCAGCTCGCGCGCGAGCACGACCTGCGTGAGCACGTCGCCGCCCTGCCCGCCATATTCCTCCGGAAGCCCGATCGCGTGGAAACCGGCCTCGGTCATCTTGTCCCAGAGTGCCTGTGGATATTCGAACTCGTTGGCCTCGAGTTCGCGCGCGTAGCTCTTCGGCGCCTCCTTCTCGACCCACGCACGAACGACGCGTTGAAACTCCTCGAGATCTTCTCCAAGGTCGAAATCCACTGTCCAGTCTCCTCGTTGCTCCGTCAGCGGTGGTCGGTCACGGCCACGCTCGCCACTGGGCAAAGCGTATCAACCAATCGGTCGTTGGTCGAACCGGAGTCGTCAATTGTACAAACGATCGATTGGCGGGTAGCGTCCCTTGCGGTGGGCACGGGTTCGTTCTCCGGGGAGATCTTGGTACGCCGCTACTTCGACGTGATCAACGCCGAGTTGTGGGACGAACTGTCGTGCGTGTTCGCCCAGGACGCCGAAGTCCGGGCCGTAGGCGTCGAGCCGATGATCGGCCTGCCGTCGATAAAACGGTTCTACAGCCGCCTGTTCGCTGCGTGGGCCACGCACTTCGACCAGCCCACGCGGATGCTGCCGAGCGGCGACTCGATCGCCGTCGAAGTCCGCTTCGTCGGCACGACACACGACGGCAGAGTGCTCGAGTTCGACGCAGTCGACGTCATCGACCTGGCGGGCGACCGGATCGGACGCCTCACCAATTGGTACGACATCGCCAAGGTCCGGACCATGCTGAGCCCGGCCGGCGAAACGTCGCCGCGCCGCTGACGGGTCGCCACGGTTCGGTTCCGTCCCGGGACACTTCGCCGCGTCACGAGGCCGACGCTTCCTGCGACCGCCTCGCGACGAACCTGTGACGGCGAGCCGCGATGTTTCTCGCCGCTCTCGAGTAGTTCAACCTAACGTTTGTCTTGACAACGGGTGATCTGATCGGTACGTTCGAAGTGACTACGGGCGATCGGAAACCGATCGCAGGGCCTTGGGGGATCACATGTTGCGAACACGCCGCGAGACGCCGCGAAGCGCGTCCACCATCCGGTCGGGGATCATCGTCGTGCTGTTGGCGGGTGCCGCCGCGTGTGGTGGTGACGACACCGCCGGCCCGCCGGTGACGCCCCCCGCCACGACATCCGGCGGCACCGCGGCACAGCCGGCGACGACACCGGCAGCCCCGCCGTCGTCAGACGCACCTGACCTGTCGCAGTTCGACACCGAGGCGACACTGCGGGGGGCACAGCGGTTCGCCCCGACCCAATTCGATCCCCACGTGACGACCAACTTCCGCTCCGACCGGGTCTGGCAGAGTCCTGTGTACGACCTCCTGCTGCAGTTCTCGAGAACTGCCAACGGCCTCGAGGTGACGGGGAACCTGGCGACCGGATACGAAGTATCGGACGACGGTCTGACGATCACGTTCGCCCTGCGCGACGACGTGTGGTTCACGGACGGCACCAAGTTCGACAGCGCGGCGGTCAAGGCCAACATCGAACGTGCCCAGACCGTCGAGGGATCACTGGCAGCACCGCTGTTCGCGCGGATCACCTCGATCGATACGCCCGACGAGACGACTGCGGTGTTCCATCTCTCGGAGCCGGACAACGGCTTGCTCTACTGGTTGGCCTCACCGGGACCCGGCTTCATGGTGAGCCCCGCGGCGATGGACGGCGACCTCGCACGCACTCCTGTCGGAACAAGCGCGTTCGTGCTCGACCAAGCGACCGAGGCCGGGGTCACCTATCAGCGCCGTACCGACGGGCACATCTGGAACCCGCAGACCGGGCTCGTGAAGTCGATCGTCCTGTCTGCCGTGGTCGACGACAACGCCCGCGTCAACGGGTTTCGGGCCGGCGAGTTCGACGTGATCGACGTCAACGACACCACGTATCCATTGGCGCTCGATCTCGAGGCCGAGGATCTCGGAACGGTCCACTCCCCCGGACCCTCCTCACCGCTGATCTACTACTTCAACACGTCGCGGCAGCCGTTCGACGACGTCCGGGTACGCCGCGCGCTGAGCCTTGCGATCGACCGCGCGGCGATGAACGAGGCCCTCTTCGAGGGCAACTGCCCGCCGACCGACCAGCTGTTCCCGGACGGCATCGTGGGCCACATTCCGGACCTCGACGCGGAATACGATCCCGACGAGGCCCGCCGGCTGCTCGCCGAGGCCGGGGCCGAGAACCTCGAGTTCGACATGATGATGGCAGCCGTCAACAACGTCACCATCCCGGCCGAAGCGGTCCAGCAGATGTGGGCCGAGGTGGGCGTCACCGCCAACCTCGTCCCGATCGACGGCGGTATCGTGCGTTCGGAGTTCCGCAGCGGACGCGGCGACGTCGCCGCAATCCTGCTCCCCGTCGAGCCGCCCGATCCCGGCAACATCGCTGGTCAGTTCATCGGCATCGACAACCCGGGGGGGAATACTCCGCCGGAGTTGGTCGAGTTGGTCGCGACCGCCCAATCGAAGGCGCTCGTCGATCCGACCCGGCCGGCCGCCTTCGAGGCGATAACGAACTACCTGCAGGAGAATCCGCTGCACATCTTTGCCTGCGCGGCCAAGACCGGCAACATGTTCAGCAACCGCGTCGTGCAGGTAGCCCCGAGTTACGACTTCAACCAATACGGGGGAATGGGCATTCTTGCGTCCTGACCAGGAGCCGCCGTCGACGACGGGAGCCGATCGACGACAAACCGGCGTGAGTCCGACAACCGAGGGGTTTGCATGAGCGCAGTGTCGGTGCAGGAGCACGGTCTGCCGTCGTTCTCGTCGACGATCGGCCATGAGCCGTACGAGTACTACGAGCGGCTGCGCGAGCTAGGCCCGGTGGTGTGGGACGACTCGCTGAACGCGTGGCTCGTGACATCGATGGAACTGTCAAAGGAGGTGTTGCGCAACGATCAGGTGGACTGGATGCCACCCGAGAAGCACGCAGGCCCGCCGATGCCGGGCTTGGACCGGCAGCGCTGGAAGGACTTCATGGCCTATGAGAGCTCGAAGACACTGCACGTCGACGACTTCGGCGAACACAACCGGATGCATCGCTGGTGGATGCGGACGTTCTCGGGGCGTGCGTTGCAGGTACTCGGCGACACGTTGGTGCGACCGGTCGCGCACGCCCAGATCGATCGCTTCGCGGAGGCCGGGCAGGCCGAGCTGTACGAGGACTTCGCCAACCGGGTAGCGCCGCGGGTGATCGCCGCGGCGATGGGACTCCCCTGGGAGGACGACGATTGGCTGGCACATGTGCTCGATCTGCACGTGCGACGGATCGCCCTGATCGGACACAAGTTCATCTTGCAGCGCAGCGGCGCCGAACCCGATCCCGAACTGCTTCGCTCCGGCTATGCCGCGGTGGACGAGTTGGCCGAGCTGGCGCGACCGTTCGTGCGTGAACGGCGCAACGGCGAGGGAACCGACTTCATCAGCATGGTGTGGCGTGGTGCCGATGATCTGTTCGGCTCCGAGTACGACGAGCAGGACGTGATCGCCACGGTGAACATCGCGTTCGCCGGAGGGTCGGGGACGACCGCCGCGGCGACGGCCGCCGGCCTGTACCTGATGATGACGCGCGATGGCTTGCAGGACGGCTTGCGCGACGACCTCGAGATGATCCCGCGCTTCGTCGAAGAGACGCTAAGGCTCTACCCGTCGATCGTCAGCACGGTTCGCATGGCGATGCACGACGTCGAGCTCGGGGGTGTCACGATCCGCGAGGGCGAGTTGATGATGTTGCTGACGGGGGCGCTCAACCGCGACCCCGAGCACTACGCGTGCCCGTACGACGTCAACTTCGAGCGACCCGCGCCGCGTGACCACCTTGCGTTCATGCGCGGGACGCAGACCTGCCCCGGTCAGGGTCTGGCGCGCACACAGCTGTCAACCATCTTCTCGGTGGCGCTCGAGCGGCTCGACGACCTGCATCTCGACCCCTCGATGCCGCCACCCGCGTACACCGACCCGTTCGTCCGCCGCTGGCGCCCGCTCCACGCCACGTTCACCTCCCGCGAGCACACGGCAGCCGCAGGGCGATGAAGTCCGCGTCGGTCCCGACATACAGTCCGCGGCCGGTCGCGCCGGCGGTCGGCAGCAAGCCGTGGCGACGATCGCACACCACGCCGGATGTGCCGCTCACGGCGGGCGTTTCGGCATGAACGCGGAAGCCCGGGCGGTCACCGAGGACGAGATCGCGTTCTTCCGGCACAACGGTTGGGTCAAGCTCCCCGCGTTGGTGTCCCCGGATGCCGCCGCCGAGATGCTCGCCGAGGCCAAGCGGCTGCTCGGACCGACCGGAGCCGAGCATCGTGGCCGCGACGGTCTGGACGTCGCCTTCGACTGGTGGAACGACTATCACTACCCGTCACGCCAGGGTGTCGAGCCGTTCAGGTCGCTCGCCCGATCGGGGGCGATGGGACGCAACGCCCAGCGGATGATGGGGCGCCCGATCGCCGTCAGGCACTTCGCCGACATGATCGGCGCGCGGGCACCGGTCGGAGGTGGCAAGGACGCCGAGACGACGTACCACCAGGACTACCCAGGCGGCCAGTTCGACCGCGCCGGCAACGTCGTCTTCTGGATCGCGCTCAACGACATGCCCCCGGAGCGCGGGGTGATGCGGTTCGTATCCGGGGCCCACCGCGAGGGCTCGCTCGGCTACCGCCCGCCCGACCTGTTCGACCGCTACCCCTACTTGCTCGACCGGTACGAGCTCTCCGAGCCGATGCATCTGTCACCGGGTGACGCGACGGTGCACGGCCAGTACACGTTCCACGGGTCGCCGGCCAACACCACCGACGAGCCGCGCTGGCACTTCTCGACGATCTACATACCGGCGGACATGCGATGGACCGGCAGGACGTTCCACGGGCGCGACTTGGCCCAGCTCGAGGAGCGTGGGTTGTTCGATGACGAGGCGTTCCCCGTGATCGCCGACGGCGACGGGGTCACACCCGACGACGTCGCCGACCTGGGATGGCGGGTCGTCGGCCGTGGCCACCAGCACGGCGACGCCTGGTCGTGGGACGTCGTCCGTGCCAACAAGGTTCGGCGCGTGCGCGTCGTCGGCGCGGCCGACGCCTCGGACGCGCGGCAAGTGATCGAGGCCCGCCTCGGCGCCGACGAACCCCCTGCCGAACTGCACGCCCCGGCGTCGCCCCTCGATTGACTCACCACACGGTGCCGTCGATGGTGAGCTTCGAGACGCACATCGCTCCCCTCTTCCGGGAGGAGGACCGCGAGGCGATGCTGTACATCATGGACCTCTGGGACCGCGACGACGTCGCCAACGACGCCGCCAACATCCTGGACCGGGTGCTCGACGGCACGATGCCGTGCGACGCGCCGTGGCCGAAGGAGCGGATCGACCTGTTTCGAGCCTGGATCGACGGCGGCTTCCAGCCGTAACGCCCGCACCTCGAAGGCGGGCGGACTCGCGTCAGGCGGTGGAGGCGGCGGGTGAAGCCAGTTCGGCGACGATCTGTTCGCGGAGGCGGAACTTCTGGATCTTGGTCGACGACATCGGCCAATCGGTGACGAACCTGACGTACCGCGGGATCTTGAAGCTGGCGATCCGGCCGGTGCAGTAGTCGATCACCTCGTCCTCGGTCAGGGTCGCCCCGGGAACGAGCTCGATGAAGGCCGCCCCGACCTCGAGCAGGCGGTCGTCAGGCACGCCGACGATCTGGGCCAACTTCACCGCCGGGTGCGTCGCCAGGAACGACTCGACCTCGAGCGCCGAGACGTTCTCGCCGCCGACCTTGAGCATGTCCTTGAGACGGCCGTGGAAGCTCAGGAGGCCGTCGGCATCGATCGAGCAGTGGTCGCCGGTGTGGAAGAAGCCGGCCTCGTCGAAGCTCGCCGCCGTGAGGTCCGGGCTGGCGAAGTACCCGGAGAACAGGGCTGGCCCGCGGGCGACGAGCTCGCCCTTCTCGTCGGGGCCGAGCGTGGCGTTCGTGTCGGGGTCGTGGATCTCGATCTCCCACCCGGGGAGCGGCCGGCCGCACGTGGTGGTCCGCTGCTCGTAGGTGTCGCTGAGCGCGTTGTAGGCGAGTGTGCCGGCGATCTCGGTCATGCCGTAGGCGCTGATCAGCAACGCCGGCTCGATCGCCGCCTGCACCGAACGCTGGACGTCGGGCGGGCTGACGTTGCAAACGAAACGGATCGATCCGGTGTCGACCTCGGCCCACCGCGGATCGTGCAGGAGGGTGAGCGTGATCGTCGGGAACAAGGGGTAGAGCACGGTGGGGCGGTGCTCGGCGATCAGGTCGAAGGCGACATCGGGGCTGAAGTGGCTCTGCGACACGAACAGCCCACCGCGGCTGAACACGGCCGACATCAGCAAGATCCCCCCGAGGTGGAACATCGGGAGCGGGTCCCACCAGCGATCGGTCGCCGGGATCTCGAGGCGCTCGGCGGCCGACTGCGCAGCGCGCACCAACGCCTGGTTGGTGAGCACGCACCCCTTGGCGTTGGCGGTGGTGCCCGACGTGTACATGATCAGCAACGGGGTCGCCGGATCCGGCTCGTCGGCCGGGGTCGGCGCCGGCGTCTCGACGGCCCGAGCCCGGACCTCGACCGCCGAGAGCATCCCGGGCCGCACCACCGGACCCAGCACGACGACCGCCCGCAGGTGCGGAAAGCCCGCCAGGTCGAGGTTCCACGGATCGCTCGCCTCGCGCAGTCCGTCGAGCGCCCGGTCGAGCTGTCCCGACAGGCTGGTATGGGCGTCGAGCGCGTCGGTGGTGAACAGCGCAGTCAGCTCGCCGTTGGCGCACACGTGGCGCAGCTCGGTGTCCTTGTAGCGCGTGTTGACGGGCACCGTGGTCGCCCCGATCATCGCCCCGGCGACGATCAGTTCGACCAGCTCGCTCGAGTTCGGCAGCATCACGCCGAAGCGGTCGCCCGCGGCGACGCCGACGGCGAGCAGCTCGCGCGCCCGCCACGTCGCCCGTTCGAACAGCTCGCGGTACGTGATCACCTCCCCCGGAAACGCCAGCGCTGGAGCGTCGGGACGCTCCGTGGCGACGGCACGGAGCATCGTCGCGTACGCGGTCGGCGGATAGTCGTTCGTCGTGACACCGGTCACCGTCACACCCCCAACGTCAGGTTTTCCAGAATCGTCGCATTGGCCATGCCCCCGCCCTCACAGATCGCCTGCAACCCGTAGCGGTGGCCGCGCTGCAACATCTCGTACAGCATCGTCGTCATGACCCGGGCGCCCGACGCCCCGAGCGGATGCCCGATCGCGATCGCGCCGCCGTTCGGGTTCAGGCGCCGGTCGTCCACCGGATACTCGGCTTCCCACGCCCCGATAACGGAGGCGAACGCTTCGTTCACCTCGAACACGCCGATCTCGTCCAGCGAGAGTCCCGATCGGGCGAGCACCTTGGCCGTGGCGGGAATCGGCCCGGTGAGGACCGACACGGGATCGACGCCGGCGAGGGCGACGCTGTGGACTCGGGCCAGCGGTCGGATGCCCAGCTCGCGCGCCTTGTCGCTGCTGGCCAGCAGGATCGCCGAGGAACCGTCGGAGATCTGCGAGCTGTTGGCCGCGGTGACGATCCCGTCCTCCTGGAAGGCCGGGCGCAACGTCGCCATCTTCTCGAGCGAGGCGTCCGGACGAACCCCCTCGTCGCGACTGACGACGGTCGCCACCGAGCCGTCGCCGGGCACGCTGATCGGCACGATCTGGTCCTCGAACCGGCCCTCCGTGATCGCCGCATCGGCGCGCTGGTGGGACCGCAGGGCGATCTCGTCCGCCTGCTGCCGAGAGACCCCCCACTTGGCGGCGATCATCTCCGCACCGATCCCCTGGTTGATCGTGACACCGCCGTAGCGATCGTCGAACGCTGCCGAGTTGGGCACCCCGGGACCCTGGTCGACGGTGACGAGCATGGGCACCCGCGACATCGACTCGACTCCTCCGGCAACGACGATGTCGTAGTGCCCAGCGACCAGCCCGGCCGCGGCGAAGTGCACCGACTGCTGCGACGACCCGCACTGGCGGTCGACGGTGGTCGCCGGGACCGACTCGGGCCAGCCCGCCGTCAGGACCGCGTAGCGTCCGATGTTGGCCGCCTGTTCGCCGGTCTGGCTGACACAGCCCCAGATCACGTCGTCGACCAGACCCGGATCGATTCCTACCCGCTCGACGAGCCCGTTCAACACCTGCGCCGAGAGGTCGGCGGGATGGATCCCGTTGAGCATGCCGTTGCGCTTGCCGATCGGCGACCGCACGGCGCCCAAGATCACTGCATCACTCATCGAATCTCCTCCTTGACGGGCTTTACGTCCTCGACCGAGCTCACGCGTTGCGCTCGCGGCCTGGCACGCATCGCAGCCTACGGCCGTTCCGAAATCTCAGTCAAACGGTCGGTAAAATTGAACCTACATACGGTTGTTTGAAGCTGCAGGCACCGTGTACGGTTCGACGAGCCCCCATGCGAAACAGGAGCGACAGCATGCCGAACGTCCACATCGACCACATCTCGTTCTGCGTACGCGATTTCGACGCAGCGGTCGCCGACTGGCACGACATCCTCAACGTCCTGTCGCCCGAGCACGCGGCTCGCCTCACCACCGGCGGCGGCGGCGGCGACGGCGTGCCGATGATCTGGGCGACGTTCCAACATCCCGATCCGACAGGGTGTTCGATTCAACTCTGGGCGCCGGCTGAACCCGACACGTGGGTCCACAAGGTGCTGGCCAAGCGCGGCGACTTCGTCCACCACATCGCGTTCTTGTCGGACGACTTCGGACACACGGTCGAGCAGTGCCGCGAGGCCGGGTTGCCGGTGGTGCTCGACGAGAACAGCGGCCCCGACACGATGCCGTGGCTGGCGTGGAACTTCATCGCCGAGGAAAAGGCCCACGGCACCCTGATCGAACTCGCCACGCGTTACCAGGCGATCGGCGACAAGTGGTACCCCCACCCGGGCAACGCTGAGAACCAGCACCTCTTGAAGGCCTTGCGCTCCGAGCACTACAAGGACTGACGTGGAGCTCACTGCGCTCGAGTCATTGACCGGCCACCGGTTTCCGGGCGGCGGCTTCGCCATCGAACCCTACGAGGACTGGTTAATGCGCGACGTCCTCGGCGCCCCGGCCGGCGACGGCACAAGAGCTCATCCGATCTGGGCATTCGCGGCACCACAGCAATCGATGGGAGTAACGATCGACGAGATCTTCGAGCTGTGCGGGTCGAGCGCTGCCGACGGACCGATGCTGGGTGACTCCTCGATCGAGCTCGCCGAGCCACTGCGGCTCGGGCACCGGTACGTCGTGTCGGGCAGCATCGTCGCGGCTTCCCGCAAGCGCGGCCGCACGGTCGGCACGTTCGACGTGGTCACCTTCGTCGCCGACACCACCGATGCTGCTGGCGCGCCCGCCGCGCGGCTCACCAACTCGTTCGTCTTCCCCCGGCCAGGCGAGCCGTGAGCCCGGCCCAGCCGTCGCCCGGCGACGAGCTCCCCGCCCTGCACATCGAGTCCATCGGTGCCGAGCCGATGAAGGTGATGGCCCTGCTGCTCCGCGACTCGAACTTCATCCACTTCGACGTCGGCACAGTGCGCTCACTCGGGATGGGTGAGCGACCGGTGAACCAGGGGCCGATCAACCTCGGCTACGTGACCCGGATGGTCGCCGTCTGGGCCGGTGCCGAGTCGGCTATCGAGCGACTGAAGGTGCGGTTCCTCGCCAACGTGTTCGCCGGAGACCACGTTGTGGCGTCGGGCCGCGTCATCTCCGTGGACACCGGCGACGACGCAGCCACCGTCGCTACGTGTGAAGTGTGGCTCGACCTCGCCGACGGTCGCCGCGTCGTCGAGGGCACCGCGACCGTGAGGCTGACGGGTCGATCGCGGTGCGCCGCCGCTACAACGCCTTGACCGGCTCGGCGGCGGCACCCTGACCGGCGATGTACCCGTAAATGATGGCGGCACCGATCGTGACACCTGGCCCCCAGTAGGCCTGACCGGCCGGCGAGGCAACACAGTTACCGGCTCCGTACAGACCCGGGACTGGCCGCTCACGCGCGTCGAGCACCTGCGACCGGGCGTTGATCGTCGGGCCACCCTTGGTGTCGAGCGCTCCGGCGACCAGCAGTACGCAGTGGTACGGCCCCGTGTCGCGCAGCGGATGCATCGTCGCTTTGGCATCCGGCTGGAGCGGGCCGCTCCACAGCGTGCTGATCGGTTCCTGGCCGCGCCCGAACTCTTCATCGACGCCGGTGCGGGCGAAGCCATTGAACCGTTCGATGGTTGCCTTGAGGTTGGCGACGAACTCCCGCGACAGCTGCAGGCCACCGGTGTGGGCGCGGTACTTCTCGAGCCGCTGCTCGATGTTCACCGCCAGATCCTCGATGGTTTCCCCGGACACGACGTAGTTCACATCCTCACCGCGCTGCGGCACCGGAAAGCGCATCCGCATCGGGTTCGGGTTCTCGATCACGCCGTCGTCGAAGATCGAGAACAGCACAAGGTTGGGGTACTCGGTACCGTCCCACAGGAAGTGCACGGGACCGCGCTCGTTGTACGGCGCCTTTTCGTTGATCACCCGCTGGCCGAAGCGGTTGACCTGCAACATGCTGTCACCAAACGGCATGAACAACCCACCGGCCGTGTGGCCGTTCTCGGCGGCGTGTTCCAGCGGTACCTGGTACCACCAGGCATGCTGCATCAGACTGAATCTGGCACCGACCTCTTGGGCGATCGTGACGAAGTCGCCCTGCGCGGTAGGCGTTGCGCACCCACCATATGTCGGCCCCATCAAGAAGTTCCGGCGCATCTCGGGATTATGGAGAAACCCTCCAGTGCCGAAGACGAATGCCTTCCGTGCCCGGACGAGAATCCCGCGCACCCCGGCATGCACCTCGGCACCGATGACCTCGCCGGACTCGTTGCGCAGCAGGCTCTGCACGCGGTGGCCGGTGCGTACCGCGCCTCCCTTCGCCTGGATGAAGTCGTACATCCGCTGCAGGTGTGCTTCGGCGGCGCCCTCGTGGGCGATCTTGCGTTCCGGGGGCTTCAGCAAGCGTCCGTACGGCGCCTTGTTCTCAGGGTGATTGGCGAAGTAGTCGGGAACGCCGACGTCGGCGAAGAACGAGGTCGCCCCGCAACCGACCAGATAGTCGATCGCCTCGGGCCCGCGGTCGTAGTACGTCTCGAGCAACTCGTACGCGAGTGAGGACAGTCCCAGCGTCGCACTCACCGGGTCGTACTGGTGCGGATAGGCCAACGACGCCATGAAGCGCAACGCAGCGTCGCGCGGATCCTCGTACCCCTCGGCGCGCATGTACGAGTTGTTGGGGACCCACGCCCCGCAACCTGACAACGCTGTTGTACCACCAAGTTGTTCAGCACGCTCGAGCAGGAGGACCTCGGCTCCCTCGTTGGCGGCCGTCGCTGCTGCCGCCGTAGCGGCGGCACCCGAGCCGACGACGACTACATCGGCAGACAGGTCAAAGAGGTCTTCGGTCAATCCGTCAGTCACAGGAACTCCTTAATCAATCGAACGTCGGGTCGAATCTTAGGCGGCCCACTAGCAATGGCGTACATCGTCGCGAGGCGCTGTCACGGTCGCGCGATCGAACGGGGCCCGCCGAACCGCGATCCCGGATCGCTGGGTATCCGGAGTGTGACCGGGACTAGCGTGTTGGAACGTGCGGCCGAACGTTCTGCTGATCACGCTCGACCAGTTCCGGGGCGACTGCCTGTCGGCGGCCGGGCATCCAGTGGTGCAAACTCCCAACCTGGACGCGCTGGCCGCCGCGGGCGTGCGGTTGTCGCGGCACTACAGCCAGTGCGCGCCATGCGGGCCCGGCCGAGCCGCGCTGTACACCGGCATGTACCAGATGAACCACCGGGTGGTGGCCAACGGCACCCCGCTCGACGCCCGCTTCGACAATGTCGCCCTCGCCGCCCGGCGGGCCGGGTACGCACCGGTGCTGTTCGGCTACACCGACCAGTCGGTCGATCCGCGCACGGTCGGCCCCGACGACCCACTCCTGTCGACCTACGAAGGGGTGTTGCCAGGGTTCGACCTGGCCGTCGACCTCACCGGCCCGCACCAGCCGTGGCTCGACTCGCTGGCGGCGCTCGGTTACGACGTCACCGGTGGGTTCGAGCAAGTGCTCACCACCGAACACCGGCGGTCCGCCGAGCACAGCCTCACCACGTTCACGACCGAGCGCGTGCTGGAGTGGCTCGACGAGCAACCCGCGGAGCAGCCCTGGTTCGCGCACCTCTCGTACCTGCGCCCGCACCCGCCGTACTCGGCGCCCGGCGAGTGGTCGCACATGTACGACCCGGCCACGCTCGACCAGCTCGCCGGCTCACCGATCGAACCTGCGCCGCCAGGTTCACGTACCGGGTTCCACGACGTCGTCTCGCAAATCCCCGAAGCGAACGCGCCGAAGGACCCGGCCAAGCTGGCCCGCCTGCGCTCGCAGTACTTCGGCAACGTCAGCCACGTCGACCACGAGCTGGGGCGGATCTGGGAGGCCCTGCGGGCGTCGGGGGCGTGGGACGACACGCTGATCGTCGTCACCGCCGACCACGCCGAGATGCTCGGCGATCACGGTCTGATCCAGAAACTCGGCTACTGGGACCAGAGCTATTCGATCGTCGGCATCGTCCGCGACCCGGCCCACCCGCAGGGTCACGGCACCGTCGTCACCGAGTTCACCGAGAACGTCGACCTGTTGCCCACCATCTGCACCGCGATCGGTGTCGACGTGCCCGCCCAGTGCGACGGCGCGCCGCTGACGCCGTTCCTGCGCGGCGCGCCGGCCCCGGCCGCTTGGCGTACCGCGGCGCACTGGGAGTACGACTGGCGCGGCTACCTCGTCCAGTTGCGGCCCGACGGCTGGGCCGCCGGCTGGCCGGCCGATCGCACGCTCGAACGCCAGAACCTGGCGGTGCTGCGCAACACGACCCACGCCTACGTGCAGTTTGGCGACGGCCAGTGGACATGCTTCGACCTCGCTACCGACCCCACCTGGCGCACCACCACCGACGACCCGGCCGTGGTGCTGCCGCTCGCCCAGGCGATGCTCCAGTGGCGCCAGGAACACGCCGACCGCACGCTGACCGGCATGCTCTGCGAGCACGGCGGCATCGGCCGCCTGCCGGCCCGGGTCGGCGCAACCGGCTGACACGTGCTCGTCGCCACCGTTCTCGCGCTGTCGTCGGCGGTGCTGCACGCCGGGTGGAACCTGGTCGCCAAACGCAGCGGCGACCCGTTCCTCGCCCTGTGGAGCCAGTTCCTGCTGGCTGGGTTGATCGGCGCGGTCGTGCTCGTGGCCGGTGGCGGCATGCCCTCCGGGGCGTGGCCGTGGGCCCTGCTGTCGGCGGGAGCCCATGTTCCGTACGTGGTGGCGCTCGGGTGGGCCTATCACCACGGCGACTTCTCGCTGGCCTATCCGATCGCCCGCGGTGGTGGCGCGCTGCTGGCGGCGATCGGCGGGGTGGTACTGCTCGGCGACGAGCTGCGGCCGTTGTCGTTCGTGGCGATCGGGGTGGTGGTCGGGGGCATGTGGCTACTCGCCAGCGGAGCCCACCTGGGTCACGTGCTGGCGGCGCTGACGGTCGCCGCCTCGATCAGCGTGTACACGGTGAGCGACAGCCATGCCGTGCGCGAGTACGACACCAGGCTGTACCTGTTCGCCGGCATGCTCGCCACCGGGCTCACCGCTAGCGTCGCCGCGGTCGTGATGGGCCGCGGTCGCGACCTGCTGACGATGACCCGCCCGCAGTGGGAGCCGCGCCGCGGTCGGCGCGGTGATGACCATCACCGCCTACGGGCTGGTACTGATCGCCGTGCGCCGCGCCCCGGTGGGCTACGTCGCCGCGTTGCGCGAGTCGAGCGTGCTGATCGCCGTGTTCGTCGGCCACCGCATGCTGCAAGAGTCACGCGGCCGGCGGCGGCTGGTCGCGGCAGCCCTGATCGTGGCCGGTCTCACCCTGCTCGTGATGTCGCGCTGACGGTGGTTTCGACAAGCTCAACCACCTTGAGTCATCGCCGCTCCCGGTAGCGACCAGGTTGACCACCTCGGTCAACGCCCGCGCCCAGGTGGTTGAGCTTGTCGAAACCACCGGGAGTAACGACCGGCTCAGGCGAGCACTCGGTCGAGGTCGAGGCCGATGTCGAGTACCGGCGCCGAGTGGGTCAGCTCGCCGACGGCCACGTAGTCGACACCGGTCGCGCCCACCGCGGCAGCATCGTCGAGCGTCAGCCCGCCACTCGCCTCGAGCACCGCCGCCGACGCACGGCCGGCGCGAAGCGCGACCGCCGCGCGCATCAGCGCCGGTGTGAAGTTGTCGAGCAGGACCACGTCGGCACCCGCATCGAGCGCCTCCACCAAGCCCTCCAGCGAGTCGACTTCGATCTCGACGGGGATGCTCGCGGCCAGCCCGCGAACCAACTCGAACGCGGCCGCTACCCCGCCCGCGGCCACGACGTGGTTGTCCTTCACCAGCGCCGCATCCGACAGGCCCATCCGGTGATTGGCCCCGCCGCCCATCCGCACTGCGTACTTCTCCAAGGCACGTAGCCCGGGCGTGGTCTTGCGGGTGTCGCGCACGACCGCCCGGGAACCGGCGAGCGCGTCGGCCCACCTGCGGGTGAGCGTGGCGACGCCCGACAGGTGGCACAACAGGTTGAGCGCGGTGCGCTCGGCGGTCAGCAACAGCCGCGTGGGCGCGGTCACGCGGGCCAGCGCGGCCCCAGCGTCGACACGCGCGCCGTCGGCGACGAGGTGCTCGACGTCGCTGGCGGCATCGCCGCAGACCGCGTTGATCACCGCCGCAGCGACGGGCAACCCGGCCACCACGCCCGCTCGGCGCGCCCGAAATGTAGCGACGCTGCGCTGGTCGGCGGGCACCGTGGCGACCGACGTGACGTCGATGCCGCCGAGCAGGTCCTCGTCGACGGCCATCCGTACCAGCACGGCGACCGCGTCGGGGTCCAGCCCTCCGGCCAGCAGGCGCTCGCGGGTGGCACTCGACAGGGGGTGCTCGGCGAACGTCATCCGTCCTCCGGCATGCCCGTCACGGTCACCGGCTGATCGTCGCCGAGTCGCACCGACAGGTTCGTCAACCAGGCGTCGCGCGGCTCGGGGAAGTCGCTGCGACGATGGCAGCCACGGCTCTCCGTACGTGCCGTTGCCGCGGCGACGACCGCCCGGGCGACGGTGGCGATGTTGGTCGCCTCAAACGCCGCCTGCGACGGCTCAGACGCGGCGACACCAAGCTGCGCGTCGATCTCGGCCGCGGCCGCTGCCAGCGAGGCGGCGCTGCGGATCACGCCCACGTGGCGCGACATCGCCAGCCGCACCGGCACGCGTGTCTCCGGCGCGAGCAGGCCGACCGAGACGGGCGGAGGCTCGTCGTCGACGACCGGCTCGGGAAGCTCCCACGCGAGTGCCCGCCCGAGCCGCGAGCCGGCGACCACGCTCTCGGTCAGGCTGTTCGACGCCAATCGGTTGGCGCCGTGCACACCCGTGCGGGCGACCTCGCCCACCGCGAACAGGCCGGAGAGGGCGGTGCTGCCGCCAAGGCCGGCAGGCACCCCGCCGCACGAGTAGTGCGCGGCGGGGGCCACAGGGATCCGCTCGCGAGCCGGGTCGATGCCGGCCACACGGCACGCTTGCGTGATCGCGGGGAACCGTTCGTAGAAGTGCTCGCCGAGGTGGGTTGCGTCGAGGTAGACGCAGTCGTCGCCGCGCGCCACCAGGCGGGCCGTGATCGCCGCCGCCACGACGTCGCGGGGCGCCAGGTCGGCGAGTGGGTGCACGCCCTCCATCACTCTCACGCCGGCCGCGTCGTAGAGCACGGCCCCCTCCCCGCGCACGGCCTCACTGATCAGCGCTTGCTGGCCCGCGGCGTCGGGGCCGGTGTACAGCACGGTGGGGTGGAACTGCACGAACTCGACGTCGGTGGCCGCCAACCCGGCGCGTAAGGCGATCGCGACACCGTCGCCGGTGACCGCCGGCGGGTTCGACGTCGAGGCGAACACCTGGCCCCAGCCGCCGCAGGCGAGCACGGTCGCCCGGGCCCGGATCACACCGACCGACTCGACGCCACCGTCGGCGTCGAATCGCGCCACCGCGACCCCGGCTGCCTGACGGCTGCCGCCCGCCGTCCGGCCGATCACGACGTCGAGCGCGAACGCCCGCTCGAGCAGCCCGACACCGGCCGCCACGGCCGACTCGTCGAGCGTGCGCTGAACCTCGGCGCCCGACCGGTCGCCGCCGGCGTGGACGATCCGGTCGTGGCTGTGACCGCCCTCACGTGTCAACGCAGGCGCGCCGCCACCGGTCGTGTCGGGGTCGAACGTCG
The DNA here is from genome assembly GCA_035556435.1 of Ilumatobacter sp. Classification (GTDB taxonomy): domain Bacteria; phylum Actinomycetota; class Acidimicrobiia; order Acidimicrobiales; family Ilumatobacteraceae; genus Ilumatobacter. The sequence continues at coordinate 270,003 of DATMEY010000005.1, read as the reverse complement.
CGCCGAGGCTCATCAGGTACCCGATCGCCTTGGGCGCGGCGCCCACCAACTCGCGCACGACCTGCTCGTCGCACAGCCCGGCGCCGGCGGCCAGCGTGTCGGCGACGTGATGCTCCTCCGAGTCGTCCGGGTGAAGCACGCCTGCCAGGCCACCCTGGGCCCACGCCGTCGACCCGGCGTCGAGGGTGCCCTTCGTGACCACCAACACCTCACGGGCCGGGCGCGCAGCCAGGCCGACGGCAAGACCGGCGGCGCCCGAACCGATGACGACGACGTCGACGTCGCGCTCCCACGTGGGGGCGGGCGCGGCGAGACGGCGTGGCAGCATGCCGCTCACTCGGCCGTGGGTGACGGGGAACCGATCGCGATCATCCGCTCCACCGATGCGCGTGCCCGCTCGGCGATGTCGGGCTCGACGGTGACCTCGTCGGTGCCGGTGGCGAGCGATTCGAGCAGCTTGGCCGGCGTGATCATCTTCATGTACTTGCAGACCGCGGCCCGGTTGACCGGCTCGAACAGCACCAGCGGGTTGGCCTTGCGGAGTTGGTGGAGCATGCCGGTCTCGGTCGCCACGAGCACGTGGGTGGCGGTCGTCTCCCGGGCCGCTGTGACCATGCCGGAGGTGGACAGGATCTTCGTCTTCGTCTCGGGCACGACCCCCGCACCGACCAGGTACAGCGCGCTCGTCGCGCAGCCACACTCCGGGTGGATGAACAGCTCGGCGTCGGGGTCCTCGGCGACCCGCTCGCGTAGCGTGTGCCCGTCGATGCCAGCGTGCACGTGACACTCGCCCGGCCAGATGTGCAAGTTGTCGCGCTGCAACTCGCGCTGCACGTGGGCGCCGAGGAACTGGTCGGGGCAGAACAACACCTCGGTGCCGGCCGGAATCGACGCGACCACGTCGACCGCGTTCGACGAGGTGCAGCAGATGTCGGTCTCGGCCTTGACCGCAGCGGTGGTGTTCACGTAGCTGACGACCACCGCTCCGGGATGCGCGGCCTTCCACTCGCGCAGCTGGTCGGCCGTGATCGTGTCGGCGAGGCTGCAGCCGGCGCGCGCGTCGGGGATCAGCACGGTCTTGTCGTAGCTTAGGATCTTCGCCGTCTCGGCCATGAAGTGGACGCCGCAGAACACGATCGTCGACGCCTCGGCACTCGCCGCGATCCGCGACAGGCCGAGCGAGTCGCCGACGTGGTGGGCGACGTCCTGGATCTCGGGCAGCTGGTAGTTGTGGGCGAGGATCACCGCGTCGCGTTCGGCGGCGAGCGCCCGCACCTGCTCGCGCCAGTCCGCCGGCAACGGCGGCACTCCGACCTGGGGGGTGTCGGTCACGCCCTCACTGTACGGAGCGTCCCCAGCCGGTCCCCAAACTCCCGGTGGTTTCGACAGGCTCAACCACCTGGCCAGCGCTAACTCCCGGTGGTTGAGCCTGTCGAAACCACCTCGCTGGACAGCGAGACGCTTAGCGCCGCGCTCGCGGCCGGCCGCGGCCGGCGATCGCCTGGAGGACGAGCAGCAGCAGGACCGCGCCCACGACGGCTACCAGCAGCGTGCGGATCGAGAAGTCGCCGACGCCGTCCTTGCCGATCGCCGCCATCAGGGCCCCACCGATCAGTGCCCCGAGCACGCCGACCACGGTCGTGTAGATGCATCCGGCCCGGTCGTCCTTGACGATCCAGCGCGCGGCGATGCCGGCGAGCAGTCCGACGATGATCCAGCTGATCAGTCCCACGCCGCCACCGTAGAGCCTTCTAGGCTGGCTGACCAGGCTTCGACCAGGCCCAGAACAGACCGCCAGCCAGACCACAGCTCAGGCAGAGTGATCCCGAATGCCCTTCGACCCGGGCGAGTACGACCAACGACATCTCGACGCGATCGCCGATGCGGAGCAGAGCCCGTACTGGTACGAAGACGTCGACATGCCCGATACCAACGCCACGTTGGTACGCACCGAGCACTGCGATCTGTGTGTCGTCGGCGGTGGCTACACGGGGTTGTGGACGGCGATCCAGGCCAAGGAACGCAACCCCGGCGCCGACGTCGTGCTGGTCGAGGCCCGCGCGATCGGGTCCGCGGCGAGCGGCCGCAACGGCGGGTTCATGGACGCCAGCCTCACCCACGGCATCGCCAACGCCCAGGCCCGCTGGCCCGACGAGGTCGAGGTGCTCGAACGGCTCGGCCAGGACAACCTCGACGAGATCGAGGCCGCGATCCGGCGCTACGGCATCGACTGCGACTACGAGCGCACCGGCGAGATCAGCGTCGCCACCACGCGCGACACCGAGACCTACCTCGACGAGCTGCGCGACGACTACGAGCAGCTACAACGGTTCGGCCACGACGTGGTGTGGTTCGACCAGGAGCAGATGCAGGCCGAGGTGCACTCGCCCACGTACACGGGCGGCATGTGGGATCGCAAGGGGTGCGCGCTGGTCGACCCGGCCCGCCTGGTGTGGGGGCTCAAGGCCGCGGCCGAGTCGCTCGGCGTGCGGATCTACGAAGACACCGAAGCCACCGGACTGGAACGCGACGGGGTGGGCGTACGGGTCAGCACGCCGCTCGGGGCGGTGCGCGCCGGGCAGGTCGCGCTCGCCACAAACGCCTTCCCACCGCTGCTCAAGCGACTCGGCCACTACATCGCCCCGGTGTACGACTACTGCATGGCCACCGAGCCGCTGACGCCGGCGCAGCTCGAATCGATCGGCTGGCAGCGGCGCCAGGGGTTGGGCGATCTCGCCAACCAGTTCCACTACTACCGGCTCACCGAGGACGACCGCATCCTGTGGGGCGGCTACGACGCGATCTACTACTGGGGCGGTCGCGTCGACACGACGCTGGAGAGCCGGCCCGAGTCGTGGGCGCGGCTGTCGGAACACTTCTTCGACACCTTCCCGCAGCTCGACGGCATCCAGTTCAGCCACATCTGGGGCGGCGTGATCGACACCAGCTCGCGGTTCTGCGTGTTCACCGGGCGAGCGATGGGCGGGCGCGTCGCCTACGCGCTCGGCTACACCGGGCTGGGCGTGGCGTCGTCGCGGTTCGGGGCGTCGGTGATGCTCGACCTGCTCGGCGGGCGCAACACCGTGGCGACACGCACCGAGTTCGTCCGCCAGAAGCCGATCCCGTTCCCACCCGAGCCGTTCAAGTTCCTCGGCATCAAGGCCACCCAGCTGTCGATGAAGCACGAAGACCGCACCGGCAAACGCAACCTGTGGCTGCGCTCGCTCGACAAGCTCGGCCTCGGCTTCGACTCCTGACGTAGACGCTCCGTCTCCGGAGCGCGACGGGATTGCGGGCTACCGTTCGGGAAACGACTGGGAGGTCACTATGAACGCATCCTCGATGATCCGGCCTCGTTGGGCCGCGATCGGTGCAGCGCTCGCGGTCGCCGTCGGAGCCGGGGGTGTCGGCCTGGTCCGCGCGACGACCGCCGACCAGGCGGCTGCGTTCGTGGCGATCACGCCGTGCCGCGTCGTCGACACGCGCCCCGACTTCCTGGTCGGCCCGCGCAACACACCACTCGGGGCCGACGATGCCTACAGCGTCGTCGCCCACGGACAACAAGGGCAGTGCAACCTGCCGGCAACGGCAGCGGGGGTGGCGCTCAACGTCACTGCGGTCGGGGCGACCGCGCCGACCTTCCTCACCGTGTTCCCCACCGGCACAGACCGGCCCAACTCGTCTTCGCTCAACCCCACCCCGGGCCAACCGCCGACCCCGAACGCGGTCACGACCGGCCTCAGCAGCGACGGCCACTTCTCGATCTACAACCGCTTCGGGAGCGTCGACGTGATCGCCGACATCGTCGGCTACTACCGCCTGGCCCCCGAGGCATCCGCCGGCGAGCCCGGCCCGTCCGGCCCGTCCGGCCCGTCCGGCCAGCCTGGCGAACGCGGCGAGCCCGGCCCGCGCGGTCTTTCGGCGTGGGACACGATCCCGTCCGGTACCACCATCACCGGCAACGCCGGCTGGGGCGGCCTGGCCCCCGTCGACCCCGGCACGCCCGTCAACCAGTTCGTCGGCCTGCCGGCAGTCGCGCCCGTCGGGCTCACCGACGATGCCGTACAGATGGTCGCCGGCTCCCCGACCGATGCCGACCCGGCCTGCACCGGCAGCTCCGACGCGCCGACCGCACCGGCTGGCAAGGTGTGCCTCTACCCCTACTATGCGGCGGGGGTCGCCGATCTCGCCGGCTATGCGGCGATCTTCGAGAGCGACCGCAGCTTCTACGTGGCATGGTTCGCCGACGGGAGCAGTGTCCCCCAGGACGTGTTCCTGACCTGGGCCTACACCGCCCCCTGACCCACCTCCTCCGCGCGCCCTGTCGGAAGGTACCTGCCGAGCCTCGACTTCGACTCCTGACGCGAGTCGTGCTGGGTACGCTTCACTGCGTGGCTCCGAACTGGACGACACCGCCGGTGTACGCACCCCGGGCGATCGATCCCGACGAGCGCGGACGCGTGTTGGTCGACCTCTTGCACCTCGCCGACGCCCTGCCTCCCGTGCCACACGACGACCTCGACATACCGCCGTTTCGGGAGTTGTGTGGCCGAGGCTGAGCCCTCGCTGGTCGACTGTTACGAACGGTGTCAGACACCGTTTGTAACGGTCACGCTGCGAGGTGGCGGACGCGGCCCAGGATGTCGGCCATCCAGGGCTGATCGGCAACACGGCGACGAGCCCGGCTGAGCGCGGTTCGGCGCGCCCCGTCCGTCAACTCACCGAGGAGTGCACTCACCGACTGCTGCACCTCGACCGACGATCCGTCAAGGAGCGCCAGCGCGACGGTGCGTTCGACCTGCGCAGAGTTCGCAATGCCGAGAGCTTCATGATCGAGTTCGGAAACCGCGAGCTTGATGGCCCACGGCATCGCCGCCGTGACTCGCATCGGAGCGAGATTGCCCTCAACGAACGTCCGCATCGCGTACCGATCGGCGTGCATCGCCTCCAGTACGTCGGTGCGCAACCACTCTGGCGAGGACGCCGCACCGACGTACGCACCGAAGCTCGACCAGCGGTACCGATCGAGCGGCACAGCGGGCCGGACGTCGAGCGGGTTCCGATGGATGTAGCGGCCGACGAGGTCGAGGTACTCAGGGCTGTCGATGAGGATCGAATGGAACCGGCCCCGGAACAGCGGGCCGTCACGCGCAACTCGAGTATTCACGGCGCGCGTGTACCGAGCGCCAACCCGCTGCATGAATTCCGAGAGGCCTCCCTCCGGACAGTGCACCAGGAGGTGGTAGTGGTTCTCCATCAGACAGTACGCGTGGACTTCAACCCCCCGCAGTTCGGCCGCCTCGCCCATCAACCACAAGAACAACCGCGCGTCACCTGCCGCCAGGAAGACCGGCTGGTGATCGATGCCTCGGTTCATGACGTGATGCCAGCCGCCCTCGATGTCGCGTCGCAGCTTCCTTCCCATGCCCCCGATCTTGACGAAGGGGTGTTACATCCGGTGTCTGACACCGGTTGTAACGTTCTCCGGGTGACCGGATGCGTGAGTTGTACGCCCCCCGAGCACGAACCCGGACTGGTGATGACAACTGGGTCGTGGAAGATCCTTCTTCACCCGGACCAGACAGTGCCGGGGGCGCTGCTGGCGGTCGCCCAGCGTCACGTCCCGAAGGTCAGCCAACTCACGGATGCTGAGGCGGCTGACTTCTTCGGCGTCTACCGGCTCGTCGAGCGAGCGTTGGAGGGGACACTCGGAGCAACGATGGTCAACCTGTCATGCCTCCGCAACTGGGCGTTTCGGGCAACCGACCCCGATCCTCCGTGGGCGAACGGTCGGCCCGACCCGCATGTCCACTGGCACGTCGCGCCGCGGTTCGAGCGGCCAGTGACGATCGGCCAGGAGTCGTTCGTCGACGTCGACTTCGGCAACCAACTCGTCTGGCGGGGCCGCCAAGTCGACGAGGTGACCCGCCGCCTGCTGATCGACGCTCTACGTCCGGCGCTGGCCGTTACAGATGGTGTCTGACACCGTTTGTAACGGCTTGGTACAGGTCGACGTGGGCGGCGGCGGGGGCGGCCCAGCTCCAGTCTTCGGACATGGCGCGGTGTTGGGCGGCACTCCGGCGGGGCTTGTCGCTCCACAGGCGAGCGGCGCGCCACAGGGCGTCGGTGAACGCGGCGGCGCTGGGGACGTGGGCGGCGATGCCGGTACCGCGCTCGGGCACCGCGTCGGCATCGACCACCGTGTCGTGCAGACCACCGACGTCGGTCACCACCGGCAGCGTGCCGTAGGCCATCGCCTGCATCTGCGCCAGGCCGCACGGCTCGAACCGGCTCGGCATCGCGAACAGGTCGGCGCCGGCGAACACCTGGTGGGCGAGGTCGGCGTGGTAGCCGTCGACGAACACCAACCGGTCTGGATACACCTCGGCCAGGTAGCGCAGCCGGTCGGCGAGCGCCACGTCGCCCGAGCCGACCACGACCAGGCGGGCGCCCAGGTGGTACAGGAACGGCACCGCCTCGAGCAACAAGTCGATGCCCTTCTGCTCGACCAGCCGCGACACGACACCGATCACCGGCTCGTCGGCGACCACCGGCGGCCCGGCGAACCCGGCCCACCCGAGCAGGGCGGCCCGGCAGGCGGCCTTGCCCCCCACGACGGACCGAGCGTCGTACCTGGTGGCGAGGTGCGCATCGGTAGCTGGGTTCCACTCGCCGACGTCGATGCCGTTGCGGATGCCGACCAGCGCGGTGCCGCGCGCGGCGAGTTCACCGTCGAGCCCCATGCCGGACTGCGGGGTGACGATCTCGCGGGCGTAGGTGGGGCTGACGGCGATCACCCGGTCGGCCAGGCGGATCGCCGCGAGCATCGGGTTGGCCACTCTGCTCGTGTCACCGAACCCCTCGAACACGTCGGACCGGTACGGCAGGCGGTCGAGCCACTCGGCCCCCACCACGCCTTGGTGACCGAGCGTGTGGATGGTGAACACGGCGGGCGGCGGGTCGGCGAGGAACCCGAACGCCGGGGCGGTGTGCCAGTCGTTGAGGTGCAGCACATCGGGCCGGTCGGCGGTGGCGAGCGCAGCGACAGCGGCGGCGAACCCGAAGAAGCGCACATCGTTGTCGGGCCAACCCTCGCCGTCGGCGTCGACGTACGGGTTCGGGCGCACGATGCCAGCGGTGGCGACCAGCGTGAGTGGGCCGGCCACGGCGTGCACGCCACGGCGCACGCGGGCGATGGTGCCGGCCCAGTCCGGGACGGCGAGTTCGGTCACGTGCTCGTCGGCGAGCGTCACCCCGGAGTAGTCGGGCAGCACGACGTCGACCGATTCACCGTCGGCGCGTAGCTGACGAACCAACCCGGCCGACGCCTCGGCCAACCCACCCACCCGAGCCACCGGCGCCAGCTCGGCCGTGGCGAACAAGACCCTCACCGGTCACCTCCCACGGTCATTGGCGCGCACCACGTCTCGATACAACGGAGGGGCGGCTGCGCCGCGGGTGCGCCACTCGACGACCGTGGGGCAAAGAGGTTCGTCGGGCACCCTGCAGCGCGCAAGCACCAGGTGGTCGAGTGCCGCCGCCAGGCGGTGTATCGAGACCACATCACCTTGCGCCTCGGAGGCTGGGGTGGCGGGGGGCCAGGTTGGCGCTGGGGCGGCCGAGCACCACCACCGAGCGGTCGGCGACGAGCACCTTCTTGCCGACCGCGTTCGACACGCGACGCCCGCTGACGGTGGCGGTGTCGAACTCGAACGACCAGCCGCCACCCACCTCGGCCGGCAGCACGAAGTTGAGCGGCTCGGCGCCGGCGTTGAAGAACACGAGGAAGTCGTCGTCGAACACCGGCGCGCCGCGCGGGTCGGGCGACGCGATCGTCGCCCCGTTGAGCCACACCGCGAGCCCGCGCCCGGCGGGGTCCTTCCACTCCTCGGCGGTCATCGGCGCCCCGTCGGGCGTGAACCACCCGATGTCGCGCTGCACCTCGGCACCCTGGAACCAGCGCCGGCGCCGGAACACCGGGTGGCGGTTGCGGAACTCGATCAGGTCGCGCACGAACGCCAGCAGCTCGCGGTCGGCCGCGTCCCAGTCGACCCACGACACCTCGTTGTCCTGGCAGTAGGCATTGTTGTTGCCGCCCTGGGTGCGCCCCAGCTCGTCGCCCATCACCAGCATCGGCACGCCCTGGCTGAGCAGCAGCGTGGCGAGGAACGCGCGCACGCGGCGGCCGCGCAACTCGTCGATCTCAGGGTCGTCGGTGGGGCCTTCCACGCCGCTGTTCCACGACAGGTTGTGGCTCTCGCCGTCGCGGTTGTCCTCGCCGTTGGCCTCGTTGTGCTTGTCGTCGTACGACACCAGGTCGCGCAGCGTGAACCCGTCGTGGGCGGTGACGAAGTTGATCGACGCGTTCGGTCGGCGCCCGTTCGACTCGTACAGGTCGGAGCTGCCGGTGAACCGGTACGCGAATTCGCCGAGTTGGCCGTCGTCGCCGCGCCAGTAGCCGCGCACGTTGTCGCGGTAGCGCCCGTTCCACTCCGACCACATGGTGGGGAAGTTGCCGACCTGGTACCCGCCCTCGCCGATGTCCCAGGGTTCGGCGATCAGCTTCACCTGGCTGATCACGGGGTCCTGCTGGATGATGTCGAAGAAGGCCGACAGGCGGTCGACGTCGTGCAGCTCGCGGGCGAGCGCCGAGGCGAGGTCGAACCGGAACCCGTCGACGTGCATGTCGAGCACCCAGTAGCGCAGGCTGTCCATGATCAGGCGCAACACGTGCGGGTGACGCACGTTGAGGCTGTTGCCGGTGCCGCTGTAGTCGACGTAGCGGGCCGGGTCGGACGGGTCGAGCCGGTAGTACACCGCATTGTCGACGCCGCGCAGCGACAGCGCCGGCCCGTTGTGATCGCCCTCACCGGTGTGGTTGTAGACGACGTCGAGGATCACCTCGATACCGGCCTGGTGGAGCGTCTCGACGAGGTACTTGAACTCCTGCACCTGCTGCCCGCCAGCACCCCACGCGGCATAGCGATGGTGCGGTGCCAGATAGCCGATCGACTGGTAGCCCCAATAGTTCGACAGGCCGAGGTCGACCAGCCGGTGGTCGTTGACGAACTCGTGCACCGGCATCAGCTCGACCGCGGTGACGCCGAGCGCCTTGAGGTGATCGATCGCCGGCTCGGTGGCCAACCCGGCGTAGGTACCGCGCAGCTCGGGCGGGATCTCGGGGTGGGTGGCCGTAAACCCGCGCACGTGGGCCTCGTAGATCACCGTGTGGTGCAACGGTGTGCGCGGCGGGCGGTCGTCGCGCCAGTCGAAGTACGGGTTGATGACGACCGATCGGGGCATGTTGGCCGCCGAGTCGCGCCGGTCACGCTCACCGCGCGACTTGGCCGGCCCGTCGATGCGGTGGGCGTACACCTCAGGGCCCCACTCGATCGGGCCGTCGACGGCCTTGCCGTACGGGTCGAGCAGCAGCTTGGCGGCGTTGAAGCGCAGCCCGTCGGGTGGGTCCCACGGCCCGTCGACACGGAACCCGTAGCGCTGGCCGGGCCCGACGCCAGGCAGGTACACGTGGTGGACGAAGTTGTCGACCTCGGTCAGCTCGACACGGCTCTCCACCCCGGCTCGGTCGAACAGGCACAGGTCGACCCGAGTCGCCCCCTCGGAGTACAGGGTGAAGTTCGTGCCGCGCCCGTCGTAGGTGGCGCCCTGCGGGAACGGCTCGCCCGGCCACACCTCGCTGACCCCCGGCTGCAGCCGCGGCGTCACCGGATCGGCCGTACCCGGCGTCACGGCGCGCTCCCGGCGCCACCCCACAGCCGGGCACGTTCGGTCGTCGAGTGCCGCACCAGCGGCGCAGCCGCCCCTGCGGTGTCTGTCTCGATACGGCCGCAGAGCGGCCACTCGACAACCGTCTCGACGACCGGTACGCGCACCAATGGTCTCGATACACCGGGCAGGGCCCGGCACTCGACCACCGGGTCGGTGATCCGGTGTGTCACGGGAGCCTCGTGATGGTGACGGGGCGGTCGGTGTCGGCGGGCCAGTCGCCGGCGGTGACGGCGTGGGCGTACCCGTCGGCCGCGACGGTGAACTCGGTCAGCCGGTACTCGCCCTGCTCGTAGCCAAAGCCGTCGCCGGCGTCCTCGTACAGCGTGCCGGTGGCCACCCCGGTCGCCGGGTCGAGGTGGGCCAGCAGGGTCAGTTCGTCGAGCGGGCGTTCGTCGCTCCACTGCATCACCGGGCCGAGCGGCAGCGCCGCCCCCGGCCGCAGGTACAGCTCGGGCAGGTCGCGGTCGCGCACGGGCGTATCGAGCACCTCGACCCGCCGCCACCCGACCGGCACCGGCGCAGTCGCGCCGGTGCGATCGGCACTGACGTCGGCCCGCACGTACAGGTCGGCACCGAGTAGGAACGCTGTGTCGACGCGGCGCAGGCCGGCGTCGGCCGGGTCGGCCCAGAACGCCGGGCGCATGATCGGCAAGCCGGTGGTGGCGGCCTCGCGGGCCAGGGTGTAGAGGTACGGCAGCAGCCGGTAGCGCCGCTCCAGCGCGCGCCGGCAGGTGGCCTCGACCTGGGCGCCGAACGCCCACGGCTCCTGGTCGGGCATCGTCTTCATGTTGTGGTTGCGGGCGAACGGGAACAGGCAGCCGATGCCCATCCAGCGGGCGAGCAGCTCACCGGTGCACTCGCCGGCGAACCCGCCGATGTCGGGGCCGGCCAGCGGCTGGCCCGACAGGCCGAGGTTGAGCGCCATCGGGATCGACCAGGCGAGGTGGTCCCAGTTCGACACGTTGTCGCCGGTCCACGTCGCCGCGTGGCGGTGCCCGCCGAGGAACGTCGAGCGGGTCAGCAGGAACGGCCGCTGGTCGGGCCGCGCGGCCTTGATGCCGGCGTGGCTGGCGCGGGTCATCTGGAGGCCGTAGATGTTGCGGTAGCGGGCGTGCGGACCAGGCCCGCCCAGCTCGTCGTCGGCGCGGTGGTGCACGTCGGGTGGCAACGCCTTGTCGGGCAGGTCTTCCAGGTTGGCGGGCTCGTTCATGTCGTTCCACACGGCATCGACGCCGGTGGCGAGGAACTCGTCGTACAGCCCGGCCCACCAGTCGCGTGTGGCCGCCCGGGTGAAGTCGGGGAACACGGTGGGGCCCGGCCACACCACCCCTTCGAAGTCGAGCAGGTGGTCGCCGGCGACGGCCTGGTCGTACACGTGGTAACCGGGTTCGATCTTGACGCCAGGGTCGATCATCCACGCCGCCTTCCAGCCGATCGCGTGGAGGTCGTCGTGGAGCGCGGCGACGTCGCCGAACTCCGGGTCGAACGTGAACACCTTGTAGGCGTCCATGTAGTCGATGTCGACCCAGACGACGTCGGCGGGCAGTTGCCGGGCGCGGAACTCGCGGGCGACCCGGCGCACATCGTCGGCGGGCGCGTAGTTCCACTTCGACTGCTGGAAACCGAGCGCCCAGCGGGGCGGCAACTCGATCCGCCCGGTCAGCTCGGTCAGCGTGGTGACGACCTCGGCGGCGGTGGCGCCCTCGATCACGGTGACCGCCGGCGGTGGGCCCTCGACCTCGATCAGCAGGTGGTCGTACAGCTGCGCCGAGAAGCGCCACGTGGTCTCGACGATGACGCCGAACGCGCTGCCGTCGGGACGCACGCACAGCACCCACGGGTGTGACTGGTACAGGTTCGTCGACCGGTCGTCGTAGGCGAACGCGTCGCGGGTCCACCCGGTGACCTTGCGGTTCTCGTGCAGTAGCGGCCCGCACACCTCACCCAGCCCGTAACGGCTGGCGGTCAGCGCGGCGAGCACGCGGACCAGCGTGCGGTCGCCGTAGGGGGCGAACTCGGGCACCGCCTCGTGAGCCGGCGTGGGCCGCCCGGTGAGCTTGGCGATCGGGTCGCCAGGATCGAGTCCGGCGTCGAGCGTGTCGCTGTCGAGGCTGGGCAGGAACGCCGACGGGGCGTCGACCGGCGTACCGGCCGGCTCGGCCGGGTAGCCGGGGAAGGGCGGGGTCGGCTCGGTGGCGAGCGGGTTGTGGAACCGCCGCGCGGTGGGTTGCTCGGGCGCCCCGGCGATCGCTTCGACCCGATCCGACACGACCCACGACTGCATCCCCGGACAGTACCGCGGCTCACCCTCCCCGAGTTCTGTGGCTGGGTTGGTACCATAGCACCGTGACGAAATCTCTGAACCTCCGGATGGACGACGCGTCGGCGGCGCTGGTCGACGAACGCACCCGCCGTACCGGCACCTCCCAGAATCAGGCGATTCTCGACCTGATTCGCGCCGGTCATGACGCTGAGATCGAGGCTGCCCGCCGCCGCGCTCGCGAGCACCGCGAGAAGTACCGGACGATCATGGATCACCTCGCGTGATCCATCGGGTGCCCAGCCTCGACCTCGTCATCTACCTCAACGCCGACACGATCGGTGCTGATGTCGAGGTCGTGCGCCGCTCGGTCAGGCTGGGACTACTCGACTCGGCCCTGCAAGCACCGCTGGCCGGATTCGGCGATGTCGACCTCTACCCCGAAACGTGGCAGCGGCTCGGAGTGATCTGTTCGCGGCTCGTCCTCAACCACCCCTTCCTCGACGGCAACAAGCGCACGGCGTTCCTCGTCATGCTGGAAACCGCTGCACTCAACGCCGTGGAACTCGAGTTCCCTGACACGATCGAGTCCGCCGACATGATCGATGGCCTGGCCGCGCGGACGGTGAGTGAGGACGACTTGTGCGAGTGGGTGCGGGCTCACCTTCGATGACGTGACGCGCTGGTGCCCGGGCACGGCAGGCCCGGGTACCAGCGCTCGTCGCGGACGGCGGTCAGGCGTAGGCCGTCTCGGCGTGCTCGGCGAGGTCGAGGTCGCTGCGCTCGACCTCCTCGTCGACACGCACACCGATCGTGCGCTTCAGCGCCATCATGATCACGTACGTCAGCACGAACGACCAGACGATCGCGGCCACCAACGCCAGTGCCTGCTCGCCGAGCAGCTTGGCACCACCGCCGTAGAACACGCCCTTCATGAACTCGTCGCCGAAGAAGTCGGGGTTGGCGAAGAACCCGACCGACAGCGAGCCGACCAGGCCACCCACGAAGTGCACACCGACGACGTCGAGCGCGTCGTCGTAGCCGGCCGTGAACTTGAGCTTGACGGCGTAGCAGCACACCAACCCGGCGATCGCACCGATGATCAGCGGAGCCGGGCCCGACACGTAGCCGGCGGCCGGCGTGATCGCCACCAGGCCGGCGACGATGCCCGACGCAGCCCCGAGGTTGGTGAAGTGCCCGTCGCGGATCTTCTCGACAATCGCCCACACCAGCCCGGCCGCAGCAGCGGCGAGGAACGTGTTCAGGAAGGCCTGGATGGCCTGCCCGTTGGCAGCACCCGCCGACCCGGCGTTGAACCCGAACCAGCCGAGCCACAAGATGCCGGTACCGATCATCACCAGCGGCATGTTGTGCGGCGGCGGGGTGGCGTTCGGGAAGCTCTTGCGCTTGCCCAGTACGAGCACCGCGGCGAGGGCGGCGATACCGGCGTTGACGTGGATGGCCGTGCCGCCGGCGAAGTCGATCGAGCCGCGCTGGCCGAGCCAGCCGCCGTACACCCACTTGAACACCGGGATGTACACGATGACCAACCACAGCGGGACGAACAGCGCCCACGCCGAGAACTTCATGCGGTCGGCGACCGCGCCCGAGATCAGCGCCGGAGTGATCACGGCGAACATGCCGAGGAAGGCGACGGACGCGAGCGTGCCGTCAGTGGTGCCATCGGGGAGCAGGCTGATGCCCAGGCCGTCGAGGAAGGCGAAGTCGAAGTTGCCGATCCACTCGTTGTCGCCGAACGCCAGCGAGAAGCCGAAGACCGCCCAGATCACGGGCACGACCAACAGGCACCAGAAGTTCATCATCAACATGTTGAGAACGCTCTTCGTGCGGTCCATGCCGCCGTAGAAGAACGCCAGACCGGGGGTCATGAAGAGCACGAGTGCTGCCGATGTCAGCACCCACGCAATGCTTCCAGAGTCCACGCGGGTTCCTTTCGAGGTCTGCAACCGAAGTCGCCGAGCAGGGGTCAGAGACCGCACGGGCATCGTCGGCCGCGGGGTCGGCGACAAGGTCGCACCGCAATGTTTCGGCAACGTGTCCCCCTGCGCTGGATTGTTACAACAGGGTGCGTTGTTACCCCGATAGTCACGAATTGACTATGTTGCGTGTCATGGGGAGACACTCACGCATCCTGACCAGCACCGTGCTCGCGCTGTCGCTCGTTGCCGCGGCCTGCGGCGGTGACGACTCGGCCGACGACCCGCCCGCCACATCGCCCGCGCCCTCGCCGAGCACGTCGCCCGCGACCAGCCCGGCGACCGATCCTGCCAATCCCACCACCGACCCACCGGCCACCGACCCAGCCCCCTCGCCCGACACGACCGAACCCGCGAGTGGCCCGTCGGGTGATTTGATCGTGTTCGCGGCGACCTCGTTGACGGCCGCCTTTACCGATGTCGAGGCGGCGTTCGAGGCGGAGTTCCCCGATGTCGATGTGGTGTTCAACTTCGCTGGATCGTCAGCACTGGTGACCCAGATCACCGAAGGCGCCCCAGCCGACGTGTTCGCCTCGGCCGACCTCAACAACATGACCAAACTCACCGACGAAGACGGCACCCTCGACGAACCCGTCGTGTTCGCCACCAACCTGCTCCAAATCATCGTCGAAGAAGGCAACCCACTCGGCATCACCGGCATCGCCGACCTCGCCAACTCCGACCTGATCCTCGCCATCTGCGCCCCCGAAGTCCCCTGCGGCAACTACGCCAACGAAATCTTCGACAACGCCGGCATCACCGTCGAACCCGACACCCTCGAAGAAAACGTCGGCGCCGTCACCACCAAGGTCACCGCCGGCGAAGCCGACGCCGGCATCGTCTACGCCACCGACGTCATCGCCAACGACGACCGAGCCGACGGCGTACCCATCCCCACCGACATCAACGTCATCGCCGAATACCCCATCGCCGTCACCAACGAGACCGGCAACCCCGACGCGGCGGCAGCGTTCATCGCCTTCGTGTTGAGCGCTGCGGGCCAGGCGATCCTCGCCAGCTACGGGTTCACCGCGCCCTAAGTTTCCTGCGTGCGTTCGCGACTGCCACTCCCAGCACTGGCGTTGGCCGTGCTGGGGGTGGCGTTCCTCGGGTTGCCATTCGTCGGCCTGATCTGGCGGGCCCCCTGGGGGTCGGTGCTCGACGTGCTCGGACGCGACACGGTGCAGCAGGCACTATGGCTCTCGCTGCGCACCTCGCTGATGGCGACCGTGCTGGCGATCGTGTTCGGCCTACCGCTGGCGTGGCTGCTGGCGACGGTCGAGTTCCCCGGGCGGGCGTTCGTGCGCGCCCTGTGCACGCTGTCGATGGTGCTGCCACCGGTGGTGGGCGGTGTCGCCCTGTTCGCCGCGTTCGGGCGGCGCGGTTTGTTCGGCCAGTGGCTCGATCGCTGGTTCGGCTTCCGGCTGCCGTTCACTACCTGGGGGGTGGTCGTCGCCCAGACGTTCGTGGCGATGCCATTCCTCGTCATCACCGTCGAGGCCGCGTTGCGCCAGTTCGACGGCCGCTACGAGCAGGCCGCACGCACGCTCGGTGCGTCGCGCTTGTACGCGTTCCGGCGGGTGACGCTGCCGGCGATCCGCCCGGCGCTGGTGGCCGGCGCAGTGCTCGCCTGGGCGCGCGCGTTGGGTGAGTTCGGGGCGACGATCACGTTCGCCGGCAACTTCCCCGGACGTACCCAGACGATGCCGTTGATGACGTACCTGGCACTCGACATCAACCCACCCGAGGCGCTGATCATGAGCCTGATCCTCGTCGCCGTCTCGTTCGCCGTGCTGGTCGGCCTGCGCGATCGCTGGCTGGGTGGCATCCGCGCATGACCGGTTTACCGGAGCAGACCCGCCCTGAGCGGTCGGATTCGCTCCGGCAAACCGGGCTGCACGTGGCTGCGGTCGTGCAGCAGGGGGGGTTCGAACTCGACGTCGAGGTGTCGGTCGCGCCCGGCGAGGTGCTCGCGGTACTCGGGCCGAACGGGTCGGGTAAGTCGACGCTGCTGCGAGCGATCGCCGGCCTGACCGACCTGACGCGAGGCGCGGTTGTTGTCGACGGCGTACCACTCGACGGGCCTCCCGAGCGGCGACCCGTGGGCATGGTGTTCCAGGACTACCTCCTGTTCGATCACATGGACGTCACCGAGAACGTCGCCTTCGGCCTGCGCGCCCGCGGCGTCGGCCGCGGCGAGGCCCGACGCCAGGTGGCGGCGGTGATCGAACGGGTGGGCTTGAGCGACCATGCCGCGGCGCGACCGCGGCGGCTGTCGGGTGGTCAGGCCCAGCGGGTCGCACTCGCCCGGGCGCTGGCGACCGGTCCGCGGGTGCTGCTGCTCGACGAGCCGCTCGCCGCGCTCGACGCGGCCACCCGGCGGGTGGTGCGCCGCGACCTGCGCGCTCACCTGGCAGGCTTCGACGGCATGCGTGTGCTCGTCACCCACGACCCGGTCGACGCGTACGCACTCGCCGACCGGGTGGCCGTGTTCGACGGCGGCCGGATGGTGCAGGCGGGCACGATCGCCGACGTCACCGCGCACCCCCGTTCGCAATTCGTGGCCGAGCTGATCGGCACCAACCTCGTCGCCGGGGTGTCCGACGGCATGGTGCTGCGCACGGCCGAGGGCGTGGTCGTCACCGCACCGTCGGCGGTGGTCGGTCCGGCACTGGCCACCATTCGCCCGCAAGCGATCACGCTCAGCCGCACGCCCCCCGAGTCGAGTGCCCGCAACACCTGGGAGGGCGTGGTCGACGACCTCGACCGGATGGCCGACCGCGCCCGCGTCGGCATCGCCGGGCCGATCCACCTCACCGCCGAAGTCACCACCGCAGCCGTCGACGCACTCGCCCTGCGTGCCGGCGACCCCGTATGGAGCGCCGTCAAAGCCACCGACATCGAGGTCTACCCCGCGTAGCCCTACCCGCAGTGGTCGGTGACGTCGATGTCGAACGCGGTGTCGTGGGTGAACCCGTGATATCGGTAGTTGCCGAGCGCGTCAGGTACGGGAACCTCTCCGGGGGTCACCCCCGAGTCGAGGAAGTAGGGCATCGGTGCCAAGGTACCGGGAGGTGCCTGGGACGCGCCGCTGTAGGCGACGACAAGTACCACCTCCGCCGTCGCCAAGTCGGTGACGTCGGTCCACGGGCTCCACTCGACCGGTTCGTCGGTGGGGTTGACGATGGTGATGTCGACGTACTCACCGGGTGCTGCGCAGTTGCGGCCGGGAGTGACCGTTACGCCCGAGTCGCCAGCGGGCAGCGTCGGCAACGAGATGGAGTTGGAAGGGTTGGTCGGCTGACCGTCTTGGCCTTGGTCGCCGCACGCGGCTGGCACAGCCACGAAGACGAGGCACCGCAGTGTACGAGCACATGCTTGGATGACGTTCATGTTGGCGCCTCCCACTCTCGGCCTCAGTGGACGCAGGCTAGCTTTCGCCTGGTGACGACGCTGACCCACCCACCCCTAACGCAAGGTGGGGCACGGTGAGTGTGCCGGCGGACGAGCGGCGGCGCCAGGCCCAGCTCGGTGAGTGGGCCGCGCTGGGGGTGCTGTACCAGGAGCCCGCGCACGGGTGGGCGGTGGCCCGGCGGCTGCGACCCGACGGCGACATCGGGCGGGTGTGGTCGCTGTCGCGGCCCCTCACCTACCGCGCGCTCGACGCGCTGACCACCCAAGGGCTGGTCGAGCCGGTCGGGTCGGAGCGAGGTGACGCCGGCCCGAACCGCACCATCCTCGGCATCACACCGGCCGGACGGAAGGCGTTCGAGAGTTGGGTCGCCACACCGGCCGAGCACCTGCGCGACGTGCGTAGCGAACTGCTACTCAAGCTGGTGCTGGCCGAGCAGGCCGGCATCGACAATGCGACGATGCTGACCGCCCAGCGAGCGGTGGTCGATCGCATCGTGACCTCACGTCCGGCCGACCCGAAGGACGTGGTCGACCTGTGGCGCCACGAGTTCGCCCAGGCAGTCCTGCGCTTCCTCGACCGACTGACGGGTTGACGATCGGAGATTCCTCGGCACCCGGTGGTTTCGACAGGCTCAACCACCTTGACCGGCAGCGGACGCGTTGGGCTCAACCACCTTGGTCGGCGGCGAGGCGGGCGGCGGACCAGGTGAGCATCTTTCTCACGAGGTCGTCGAAGGCGGCGATCGCGAGTTCGAGGTGGGCTTCGTTGGTGTCTTCGATGTGGGTGTGGCTGAGGCCGTTGAGCGACGGCGTGAACAGCATCACCGTCGGCACGCCGGCCCGGGCCATCTCGGCCGAGTCGTGCATCGGGCCCGACGGCATCAGCTCGCGCACACCGCTGCGGGCTTCGACCACGTCGGCCGCGAACTCGACCAAGTCGGGGTGGAACGCGATCGGGTCGATCGACCAGAGCGTCTCGATCGTCGCCTCGACCCGCTCCTCGGCGGCGATGTCGTGCACGAGTGCTTCGAGCCCGGCCACCAGCGCGTCGAGCGTGTCGCGGCTGAGGTCGCGCATGTCGACACTGAACTCAGTACGCCCGTTGACCGCGGTGGGCACGCCGGGGTGCACGCGCCACACGCCGACCGTGGTGAACGCGTCGTGGGCCAGGCCCAGGTCGCGGATCGCGATCGCCATCCGCGACGCAGCAACGGTGGGGTCGCGGCGGAGGGGGATCGGCGTGGCCCCGGCGTGGGCCGCCTGACCCTTGACCTTCACGAGTCGCCGCTCGACGCCGAGGATGCCGAACAGCGCCGCCATCTGGAGGCCCTTCGATTCGAGGATCGGCCCCTGCTCGATGTGCAGCTCGGCACTGGCCACGATCGAGCCGAGCACGTCGCCGGCGGTGAGCGCGGTGTCGAGCTCGACGCCGTACTCGCGCACCACGTCACCCAGCCGGCGGCCGTCGTTGTCGACCAACTCGCGCACGCTGTCGATCTCGAGCGTGCCCGACACCGCGCCCGAACCGAACAGCGAGCGGCCGAAGCGGGCGCCCTCCTCGTCGGCCCAGTCGACGACGCTGACCGACACGGGCAGCTCGACGCCGTCGCGGTACAGCCCACGCAGCACCTCGGCACCGGCCACTACCCCGAGTGCACCGTCGAGCCAACCGCCGTTGGGCACCGAGTCGAGGTGGCTGCCGAGCACGATCCGTTCCGGGCGGGCGCCTGGCAGCGTCACCCACAGGTTGCCGGCCGGGTCGACGTTGTGCTCGACCGGGATGCCGTCGAACGTGGCCACGAACCAGTCACGGGCACGCTGCCACGGCTCGGTCCACGCCAACCGGGCGCTGCCGAGCGGCGGCGAGTCGGACGGCCGCCCGCACACCGTCTGGGGGATCCCGTCAACCTCACGCGAGCTGAGCGCGCGCAGTTCCAACAGGTCGGCCACGACACGCTTCGGATCAGCAGGCATACCCAACGTTACAAATGGGGCCTGACTCGCCGGTCACGCCGCCCCGATCAGGACGGATGCTGTCCGGCGCAGCCGTACCGTCACCGGCATGTCCGCTCACCTGCCCGATGTAGTCGCCGCCTTCCAGGCCGCTCAGGACGCGCGCGACGGTGCTGCCGCAGCGGCGCTGTGCGCGCCCGACGTGGTCGTCACCGATGACGGCAACACCTACGTCGGCAACGACGGCGTGGCCAGCTTCGTGCGCACCGCGGCCGCCGATTTCACGTTCACGCGCACGCTGCTCGACGCCGTCGAAGAGTCGCCCGGTTCGTGGATCGTGACGAACCGGGTGGAGGGCAACTTTCCCGGCAGCCCGGTCGACCTGCGCTACCGCTTCCGCCTCACCGGCAACCTGATCGCCACCCTCGACATCGCCCCCTGAACCCCAAAGGTGGTTGAGCTTGTCGAAACCACCGAGACCCATGGCCTCCGGTGGTTTCGACAGGCTCAACCACCTTGATCGTCCGCAGGACTGGTCGTTTCGACAGGCTCAACCACCTTGGGTCAGCCAGCTTTGGCGCGGACGTACATCGCGAGGTGTTTGGCGGTGAGGGTCTTGGCTGTGACGAGCTTGGCGGGCGGGCCTTCGAACACGATCTGGCCGCCGTCGTGGCCGGCGCCGGGGCCGAGGTCGATGATCCAGTCGGCGTGGGCCATCACCGCTTGGTGGTGCTCGATCACGATCACCGACTTGCCCGAGTCGACCAGCCGGTCGAGCAGGCCGAGCAGTTGCTGCACGTCGGCGAGGTGCAGGCCCGAGGTCGGTTCGTCGAGCACGTAGATGCCGCCCTGCTCGCCGATCCGGATGGCCAACTTGAGACGCTGGCGCTCGCCACCCGACAGGGTCGACAGCGGCTGGCCGATCGTGAGGTAGCCGAGCCCGACGTCGGCCAGCCGGGCCAGAATCGCCGCCGCGGCAGGCGTCTTCGCCTCACCGTCGGAGAAGTGGGCCAGCGCCTCAGTCACCGACAGGCCGAGCACCTCGGCGACGTTCAGCCCGCCGAATCGCAACTCAAGCACGTCGGCCTGGAAGCGCTTGCCGCCGCAGTCCTCGCACGGCGTGGCGACGGTTTCCATGAACCCCAGCTCGGTGTAGATCTCGCCGTTGCCGTTGCACGTCGGGCAGGCACCCTCGGAGTTGGCCGAGAACAGCGCCGGCTTCACGCCGTTGGCCTTGGCGAACGCCTTGCGGATCGGTTCCAGCAGACCGGTGTACGTGGCCGGGTTGCTGCGGCGCGACCCCTTGATCGCCGACTGGTCGATCGCCACCACACCGTCACGGCCCGACACCGAACCGTGAATGAGTGAGCTCTTGCCCGACCCGGCGACGCCGGTGACGACGACGAGCACGCCGAGCGGGATGTCGACGTCGACGCCACGCAGGTTGTGGGTGCTCGCCCCGCGAACTTCCAGCGTGCCGGTCGGCTGACGCACGTCGGATTTCAGCGAGGCCCGGTCGTCGAGGTGCCGGCCGGTGACCGTGTCGCTGGC
This sequence comes from Ilumatobacter sp., assembly GCA_035556435.1. Lineage (GTDB taxonomy): Bacteria > Actinomycetota > Acidimicrobiia > Acidimicrobiales > Ilumatobacteraceae > Ilumatobacter. The sequence goes on along the minus strand of DATMEY010000005.1, from coordinate 249,039 downwards.
GCGCAGCCCGTCGACGGCACCCTCGTAGCAGATCGTGCCGCCACCCGAGCCGGCGCCCGGCCCGAGGTCGACGACGTGGTCGGCGATCGCGATCACCTCGGGCTTGTGCTCGACAACGAGCACGGTGTTGCCCTTGTCGCGCAACCGCCGCAGCAGGTCGTTCATGCGCTCGATGTCGTGTGGGTGCAGGCCCACCGTCGGCTCGTCGAACACGTACGTGACGTCGGTGAGCGACGAACCGAGGTGGCGCAGCATCTTGATCCGCTGGGCCTCGCCGCCCGACAGCGTGCCCGACGCCCGGTCGAGCGACAGGTAACCGAGGCCGAGCTCGACGAACGAGTCGAGGTTGGCCCCGAGTGCCGTCAGCAGCGGTTGCACGGTCGGCTCGTCGAGCGCCCGCACCCACTCGGCCAGGTCGCGGATCTCCAGCGCGCACAGGTCGGCGATGTTCTTGCCGGCGATCTTCGACGAGCGCGCGGCCTCGCTGAGCCGGGTGCCGCCGCAGTCGGGGCACGCCACGAACGTCACCGCCCGCTCGACGAACGCCTTGACGTGCGGCTGGAGCGACTCGACGTCCTTGGAGAACATCGACTTGTGCAACTTGGGGATGATCCCCTCGTACGTGAGGTTGACGCCCTCGACCTTGATCTTGATCGGCTCGGCGTGAAGCAGGATCTCCTGCTCCTTCTTCGTGTACTTGCCGATCGGCTTGTCGAGATCGAGCCCGCTGCCCTGGAACAGGCGACCCTGCCAGCCGTCCATCGAGTAGCCAGGGATCGTGAGGGCGCCCTCGTTGAGCGACTTCGTGGCGTCGTAGAGCTGGGCGAGGTCGATGTCGTTGACGCGCCCGAGGCCCTCGCAGCGCGGGCACATGCCACCGTGGTACACCTGCTGGCGGACCACCTTGCGTTCGGTCTTGCCGCCCTTCTCGGTGGTCATCGACCCGCTCGCCACGCGGGTGGGCACGTTGAACGAGAACGCCGTGGGCGGCCCGATCTGGGGCTGGCCGAGCTTGCTGAACAGCACCCGCAACATCGTGTGGGCGTCGGTGACGGTGCCGACCGTGGAGCGCGCGTTGGCGCCCATCCGCTCCTGGTCGACGATGATCGCCGTCGTCAGACCCTCCAACACGTCGACGTCGGGCCGGGCCAGCGTGGGCATGAACCCCTGCACGAACGAGCTGTACGTCTCGTTGATCATCCGCTGCGACTCGGCGGCGATCGTGGCGAACACGAGCGAACTCTTGCCCGAGCCCGACACCCCGGTGAACACCGTCAGACGGCGCTTGGGGATGTCGACGCTGACGTCATCGAGATTGTTCTCGCGGGCCCCGTGGACACGGATCAGACCGTGGCGATCGGCCGGGTGGGTGTTGCTGTGCGTCATCCACGTGCACATTGTCAGGCCTGAGCGATGCGCACCATGTTTCCCGACGGGTCGCGGAACGCGCAGTCGCGCACACCCCATGGCTGCGAGGTGGGCTCGTCGAGCACCTCGGCACCCGACGCGCGGACCCGCTCGAACGTCGCGTCGAGGTCGTCGGCGGTGAAGATCGCGGCCTGGAACGACCCTTGGGTCATCAGCGCCGTCAGGGCGTCGCTCTCGGCCGGGGCGCGCCCGCCTTCGGGCGGGAACAGGACGATGTTGACGTCCTGGCCGGGCGCACCGACGGTGACCCAGCGCAGGCCGCCGTTGGCGACGTCGTTGCGCACCTCGAGACCGAGTGCGTCGCGGTAGAAGCCGAGCGCTGCGTCGGCGTCGTGGACGGGGATGAACATGGACGAGACGGTGACTGCCATGCCTTCGACGGTACGGGCACCGGCGGCCCGCCCGCTTCTCCGATCCTGCTCGGTCAGTCGGCCACCGAGCCTGTCGACACCGCCCGTTGGCGGAGCGGCCGGGTGGCCACCTTGCTGATGCACGGTGGCACCGACTCGAGTTCGCTGTGGTCGCGGGCGCGGTACTGCGACGGCGTCTCGCCGACGATCTCGGTGAACCGCGAGCTGAACGAACCGAGCGACGTACACCCCACCGCGATACACGCGTCGGTGACCGACATCCCCTGGCGCAGCAGCGCCTGGGCGCGTTCGATCCGCCGTGTCATCAGGTAGGCGTACGGCGTCTCGCCGTAGGCCGCCCGGAACTTGCGCGAGAAGTGGGCGGGCGACATGAGCGCGGCCCCTGCCATCGCGGTGACGTTGAGTGGCTCGGCGAAGTCGCGGTCGATCCGATCGCGCGCCCGACGCAGGTGCGCCAGGTCGGCCAGCTCGTGCGGGGTCACCACCTCGACGCTAGTGACGGGGAGCGCTGACGCAAGAGGCTCACTAGATTTTGGGGATGCCGCGACCCTCTGGTACCGCGTCACGCGCAGGTACCGCGCCACGCGGCATCGAGGTGCAGTTCCGCAACCACACCGTCGTCGTCGCCGACGGTGCTGCCGTGGACCTGACGCCCAGGGCCCGGGCTGTGATCGCCGCGCTCGTCGCGCACCATCCCCACCCGGTCGATGTCGAGCGGGTGGTCGACCTGGTGTGGGGGGCCACGCCGCCGCCCACCGCGGTCGCGTCGATCCGCAACCAGGTGTCGCGGGTGCGGCGACGACTACCCGGCCTGATCGACACCACCTCCCAGGGCTACCGCCTGGGTGCCGCCGTCAGCGTCGTGCCCGGCTCGGCGGGCCCCGTGCGGCCACTCGACGATCTGCTCGTCTCGCCCGCGGCCGAACCGCACCGCCGGCGACTGACCGGGCTGGTACTCGCGGCCAACGACGATCGGCTCGAGCAGGAACTCGGCAGCGGCGTCACCGACGAGTTGATCGGCCGGCTGTGGGCCGCCACCACCGACGAACCGCACCGTGAGCGGCGGTGGCAACTACTCGCCCGGGCACTCGCCGCGACCGGCGCCCGGCGCGAAGCGCTCGACGCCTGCCAACTCGCCCGGCGCACGCTCGCCGACGTCGGGCTCCAGGCCGGCCACGACCTGCGTGACCTGGAGCGCCGGATTCTCGACGACGACCCGGCGTTGCGGGCCCCATCGGCCGCCGCCGTGGCGGCGAGCGCCAGCACGGTGGTAGGCATCGGCTCGCTCGTCGACGCCGCGGTCGGTGTGCTCGACGGGCCCGAGGCCCGCCAGCCGTTGGTGGTGGTGGGCGCGGCCGGGTCGGGCAAGACCACGTTCGCCGAGCAGCTCGCCCCCGCTCTGGGCCGGCGCGGTGTGCGGGTGCACGTCGGGAGGTGCACGTCGAGTCCGTCGCTACCGCTCGAACCGTTCGCCGAGATCCTCGCCCAGCTCCACGAACGCGACCCGGCCGGGTTCGATGCCAACCCGTATCGAGCCGACCTGGCTGTGTTGTTCCCCAGCCTGCCCGAACCCGCCGCCGACGCTTCCTCCGGGTTCGACGCAGCCGCCCGGGCAGTCGGCCGCGAGGCGCTGTTGCAGCGCCTGGTCGACACGCTGACCTCGCTCGCCGTGCCGACACTGCTCGTCATCGAAGACCTCCACTGGGCATCGCCCACCACGTTGGCCGTTCTCGCCGACGTGGCCCGCACGGCCGGCAACGGCAACACCGCGCTCGTGGTGACCACACGCCCGCCCGCGGCCGACCTCGTCGGCGCACAGACGATCGAGCTGCCACCGTGGTCGCTCGACGTGGTCACCGAGTTCACCGACCGGTACACGGACGGGATCGACCCCGCGTGGGCGACCGCGCTGGCGACGTGGGTCCATGCACAGACCGGCGGGCTGGCGTTGTTCGTCCGCGAACTGACGACGTTCGCGCTCGCCCACACCGACCAGCGCGCGCCGTTCCGACCTCCCGACACGGTCCCCGATGCGGTGCTCGGCGCGCTCGCCCAACGGCTCGCGCTGGTCGCCGACCGGCGGGCGCTCGACGCGGCGGCCGTACTCGGCACCGAGTTCGACCCCGACGACGTGCGTCACGTCGTCCCCACCGCCGAGCACACGTTGGAGCAGGCTTGCGCGCACGAGATCGTCGTGCCCGTCGGCGAGCGCCGGATGGCATTTTGTCACGAGTTGTTCCGCCGGGTCGTGCTCGACCAGATCGCCCCCGGCCGGCGGGTGGAGCTTCACGACGCGTTCGCCGAGCTGCTGGCCCGCCACGCTCGAGTCGCCCGCCTCGGCGAGCTCGCGCAGCACGCCGCGGTGGCAGCCGCGCTCGACCCCGAGCGAGCCGTCATCGCACTCACCGCGGCCGGCGAGCTACGGGCCGAGCACGTCGCCTGGGAAGAGGCCGCCGACCTGTTCGGCCAGGCGTTGGCGATCGTCGCCACGACCGAGGGACACACCGAGCGCTGGCGCCGGATCGCCGTGCGCGCGGGAACCTGCCGAGTGAGCGCGGGGTTGCCGGGCGGGGTCGACCTGCTCGCCGAGACCGCTCGCTCGGCACTCGACGTCGGCGACGAGCCAGCCGTGGGCGATGCGCTGACCGAGCTCTGCCGACTCGGCCCCACGTCCGATGTCGGCCCGATCCCCGACGAGTTCAACGCGTTGTTCGCGTCAGCGATCGCCACGGTCACGGTTCCGCGGGTCAGGGCCCAAGTGTTCGGAGCCGCGGCGATGCTCTACTCGGTCGCCGATCCGCCGCTCGGGCGTGACCACTTCGACCGCTCGATCGAGTTGGCGCATCGGGCGGAGGCAATCGACGTGCTCGTCGGGGTGCTGCCGCTGGCGGTCGTGTGCATCGCCGGTCCGAACGACCAGGAACGCCGCGAACGGATCGCCGACGAGCTCGCCGGGTACGTGGCCGCGGGTGGAGACGCGCTGGTCGAGTGGGGCGAGGCGCACCTGCGCATGTCGAACCAGATCCAACGCGGCGACCCCGCGCTGCGCGACACGCTCGCCCGGCTGACGCACCTGTCGGGCCTGATCGGCTCGCGCGGCCGGGGGCTCGAGCTGACGTTCTGGCGCAGTGCCGTGGCGCTGATCGACGGCGACCTCCCCGCCGCCGAGCGGATCGCCGACGAACTCCTCGGGTTCTTGGGCAGCATCGCCGAGTCGCGGGTGACGGCCCTCTATGGCGGAGCGCTGCTCGGCGCTCGCGTCGCCGCCGGCCGGGCGGGCGAGCTGCTCGGCCCGCTGCGCGACTTCGCCGCGACGCAACCCACCGTGGGTGCGTGGCAGGCCGCGGTGGCGTTCGCCGCGACCGCGGCCGGCGAGCACGCTGAAGCCGGCCACGCGCTCGACCGGGCGCTGGCCGACGACGGTGCCGCGCTCAACGCCGACACCACCTACAGCGCGGCCCTGATGCTCGGCGGACGAGCCGCCGCGGTCGTCGGCACCGACACACATCGGGCCTGGTTGATCGAACGCCTGCTCCCGCTGTCGGGGCGTTGGTCGTTCTCGGGGGTGGGGACGTTCGGCCCGCTCGACCTCGCGCTCGCCGAGTTGCTCGCCGCCACCGGAGACCCGGCGCGCGCACGTGGGTTCGCGCGCCGCGCCGAGGCCCAAGCGGGCGAGCTTCGGGCACCGCTGTTCGCCGCCCAAGCAGCGGCGGTCACCGCCACGCTCCGTTGACGGTCTGAGAGAACCCACTCGCCCTCGGTGATTTCGACGGGCTCAACCACCTCGTGGTTGAGCCCGTCGAAGCTGCGGGCGGTTCGTCAGGCGGGGCGCTTGCGACGGACCTGGTAGAACGCGAGGCCGACCGCCAGCACCACGGCTGCGTACGACAGCATCGTGGCGACACGGGCGCCGGCGTTGGGAATGTTCGGCACCGGCCGAGCAACCGTGGTCGACGGCAGTGCCACCGTGGTGGTGGGGAACGTCACCGTGGTGGTCGGCACCGGGTTGGCGGCGTTGATCTCCTCGACCGGAATCTCGGCCTGGCCCTCGTCGTCCTCGCCCAGGCGGATGCCCGGGGTCGAGTCGACATCGGTGACCGGGTCGGTGGGCGTCGAGTACGAGTCGGCGTCGTCGTCGGTGATTTCGGCCAGGTTCACGTACGAGCTCTGCGAGACGTCGGTGAACCGGGCGTCGACGGTGAGCACCAGCGACGCACCCGGAGCCAACGACGGCAGGTTCGTCCAGGCAATGCCCTGGCCGGCGGCCGTGCCGCCGTTCGAGGCGGCGACGAACGTCAACCCGGTCGGCAGCGTGTCGCTGACCGAGTACGGCCCCGACGCCACGTTGCCCTCGTTGGTGACCTCGATCTCGAAGCGCACCACGTCGCCGAGCCGGTAGCTCTGGCCGGACGGCAGGCGCTTGTCGAGCGCCAGGTCGTAGACGATGTCGAGGTCGACGACGGCGATGTCCTCGTCGTCGAACCCGATGTCACCACCCACCCCGGCCTGGCCGATCGTGGTGTTGTCGACGTTGCTGGTCTCGGGGTCGCCGGGCAGCGAGTCGCGGTCGCTGATCGGGTCGCCGGGCAGCGAGTACCCGTCGGCACCGTCGGCGGTGATCTCGGCGAAGTTGGTGTACGGCCGCAGCGTCACGTCGGTGACGCGGGTGGTGACCGTGAGGTTCACGGTGGCACCGGGCGCCAGGCTCGCCAGGTCGGTCCACACCACCTCGACGCCGCCGGCGGCGATCACGCCACCGGCGCTGGCCGACACGGCGACCATCCCGGGCGGGATCACGTCGGTCACCGTGAACGGGCCCGAGGCGACGTTGCCCTGGTTGGCGACCGTGATGGTGAACGTCGCGTTGCCGTCGACGGTGATCGTCGCCGGCCCGACCTTGACGAGCGCCAGGTCGTACACGATCGTCGGCACGTAGTCGGCGACGTCGGCGTCGTCCTCGGGGTCGTCGCCCTCGCCGGCCTGGTCGATCGCGTCGGGGCCGGTGTTGTCGACGCCCGACGGGTCGCCGACCGGGCCGTAGTCACCGTCGTTGTCGGGGTCGTTGTCGGGGGTGGAGTCGACGTCGGCCACTTCGTCGTCGCCGGAGCTGTAGTCGTCGGCCGAGTCGCTGCTGATCTCGGCGATGTTGCGATACGGCCGGGCGAGGTAGTCGGTGATGCGGGCCGTGAACGTCAGCGTGATCGTGTCGCCGGCGGGCAGGTTGTCGAGCGTCCAGGCGAGCGTGCCGTCGCCGTTGTCGACCGCTGTGCCGAGGTCGACGACGACCACACCTACGGGCAGATAGTCGGTGACGACCACCTCGCGCGAGTCGAGCTCGCCCTGGTTCTGCACGGTGACGGTGTACACGAGGTCGCCCGTGGGGGTCGCCGCGACCGTCTTGGCGAGCGCCAGGTCGTACAGACCGGCGAGTTCGAAGTCGACGTCGGCGATGTCGGCGTCGTCCTCTTCGTCGGCACCCTCGCCGGCGTCGTCGATGTCGGCGTTGTCGGCCGGGTTGTCGTCGCCGATCGGGCCGTACCCGTCGTCGTCGGGCGACGCCCCGTCGAAGTCGTTGTACGGGTCGTCGTCGGGGGTGGAGTCGATGTCGTCCACGCCGTACAGGGCCTGCGCCGAGTCGCTCGCGATCTCGGCGTAGTTCCGGAACGGCCGTTGGGTGAAGTCGGTGACGGTCACGACCAGCGTGTACGTCGCCTGCTCGCCCGGCTCGAGGTTGGTACCGGTCCACGTCACCGTGTTCGACGTCGTCGCCGACGCGGCGGGGGTAGCCGACACGAGTTCAAGACCGGCCGGCAGCGTGTCGACCACGGTGTATTCACCCGAGTCGACGTTGCCCTGGTTCTCGACCGTCAGCGTGTAGGTGATGGTGGCCGTGCCGTTCTCGACCGCAGAGGCCTCGGCGGTCTTGGCAAGCGCCAGGTCGTAGACCAGGTCGGTGGTGACGACGGCGTCGTCGTTGTCGTCCTCGTCGCCGTCCTCGTCGGTGTAGGTCTCGTCGAGCGTCGGGATACCGACGTAGCCCTCACCCTCGGGCGCGTCGCCGTCGGCACCGATGCCGTTCTCCTGCTCGGCCTCGGGCGTCGAGTCGATGTCGTCCACGCCATACAGGGCCTGGCCCGAGTCGGTCTCGATCTCGGCCCAGTTGCGCCACGGGCCCGAGTCGTAGTCGGGCGGCGTGCCGGCCACCGTGGTCACGATGACCAGGTCGACGTACTCACCGGCGGGGATGTCGGCAATCGTGCAGCGCACCTGGTTGTCGCCGGCCGGAACGGTCGCGACGCACCCCGACGTGGAGCCGGTCGGGTTGAACACCAGCCCGGTCGGCAACTGGTCGAGCACGGTCACCGGGCCCGACGGCACGTTGCCCTGGTTGTACACCCGCACGGTGTAGGTGGGCGACTGGCCGAAGCCGATCACGCCCGGCGTGGCAACCTTGGCGAGCGCCAGGTCGTACACGAGCGACGTCCCGACGATGGCCGTGTCGTTGTCGTCCTCGTCGGGCCCGGTCGGCTCGGCGTAGGTCGCGCCGGCGGTCGTGACGTCGGTGTGTGCGTCGCCCGGCGGCACGGCGTCGGCCCCGATGCCGTTCTCCTCCTCGGCCTCGGGCGTGGAGTCGATGTCGTCGACGCCGTACAGGGCCTGCGCCGAGTCGGTCTCGATCTCGGCCCAGTTCTGCCACGGCGCGGTGCCGTAGTTGGCCGGCGTGCCGGCGATGGTGGTGGCGATCGTCAGCACGACCGAGTCACCGACCGCAATGTTGGTGATCGTGCAGCGCGCCTGATTGCCGGCGATCGACGTGCAGGTCGGGCTGCTGCCGGCGGCGTCGAACACCAGCCCGGTCGGCAACTGATCGAGCACGGTCACCGGGCCCGACGACACGTTGCCCTGGTTGTACACCCGCACGGTGAACGTGGGCGACTCACCCCACGCCACCGGCGTGCTGTTGCCGACCTTGGCGAGTGCCAGGTCGTACACGATCTGGGGGTCGAAGTCGGCGATGTCGGCGTCGTCCTCGGGATCGGCGCCGACGCCGGCCTGGTCGATCGCGTTCGGGCCGGTGTTGTCGACGGCCGAGGGCTCGCCGACGGGGCCGTAGTCGCCGTCGTTGGTGGTGTCGGTGTCGGGCGTGGAGTCGGCGTCGGTGGTCGGCGTCGAGACGCCTGCGGTCTGGACCAGCGCCGACGAGTCGGCGCTGATCTCGGCGAAGTTGCGGAACGGCCGGGCGAGATAGTCGTCGATGTGAGCCGTCAGCGTGATCGTCTGGCGGGCGCCCGGTGCGAGGCCACCGAGGTCCCACGTGATCGTCGTGGTGGTGGCACTCGGCGTCGTGCTGGTCGCGGCCGGTACGGCCGAGACAACGCTCAGGCCCTCCGGCAACAGGTCGGTCACGGTGTAGTCGCCCGAGGGCACGGTGCCCTGATTCTCGACCACGATCGTGTACACCACTTCACCGGTGGCCAGGTTCGGGGCGGCGACGGTCTTCGCCAGGGCCAGGTCGTACCTGCCGGCGACGTAGCTCGACGGGTCGTTGTCGGTCACCGCCGGCAGGTTCGGGTACCCGGGCGGCGTGCCGGTGACGGGCGTGCCGTCGTCGGTGGTGGGGTCGCCGGTGACCGTGCCGATGTTGGTGTAGTTCACCGTGCCGGCCGTGCCGGTGGCGGTGCACGTGATCTCTGCGCCGCGATTCAGGTTGATGTCTGGCGTGACGGTCGTCAACAAGCCATCGGAGTTCTCACCTTGCTCGGTGATGATGCAGGTCGTCACCGAGAAGTCGTCGGCGAGGTTGCCGGGCGTCCCGTTGTTGTCCGTGATGCTGACGTTCTCGAGCCGGGTGTTACCGGTGTTGACGATGGTGTAGGTCCAGGTGACCGGGCGACCCTGGATGATGTGCACGCCGTCGCCGGCATCGTCGGGGTTCCACGCGCTGTCGCGGGTGACCTTGTCGATTGTCACCGCCGGCTCGGCGCGCCACAGGCCGAGGTCCCACGTGAGGTCGGACTCGCCCTCGTTCGGTTCCCCGACGTTGAGGTTCGGGTTGTCACCGAGCGTGATGCTGACCGTCTCGTAGTACGGCCCCAGGTCGATGTGGTTGCCGCTCGGTGTGCGCGGCAGGTCGCTGTCGTCGTCGGTGTTGGTGCCCGGGTTGGTACCGCCCGGGGCACCCGCGTCGGTGGGGTCGCCGCTCACGTCGGGTGGCGACACGTACCAGTTGGCCGGCGGGTAGAACCGCAGCGTGTAGTCGCCGTTGGGAATCGGCAGACCGTCGAGGCTGCTGAACAGGTAGTAGCCGTTGGCGTCGGTGTAGGTGGTGGCGATCACGTCACCGTTGGAATCGACCAGCTCGATGTAGATGCCGGGAATGCCCGGCTCGCCGCTGGCCGACGTGTCGGGGTCTTGGAGCCCGTCGTAGTTGCGGTCGAACCACACCCGGTTGCCGATCTCGTTCGAGAACTGCGACTCGAGCACGCGCACCTCGACCTGCGGCGGTTCGGCGAACAGGCGGCCGGGCTGCGGCGTGCCGCCGGGCAGGCCGGCCGCATCGGCGCCGTAGGCGAAACTGTTGACCGCGCGGGGGCAGTGCTCGGGGTCGGCCGATACGACGAGCGGTTCGCACACGGCGAGGAACTCGGCTGGGTCGTCGGGGTCGCTGCCGCCGAGGTCGTAGCTGGCGTCGACCACGGGGGCGCGCATCTGCCACGTGAACTCGGCCGTTTCGCCCCGGTTGAGCTGGCTGGGGTGCGACAGCTTGATCGAACGGTACGAGGCGAGCGCGAGCGGGTCGGGTGTGCTCGTCCAGTTCGGCGCGTCGCAGCCGGTGGTGGGGCCGCCGACCTCGGGCCGGCACGGGTTGGCGCTCGTGGAGTACCACACGGTCCAACCTGCGGGGGCCTCGATCTCGTCGATGAGGATCGGTGCGTACTCGCTGTTGCGTTGATTGAGCGTGCCACCCGAGCCGGTGATCACGGCGGTGTCGCCGACGTACGGGAAGATGTCGACGAAGTCGATCTGGTCGGCGTCGGTGTTGCCGACGTTCTCGAGCTGGAGGCGGTAGGTGATCGGGCCGCCGGGCACGGTGAACGCCGGGGTCTGCGCAGGCTGGCCATCGGTGCAGCGCGGCGTCGGCCGGAAGATGCCACCGTCGAGTTCGCCCGACACGCACTTGTTCGACGCCAACTCCACGGTGGGGGTCACCGTCACGACCGCGGTCGAACCGCACACCGGGTTGGTGTTGACGCAGTGGCCGAAGCTGCCGCCACCGTCGGGCGAGATGATCGCCGTGTTGCTGTACGTGCCGTATGGGGCGACCGGCCCCGGATCGGCGGACGCGACCTGCACGGTGTAGGTGATCGCGGTGGTCTCCGCGCCCGGTGCGAGCGTGGCGTTCCACTGGAAGCTGAGCGGCGTCTCACCGGCCGCGCACGTGTGAGCTGGGCCGGCCACCCACGGCGCCGCCGCGGTCGGCGAGCCCTGGAGGTCGAGGTACTCGGGGATGCAGTCGGTGACGACCGGGTTGACCAGGTTGCCGGTCGCGTCGGCGTGGTTGCGGGCGACGATCGTGTAGGTGGTGGTCTGACCCGGCTGGCGCGACGGGTTCGACGTCGTCTTGGCCACCTGCGGGTGCGGCTGCGGGCTCTCGAGGATGTACTGGTCGGAGTCGGTGTCGGTCGCCATCGCCGCCCCGTCGGGCAGCACCACCAGGGTCGACGTGTTCGTGTACAGGCCGAAGTCGTCTTCGGGTTGGCCGAGTTCGCCGATGATCGCCTGGCCGGTGGCGGCGAAGTCGCCACGGATCGAACCCGGGTTGGTCCACACCCAGCGGAACGATCGGTACCCCTCGCCTCCGGGTATCGCGATGTCGGCCGCTCCCGACACGACGCCGGACTCGATCACGTCCCAGTCGAGGCCGTCGACGGAGGCTTCGATCGTCGCCGTGACCGGGTCGTTCCACGTGCCGGGCGAGATTGCCGTCGGCAGGAAGCTGGGGGGCACACCAACGCCCGACGTGCCCGGCCCACCGGTGGTGAACGCCCAGTCGCCGTCGGTGAGCGACACCTCGTTGAGCAGGTAGTCGCTGTCGACGCTGGCCGAGAGGTTGAAGCGCCCCTGGTCCCCGACTGTGGTGTAGAAGTTGTCGTTGCCGGCCAGGTCGCTGAAGCGCTTCGACGTACCGGCCGAGCCGAACTGCGGCCCGACGAGCGTGGTGTCCCACGGGGCCTCGCCCAGGTCGGTCCCCGGGTCGGCCGGGTCGACCTTGCCGAGGCCGGTGGCGACGTTGGTCTTGACCGCGCCGCCGACGTTGTCGTCGTTGACGTCCTCCGAGTCGGGGTGCACATAGTCGGACGGGAAGCGGCCGGTGACCGTCATCCGGAAGCAGCCGTCGGCGCCGAGCGCAGGCCGGTTGTCGGTGTCGAACGTCCAGGTCACCGTGGCCGCGCCGTCGGAGATGCCCACCGTGTCACCGTCGTCGGTGAACGTGCCGCCGTACTGCGCGGACACGAACTGGAAGCCGGCCGGCAGCGTGTCGGTGATCTCGAACACCGGCCACAGTGCCGACGTCGACGGACCGCACACCGACACCACCCAGTCGTAGTCGCGGTTCATACGCGTGTTGGTCGTCGGGCCGATCTTGCTGACCTCCCACTCCGGCGTGAAGCCCACCAGATCGGTGAACGCCTCGTCGGACGGATCGACGGTGTTCGACTCGACGTCGGACACCGTGGCCTGGTTCACCACCGTCTGGGGCCCCTCGGGCACCATTCCGGCGGGAACCTGCACGGTGATGAAAATCGTGCCCGACGTGCCCGCCGGCCACGTGCCCGCCGTCGACCGCACGACGGGGTTGGCCGGGTCGGTGGTGTCGAGCGTGAACCCGTCGGGCCACACGCTCGCCGGGCCGGTGGCGCTGACGAACTCGAGCGGCATCAGCTCGCCGTACACGTTCGTGAAGAGTGGGATCGGGTCGGCGAACAGCGACCCGTCGCACCCGTCGACGGGCTCTTCGGACTGGTTGTTCGAGCACGTGTAGTTGATCGCGTACTGGATCGTGCCGCCGCCACCGACCTCTGTCGGCTGGCTGGTCTTGGTGGTCAACTGGGGGACCGCGTCGCCGGGGGCGGCGCTGACCTTGGCTGCGTTCCAGGTCGTGAACCCGGCGAGGATCGCCAGGGTCGCCAGTGCTCCCAACGTCCGGCGCCCGCGCCGATCCCGTCCCGTCTCAACCACCACGTTCGTCCTCCGCATCCTCATTGCTGTGCAGCCCGGAAGTCCGGGCGCGCGCACAGGGCAGCTCCAACGCAGGTTGACAGTCCGCCCGTTGCTTGATTGCGCACGACGTTATCGGCGCCTTACGCGGTCAACAAACCGCCGAACGTGGTGGTTAGTCTGCGTTCAGGTGACGATCAGCATCACCGGCGGACGGCGATCATCGGGTCGGCCGCCGACACGGTGACGGTCGCCGTGGCGTTCGCCAACTCCTCGTCGAGTGCGCGCACCTCACCGTCGAACGAGGCCGGCGAGCCGGGCTCGATCTCGCGGTACTCGGTGGGCAGGCCGATCCGGTCGAGAATCTCGATGAACGGCTCGGGGTCGAGCTCTTCGACGTTGACCATCGTGCCCGCGTCCCAGCGGCCGTCGGCGATGAGCAACGCGGCGGCCACCGGCGGCACGCCGGCGGTGTAACTGATGCCCTGCGACTCGACCTCGGCGTAGGCATCGGCGTGGTCGCTGACCTGGTAGATGAACAGCTCGCGCGGTTGGCCGTCCTTGGTGCCCTTGACGATGTCGCCGATGCAGGTCTTGCCGGTGTAGCCGGCTGCCAGGCTCTGCGGGTCGGGCAGCACGGCCTTGACCACCTTGAGTGGCACCACCTCGCCGCCGTCGGCGAGCTGCACCGGTTCGTGGTCGAGCAGGCCGAGCGTACGCAGCACGGTGAAGACGTTGATGTAGTGGTCGCCGAAGCCCATCCAGAAGCGGATGCTGTTGGCGTCGATGTGCTTGGCCAGCGAGTGCAGCTCGTCGTGGCCGTTGAGGTAGATCGGCTGCTGCCCCACGACCGGGAAGTCGAACGTGCGCTTCACGGCGTGGGTGGGGAACTCCTGCCACTGGCGATCGATCCACGTCCACACCTTGACGAACTCGCGGAAGTTGATCTCGGGGTCGAAGTTGGTGGCGAAGTAGCGGCCGTGGCTGCCGGCATTGACGTCGAGGATGTCGATCGTGTCGATCGTGTCGAAGTACTTCTTGGCGGCCAGCGCGGCGTAGGCGTTGACCACGCCGGGGTCGAAGCCGGCACCGAGCACGGCGGTGACACCGGCCGCCGTGCAGGCGTCCTTCTTCGGCCACTCGTAGTTGGCGTACCACGGCGGGTCTTCGCAGACCTTGTCGGGGTCTTCGTGGATGGCCGTGTCGATGTAGGCCGCACCGGTCTCGATGCAGGCGTCGAGCACCGACATGTTGACGAACGCCGAACCGAGGTTGACGACGATCTGCGAGCCGGTCTCGCGGATCAGGGCCGCGGTGGCGGCGACGTCGAGGGCGTCGAGCTGGCGCGCGTGCAGCCGCTTCGACGGGTCCTTGACGTGGCCCTTGCGGCGCACGCTGTCGATGATCGCCTCGCACTTGGCGACCGTGCGCGAGGCGATGCAGATGTCGCCGAGCACGTCGTTGTGCAGCGCGGCCTTGTGGGCCGCGACGTGGGCGACACCGCCGGCACCGATGATGAGCACGTTGGTCTTCATGATTCGCCTCCCAGGCTGGACTCGTAGTCGTGGTATCCGAACTCGCGGACGACGTCGAGCGTGCCGTCGAGACGACGGACGACGATCGACGGCCGGCGCAGCCCGTTGAACCAGTTGGCCTTCACCATCGTGTACCCCGCCGCGTCGGCGAACCGAACCTCGTCGCCGACGGCGAGCGGGGCGTCGAGCGTGTACTCGCCGAACACGTCACCAGCCAGGCAGGTACGACCGGCGATCGTCACCGGGTGGTCACCGGCCGCCGGCGATTCCACGCGGGGATTGGTCGCGTAGATCAGGTGGTCGAGCATGTGGGCTTCGACCGAGGCGTCGACGACCGCGATCTCGGCGTCGTTGCGGACCACGTCGAGCACCGAGGTGACCAGCTCGGCGGTGCCGGTGATCGTCGCCTCGCCGGGCTCCAGGTACACCTGCACACCGAACCGTTCGGCCAGGCCGGCGAGCAGTTCCACCAGCCGTTCCACCGGGTACCCCGGGTTCGTGAACGAGATGCCGCCACCCAGGCTGACCCAGTCCATGCCGTCGAGCAACGCGCCGTAGCGCTCGGCGATCACGCCGACCGCCCGGGCGAGCGCCTCGACGTCGTCGTTCTCGCAGTTGAAGTGGAACATCAGGCCGCTCAGGTCGGGCGCGACCACCGCGAGTTCGGCGTCGTCGGTCACCCCGAGACGTGAGTGCGGGCGGGCCGGGTCGGCCAGGTCGAAGTGCGAGTAGCTCACGCCGGGGTTGACGCGCAGGCCGAGCGGCAGGCCGGCGACCGCGTCGCGGTGGGCCCGCAACTGCGCCACCGAGTTGAAGATCACCTTGTCGGCCAGCGCGGCGACCTCGGCAACCTCGCCAGCGTCCCACGCCACGCTGTAGGCGTGGACCTCCTTACCGAACCGTTCGCGGCCGAGCCGGGCCTCGTACAGCGAGCTGCTCGTGGTGCCGTCGAGGTACCGGCCGATCAGGTCGAACACGCCCCACGTGGAAAAGCACTTGAGCGCCAGCACCGACTTGGCGCCCGACGCCTCACGCACGGCAGCGACGACGTCGAGGTTGCGCACCAGGCGCGCCTCGTCGAGCAGGTAGTACGGGGTTCGCAAACCAGACACGTCAGATGAAGTGCTCGGCGAGGGGCGCGAAGCCGTTGAAGCCCACCGACGAGTACGTGGTGGTGTACGCACCGGCCGACAGCAGGTCGACCAGGTCGCCGTCGCGCAAGGTGACCGGAAGCTCGTAGCCGCTCTTGCTGTACAGCACGTCGGCCGAGTCGCACGTGGGCCCGGCGATGACGACCGGGCTGGTCGGGCCACCGTCGCGGCTGGTGCGCAGCCGGTAGCGGATCGCTTCGTCCATCGTCTCGGCGAGCCCGTGGAACTTGCCGACGTCGAGGTACACCCAGCGCTCGAAGTCGTCGACCGTGCGGGTGGAGACGAGCACCACCTCGCTGCGCAGGACGCCGGCGTCGGCGACCAGGTAGCGGCCGGGCTCGACCATCACCTCGATCGGGCTGTCGGGGCGGAGCGCCTCGGGGAACCAGTGGCCGAGCGCGGCGGTGACCGCCGTGCCGTAGTCGCCGATGTCGGGCACCGCGTCGCGGTACGTGCCCGGGAAGCCGCCGCCGAGGTTGAGGAACGATGGCGCCGCGCCGAGCTCGCGGGCCTGGGCGAACACGTCGGCGACCACGCCGAGCGTCTCGAACCAGCTGTGGACGTCGCGTTGCTGCGAGCCGACGTGGAACGACACGCCGCACGCCAGCCCGGCCGAGCTGGCGGCCACCAGCAGGCGCACGACATCGCTCGGGGCACAGCCGAACTTGCGCGACAGCGGCCAGTCGGCGCCGCCGCAGTCGTGGAACAGACGCACGCACACGCTCGACCCGGGTGCCAGCTCGACGACCTTGGCGAGCTCTTCGACGCAATCGACCGTGAACCGGCGCACACCGAGCGCGGCCGCGGTGGAGATGTCGGCACGCTTCTTGATGGTGTTGCCGTACGAGATCCGGGAAGGCGGCACGCCGACTGCCAGGCAGGCCTCGATCTCGGCCGGGCTGGCAACGTCGAACGACGACCCGAGCGCGTGCAGCCGTTCGAGGATCGGGCGGCCCGGGTTTGCCTTGACCGCGTAGTACACGTTGGCCGCGGGCAGCGCGTCGCGCAGTGCGCGGTAGCGCTGCTCGACGACGTCGACGTCGAACACCACGAACGGCGTCGGCAACGACGTGGAGGCCAGGAATCGCTCCAACTTGGGGGTGATCGGGGTCAGGGCGGTGTTCATGTGGGGGGCCTCCAGGCGTGCAATTCGGGTTATCACCTTCTCGTGTGCGTCGTGCTCGAGTGAGCGCAACGACCATAGCGACGCGGTCGTTCAACGCGACCGCGCCGACGTGGACATCTCGTGAAGTCCCGGCGAACCTTCCCCAGGTCGTCGAGTGGCGCACCCGCGGCGTAGCCGCCACCCCGTTGTATCGAGATGACCTGAACCGACAACTACTTGTCAGGATCGCTCGACGTGCCAGGTGACCGGGTGCTCGGGGCGGTAGCTGCAGTAGGTGCCGGTGTTGACGGCGTGGGCGAGGTGGCGCCCGAGTGCCGGATGCAGCCGCTCGAACTGGCGGATCGCGGCGCGCGTGCGATGGGTCACCGCTGAACGTGCCCGCTCGGCGTTGCCGGCGCCGCGGCGGGTGCGGCCACCGCGGCCCACGGCCGCGGTGAGGTGGTCGATCAGTGTGTCGAGTTCGACCTGGTAGCGGTAGGTGCGGGCGTAGTCGTTGTCGTGCTCGGCGGCGTCGAGTTCGGTCTGGAGATCGCGGATGCGCTGTTCGTAGTCGCGCCGGGCAGGCCCGTCGAGCAGTTCCCCGGTCGAGCCCTGCTCCACCCCGACGTCCGCCAACTCGGTCGCCGGTATCTCGGCACCGTCCGCCTCGATCAAGCGGACGAGATCCCCGACGCCCTTGCCCGCCCGGACGGTCACCCGGGTGCCCGCGAACTCGAACTCGTAGACGTCACCCGTCGCCCGGATCGCCGCTGTCGTGTCGACGGCACTCGCCGGCTCGATGCCGGCTTCGAGGTCGCGTAAGAGCGCGCGGACGGTACGGAACAGTTCACGTCGGGCGAGTGGTGCTGCGTCGGACCGAGGGACCGGCACGAGTTCGAACTGCGAGCACACCAAGGTGGTGATGGGCAGCGCACGGGCGGTCGCTGCCAGTTCGGGCCAGGCAGGGTGACGAGCCGCGTACGCGAGCGCGGCGGCCGGGTCGGCCACCAGGCGCGCGTTCGACAGGGCACCGCGTTCGAGCAGGTCGTCGAGCAGCTCACCCAGTGACGACGTGGCGTCGGCACGGTCGCCGAGTGCCAGTGCGCTGAGCGTCGTGGTACGCAAGTTGGCCGCAACCGCGACGGGGAAGCCGACAGTACGGGCCTCCGCCAGCGCCGACCTGGCAGCAGCCCGTGCTGCATGCGGGTCGTGACGGGCGAGCAGCCAGGCGTACACCGTGCGCGCCCAGACGGCTACCAGCGATCGTTCGCCGGCAGTGGTGTCGACCACCTCGCCGACGACACCAAGCGCTTCCGGGTCATCGAGGTCGGCGCGCACGACGGCCACCGCCACGTCGAGCTCCTGGCCCATCGCCACCATCCCGGCGGCGTAGGCGATCTCGGCCCCGCTACCGAACGCCGCGATCGCTGCCTGCCGGTCGCCGACGGCGTTGCGGGCCTGGCCCAGCAGACGGTGCAGCACCACTGCCGGAAGATCGTCCCCACCGCGCGCGGTGAGCGGCTCGGCCAGCGCCAGCGCTTCGTGTGGCCGGCCGGTGACGTACTCGGCCGTCGCCAGCACAGCGACCGCGTGCACACCCCCACGCGTCTCGGTGCCCGGGAATCGTTCCGTCACCCGGCGCATGATGTCGACGATGTCGTCGCCGTGGGCCTGGTGGACCACACCCCACAACGCCGAGCACAGCTGGTGGGAACGGCGCGGGTCGACGTCGTGGGTGATGCACCAGCGCAACGCCTCGGCGATGTCGTCGAACGAGTCGATCAACTCACGGAGCAGCCCAGGGCGCCAGTCGGCGGACGCTCCGGTGAGCTGAGCGCGACTGCGGTCGATCACATGGTTGACGAACCGGTCGTAGGCGGCAGTCGCGGCGCCGCTGCCGTCGAGCCGTTCGCGCGCGAAGGCGCGGATGGTGTCGAGCAGGCGGTAGTGAGCCTCGGTCCCGGACGTGTCGGCCACCACGAGCGAGGCGGTGATCAGTTCGTCGAGCGCTTCGTCGAAGTCGTCCACGCCCGTCACCGAGCGCGCGGTCGCCGCCGTGAACGGACCGACGAACACACCGAGTTGACCGAGCGCGCTGGCTGCGTTCCCGGACAGCAACTCGTACGACCAGCTGATCGTGTCGGCGAGGCTGCGATGACGCGGGTCGCCCCGGAACCGTGGGCGCGCGAGCACGTCGACGCTGTCGGCTAGCCGGGCCGAAATCTCAGCGATGCTCATCGTGCGCGTCCGGGCTGCAGCCAGTTCGAGCGCCAGGGGCAACCCGTCGAGTTGCCGGCACAGCTCGACCGCATCGGGCAGATCACCGTCATCGACCTCCACTCCGGTCGCGTCACAACGCTCGAGAAACAGCGCCACCGACGCGCTGTCACGCGGCTCGCTGTCGGCAGCTGGAAGTGGGAGTGGAGCGAGCGCCACGAGCGACTCCCCCGGCATCTCGAGCGGGGCACGGCTGGTGGTCAGGACCGTCACCTGTGCGCACGCCCCGAGAAGTCGGGCGAGCGCGGCCGCGGCCGCGTCGAGCAGGTGCTCGCAGTTGTCGACGAGCAGCAGCACCGGATGATCGACCGGCGCCCCGAGCAGGGCGTCGAACGAGTCGAATCCGAGCTGGGCGGCAAACGCCCCTGCCACGGCGCTGGCGTCGTCGAGCCGGGTGAGGTCGACCAGCCGGGTGCCGAGCGGGAAGCCCTCGGCCAGCCGGTCGGCAGCCATTTTGGCCAACGCCGTCTTGCCGACCCCACCCGGGCCGACGATCGTCACCAGCCGGTGGGCGCGCAGCCGCGCAGCGACCTCGGCGAACTCGCCCTCGCGACCGATCAGCCCCGGTGTCCCCACGGCGCAACACTATGAAGGCCGCTCGATCGTCGATTCACCGTGCCGGTCTCACAGGTCGATTTCACAACGTCGATCTCACAACGTGACATCGAACCTCACGCCGTCATGGATGACATCAGACGAAAGGAACCCAACCCATGTCACTCCCCCAACTGACCAGTAGCACGCCGTTCGTGACCGACGGCGGCCTCGAGACCCGGCTGGTCTTCCAGGACGGCGTCGAGCTGGCCGAGTTCGCCGCCTTCCCGCTGCTCGCCGACGAGGTCGGCACGGCCATGCTGGCGGCGTACTACACCCCGTACCTCGACATCGCCGAACGGCACGGGGCTGGCATCGTGCTCGACACGCCCACCTGGCGAGCCAGCCTCGACTGGGCTGCCCGGCTGGGGTTCGATGCCGAGCAGCTCACCGCCCTCAACCAGCGCGCGGTCGCGCTGATCGACGGCCTGCGCTACGCCCGGCCGGGCGTCACCGCCGTCACCAACGGCGTGATCGGCCCCCGCGGCGACGGCTACGTCGTCGAAGCCCGCATGTCGGCGGCAGAGGCTGCCGCCTATCACGGGTTGCAGGCGCGGGCGTTCGCCGAGGCCGGTGCCGACATGATCAGCGCGATCACGATGACCTACGCCGACGAGGCGATCGGCGTCGCCCGAGCAGCCGAGGCGGTCGGGCTGGCGTCGGTCGTCTCGTTCACCGTCGAGACCGACGGGCGGTTGCCGTCGGGCCAGTCGATCGGCGACGCGATCGCCAAGGTCGACGACTCCACCGGTGGCGCGCCCGCGTACTACATGCTCAACTGCGCCCACCCCACGCACTTCCTGCCGGTGCTCGACCAGCGGGCACCATGGCTGGGACGCATTCGAGGCGTCCGGGCCAACGCGTCCAAGCTCAGCCACGCCGAACTCGACGCCGCGACCGAACTCGATCGCGGCGACATCGACGAGCTGGCCGGCCTGTACGGCGAACTGGCGTCGATCTTCGACCTGTGTGTGGTGGGCGGTTGCTGCGGCACCGATCACGACCACGTCGGGGCGATCGCGGCCGCGCTCGCCGGCAGCGCCGTGCGGCAGTAGCGCTTCGGTGGGGCGGCTGGCTCAGCCGACGAGCCAGCCGTCCACCGGTGGGCCGGGCACGCCGGGGCGGACGTACCACTCGGTACCGAACGCTACGGCGAAGTCGTCGTCGGGCATGCTGAGAAAGAACATCGTGTCGGTGACCTGGCTGCGATGGCAGCGGATCGACTCACGCTTGCGCGCCGTCCAGGCCGACACGTCGACGCGGATCGCGATCGCCGCCGCTGGCTCGCCCATCGGGTTGCCGTCGTCGGCCGGGCCGTCGGGGTCGAAGTCGTCGCCGAAGTCGAGGGTCAAACCGGCCGCCCGGGCTGCCTCGAACTGCTCGCGCATCGCGTCACGGTTGACGGTCGCCTCGAACACCTCACCGGTGCCGGCCAGCTCGGCGGCTCGGTGGCCGACGCGATGGACCTTGATGTGGTCGGGGTGGCCGTAGTTGCCGTGCCAGTCGTAGGTGACGAGGACGTCGGCAGCCTCCTCGGTGAGGATCGCCGCGAGGCGGCCCGCCGCCTCGTCGAGGTCGGCCTGATGGAAGCTGCCTTGGTCGCCGTTCTGCTCCCAACCGGTCATGCCCGAATCGCCGTATCCGAGCCAGGCGACCCGCTGCGCACCGAGCACCGCCGCCGAGCGTTCGGTCTCGACCCGCCGACGGTCGGCCAGCGACTCGCCCTCGGCAAGGTCGTCGGGCACCTCGCCGTGGCGCCCGTCGGTGGCGGTGACCAGCACGACCCGATGCCCCTCGTCGGCCGCCCGGGCGATGCTGCCGCCGGTGAGGATGCTCTCGTCGTCGGGATGGGCATGGAAGAACACGAGCGTCGCCATCGGACGGGAGCCTGTCACCCACCCCACCCAACCACAACGCCGAAACGCGGCGTTGGCATCCCCCTCACGGGGCGGGAGTGCAGTGTTGCCATTCGCCGGTGGGTTCGAGACCGACGCTGCGATACAGGCCGAGCGCGGTCTCGTTCACCGCTTCGACGCTGAGGCCCACGCTCCGCAGGTCGTTCGACGCCACGAGCCGGTGGAGCACCTCGACGAGCAGCGCCCGACCGAGACCGATCGATCGGTCCGGGCGGCCGACTGCGATCTGCATCACCCAGCCGACGTCGTCGAACAGCCTGCCGATCGACACACCAGCGACGCGCCGGTCGCCGTCGGTCCGACGGGCGACCACCACCAGGCTCGGATCGAAACGAGCGCCGCTGACGAACAGCCCGCGCCACTCGTCGAACGGACGGTCGGTGTGGCCCGGTACGTCGGTCCACACCGAGTAGATGGTGTCGTACACGTCGTGGTCGTCGATGCCCGGCCGGTACTCGACGAACTCCACGCCGTCGGGTGGTGCGACTCGCGGTACGTCGCCGAGGTCGGCGCCACGTTCGAGCTCGAAGCTTGAACGGGTCGGTAGGTAGCCGCGTGCGGCCAGCAAGGCGAGCAGGGTCGGGTCCTGCGGTGGTGCGTCGATCACCTGCGCGCCGCCAGCGACCAACCAGTCGATCAACGCCGCCCGGGCATCGTCGGCCGCTGGGTGCGCCGGGTCGGCGGCGACCGACGACTGGCCGTGGGCGAAGTGCAACCCCACCCCGACGACCGTGTCGCCCACCACGGCGACACGCGTGCCCCCGTCGGCCGACCCGTGGGCCGCGATCGCCCGTTCGACCTCGTCCTTGGTGTCGTCGGCGTCGCCGTGCGATTCGCCCCACCACGCCAGGTCCTGCGCCAACGCCACCGCCACCACCGCGTCGAGATCGTCGTCGGTCACCGCCCGCAGCACAACCGCCACACCCGTATCCCCACCCAGCATCTCCCCCATCACCGCAGTGTGTCACCCCGGCCACCCGAACAGACCGAGGCGATGCCTTGGCGTTCGTATGGTGGAGACGATGGGACTCGAACCCACGACCCCCTCCTTGCAAAGGAGGTGCTCTAGCCAGCTGAGCTACGTCCCCGCACTCCCGTGAGGGGTGCGGCCCAGGCTAGCGACGGTTGGGCCGTCGCGAGCGGGTCGATTCCGACGAGTTGCCTGGTCGAACAGTATTTCTTTCTCGGGTCGTGTTTGGTTGTCGTCCCGAACGGTAGCTGATCTGCCGCCGACCGCCGCGAGGCTGCGGGTCGGCCGCAACGTGCCGAATACCTGCGAGGAAGGTGCTGTGTTTGGCCCGCTGCTCGCTGTCGGCGAGCCGCTGGCCCTGGTGGGCGACGTGCCTGTGATGCGAACACACCACTGGCGATGGGCGGGGTTGCTACGTTCCCGAACGAGCGGAAGGGGACAGGGAGTGACGACGTGGGCGCGAGTTTGGCTATGGGTCTGGCGAGTGTTCGGCTCGCTATGCGCGGTGACGTTCTTCGTTGCTGCCGCCGACGTGCTTGGTTCAGGCTGCGAGTCTGTCGTGCTCGGAGGGGCGGGTAGATCCGTCACCTACGACTGTGCCCCGCCAGGGCAAGGCGACATGTCCGCTGGCCTGGCTGGCGTGCTGGCTATAACGATCGGGGCTGCACTGCTGCTGCTCGCGTGGTGGCCCCTTCTCCGCCGACCTTTCGCCCGCGCAGACGGGCGACGACACCGTCGCCAGCCTTCGCCACCCGCTTGCCGCGCCGAGAGTGTCACGTCAGCCAACGAATCCAACCTGACGCGCCGCGAGCGGGCGCGTCTGCGTGACATGGAGCACTACCACGCCGCGGGCGTCATGCCGACCGCCGTCTATGAAGCACGACGAAACGCGTTGTTCGCTGCCTCAGTGAAGCGTGAGACTGTGACGGACCAGGGCACTGCCGAGCACGACACGCCAACCGACGATGTACCACAGCCAGACCAGCCAGCGACTCTCACCGATGTTGAGCAGAGCCATCCGATCCGCGAACGACTCATCTTGCTGGACTCGCTGTTGTCCGATGGCTTGGTGACCGAAGCCGAGTACGAGGCCCACCGAGCGGCGATACTCGACTCGCTGTAGTCGCCTCGGATTGGCCTCTATTTCGCCCGTAGAGCGCCGATCGACTGCTCGCCCGTACGGATAACTGCCGCGCGGTGAATCTCGCCCAGGGCGTGTGTTCGCAAATCAGCCGCGATAGCGAGCCTTCCCACTCGCGGAAGGCGAGCGGTGCGGCTCGGCATAGCACCGCTAGGTGCGGTGTGGCCAGGAGTATCTTGGGAGGCGTACACAAGCGGTCAGCTTGTGAAAGCCGAGCAAGGTTCAGAGAGAACGAGGATGGTGAGCCTTTCAGCGAGACTTCCGCTATCGCTCAGGCTCTTGGAGGCTCACCATCAGACCGCATCGCCAACCGCAAAGGTTGGCTATGTACTTGCTTTGGGGTACAACTGACTTAGACGGCGATGGACCGTCTTTGTCGGTTGTATGTGCTTGGACTTCCCGTTCACGCTGCCAGATTCGTACTCCTCGTCAATGGAGTATTGCTCTTCGTGTCCTCTATCCGAGGCCCCAGGGTTGTACTGCCCTGCTGTGCCCAGCCATATGAGGGGCTCAAGCGGCGCTTCCCAGCGTTCGCTTTCCCCCGTGCTTGAGGAATGTCCAAGTTGTCAACGTTCGTGGTGCAGTGCGCTCCACTACTGCCACTCACCTATAGGTCGCCACGGCACGCAGCCCACTAGCAGGGCTTCTACCACTTGGTAGGGACAAAACACCAGCTAGTAGGATTGTTGCGAACGCGTTACGGCCGTTGGTGGGTCTTGTGACATCCGTCACTTAACACGGTGCGGGCTCGACGCTCCTGGTGCTCCTGCAAGCGCTTGTAGGCATCTCGCTCCGCAGGGCTCAACGCTGGCGGGCGTGACGAACTCGGGTCGAGCGAAGTCGACCAGCCACGTTCCTGAGCGATGCGTAGCACGGCCCCGACCTGGGCGCGTGAGAGCTGTCGCCTGCGGGCGCGCAGGTCGGCAAAGAATCGGACGTCATCGGCGTGACGTTCGATG
The DNA here is from genome assembly GCA_035556435.1 of Ilumatobacter sp. GTDB lineage: Bacteria > Actinomycetota > Acidimicrobiia > Acidimicrobiales > Ilumatobacteraceae > Ilumatobacter. The sequence continues at coordinate 224,372 of DATMEY010000005.1, read as the reverse complement.
ATCCGCCGCGCTCGCCGCTGCTCGGCGGCACGGATTGCCCGCCATTCCTCGCGGGCTTGTTCCTGCCGAGCCTCAGCGTTGAGCTTTCCGCGTGTCGAATGCTCAACCTGGCGATGATGGTTGAACTTCGTCACTGGTCGGCCCATTCACGACGGCGACGCTCGCCGCTCTCGACGGCGGGCGTCAGTTGCCGCACGGGAACCCCGAGATAGTTCAACAAGTTTTGTAGCTGCTTATCGTCGTACTGTCCCGTGCCAGACAGCCTCGCCCCCTGGGCGGCGGTTGGCACCATGTTGAGCAAGGCATACAACCAGCGGTTCTCGTCCTCCCGAATCGGTGAATCGGTGAACGCCTTACGATCAAAGGCAAGTTCGGCGGGCACCCGCAGCAGCGGGTTGACATCGGAGAACAAGCGCAGCGGGTTCGACGGATCGAGCTTCGCCAGGTCTTCACCGAGGTTGACGTGCTGTAGGTCGGGCATCGCATACAAGTCATCGCCGAACGGGAGTCTGAACGCTCCGCGTTCCCGCCACCACAACGGCACGAATGCGCCGTCGTCGTCCTCACGCATGTTGCGGACGAGTGATGCGTACTGCTGATAGACGCGTGGCTTCGTGAGGATCTGCTGCAACTGCAGCGGCAGGTTGCGGGACATGAACGTCCAGAATGGAATGATGCGCTTCATGTGGCGGTCGAAGTTGGATAGCTCGCTGTAGTCGAAATGGACGCGCGTTAGACGCGCTATTGCTTCGTCCAGACTCATGCCCGAATCAACACTGTTGAGTGCCAATGACAATCGTGCTGGGCCTTCCACCCATTCACCAGCCGTACGCCCGAGCTTCGACACGCGGTTTGACGTGAGCCTTCCGAGAACGTCGGAGCCGCCGACAAGTTCTTCGGCAGACACGGACCCGCCAGCGCCCGAGCCGAACGTCGCCTGAAGTGCTGTCCGCACTCGGTCGTCAGCGGTCGCCATGAACTGTTCGGGATTGGCCGTGTATCGCTTCCACAGCGCAAGCGCTTCCGTCATCTCTCGGACCTTCACGCCTTCGGTCAGGTTCATGAACGTCGCACCCATCGCGTTGCGAACGTGGAACCCTGGCGACAAGGTCGCGTACGTCTTGAAGAACTGCGTGTAGCTGTCGAGCAGCCGCCACAGCCCACCGTTGTTCACCTCGGTTTCGACACGACGTAGCGCCTGCTCAACCTCTGCCCGTACTGCGTAGTCAAGTCCGAACTGGTCGCCGATCTGCCGCCAGCCGTCCCGTAGTTCGTGTTTGAAGATCAAGTCGACTTCCGACTGTGTCCGTCCATCACGCACGACCTGGCGGAGAGCGTTCACGACCTGCTGCCCGTGGTCGGCTTCTGCCATCTTCTGTGCCGCCGCCGCCAGCAGGTAGGCGGTCGGCTGCAACGCTTCGTCCTGGCCTGCTGCAAGTAGTACGGCGTCAAGTTCCGTGATGCGTTCACGGATCTCGCTTGCCGTACGCGGTGCCTGCTTATGGAACTTCCTCGTCAACCTCCGCAGCGACACAACCGTTTCGGGCACGTCCGCTGCTGCCTGCATCAGCGAGGGCATGGCGGCAACACCTGCCGTCTGTGCGTGGGCGACGAGATCACCAGCTTCCCGCACGACATCGCGCCGTTGCGCGACGGCGGCGTTCCGTGCGGCACGGTCCTGGCCCGCGAGTAGTTCGACGGCGCTCCTCATGGCGGCATCGTCGGGCACTGCTTCCATCGCTTCGGAGAGCGGTACGCCGACCCGCTGGATACCTGCTGCGGTTCCAGCGTCAGAGGCAAGGCCGTTGATGTAGAGCGATCCGAGCTTCGCGTAGTCATCCTCGTATGGCTTCGTCAGTAACTTGTCGGCGAACACAGTCGGCAACACACGGTTGAGTTCTTCGATCGTGCCATCTTCGAGGGTGAACGTTCGCCCGTACAGCGTGTGGGTGCCTGGCAATAGCTCGCGCTTTCGTAGGAACCCTGACGCTGCAGCATCATTGATGAACGCGCGTCCACCTTCAGGCGCATTGTCGAAGAACGCTCGTCCCGCTGGCGTCAGTACGTGAGGCATGTAGCCCGCCGATTCGGGGATGTTCACGCCCCGCTGTCTGGCAGCCTGGGCGACACGTTGCACAACGTGGTCGCCGAGTTCGCCTCTCTCGGCGGCGTGCGTGAGCGCGACCCGCTGGCGAGCCGACAAGCCTGCTACCTCATCACCGAGTGCCCGCCCGTACACGTTGCGGAGTTCACCGCCTACAGCTCGCTCGGCAGAGTGGAAGTCGAGCACCTCACCAGCCCCACGGGCCGACAGGTTCGGTAGCCCACCGTGGTGTAGCGCTTCCCTCGCTTGTCGTGTCGCCTCGGCTCCACGACGCGAACGGACGCCCCGTCCGAGGGCCGTGTCGCCGATCGCAGCACGAGCCCGAGCCAGCCCGCCACCCACAGCATCAGCCAGCCCGCCCGTGCCAGGGAGCCGCTGCCCTGCAAACCGCAGCCCAGCCTCACCAATGTCCTTCGACCCAACGTTCCGCAAAGCGGCATTGAATGCTGCGCGCTCCTCAGGGCCGAGAGCGTTCACGCCCAACCGACCGATCTTCGCGAGTGTGTCCGCCGACTCAAGACCGCCTTGGCGTGCAGCGATGGCGGCAGCCTCGCGGCCCGCCTGCCCAGCAAACCGACCAGCGCCCAACGTGACGTACGTGAGCGGGTCGAGGGCCACGTCGCCCGTGAACCCGAGAGTGCGGTTGAGCCACTTGCTGTCCGAGACGTCACCGATGACGGAGCCGAAGCCGTAGTCGTCGGCCGTCAACCAGTCGGCGTTCTCGTCCTCACCGAGCCCCCGACGACCGAGCCCCGCTGGGTTGAGGTTCCGCTTCGCCTGCTCGACGCCACGAACGACGGATCGGCGCGGCACGTCGATGACCTTCAGTCCCGTCATCGCAGCTTCGCCGACGTTCCCCAACCCGCCCAGCACGGTGCCGAGAGCGCCGCTCAGACCGCCACCATCGTCCTTCGGCTTCGCCTGCTGCTTCACCTTGTACTCGGCGAGCGCAGCGTCATACGAGCTACCCGAGGAGCGCAGCCGCTCCTGCTCCTGCTGGGCGGTGCGCTGCTGCTGGAACTGCTGCAACTGCTGAACGGGGTTGTACCTCGTGACGGCCCCGTTCGTCTGCGCCTGCAACGGAAGCTCGCGCAGATACTTGTTCCGTCGGGCGAGAAGATCGGTAGTGCCGAGGCCGACGACCCTCCCGAGTGTCGCGGCCATCAGCCGACCCGCCCAGCAAGATAGGCGAGCAACCGAGCGGCCCGCTGATCTGTCGCCCGAGTCGCGAAACGCTCACCGATACCTTTCTCGTAGCGGTACCACGTTCGTTCTGAAACACCGATCGCCGCCGCCATCGCTGTAGGCGATACGCCAGCGTCTACCCGTAGCTCTTCGATGAGAGCGTCTCCACCGATTGGCAGACTGCCTGCCCCGTCGGGGCTACTAGCCGCCTGCTCCAGCTCCGCAAGTGTGATGTACAACGCCAGACCTCCTACTCCGAGTGACGGAAGGTTTCCGCCATAAATAGGCATGGCGGGCACGGAGGTTTAAAGCACCATGAAGGGAACCAAACGACGCTACAAATCCGACTTGGATATCTCCTCTACGGGACTCCTTTACGAACAACGGGGGCCACCCCCCTCTACCCCCACCCCCCTTCGGCGGGAGCGAGCCGAACGAGGCGAACACAGTCACCGCCGAGCAACCGACGCCCGACCAGCAGCAGTGCCCGAGCTTGTGTCCGCCGTTCAAGCGCTCGACGCTGGAGGGCTTTCGGGGTCCGCACAACAACCCGAAGAATCTCCGATTCGTAGTGTTGTGCTAGCACTACTACGGTGTGTAGTCTTGATTCCTACACCAATACAAACGGAACGGAGTTCAGACGTGCGGAGCGAAGACAAGATGCAACTGACGAGGGCACTGGCCCGCAAAGAGATCGCCGACGCTGTTTCACTTGACGACGGGCTGCTCGGCGGGGCGCGTCGGGACTACGCCAGCGAGCTACTCGACTTGCTCGATGCGTTCGGCATCGAGCTGGACGCCAACGTCCTAGCTGCCGTGCTCGTCACCGCATCGCTGTTCCGTGACCACCAGCAAGAGCAGGCAGCGAGCTTGACCCGAGCTGCCCGAGCCGCAGCGAGAATCGGCGTGACACCCGACGAAATGAAGCGCGTTCACGCGCCATTTCTGCTGAGTGACGCTGAACGGGCAACGGTGCTGGTCGAGTCCGTCGCGCTCGCCTATCTCGTCGCCCAAGATGTTGAGGATGACGAGCTGTGAGACTTGCCGCCTACCTTCGTATCAGCACCAAAGAGCAAGCCGAACACGGCTACGGGCTGCCCCAGCAGCGAGCACAGATCACCGCGTGGGCCAAACGGCACGGACACAGAATCGCCCTATGGGAGCGTGACGAGGGTCAGAGCGGCAGTAACGGCCTAGACGCCCGTGTCGGGCTGTACGGCGCTTTACAGGCCGTCGAGAGCGGCGAAGTTGAAGGACTGGTCGTCAAGCAGCTGGACCGCCTCGCTCGCGACCTCGTACTACAGGAAACGCTCCTAGCTCGGATCTGGCGTCACGGTGCACAAGTGTTCTCCACGATCGAAGCGGAGTCGGACTCGCTCGCTGACGGCGGCGAGGATCCGACCCGCAACCTCACCCGCCAGATCCTGGGAGCCATCGCCGAGTATGAACGAGCACTGATCGTGATGCGCCTACGAGGCGGCAAGCTCGCGAAGCAGGCAGAGGGTGGTTACGTCGGCGGCAGGGTGCCCTACGGAAGCCAGCTCACCGACGATGGCAAGCTTGAACCTGACGAGGCAGAGCGCGAAGTCGTCCGCCGAATGCAAACAATGCGTGAGAGCGGTGCTTCATACCGCGAGATATGCGCAGCACTGAACGGCGACGGAATCCATACAAAGAGTGGAACCGAATGGGTACCACCCACGGTCCGAACCATCCTGCTCCGAGTCGGACAGATGGATAACACCAGCTAGCGATACTCGTTCCCGTAGGAAACCGCCACGGCACTTCTACGCAGCGACGATCATTGTTTCAAGTCAGGGAATCGGGAAGCTCGGCCATACATGAATCGAGCTTTCCGATTCGCGTCGGGGTATCGGTTGACGGCTGCTGGCTACGTCATCCGAGCTTGCTTCGGAACTCGTGTATTGCGAGTTCTGCACTTGCTGCGGCGGTGTAGCGGGCCACCATTGCGCCCGACTTCCAGCCTGCTGCTGCTCGTACGCTCGTCTCGGACACGCCTTCCCGCAGGGAGCGCACCGCCCAGCCGCGCCGCCAGGCGTGAGCGGGCGGCAGGTCGTGACGCTTGAGCATCTGCTGTACGCCCGTCTTGCCCAGGCCGAGCAACGAAGCGGTGCCGCTGTCGTAGCGCCGAATCAGGCGGCAAGCTCGATCGGAGAGCGGTGCTAGCCGCGGTTGGTTCGTCTTGGACTGTTTGACGATCACGAACCGACCAGTCAGCGCCACGTCGGCCCGTTGCAGCCTCGCAAGCTCCGAGACGCGAAGCCCCGCGCACCACAGCAGTTCGACCACCAGAAGATCACGCCGAGACAGCGGTAGCCGTGTCGCCCGCTCGTAGTCCTGCTTCGACACGGTCGGCTGTGCCGTCACAGGAACGTTCGCCAACGGCACCCGCGACCACCAACTGAAGTCGGGGCCGTCGTTCTCTGCCGACCACTTGCCGAAGGCTCGCACGGCCTGTGCTCGCCGCCGTGCAGTCGCGGTGGGCCGAGCGCCGAGCCAGAGCTTCACGTCACGTAGCGACGGGGTGTCGCCCGTTGCGGCTGCGAGTTCACGCAGGCACCTCGCGTAGTCGGCCCCCGTCGTGACGGCGCGGCCAGCGAGTTGCCAGTCCTGTTGAAACTCGTCAACGAAGCCGAGCAGTTTCATTCGGTCCCTCCTGTTCAGAGTGACCCGAGAGAGGTGCTGTGCTCGCTTGTGTCCGCCGTACTCGAACCCACCGACAGGCAGCGCAGCGCCTGGAAGCAAAGGCTGGAACGTCGCTCACGTCGTGCCAGCCGTGGCCCCCCCTCCTTGCAAAGGAGGTGCTCTAGCCAGCTGAGCTACGTCCCCGCACTCCCGTGAGGGGTGCGGCCCAGGCTAGCGACGGTTGGGCCGTCGCGAGCGGGTCGATTCCGGTCAGTCGTCCTTGAGGGCGACGGCGTTCGGGGTGACGTTCATCTTCGGTTCGTACTCGGCCAGCGCGATGACCCGGCCCTCACCCCGGAACTGGTCGCGCAAGGCCGTACGGCACGTGTCGCACGGGCCGTACAGCACCTCGTCGACGGCAGCCTGGCAGCGCGGGCACACGAACTCCACAAGAGGCGACGCTACCCGGCGTACAGTCGGCGGCTGTGACCGACACGCGCCCGCGGGCGGCGCCACCGAACTTTGCCGCCCGACGGATGCTGGTCAGCGCGGCGATCATCACCGCGATCGTGGCCGTCGCGGCGGCGGTGTGGCAGGTCGCCCGTGACGACGCCCCACGCCCGACGGCGGCGCCGGCGACCTGGGATGCGGTGGCGTTCGTCGGCTCGGCCACCGGCGACATCACACTCGTCGAACCCGACGGCGTCGTCGTCGCCCGGCACGCCGGCGAAGGGCGCGTGTCGGCCGTCCACGCGGCCGGGTCGCACCTTGCGCTCGTGCAGCCCGACCGGGTCGGCGTGCTCGACCTGGCGGCGGGTGCCGACTCGACCCGCGACGACATCGCGCTGCCCGAACGTTCCCGCGTCGTCACCCGCCTGGCCACCAACCGCGACCAGTTGCTGCTGGCCGCGGGGAACCGCACCGGCGGTGCGATCCGGGTGATCGACGCCGAGACCGGCGCCGCCTACGACCTCGCCGACCTGGCCCACCTGGCCGATCCCCTGCTGTACACGGGGACGTTGCGTGTCGACCCGGAGGGAACCACCGTCGCCGTCGCCGACGCGGCCAGCTTCCAAACGATCGTCGTCAGCGGGCTCGGTGCCGCAGCGGGCACCGACGACACGCCCAACGAACCGGCGATCGACAACTACGCCGCCCAGCCGCTGGCGGTGGGGGAACGCTTGCTGGCGACCACGCAGGTGGTCGGGGGGCGCGCCGACGTGAGCGTGCATCCACTCGGTGGGCCGAAGTCGGCGCCGGTGCCGATGGACATCCCGGCCGGAGGCATCATCATCGACGGGCGGTTGCTCGCCGTCACCACCGACGGCTCGGTCGTGGCCATCCGGGTCGGCGACCGCCAGCCGCGGCAGCTGTCCACGCTCGCCCTGCCCACCGACGCCACCGTCACCGCCGTGTACCCAGCAGCCGACGGGCAACGGTTGGTGGTATACGCCGAGTCGTACGTCGCGGTGCTCGACCCCGACGGGGCGATCGTGTTCGAGGCGACGTTCCCGCCACCGACCGTTCGCCGGGTCACCACGACGACGACCACGACCACGATGGCACCGGCCCGGCCGACGGTTCCGTCGCCGGGCGGCGTCACCAGCGGCCCTCGCCCGTCAACTCCGACGACCGCCGCGCCGCCCGTCAACACCACACCCGCCGCGGGTGCCCCGCTCGAACCGTCCGAACCGCTGGTCCCGGCCCGCGAATGGACGTGCCTGGCGGTCGGGCTGGGAACGCGTGCAGCGACACTGATCTCACTCGACGACGGAGCAGAACTCGCCGAACTCGATCACCTCGCCGTCAGCGCCACGAGCGCCGACGGCTGCGTCGTACTCGGCACCGACGGCGACACCACGGTGGTCACCGGGACGGCCGGGTACGGCGAGCTGGGCGAGACCCGCACGGCGACGCTCAGCCCCGACGGCCGGCTGGTCGTGCTCCAGCGGGCGGACCGGGCGACCGAGCTGGTGCCGCTCGGCGACGACCTCACGCCCGGTACGCCGGTCGACGTCACCGACGACGTTCCGACATCGGCGTACTCGATCGCCTTCGTCGAACGGTGAGCACGTCGCCGTGGCGCCGGGCCGCGGGCGCGGTCGCGGCGATGCTCGCGCTCGCCGCCTGCGCACCCGACCCTCCGGCCGCGGTGGTCGGCGTCCGCGCCCAGGGGTGCGGGCCCGTGCCGGCCGACGGAACCGGCGTGTTCGTCGACCACGGACTGGTGCTGACCGCCGCCCACACCGTCGCCGGATCGACCACCGTCGAGATCGTGCGCGACGGAACAAGCCGACCGGCCGAACTGGCAGCACTCGACCCCACCCACGACTTGGCCCTGCTGCGGGTGGATGACCGGCTGACCGCGCCGCTCCCCACCGCCGCCGCACGGCCGGGCCGCAACACACCCGCCACGGCGTATGTCGTGCGCGGCGGCGAGTGGCGACGGATCGACGTCACGATCGTGCGACCGGTCGTGATCGACACCACCGACATCTACCTGGAAGGCACCACCGAGCGCCCCGGGTTCGAGCTCGCGGCCGACATCGTGCCCGGTGACTCGGGAGCCCCCGTCGTGGTCGACGGGTACCTCGTCGGTGTGGTGTGGGCCCGCAGCAGTACGGCCGGCGGGCGGGCGTACGCAATCGAGGCGACCGCTCTGCGCGTCGACGCCAGCGCCGACCTCACGCGTTGCGCCGGCTGACCGTTCGCGAACCCGGGCAGCGAGGGTCCTGATCGTTTCGTACGCTGACGCGATGACGTTGCTCGAACCGGCAACACGCCTCGTCCATGGCGTGTGCCACCACGACTGCCCCGACTCGTGCGGGTGGACGGTCACCGTCGACTCGCCGGCCGGTGAGCGCCCCGTCGCCGTCAAGCTGCGTGGCAACCCCGAGCATCCGTACAGCCACGGCGACCTGTGCCCGAAGGTCAACCGCTACCTCGACCGGGTCTACTCGCCCGACCGCATCCTGCATCCGTTGCGGCGCAGCGGACCAAAGGGGTCGGGCCAGTTCGAGCAGGTGTCGTGGGACGAGGCGCTGGCCGACATCGGCCCACGCCTGAACGCGATCGTGGCCGAGCACGGCGGCGAGGCGATCCTGCCGTACGGGTCGGCCGGCAACCAGAGCCTGCTCGCCACCGGCGGCATCGGCCCACGCCTGTTCAACCTGCTCGGCGCCACCCGCCAGATCGCCGCCCTGTGCGGCCCCACGGTCGGCGCCGGGGTAGCGATGACCAACGGCACCGGCCTGTGCGCCAACCCGGCCGACCTCGAGCACTCGCGGCTGATCGTCATCTGGGGCACCAACACCAAGCTCACCAACCGCCACCTGTGGCCCACCATCGAGGCCGCGCGTGCCCGCGGGGCGCGCATTGTGGTGATCGACCCGCTGCGCACCGTCACTGCCGCCGACGCCGACTGGTTCCTCCAACCCAAACCCGGCACCGACGTGGCCCTGATGCTGGCGATGATGCACGTCATCGTCCGCGACGGCCTGCACGATGCCGACTACGTGGCCAGACACACCGACGGGTTCGACGAGCTCCGCGCCCACGTCGCCGACCTCACCCCGGAGTGGGCCGCCGCACACACCGGGCTGGCCGCCACCGACATCGAGCAGCTCGCCCACGAGTACGCCACCATCCGCCCGGCCGCGATCCGCACGTTGATCGGTGCCGAGCATCATGAACAGGGCGCGATGCTGTACCGCACGATGGCGTGTCTGCCGGCGTTGGTCGGCGCCTGGCGCGACCTCGGTGGCGGCCTGTTCCGCAGTGTCGGGTCGTGGCAGGACGAACTCGTCGACGGCATCGCCCTCACCCGCCCCGACCTGGCACCCGCCACGCCACCACGCCAGATCAACATGAGTCGGCTCGGCGAGGCGCTGCTCGAGGCCGACCCGCCCGTGCGAGCAATGATCCTGTGGGGTGCCAACCCGGTGGTGACGGTTCCAAACGCCGAGGCCATTCGCCGCGGGCTCGAGCGCGACGACCTGTTCGCCGTCGTCCACGAGCAGTTCCTCACCGACACCGCCCGCTACGCCGACTACATCCTGCCGGCCACCACCCAGATCGAATCGGTCGACGTGACCCCGGCGTGGGGTCACCTGTGGATGGGGTGGAACGAGCCGGCGATCGAACCGCAGGGCCAGGCCGTCAGCAACACCGAGTTCTTCCGCCGGATCGCTGGCGCGATGGGGCTCGACGAGCCGGCCCTGTACGACGACGACCTGACGCTGCTGCGCGCCGCACTCCCCACGGTCGACCTCGACGCGCTCCAGCGCGACGGTTGGATGCGCGTGCCGTTCCCCGAGTCGGGCACGCCGTGGGCCGAGGGCGGGTTCCCCACCGGTACCGGCCGGGCCGAGTTCGCCTCGGCCACGCTCGAACGGATGGGCTTGCCCCGCCTGCCCACCTACGTGCCCGCGGTCGAGGGCCCGGGCAGCGAGTTGGCCGAGCGCTACCCGCTCCAACTGATGACACCCAAACAGCACCAGCGGTTCCTCAACTCGTCGTACTCGCAGCTCCCGCGCCACGGCGGCGCCGAAGGTGGCCCGTTCGTCGAGCTCGACGCGGCCGATGCGGCTGCCCGCGGTCTGGCCGACGGCGACACCGCCCGCGTGTTCAACGACCGCGCCTCGCTCGAACTGCCGGTGCGTCTGAGCGAGCGGGTGCGACCAGGCGTGGTGGCCATCCCGTGGGGCTGGTGGCGGCACCAGCACCCCGATGGCGCAGCCGTCAACAGCCTCACCAACGACACGCTCGCCACCTGGGGCGGCGGCGTCGCCTTCTTCGACACCCTCGTCGACGTCGCACGCGCCTGACCGGGGGTCCAACGCAACGTCGCCGCGTCGGCGGTGGCAACTAGCCTGCGCCGCATGGCAGGCGAGCTGATCTACGCATACCGGATGATGCGCCTGCCATTGCTCGACGCAGGCGGGTCGGCGATCGGCAGCATCGCCGACCTGGTCGTCGTCGCCGGGGCAGCCGGGCGGCGTCCACGCGTGGTGGGCATGGTCGCCACCAGCCAGCGGCGGCGAATCTTCGTCAACGCCGCGAGCATCTCCGAACTCGACGGCAACGGCGCCCGCCTGCGCAGCTGGGCGATCGATCTGCACCCGTTCAAAACCCGCCCGGGCGAGACCCTGATCGGCGAATCGATCATCGATCGGCGGCTGCCCAGCGGCGAGCGGATCAGCGACCTCGGCCTGGTCGAAACCGGCGACGGATGGTCGAGCTGGTGGGAGATCGACAAGGTCCGGCTCGCCGCCCGTACCGGTGTCGGCCGGCGCACCGCCTACCGGCTGGTCGACTGGACCGCCGTGCCCGACCTGGTGGTCGCCCCGACCGGAATGGCGGCCGAGGCTGCCCGCCTGCGCGACATGCACCCCACCGACGTCGCCCACATCGTGCGCACCATGCCGCTCGCCCAGCGGCGCCTGCTCGCCGAGCAGATGGACGACGAACGCCTCGCCGACGTGCTCGAGGAGCTGCCCGAGGCCGAGCAGCTACGGCTGATCGAGGCGCTCGACCCCGAACGGCTGCTCGACGTGTTCGACGAGATGGAGTACGACGACCTCGCCGACCTGCTCGGCGAGATGCCCCAGCACCAGCGCGCCGCACTGCTGGCGGCCATGGACGAGGAAGAGGCCGAGGTGCTGACCCGGCTGCTGTCGTACGAGGAGGGTACGGCCGGCGGCATGATGACCCCCGAGGTGATCATCCTCGGCCCGACCGCCACCGTCGCCGAAGCGTTGGCCCAGATGCGCGACCCCGACTGGACGCCCAGCATCGCCAGCCAGGTGTTCATCACCCAGGCGCCGTACAAGCCGCCCACCGGGGCGTATCTCGGGCCGGTGTTCGTGCAACGCCTGCTGCGCGAGCCGCCGTCGATGGAACTGCGCCATTGCATCGCCGCCGACACGCCCACGCTGCGGCCCGACGCACCCGACCGGGCGGTGTTCGAAGAGTTCGCCTCGTACGACCTGCTGACGATCGCGGTGGTCGACGAAGGTGGCCACTTCCTCGGCGCGGTCAGTGTCGACGACGTCGTCGACCGCATGCTCGGCTCGGGGTGGCGCCTGCGTCACCGCCGCCAGGACCGCGTCGCCGGAGCCGTGTCATGAACCTGGGGCCAGGATGAAGCGACGCACCGACCTGGCTACTCCGCGCCAGCGGCGGCTCGACGTCGCCTACGACTCGGAGTTCTTCGGGCACTTCTCCGAAGGCATCGCCAACTTCCTCGGCACCGCCCGCTATCTCGTGTACCAGTCGGTGTTCATCGCCGTCTGGCTGATCCACAACTCGCTCGCGCCCGAACGGTTCGTGTTCGACCCGTGGTCGCGCGGGTTCACGCTGCTGACGCTGATGCTGTCGGTGCAGGCCGCCTACGCCGCGCCGCTGATCCTGCTCGCGCAGAACCGCCAAGAGCGCCGCGACCGAGTGCAGTCGGAGAACGATCGCAACGTCGCCGAACGCACCCAGAACGACACCGAGTTCCTCGCCCGCGAACTCGCCGGCGTGCGGCTCGCCCTTGCCGACGTGGTGACCAACGCCGAACTGCGCGACCAGCTCGACGACCTCGCCGAAGCGATCGCCCGCCTCACCGAACGCGTCGAAGACCTCGCCCCCCGCTGACGCCCCCACTGACTCAAGGCGCGTCGCTTCAGGCAGGTTGGGTGGGGATGCCGGTGAACTCCTGGATGCGCACGCCGTACGACTCGACCCGGTGGAGCAGGTCGAGCGTCGGCAGGTCGGCTGCACCGGGGAGCACCAGGCCAGAAGGCAGCCCCGGCCCGAGGAGTTGAGCGACGAACGCCGCCGCGCACGCGCCCGCAGCCGTGCCGACCAGTTCGGCAACCCCGCCCACGACACACTCACGGCCACCGTCACGGCCGTCGCCGCGCACCTCCACCCGCAGCGCCCCGACGCCACCCTCGCGGTGTGGCTGGCGCAGCATCGGCATCCGTGCCGTCAAGCGGTCGCGCCGCGTGGCCGAGCGGCGCAGACTCACCCGGGCGACCTCGGGAAACGCGCGTTGGAGCAGCACGGGAGCGGCGTGTGCCGCCCGGTAGCAGTCGCGGGCGCCAATCGGCTCGGGGAACCAGCACAGCTCGCGCCCGCTCCCGCCCAGGTACTCGACCCAGCTGCCGTCGTGCCACCCGAGTGCGGGGCGGCGCAGCGCCGTGTGGTGGGCACGCGCGCAGGCCGGGCCGGCCGTGCCGTGCACGGCGACATGGATCTCGTCGGCGCCGGCCAGGTCGGTGGCCAGGTGCCGGGCGAGCAGGCCTGCCAGGCCGGGGGCCATCGCTGCCCCGACCACGATCGTGGTGCCGTGTTCGAGCGCCAGCGTTCCGAGCGCGATCTGCGCGCGCGTGTCCTCGACACCGTCACCCACACCGACCACATGCGCTCCACGCCCGATCGCCGCGGCAGCCGGGTGGGCGTAGTCGTCGCCGTGCGCCAGCACGACCACGTCGCCGGGGGTGACGCGGGTGAAGTCAGGGCGATACGGGTCGAGCGTGTCGAGCCGCTGGTCGTACAGCATCCGGGCCACCCGGCCGGCGACGATGCCGGTACCGAGGACGTGGACGGTGACACTCACGGCCGATCAGAGGGAGGCAGTTCGAGCGGGCGCCAACCGCCGCGCTGGGGCGGGCTGCCACCCGACCCGCCAAGCCGGATACCGGCTGCTGCGATGCCGGCCATCGCCAACACCGCAAGTACCCGCCGAACCAGCTTCACACCGCGATCCTAGGTGCTCGACGTCCCGAGGCCGGAACGCGCAGGAGCCCCGGGCAGGGCACCGAGCGTGGTGGCTGACCAGGGCTTCGCTGGGTGGGGCTAACAAGAATCGAACTTGTGACCTCCGCCTTATCAGGGCGGCGCTCTAACCGACTGAGCTATAGCCCCAGCAAGCTCGCGAGGCTATCGGGCGGCAGCACTGATCGGCAATCGGGTTCGGTTCACCCGTCACTGCTGTCACCCAGGAACTCGACCTTGCCGAGCGCGATGCAGGCCGCGTCGGCGGTGCGGCGCATGTCGTCCCACAGGTCGCGGTCGGGGTAGACGACGAACGGGTGGACGGTCCCGTCGGCGAACTGCACCTGGGCGACGAAGTTGGTGGGTTGTTTGATCTCGGCCAGCGCGTGCGGGTCGCAGCGGCTCTCGACGAACCGCACCGGAACCGACGCCGTGGCCGCTCCGGCGTCGAGTGTGACCACCGTCTCGCCGGGTTCGGTCAGCACCGGGTGGACGGTGAACGGGACGGTCGGCGACACGTCGAGCACCGCGATCGCTCCGACGGCGCCGCGGCGGGTCACGCGCAGATCGGCGACGGTGACCGGGCGACCCTCGAACTGCTCCTCGTGCAGGCCGACCCACTCGATCGCGACCATCGACTCGACGAACTGGCGCTCGCAGTCCTGCTCGTACAGCTTGCGGGCCACGTGCCACTGGTCGACCACCGGCACCTCGCGCGGCGTGCCGTCGGCGAGGCCGAGGACGACACGGGCATCGTTGAGCGGCGGCATCGTTGCCCGGGTGCCGTCACCGGCACAAGAAGCGGCGGGGAGCGGGAGTGGCAGGTCGATCCGCTGACCGCCGACCACGAACGTCGGCGGGGTGCGCGTGACCACCTCGGTGGTGAGTCCCTCCCACACGAACTGGATCGTGTCGACCTGCATCCGTTCGCTGGTGCCATTGACGAGCTTGACCTGGAACCGGTTGTTGGGCGGGTCCTCGCGGTTCTGGAGCGGCACCGCCACCAGTTCACCCTCGGGCAGTTCGACCTTCGGCTCCGACGTCGTCGTCGGCGCCCGTTCGGTCGTGGGAGCGGCAACCGACGTCGCGACCACCGTCGCCGGTGCAGGCTCGGTAGGCGAGCCGGTCGTCGGCGGCGTCACGGTCGAGGTCGCAGCGCTGGTGTCCGACGGGCGCGCTCGGGGTCCGTCGTCACCGCACGCGGTGCAGACCAGCAATCCGGCCAGCGCCACCGGCCAGGCGGCGCGGCTCATCAGTCGTCGACCGACCAGTCGCCGGGAACGGCAACCGGCTGGCGGGGTGCCGGGGCGGTGCCGGGCGATTCGTCGTCGACGTTCCAGTCGCCGGCCGCGGTGCCGTTGGCGACCGACGTCGGCGGGTTGCGGCGCACGACGAACTTGCGCGACGAACTGAGCGTGCGCTCGACGACTTCCTCTTCCAGCACCGTCACCCGGATGCCGCCGACGATGTCGCTGACCAGGTTGAACAGCGTTGCCAGCAGCACCAGCCCGCCCGTGGTCGCCACCACCCCGAACAGCCCGATGATCCAGGCGTTGTGAAAGATCTCGCCTCCGTCAAACTCGAACGTCTCCCAGCCGAACTGCAAGAACCATCGTTCGACGTTGTCGATCGTGCCGGTGGCGTCGGCCACGCGCCACAACAGCACGCCCGACGTGAGCAGGCTGACGTAGCCCACGAGCGAGAAGATCAGCCCAATCTTGAAGACGCTCCACGGGTCGACGTGGCGCACCACACGGGTGACGCGCCGTACCCGCGGGCGCCGGCCGGGGGTACGCAACTGCACTGCCGGCGCCGACACCGTGGCCGTGGTGACCGCCGGCACGTACGCCCGCCACGACGGCTCGCCCTGAGGTGCGCTCGCTGCCGCCCCACCCGCGGCCGGGCGCGGCGCCAGGTTGGGGCGCGGCGGAGGGGTCGGTTCGGGCTCGGGGTCGACGGTGGCGGGCACGATCTCGGGAAGTTCGAACGGGCCGTCGTCGCCCACCCCCGGCTCGTCGTCGTCGACACTCCACCAGGTATCGGCCCCGGCGGGCGTGTCGTCGGGGATGCCGTCGAGCGACGGGCGCGGCATGCCTTCGGCCGTCGAATCGGGGTCGTCGCCGACGAAACCACCCATCGCATCACGGGGAGCATCGCGGTCCGACGTCACCACCGCGAGTGTAGGCGTGACCTGTAGCACCGCTCCGGGCACCCGTTGAGCCACGATCGAGGACCCGGACACACAGCAGCGGATCGTTCAGCCTGCTCGTGGCGGGTGAAGCGACCGATGACCTGCGACACGGGCCGTGGAGCCCAGCCTGCGTGGCGCTTGAACGCCAATTGTCACGGCCCGTTCGTGGCGCGTGCGCTGATCGTGTGGTCGCCGATTTGCACGGTGACGGTGACCTCCGCGCCGTCTTGGGACCAGTCGACCAGCACCGCACCATTGGCGGCGGCGACCGAGGCCGACGCGGCCCGGCCGCCCGTGACGCCGGCGAGCGCAGCCGCGTCAGCGGCCGAGTGCGCCTGCTGGCGGTCGATCAACGAGCGTGCCACCGGCACGACCGCCACCACGGCCCCCGCCCCGAGCGCGAAGGCGATCAGGACGGTGAGCACGAACGCCGAACCGGCGTCGCGACGACGCGGATGCATCGGGCCAACCTACGCCGCCGCGGACCGGCTCGCGACCGGCCATGGGGACTCCTCCCCGACCGGCCGGGGCAGCTACCTGGATCGTCGATCACCGTGGTCGTTCGTCGGCGTTGCCCCAGCCCACGACAAGTCACTTCCACGTGGCCTTGGTGCATCGGCCAGCGCGGCCCAGCCTGCGTGGCGCTTGAACGCAAAGTGTTACGGAGCCTGGATTCACCGGGATGGCGGCGAGGAACGAGTCGCCATCCCGGTGGGGATCCAGGCTTACTCGTCGTCGGCGATGATGGGGGCGACGCTGGCGACGGTGTCGTCGTCGTCCATGTTCATCACCTTCACACCGGTGGCATCGCGACCTTGGCTGCTGATCGCGCGGACGGGGGTGCGGATGGTGACGCCCTTGGCCGAGACACCGATGATGTCGTCGTCGAGGCCGACCATGAACGCCGCCGCGACGTAGCCCTTCTTGCCGGTCAGCTTCATGCCGCGCACGCCCTGACCACCGCGGCCCTGGCGGTTGAACCTGTCGAGCTGGGTGCGCTTGCCGTACCCGGCCGACGTCACGATCAGGATCGCCACATCGTCGCGGGCGACATCGACCGACACCACCGCGTCCTCGGCGTTCTTCAGCTTCATACCGCGCACGCCGCCCGCCGAACGGCCCATCGGGCGCACGTCGTCTTCGGAGAAGCGGATCGTCATGCCGTCGCGGCTGACCATGAAGATGTCGTCGGTACCACCGGTCTCGATCACCTTCACCAGTTCGTCGTCGCCACGCAGGTTGATGGCGATGATGCCATCGCGGCGCGACGAGTCGTACTCGTTGAAGGCGGTCTTCTTGACGGTGCCCTGCTTGGTGGCGAAGAACAGGTAGCGGTCGCCGGCGAACTGGCGCGTGTCGATGATCGCCTGGATGTTCTCGCCCGCCTGCAACGGCAGCAGGTTGACGATCGGCATGCCCTTGGCGGTGCGCTCGCGCTCGGGAATGTCGAGCGCCCGCAGGCGGTATACCTTGCCGCGGTTCGAGAAGAACAACAGGTGGGCGTGGGCCGTCGTGAAGATCACGTGGCGCACGATGTCGTCGGCCTTCAACTTGCCGCCCGACACACCGCGCCCACCACGGCCCTGCGACTTGAACGCCGTGGCCGGCACGGCCTTCACGTACTGGGCCTCGGTCATCACGATGACGAGTTCCTTGTCGTCGACGAGGTCTTCGATGCGCATCTCGCCGTCGTCGTAGGTCAGCTCGCACAGCCGCGGCGTGGCGAACTCTTCACGGATCGCGAGCAGCTCGTCCTTGATGACCTGGCGCAGCTTCTCGTCGGAGGCGAGGATCGATTCCAGCTCACCGATCGTGGTACGCAGGTCGTCGAGTTCGGTGTCGAGGTCGATCCGGGCCAGCCGGGTGAGCCGGCCGAGCGGCATGTCGAGGATGTACTCGGCCTGGATCTGGCTGAACTCGAACGGCTCGGCCATCAGCCGCGTGCGGGCATCGGCGCGGTCTTCCGAAGCGCGGATGGTGGCGATCACCTCGTCGATCACGTTGAGCGCCCGGATCAGGCCCTCGACGATGTGCGCGCGGTCCTGGGCCTTGCGCAGGCGGAACTCGGTACGCCGGGTGACGACTTCGACCTGGTGGCGGAGGTAGCCCTCGAGCGCGGTCAGCAGGCTGAGCGTGCGCGGCACGCCGTCGACCAGGGCGACCATGTTGATCGAGAAGCTGGTCTGCAGCTGGGTCTGCTTGAACAGGTTGTTGAGGACGACGTTGGCGTTGGCGTCGCGCTTGAGCGTGATGACCAGGTTGGTCTTGCCGCCCGCCGAACCGTCGTTGACGTCGGCGATGCCGTCGAGCTCGCCGGCCGTGACCAGTTCCTCGATCCGGCCGGCGATCGACGAGCAGCTCGTCTGGTATGGCAGCTGGGTGACGACGATCTCGTAGCGGCCGTTCTTGCCCTCCTCGATCGACGCCTTGGCGCGCATCTTCACGCTGCCGCGACCCGTGCGGTAGGCGTCGATGATGCCGGCCCGGCCCAAGATGTAGCCGCCGGTGGGGAAGTCGGGGCCCTTGACGAACTCCATCAGCCCGTCGACGTCGAGTTCGGGGTTGTCGATCAGGGCCACGGTGGCGTCGATCACCTCGCCGAGGTTGTGCGGCGGGATGTTGGTGGCCATGCCGACGGCGATGCCCTGGCTGCCGTTCACGAGCAGGTTCGGGAACCGCGCCGGGAGCACCGCGGGCTGCTCGGTCGACCCGTCGTAGTTCGGGATCATGTCGACGGTGTCTTCGTCGATGCCCGCCAGCAACTGCATCGCCAGCGGTGCCAAGCGGCACTCGGTGTAGCGCGACGCTGCGGCCCCGAAGTCGGGCGAGCCGTAGTTGCCGTGGAAGTCGATCAGCGGATGGCGCAGCGAGAACGGCTGGGCCATGCGCACGAGCGCGTCGTAGATCGCGCTGTCGCCGTGCGGGTGGAAGCGCGCCATCGTGTCACCGGTGACGCGGGCGCACTTGACGAACGGCCGGTCGGGGCGGAAGCCCTGCTGCTCCATCGACCAGATGATTCGGCGGTGCACCGGCTTGAGGCCGTCGCGCACGTCGGGCAGCGCCCGCGACATGATGACCGACATCGAGTACTCGAGGAACGAGTTCTGCATCTCGTCCTGGAGCGCGATCGGCACGATCGGATCGTCGCCGTCAGGGGTAACCAGGGTGCCGTCGTCAGGCGGCTGCGGGGGGGTGGTGTCGTCACTCATCGTCTAGCTCTCAGAAATCGAGGTTCCGTACTTCGCGGGCGTTGGTGGTGATGAAGTTGCGGCGCGACTCGACGTCGTCGCCCATCAGGACCGACATGATCATGTCGGCCTCGGCGGCCTCCTCGACGGTGACCTGGAGCAGCGTGCGCGTGGCCGGGTCCATCGTGGTGGACTTGAGCTCTTCCCAGTCCATCTCGCCGAGGCCCTTGAGGCGCTGGAACTCCTTCTTGTGGTTCGGCCGATCCTGCAGGAAGCGGGCCTTGGCCACATCGTCCTTCAGGTAGACCTTCTCCTTGCCGACCTCGGTGGAGTACAGCGGCGGCTGGGCGATGTACACGAACCCGGCCTCGACCATGTCGCGCATCTGGCGGAAGAAGAACGTCAGCAACAAGGTGCGGATGTGGCTGCCGTCGACGTCGGCGTCGCACAGTGCGATCACCTTGTGGTAGCGGCACTTGGCGACGTCGTACTCGTCGCCCACGCCCGCGCCGATTGCCGTGATCAGCGCCTGGATCTCGTTGTTCTTGAGCATCTTGTCGATGCGCGCCCGCTCGACGTTCAAGATCTTGCCGCGGATGGGCAGCAGCGCCTGGATGCGCGGGTCGCGGGCGTCGATCGCGGTGCCGCCTGCGGAGTCGCCCTCGACGATGAACAGCTCGGATTCGCTGGCGTCGTTCGACGTGCAGTCCTTCAACTTGTCGGGCATGCCCGCACCGGACAGGGCCGTCTTGCGGCGGATCGCGTTGCGGGCATTCTTGGCGGCCACGCGGGCCTGGGCCGCGGCGACCGCCTTCTTGACGACCTTGTTGGCCTCGGTGGGGTTCTCTTCCAGCCACTCGGCGAGGCGTTCGTTGGTGGCCTTCTGCACGAACGACCGGATCGAGACGTTGCCCAGCTTGGCCTTGGTCTGGCCCTCGAACTGAGGCTCGCGCAACTTCACCGAGATGATCGCCGTGATGCCTTCACGGATGTCTTCGCCCGTGAGGTTGTCGTCCTTCTCCTTGAGCAGGTTCTTCGCCCGGGCGTACTTGTTGACGACCGTGGTGAGGGCGGTACGGAAGCCCTCGACGTGCATACCGCCCTCGGTCGTGGAGATGTTGTTGGCGTACCCGTGGATGCCCTCGTGGTAGCCGGTGTTCCACTGGATCGCGACGTCGACCACCTGGCTGTCTTCGTCGTCGTCCTCGTACGCGCAAACCTTCGAGAACAGCGGCTCTTTCGACGCGTTGAGGTGCTTGACGAAGTCGACCAGCCCACCCTTGTACTGGTACGTCTGAGTCTGTTCCTTCTCGGGGCGTTCGTCGTTGAAGACGATCTCGAGGCCCTTGTTGAGGAACGCCATCGTCTGCAGCCGCTCGAGCACCGTGCGGGCCACGAACTCGGTGCCCTCGGCGGCGAAGATCGTGGGGTCAGGCCAGAACGTGATGGTGGTGCCCGTCGTGCGGCCCCGCGACGGAGTGTCGCCGACGACGGCCATCTTGCCCTGCGGCTTGCCACCCTTGGCGTACTCCTGGAAGTAGCGCTTGCCGGCCCGGTCGACCTCGATGGTGAGACGCTCCGACAGAGCGTTGACCACCGAGACGCCGACGCCGTGGAGGCCACCCGACACCTTGTAGCCCTCGCCGCCGAACTTGCCGCCGGCGTGGAGCACGGTGAGCACGACCTCGGCCGCCGACTTGCCCTTGTGCGGGCCCGACGGGTACGGGTCGACCGGGATGCCGCGGGCCTGGTCTTCCACCCGGCACCCGCCGTCGGCCAACAGCGTGATCGTGATCTTGTCGCCGTAGCCGGCCATCGCCTCGTCGACCGAGTTGTCGACGACCTCCCAGATCAGGTGGTGCAGGCCGGCCAGACCGGTCGAGCCGATGTACATGCCGGGGCGCTTGCGCACCGGATCGAGGCCTTCGAGGACCTGGATGTCCTTGGCGCCGTAGTCGGCTGCGCCGGTGGTCTTGGTAGGGGTGTCGGTCACGCGTGACCCTTCCCTTCATCGAGGGGGCCGGAGGGTTTCGTCGACGAGCGCGGCCAGGGAAGCAACACGGCCGCAAATCGCACGCTTGTGAGTTTACCAGGGGGGTGTCACAGGGATGGCTTCATCGACCCCTGATTACCCGCTATTTCGCCCGTCAGCGGCCGAAATTCCAGTGTTGGGCCACCGACCTGCCCAGAATTCCCCCAGAGCCCGTCACACCGGCGTACCCATCAGCCGCCGGAGCCATCCGGCGCCGACCTCGCCGAACGGTTCGGTGCGGGCCTGCACGGCCTGCGAAAGCTCGCTGGCGGCGGCTTGGGCGGCGGCGATCACGGGACCCGGATAGGCCAACGCAACCTGGTGCTCGGCGAACTCGTCGGCGTCGTCGACGAACACGTTGCCACTCCACTCGCGGACCACGTCGAGGTCGAGGTCGACCAGGCTGACGACCAGCGTGCCATCCGGCGTCGAGGGTGCCGACCACTCGGGCACCGAACTGACGTCGACGTACACGTCGTGGCTCTCGGGAATGTCGGCCCATTCGTAGAACGTCGCCGCGTACCACCCGTCGTACGGGAACAGGCCGACGAAGTGCCGCTCGAACGTCACCGACCGCCCCGGCCGTGTCATCTGCGTCGGCGGCCGGGCACCGACCCAGTGCCCGTACTCGTCGGCCCCCAGGTACTCCCCCACCATCTCCCAGTGCGGCGTGCCACCCCATTTGGTGAACCGCACCTGCACCGTGTCGCCGACCTGCATCTCGCGAGTCTGTCGCCGCCGGGCAGGACAACTCAATCGGCTTACCGAGCATCGCCACGCGTGACCGATGTCGCCTGATCGCCCACCGCGGCATCTCAGGGACGCATGATGACGCGCGTGACCGGGAACACGGTGGGCCGCGAGCCGGCAGTGGTCTATGCCGAATATGCTGCCGAGCTGACCCGGTACGCGACCGTGCTGGTCGGCCCGTCGGCGGCCGACGACCTGGTCGCCGAAGCCTGCCTCAAGGCGTTCGCCTCGCCGGGGTGGGCCGATGTCGAGCACCCGCGCGCCTACCTGTACCGGGCGGTGCTCAACGAGGCTCACCAGGCCGCCCGCTCGGGCGCCCGACGGCTGGCCCGCGAGCGGCGCGTCGCCGAGCCCGATCGTGTCGACCCGGCCCCGGTGGCCCCCGACGTGCTCACCGCGATGCAGGGCTTGTCGCCGCGCCAGCGCGCGGTCGTGTTCTTCACCTACTGGCAAGACCGCACCAGCGCCGAGATCGCCAACGACCTCGGGCATCGACCAACGCACCGTTCAGCGCGAGCTGGTCGCCGCCCGCACCCGACTCGCAGAGGTACTCCGATGAGCGACCTGCTCACCCCCCACGACGAACTCGACGAGGCCATCCGAGCCACCGTCCACGAACTCGTCGCCACCGCTCCCCCACCACGTCCGTTCGACCAGCTCGACCGCCGGCTCGTCGAGCCCAGCGAGCCCCGGCCGGGCCACACCCGTCGGTGGAGCGCCGTGGCCGCGGCCGTCATCGTGGCCCTCGGCCTGGGCGCGTTGGTCGTCGGTATCCAGGTCCGCTCGGGCGCGACCACCCCGGCCACCGACCCGACCGTCGCCCCGCCCCATCCGACCACCGGTCCGACCGGACCAGACGTCGCGACCACCCGCCCACCGCTTCCCGACCCGGGCGGGCTCACCGTCGAGGCACTGCCCGAGTTCCCAGCCGGCCAGATCCACGCCACCTCCGACGACCTGGTGGCACTGACCGAGTCGGGCGACCTGTGGTGGCACCCTGGTGCGCTCGGTGACACCCCCGGCGAACCGGTCCAGGTCGCCGAGGGCCACCCACCACTGCTCGTCAACGTGGTCGGCTCGGTGAACGGTTCGCTGATCACGAATTTCCCCGCCTCGTTCGACCAGCCGGCTGCGCAGATCACGGCCATCACCGCTCCGCTCGCCACCCCAACGGTCGTCGCCGACGGCTCGATCCTCACGACGAGCCACGACGGCACCCGGATACTCGTCCAGCTCGACTCGGGCGGGGTCGCGCCCGGCATCGCGGTGTTCGACCTGGCAGAGAACCAGCTGACGCGGCGCGGGCAGGCCGGGTTCGCCAACGGACAGCCGGTGTGGTCGGCCGATGACCGCGAGCTGTACGTGCTCGACCCGTGGACCAGGGGCAACCGGTCGGAGATCACCCGGGTCGACAGCGTGACGCTCGAACCGGTCGACACCACCGTGGTCGGCCAGGCCGAGCCCGGCCGCATTCCGGACGGCGGCTGGCCGTACGGCGTCTGGCGTGACCGGTTGGTGGTGTCGGGGCGCGACGGTCAACTACGCCTGTTGGACGTCGCCGACTTCTCCGAGGCCGGCGACGACGTGCCCTGGGACGTGCCGCCCGACCCCACCTGGTTCGAACTGTCACCCGACGGCGAAACCGCCGCGTGGGTGGTCGCCGGCGACGCCTACCTCCAACGGGCGGGCGGCGAACCGATCCTGTGGCAATCGGGCGTGCGGCAGGTGTCGTTCGTACGCACGCCAGTCGGCGGCGACGGCGAGACATCGACCGTCCCGACGAACGCACCCACTACCGCGGCACCGGTCACGACCCCGGCCGGCGATCCCCCGTCGTCGGCCCCCGACGTGATCGCGCCGAGCGGGTCGATCGATGCCGCGCCAGGCGACATGGTCGCGGTCACCGCCGACGGCGACCTGTGGCTGTACCCGGGTGCGTTTGACCCACCGCAGTACGGGCGCTCGCCCGGCGCTCCCGTCCGGCTGGTCGACATGGGCGACCCGCGTGAACCGGTCACCGAGGGCGAGGGCCCGAACGAGGTCAGTTCGGTCGGCGGGTTCGTCAACGGCGCACTGATCTACGGCGACTGCTGCGAGCCCGTCTCGGGCAACCTGTACTCGATATCGGAACCGGACGGGCCACGCGCGAACTGGGCAATCGGGTGGGCGGCCGCTGCCAATGCCAGCGGGCGGCGCTGGGCGGCGGTGGACCCGTGGGGCGTCTCGGTGTACGACTACGACAGCGGCCGAGCTGCCGGCCTGTTCGTTGAGTTCGCGCCCGACGGCTCGTACCAGCAGTTCTTCGACGTGACCTGGTCGCCCGACGAGACCGAGGTCTGGGTGCTCGGTGCCGTGTACGCCGACGACGGCATGACCCATGTACTGGTTCGCTACCGAGTCGACGAGACGCTCGCCGAAGTCGGCCGCCGCGAGTTGTTGACGGTTCCACACGACACGGTGTCGGGGTTCGGCTTCGCCGGTCACCTCACTGATGGCACCGTCGTGCTCGCCGAGCACCGACCGGCGGGGGAACCGACCGCTCTGCACTTCCTCGGCCCCGACGGCGACGACATCGACCGCGAATCGCCGTGGACCCTGCCGGAGGGGGCGGTCAGCGTGAGCGTGTCACCCGACGGGACCACGCTCGCCTACATGCGCGACGGCACGGTGTACCTGCAGCGGGACGGGCAAGACCCGGTCGTGTGGGGAACCGACCTGCGCGCCGTGTGGTTCGTCACCACCCCGGCCACACCGACCGGCACACCGTGCCCGGACGACGCGGTCCGTCACTTCGCCGGGTTCGCCGACCTCGACGGCGACCGCATCTCGGAACGGATCATGACGCACGCCGACTCCGGCCTGTACTGGCTGCGCGCGTGTGGCAGCCACACGTCGATTGCCGACGTCGAGATCTACGGGCCGAGCGGACCGCTCACGGTCACCGTCGACGACATCGACGGTGACGGTCGCCACGAGCTGGTCGTCAGCGCGCTCGACGCTGCTGGGCTCGAACCGTGTCAGGGCACGTACGGATTGGTCGACTCGGCGCTCACCCTGATCGGTGAGTGGACCTGTACACCCTGACGCACGGTCGGGTGTGGTCTCGATACACCGCCTGGCGGCGGCACTCGACCACCGTGGCTCAAGGTGGCTGGTTATGCGAGGGCGGCTTTGACCAGGGCGGCGATCGCTGCGCCGTCGGCGGCGGGGCCGGCTTGTTCGCGGACGGCCTTGATCACCTGGCCCATCGCTTTCGGACCGGACACACCGTCGGCTGCTGCAGCCGCCACGGCGGCGTCGACCAGACCCTGGAGCTGCGACGCGTCGGGGGCGGCCGGCAGGTAGCGCTCGATCACGGCCAGTTCGGCGCGCTCCTTGTCGGCCGAGGTGGCCCGGCCCGCCTGGGCGTAGATCTCGGCCGACTCGGCTCGCTTCTTCGCCTCGGAACGCAGCACGCCGAGCACCTGGTCGTCGGACAGCTCGACGGCGGTGTCGCCCGCCACGGCGGCGACGTTGACCGCCGCCAGCAGCATCCGCAGCGTCGAGGTGGTGGCCTGGTCGCGCGCCTTCATCGCCGAGGTGAGATCGTCCTGCAGTTGCGCCTTCAGCACCATCGCACCAGCATGCCCTCCGCACGCTCAAGTTGTCGCTGTGAGATTCCGATGGATGCCGTGATGGCACGACCGACGATGCTCAAGCAGGGGCTCGACTCGGGTCACGAGACCGGCCACACCGAGGGCTCGGCTCCAGCCCTGTTGCTGCCCCCGGCGACCCCGCCACGGGCGCCGTTGACCGCTCCGGCGATGCCTTCGATGGGACCGCTGCTGGCGCCCCCGCCCGGGCAACCAGCGAACCCGCCGGCAACGCAGCCGGGCCCGACCGGGCTCGTGCCGCCCGACGCCCGACCGCTGCTGCCGTCGCTCGGTGCGGCTCCGGCGTTGGCACCCCTCCCGCCGCCTCCGACGATGATGGATGTGCCGGCCTGGGCTCGCGCGGCGCCGGCCAGCGAGATTGCGCCATTGCTTCCCACCGCTGCTCCGACCGCGCCCGCGGCACCGATGGTGCTCGCCGCGCCACTGCTCGCCCCCGAACCTGCCCAGCTCACCGCCGCCCTCGACGCGGCCGGCGCACCACTCGTGCCGACGTCGCAGACCGTCGCCGGGCGCCGCGCCGCCGAACTGCGAGCGTCCCGGCGCAAGCGCGCGCAGCGGATCCGGATCGCCGGCGCGCTGGTGTTTCTGGCCGCTGCCGCGTTGACCGGGCCTCCGCTGGTGCGCTGGATTACCGACCAAGTCAGCGGGGGCGGCCAGCCGCTGGCCCCCGAAGCCCCCGCTGTCGTCGACCTCGACGCTCCCGCCGGCTGACGCGCCACCACGCGCACCAGGTCGTCTCGATACAACGCAGTGGCGGCTACGCCGCGGGTGCGCCACTCGACGACCGGTGGCCACGGTGGTCGAGTGCCGGGCTCTGCCCGGTGTATGTCTCGATACGACCGCAGAGCGGTCACTCGACAACCGTCTCGACCCAGGGGCGCTTTCAGCGGTGGCGTTGGCCGCGGGCGGCGCGGCGTTCGACGCGGACGTCGATACGCGTGACGGTCACCCCGGCGACCGTGCCGAGACGTTCGATGATCGTCGCGCTCAGGAACTTCACCTGGGTCGCCCACGCCGGGTCGTCGACCTCGACCAAGAGCGCGCCGTCGTCGAGCCGGACGGGCTGGACGTGGGCCGCGATCTGGTCGCCCACCGACTCGGCCCAGCGGCCGAACACACCGCCTACGGCGGCCCGGCTGGGGCCGCGCAGCGACTTCACGACGGCGTCGAGCGAACTCGACAGCGGGATCGGGTCGGTACTCATCGCGGGGCCCCGACGACGGTACCCGACACGATCTCGATGACTCGCTCGGGTTGTGCCTGATCGGGCAATGCCGATGCCGACGTGATCACCACCTGGCCGGCCGGCAGGTGTTCCAACAACGCCTGTGAGCGCCCCGGATCGAGTTCCGATAACACGTCGTCGAGCACCAGCACCGGGGCTGAACCGGTGCGTTCGGCCACCAAGCGGTGGGCACCCAGCCGAAGCGCGAGCGCGAGCGTGCGCTGCTCGCCTTGCGATGCGTGCGTGCGGGCCGGCATGCCGTTGAGTGCGAGCTCGACGTCGTCGCGATGCGGGCCGACCGTGGACTGGCCACGGCGCACGTCGGCTTGGCGGGACGCCTCGAGCGCGGTGGCCAGGCCCGTGCGCCGCCATTCGGGCTCGTACACCAGCTCGACCGGCACGGCCGACCCGGCGAGGTCGGTGTAGGCCTGCTCGGCGAACGGAGCGACACGCGCAACGAGCGTGGCCCGGGCGTGTCCGAGTTGCTCGCCCACCGTGACCAGCCGGGCGTCCCACACGTCGAGTGTCAGCGCGATCTCGTCGTTCAACTTGCCGCCGGCCTGCTTCAGCAACGTGTTGCGCTGGCGGATCACCCGGTCGAGTTCGAGCCGGATCGCGTCGTACTTCACGGCCAGGGCGACGAGCGTCTCGTCGAGCAGCCGACGACGTTCGGCCGGCCCACCCTTCACGATCACCAGGTCGTCGGGAGCGAACACGGTCACCCGCATGACGCCGAGCAGGTCGCGTGCGCGGCCGAGCCGCTGGCGGTTCACCTGCACCCGATTGCGCCCATGGCGGGCGAGCTCGGCCTCGATCAACACCGTTCGATCGTTCGGGCGCCCGGCATCGCTGACCGTGGCGCGGATGATGGCCGAGTCGGCGCCGGCGCGGATCAGCGCGTCGGCAGGGGCGCCGCGGAAGCTGTCGAGCGTGGCCAGGTAGGCGAGCGCTTCGGCGAGATTGGTCTTGCCCTGCCCGTTGCGTCCGAGGACGGCCGTGACGCCCGCGGTGAGGTCGAACTCGGCCTGCCGGTAGTTCCGGAAGTCGACCAACTCCAACCGGCTGACGATCACGATGTCACCATCACACCGGCGACGTGCCGTCGTCTACAGAGAACGTGAGCACGGGCACATCTTCGTACTGAGCGGTGATCGGATCGTTCGAGCGCAAGGCGCGGGAGCCCGAAGTTGCCTCTGGGCAACGAGTGGCGATCCGCAACGCAGCGATCGGGCGATCCGGCGCCGCTCAGGGGACGCGGACTGGCATGAGGAGGTAGAGATAGTCGTCGTGGCCGAGGCCGCGCAGGACGGCAGGCTTCATCGGGTCCATGGTGGCCAGCGTCACCTCGTCGCCCTCGACCGCGTCGAGGCCGGCCGCCAGGTAGTCGGGGTTGAAGGCCACGGTCATCTCGACGCCGTCGTACGCTGCGTCGATCTCTTCGTCGGCGCTGCCGACTTCGTTGGTGACCGCGGTGAGCTTGAGTGTGCCACCACCCAACCCGAGCCGGACCGGCGTGTCTTGAGCCAGGATCTTCACACGTCGCAGCGCCTCGAGCAGCGCCTCGCGGCCGACCGTCAGCAAGTTCGGGTACGACGTGGGCAGCAGGTTCTGCACGTTCGGGTAGTCGCCCTCGATCAGGCGCGTGGTGAGGCGTGTCGAGCCTGACGCGAACACGGCTTCACGAGCACCGAGACGCACGCTCAGCTCGGCACCCTCGCTGTCGGGAAGTACCCGCTGGAGCTCGGCAAGGGCCCGGCTGGGGACCAGCACGTGCTGGCCGGCAGCCAGCAATGACGACTGTGGCAGGTCGCGCACGGCCAAGCGGTACGAGTCGGTGGCGACCATCTTGACGCCGGCCTCGCTGGCCGAGATCTGCACGCCGGTGAGCACCGCCCGGGCGTCGTCGGTGGACGCGGCCCGCACCACCTGGCGCAGCGCCGAGGCGAACTGCTTCGAGCTCAACGTGACCGGCTCGACCTCGGGTACGGCTTGGGTGGGGTAGTCGCCCAGCGCCAGCGGGCGCACTGCGAACTTCGACCGCCCGGCGCTGATCGAGAGTTCCTCGTCGCCGAGCGACACCTCGACGGCTCCGGCCGGCAGGGCTCGCACGATGTCGGCCACCAGGCGTGCCGGTACCACCGCCGAACCGGTGCGATCGGCGTGCACGGGTACCGAGAGCTGAATCGTCAACTCCAAGTCGGTGCCGGTGACCTGCAACTCACCTTCGGTGACGTCGAGCCGTAGCCCCGACAACACGGGTAGCGAGGCGGCCCGGCTGCTGGCGGCCCTGCCCGCCGTGGTGAGCGCCTCGGCCAAAATCTCTCGCTCGCAACGAAACTTCACAGTGCTGCTCTTCTCCCCATGAGGTGATGTATCGAATTAGTACTGGTAGTAGGGCCTGTGGATTGGGGACAACCCACCATTCCCCCAGCGTAGAGCCCCGAGAGGTTCGCGCCTGGAAGTCCCCACTGGTCCCCAGGGCGAGAATGACGCTCGTGTGATTCGGTGGACATCATCGAGTTGTCCACCGACGCGCCCCGGTTCGTCCACCGCACTGTCCCCAACCGCATGTGTGCACGTTCATGCTTTGAGCTTCTGGAGCAGGTCGGTGACCTGCTCGAACACGGCCTTGCGTTCACCCATCTGACGTTCGATCTTCTCGACCGCGTGGATGACGGTGGTGTGGTCACGGCCACCGAACAGGCGGGCGATCGACGGGTACGACAGGTCGGTCTGTTGACGGAATACGTACATCGCGATCTGCCGGGCGGTGACCAGCGGCCGCTGGCGGCTCTTCGACTTCAGTGCGTCGACCTCGAACCCCAAGATGGCGGCGATCTCGTTGAGCAACTCGGCGTCGGTGCGCGGGCGCGGTTCGCTGTCGGTGAGCAGCGGTGCCAACTGCTGTTGCGCGGCCTCCATGGTGATCGGCCCGCCGTTCAGGCTGGCGAACGCCATCACACGGATGAGTGCGCCCTCGAGTTCACGGATGTTGGTGGAGATCTTCGAGGCGATGAACTCGAGCACGTCGGCGGGCACTTGGACGCGCTCGCGCTCGGACTTGGTGCGCAGGATCGCGAGACGGGTTTCCATGTCGGGCGGCTGGATGTCGGTGAGCAGGCCCCACTTGAAGCGGCCGCGCAGGCGTTCTTCGAGCGTGGCGATCGCGTCGGGCATGCGGTCGGACGACAACACGATCTGCTTGTTCGCCCCGTGGAGTGAGTTGAACGTGTGGAAGAACTCCTCTTGAAGGCCCTCTTTGCCTTCCAAGAACTGCACATCGTCGATCAGGAGTACGTCGGTTTCGCGGTAACGTCGGCGCAGGTTGGCCATCGAGTTGGCACGGATCGCGTCGACGTACTCGTTCATGAACGTCTCGGTCGACACGTAGCGCACGACGTGGTGCTGGTAGTTGCTGTGGACGTAATGGCCGATCGCGTGCAGCAAATGGGTCTTGCCCAAGCCGGCTTGGCCGTAGATGAACAGCGGGTTGTACGAACGGGCCGGCGTCTCGGCGACCCGCAGCGCGGCGGCCAGGGCGAACTGGTTGGAGGCGCCCTTGACGAACGTCTCGAACGTGTAGCGCGGGTTGAGGCCCGCCGCGTCGAGCGCGTCCACGCCTGGGCCGGTCCCGTCGGTTCCCACCACGATCGGCCCGAGGTGCGCCGGTTCGGTGAGCGAGCCGACGTTTGGTGTCATGCCCGCTGAGCTGCCTGCCGGGGCTGGTTCGGTGGCCTCGGACGTCACCACCATCACGTCGAAGCGACGGCTGGCGAACCCGAGGTCGCCGAGCGCGTCGAGGATGAGCGGCTGGTAGCGGGTGAGAATTCGCTCGCGTGCCAGCGTGCTGGGCACCTCGAGCACGAGCGCCTCGTCGTCGCGGAGTTGCGGGACCACCTCGGCGAACGTCGAGAACCACACCGATTCGGTGAGCTGGGCGCGCAACAACTGGCCGACCGCGGCCCAGACCTCGTGTTGATCGCTCACATCACCTACCTACGAACTCACGACGAACGCACTCACCAGCCACGTCGTCGAGGGCGGCCACCCAGCTACTGCGTCCACACGGTTGTCCACAACTGTGGACAACGGGCGTGCGAGACGTAGGCGGAGCACCGTAGCACGATCCACAGGCGCCCGAAACCGGCTGGCAACGACCAGCATCGCGACGTTGTGCCCCCGAGGCGCGCGCCCGTAGCCTTGCCAGGTCCGGTCGGACGCCATCTGGACGCCCCAGGCCGTTTGCTGGGCACACCGACCGCCGAGTCGACGTGGAGAATTAGACGTGAAGCGTACCTTTCAGCCCAACAACCACCGCCGTGCCAAGAAGCATGGCTTCCGTGCACGCATGAGCACTCGTGCCGGGCGCTCCGTGCTCAAGGCCCGTCGCCTCAAGGGCCGCGCCCGCCTGTCGGCTTGATCGCCCGGATCCGTCAGCGCGAGACCTTCCAGCGGTTGACGCGGGAAGGCGCCCGGATCCGCCGTTCTCCCCTGTGGTGCACTTGGTGTCCGCAACCCGACTCGTCCCTCGATCCGTCGCCCGCCGTGGCGTACGCGATCGGTCGCGCGGTCGGGCCGGCAGTGACCCGCAACCGGTTGCGTCGGCGCCTGCGAGCGATTCTGGCCGAAGCGCACGCGACCACCCCGCTGCCACCCGTGGTGATGCTGTGGGGAGCCACCCCTGCTGCGACGGAACTGACGTTCGATCAGCTACGCCGCGAAGTGCACAATATTCTCACGAAGATCACGACGACGATGGCCTCGTCGAATTGAACGCTGGCGAATTGACCACCGCCGAGCTGAGCGCTGTCCAACGACGGCTGCTCGCAGCGATCGAGTGGTATCAACACGCATTCTCCTGGCGGCCCTCACCGTGCCGCTTCTACCCCACGTGCTCGGCATACGGCCACGAGGCGATCAGCCGTCATGGCGCCGGGCGCGGTGTGTGGCTCACGGTCAAGCGCCTGGTGCGCTGCCGCCCCTTCGGGCCGTCCGGGTTCGACCCGGTGCCTGAACCGTCCCGACAGAACCCATCGTTAGAGAGTCGGTATCTCGCGTGATCCTCGCCGGTGTCTTTGAAGTTCCCGCCTCGCTGCTGGCATGGCTGTACAGCGTCACCCACAGCTACGCGCTGGCGATCTCGCTGATCGCGGTGCTGGTGATGCTGTTGGTCACCCCCCTGACCCTGAAGAGCACCAAGGGCATGCTCGAGATGCAGCGGCTGGCGCCCGAGATGCGCCGCCTGCAGGCCGAGCACCGGGGCGACCGGCAGAAGCTCAACGAAGAGATGATGAAGCTCTACCAAGAGCACAAGGTCAACCCGATGGCCTCGTGCTTGCCGATGCTCGCCCAGGCACCGGTGTTCATCATCATGTTCCGTGTCCTGCACGGCATGACCTACAAGCCGGTGGGTGGCCACGGCCTGATTGCCCGGGCGGTGCTCAACGCCGGCGGCGTGCCCGCCGACGAAGCAATCGGGTTCCTCCCCCGCTACCTGTCGCACGGCTCCGAGCTGTACACGTCGCTGGTGCGTGAGCACGAGATGAACTCGTTCGGGCTCGACCTGTCGATGTCGCCGGCCGACATGCTCGGCCGCAACTTCGGCCAAGGCCTGATCTACGCGGCGATCGTG
The DNA here is from genome assembly GCA_035556435.1 of Ilumatobacter sp. Taxonomy (GTDB): domain Bacteria; phylum Actinomycetota; class Acidimicrobiia; order Acidimicrobiales; family Ilumatobacteraceae; genus Ilumatobacter. The sequence continues at coordinate 192,002 of DATMEY010000005.1, read as the reverse complement.
GTCGTGCTCGGCGGGTTGTATTTCTTCCAGCAGCAGATGGTCGCCGCCCGGGCGTCGGTGAGCCCGACGATGTCACCGGCCCAGCAGAAGCTGATGCAGTACCTGCCGGTGGTGTTCGCCGTCTTCCAGATCTTCTTCCTGCTCGGCTTGGTGATCTACTACATCGTCCAGGCGATCCTGCGAATCCTGCAGCAGTACTACATCACCCGCCGCTTCTACCACGGTGAAGAATCACTCGGCCGCCAGGCGCAGGCGGCCAGCCAGAAGGCCCGCGAGTCCTCCAAGGAGGACGGCGGGGGCGGCATGTTCGCGCAGGCCAAGCGCGATTTGTCCCAGGCCCGCGAGCAGGGGTCCAACGCGCGTGAAGGCAAGTCCGGTGGCAAGTCCAGCACGGCCACCAAGCCGGCACCCACCAGCAAGCGCACCACCCCCCCGAAGAGCCGGCCGACGCCGAGCAAGCACCGACCGAGCGGACGGCCCGGTCAGCGGCCGTCGTCGGCGAAGAAGCGCCGGCGGCCCTGAGCCCCGGCGATCCCCTACCCCTCCGAATCAGGGAGTTGAGTCCAATGGAATGGGTCGAAGTGACCGCCAAAACCGTCGAGGAGGCCCAGCATGTGGCGCTCGACCGACTCGGTGTCGATATCGATGACGCCGAGTTCGAAGTGCTCCAGCAGCCCAGCAAGGGGTTGTTCGGCTTGATGCGTGGCGAAGCCCGCGTGCGGGCACGGGTTCGGCCCACCGCCGTGCGCCCCAAGCGTGATCGGCGCGAGCGAGGTGCCCGTCGCGAGCGCCCGGGTGCTCCGGCACCGGCAGCGCCACAGACGCGCGATGATGAGCAGGCCACGGTTGCGGTCGATGCACGCGAGCGTTCGCGCGACGGACGTCGCCCACGCAACCGTGCTGGTCAAGGTGCTGGGCAAAGTGGTGGTCAGGGACGAAGCGAACGGGGCAACGGCTCCGGTTCGAAGCAGCAGAAGGAGCACAAGGTGGAGCACGATTCCGTCGAGACGGTCGATCCTGCCGCGGTCGGTGCGGCCGCAGCCACGTTCGTCGAGGGGCTAGCTACCGCACTTGGCGCCGACGCGTCGACCGAAGTTGTCGCCGATGGCACCGACCTCGAAGTGCGCCTGACCGGCGCCGATCTCGGCTTGTTGATCGGGCCTGGTGGACGCACGTTGTCGGCGGTGCAAGACTTGGCGCGGGTGGCCGCGCAACGCCGGCTCGGCGATCACGAGACGCGTCTCAAGATCGACATCGCTGGGTACCGCGAGAAGCGTCGCCAAGCCTTGGAAAAGTTCACCCGCACGGTGGCCGCCGATGTGGTGGCGTCCGGGGTCGCCAAGGCACTCGAGCCGATGTCGTCGGCCGACCGCAAGGTGGTGCACGACACGATCACCGAGATCGACGGGGTGACGAGCCGATCCGATGGTGACGATCCCGCTCGTCGGGTGGTGATTTCGCCGGCGTGAGCGCATCGCCTGCGAGTCGCCAGGCCGCCCGCCCGGGCCGATGAACGACGAACTGACCGAGACGCTGCGCCTGGCGCAGCGTCTCGGCTTTTTCGGGCCTGGTCCGATTGAAGCGGCGGTGAAGCACGCCGCTGGCTTCGCCGACGCACTCGGTCATGTGGCTGCCGGGAGCCGGGTCGTCGACCTGGGCAGTGGCGGGGGACTTCCCGGTTTGGTACTTGCCGACCGGTTTCCTGAGTGCGTCGTGACCCTGATCGACCGGCGCACGAAACGCACCGACTTCTTGGAGCGGGCGGTGCGCCGGCTCGGATTGACGAACACGACGGTGCGCGCCGGTGACGCTGAGCGTTTGGTGGACGAGGTGCAGCGCGGGATCACTCCCCCGTTCGACGCCGTCACCGCCCGCGGGTTTGGGCCACCCGCTGTGACCCTGCGTATCGCCCAGGCGGTGTTGGCGGCGGACGGGCTCGTTGTGATCTCCGAGCCTCCGAGCGGCGACCGCTGGGATCCCGAATTGCTCGCTGACCTGGGCCTAAGCGGCCAGGCCCACGGTTCCGTGCGGGTGTTTCGACGTTTCACGTGAAACCACGCCAGAGGTGGTTGAGCTTGTCGAAACCACCGGTCGCCGGGGTCTCGGTGGTTTCGACAGGCTCAACCACCTGGCGTCGGGCCAGAGTGAGTGTTTCACGTGGAACCTACGCGGGGAGGGCGATCCGCGGATTCTGGCGTTGCACGGGCCAGAATGGCGGGTGATGAGCACAGACACCGAACGCCCCCCGGTGCGCCCGCTGCCACGAGTGATCGCGATCGCCAACCAGAAGGGCGGGGTTGGCAAGACCACCACGACGATCAACACCGGTGCCTGCCTTGCCGAACTGGGCCAGCGCACCCTCGTGGTCGACCTCGACCCACAAGGGAATGCTTCCACCGGATTGGGGATCGAGAACCGCGGACTGGAAACGTCGATGTACCACGTGCTGATGCACGACGTGCCCCTAGAGAACTGCATCGAACCCACCGACGTCAAGAACCTGTTCGTGGCGCCGGCGAGCCTCGACCTGGCCGGGGCCGAGATCGAGTTGGTGTCGGCGTTCAGTCGCGAGACACGGCTCAAGCGGGCGATCGAAGCGGTGCTCGGCGACTTCGACTACGTGTTGATCGACTGTCCCCCCACGCTGGGGTTGCTGACCGTCAACGGGCTGTCGGCGGCAAGTGAAGTGTTGGTGCCGATTCAGACCGAGTACTACGCACTCGAGGGTCTCGGCCAATTGCTCCGCAACGTCGACCTCGTGAAGCGCAATCTGAATCCCGGGCTGGAGGTGTCGACGATCGTGTGCGTGATGTACGACGCGTCGACCAAGTTGTCGGCTCAGGTGGTTGCGGAGGTCCGCGAGCACTTCGGTGAGAAGGTCGTCCGCACGGTCGTGCCGCGCAACGTCCGGCTCTCGGAGGCGCCGTCGTTCGGGCAGCCGATCATCATCTACGACCCGAGATCGCGCGGTGCGGTGGCCTACCGCGACGTCGCCAAGGAGGTGCACTATGGCCCGGCGTAGTGGTTTGGGCAAGGGGCTCAGCTCGCTGATCCCCCCGGGTGAGAACGCCCTGCTCGATCGTGACGGCGGCGCCGTGCTTCAGGATGTTCCGGTTGCCGACGTACGACCGAACCCTCATCAGCCGCGCGCGCACTTCGACGAGGACGCGCTCAGCGAGCTGACGGCCTCGGTGCAGCAGATCGGGGTCCTTCAGCCGATTCTGGTACGGCCGCTCGACGACGGTGGCTACGAACTGATCGCCGGTGAACGCCGTTGGCGGGCCGCGGGACGCGCCGGCCTGGCCACGATCCCGGCAGTCATCCGCGCCACCGACGATCTCGCCTCGGTCGAGCAAGCACTGGTCGAGAACCTCCACCGCCAAGACCTCACCGCGCTCGAAGAAGCCGCTGCGTATCAGCAGCTGATCGAGGATTTCGAACTGACTCACGAGCAGGTCGCCGATCGGGTCGGCAAGAGCCGTTCAGCGGTCACCAACACGCTTCGATTGCTGGGGCTGCCGCCGTCGATCCAGCACCTGCTCGCCGATGGTCGTTTGAGCGCGGGTCACGCGCGGGCGTTGCTCGGCACCCCCGACCGCACCCTCCAGGAACAACTCGCCCGGCTCGCCGCCGACGACGGCTGGAGCGTGCGTGCGACCGAGGAAGCCGTCAAGTTCGGGGGAGTGCCGCCGGCCGCGGCACCCGAGACGACCTCGCTGGACGCCGACGCCGACCCGACACGCCCGTCGTCGGGAACCACACCTGGCACCTCACCCACATCGACTCCACATCACGACGGCGCGGGCATCGCGCCCAGCACGCGTCTACGTCCTCCAGGTCTGCTAGAGCTCGAGGAATTGCTCGCCGAGCACCTCGAGACGCGCGTGAGTGTTCAGATGGGGGCGAAGCGAGGGAGGATCACAATCGACTTCGCCGACCTCGCCGACCTCGAGCGGATCTATCGACGAATGAACGGTGACACCGCACCGTAGTGTGTCTGTCATAGAACACGCGTTCCGCAAGTTCTTGGCCGCCGGGTCACGGCATGTTGGCCCGATGTCAGGACTTACACGCGTGTAGTTATCCACAAGACCCTCAACTCGCGGCTCACGTCGAACCACAGGCAGGGGACAAACCTGTGGATAAGTGGTGAGCGGGTGGGCGCCTTGCCCTCGGTGGTCGAGTGCCGGCGCAGCCGGTGTATCGAGACCACGGCGCGCGCCACGTCTCGATACAACGGAGTGGCGGCTGCGCCGCGGGTGCGCCACTCGACGACCGTCACCACCTAGCCGCTGAGCCTCGAGTACGCGCACCGGCGGCTGGCTACAGCCGCTCAACCTCGATCTGGGGAGATCAGGCGTGGAGATCGCCAAACGGCCGGTCGGCCCACCGTTCGAGCGCGGTCACCACCGCGGCGACCAGCACCGGGGTCTGGTCGAGCGCTTCAGCCAGTGAGCCGAGGACCACCAGCACGGCCGGCATCCGAGTCTCACGCAGCACGGTGAGGCGCATTCCCTGCACGGTGGGCTTGAGCGCCGGCGCCGTGCGGGCAGTGTGCTCGGCCACCAGCTCGGCCAGCGTGCGCCCACCCGCAGACTCGAACTCGGGCACCGCGAAGTAGTGCGCTCGGGTGGCCCCCCCAGACTGCGCCTCGAAGCCGATATAGACACTGGCCGCGAACCGGTTGGCAGCCGCCGCTTGGGACGCGGCGTCGGGCTCGTCGGAGGCGATCACGGTCGCCGAACGGTGCCGCAGGGCTTGCACCAACTGCCGTGTCAGGCCACTCAGCCCGCCGAACTGGCCCACGACGATACGTAGGTCGGCCAGTGAGCGAGCCGACGACGTCAGCGTCGCCAGCTCGCGAACCACGCTGACGCCAGGGCCAGAACCGGTCTGCCGGGCCAACACCTGGAGGGCACGGACCGTGTCGATGCCGCACACACCGTCGACATACAGGCCCGAGTTGTGTTGGAAGTCTTCGAGCGCGCGTGCGGTGGTCGGCCCGAAGATGCCGTCGGCGCGCCCTGGGTCGAACCCGATTCGCGCCAACGCCGCCTGCAGCTCGGCGACGTCGTCACCACGCAGGTTCGGAGCACTCAACGACAGCAATCGGTCGCCGAGTTTCCACGACGCCTCCACCAACGCCAGCCACGTGTGCTCGTCGCACACGCCCGTCGGCCGTAGGCCGCGGGCCTCCTGGAAGCGCGACAGGGCGACCACCGTCTCGGAGCAGTACACGCCCGGTTCGAGCGTGCCCATCACGTACCCGGCACCGAGGAGACGGCGCTGGAGGTCGCGGACTGGCTCGCCGCGCTGATCGGGCGAGAGTGGGAACACGGCAGCAGCCTGAACTGGTTCGGGTCGCTCGACGCTCACTCGGGTCGGTCCTCGTCACTGAGGGCTGCCAGACGCCTGACGGCGTGGCAGCTCAGAGAAATCCGTCGAGTTCCTCGAGCAGGGCACCCTTGCCCTTGGCACCGATGATGGTCTTGGCCACCTGGCCTCCGTCGACGACGAGCAACGTGGGCAAGCTCTGGACACCGAACCGGGTGACCAGCTCGGGGTTCTCGTCGGCGTTGACCTTGGTGATGAGCAGCTCACCGTCGAACTCGGCAGCGAGTTCTTCGAGGATCGGCTCGACCCGCTTGCACGGGCCGCACCACTCGGCCCAGAAGTCGACCAGCACGGTCGTGAGCGACGAGTTGACGGTCTCGTCGAACGTGGCCGTGGTGAGGTGGGTGATCCCGTTCGCCATGTTGCAACTCCGTTCTGGGGACGCGGACGTCGTGTTGGGTATGAACGCTGGTGTGCGAGTGGGGACGCCAGTGTACGGCGTCGTCCGTGTCGAGAGGGTCAGCCAGTAGGCGGCTCGCCTCGGTGGTCGAGTGCCGGCGCAGCCGGTGTATCGAGACCATTGGTGCGCGCACCACGTCTCGATACACCGGAGGGGCGGCTGCGCCGCGGGTGCGCCACTCGACGACCGTCACCACCTATCCGCTAACCCCTTATCGTTCGGGTTGGGCTTCGAGCCAGCGTTCGGCGTCGATCGCGGCCATGCATCCCGACCCGGCCGAGGTGATGGCCTGCTTGTAGACGTGGTCCTTCACGTCGCCGGCCGCGAACACGCCGTCGACGGACGTGTACGACGAGTCGGGACGGGTGATCAGGTAGCCGTTCTCGTCGAGGTCGAGCACGCCGCGGAACAAGTCGGTGTTGGGGCGGTGGCCGATCGCCACGAACACGCCGGTGACGTCGAGGTCGCCGACCGTGCCGTCGACCGTGTTCGTGACCTGCACGCCGGTGACCTTGTCGGTGCCGTAGATGTCGGTGACCGTGTGGTTCCAGAGGAACTCGATCTTCGGGTTGGCGAATGCCCGGTCCTGCATGATCTTGCTGGCCCGCAGTTCGTCGCGGCGGTGGATCACGGTGACCTTCTCGGCGAAGCGGGTGAGGAACAACGCCTCCTCCAGCGCCGAGTCGCCACCACCCACCACAGCGATCTTCTGGCCACGGAAGAAGAACCCGTCGCACGTCGCACAGGTGGACAGACCGTGGCCGATCAGCCGGGTTTCGGCCTCGATGCCGAGCATCAGCGAGCGTGCACCGGTGGTCACGATGATGGTCTCGGCCTGGTACTCGGTGTCGTGGACCCACACCTTGAACGGGCGCTGCGAGAAGTCGACCCGGGTGACCTTCTCGGTGAGGAACTCGGCACCGAAGCGCTCGGCCTGCTTGCGGAAGCCCATCATCAGCTCGGGGCCCATGATGCCGTCGGGGAAACCGGGGTAGTTCTCGACCTCGGTGGTGAGCATCAGCTGCCCACCGGGCTGGTCCGACGTCGACGACGGCTCGCCCTCGATCACGAGTGGGGCGAGGTTGGCGCGGGCGGTGTAGATCGCGGCGGTCAGGCCAGCAGGGCCGGAACCGACGATGATGACGTTGCGGACGGTCATGATGTTCCTGATGGTGGAGGAGGGTCGTGCAGGACGATGGGCGAGTCGCGCCGGGGGAGTGGTGGCGCCGCTCAGGTGGAGCGCTTGCTCATCAACAACAGCCCGGCCAGCGTGAGGATTCCCCCGACGATGAAGTAGCTGAGATACACCGCCTGGTGCCAGTCGACGGCGAAGTCGAGCAGCGACTGGAGCCCGCGGGTGGACGCAATCAGGGTCAACGTCAAGGCCACCGCGCCGAGGCACAGGCCGAGCAACCCGAACACCACGGCACGGACGACCTTGATGGCGTTGTTGGTGGTCTTGTCGCGGACGTCGCCCACCAGCGTCGTGATCTGGTTGGCCAGGTCGGGCGCCCAGTTGGGGTCGGTCAGCGGATTGCCAGGCATGGCCTGCGACTGTAGCGAGCGGGGCACCGCGGCGGCTACGGCGCGGTGCCGACGCGGACCAGCACGCAGTCGTCGACACCGATCGCGTACGTCTGGGCCGTTTCGGTATCGACGGCGATGAATGCTTCGACGACGTCGCCGCTACCGGTGCGCACGTCACGGCTCGCGAACAGGACAACGTGTTCGTCGGCGGCACTCACGCGGACGGCGTCGACGCCGTCAGTGCTGTCGGCCGCCGGCGCGGAAGCAGCTGCGGAGAGCGTGCAGCCGAAGGCGGTCTCGACGGACGGCGCCGTTGACTCGGTGTACGCGTCGAGCAGCGCGATACCTGCCGCGGCGAGGTCGTCGCTGCTCTCGATCACGTCGCCGGGCGGCGCAGACGGCGCCTCGGTGGCCATGGCGATCGTCGAGCCCGGCGCATCGGTGCTCTCGGCCGCGTCCGTCACGGTGTACTGGCCGAGGTCGGCGTCGGGCTCCAGTGGCGCGTCGGACGCGATCGTGCCGCTCGCCAGCTCGGGTTGGCTGCCGTCGTCGGACAACATCGTCGGCGCGTCCATCTCCCGACTCATCTCGCCGGCACCCATGTCGGCACCGGCGTCGTCGGTGAAGACCTCGGCGCTGGTGCTGGCGTCGCCATCGTCGTCGCGGCCGCCGAGATTGGCGCCGTTGACGACCACCGCGCCGACGGCGAGCAAGGCCACCGCCGCGGCGACCAGGCCGAGCGGGCGCGACCAGCGCGAGGGCTGCTGGTGGACCCGGGGGCCCGAGGAAGGTGCGACCGCCCGGACGGTGTCGGTCGCTCCGAACTCGGACAGTGCCGCGGCGATCATCGCCTCGCGGGTGGCGGCAGGGGCGGGCGTGACGTCGCGCAAGGCCGCGCCGAGCGCCCGTATCCGGGCGACCTCGGCCATGACCTCCGGATCGGCCTCGGCGACGGCGCGCTCGTCAGCCGTGACGTCGCCATCTGCATACGCGCTGGCAAGGAGGTACTGGTCGTCGGTCATCGTTCGGTGTCGCTGGAATCGGGGGGGACGTCAGTTGGACGTCGCGGGGGAGGGGGTTGGTTCCCGGCGGCCGTGTGGCGCCCGTCACCGGCCCCGCGGCCGACGTCGTACGAGTCGCTGAGCAACTCGCCAAGCATCCGTCGCCCGCGGGCGATCCGCGACTTGACGGTACCCAGCGGTACGCCGAGCGCCTCGGCGATCTCGGCGTAGTCGAGGTCGCCCACGTCGCGCATCACGAGCGGCGCGCGGAACTCGTCGGGGAGCTCGGCGAGGGCGGCGTCGAGCGCCATCCGGTCGGCCGCGGCCGAGACGTCACGTTCGGCGCGCGGATCGACCTGCTCAGGGGGTGCGTCCCCCGGTTCCCCGCGCACGACGTGCAGTTGCGGCCGCCGGCGTCGCTTGCGCAACTCGTCGAGGGTGGTGTTGGTGGCGATCCGGTAGGCCCACGTGGAGAAGCTGGCGCGACCGTCGAACGAGCCGATCCCGCGGACGATGCGGATCAGTGTCTCTTGCGTTGCGTCGTCGGCATCGGCCGACGAACCGGCCACCCGGCGGCACACCGCGCGGATGCGGTCGTAGTGCTCACTGAGCAGGGCGTTCATCGCCGCCTGCTCCCCGGCTTGTGCGCGCCGGACCAGCTCGAGGTCGCTCACGGTCGGCTTACCCGCTGAACGCAACCTCGGCGACGAGGCCGCGGTACGGGTTCGACGAGCTGCACGCGGCGTCGTGGCCGAGCTCGGTGAACCACACGAGCACGTGCGTGGCGGCGAGTTCGATCTGGCGCTCGACGGTGCCCGGCGAGTCGGAGCTGGCCGGCGCGCCGACGGGGGTCCAGGCTGCCGGATCGGCGGGGGCCTGGGCCGCGTCGGTGGCCCACACGCTGACCTGGTACGGCGCCGACGCGATCTGCACGGCGATGGTGCCGGACCCCGGCGTGGTCAGATCGACCACCAAGCCGACGCCCTGCTTCGATCCCATGTACTTGTCCTGGTAGCACTCGGTTGCCCACGCGGTGTCGGGGTCGCCGTCGACCGCGCGGACGGCCTGGCTGTCGTTCTCGGTCTGGTTGTCGCCGTAGGGGTCCCAGGCACGAGCGCCGTCGATACCGGGCGGGCCACTGTCGGGCGCGGGTGCCACGGTGACGACGGGGCTCGCCGGTTCGAGGTTCGGCGCGGTGGCGACGGGCTGGTCGGGCGCGACGGTGACACTCGGCTCGTCGGGTTGCGTGCGGCCGGCCTTGAGCACCACGAACAGCACAGCGGCGACGATCAGCGCGAGCGCGAGCAGCCCGGCGATGACGCCGCCGGCCACCTGCGGGCGCTGCGTGTCGCGACGGGCCGGCGTGCCCACGATCGGCCCGGTGGTGGCAGGGGTGTCGTCGATCAGCTGATCGTGCGGGCGAGGGCGCGGTTCGGTGCGTGCCGGACGCGGTGCGGGTCGGTTACCGCCGGCCGTGACGACCGGTTGGCGCCCGGTGACGTGGGGCTCGCCGGGAATCGGCGTGGGCGACGTACCGGGTGATGGGCCGGTCGACGGGTTGGGCGACGAGCCGGACGATGGGGGCGTGGGCCGCACCGCGCCGGGCTTGCCGGGGCCGGCGCCGCGGGCGGCGCGGGGCGGCTGAGCCAGGCGCGGCGGCAGCTCGGCAGGCGTGCCGTCGATCACGGGCGGCGACGTGTCGACTGCCAACAGCGCGGCGCGCAGATCGTTGCCGGTTTGCGGGCGGTGATGCGGGTTGCGGGCCAGCGTGCGGTGGATCAGGTTGACCAGCCCGATCGGCAACGTGGGGCGCAGGTGCCCGAGGTCGGTGGGGTCGCGCTGGAGCCGGGCGAGCGCCGTGTCGGCATCGCTTTCGCCGAGGAACGGGACGCGCCCGGCCAGGCACTCGTACAGCACCAGCCCGAGCGCGTAGATGTCGGCCCGGCCATCGAGCCGCTTACCGCGCACCTGCTCGGGCGACAGGTACTTGGCGGTACCCATCATCACGTTGTCGCTGGTGAGGTCGTCCTCGCCCGGGTCGAGGCCCTTGGCGATGCCGAAGTCGGTCAGCAACACGCGCCCGTCGCCGGTGACCAAGATGTTGCCGGGCTTGACGTCGCGGTGTACGAACCCACCCCGGTGGGCTTCGTGGAGGGCACTGGCGATCGCCGCGCCGATGTGGATCGTGAGTTCGGGTCCGAGTCGCTTCTGGCCGTCGAGCAGGGTGCGCAGGCTCTTGCCGTCGACGAGCTGCATCACCACCGCCTGGCGCCCGTCGTGTTCGCAGACGTCGTGGATGGCGACGATGTTGGGGTGGCTGAGGCGGGCGACCGCGGTGGCCTCGCGCCGGAACCGTTCGGCGACGACCGGGTCGCCGGCCAGGTTCGACCGCAACCACTTCACGGCGACCTTGCGGTCGAGTTCGGTGTCGGTGGCCGACCACACCTCGGCCATACCCCCACGCCCGATCCGCCGGTCGAGAAGGTAGCGGCGCGCGATCAGCACGCCCGAGGGCGCGGGCGGAGGGGGCGCGGCCGATGTTGCCATGGTCGCCAGTTCACGCTACTTGGCCAGGCAGCTCGGTTTCCGGCAATCGAACGGAGAGTGCCTGGCACTATCCGTTCGTCTGGAAGGCGACGCCGATCGTGCCGCGGCCGGCGTGGGTGCCGACGACCGGGCCGATCTCGCCGACGACGATGTCGCCGGGGTAGTACGGGCGCAGCATCGCCACGAACTCGTCGACGTCGGTGCAGTCGGCCTGGAGCACGGCCAGCTGCTCGATCCGCGACGGATCGCCGGCGGTGAACTCGGCGACCTTGTCGGCGAGGAACTTGAGTGCCTTCGACCTGGTGCGCTGCTTGCCGTACTCCTCGACCTTGCCGTCGACGACCTGGATGATCGGCTTGATCGCCAGCGCCGTGGCCAGCAGCGCCTTGGCCCCACCGATGCGCCCGCCCTTCTTGAGGTTCTCGAGCGTGTCGACCGCTCCGAACACGCGGGTGCGGGTGGCCAGGTCGTCGGCCAGCGCGGCAACCTCGTCAATGCTGGCCCCGGCGGCGGCCCGTTCGGCCGCGGCCAACACGATGGTGCCTAGCCCGAGCGTGCAACTGCGGCTGTCGACCACGCGCACCGGAATGCCGCCCTCGCCCTCGGCGAACGCCCGGGCAGCCAGTTCGGCCGACTGGATGGTGGCCGACATGGCACCCGACAGGTTGACGACGACGATGCCCGTGGCACCTTCGGCGGCGAGTCCGCGGTACGCCTGCTCGAACTGGCCGGGGGCCGGGGCGGCAGTTTCGGGCAGCGTCGGCGACTGCGCGCAGCGGGCCCAGAACTCGGCGGTGGTGAGTTGCTCGCGGTCGAGTAGTTCCTCGTCGCCGAAGCGGATCGACAACGGTACGACGGTGATGCCGTGCTGGTCGACGAGCGCCTGGGGCAGGTCGCAGGCGGAGTCGGTGACGATGCGGATGGTGCTCACGGCTTTGACACGCTACTGCCCGGCCGGTTCGGACGCTTCCCCGACGCTGCCGCTTGCCAACGGGTGCCGGGCCAGCGTGTCGGCGATGTGTACCTCGCGGCGCTGGCGCCGGCTGCGGCGGTAGTGGGCGAGCCACCACGAGGCCAGCACCATCGCCAGGCCGGCGGTGGCGACGTAGCCGATGCCTGTCAGGGCGTTGACCCGGGCGCGGAGGTCGACCGGCTCAGCGAGCCCGTTGCCGGCCGGTGTGAGCAGTTCGGCGATCACCGTGAACTCGCCGTTCGACCGGGCCTCGACGGGTACCGGGACCTCGTTGGTCTGGTTCGGGAGCAACGTCACCTCGAGGTCGCCGCCGGGCTGGGTGAGCTTCTCGGCGGACAGCCGGATCCGCACCGTGAGAGCGACCGGCCCGGTGTTGGTGATGCGCAACGGCACGTCGGCGCGTTTGGACGTCAGCGTGAAGCCGTACGCCTCGGGCGCCTGCACCCACGTGCGTACCTCGGCGAGGTCGGACTCGACGTCGTCGAGCACCGCGCGCGCCTCCGAGTTGGTCAGCCCGGTCGATACGGCCGAGTTCAGCGCGGCCGCCCAGTCGTTGCCACTCGTGTCGTCGGCCGGCAGCATCGAGGCGACGTCGGCGGCCTGGAGTTCGAGCGCGCGGATCCGGGCGACCCGCGCGGCGAGCGTGAACTCGGACGTCCGGTCGAGTTCCACGGTGAGCGGCACACCGCCGACGAACAGGTGGTTGATCCGCTCGTCACCGAACTCGGAGGCACGGACGAACGAGATGTCGGGGTGCTCGTCGACGAGCGTGGCGAGCGCTGCCAGCACGTCGGCGTCGGGAACCGCGAAACCGGGGGCCGCCAGGACGAAGCCGCGCCGGTCGGGGCCGAGCTGGTGTCGGACGGCGCTCAAGCTGACGAGCAGGTGCACCGCGTCGGCGGCCGGGGTGTCGACGATGTCACGGTTGACATCGAGCAGGCTCATGATCGGGTCGACGACGCTCAGGTAGATCCGGTCGGCCTCGCTGGCGCTGGTGGTGCTCGGGCCCTCGGGTTCTGTCGTGCCGGTGACGTCGGCGTCGATCAACAGCGACGTGTCGGTGTAGCCGCCGATGTTGCCGGGCAACTCGTGGTAGTGGTCGTACGGCACGATCAGGGTCGCCACGTCGTGTTCGCTGAGCAGGCGCGCGCCGGCCGGGGTGATCGGCCGGTCGACCAACCACACGGCGGGGGTGGTGGCCACGCCCGGCAGCCGTGTGGTGAGCTGCGCCGTGCCGCGCTGGCGCTCGGCGGTGAACTGGGCGGCGAGCGCTGGATGCGAACCGTCGGCGACCGACGTGCTGGCGTCGTCGGCGGCGGCCACCGACGACGGGTCGAGCGGTTGAGCGGGCAGCTCGATCAGCTCGCCGGCCGCCAAGGCATCGGTCAGTTCGGCTGCCAGGTCGGCGTCGTTGGCGAGGATCCGCTCGGCGAGCGAGGGGGGCACCGCGGCCGTGATCACACCGTCCACGGCGCGTGCGGCGGCCGCCAGTTCGATCAACTGGGGCCGGGCCCGCAGGCGCTCCTGCTCGCTGATGACCGGGCCGGGGTCGGCGAGGCCGGCGATCACCGCCAGCAGGATCGGGCCGCGGCCGGGGCCGTCGGTCGGGAGCCGCTCGATGAACGTGCGGTGCGAGGCCTCGATGGTGCCGTCGCGCAAGATGTCGACGGTGACGGGGTAGAGGCCGGCGTCGGGCAGGTCGAGCGCGGCATTGTCCGAGTTCGGCGCCGCGGCCGACACCGGCAGGTCGAGCGTCAGGCGCCGAATGCCGTCGACCATCACGGCGACCTTGTCGAGCGGCACTCGTACCGTGTCGATCACCGGGGTGGGGTTGCCGTGGTACGCCTTGCGAACCTGGTCGCGCTCGGCGATCGCCCGGTGGACCCGCACCCGGGCCTCCATCTTTGGCCCCGGCGGGAGCGTGGTGGTGGTCGTGGTGGGCTGGGTGGGTGGCGCAGCGACGGGCGGTTCTCCCAGCCCGGGTTCGGTGCCGTCGGGGTCTGCGGGCGGTACGGCACCGTCTGGATCCTGCGGCTCCTGCGGCAACGTGGTGGTCGTTGTCGTCGTGGTGGTCGTGGTCGTGGTCGTGGTGGTGGGTGGTGTGATCTCGACGATCTCGGCGTTGACCACGTAGTCAAAGTGCACGCGGCCACCGACGGTGACCGTGTACGACTGCGACTGAAGTGCCAGCGGCGGCCCGTTCTGGTGGCCCGACTCCTGCGAGGCCACCGGCGCGCTGCTGCCCACCTGCACGGCCGCGACCGTCGCCGCCACGACCGTGGCGACGAGCACCGGCGCCGCCGCCCGGCGCCGTCGTGAGCCCCGCGGCGTCACGTCGGTTCCCCGTCATCCGCGAAGCGGAACTCGCCGATCGTCAACACGTCGGGCAGCCGGACGAACCCGAACCTGGCGTACAGGTCGAGCGCGGGACGGTTGGCGACGCCGGTGTTGACGAGCGCTTCGGCCAATCCCAGCGACTGCATCCACGTCAGCGCGTCGGCGACCAGCACCGTGCCCAGCCCGCGTCGCTGCACGTCGGGGGCGACGGCAATCCGCTGGAGGTACCCGGTGCGGCCGGCGGCGCCCGAGATCGCCAGCGCGGCCAGGCCAGCGCGACGGTCGGTTCCGGGTGGGGCGACCCAACGCGACCGGTGGCGTGGGGTGGCCCGTTCGATCTCGGCCAGCCCGGCCGGGTCGTTGCCCCAGTCGGGCCCGAACGCGGCCCGGTCGACGGTGGCCGCCGCGGCTCGCTGCCATCGGCGCAGCGGGCGCGTGGGCGCGCCGGGCGCTACCGGCCGGCGGTGGGCGAGCCCGTCGAGGCGCAGCAGGGCCAGCCGGTCGACCGGCTCGAACCCGACCCGTTCGAGCACCGCCGCCGAGGCCGGGAACAGGGCCGAGGTACGCACCGCTCGGTACCCGCGACGGGCCGCCTGGTCGAGTGCCGCGGCGACCTCGCCGGCGACGGGAAGGCGGGCGTGGTCGAGGAACACGAGTTGGCCCACCGTGGGGTCGCCGGCACCCGTCCGCAGGCGCCACGACGCGCCGACCGGAGTGCGTACGGCCGACGTGTCCACGTCGCCCGACGGTACTCCTCCCACACCCCTCACGCCCCCGCGATGACGAAACGTGGACGAAAGCGACCGGTCACAATTCGTCAGCGGTACCTAGCCTGGCGGGGCCATGGTTCCTGAGCGTTTTGCCCCCGTGTTGGCCGAGATCGCGCCGCTCGCCGAACGGTTCGCCGCGGCCGGGCACCGCCTGTATCTGGTGGGCGGCCCCGTGCGCGACCTGCTGCTCGGGGAAGAGTTCGGCGGGGGGTTCGTGTTCGACGACCTCGACTTCACCACCGACGCCCGGCCGCCGCAGATCAAGGCCGCGCTCGACGGCTGGGCCGATGCGCTGTGGACGCAGGGCGAGAAGTTCGGCACGATCGGCGCCAAGCGGGCCGGGCGCACCTACGAGATCACCACCTTCCGGGCCGAGTCGTACGCCGACGACAGCCGTAAGCCGCACGTCACGTTCTCCGACGAGATCGAGACCGACCTGTCGCGGCGCGACTTCACGGTCAACGCGATGGCGCTCGAGGTCACCACGCCCGAGCCCACCCTGATCGACCCGTTCGGTGGCGCCGCCGACCTGCTCACCAAGGTGTTGCGCACGCCGCTCACCGCCGATGTCAGCTTCAGCGACGACCCGCTGCGGATGTTGCGGGCAGCGCGCTTCGTCGCCCGGCTCGACCTGGAACCCACGGCCGAGTTGCTGGCCGCGGTCGCCGAGATCAAGGGGCGCTTGTCGATCGTGTCGCCCGAACGCATCCGCGACGAGTTCGACAAGCTGCTGACGCTCGACCACCCGGCGAAGGGGTTGTGGTTCCTGTACGACACGGGCCTGGCCGACGAGTTCTTCCCCGAGCTGTCGCTGATGCGCCTCGAACACGACCCGATCCACCGCCACAAGGACGTGCTGTCGCACACCATCGCTGTTGTCGAGAACGTGCGCCCGCCGCACGAACAACCGCCGCGCCCCGACGGCACCGCGCGCCCCGAGTTCGACTTCCGGATCGTGCGCCTGGCGGCCTTGTTCCACGACATCGGGAAACCGCGCACGCGCGGCTACCTGGAAGGCAAGGGCACCACGTTTCACTTCCACGACGTGGTGGGCGCGCGGATGACCCGCAAGCGGCTTCAGGCGCTGCGATACTCGAACGACGACGTCGACGCGATCAGCACGCTGGTCGAACTGCATCTGCGGTTCCACACGTTCCGGCTGGGCTGGACCGACGCCGCGGTGCGCCGCTACGTCCGCGACTCGGGCGACCTGCTCGACGAGCTCAACGTGCTGACGCGCTGCGACTGCACCACCCGCAACGCCCGCAAGGCGGCCGAGCTGTCGAAGCGCATGGACGCGCTCGAGGCGCGCATCGACGAACTCGTCGCAGCCGAGGAGTTGGCCTCGATCCGTCCCGAACTCGATGGGCAGCAGGTGATGGAGTTGCTGGGCATCCCACCCTCGCGCACGGTCGGCGAAGCGCTCGACTTCCTGCTCGAGATCCGCCTCGACGAGGGCCTGCTCGGCGAGGCCGCGATCACCGAACGCCTACGCGAGTGGTGGGCCGCCCGCGGGTGACCGGTGTCCGTAACGCTTTGCGTTCAAGCGCCGCGCAGGCTGGGCGTCACTGGCGGTGACGGAAGAGCCCGGCCGTCTTCACCTGCGGCTGGCTGGCCTCAGCGCCGCTCGATCGCCAGCGAAGCGGTGGATTCAGTGTCGCAGGTGGTCGAGTGGCGGGGCTGGCGGTGTGTCGAGGCCACCTATCCACCCCGGCACCTCGGGGGCATCGCTAACGTCACCGCGTGACCAACACTGTGCTCGTGACGGCGATCGTCGTGGCATTGGTGGGCGTAGCCGCGCTCGTCGCTGCGACCGTGGTGGCGTGGCGCAGCCGGCGCGCGCTCGACGATCGGGCGGTGGCCCTGGCCGGTGCCGAGAACGAGGTGCGCCGCACGTTCGACGAGCTGCCGGGCGCGGTGGTGGTGATCCGTCCCGACTCGGTGGTGCGCACCACGAACGCCGCCGCCCGAGCGTTGTTCGGGCCGCGCCACCGCGACTTCGTCGGCAGGCGCTTGACCGACCTGGTCGACGAGTGGTGTGTCGACGACGTCGAGTCGTCGATCGAGCGCGCGCTCGCCGCGGTCGACGACGGCACGCCGCCGGGCACACCGATCGCCCACCCGATCGTCGAACTCGTCACCGACCAAGGTGACCGGCCGATGGTCGAACTGTCGATGCACGTGCCGGCCCGGCACCGCGGCCTCGATGCCCGCGACCCGGCATACGTCGACCAGTTCGACATCGTGGTGCGCCTGCGCGACGTCACCGAACGCGAACGCCAGCGGCAACGGCTCGATCAGGCGCGGCGTCGTTTCCAGCAGGCGTTCCAGTCGGCACCGACAGGGATGGCGCTGGTGCGCTTCGACGACGGGCGCATCGTCGACGCCAACCAGGCGCTCGCCGAGATGCTGCGGATCGACCTCACCAAACTCGTCGGCTGCACGCTGCGCGAGTTCACCCACCCCGACGACGTGGTCGCCGCGCAACCACACCGGGCCCGGCTCGAACTCGGCATCGACGACTCGTACCAACTCGACCAGCGGTTCCGCCGGCTCGACGGCGAGTACCTGTGGGCGCGGACGCGAGTGTCGGCCACCGAGGACGACGGCGTGATGCTGGCGATCACCCACGTCGAGGACGTCACCGACCAGGTCCGAGCCACCGAACGGCTGCACCACGCGGCACACCACGACGAGCTCACCGGCCTGCCCAACCGCACGATGTTGATGCACCTGCTGCGCGAGCGCCTGCGCGACGCCGACTCGGCCGGCCGGCTGGGCGAGGTGGCCGTGCTGTTCGTCGACCTTGACCAGTTCAAGATGGTGAACGACAGCCTCGGTCACCACGTCGGCGACGACCTGATCCGGGCGGTCACGAGCCGCCTCACCGCCGCGCTCGCCGACGTGCCGGTGCCGGCTGGAGCGGCGGCGCCGATCCTGGGCCGGTTCGGGGGCGACGAGTTCATCGTCGTCGTCGACGGGGCCGCGCGTTCGGTGGCCGAACGCCTACGCGTCGCTGTGCAGGGCTCGATCGAGATCGGCGAGCACGAGCTGTTCACCACCGCCTCGATCGGCTACGCCCGCAACCACACGACCGGTATGGCACCCACCGACTTGCTCCGCGACGCCGACGCGGCGATGTACCGGGCCAAGGCTCGCGGCCGTAACTGCGTCGAGGCGTTCGCCGCCGACATCCACGAGCACGGGGTGCGCACGCTGCGGACGTCGGGCGAGTTGCGCCGCGGGCTGGCGCGCGGCGAGGTGGTGCCGTACTTCCAGCCGATCGTCGAGCTGGGGTCGGGTCGCACGTTGGGCTACGAGGCGCTGGCGCGGTGGCTGCACCCCGATCGTGGCCTGTTGACGCCCGACGCGTTCCTGCCGCTCGCCGAGGACGCCGGCATGTCGGTGGCGCTCGGGTCGTCGGTGCTGCGCGACTCACTGGCCCAGCTGGCCCAGTGGCGCGCCACCAGCGCCGGGTTCGCCGACTGCACCCTGTCGGTCAACGTCGGCACGCGTCAGCTGCTCGACCCCGAGTTTCCCGACGTCGTCACTGAAGCGCTCGCCGAGACCGGTATCGACGCCGACTCGGTGTGGCTCGAGATCACCGAGACGGCCCTGCTCGCCGACGTCGCCCTGGCCACCGCCGCACTCCGCGAGCTGCGCAGCCTCGGGCTGCACCTCGCGGTCGACGACTTCGGCACCGGCTACTCGTCGCTCACCTACCTGCGGCGCTTCCCGGTCGAGGCCATCAAGGTCGACAAGTCGTTCGTGATGGGTCTCGGCCTGGAAGCCGACGACACCACGATCGTCGCCGCGGTCGTGCAGCTCGGCCAAGCGCTCGGGCTCAACGTGGTGGCCGAAGGCGTCGAGTCGCCGCTCCAGTTGACGCACCTGCGTGAACTCGGCTGCGACCGGGCCCAGGGCTACCTGTTCGGCCGCCCGCGCCCCGCCGCCCTGATCGGCCACGAACGCGTCGAACTCCCGACGTCCTGATCCGCAGACTTCTCCGAGTTCTTGAGGTTGCTCAACTCGAACGACGTTGAGTACCTACTCATCGGAGGGTTTGCCGTCGCCGTCGAGGTGGTTGAGCCTGTCGAAACCACCGGTCGTAGCGGGTCTCGGTGGCAACGACCGGCCCAACCACCTGGCGCTGTTGTGCCTACCCGCTTGTGTTCCGTAGACGGGTCAGGCGCTTGTTGAACGTGGCCATTGCGTGCGGGTGACGGTCCACACGCTGAATGTCTCGCCCCGGCGTACCTCGTCGCCGCGGTAGGTGTAGCCGAGCTTGGCGGGGACGCCGCGGCTGGCGACGTTGGCCGGGTCGTGCATGATTTCGACAGCGGTGGTGCTCGGCGACCCGAACGCGGCCTCGGTCAGCGCCGCGGCAGCCTCGCTGGCGATGCCCTGGCGGACGTGGTCGACGTGCACCCAGTAGCCGATCTCGACCACGTCGGGACGGCCCTCGCGCCGGCGGTGTAGGCCGGTGCCGCCGATCACCTCGTCGCCCGCGAACATGCCGTACACCGCCGACTCGCCGGCCTCCCACTCGCGGTTCCAGGTCGCGAACAGGTCCAGCCGGGCGGCGGTTGTGAGTGGTTCGTGCGCGGCCCATGGCATGAACGTGCGGAGGTGGCGGAGACTGGCCGTGATGGCCCGCCCGAGCGGTTCGGTGTCGGCGGCCACGTAGCGCCGGAGCACGAACCGCCCCGACGGCACCACGACCTGGCTCGGCAAGCGCTCGACCATCCCCTGACGCTACGTGGCCCCGGTTGCTCACCCCCCGGTGGTTTCGACCGGCTCAACCACCTGGTGCGGGCTGGTGTCCGGTGGTTGGGCAGGTGCACCCCCCGGTGGTTTCGACCGGCTCAACCACCTGGTTCGGGCTGGTGTCCGGTGGTTGGGCAGGCTCACCCCCCGGTGGTTGAGCCAGTCGTTACCACCCCTGCCGGCAACGGGTTATGCGGCGAGCGCCCTCAGTTGCTGGGCCAGCCAGGCGAGGCGTGGGTAGGCGGCCGCCGGGTGCGGCTCGAACGTCACACGGGCATCCGCCAGCGTTGCCTTCCACCAGGTCGGGCCGGCCTCGACGAGGAACTCGGTGGCGTCGGCGTTGGTGGCGACCGGGGCGCTGACCACGACGGGTTCCCCGAACGCCCGCACGAGCGCGGCCTGGTCGCCGGCGAGCGCGCGGTGCACCTGCTCGACCGACCCGGCCGGCGCCGACCCGATGCCCGTCACAGTCACGGTCTGCAGCCGGGGCACGGCCTCGGGCGTGAGCAGGATCTCCACCTCGTAGCGACCGCGCTCGGCGGGCACGATCCACGCGGCGTGTGCCATCGCCCGCGAGTACGGCTCGCTCGGCGGTCCGGCGAGCGGCGCTCCGACCTGCTCGCGGGCGTCGGCGATGCGTTGCCGGCGTTCGTCGTCGGAGGTGTCGAGGGCCACGTTGTCAGCCATCAACGCCGCGTCGATCCACGGCCGGTCCGGGCGGAACGCCGCCAACCGGGCGGTGACGGTGGTGATCCAGTCGGCGGTGACGGCCAGCCGTGGCCGGGGCGTGGCGACACCGCGGCGGCGGACGAGCAGGCGCAGCGCGTCGTCGGCCTGCTGATAGGCGCCGGCGTAGGTGCCGTTGCTGAGCGTGACGACACCGAGCCCGCTGGCGGGGTGCCACGCCATCCGCGAGCCGTAGCCGGGGTAGCCACCCGAGTGCATCGCGAAGTGGCCGAGTTGCGAGTCGTGGAGCACGGACAAGCCCATGCCGTAGCCGGTTGCCGCGGCGGTCAGCCCGGACGGCCCGGCCAAGCTGGCGTCGACGGCACCGAGGCGCTGGAGTTGTTGCATCTCGCACCGTGACGCCTTGGCGAGTGGGTGCCCGTCGGGTGCCGCCTCGAAGGCGGTGACGAAGCCGTGCACCCAGCGGGCCAGGTCGGCGACCGACGAGTGCAGGCCGCCCATCGCCGAGAACGCCCCCGGCGAGACCGGTTCGAGTTCGACCCAGTCGGCACCGCGCTTCACGTGGCCGGGCACCAGGGCTGGCCCGAGGTCGCCGGCCGCGTAGCGCGTGGCGGTCATGCCGAGCGGGGCGACCAGCTCGCGTTCGACGAACTCGCGGTAGTTGCCGGCGACCTTGTTGATCACGCGGCCGAGCACGGCATAACCCAGGTTCGAGTACTCGAACCCCAACCCGGGCGCGCGGCCGACGGTGATCCCACCTTCGAGCAGGACGCCAAACTCGTCGTCGGCCAGCGACTCCTGGCGGTCACCCCACGGGTCGTCGGTGAGCAGGCCGGCGCCCATCGTCAGCAGGCTGCGCAACGTGATCGCCGGGCCGGACGAGTGGCCGGCCAGCTCGGGTACGTACTCGGTGACCGGGTCGTCGAGCCGGACCGGCCCGCGGTCGCGCAACAGGAGCAACGCGGCGGCGGTGAACGACTTCGACATCGAGGCGATCCGGAACACCGAGTCGACCGTCGGAGCGGCGCCGTCGGTAAGCGACACGGTGCCGAACGCTCCGGCGTGGATCACCTCGCCGTGCTCAACCACGCCGTACACCAGCCCTGGTGCGAGCCCTTCCTCGAACCGCTTGGCGAACAACGCATCGACGTCGGCGTAACCCACGCCCCGCTTTCTAGTGGGTCGCGGGATGATCGTGTGATGGACGTGTACGAGATCTCGGTCGACCTCAAGCCCGGTGTGCGCGACGTGGAGTTCGTCGCTGCCCTCGACACCTATCTCGGTGGGCTCGCCGCCAACGGCTGGATCGAGTCGTGGCGTCTGTTGCGCCGCAAGCTCGGGCTCGGAATGGGTTCGGAGTTCAAGATCCTGATCGAGACTCGCGACCTGGCGCAGCTCGATGCCGCGTTCACCGCCGTGTCGACTCGTAGCGACCCGATCGAAGGCCAACACCACGGCGTCAACTCACTGGTCACCAACTTCCACGCGGCCCTCTACCGAGACTTCCCCGACCCCCACCGCCAAGCAGGCCAAGAACGCTTCTGACCTGGCGCGCCGACGGTGGCTGCTCCCGGTGGTTTCGACAGGCTCAACCACCTGGTCAGCGCTCAGCCCGGTGGTGTGACGTGCTCAACCGCTCAGCCCGGTGGTTGAGCCTGTCGAAACCACCCCTACCCCGTGGTCGCCAGCGCGAGTTCGACTTCAACGGGGAACGGTGGCCACTCGGCTGGTTGGCTGCGACCCGTGCGGCGCCATCCGAGGTGCTCGTAGAACCCCAGCGCCCGGGTGTTGTCGGCGAGGCACCACAGGTGTGGCGCGTCCATCCGGGCGGTGGCGAACGCGAGCGCCCGCCGTGCCACGCCATCGCCCCAACGGTCGGGGTGCACGGCGAGGTGCCGCACCACACTTCGGTCGAACGCCACGAACGCGTCGAGTCGATCGACACCTCCGGCTACCGCCACGGTGATGCCCGGCTCGGCGAGCACGTCGCGCCATCGGGCGCGGACGCCGTCGGTGGGATAGGGGTACTCGTCGGGCGGGAACACGTGCGCCAACGCGACCAGGTTGGCGATCCGCTCCAGTTCGGTCAGCGCGTCGACGTCGTCGAGCGTGGCGAGTCGGAACCGGGAGAGGTCGCCGATTCGGTGGGCGACATCGGTGGCCTGCTCGCGCACTACCCAGTGGTCGTCCGACGTGTAGACGACGAGTTCGCTCCGGGGCAGCAACCCGGCGAGGCGGCGCCCGACTGCGAGCGGGCTGATCGGGTCGCGGTCGGCCCACAGCAGCAGCGCCGGCACGGTGATGCCGGCGATCTGCTCGGTCAGGTCGGGTTGCGCGGCGAACGCCCAGTCGGGCACGTCCGGGTGCGCTACCCGCGAGCCGGGCCGCCAGTCGGTCGCTCCGAGCGCTGCCATGTCGAGCCCGGCCGACGTCACCGACAGCACGAGGTGCGACAACCGTTCGGGAGCGGCGAGCGCGACGCGGGCGGCCACGTAGCCACCCATCGACTGCCCCACCAGCACTGCCGGCCTGTCAAGCAAAGCAGTCACGTGCTCGACGAAGCCGTCGTACCCGTCGACCGACTCCCACGGCCAGTCCACGGCAACGGTGTCGGCGTCGGGCAGCAGTTGCCTCACGGGGTCCCAGAACTCACCCAGCCCCGACATCCCCGGCAGGAACACGATTCGCTGAGTCGTCACGGTCGCCCTTGCCGCTCGGCCAGGTACACGAACTCGCGACCGGGACGGTCCGGGGCGTCGCGCACGTCGGCGACCCGGAACCCGGCCGCGTCGAGCAGCCGGTCGAGTTCGGGTCGCTCCCAGAACCGCAGCGTCGAGTCGGACGTGACCGTGTCGCCATCGGGGAAGACGTTGGTCCAGCGGAAGCGGACAAGCGGCAGCTCCACGCCCAGCAGTTCGCACCACGTCGTCACGTGCCCCACCCCGGCAACATCGGCTTCGGCACGGGTGTGGTCGGGCGTCCACTCGCGCCACGCCTCGGCAGCGGGGTCGCGAGTCTCGAACACCAGCCAGCCGCCCGGGCGCAGCGCGGCGTGGATGCCGGCCAACGTGGCGGCCAGCTCGGTCTCGGTCAGGAACACCTGCGCCACGTTGCCGGTCATCGTCGCCGCGTCGACGGTGACCGCCGGCAGCGTCGTGGCATCGCCGTGGAGCCACCGCACCCCATCGGCACCTGGCTGCGTACGAGCCCAGTCGAGCGACGCCAGGGCTGGGTCGACGGCGACCACCGAGTATCCGGTGTCGGCCAGACGGCGGGCGAACACGCCGGTACCGCATCCGACGTCGAGCACCGACCGGGCCGCTACCTCGGCGAGGATCGCTTGGTAGTGGTCGAGGTCGTCGCGCGGACCGTCGAACGTGTCGTAGGTGGCCACCAATCGAGCGTCCTCGAAGATCGCATCGGCCATCCCCGGAACGTACCGCGACCCACCCGGCCGATCCTCGGAGGTTGGGTCGGCGGTCTGGGCGGTCGGACCGCGCTCAGGGGCTCAGCGAGTAGGTGGTGACGGTCGTCGAGTGGCGCACCCGCGGCGTAGCCGCCGCAACCGTCTCGACGTGGTGCGCGCACCGCGTCTCGATACGGGCGCTGCGCGCCCTACTCGACGACCGTAGGCACAGCACGCCTACCCGCTGGGCCCCTACGCCGCGTTGGGGCGGAGGGCGAGGAGTTCGTCGAGGCGGCGTTGCCAGGCTTCGTCGTGTTCGGTGTCGGTGAGGTCGGGTGGTCGTTCGCCGGCGGGGAGCACGAGGGTTCCGTCGGCTCGGCGGAAGTAGGCGCGCCCGTTGCGGGCCCGGGCTGATCGCCACCCGGCTCGGGACTTGAACCGGTTGTGCCACGAGTGCAACACGTTGCTGTTGACCTGGACCGTACGACCGCCGTCGGCCCACTCGAGGTTGTGGTCGATGTCGCAGTGCTTGCCCGCCACGTCGCACCCCGGGTGTTCGCAGTGCGGGGCGAGCAGACGGGCGGCGACGGCGGCGTTGCCGCGGAACAGGCGAACTTCGCGGCCGAAGTTGATTCGGGTTCCCTCGCTGTTGAGGACGACCCGCCGGACGTGCTCGGTCAGCAACGCGCGGACAGCGAGGATCGGGTGCACGGGATGCCCCGACTCGGTCTCGCAGCGCAAGTCGTGCAGGCGTTCGGCGTCGATCGTGACGTCGGCGAGCAGTTGCTCGATCTGGGTGTCGGTCAGCAGTTCCGGATCGAACACGTTCCCGTCGGCGAGCGCGATTCCGCTGCGGGTGAGGAACTCGTCGGCGGTGCGCTGATCCAACAAGATGTTGACGACGACCTTGGGGAGCACCGGCGCCAGCCCAGCCTGTGCGGCGGCCTGCGCCGCCGAGACCATCGCCACGAACGCGTCGAACCGGCGCTGCTTGACGGTCCTCGGCAACGGGTGCGCGTCGGCTTGGTCGCCGTGCTGCTCGGCCCGTACGGCGACGTCCTTGTCGAACTCGGCCTCGACGAACCCGTCGAACACCTGCTTGACGAAGTCGGCGGTGATCGGGTCGCCACCGGTGACCGTCGCATCGAGCACGTCGCCGAGTCGCACGATGTGCGCGTCACGGGCCTCGACGTTCGACTGCAGGTCCTTCCACGAGCCTTCGGTGTCGGTCACCATCACCCACCGGTCGATCAGCAACTCCAGGTCGCGGTGCGGAACGTGTTCGGCCTCGTCGACGAACCCGCCGACGATCTCGTCGAACCGGGCGCCGACCCGCGGGTGTTGGTGGGTGCGGGCCAGCAGATCGACCTGGGCGACACCGATGAACCCGGCCGCCAACGCATCGCCGATCACCGGCAGATCACGACAGGCCCGGGCCCGGCGCACGAGCGCACTCGCCGCGACTCCGGACGTGTTCGTCGCCGCCTTCAAGTACGCCTTGGTGGATCGGTGCCCGTCGATGCCGGCGACCTGGCGGGCCTCGATCGCGGTCACCATCGCCAACCGGCGCGCCTCGCGCCGCCGGTCCTCCAACTCGTGCTCACGGAACAGCGCGTCCAACGCGGCTGCGTCGAGCTGCATGTACTCGTCGACGAGATCGCTGAACATGAGGCAAGCATAGACGTACATATGTACGGGACTGTCCTGATTGAAATGCTTCTTATGTCATCTAGCGAGATTTTCGCCGGCTGGCTTCCTCGTCGTGCGGAGTCGTCACGGATCGCGGCGGTGAGATGCTCTGTACTGGGTGATGGACTTCGACGCGTTCGCCGCCGCCGCCGGCCACAAGTTGCGCGGCGCCCTGGTCGGCGCGTACGGGGCCGAGGTCGGCCGGGAGGCCGCAGCGGAGGCACTGGCGTACGCGTGGGAGCACCGCGCTCGCGTTGAGGCGATGGAGAATCCGGTCGGCTACCTGTACCGGGTCGGCCAAACCGCGGCCCGCAAGCTGCGACGGACCGGCCCGCTGTTTCCTGCCGCGCCGCCCACGGCCGAGCTGCATATCGAGCCCGGCCTGCCGGACGCACTCGCCGCGCTGACCGAGATGCAGCGCCAATGCGTCGTCCTGGTACACGGCTACGGCTACGGCCAGACCGAGGTCGCCGAGCTGCTTGGCGTCAGCCCATCGACCGTCCGCACCCACCTCGACCGCGGCCTCACTGCGTTACGCGCCGCGCTCGCCCCGGAGGAGGTCACCCCATGACACATCCCGACATGAATCCGGTCGAGGATCAACTCGCCGACTACTTCACCTGGCTCGACACCGAGCTTGCCCACCCAGAACCCACCGGTCGGCCGAGGTCGGCTCCTGGCCACCATGCCTGGTGGCTCGCGGCTGCGGCCACCGTGGCTCTGCTCGTGACGGGTCTCGTGGTGATCGCCCGTCGCCCAGCCGACACGCCGCCGACCGGCGCACCTGCACCCCCAGGTGTGACCGCATTGCCCGACTCGTCATCGCCCGACTCCTCGCCGCCGGCGTCGGTGGTCGTGCCGTGGACGGGCCCGCCGTCACAACCACTCGAGGGCACCACCAGCTGCATCAGCCCAGACACGGCCGGCACGCTCGCCGACCGGGCGTTCGCGTTCGACGGCACCGTCGTCAAAGTCGGCACCGCCGACCGGGACGACCTCGTCGTCCACACGACGTTCGAGGTCCACGAGTGGTTCCGCAGCGGTACGACGGCACCGCCGACCGTCACCGTGGACATGCTCCCGCCCGAGTTGACGTCGTACGGCCCCGCCGGGCTGGACGGAGCACCCGCAACCTGGGGGCTCGGCTCGCGCCTGTTGATCACCGGTGAGCCGCGCTTCGGTGGCGAGCCTCTGCTTGCTCCCGTCGCCTGGATGTGCGGCTTCTCGCGCACCTACGACCCGACCACCGCGGCCGAGTGGCGAGCGACGTTCGCCACCGCGACGGCCGCCGGGTGGTTCTCGATCGACCTGCCCGACGCCGAGCGCCTCGACGTGCAGGCCGACACGAAGGTCGTCGACGGCCCGGCCGGGTTCTATGCGTGGGGCGATCTCGACCACGAACCGATTCGCACGATGTCGCTGTTCGCGACACCCCCGTTGGCGCCCGATGAGGGCGAGGTCGGCCAACCGGAGGGTGCTCGCATCGACGGTGCCCCGGATGGCACCTCCTGGGAGCTCGAGATGGGCGACCGCGACCCGTGGCTCCAGTGGCGGCGCGCCGACGGCACCGGCATCACGGTGCGCGGTACCGGCGTCACGACCGGACAACTCGCCGAGTGGATGTTCGCGATCGGCGGGTCGGCCGACCTGGCGAGCCACCCCGACCCGGCGATGACGCCGCTGCCGGCCGACATGCCAGCGCTCCCGGGCTACGTCGAGCGGTGGCGTGTCGGCACCGTGCAGCTCCAAGCACGTGCTTTGGCGTACGGCCCGGGCGTGATCCTGACCCAGGGTTTCGACACGATCGAGCACCGGGAGATCGACGGGCAGGCCGGCTTCGTCGCCAGGCTGCCAAGTGAGACTGCCCTGATCTGGCCGATCGACGCCGACTACTGGGCCGTGGTCGAGGTGCCCGAGGCGCTCGCCGACCGGCTCGACGAGATCATCGCCGCCGTCCACGTCCGCCGACCTGCCGAGACCGACGCGGTGATCACAACGGCCCCGCCGTTCACTGTGCCGCCTCCGACTGTTTCGAACCCGGCTCCGACGCCGACCGGCGGCCCGCTCCAGCGCGTGCTTGCCGAGGAGGGGGTCGACACGGGAACGGCGCCCGAGGCGGTACGTGACTCGATCGCCGCCGTCGCCCTCGGCACCGACCACTACTGCGGTATCGACCGGCGGCCGCAGGGGTCGCCCCAGGTCACGAATGAGGCCGCTCGCCGGTGCTTCCTCGACCGCCACCTGGTCGGTATTCCGGCCGTGTTCGTCGAGACGTTCCCGACGTCGGAGGGCGACCCGATCGTGACGGTGTGGCGCACCCACGCCGACGGTACCGTCAGCCAGCTCGTCGACTCGACTCGTGACAGGTACGGCCCGAGCGGCTGGGAGCAGTTCGACTGCCCGTCGGTCACCACCCACTTCCCCGACGCCACGATCGACCTGCCACCCACCCTGTTCCAGTGCTCCGATGAGGGTACGCCGCGCCTCACGGGCGCCGGGTTCCCGGAGTGGTGGCACGTCATCCCACCGACGGCGACGTGCGGCTACTCCGGCCCCGCCGAGACCGCCGAACGCGACCTGCTCGGGATTGGGTGGGAGTGCTTCGCCGCCGCGCGCGAGCGCGGCGAGCCGGTGGAACTGGTCCAGTGGACCGAGTCGCCGACGGGTCGGGTCGTCCATTGGTGGCGGTCGGTGATCGCCGAGGGCGAGCCGTTCGTCCAGCACGTGACCTGGACGAACGAGCCCGGCCCGGCGGGTGCCGGCTGGCGCCTGTGGGCCGGCTGCACGTTGTCGTTCGCGCCTGGCGAACGCCTCGACGTCCCCGACTGGGGAGCGCAGTCGTCGTGCAGCGACGGCACCACCGGCACAGTCGCCGGGTCGCTCGCGCTCGTCGGTGGCCCGGCGCCCGGTGTCTCGCAACCGGTCGCTGGCACGGTCAGCCTTCGTCAGCAGTTGCCGCCGAACGGCACCGGCACGCCGTGGCTCGCCAACGCCGACCTGACGACCGGCACCGACGGCACGTTCGAGTTCGTCGTCCCGGTCGGTACCTATGAAGCGTGGGGCATGTCGCCCAGCTACGGCGCAGGCATCTGCACCGGCGCGGGCGAGTCGGTCACCGTGAGCGCCGGCGAAACGGTGACCATCGACCTGGAGTGCCGTATGAGGTGAGCGGCGCGCCGTCCGAATCCCGCCAGCGCTCAGGCACGGTGGGCGGCACGATCGGTGTCATGACCCCTACCTTCCAGCTGGTTCCCATCGACCCGGCGACGGCCGACAGGCTGCGCGCCGCCCACCCCGACGCGCCCGTGTTCGTCGCCGATGCGTACCCCGGCTACCCGTGCCGGCAGTGCTTGCGCGACGCCGAGGTCGGCGACGAGCTCGTGCTCGTGTCGTACGACCCGTTCACCGTCACCAGCCCATACCGGTCGGCCAGCCCGATCTTCCTGCATCGATACCCGTGTTCTCCACCGGCCGACGTGGCAGTGATCCCCGAGCAGCTGGCGGTCCGCCAACTCTCGGTGCGCGCGTTCGACGCGGCGGCGATGATGCTCGATGCGGCGGTCGTACCGGGCATCGACCTGGCGGCGACCGTTCGTCGCTTCTTCGGCGATGACTCGACCGACCACATCCATGTTCACAACGCCACCCGCGGATGCTGGGCGGTACGTGTGGAGCGCGGGTTCGCGAACAGTGGGTGAACTCTTGCTGACGAACCGTGGAGAGGGGTGCTCATCGCGTACCGTCGGGACGTGACGACCACGCGTGAGCAGACCATCCGCGCCGGCTCCCCCTCCGGTACGGGTTGGCGCCCGCTGGTCGCCGCGGCTGGCGTTGGCGACGCTCCCCCCGGTGTCGCCGACGCCGCCGCACGCGGCCCGGCGATCGCCGCGATCGCGCACCTGTCCGATTTCCACATCTGCGACGCCGAGTCACCGGCCCGGTTGGTGCACCTCCACCGGCACGGGCTTCCCGGATCGCCCTACCGGAGGGCGCTCGGCGGCGACGTCGGCGCCTACCGGCCGCAGGAGATCCTCACCGCCCAGGTCGCGGTGGCGATGGTCGCGACGATCAATCAACTCGGTGCCGGCCCCCTCACCGGCCGTGCCCTCGACGCGGCCGTGCTCACCGGCGACCTGACCGACAACGCGCAGTCGAACGAGGCCGACTGGTTCCGCCGGATCATCGATGGTGGTGCGCTCACCGCGGCCAGTGGCGACCCCGACCCGGCAGGCAGCGAGTGGGTCGGCTCGCCGGCCGCGCCCCACGACCCGACGTTCTGGCACCCGCACCCGAGTGCTGCCGGCGACCTGTGGCGCGAGCGGTGGGGCTTCCCGGTGGTCGACGGCCTACTCATGGCGGCCCGGCGAGCGATCGTCAGCCCCGGGCTGGCGATACCGGTACTGCCGGTGCCCGGCAACCACGACCTGTTGCTGGAGGGCACGGCAGTACCCGACGCGGCAGCGCGCGCGCTCGCCGAAGGTGCGCTGCGGCCCACCGACCTGCCGCCGGGCCACACGCCGCTCGCGCTGCTCGGCATCACGTCCCAGGTCGGCCCGTCGCGGTACCTCGTCGACGGGTCGCCCACCGTGCCGGTCACCGCCGACGTGCGGCGGCGCATCGTCGGGCCCGACGAGTTCCGCGAGTACCACGCCGAAACGGCGGCGGCCGAACGCCGGTTCGGCCCGCGGCACAGCTACACCGCCCCGATCACCACCGGCCCCGACGCGGTGCGCCTGATCGTCCTCGACACGGTGAACGAGCACGGCGGATGGCAGGGCTCGATCGGAGCCGACCAGTTGAGCTGGCTGCGAGCGACGATCGCGGCTGCGCCCGAGCCGTATCTCGTGGTCGCCACCCACCACCCGAGCTGGACGCTGATCAACGGCTACACACCACCTGGCGATCCGTCGGCTGCACCGCGGGTGCTCGCCGACGAGCTACTCGGCGTGTTGCTGGGCGAGCCGCGCGTCGTCGCCTGGTTGGCCGGCCACGTGCATCACCACTCCGTGACGCAACACCGCGGCGACGGCGATCGTGTGCTGCCCGAGATCACGTCGGCGGCGTTGCTCGACTGGCCACAACAATCGCGCACGCTCGAGATCGTGCGCCCAGGAGACGGCACGCTGCGGCTCGTCAGCACGGCGATCGACCACGTCGCCCCGCTCGCCTACGACGGGTCGGCGCTCGACGACCCACTCCACCTCGCCGCCCTCAGCCGCCAGCTCAGCCGCAACGTGCCGCGCTTCGCCGACCTGTTCGATCCGCTCGACGCGACCGGGGCGCGGGTCGAGCTGAACACCACGATCACCATCCCCGACCCCCACCGCTGAACAACACGACCGCGAATCGGGACGGTTGTGGGACCGTCTCGGTCATCATCCGCTGCTCGACTTCGCACGTCCGCCACGGGAGGCGGTCGAGGAGGAACAGGGATGAGAATCAACGCAACCCCCGCACGAATCGGTTTCGTGCTCGCCGCCGTAGCGGCTACGTCGGTGGCGGTCGTCGCCGGCGACAGTCAGGTCGCTCAGGCGGCGCCCAGCATCACCGAGTCGCGGCGCGTCTACCCGACGCCGGGGCTGATCATGAACTTCTCCGGCACCGACCCGATCTCGGGAGATTCCCGAGCGATCGTCGTCGCCGGGCTCGCCTCGCAGGGCACCTGCGACACGTCCGACAACACGTACCTCGGCGAAGGCTGCGCCAACGTGCAGCTCGCGCTCGACTCGGGCAAGGCCGGCCTGCTGCGCCTGCCCAACACCACGCCCGTCAGCGATCCGGGCGCCGACCCGGGGGTGATCGCCACCACCCAGTCGGGTGCGCTGATCACGCAGGCGACCGACCCGCAGGCGCTCGACAGCCTGGTGTTCCACGTCACCGGCGCCGCCGCCGACGTGCAAGCAGCGCTCGACACGCTCCAGTTCGTGCCGTGCCAGATGCAGGTCGGTACGCCCGACCCGGCCTACGACGGCACCACCGACACGTGGATGTACGAGGCGCGCTGCGGCTCGCGCGGCGGCGACCCGGCGTTGGAGCCGGTCTACCTCGAGCGCGAATCCGCCGACGGGTTGCTACCCGACCTGTCGATCACGGCCGTCTCGGGCGACAGCACCAGCGCCTCGGGTTCGATCGTGTTCAAGATCGAGGGCACCAACGCGGCACCCGAGATGTCGGTACAGATGCCCACCGTGCAAGTGGCCGCCGGGGCGACGACCGACATCGACGACAACGTCACCGTGGTCGACCCCGACGCGTGCAAGCAGGGCGGCAACGACTTCCAGTTCTGCGGCACCGGTTGGGCCGGCGCCGACATGGCCGAGAACGACGACGCCCACCTGCTTGTCGCCTGGATCGCCGAGAACGACTGCGGGCGCTTCGCGTTCCCGTCCGGGGCCGCGTTCACCAGCCTCGGTGGCGGTTCGAACCCCACCGTCGACGAGGTCGTGCAGGACTGGACCGGGCTCGACCCGAACGACCTGTACGAGGGGCCGGCGGTCACCGTGATCACGGCGGCCGTGCTGGCCACCCTGTCACCCGAGGCCGCCGCGCTCGACCTCACGACGCAGCCCGCCACGGGCAACCTCACCACGGTGTTCGCCGGCATCGGCCCGATCGCCGAGCTGCGCTACGCGCTCGACTCGATCGACTACGAGGCGCCGGCCGACGACGCCACCTGCCACCTCGACATCGCCGTCAGCGACCTCGGCAACAACGGCGCACCCCTCGCCTACGTCGGGTCGCCGTGGGGGCCTGAGACGCCGTTCGCCGGCAACACGATCGACCACGACGGCGACCCCGGCACACCCGAGGTGCCCGGCAACGACCGGCCGTACGAGGTTCCGGCCGCGCTGTCGGCCACCACGTCGCTGACGTTCAACGTCGTCGACGGCCAGCCGAACGTGACGATCTCACAGATCCTCCCCGGCCAGCTCGGCGACCCGGCCGGGCCGAACAAGCCGTCCGGTTTCCGGATCTCGTTCAACGAACCGATCGAAGCGGCCTCGTTCAACCTCGCCGACCTGTCCCTGTCGACCAGCACCGCGCCGGGTGCCGCATACGTCGGCGGGCTCGTGCCGGTCGTCGCCGGGCTGGAGTACACCGTGTTCGTCGAGGCCACCGATGACGGCACGATCACGCTGACGTTCCCCGGCACGGTCTACGCCGCCGGTCACGACGGTGACGCGGGCTACGCCAACGAGCCGCCGGTCTACGACGACAACGAGATCGAGTGGGACCAGACCGGCCCCACCGCCACCATCGCGGTCAAGGCCGGCCAACCCGACCCGGTCGTGGCACCTTCGGTGGTGTTCACGGTCGAGTTCGACGAGACGGTGTCATCGGCCCCGATCGGCTTCGACGAGGACGACATCGAGCTGGGTGGCACGGCGCTGCCCACCACGGTCGCCGTCTCGCAACCCGACCTGCTCGACCTGAAGACGTACGAGGTCACCGTGACCGGAATGTCGATGGCCGGGACGGTCACCGCTCAGGTCAAGGCCGACGCGATCGTCGACACCGCGGTCAACCCGAGCACCGAGTCGCTCGTCGCGACGGCCAACTGGGACGACTCGGTGCCCGACACGACGGCCCCGACGGTGACGATCAACCAGGGTGCCACCCAGGCCGACCCGGCCAACGCGTCGCCGGTCGTCTTCGACGTCGTCTTCTCCGAACTCGTCACCGGGTTCACCGCCAGCGACGTCGAGCTCACCGGCCCCGCCGCTGTCGGCGCCTCGGTGCAGATCACCGGGGCGGGCCCGGCGTACGTCGCCTCGGTGACGGTCGTGAACTCGGGCGTGCTCACCGCCAACATCGCGGCCGGCGCGGCCACCGACCTCTCGGGCAACCCGAGCGAGGCCGCGACCTGGACCGACAACACCGTCACGGTCGACCTCAGCGCCCCCGACGTGACACCTCCGACGGTGACCGTCGAGCAGGGCGCCGCCCAGGCCGACCCCGCCACGGGGGCGACGGTCGTGTTCGACATCGAGTTCTCCGAACCGGTGATCGGGTTCGCGACCGGCGACGTCACGATCGGCGGCACCGCCGGGGCGACCACCGCCACCGTCGCCGGGTCCGGCGCCAGCTACACGGCCACCGTGCAGACCGCCGGGCTGACATCGGGCACGGTGACCGCCTCGGTCGCCGCCGGGGTCGCCACCGACGCCGCCAGCAACCCCAACCTGGCATCGACCTCGGCCGACAACACGGTCACCTACTACGTGGCAGCCGATTCGGCATCGACCGGCAACGGCAACGTGACGCTGAACGTCACGAACGGCGGCCTGACGTACTTCGCCGTCACCGAGCCGCCCAGCGTCGCCCCACCGGCCAGCACCGACTTCCCCTACGGCGAGTGGTCGTTCTCGGCGATCACCGCGCCGGGCGCGCTGGTGACGTTCGAGTTCACGCTCCCTGCGCCCGTCGACACGTACTACAAGCTCGACAGCGGGAGCTGGGCCGAGTTCGCGTGGGACGGCACGACCGGCGCTCAAGTGTCGGGCAACACGTTGACGGTGACCATCGCCGACAACGGCCGCGGTGACGCCGACCTGACCCCGGGCGTGGTCACCGACCCCGGAGCCCCGGCGGTGCTGAGCGACGACACCGACCCGTCGTCCACCACCAGCACCACGACGACGACCACGCTGCCCGACGACGATACGACCACCTCGTCGACCACCGTGCCCGATGACGACGATGACGACACCACCAGCACTACGTCGTCGACCGTGCCCGGCGGTGACGGCGGCTCGTCGACATCGACGTCGATCCCCGGCGGTGGCGCCACCACCACGACACCCGGTGGCGGTGGTGGCGGCATCCCCACGCTGCCCGTCACTCCCGGCGTGCCCAGCATCCCGACCGGTGGCCTGCCCGCCACCGGCAGCTCACCGGCCCAGCTGGCAGCGATCGCCGCGATGGTGCTCGTGGCCGGTGTGGTGCTCGCCGCCGTACGTCGCCGTTCGCCCGCCTGACGTCGTGGCCGGCTCGACCAGGTCGCGGGTGGTGAGCCGGCCGCCACACCGACGCCGTTCAGTCGGGTGGTAACGACCGGCTCAACCAGCGGGCGAGCCTTGATCAAGGTGGTTGAGCCGGTCGAAACCACCGGTGGGATGGGGCGGGTTGCTTTACGAGATGTCAACGCGTCACTAACGTCGGCGGCCTATGGCCAACATCGTCAAGGCAGCGCTGCTACAGACCGACTGGACCGGCGACAAGGAGTCGATGATCGACCGCCACGAGGAGGCCGCCCGCGAGGCCGCCGCTCAGGGTGCCCAGGTCATGTGCTTTCAGGAGCTGTTCTACGGCCCGTACTTCTGCCAGGTACAAGACGCCGAGTACTACGCCTACACCGAAGCGATCCCCGACGGGCCCACCACCCAGCGCTTCCAGAGCGTCGCCAAAGAGCTCGGCATGGTGCTGGTACTGCCGATGTACGAGCAGGTGCAGGCCGGGCTGTACTACAACACTGCGGCCGTGATCGACGCCGACGGCAGCTACCTCGGCAAGTACCGCAAGCAGCACATTCCGCAGGTGCAGGGCTTCTGGGAGAAGTTCTACTTCACGCCCGGCACCGACGGGTACCCGGTGTTCGACACCGCGGTCGGCAAGGTCGGCGTGTACATCTGCTACGACCGGCACTTCCCCGAGGGCTGGCGCTGCCTCGGCCTGAACGGCGCGGAGATCGTGTTCAACCCGTCGGCCACCAGCCGCGGTCTAAGCGAATACCTGTGGCGGCTCGAGCAGCCGGCTGCGGCGGTGGCCAACATGTACTACGTGGGGGCGATCAACCGCACCGGCATCGAACCGCTCGGCGACAACGACTTCTACGGCCAGTCGTACTTCGTCGACCCGCGCGGCCAGTTCGTCGGCGACGTCGGCGACCCGCACCAGCCCGAACTGATCGTGCGCGACCTCGACCTCGACCGCATCCGCGAGGTCCGCGACACCTGGGCGTTCTACCGCGACCGCCGTCCCGACGCCTACCACGAAATCACCGCCCGCTAACGCAAGGTGCCAGGCCCCTCGCGTGAGTGACATCAAGGAGACACCTGAATGCCCGACATGATCATCAGGGGTGGCACGGTCGTCAGTGCGACCGGTCGCACATTGGCCGACGTCGTCGTCGAGGGCGGCAAGATCGCGGCCCTGCTGGCGCCCGGCGTCAGCGACCAGATCGGCCTGGTTGCCGACACCGTCATCGACGCCACCGGCAAGTACGTCATCCCCGGCGGCATCGACGCCCACACCCACATGGAGCTGCCGTTCGGCGGCACCGCCGCGTCCGACACGTTCGAGACCGGCACCGTCGCTGCCGCGTGGGGTGGCATCACCACCATCGTCGACTTCGCCGTGCAGAAGACCGGCGAGCCGGTGCAGGACGGCCTGGCCGCGTGGCACGCCAAGGCAGCCGGCAACTGCGCCGTCGACTATGCGTTCCACCAGATCATCGGCGGCGTCGACGACGACTCGCTGAAGGCGATGACCTACCTGGTCGACCACGAGGGCATCACCAGCTTCAAGCTGTTCATGGCCTACCCCGGCGTGTTCTACAGCGACGACGGGCAGATCCTGCGGGCCATGCAGAACGCCTCCGAATCGGGGGCGATGATCATGATGCACGCCGAGAACGGCATCGCCATCGACGTGCTCGTCGCCCAAGCCCTGGCTCGCGGCGAGACCGACCCGTACTTCCACTCGCTCACCCGCCCGGCCGAACTGGAGGGCGAGGCCACGCACCGGGCAATCCAGCTCGCCAAGGTGGCCGGCAACGTGCCGCTCTACATCGTGCACATGTCGGCGTCGGAGGCCCTGGCCGAGGTGGCGGCGGCCCAGCACGCCGGCATGAACGTGTTCGCCGAGACGTGCCCGCAGTACCTGTACCTCACGCTCGAAGACCAGCTCATGCAGCCCGGCTTCGAGGGGGCCAAGTGGGTGTGCTCGACGCCGCTGCGCACCAAGCACGCGCACCACCAGGCCGACCTGTGGAAGGGCCTGCGGATGAACGAGCTGGCCGTGGTGTCCACCGACCACTGCCCGTTCTGCATGAAAGACCAGAAGGAACTGGGCCTCGGCAACTTCGCCGCGATCCCGAACGGCATCGGTTCGGTCGAGCACCGCATGGAGCTGCTGTACCAGGGCGTCGTCGCCGGCGAGCTCACGCTCGAGCGCTGGGTCGAGACGTGCTCCACCACGCCGGCGCGCATGTTCGGTCTGTCCAGCAAGGGCCAGCTCGCGCCCGGCTTCGACGCCGACGTGCTCGTGTGGGACCCGAACGGCCACACGTCGATCGGGTACGACAAGAAGCACCACATGAACATGGACCACTCGGCGTGGGAGGGCTTCGAGGTCGACGGCAAGGTCGACACGGTGATCTCACGCGGCGTCGTGTTGGTGCAGAACGATCGGTTCGTCGGCAAGGTCGGCCACGGCCAATACGTCAAGCGCGGCCTGTCCGAATACCTCCACTGACGCCGCTCACGACGCGTAGGCCCTGGTGCGGCGTGCCGAGGGCGCCAGCGCGGCCAGCGCGCAGGCGCCGATCACCACGGCCATCACAGCGATCATCACCCGGTAGTCGACCACGTCGATCAGCGCCGCCCCGGCCGCGGTGCCGAACGTCTGCGGCCCGTTGAGCGCCAGGTTCGTCGCCGCCGACACGCGACCCTGGAGTTCGGCCGGCGTCGCCCGCTGACGCACGGTGGCGAAGGCGACCACGCACCAGGGGATGCCAAGCCCGGCCAGGAACACGCCGCCGAGCACGACGAACATGGTGTTCGTCAGCAGGATGCCGACGCCGACCGCCAGCAGCGCCAGGCCCAACCCGATCGCCGCCTGTTCGCCGGCCAGGCGCCGGATCAGCCAGGCCGCGGTGATGCCGCCGAGCACCGACCCGGCGCCCTGTATGCCCGACATCACGCCGAAGAACTCGGTGCTGCGGCCGAGGCCCTGGTCGATCACGGCGAAGATCGCCACGTTGGCCAGGCCGGTGATGCTGAACGCCACCGCCACCAACACGGTCGCCCGGGCGAGCGTCGGCGTGCGCCGGATGTGGCGCACCCCGGCCGACAGCTCGGCCCACCACGTACCGCGCTGTTCGACGGGTGTGGGGCCCGACTCGGTCATCCGCACGGTGGCCACCAGCCCGGCCGCGATCACGAGCGTCGCCGCGCTGAGCGCCGCGATCGCGGCGCCGCCCCAGAGGGCGTAGGCACCCACCCCGGCGAGCGGGCTGAGCAGCCGCATGCCCTGGTCGATCGTCTGCAGCAGGCCGTTGGCGCCGGGTAGTTGGTCGTCGTCGAGCAGGTCGCGGATCAACCCCGACGCGCAGGCGCTGGTGACGTAGGTGAGCAACCCGTATCCGAACGTGACGGCGTAGATGATCCACACGTCGCCGGCGTCGCCCACGGCCAGCAGCGCCATCACGAGCGCGGCAGCGACGAGGTTGGCCTGCACGACGAGGCGTCGTCGGGGGAGACGGTCGGCGAGTTGGCCGGCGACGGGGGCGAGGAAGGCCGGCAGGCCGAGGAACAAGAACACCAGCCCGGCCGAGGCGTCGCGTCCGGTGAGGTCTTTGGCCCAGACGGCGAGCGTGAGGTACAGCGCGCTGTCGCCGAAGTTGCTGAACGTCCAGGCCGCGGTGAGGCGACGGAAGGCCGGGACGCGCAAGGCACCCCTCATCGGTCGTCCCGGTCGAAGTCGACGCCGGCGAACCCGAAGATCTGCACCGGGCGCGCCCCGGGTGGACGTTTCGAGGGGTCGTCCGAGCGTCCGGCCACGTGCTCGGCGATCCGTTGCAACGTCGCGCTGACGGCAGCCAGCTCGGCCTGGGTCATCCACGCCCGCGAGCTGGTGATCGTCGAGCTGTTGGTCCAGGCCGGGTCGTCGCCCGGCACCGCGCCGATCCACTCACGCAGACGGTTCAGCTGGTGCTCGATCTGGAATGCGGCCAGCTCGGTGACGGCGCGCAGCGCGACCGGGTCGGCGAAGTCGGGCCGCACGTCGATGCCGCGCGGGTTGGTGAGCCGCCATGGCTTGTCGCGCCCGCGCTTGGCACCCGCCTCGACGAAGCCGTACTTGGCGAGCGTGTGGAGGTGGTAGGCGCAACTCGCCACGCTCTCGCCGGTGCGTTGTGCGCACTCGGTGGCGGTGAACTCGCCGGGTTCGTCGCCGAGCACGTCGAGCAGGGCGATCCGCAAGGGGTGCGCGAGAGCTCGGATGCGGAGCGGGTCGACGATGCGTTGATCGGCCATGGAGCGTAAGCCTAGGATATTCAACATCTCATAATCAAGAGTTGTTGATCATGAGTGGAACAAGGCCAGATGCAGCGGGCGTCCGGTCTACGCTGCCGTTGTGCTGGGTGCGTTGTTCGTCGGTCGTCGCGACGAACTCAACGCGCTCGGCGCGCTGCTCGGCGACGGCTCATCGGCGCGCCTCGGTGTGGTCGAGGGTGCGGCCGGGATGGGCAAGACCACGCTGGTCGACGAAGCCCTGCGACTGTTCGGCGACGGATGGCAGGTGGTGCGTACGGCACCCACCTCGGCCGAACGGGCTGCTGCCTGGGGTACCGCCCGCCTGCTGCTCACCAGCGGGCTGCTGGCGGCGGCGGAACGGCACGGTCTCGACGTCGGCAGCGACCTGTTGTGGGCCACCGGGCTCTCCGGGGTGGCGAGGCAGGCCGACGCCGTCGAGCCCGGCGACCCGAGCCGGGCCATGTACGCGTTCGCCGAACTGATCCAGGCCGTCGCCGGACGCGAACGGCTGCTGATCGTGATCGACGACGCCCACTGGGTCGACCAGGCCAGCGCCGGTGCGCTGGTGTTCGCGATGCGCGGCGGTGGGCAGTGGCTGCTGGCCCGCCGCGCGGGCGAAGGTGGTCCGCTCGAACAGGCCCTGCTCGACGAGGCCGTCGTCGTGCCGATCGAGCCGTTCGACGAGCACGAACTCGACCTGCTCGCCCGCTCGGTCACCGGCCGCAACTGGAATGGTGTCGAACTGCGCCGGCTGCGCGAGCTCAGCGGCGGCAACCCGCTCCACGCCCGCGAGCTACTGCGTGCCTACCCCGCCAGCGGCGCACTCGCCGACGCCCGCCTGCCCACCGGCATCGGTGAGCTGTTCGGGGCACTGGTCGACGGGCTCGCCCCCGAACACCTCGACGTGGTCGCCGCGGTCGCCCTCATGCGCCGGCCCGACCTCACCGAACTGCACGCGGCGTTCGCCGACCTGGGTGCCGACGCGGTCGAGGATGCGCTCGCCGCCGCCGAGCGTTCGGGGTTGCTCCACGTGTCGGCTGACACGATCGGCTTCGGCCACGCGCTCACCGCCCGGGCCGTTGCCGACAAGCTCGGCGGGGTCGCCCAAGCCCGTATCCATCGGCGCCTGGCCGCGGTCACCACCGGCCCCGACGCCCGGGCCTGGCACCTCGGGCGCGGCACCGTCGGCCCCGACGCCGCGGTGGCGGCCGAACTCGAAGCCGCAGGACGGCGGGTGCTGGCGCTCGGCGAACCCGAGCAGGCG
The DNA here is from genome assembly GCA_035556435.1 of Ilumatobacter sp. GTDB lineage: Bacteria > Actinomycetota > Acidimicrobiia > Acidimicrobiales > Ilumatobacteraceae > Ilumatobacter. The sequence continues at coordinate 151,984 of DATMEY010000005.1, read as the reverse complement.
GCCGACCTGCTCGGCCGGGCGGTCTCGCTCACCCCGCGCGACGAGCGCGGCGATCACGTTCGCCGGGCGGCGCTGGCCGGGCACGCGGCGGTCGAGGCCGGAGACTGGGAGCGCGCGCTCGACCTGCTCGAACCGGTCGTGAGCGACATCGGCGACCGCCCCGAAGGCCGTGCCGCGCGCTCGTCGTACCCGATCGCGGTCAACCGCCTGCGCGGCGTCAAACCGTCGCTCGACGCGCTCGAGCAGATGGTGCTGGCGGCCACGTCCGACGCCGAGCGCGCCGAACAACTCAGCCGGCTCGTACGCGTCAACCTGTTCGTCGACACGCTCGACGCCGAGCAGGCCGCCGCCCGCGCGTTGGCGTTCGCCGAGTCGACCAGCGACCCCGTGATCCAGCTTGGCGCCCGGCTTGGGCTCGACCACACGCGCAGCCTGCGCGGTGACCACGTCGACCTGTCCCACTACTTGACGATCTACGCCGACGACCCGCAGCGCCTGTCGTACGGCGAGATCGGCTTCATGCCGCGGGCGTGCTTCGAGGAGCTGATCCAGTTCCACGACGTGCACGACGTCGCGCTGGCGACCAGCCTCGAGACGTACGAACTGGGCCGTGCCACCGGCAACGTGTCCGACGTCAATAACGGCCTCAACCAGTTGATCGGCGTCACCCGGCGCAGTGGTGACTGGGCCGCGATGCGACGCTGGGCAGCCGAGTTCGACGCGATGGCCACCGGCAACAACGACGAACTCACCGGCGTCACCGATGTCGACACGCTGTGGTTGCTGGCAGCCACCGGCGAGCACGCGCTGATCGCTGCGTCGGTGCCGCTGATCCTCGCCGAGGCCGAAGGCACCGCCCCGATCGGACTGCTGCCGGTGCTGTCCGACACCGGGTTCGCCCGGCTGGCCACCGGTGACCTGGCGGGCGCGGTCGAGTTGCTGTACCGGGCCAAGGCGACCGCCGACGACATCCACCACGCCGACCTACGCTCGGCCGGGTTCCACGCCGACCTGGTCGAGGCGCTGGTGACGCTGGGCCGGGTCGTCGAGGCCGACGAGGTCGCCAGCTCGGCGGAAGCGATCGCGGTCCGCAGCCGCTGGCCGTTCAGCGACCTCGAGGCGGCCCGGTGCCGGGCGACCGTGCTGCTCGGGCAGGGTGCGGCCGACGCGGCTGCGGCGCTGCTCGAAGCCGTCGAGCCGGCGTGGGCCGACATTGCTCGCCCGTTCGAGGTCGGCCGGGCGTATCTCCTGCTCGGGGCCGCCCGACGCCGCGCCGGAGCGCGAACGCGCGCTCGCGAGGCGCTCGACCAGGCCGACGCCTTGTTCACCGGCCTCGGTGCCGGGCCGTGGCTGGCACGGGTTGCCGACGAGCGCAGCATGCTCGGTGGTCGCGATCAACAGGCCGCCCCGAACGCGCTGTCGAGCGCCGAGCAACAGGTCGCCGAGTTGGTGCGGGCCGGACGTTCGAACAAGGAGATCGCGGCCGAGATGTACGTCAGCCTGCGCACCGTCGAGTCGCACCTGACGCGGATCTACCGGAAGGTCGGCGTGCGCTCGCGCGCCGAGTTCCTCGCCCGCGGCTGACGGTGTCTACCACTACTCGACTTCGTACCCCGGTGGTCGAGCCGTGCGAAACCGTCCTGGGACTTGCCGGAGCCCTGCGTGGCTCACCTCGCGCCGGCGAAATCGGCGAAGGTGTCGGCGGTGACGATCAACGCCTCGTTCGCCCGCGGGAACGCCTCGTAGAACGCTTCGAGTGCGCGGTGGTGGCGTTCCTGTGGGCCGTCCCACGTCACTTGCACGGGAGTCTCCCGGTCGCCGTCGGTGACGACGAAGTCGACCTCGCCCGCCCCGCGCCAGTAGTACACCTCGCCGTGCCGCCGGCGGAGCACGGTGTGGGTCGCACATTCCAGTGCTTTGCCCAAGTCGTCGCCGGTGCGGGTGACGGCGACCCGGCGGAGCCCGGGGTCGACCGGGTAGTACTTGCGGTTGTACGCCGCCCGCTTGCGTTCGGAGTAGGCGAAGAACGGAACGCCGAACAGCAGGTAGGCGTCCTCGCACGCTTCGAGGTAGCCCGCCGCCGTGTCGACGGCGATGCCGACCGCGCCGGCCACGCGTCGCAGGCTCGTCTCCGACCCCGCCGACTCGTAGGCCATCTGGACGACTTGCCGGATCGGCAGGCTCGACCGGGCTCCGATCCGCTCGCGCACGTCGCGCTCGACGATGTCGTGAACGTACTGGCGTCGCAGCCGGTCGCCGTCGCGGCGGCCGAGCGGTTCGGGGAACCCACCGAGGTGCAGATAGTCGGCGACGGTCAGTGTCGGGTCGTGGGTGCGCGCTTCGAGGAGGTCGAACGGGAACAGCTCCACCGTCAGGTGCCGACCCGTGAGCGTGCTGCCGAGCTCGCCCGACAGCAGCGAGGCGTTCGAGCCGGTGATCACGAACACGTTGCCGAGCGGCCGGTCGAGCTGCGACCGCAGCCACCGCTCCCATCCGGCGACCTCCTGGATCTCGTCGAACATGAAGTACAGCCGGTCGGCGTCGGGGTGCTGGGCCCGAAACGCGGCGACGATGCTGTCGAGCAGTTCGTGCGACAAGGCGTTCGACAGGCGCGGATCTTCGAAGTTCACGAACGCGCACCGACCCCGGTCGAGCCGGTAGTGCCCGACGAGCTGGTGAAGCAGCGTCGACTTACCGCACCGGCGAACTCCCTGCACGGCGAGTGCCACCGAGTCGCTCAACACGTCGGGCAGGTCGACCTGGCGGGGCACCGAGCCGGGAAGTGGACGGTCCCAGTAGCTCCAGTCGGCCACCACCGCCATCAGTTCGGCCCGATCCATAGTGTCGAGTGTACCCGACACGAGCCATTGTGTCGATCGTACTCGTCACTACCACTGTCGAACACACTCGACACCGTTTCTGCGGGGTCCACGGATGCGGGGGCGGGGTGGGTGGTGTTGAGTCGGCGGGATGGGTCGGTTGTCTCGTCAGCTCGTCGTGCTCGCCGTCGTCGCTTCGGCGGCAGGGGTGGTCGGTACGGTTCCCCAGCAGGTCGCCCGGGCGGCCACGTCGGGGAGCCTGGTGTACAAGGACGCCACGGGGAACATCTCCACGTCGCGTCCCGACGGCACGCTGCAACGCCAGGTCGCCACCGGGAACGACCTGCCTGTCGGGAACTCGCTGTACCTCACGTTCGGCGTGCGCCCATCGGACGGGACGATCATCACCGTCTTGCGCGGGGGTACGTCGACGCCCACGCTGATGGGGTTCGATCCGCTCGGCACCGACAAACTGGTGCCCAACACGACGCGGATCAAGCCCCAGCCGCTGTTCTCGATCGGTCCGCTGGCGCTCACGGTCGACTGGCACAGCGACATCGCCGCGGTCGCATATTTCCACGGCAGCGGGTCGTTCACCCCTCCGGCGTCGCCGCGCGTCAAGCTGGTCTCGACGAGTTTCACCGACGTCGACAACGACGGTCTGCTGCACCATTCGGGTGTGTTCTCGCCGAGGTGGATCAAGCAGACCTCGCCGGCGGGCGCGAGCCGGTTGGTGGTCGAGCAGAACGGTGCGCTGTTCACGTGGACCACGGGTCTCACACCGGGCGAGGGTGGGGAGGTGTTCACCGCCGAACTGGTGCCGTTCGTCGTTCCGGCCGAGGCGCCCGCGCTGGCCGGGCTCGACCTGCGGTCGTACGACATCGACCCGACCGGCAACCGGATCGTGCTCAGCCTCCAGGAAGGCGACGGTGACCGGTACCTGGCGATGGTGTCGTGGGCCGGCGACCCGGCCGACCAGAACTGGACGCTGGAGTGCCTGAACGCGGCCCCCGGCCTGGACGCGGGGCCTGGCTCGGTGGCTTGGTCGTGGGACGGTTCGGCGATCGCCTGGACGGGCTCGGACGGTGTCTACGTGTCGCCGGCACCGCTGGGGTCGGGTGGTGGTGCGTGTGCGTACGACCCGAAGTTGGTGGTGCCCGGGGCGCGGCAGGTGCAGTGGGCCGCGCACGAGTTGTCGCCTGATGGGGGCACGCCCGGCGGCGGGGGCACGCCTGGTGGTGGGTCGGGGCAGGTGGGTCCGGATGGTCGGGTGTGTCTTGGGGTGGCGGGTTCGCCGGGTGATGTGGCGTTGGTGAATTTGACGCCGGTGCTCGCTGGGGGTGCGGGGAATGGTCAGTTGGTGTCGTCGGATGTGACCGCGCCGCCGGTGGCGTCGAACGTGAACTTCGGGCCCGGTTCGGTGGATCCGAACGTTGCGGCGGCGCCGATCGGGCAGGACGGCAAGGTGTGCTACGTGAACTCGCGGCACACGTCGACGCATGTGGTCGCGGATCACTTGGGGACGATCGCCAAGGCGTCGTTCACGCTGGCTGCGGCGGGTGGTGCCCCGAAGCGGGTGCTCGACACGCGTGAGGGTGCGATGGTCGCGGCGAGCGGTCGGGTGTGCTTCGCGGTCGCCGGCAAACCGGGTGATGTGGCGTTGGTGAATCTGACACCTGTGCTCACCGGTGGTGCCGGCAACGGTCAGCTCGTGTCGTCGGATGTGGGCAGTCCGCCGGTGGCGTCGAACGTCAACTTCGGGCCGGGCAGCGTCGATCCGAATGTGGCGGCGGCGCCGATCGGGCAGGACGGCAAGGTGTGTTACGTGAACTCGCGGCATACGTCGACGCATGTGGTTGCGGATCATCTGGGGACGGTCGCCAAGGCGTCGTTCACGTTGGCTGCGGCGGGTGGTGCCCCGAAGCGTGTGCTCGACACGCGTGAGGGTGCGATGGTCGCAGCGAGCGGTCGGGTGTGCTTCGCCGTCGCCGGCAGCCCGGGTGATGTGGCGTTGGTCAACCTGACGCCGGTGTTGGCGGCCGGGGGCGGCAACGGGCAACTCGTGTCGTCGAGCGTCACGTTGCCGCCGAACGCGTCGAACGTGAACTTCGGGCCGGGCAGTGTCGACCCGAATGTGGCCGCCGCGCCGATCGGCCCCGACCGGCGGGTGTGCTTCGTGAACAGTCGCCACACGTCGGTGCATCTGATCGCCGACCATCTGGGCACGATCGCCAAGTCCGCGTACACGCTGGCCGACCCGTCAGGCGCCCCCGTCCGCAAGATCGACACCCGCAACTGACAGGCCGCTATGCGGCCGCCCGTCCCAGCGCTTGACCAACGGTCGTCGAGTGCCGCACTCGCGGCGTAGCCACACCTCTGCTGTCTCGAGACGCTGGTCGAGTAGCCGCTCGCGAGCGGGCTGGCCGGGGACGGTTAGGCACGGGCGTCTACGCTGCTGGAGATGCCCTCGGACGTGACGGCACCCCGGCTGGTCGGGCGCCGCGATGAGCTGCTGGCGCTCTCCGGCCTCGCCCGCGCCGATGGGCCGCGCGCGCTGGTGCTGGAGGGCGAGCCAGGCATGGGTAAGTCGATGCTGGTCGCCGCCGCGACCGCCTTGCTGGGCGAGTCGACCACGGTGATAGCAGCGGCCCCGTCCGAGGGCGACCAACGCGTGCCCTGGGGCACGGTGGGCATGTTGCTGCCCGGGTTGGGTGTCGCCGACTTCGACTTCGATGTGTCCGACGACGTCGCTCAGGTGCAGTTCGCGTTCGCCAACGCGTTCGCCGCGGCAGTCGCCGATCGGGCCGTCGTGGTGGTGATCGACGACGCCCAGTGGGTCGACCCGGCCAGCGCTGGTGCGCTCTCGTTCGCGGTGCGGGAGGGGGCAGGCTGGCTGGTGGCCCGGCGCTCGGGCTCCGAGCGCGGGTTCATCCTCGATGTCGCTGGGGCGACGAACCTGGTGCTCGGCCCGATGCACGCTCGCGACCTCGACGAACTGGCCCGCAACCTCACCGGTTGGCAGTGGAGCCTGGTCGAGATCGACCGCCTGGCCGAACTGTCGGGCGGCAACCCGCTCTACGCCCGCCAGCTCGTCGAGCTGTTCGGTACGCCGGAGGGTCTCGTCGTCGGCGAACTGCCCGGCGGCCCGCTTGGCGCGTTCGCCCGGTGTGCCGCCGCGCTGGCGCCCGACGATCTCCGGGTGGTCGCCGCGGTGGCGCTCCAGCGCGGGTCGGGCATCGCCACGCTCGACGCGGCGACCGGTGTGGGTTGGGAGGCGATCGAGCACGCCCTGGACGCGGCCGAACGCGCCGGCATCGTGCGTGTGCGCGCCTCGACGGCCGACTTCGTGCACGCGCTCGCCCGCCAGGCCGTGCTCGAGCGGCTCGACCCGGCCCAGGCGGTCGACCTGCACCGTCGCTTGGCGGCGTACGCCGACGACCCGGTCAACCGGGCCTGGCATCTCGGCCGGGGCACCGTCAGGCCCGAGGCGGCGGTGGCCGACGAGCTGGAGCGCGCGGCCGAGCGGGCGCACGCCCTGAGCGATGCGCGGTTGGCCTCCGAGTTATACGCGCGGGCCGCCGAGTTGACGCCACCCGATTTGCCCGCCGAGCTGCTTCGCCGCACCCATCTCGGCGGCTGGGTGGCCGTGCTCGGTGACGATGCCGTGGCGACCGAACGACTGCTCTCGCCCGTCATCCGGGAGCCGTGCGAGGGACTCCCTGCGCGGCGGGCGCGACGCGCCTACGTGGGGGCGGTTGCCTCCCTGCACGGGGTCAAGGCCGGTTACGACGCGGTCGAGCTGATCCTCCCGCTTGCCGCCGACGATTCCGAGCGGTCGGCGCTGCTGGATGCGCGTACCCGTCTGGCGATGATGCTCGACCTGGCGCTCGCTGAGGCGGTCGCCGCCGATCATGCGAGCTGGGCCCGCGGCATCGGCGACGCGGCTGCCGACCGGGCCGCCCGGGTGGTCTACGACGAACTGCGCATGCTCCGCGGCGAGCGTGTCGACCTCGCCGACCACATCGCCGCCTACCGCGCCGACCCCGACGCCTTCGGGCCGGCCAGCGGGGAGCTGTTGACCGCATTCGGCGAGCTGGTGGAGTTCCACGACCACCACGAGCTGGCGACCGAGTTGTGGGAGCGCCGGATCGCCGAGGGCATCGCCAGCGCCAGCGCCGACGCAGTGCGCGGCGGCCGTGACGCGCTCGCCGAGACGCTGCGCCTGCGCGGCGACTGGGACGGCCTGGCGCGGATGGTCGCCGAGTTCGGCGACACCGTTACCGGCGACCACCCCGACGGTGGAGGCCGCCCGGCGCTGTGGTCGGTGTTCCTGTGGGCCGCCACCGGGCAGCATGCGCTCGTCGGTCCGCTCGTCGAACAGGAGGTCGAGGCGGCCGCGGGGACGGTCGCCGCGGCGAGGATCGAGGTGGTTGCCCTCGGCGGCTTCGCGATGCTCGCCGCCGGCCGGGTCGACCGGGCGGTCGAGCTGCTGAGTGCCACCCGCTCCGTCGCCCACGAGTGGGGCTATGACGACACGCGCGGCCTCAACTATCACGCCAATCTCGTCGAGGCGCTCGTCGCCGCCGGCCGGGCCACGGAAGCCGAACCGGTCGCCGCCGAGGCCGAGCGGATCGCGGCCCGTAACGGGTGGCCGTTCAGCGTCCTCGAGGCCGAGCGTTGCCGCGCTCACGTGCTGGTCGCATCCGGCGATCCGTCGTCGGCGATGCGGCTGCTCGACGCGTCCGAACCGGGCTGGGCGGCGATCCGGCGACCGTTCGAGGTGGCCCGGGCGTACCTGCTGCTGGCCGAAGCGCGGCGCCTGGCCCGCCATCCGGCGCGAGCACGGGCCGCACTCGACCGGGCCGCGGCGATGTTCGCCGAGCTCGGCGCACAGCCGTGGCTCGATCGCGTCGCCACCGAGCGGGAGCTGCTCGGCCGTCACGGCAACGCGCCCGTCGAGCCCGCCGCGCTGACCGCTGCCGAGGCCGCGGTCGTGGCGCTGGTCCGGGCCGGGCGGAGCACGCCCAAGGTTGCCGGCGAACTGTCGATGAGCCCCCGCAGCGTCGAGAGCCACCTGACGCGGATCTACCGCAAGCTGGGGGTACGGAACCGTCGCGAACTCTTGGCGCTCGGCGAATCGGCGGTGTCCGAGCAGGCGTAACCTGGGCCCATGAAGAGCATTCATCATTGGATCGACGGGCGGGTCGTGGAGTCGGCGTCGGGTCGTACCGCGCCGGTGTTCAATCCGGCCACCGGTGAGCAGTCGGGGGCGGTCGATCTGGCGTCGGTCGGCGAGGTCGATCAGGCGGTCGCGGCGGCCAAAGCGGCGGGCGTCGCGTGGCGGACGGCGTCGTTGTCGAAGCGCGCCGAGGTTCTGTTCCGCACGCGCGAACTCGTCGACGCGAATCGCAAGGAGATCGCTTCGTTGCTCACGGCCGAGCACGGCAAGGTGCTGTCGGACGCGATGGGCGAGGTGGCCCGCGGGTTGGAGAACATCGAGTTCGCGTGCGGCGTGCCGCACCTGTTGAAGGGTGGGTTCTCCGAGCAGGCGTCGACGGGTGTCGACGTGTACTCGATCCGCCAGCCGCTCGGCGTGGTGGCCGGCATCACGCCGTTCAACTTCCCGGCGATGGTCCCGATGTGGATGTTCGCCAACGCGATCGCGTGCGGGAACACGTTCGTGTTGAAGCCATCCGAGAAAGACCCGTCGGCGTCGCTGTTCATCGCCGAGTTGCTCGCTCAGGCGGGTGTGCCGGCGGGCGTGTTCAACGTGGTGCAGGGCGACAAGGTGGCGGTCGACCGGCTGCTGGATCACCCCGACGTGGCCGCGATCAGCTTCGTCGGGTCGACGCCGATCGCCCGCTACATCTACGAGACGGGTACCCGCAACGGCAAGCGGGTGCAGGCGTTGGGTGGGGCGAAGAACCACATGCTGGTGCTCGCCGACGCCGACCTCGACATGGCCGCCGACGCGGCGATCGGTGCCGCCTACGGCTCGGCCGGCGAGCGCTGCATGGCGATCAGTGTGGTGCTGGCTGCCGACGCGATCGCCGACGAGTTGGTCGTCAAGATCCAGGACCGGATCGCGGGCATCAAGGTCGGGCCCGGCAACGAGCCCGATAGCGAGATGGGCCCGCTGATCACCGCCGAGCACCGCGACAAGGTCAAGGGCTACGTGTCGGGTGCGGCGGCCGAGGGGGCCACGATCGTGGTCGACGGCACCGACGGGTTGACGGGTGACGGGTTCTTCGTCAACCCGACGTTGATCGACCGCGTCGAGCCGGGCATGGCCTGTTACGACGACGAGATCTTCGGGCCGGTGCTCGGGGTCAAGCGCATCCACGGGTACGCCGACGGGGTGGCCACCATCAACGCCAACCAGTTCGCCAACGGCACCGCGATCTTCACCCGCGACGGCGGCGCCGCGCGCCAGTTCCAGTTCGACGTCGAGGTCGGCATGGTCGGCATCAACGTGCCGATCCCCGTGCCCGTCAGCTACTACAGCTTCGGCGGCTGGAAGGCGAGCCTGTTCGGCGACACCCACATGTACGGCCCCGAAGGCATCAACTTCTACACCCGCGGCAAAGTCGTCACCAGCCGCTGGCCCGACCCCGCCCACAGCACGATCGACCTCGGCTTCCCCGAAACCCGCTGACCCGGACGCCTACGCGGACGGCGCCGACCAAGGTGGTTGAGCCGGTCGTTACCACCGGGTTCGACGCCGACCGGGCCAACCGGTGGTCGAGTGGGCGCGCAGCGCCTGTATCGAGACCACGCCGTCAGGTGATGAGCTCGCGGGCCGGGGCGACGGCACTGACGACGCGGGCGGCGGCGAAGCGGTAGAGCGGGTCGCTGGTGCGCTGCTCCTCGACGAGGGCGACGTTGGCGAGCTTGATCACGTGCGGATCGTGGTCGGCGACAGCGCGCTCGGCGATCTCCTCGGCGGCCGGCAGGCGCACCGAGCGGAGGGCGGCCAGCTCGGCGTCGTCGAGCAGGCGCGGTGCTCCGACGGCGGCGTAGCCGACCGCCATCGCTCCGACGGTGTGGCCCGCGAGACGGGCCGCCGTGTCGGCGTCGAGCCACTCCGACAGCGTCCGTACGGCCCGCGCGCCGGTGACGAGGTGGAGCGTCACGAACTCGTCGGCGGCGACGTGGGCCGCGATCGCGAAGCCCGACACGTCGTCGAGCGTGTGTTCGTCGAGCGCCACCCCCCGCAGGGCGACGCGCAGCTCGGGCCGCCGGGCGAGGCCATCGAGGTCGAACGACGCCGGCCACGTGCCCGCAGGGTGGGCCGCCAGTTCGGCAGCGACATCGGCCAGGCGCCGCTGGCCGGTCACCGGCGGCGGTAGGGGGAGGACGTGGCGCCGGCGTTCCCAGTCGAGCAGGGCCGCCGCGACCTGCCCGACGTGGCCGACGTCGAGTGCGTAGGCGAGCCGGATCAGCGGGTGGAACAGCGCCGTCGCCGGGGCGTCGACGAGGCCCGCAGCACGGGCTTGCACCGTGGCGGCGATGCCGTCACGGGCGACCCCGGCGATCAGCGCGTCGAGCGCCGGGCGGTCGTCGCGCCGTTCGTGCTCACCGCGGGCGTGGGCATCGAATGTCGCCACCAGCACGTCGGGGCCGGCGCCGAGCTGTTCCAGGGCGACCAGCGCCATGGCCAGGTGGTTGCTGTAGCGCCCGAGGAAGCTGGGCGAGAACGCCAGCTCGTCGTCGAGGAGCATGGAGAGCGTCGGCGAGGCACCCGGCGACACCGTGGGGAGGGTTGCGTGTGTTGCCATGCAGACGACCGTACGACTTCAAGTGAACTTGAAGTCAAGGCTCAACCGTTGCCGAATCAGCCCCTCGCCAAGATACGCAGGCCTACGCTCTGCCGGGGTCCCCGTGCCGCGATCCGTCGACCCTCGCCACGTCACCTCACGCCACCCTGATCGGAAGTGCCTGAAAGTTCAGCGAGTGGTGAATCGCCGTGTGATTGAGGTGCACACAACACCAATCACCAGGAGCAGGCCCGCGATGCCTCCCATCACCAACTCGCTCGAGCCGGTCACCGGAAGATCCTCACCAGTCGATGGGATGGCCGTGGCTGGTACTACTGCCACGGTGTCATGAGTGACTTCTGGCAGGGTCACTTGAACAATCTCGCCGCAGGGCGGATCGGCAGCGCTGACAGTCGTGCAGGTCGTCGCCTCCACAGTTGTAGCCACGGTTGTCGTGGATTCGTCCGACGGTGGTGCGCTGGTTTCGCTCGCTAGGGAGTCTTGAGGTGTCGTCATGTCAAGCGCCTTTGGTATCAGCTCGGCCCCGTCATCGGGCAACACGAGTCGGAGAGATCTGGGGTCGTCGCATGGGGCGGCATGATGGGGTGGTGGAGCAACGGTTGAGTTTCGTCACGTTGGTCGTGCGTGACCTTGCTGCCTCACGGCGGTTCTACGTCGATGGGCTCGGGTGGACTCCGGCGTTCGAGGCGCCCGGCAACGTGATGATGTTCGAGGTCGCCGCCAAGGTGGTGCTGTCGCTGTGGGACCACGCCGCCGCCGAGGCCGAGATCGGCGAGGTCGGCCCGGTCACCGGCAGCGCCCCGATCGCGTTGGCCCACAACCTGGCCACCCGTGACGAGGTCGACGCCGTGCTCGCCACCGCCCGAGCGGCCGGCGCCACCGCCGTGCACGACGCGGTCGACCGCGACTGGGGCGGTTACTCGGGCTACTTCGCCGACCCCGACGGCTTCCGCTGGGAGATCGCCTGGAACCCCGGCGAAATCGGCCAGTCCGTCCTCCCCTGACAGCGGGCGTCTACGAGCCGGTGGCCTGGAGGCGGTACTCGCGAACGAGGAGCGGCTTCACGGTGGACACCGGTTGGGCGTCGCCTCGCAGCACGTCCGGGTCGAGGTCGATGCCGCCGGGCCAGGCGACGGTACCGGCCAGCTGATCGACGCCGACCGCGGCGAACGCCTCGTCCGTGTCGATCGACTCAAGGATGCCCGGCAGTGCCCCGGCGAAGTCGAGCTCACGCACCAGCCCGTCGGCGAACACCACCCGCACCACTCGCCCGCCAAGCCAGCTCGCCTCGATGACACGCTTCGGCCGCATGGGGGCCACGCTATCGCAGCGGGTCGATCGGCCGGAGGGCGGCCGGCTGCTGTGCAAGCCTCCAGTTGGCGAGCAACTCAGCGAGGTGCTCCGCTCGCCACTGTTCGACCAGGCGCCCCGCGGTTCGTGGCAGTGAGCCGCGGATCAGCCCGCCATCGGAGATGCGAACGAGCGCCTCGTGCTCGGCGTAGATCGCGTGGAAGTGGGGTGGTTCGTGGTCGCCGAAGTACATGTAGATCACGATCCCGTAGAACTCGCTCAGTCGGGGCACAGGCCGAACCTACGTAGGGCTGTGACACGGTTTCGACCCATCTGGCGACAGAGCTCGTACTCGGCCAGTTCAGATGGGTTTGGCCAGCCTCCCGACGGTGGGTGGGCTACTTCACCAGACGCGCGGCGTAGCTGGGGGAGACGTCGAGCAGTTGGCCGATGTCGCGGACCGAGAGGCCGAGGTCGCGGGCTGCGCGTGCCGCGGCACGGGTGGTGTCCTGGGCTACCTGCAGCTCGTGGGCGTAGGCGCCTGGCGGCGGCACTCGACCACCTTGTGTCGAGGTCGTCGTACGCTTGCTGGTAGTGACGATTCGCCGGGCCACTCTTGCCGACCTGCCGGCGTTGATGGCGTTGATGCGCGAGTTCGATCCGGCGACGTCCGAGCGCGGTGTGGTGCCGCTGCTCGACGACGACACGTATGGCGTGATCTGGGTCACCGACGCGCTCGACGCCTACGCCGTGGTCACGTGGGGGTGGTCGGTCGAGTCGGGCGGGGCCGAGGCGATTCTCGACGAGATCTACGTCCGCCGCCCGAACTTCGGCGTCGGCAGTGCCCTGATCGAACACCTCCACGCCGACTGCCGAGCGCGCGGCGTGCGGCGGATCTTCCTCGAGACCGAAGCGCCCAACGAGCAGGCCCGACGGCTCTATACGCGCCACGGGTACGACGCCGAGGACAGCATCTGGATGGTGAAGTGGTTGGTGCGACGGCCGACGTAAGCCGCGTGTGAACGCCGCGTGACGCGGCGACCGGTCTTGTACGTCTCGTAAAGCGGGTCCAGTATTGTCGCGGCCCATGGACATCGGCCTGGTTCTCCAGACGACCCCGCCCGCCAGCCGGGTCATCGACCTGGCCAAACGCGCCGAAACCTACGGGTTCTCGCACGTGTGGACGTTCGACTCGCACATCCTGTGGGAGGAGCCGTACGTCATCTACAGCCAGATCTTGGCCGAGACCCGCAACGTCGTGGTCGGGCCGATGGTCACCAACCCGGCCACCCGCGACTGGACGGTCACCGCCAGCACGTACGCCACGCTCAACGAGATGTACGGCAACCGCACGATCTGCGGCATCGGCCGCGGCGACTCGGCGGTGCGGGTCACCAACGGCAAGCCCACCACGCTGGCCACGCTCGGCGAAGCGATCCACGTGATCCGCGAACTCGCCAACGGCCGTAGCGTCGACTACAAGGGCTCGACCATCACGCTGCCGTGGGCGTCGAAGTCGCGGCTCGCCGTGTGGGGCGCGGGCTACGGGCCCAAGGCGCTCGACCTGATCGGCCGCACGTGCGACGGGTTCATTCTCCAACTCGCCGACACGGCGATCGCCGAGTGGACCATCACCAGCGTGCGCGCGGCGGCCGCGGCGGCCGGCCGCGACCCTGACGACATCGCGATCTGTGTGGCCGCCCCGGCGTACGTTGGCCCGGCCGACACCATCGCCTACCAGCGCGACCAATGCCGCTGGTTCGGGGGCATGGTCGGCAACCACGTGGCCGACCTCGTGACGCGGTACGGGGCCGACGACCCGAACATCCCCCAGGCACTCACCGACTACATCAAGGGCCGCGAGGGCTACGACTACAACCAGCACGGCCAGGCCGGCAACACGCACACGGCCTTCGTGCCCGACGAAATTGTCGACCGGTTCTGCATCCTCGGCCCGGCCGACGAGCACGTCCGGCGGCTGAAGGAACTCGAAGGGCTAGGCGTCGACCAGTTCGCGATCTACCTTCAGCACGACGGCAAGGACGAGACGCTGCGGCAGTACGGCGAGCACATCATCCCGGCGATCGCCGAGCACACCCTGGCCAAGATGTGAATCGCTCGTGCCAGACATGCGGCCGCGTCGTGTTCGCGCTTCGCACACCAACCGGGCGGCCCGCCGGGGCCATGCGAGCTCAGCAGTAACCGCGGTGTCGGCAACCCTCGTCCGCCGCGCAGCCCGGCGCACCGCGCTGTTCGCCGCGGCGTTGTTCCTCGTCGCCTGCACGTGGGAGCTGTGGAAGCTGATCGCCCCGGCGCCGGGTGCGTTGATCCCGCGCACCGACAACGCCTCGATGCCGCACGTGTGGGACATCGTCGACCGGCTCGGCAAGCCCGAGACACGGGCGTCGGACGTACCGATCTGGCGCACCGTGCTCGGCTACAGCTGGAACAGCGGCAAGCTGGCGTTCGGCGGGTTCGTGCTGGGCAGCGTGTTCGGAGTGGTGCTGGCAGTGCTGATGGCGCGCTGGCGGCTCGCCGAGCGGGCGCTGTTGCCGTGGGTGGTGATGAGCCAGACGGTGCCGCTGATCGCGCTCGCCCCGCAGGTCATCTCGTGGTCGGGCCGGATCGACATCGCCGGCTGGCAGTGGCCGCGCTGGCTGTCGGTGTGCGTGCTCGCCGCGTTCTTGGCGTTCTTCCCGGTCACGGTCGGCACGTTGCGTGGCCTCAAAGCGGCCCCCGCGGCGTCACTCGAACTGATGGACTCGTACGCCGCGTCGTGGACGCGCACGCTGTTCAAGCTGCGCTTCCCGGCCGCGATCCCGCACATGATCCCGGCCTTCAAGCTCGCCGCCACGTTGTCGGTGGTGGGCGCGATCGTGTCGGAGATCTCGATCGGTTCGGCCTCGGGCGGCATCGGCCGGGCCGTCATCCAGTACCTGCAAACCGGTTCGGGCGACCCCACCAAGATCTACGCGGCCGTGTTCGGCGCAGCCCTGCTTGGCATGACGCTGTACGGGGTGGTCGTGCTGGCAGACACCGTCGTCAACCGCCATCGACCCAAGGAAGCCACCGCGTGAGACTGGATCCACCCATCTGGCGACTCGTTCCTCGCCGCCATTCTGGCGAATCCAGTCTCCGTACTACTTTGCGTTCAAGCGCCACGCAGGCTGGCCTGCACTGGCGGTGCACCAGGGCCGGCGTGCGAGCAGCTGTCGTGGGCCGGGGCACCGCCGGCGAGCGACCGCAGCGATCGGTAGATCCAGGGTGAACGCCGCGCCTCCGAGTTCCAGCCTGCCGAATTCCACCCCGCCGAACTCCGTCGTGGTCGACCGCGTGTCGAAGGTGTTCAACCAGGGGTCGGCCGACGAGGTGATCGCCCTCACCGACATCGAGTTGACCGTCCGCAAGGGCGAGTTCGTGTCGCTGATCGGTCCGTCGGGCTGCGGCAAGTCGACCCTGCTGCGCCTGATCGGCAACCTGATCGAGCCGACCGTGGGCACCGTGCTGGTCAACGGCAAGTCGGCCGCCCAGGCGCGCCTCGACCAGGAGTACGGCATGGCGTTCCAGCAGGCCGGCCTGTTCGAGTGGCGCACCGTGTCGCGCAACATCGAGTTGCCGCTCGAGCTGAAGGGCTGGGACAAGGCGCGCCGCCGCGAGCGCGCCCAGCAGATGCTCGCGCTCGTGAAGCTCACCGAGTTCGGCAAGCACATGCCGTGGCAGCTGTCCGGCGGCATGCAACAGCGCGTCGCGATCGCCCGCGCGCTCGCTGCCGATCCGCCGCTGCTGTTGATGGACGAGCCGTTCGGCGCGCTCGACGAGATGACCCGCGAGCACATGCAGGCCGAACTGCTGCGGATCTGCGCGGTCACCAACACGTCGGTCGTGTTCGTCACCCACTCGATTCCCGAAGCCGTCTACCTGTCCGACCGGGTGGTCGTGATGTCGCCGCGGCCGGGTCGCATCACCGACGTCGTCGACGTGCCACTCGGGCGCGACCGCTCGGAGGACACCCGCGAGGACGGCGCGTTCTACGCCAAGATCACCGAGGTCCGCGAGGCGCTGCGCCGCGTCGAGGGCCACTCAACAGCCGTGTCGGGCGGGGTGGACGACCGGTGAAGCGTCTGCTCGCGATCGTGCTGCCGCCGCTGGTGGTCGGCGTGGCGGCGGTGGCCGCGTGGGAGGCGGTCGTGCGCGGGATGGACCTCAAGCCGTACTTCCTGCCGGCCCCGTCGAGCATCGCCGATGCGTTCACCGGCAACTTCGAGCGGGTGTGGGGGGCGATGCGCGTGTCGGGCACGAACGCCCTGGTCGGCATGCTGGCCGGTGTGGTGCTGGGCGTCGCCGTGAGCTTCCTCTTGATGCGCTTCGACCTGCTCAACGAGCTCGCCAACCCGCTCGCGGTCGCCCTCAACGCGGTGCCGATCGTGGTCATCGTGTCGGTGTTCCAGACCTGGTACCCGTCGACGAGCGAGATGCCGCGGCGCCTGATCGTCGCCGTCGTGGTGTACTTCATCGTGCTCGTCAACGTGTCGAAGGGTCTACGCGGCGTGCACGCGACCCACCTCGAACTGCTGCGCTCGCTGGCCGCCCCGCCGCGCGCGGTATTGGTGAAGGCGCGGATCCCGAACGCCGTGCCGTTCCTGTTCACGGCGCTCAAGATCGCCGCCCCCACCGCCGTCATCACGGCCTTCGTGGCCGAGTACTTCGGTGGTCGTCAGAACGGGCTCGGGTACTTCATCCCGAGCAACTTCGCGGGCTCCAAGAACGCGATGGCGTGGGCCTACGTGCTCGGCGCCTGCGCCCTCGGCTTGGGGTTCTACCTGATCTCCATCCTGCTGGAGAGACTCATCAACAAACAGTCGGGGCCGCGCCCCGGGGGAGCATGAACATGAGAACATTCACCAAGCGGGCGGTCGCCCTCACCGCGGCCCTCGCCCTCACCGCGGCAGCGTGCGGTGGCGACGACGACGACGCCACCGACCCGCCTGCCACCGACCCGCCCACCGCCACCGAGCCCGACTCGCCGGCCGACACCAGCGACACCGGCGACGACGCCGAATGCGCCGAACCCACGTCGGTCAAGCTCCAGTTGCAGTGGTTCACCCAGGCCCAGTTCGCCGGCTACTACGCGGCGATCGACCAGGGGTACTACGCCGACCAGTGTCTCGACGTCGAGATCCTCCAGGGCGCCGTCGACATCCAGCCCCACGTTGTGCTCGCCGACGGTGGCGCCGACTTCGCGATCTCGTGGGTGTCGAAGGCACTCGCCGGCCGCGAGGCCGGGGCCGACATCACCAATATCGCCCAGGTGTTCCAGCGCTCGGGCACGCTGCAGGTGGCGTGGGCCGACTCGGGCATCTCCAGCGTCGCCGACTTTGCCGGCAAGAAGATCGGCAACTGGGGCTTCGGCAACGAGTACGAGATCTTCGCCGCGCTCGGCCAGGCCGGCCTCGACCCGGGCTCGGACGTCGAACTGGTCGCCCAGAGCTTCGACATGCAGGGCCTGCTCAACCGCGAGATCGACGCCGCCGAGGCGATGACCTACAACGAGTACGCGCAGCTGCTCGAAGCGGTCAACCCCGACACCGGCGAGCTGTACCAGCCCGAGGACTTCACCGTCATCAGCTATGCCGAGATCGGTGCGGGCATGCTCCAGGACGCGATCTGGGCGCACCAGAGCCGACTCGACAGCGACCCGGCGTACAAGGACACGGCCGTCCGGTTCGTCGCCGCGTCGCTCCAGGGCTGGTCGTTCTGCAAGGACAACGTGCAGCAGTGCGCCGACATCACCACCGCGGCCGGCTCGACGCTCGGCACCAGCCACCAGTTGTGGATGATGAACGAGATCAACAAGCTGATCTGGCCCTCGCCCGAGGGCGCCGGCTACATCGTCCAGGCCGACTGGGACCAGACCGTCGAGCTCAGCCAGAACACGCCGAACCTCGAGGGCACCACCGTGCTCACGGCGGCCCCCACCGACGGGGCCTACACGAACGACATCGTGGAAGCCGCGTGGGAGCTGATCGGCGGCAACCACGCCGATGCCGCCTACACCCCGATCGACGTCGTGCTCGCCGAAGGGGGCAACTGACCAACCTCTGAGCCGGTCGGCGGGACGCGCTCGAACGCGTCCCGCCGACCCTCCGAGCGTTACGGTGGAGGACCGGTGGGAACGATCCGTAGCCGCCTGGCCGCTCGCGACCGTGAGTTGTTCGTTGCCCGCCAGGGCGAACTGAGCCTGCTTGCCGACATGCTCGCCGACCGCGTGCCCACCCGGGTGGCGCACGTCGTCGGCTTGGGAGGTATCGGGAAGAGCGCGCTGCTGCGTGAGGCAGCCCGCCGGGCCGCCAACTCGGGCGTCACCACCGTGTGGATCGACGGCCGCACGGTGCCCCCGTTCCCGTCCGAGATCGACGCAGCCCTGCACAGCGTTCGCAGCACGGCCGCGGCGCTGGTCGTGTTCGACTCGTACGAGCTGATCGCCTCGCTCGACAGCCACCTGCGCGAGCTGGTCATCCCCGAGCTGCCCGACACCACCGTCGTCGCCTTCGCCTCGCGGGCCGAGCCCTCACCGGCGTGGTTCGAGCAGGGCTGGGAACACGTCGTCGACACCATTCGGCTCGGCCCGCTCGACGCCGACGACGCGGCCGCGCTGGTCAACGCCCACGGCGTCCGCGAACCCGAGTTGGTCGATGCGGTCGTGCGCGAGGGCCGCGGCTGGCCGCTGGCGCTGGTGGTCGGGGCCGAGACGGTTCCCGATCTGGTCGCCGCCGGTACGGCAAGTGGCGCCGCGGCGTCCGACGCCACGTTGGCCGAGATCGCCGACCGGTTGCTGGGCGACGAGGTCGAGCCCGAACGGCGCCGCGTGCTCGGGGTCGCCGCGCTGACCAAGGTGACCACTCCCGAACTGCTGGCCGACGTGCTCGGCGACCACGACCCGCAGGAGAGCTTCAAGTGGCTCGCCGGGCGCACGTTCGCCGAGCCACTCGCCGAAGGGGTGGCCCTGCACGCGCTGGTGGCCGAGGCCGTGCGCGCCAACCTGCGGCGCACCGACCCGGCCGGCGAGGCCGGGCTCCGGCGCCGGGTCGCCGACTACGTGCACCGGCGGGCGGTGGCCGGCCAGCAACCGATCTCGACGTCGCTCCAGTACCTCGTGCTCGATCAGCGGGTGCGCTGGGGCTTCGCCGCCGATGTCGGCCAGCGCTATCGCATCGACCGGGTGCGCCCCGGCGACGCCGAGTACGTGGGCGCCGTGCTCGACGCGGTGGGGGCCGGTGAGTGGTGGAGCCTCACCCGGGTGTTCTTCGACCGCACGCCCCAGACGGTCGGCGTGGCGCGCGACCCCGAGGGCCGGTTGGGTGGCTACTTCACCGCGGTCACCCCGGCCACCGCGCCCCCCGAGGCTGATGCCGATCCGCTGCTCGGGCCGTGGCTGCGCTACGCCCGCGAGGTGCTGGGTACCACGTCGGCCGTGTTGTGGCGCGAGGCCGTCGACCTCACGGGCGAGATGGGCGAGGTGACCTCGCTGCTCGGGGCCGGCGGCATCATGGCCACCGGTGTGCCCAACCCGCGGTACGGCTTCTTGCCGATCACACCGGTGGTGCCCGCGGCCGCCGAGTTCAGCGCTGCGCTCGGTGCCACCCACGTCCCCGAACTCGACCTGCTCGGCTACGGCATGCACCTCGAGTGCCACATCGTCGACTTCGGCCCCGGCGGCCTGCTCGGGTTCCAGCGCGACTGGGTGTACCGCGAGACGGGCGCGGCCCCGCCCTCTCCGGCGCCTGGTGCCGACCTCGACCCGGTTGCCCTGATCCGCATGCTGCGCGACCCGGCCGGGCTGGCGACGGGCTACGAGTGGTTGGGCCGCACACCGTCGAACCGGCTCGATGCGCTCCGCGAGCGGGTGACGCGGGCGCTCGACGTGTTCGCCGACACCGATACCGACCGTATCGACCGGGCGGTCGTGGAAGCGGCCTATCTCGCCGATGCGGCCCCTCACGAGGTGATCGCCCGGCGACTCCACCTCAGCCGCACCACCTACTTCCGCCGCCTCCAAGGCGCCACCGAACGAGTCGCCGAAGAACTGCTCGCCCGCCTCACCGCCGGCGAGTAGCCGGGAGGCGTCCCGGTCGTCGAGTGCCGCCCTCGTGGCGAAGCGGTCACGCAGGTGTCTCGAGTGCCGGAGGGGTGGCCTGCGCGCTGAAGCAGCAGGGTCCCTTGCGGGTCATCCTTCGACGACGGGAGGGCTCGCTTCTGACCTGGCCCTTGGGCCCGGTGGTAGGTCAGCTGACCTGGCCGGCCGCGTCGGCGGGTCGATCGGGTGCACCACGTAGCCGGAGGGGTCGAAGGTGCCGTTCTCGGCCCGAAACTGGGTCATGAAGTCCGGCCACAGCGTTGTCAGTCGGCCGCTGTCAGGATGGAGATACCAGCTCGAGCACCCACCGCGCAGCCACACCGTCGCTTCGGCCCGCGTATCGATGGTGGCGACGTACGATCGCTGGGCCGTCTCGTCCGGCTCGATGACGGAGTCGCTGGAGAGGATGTACTCGACCGCTTGGCGGATGTACTCCGCCTGGGTCTCGACGATGAAGATCATCGAGCCGGCCCCGAGGCCGGTGTTCGGCCCGAGCATGACGAACAGGTTGGGGAACCCGGCCACGGCTGTGCAGGCATGCGCCCGGCCCCCGTCGGACCACACGTCGGACAGCAGTTGGTCGCCGCGTCCGCGGACGACATGGGTGATGGGCAGGTCGGTGGCTTCGAACCCAGTCGCCAGGACGAGTGCGTCGAGGTCGATGCGCGCGCCCGATCGGGTGATCACGCCGGTTCGGTCGACACGCTCGATCGGGTCGGTCTCCAACGTGACGTCGTCGCGGGTCAGGCACGGATAGAAGTCGTTGGAGATGAGGATCCGCTTGCATCCGATCTCGTAGTCGGGTGTCAGCTTGTGACGAAGCACCGGATCGGTGACCTGCTCGGCGAGGTGGGCGAGGGCGACGGACTTGATCTGGTGCACGAAGGCGGGGATGCCACGCCGTTGCGGAAAGCGGCCCTCGTTGGCCCAGAAGTATTCGTCACGCAACCGCTGGGTCGTCTCCGGGCAGCGCTCGAACATCCGGCGCTCGGCCTCGCTGTACGCGTGGTCTCGGCGCGGCACGATGTAGGGGGCCGACCTCTGGAAGACGGTCAGATGGGCCGCTCGCGCGGCGAGCTCGGGCACGATCTGGATCGCCGAGGCACCGGTCCCGATCACTCCGATGCGGGCACCGTCGAGGTTCAGCGAGTGGTTCCAACGGGCGGAGTGGAAGACATCGCCGGCGAACTCGGCGAGCCCCCGGATGTCGGGAACCGCCGGGTCGGAGAGGTGGCCGGCCGCCGATACCAGGATCCGGCTACGGAACCTGCCGTTGGTGGTGTCGATCGACCAGCGCTGGTCGGCGTCGTCCCAGCGGGCCTGGCGGAGGTCGGCGCCGAAGCGGATCTGGGGAAGCAGCCCTTCGCTGACGGCGGTCGACCTCAGGTACTCGAGGATCTCGGCTTGGGGGGCATAGACCCGCGACCAGTTCGGGTTGGGGCGGAACGAGTACGAGTAGAGGTGCGACTGGATGTCGCAGGCCGCGCCCGGATACGTGTTGTCGCGCCAGGTTCCCCCGATGTCATCGGCGCGTTCGAGGAGGACGACGTCGGGGCATCCGGCGCGGGCCAGTGCCACGCCCACGCCGATGCCGGAGAACCCGGTACCGACGATGACGACATCGACGGTCGTCTCGGTGTCGCGTTCGGCGCCGGCGGATGCCAGAGCGTTCGATGGGTCGGTGTGGAGCTGCGACATGGTGCCTCTCAGGGGTGGTAGGCAGCGAGGGTGGTTCCCGCGCGGTGCGCGGTGGGTTCCGTCACGAATCGGTCGATGATGGTGAACAGCTCGGCGGGGCGCTCGTGGACGACGGCGTGCCCGGAGTCGATCTCGACGTAGCGGGAATCAGCGATTGCCCCGAAGAGCAGCTTGGAATGCCCCGGATGAACCATCTGATCCTCGGTGCATCCCACCACGAGCGTCGGCGTCGAGATCGTCGCCACCTCGGCGCTGATGTCGACCGTGCGGTTGTAGCGCATCTTCGCCGCGCGGTCGGGGCCGGTCTCGATGTTGTGGACCAGTTGATCGATCTCGGCCGGCGTGCGGGCGTTCAGGTAGGCACGGCTGTACCCGAGCAGGAGGGTGAACGTGCCGAGCGCGCCGTGGCCCGAGGCGTACATCTGCTGCCACACCGTGTTGCGCAGCCGCTGGTGCGTGTCGGTCGTCATCCAACCGGCGACGAGCGTCAGCGAGGCCACCCGGTGCGGGATGCGGGCCGTCAGGCTGGCGGCGATGACCGCCCCGAACGAGTAGCCGACGACATGCACCAGGTCGGTCCCGACCGCGTCGACCACCGCCCTCGCCTGGGCCACGTAGCTCTCATGGGCCGCGGTCTCGTCGCCCGGGTCGACGAAGTCGAAGGCGACGACCCGGTGACGCATTGCCAGCATCGGCAGCAGCGCCCAGAAGTTGTTGACGGCCGTGCCGCCGGTCCCGTGGACGAGTACGATTGTCTCCCCCCGGCCCCCTTCCGGAGCGGAGTCGTACCAGGTCACGGTTCGATCGGCGACACGCACGCGGTTTGTCTCGATACCCGGATAAAAGGTCACGCCTGCTGTTCCTCTCGATGGCGGCGTGCGCTCCGGCTCATCCGGGCCGTTTCGAGACCGCAACTGCCGGGTGGTGAGCGACACGCCTACGCGAACTTGCTGATCACCTCGTCGGCGAAGCGCTTGCACCACTCGGTGAAGTCCTCCGGCGACAGCCGAGTCTGGTCCTTGACCTCGCGCCGCAGATCGCTGCGCGGACCGACGATCACGCGCCCGACCCCGAGCTCTTCGCATCGCTTGACACGATCGAGGGTCGTCCCCAAACCGGACGAGATCAGGAACGGTTCGTCGGCGCGAGGGGAGTCCTGGCGGGCCCGCAGAACGATGTCGCGCCGTGCCGTGAACGTGTCGAAGTCACCTGATCCGACCTCCATCCAGCCGTCGCCGAGGCGGCCCGCGCGCTCGAGCGCGGCGGTGGAGTGGCCCCCGAGCTCGATCGGGATGCACGGCTTCTGCAGCGGTTTCGGTTCGAACCGGATCGGGCCGAAGTCGAAGAACGTGCCGTGGTGCTCGATCACCTCGTCGGTCCACAGCCGGCGCAACAGGGGAACGATCTCGTCCATCATCTTGCCGCGCTGGTGGAACGGGAGCCCGATGGCGTCGAACTCCTCCTGCAACCAACCGACTCCGCCACCGAGGGTGACTCGCCCTCCCGACAGGCGGTCGAGGGTGATGATCGACCGAGCGGTGACGAACGGGTGCCGCAACGGCACGACGTAGATGTTCGTCGACAGGCGGATCGTCTTCGTCACGGCGGTCACCGAGGCGAGCACGACCCACGGGTCGTACAGCGGCGTCACTGCCGACATCACCGAATAGCCGCTTTCCGAGTACGGGTAGCTCGGTGGGATCTCGGCCGGCATGAGCAGGTGCTCGGGGACGAAGACCGACTCGAAGCCATTCTCCTCGGCGGCCGCGGCGATCGCCGGATAGTGACGGGGACCCAGGCCGAGCAGCGGCACTCCGAACTTCACGACGAGATCCCGAAGCGCTCGAGACCGAAGGCGGTGATGGCGTTGCCACGCGCGAGGGCGTAGGTCTCGGCCCCGTCCAGACCGGCCGCCGCGCAGATGTCGGTGAGCACCCGCTTCGAGTCCGGGAAGGTCGAGTCGGCATGTGGGTAGTCGGTCTCGAAACAGATCTGCGACATGCCCACGTACTCCCGGTTGCGCAGCCCGGTGGCGTCGTCGAAGATGCAGCCGTAGACCCGTCCGGCGATGTAGCTCGACGGTGGTTCGGGAAGGAACGTGCCGAAGCTGTTGTCGTCGCGCTCCTCCCACAGCTTGTCGGCGCGCTCGAGGATGTAGGGCATCCAGCCCACCTGGCCCTCGGAGTAGGCGATCTTCAGGGCCGGGAAGCGCACCAGGATGCCCGAGAACAAGTAGTCGCACAACGAACCCATTGCGTTCTGGAACGTCAGTGTCGAGCTGATGATGTACGGGGCGTCGGGTGCTGTGGTGGGTGTCGTCGAGGACGACCCGATGTGCATGCACAGCGTCGTCGAGGTGTCCTGACAGGCGGCGAAGACCGGATCCCAGTAACGGTGCTTGTCGTGGATCGAGGGGAACCCCAACGGATGAGGGTTCTCCGGGAAGGTGACGGCGAAGCAGCCCCGTTCGGCGTTGCGGCGGATTTCGGCCGCGCACAACTCGGCATCCCACAACGGCAGGATCGCCAGCGGGATCAGTCGCCCGTGGCCGTCGCCGGCGGACCACTCCTCGATCATCCAGTCGTTGTAGGCCTGCACGCACCGCAGGCCGAGCTCTTTGTCGGGTTGCTCGGCGAAGGTCTGCCCGCAGAAGCGGGGGAGGGTGTTGGGGAAGCACACCGACGCCTCGACGTGGTTGACGTCCATGTCGCGCAACCGGTCGGCCTGTCGCCAGGTTCCGGGGAGCACGTCGTCGTAGGTGACCACCTCGTAGTTCAGGCGCCCGAGTCCGACCGCGGCGGAGAGTAGGACCAGCGGCGAGCGAACGTTCTGGTAGTACCAGACGTCGGCGACGTCGCCTTCGTCGTCCGGTTCCCAACCGCCCATTCCTCGGCCCGGGACCAGCTTCATCCGCTGGCGGACGATGCGCGGAGCTGCGTCCTGATACTTGGCCGGGAGGCGGCTGGTCCACAGATCGGGCGGTTCGAGGACGTGGTCGTCGACGGAGATGATCTTCGGGATCTCGTTCATCGCCCTGCTCCGTTCGTTCGCCCGGCTGCGTGGGTGCTCGCGGCCGCGGTCTCGGTTCCGGTGGTATCCCGCCCGGAACGAAGCGTGCGTCCCGGCGTCGCCCCGGTGCCGGCACCATCGGCGATGGTTGCCACTCCGTTGACGAAGACGTGACCGACACCGATCGGGTCGGCGACCAGGCGGACGCTGTTCCCGGGAAGGTCGTCGGTTCGGCGGGCGAGGCTGCTGCCGACCGAGGCGGGGTCGGCCACGACGACGTCGGCGTGAGCCCCCACGCGCAACACCCCCCGGTCGCGCAACCCGAACAGCTGGGCGGGCACGCTGGTCAACATCGCCACGGCGCGCTCGATCGAGACCAGCCGGCGGCCGCGGAGCACATCGGCAAGGAAGCGAGCGGCGTAGTTCGAACCGAGCATCCGGTCGACGTGGGCACCGGCATCGGAACCTCCGAGGATCACGTCGGGGTCGTCCCACAGCGCACGGCGCACGTCCCAGTCGGCATCTCCGTCCTGGGTGACGCCGGGCCACAGGACCGTGCGGAACTCGTCGGCAACGCCGATCTCGACGATCGCGCCGAACGCGTCAGTACCCATCTCGGCGGCGATGTCGGCGACGGGCCGGTTGGTGTTCGCAGCGTTGCGGGCCGCGAACGTGTCGCCGATGCGGTACTCGGAGAAGCGCGTGCGGTGTTCGAACGGAGTGCCGACCGACGCCGCGACGAGGCGGTCGCGCACGCTCGGATCGCGCAGCGCCTTGGCCTTCTCGGCGAGCGGCAGCTCCATGACCTCCCGCCAACCAGGGATCAGCCACAGCGAGCAGAAGGCCCCCAGGCTCATGTTCATGTCGGCGTGCACCGGCATCGTCAGGGCGACGACCCGTCCACCGACCTCGCGTGCGCGCCGTGAGGGGCGGAGCTGATGCTCGGCCCGATCGCGGTCGGAGTCGCCGATGGCGAGCACGTTCCAGTTCAACGGGCGGCCGGCTCGGGCGCTCATCTCGGCAAGCAACTCGACTTCGTCGTCGGCGAAGCGGCCGAGGCAGCCCTCGACGATCGCTTCCAGCGACGTGCCGTCGTGCCGGCCGACCTCGCTGCACAGAGCGAGGACTTCCTCGATCGAAGCGACCCGGCTCGCCACCGGCCGGCCGTCGCCGTCAGAGTGGGTCGACGACCTGCTCGTCGAGAGTCCGAGGCCGCCCGCTCGGATCGATTCGCCGAGAACCGCTGTCATCGCCCGCAACTCGTCAGGGGTGGCTTCGCGGTCGGAGGCTGCCGGACCCATCACGAATCGGCGTAGGGCGCAATGACCGACGAGGAACCCGGCGTTCACGGCGATCCCCCGGTCGAGACGGTCGAGGTACTCCTCGAAGGTGCGCCACGACCAGTCGATCCCCTCTTCCAGCGCGCGCAGTGGCATGCCTTCGACGCGGGCCATCATTCGGCGCGTGTAGTCGCCGTCCTCGGGGCGCAGTGGCGCCAGGGCGAAGCCGCAGTTGCCTCCGATCACGCTGGTCACCCCATGGTCGTTGGACGGTGTGGCGAACGAATCCCAGCACAGCTGAGCGTCGTAATGCGTGTGTGGGTCGACGAACCCGGGCATCACGAGCATGCCCGCGGCGTCGACGGTTTCGGTCGCCGACTCACCGATCTCTCCAAGGGCCGCGATCCGACCGGAGCGAATGCCGACATCGGCGGGTCGCGGTTGGCTGCCGGTTCCGTCGACGACGGTGCCGCCTCGGATCACGACGTCAAGCATGTGGCCTCCTTGGCGGTCAGCTCGCGTGTCGCCGCGAGTGCTCTTCGGTTGACCTTCATCGCCGCGCTGCGTTCGATCGTCGCGACCACCTCGACGGTTTTGGGAACCTTCGCTGGTGCGAGCTTCTGGCGGGCGTAGGCGATCAACTCAGCGCTGTCGACGCTCGCTCCGGAGCGCGGTTGGACGATCGCGTGGACTCGGTGCCCCCACTCCGGGTCGGTGAGGCCGACGACGACGACATCGGCGACCGAGCTGTGTTCGCTGAGTGCCGACTCGACCTCGGCCGGGTAGACGTTGACGCCACCGGTGATGATCACGTCCTGGCGCCGGTCGGCCATGAACAGCCATCCTTGGTCGTCGACCCAACCCTGGTCGCCGTTGGTGGCGAACCCGTCGGCGGTGACCGGCGTCGGAGCGACGGGACCGAGGTATTCGTGACTGATCCCGCGGGCCGACCGTAGGTAGATGTCGCCGACGACACCATCGGGCACCGGTCGTCCGTCGTCGTCGAGGATGCGCACCTCTGTGCCGAACAGGCCCCGGCCGAGCGTTCCCGGGTTGGCGAGCCACTCGTCGCCGCGGGCGCAGGTCGCACCGATGCCTTCGCTCGAACCGTAGGCGAAGAACACTCGTTCAGGCCCGATGAGGTCGCACCATCGCCGGGCGAGCCACTCCGGGCACACCGACGCGCCCTGGATCACCCATTGCAGGGTGGACAGGTCGGCGGGATGTTCGTCGAGGATCGCGGCGACGCGCTGGAAGACGATCGTCGCCGCGGTGAAGCCGGTGATCGCCCGGGTCTCGACGAGCCGCGCCAGGCCGGCTGCGTCGAACCGCTCCATGAACACCAGTTCATGGCCGGCGAGCAGGTCGAACACGGAGACGAAGCCGTTGTTGTGGTGCATCGGCGCCGGAGTCAAGATGCGTTGCGGTCCGGTGAGCGGACCCCACGACTCGACCACTGCCGTCGACGACCCGGCACCGAACACGCCGGGGGGCTTGCGCAGGATGATCTTGGGCTGCCCGGTGGAACCTGCGCTGCAGATCCCCGATGAGTGGGGCGGTGTCACCTCGGGTAGCGGGCTGCTCGAGAGCTTGCGGCTCTCGTCGAAGCACTCGCTGTCGGCGGTGATGATCGGGTGCGAGCGGCCGTGGCCGTGCAGGACGGCGAGCAGGCGTTCGATCTCCCACCCCGGCAGGTCGTAGGGCAGCGGCACGGGTACCCCACCGACCTTCCAGACGGCGAACAAGCTCATCAGCGACCGCGGGGAGTTGCGCATCATCACCGGCACGAGGTCGCCGACGGTCACGCCGTTGGTGGCCAGCCAGCGACCGAGTTGAGTGCTGCGGTCGTCGAGCTCGGCCCAGCTCACGACCTCGACGGTCGCGTCGGTGCGGGCGAAGTGCACAGCAGCCCGGTCGGACCGCTCTGCAGCCAGTTGATGGAGTCGTTCGCCGAGCGGGAGTTGCCGCATTCCGTACCTCACTGTGCCGCGGGCGTCTGCCGGCGGACGAGCAGGATTTTACAACGTGGATACAACTTCCACAAGTGGACTAGTCGCCGATCGGTGCCGCTGCCGGAGGCGTCGACCGGTCGTCGTAGCGGTAGGCGATCTTGTCGAAGGCGAACGAGACGACGTCGTCGAGGCCGATCGCGTAGAGCGCGAAGTCGCCCGCGAGCTCGGGCTCCACCGGGTCGCGCAACCGGGCCAGCGTCCCCGAGGCCGCGCTCACCGGGTCCTCCGCGGTGGCGACGCCGTGGATCATGGCGCCCTTGATGTCGTAGTAGGAGCCACCTTCAGGAAGGCTCTCGACGACACAACACACGCGTGGATCGGCGTTGATGTTGCGGTGGGTGCGGCTGCCGACGGGCACCTTGACGACGATTCGGTCGGCGTCGAAGAGGTACGCCGCGGCGTCGCACCACGGTTCGCCGTCGGCGTCGACGGTGGCGACGATGGCGAGCTGATCACTGCCCAGGAATTCGGCCAGCTCGGCTTCACTGAAGCGAATTCGGTCGTGTTCGCGGGGCATCTCAGCGGTACCTGGACTCGCGCAGGAAGTCGATCTGCTCGACCGGCATCTGCCACAACAGGCGACTGCCGCTGCGGATCCGCTCGAGCATGACGTGGACCCGCTTGAGCAGGTCGGCGGGATCCTCGTGCTGGAACCGTTGCGGATCCCGCTCGAGCGACACTCCGTCCATGCCCATCGAGCGGGCGGCCCGCACGCCGGGGGTGGGGTCGTCGGCGAGCGTCTCCTCGAGCGGTACCTCGCGGGCCTCGCCGCTGAGGGCCACGGCCTCGAACCGTTCGGCGCCGGAACGGGTTGCCACCAAGCAGCAGACCCGCGGGTTGCGGGTCAGGTTCCGATGTTTGGCGCTCGATGCGTACATGTTGAGGTACAGCTCCCCTCTGGCGTGGAATCGGGCCATCGGGTGGCACGTCGGCGAGCCGTCCTTGCGGAGGGTGACCAGGAACGTGCGTCCGTGCTGGTCGATGTGATCCCACATCGGATCGGTGTGTTCGCTCATGTGAGCACTCCTTCCTCGGCGAGCGCGGCGCGCTCGCTGTCGTTGAACCCGAGCACGTCGGCGAGCACTTCGTCGTTGTGCGCGCCGAGTGGTGGCCCCGCCCATTCCGCCCGCAGCGGTGTGGCGGGGAGCACCCCGCCGAGCCCGACGAGTGGCCACGTGCGCTCCGCACCCGGCACCTCGACGAGGAACCCGCGATGGATCATGTGCGGGTCGGCCGCCAGGTCGGCGGCGTCGAGCACCGCGACCGCGGCCACTCCGGCCGCCTGAAGCACCCGCTCGGCCTCGGCTGCGGTGTGGGTCGCCGTCCACGCGCCGATCGCGTCGTCGACCTGCCGGCGCGCGGTCAGCCGCTGGTCGGCGGTGGCCCAGCGCCTGCGGCGCGCCGGATCGAGCCCGATCGCGTCGGCCAGCCGGCGCCACTCCTCGTCGCTGCGCACGGCGACCGACAGCCATCGGTCGTGTCCCTCGCACGGATAGCAGTCGTGCGGCACCCAGTCGGGTTCGGCGTTCCCGGCGCGGGTCGGCTGCGTGCCGAGCAAGGCGTGCTCGAGGATGGTCTCGCCGATCAGCGCCATCTGCGCTTCCACGGCCGACAGGTCGATGTGGCACCCGCCGTTGCCGGTTCGGCGCCGCTCGAGCGAGGCCAGCACGGCCAGCGCGGCGGCGATGCCGGCGTTGACGTCGGCGGAGGTGCGGATCTGGCTCGGCGGCCCGTCGGTGTAGCCGGTCAGGTCGCCGAGCCCGGCGAGCGCGGCGAACATCGGCGCGTAGCCGGGCTGTTCGGCGTTCGGGCCGGTCTGTCCGGACATGGAGATCGACAGGACGATCAGATCGGGGTGCTCGGCACGCAGCTGTTCGACGCCGAGGCCGAGCCGTGCCATGACCCCGGGTCGGAAGTTCTCGGCGACGACGTCGCTGCGGGCGATCAACCGGCGGGCCACCTCGCGCCCCCGCGGTTGGCTCAGGTCGAGGCTCAACGATCGCTTCTGCCGGCCCGTCGAGGCCGCGAGCCCGGGATTGCGGCGGAGTACGTCAGGGCGCGCTGAGCTCTCGACCTTGATCACGTCGGCACCCAGCGCGGCCAGGATCATGGTCGCGGTCGGGCCGGCCAGTGCCCAGGTGAAGTCGGCGACACGAATGCCGTCGAGGCTTCTCGTCGTCGGCGTGTGCCGAGAGGTGGCGCGCCGGCGACGGGGGCGGAAGGCCGCATCGGCGAGCGGCGCGGCCGCCACGGGAGCGGCGCGCACGTGAACCGGTTCACCGTCGAAGCGGTAGGCCTGGGTTGGATGTTCGATCGTGCCGACGCCTGGCAGATCGACCGCCTGGAGGAAGCGCCGGGCACGGATCTGTTCGGTGCCGGTCGCCTCGGCGACGGAGAGGTACGGCGCGGCGGTGCACCCGAACTGCATCGCCCGCTCGACGATCTCGGAGCGGTCGTGACGCTCGAGCCACTCTCCGACGAGACGGTGGATCCGTGAACCGGCGGCCGCGCGGCCTTGATGGTCGGCCGCCCACGGCTCCTTGGTCCACGCGGGTTCGCCCATCATCGCCACCAACCGGTTCCAGTGGTGGTCCTCGTGGATGGTCAGTTGGACGTAACCGTCGGCGCAGCGCATCAGTCCGCCGAACGGTTGTTGACGGGTCTGTCGGGAAGGCACCGGACCACCCCCGGCGAAGTGGTCGGAGAACTCGAAGAAGTTCAGACCGGCCAGCGCTTCGTGGACGGACACGTCGACGACCTGTCCCACCCCGGTCAGCGAGGCGTGACGCACCGCGGCCAACGCCAGGCAGGCGGCGTACGTCGCTGCCTTGTGCTCGCCGACGAAGCGTCCCTGCCGCACCGGTGGGCGCGACATCGTGTCGGTGAGGTACACCGAGACGAGCGGGGTCATCGTCCCTTCGCCAGCAGCGTGATATGTGTTCAACGGTTCGGCGGCCATCCCCGAACGCGGGCCGTCGCCGCCGAAACGACTCAGGCACAGTACGACCAGGCTCGGGTTGGCTCGGGCGCGGGCCTGATCGAGCAGCCCATGTGGGTCGAGGTCGCCCGGCCGCAGGTCGGTCACGAGCAGGTCGGCAGCGGCCATCAGTAGGTCGACGCGACCGTCGGCCAACTCGCGCTCGGCCAGCGCGAACGCGCGTTTGCCGGTGTTCGCGTACAGATAGGTCGCGCCGAGCGAGGTGGTTCCCAGGTCGGCGCGCGGCCCGACGTGGCGCCACGGGTCGCCGCTCGCAGGTTCGAGACGAACGACATCGGCGCCGAGGTCGGCGAGCAGCTTGGTACAGGAGGCCGCCGCCAGGGTGGTCGACACCTCGAGGACGCGCAGCTCGGCGAGCGGGGCGTTGACGGGTGGCTCACTCATCGTGGTAGTCGCCGCGACGTTTCTCGGCGAGGGCTTGCAACGCCTCGGTGGAGTCCTCCAGCGAGGCGACGACCCCGCTGTAGGCGGCGGTGAGGTCGAGGCTGGCGCGCAGATCGCTGTGCGCGGCCCGGTACAACGCGCGCTTGGTCAGTTGCACCTGGACCGGAGCGAAGGAGGCGACCCGGGTGGCGAACGAGACGGCTTCGTCGAGCAATCGGTCGTCGTCGACGACGCGGTTGACCAGCCCGAGGCGCAACGCCTCGGGCGCATCGACGGGCTCGCCGCCGAGGTAGATCTCGAGCGCTTTCGGAAGCCCGACGATGCGCGTCAGGTGGAAGGCGCCGCCGTCAGCCGGCACGCGGCCGGCCCGAACGTATCCTCCGATGAAGCGCGCCGAGACCGCTGCGAAGCGGAGGTCGCACATGGCCGCCAGGTCCAGCCCAGCGCCCGCGGCGGCACCGTTGACGGCCGCGATCACCGGCTTGTCGAACTGCTCCAGCTCCAGCGGCAGCTGTTGGACGCCACGCTCGAGGCTCCGCTGGGCACCGCGCGGCGTGCCGCGGATCGCGCTGCGGTCGTCGTTCATCTGCCGCAGGTTCCCACCGGCGCAGAACACCGTTCCGGCTCCGGTGAGGACCACGGCACGCGCTGCCGGGTCGTGGCGCAGTGTTCGGATTGCGTCGAGCAGCCCGTCCACGACGTCGACCGAGAGCGCGTTGCCCGATTCTGGTCGTTCGATCCGGATCGTCGCGACGAACCCCTCGACGTGGACGGACACGGCGTTCACGTCGCACCCCCGAGGAGCTCACGTCCGAGCCGGCGGCGATGCCGCCGCGGGGAACCGAGGTAGTGGTACAGCGCTCGCGCGGCCTCGGTGTACAGAGTCAAGCCGAACGCGGGGTCGCTACCGACCCCGGCGTGCACCTCGTGGGCCGCGTTGGTCGCTTCGACGTAACCCTCGGACGAGAGCTGCGACGCCAACGCTGCAGCGGCGGTGATGTTGCGCCCGGTGTCCGCTCGCCACAGCGCTTCGTAGGTCGCCCAGCGGGCCGCGTCAAGTGAGTTGACGATCCGCACCACGTGATCCTGGACGCGCTGAAAGCGGCCGATCGGCTGACCGAACTGGATGCGCGTGCTGGCGTGCTCCACCGACATCTCCAGCACTCGCTCGCAACCGCCGACCCGGTAGGCGCTGACGACCAACCGGGCGATGTCGAGTGCGCGTTCGACGCTCGCCGGATCGTCGGGCCGGCCGAGCGTGGACATGCCCACCCGGCCGTCGAGATCACCGAAGCTGACGCGGTAGCTCCACTCGTTGAACCCTGGGAGACGCTCGATCGTCACGTCGGCCTCGGCGAGGTCGACCAAGACGAACTCGACTCCGTGGTCGCCGCTCAGGTCGACCAGAAGGTGGGTCGCCGCGGCGGCGTAGGGGACGAACATCCGCACCGGGTCGCGCGTGCTGCCGGGAGGGTGGGCGTGCAGCGTCGGGACCACGATCGCCTGCCCGGTGGCGATGCCAGTCAGCACGTGCTCGGCGGCATCACTCGGGACGCATGCTCTGAGCAGGCCAGCCGCGACGGCGCTGGAGGCCAACCATGGGCCGGTGACCGGACCGCGACCGAGTTCCCGGAACACCTCGGCGCATTGCAGGGCGGTCGCGTCCGAGCCACCGAGGGCGGCCGGCACGTGCATGCCCAACCATCCGGCGTCGGCCATCGGGCGCAACCAGGCGGGATCGAACCCGGTGGCACCCTCGCGCACGGAGAGCAGGTGGTCGCGCGGCGCTGCGCGGCCGACGAACTCGCGCACCACGGCGCCGAGCATCCGCTCGTCTTCGGAGAGGTCGAGATCCATCAGCGCGCGGTCCCTCGATCGCGACCGTCGACGCCGAGCCGCCGCGCCATGATCATCCGTTGGATGTCCGTCGTGCCTCCCGGGTGCATGTTGACGATGCCGTCGCGGTGCTGCTCTTCGGCGTAGCCGTCCATCGCTCCGAACTCCTCGCCGGCAGTGACCGCCGACGGTCCGAGCAGGTCGTGGATCGCCTTGGCCAACCACAGACCGGTCGTCTTCTGGACGTAGGCGAGCTGGGCGCCTTCGTAGGTCATCGCCGTGTGGTTGGCGGCCATCCAGAAGTTGCGCAACCCGAGCAAGCGGACGGTTTCGATCCGGCTGAAGATCTCGCCGATCGCGTCGCACAGCTCATCCTCGCTCAGCTCGGTGTCCTCGCCGGGCGCGTCGCGCAGCGACCGTGCCTGGGCCAGCAGTCTCGGCCAGTTGCGGTCGCGACGGATGTTGCCGCGGCCACCGTGCTCGAGGTCGAGGTGCGTACCCGCGACCTTCCAGCCGTTGTTCTCGCCGCCGACGAGGCACTCGGCAGGGACTTCGACGTCGGTGAAGTACACCGTGTTCTTGCAGCCGATGTCACCTTCGCCCTCGCCGTGGTTGGCGAGCAGCGTCTGGGGCGTCACGGTGATGCCCGGCAGCGCGGCGTCGATCATGAACCAGCTGAGGTTGTGATGGCGTGGGGCCTGGCGATCGGTGACCGCGAGGACCCAGAGTCGTTCGGCGCCGTGGTCGCTGCCCACGAACACCTTCTGACCGTTGAGGACGTAGTGGTCACCGCGGCGGATCGCCGTCGACTTGACGTTGGCCAGGTCCGACCCGGCTTCCGGCTCGCTGAGCAGCTGCCAGGTACGCACCTCGCCACGGAAGATCGGTGGCAGCATCGTCGCCTTCTGCTCCTCGGTGCCCCAGGCCAGGATGCTTGCCGCTCCGTACTTCCCGCCGGAGTCGTAGTAGGGCGGGAGTGAGATCCCGAGGGCGTGGGACTCCTCCTCGAGGACGATGACTCGGTCGAGGTCGAGGCCCGCGCCTCCGTACTCCTTCGGTGCGGCCGGGTACAGCCAGCCGCGCTTGCCGAGGAGCCGGCCGAAGCGTCGGCGTTCGAGGTAGGTGGCGGCCGACTGCTCGCGGGTGGTCACCCGCGTACGGATGCTCGACGGGACGTTGGCGGCCAGCCAGGTGGCGACCTCGTCGCGGAACGCCTCCTGCTCGGCGGTGTAGGTCAGTTCGAACTGCAGCGGAAGCCTCCTTCGCGCGTGTCGTCGCCGGCGACCAGCAGCGCGTCGACGACGGTGACCCCCGTTCCGGCGGGGTGGACGATCACGGGATTGAGATCGAGTTCGTCGAGGTGTTCGCCGAGCGCCGTACCGATTCCGGAGACGGTCGCGATCAGCTCGGCGAACGCCCGCCGGTCGGCTGCCGGCGTGCCGCGCCAGCCGCCGAGTGCGGCCGCCCCGCGTAGTGAATCGATCATCTCCAATGCCTCGGCAGTGCTGACCGGGGCGGGTCGGATGGCGACGTCCGGGTCGAGCTCGGCAGTGGTGCCGCCGCGCCCTACGACGACGAAGGTCCCGAGCCCGTCGTCACGTACCAGCCCGACCATCATCTCCACGCCGGGCGCGGCCATCTGCTCGACGAGCACGCTGTCGAGCGTGTCGAGACCGGCGCGTTCGGCGGCGGCGACGATCCGGTCGTAGGCGGTGGCGACGTCCCTCGGTTCGACACCGACCTCGACGAGACCGGCTTCGGTCTTGTGCGGCATGGCCGGATGCTGGCCCTTGAGCACCACCCGGCCACCGAGCTCGCTCGCCGCGCGCTCCGCTTCGGAGCGGTTGGCCGCGGCCTGCCCGCGAGGTACGGCCAGCCCGAACGAAGAGAGCCAGGACTTCAGCTCCGGCTCGCTGCGGCCAGGCGGGAGCGCGATCGGCTGGACCGACCCGACCGGAGGCCGG
Source organism: Ilumatobacter sp. (assembly GCA_035556435.1). GTDB lineage: Bacteria > Actinomycetota > Acidimicrobiia > Acidimicrobiales > Ilumatobacteraceae > Ilumatobacter. Next base: position 116,782 of record DATMEY010000005.1, on the reverse strand, counting down.
TGCGCCGGGCGCCGGGCAGCCAGTACCCGGAGGGCCGCCGCGAGGCCGCGCTGGCTGGTGTACCAGGGGTGGCCGGTGGCAGCCAGCAGCGCCTTGGCCTCCGGCCCCGGCTCGGTGTAGGAGAACACCAGGACCGGTTTGTGGGCGGCGACGATCACGTCGTGTAGGGCGGCCCATCGTTGGGCGAAGGAATCGCTGTCGATCATCGACAGGGCGATCACCGCGCTGTCGACCGACGGTGACTCGACGGTGGCCCGGAGGGCTGCCGCGGCCACGTCGACACTGCCGAAGGACGCGGTCACGTCGACCGGGTTGCGTGTCGCCGCGTACGCCGGGAGCATCGCGCTCAGCTCGGAGCGAACCTCCGGCTCGAGTTCAGGCAGGTCGAGACCGGCCTCGGCCAGGGTGTCGGCGATCCACGCCCCGGCCCCGCCGGACAGCGTGTACACGGCGACCCGCCGCCCTGCCGCCGCGTCGCAGGTCGAGAGCGCCGTGCAGAGGTCGAGCAGTTCGTCGGCGTCGGCTGCCTCGTGGGCCCCGTACGCGCGCAGCAAGGCCGCCACCAACTCGGGCCGGGCCGCCAGATGCCCCGTGTGCGAGGTGGCCGCCGCGGAACCGACCTCTGAGCGACCCACTCGGGCGACCACGACGGCGACGTCCGCCTCGCGCGCTCGGGTGAGTACGTGTTCGAGGCGTCGTGGGTGGGCGAACCCCTCGACGAACAGGCCGATCACGTGTGTGGCCGGATCGTCGATCAGGGCCTCGGTGTAGTCGAGCAGCTCGAGGTCGACCTCATTGCCGGTCGTGATCACGTGGCTGAACCCGACTCCCCGGACGAAGCCGCGGTGGGCGATCCCGAACCCGATGCCACCGCTTTGGGCCACCAGGGCGACGTTGCCGGGGCGCGGCCGAGTGTGGAGGCCGCGGCCGTACTCGACGGCCGGGCTGAACGTGATCGGCAGATCTCGGGCGACGCTGTACCAACCCTCGCCGTTCGGGCCGCCGATGCGCATCGTCGTCGCCGCGGTGATCGGGCTGATCTCCTCTTGCAAGGCCCTGCCGACCGCGTCGCCGCGTTCGGCGAACCCAGACGAGAAGACGTACGCACAGCGCACGCCGCGGGCGGCACACTGCCGCAGGACCCCGGCGGTGGCCTGAGCCGGGACGAGGACGAGCGCAACATCGACGTCCTCGGGCAGCTGGTCGACGTCGGTCAGCACGGGCTGGTCGCCGATCACCCCGCCGTGTCGGTTGACGAGATGGATCTGGCCGTCGAAGCGACGTTGCCGGAGCAACTCGAACGGCCGTCCGGCGAGTGCTCGCGGATCTCGGGACGCGCCGATGACGGCGATGCTGCGCGGATCGAGCATTGCTCGGATCGCGACCCCGGAGTCCACACGGTGTGCAGCGGGCGAGAGCTCGGGGACGTCCGTCACCGGTTGCATTCCCGACCTCCTTGCCGCCGCGCCGACCCGCGGTCACTTCCGTAATATGACAACAACATCCATATTGTAGGAGTTCCGAGGTTCGTCGGGCAAGCGAACGTTTTGCGCCGACGAGCTTGACACTCCTTCCGCCGAACGGCGAGACTTCTGCATCGTAGAAGTTGGATCCACAAAGCGAAAGTCAGGATCTGCGTCGATGACATCAGACCCATCCGCTCACGAGCCTCGCGACCGCACTCGCGAACCGTACTCACGGCATCATCTCCTCTTCTATCCGGGTGCCCGGCTGACCGCCGAGGAGCGCACCCGGATGGACCGTTACGAGGTGCCGATCGACGAGGTCACGATCGATCACCTCGTCTACAGCCTGAGCAAGCAGATCGAGAACAACTTCCAGACGTTCTACTCGGTCGCCGAGGACGTCGTCGGGGAGCCGGCGGCATTGTCGATCGCCAACGAGATCGGTCGTCGCTACGGCGGCCGTGGCTACGCCACGCTGCTGGAGGCCTACGGCACCCCCGGTGCCGGTTCGCCGCGGATGATGGCTCTGTACCAGGATCTGGTCCACTCGTTGCGCGGTCCGAAACATGCCGCCGCGCTGTTCGCCGAATACGACGACGAACGCTGCGTCGTTCGTCGTACCGAGTGCATCTACTTCAGCGAAGCTGCCCCGCAGAACGGCAAGTACACCGAAGCGTTCGAACTGGGTTGCTTCGCCGGCTACGTCGCCGCCGACCGGCACCTCCTGCGTGTCGAGGTCGTCCAGTGCCGGTACCAGGGCGCGGGCGGGTGCGAGCAGCACTGGGTGTTCGACGACCAGCACATCGACACGCCCCAGCAGTCGCCAACGGAGGAAGATTGACATGCACACCAAGGTCGCCGAAATGCTCGACATCGAGTTTCCGATCTTCGCCTTCAGTCACTGCCGCGACGTCGTGGCCGCGGTGACCAACGCCGGCGGTGTCGGTGTGCTCGGCACGACACGGCAATCCGTCGAGGAGCTGGAGTACGACCTGCGCTGGCTGGAGGAGCAGGTCGGCGGCAAGCCCTACGCGGTCGACGTGTTGTTTCCCTCGGAGTCGGCGGGCGACGACCTCGACGCGCTGTGGGCGAGCATCCCGAAGGAGAGCATCGAGTTCGTCGCCGATCTGCGTCGGCGATTCGGAATCCCCGAGCCGAAGGATGCTGGTCGTTACTCGCACCAGGGCGACAACCTCATCCCGACGCACCTGCGCGCCCGGCAGAAGCTCGACGTGGTCCTCGACTTCGCCCCGAAGCTGCTTGCCTCGGCGCTCGGACCCACCCCGGCCGACATCGTCGAGGCGATGCATGCGCGCGGTTCGTTGATCGTCGGCCTGGTCGGTGCCCCCGGCCAGGCCACCAAGCACATCGCCGCCGGAACCGACATCATCGTCGCCCAGGGAACCGAGGCCGGTGGGCACACCGGGGAGATCTCGACCCTCGTGCTCGTGCCCCAGGTGGTCGACGAGGCGGGCTCGGTGCCGGTACTCGCCGCCGGGGGGATCGGCGACGGTCGCCAGATCGCGGCGGCGATCGCGCTCGGTGCGCACGGTGTGTGGACCGGGTCGATCTGGCTGGCAACGGTCGAAGCCGACGTCGAGGAGGAGGTGACCGCCAAGCTGATCGCCGCCAGCTCGCGCGACACCGTCCGCTCCCGGTGCCTCACCGGCAAACCGATCCGCCAACTGAACACACCGTGGGTCGCGGCCTGGACCGAGCCCGGTGCGCCGTCGGCACTGCCGGCGCCGATGCAGGGGATGCTCGTGCGCGACACGATGACGGGCATCTTCGACCATCGCGTCAGCGAGGTGATGGGGACTGCCGTCGGACAGATCGTCGGCACGATCAAGGACGTCCGCCGGGCGCGGCGGGTGATCGAGGATCTGATCGAGGAGTACGTCGAAGCGTCGATGCGGGTGGCCGAGCTGCTGACCAGCGAGTAGCTCACTCGGCGGCGACGAACACGGCGACCCGACGGCCGTCGGCGCGCGCTTCGAACTCGACGCGCACCCGGCCTCCGCAGCGCGGCTCGTCACCACCGCGCAGCATCGACACCATCTGCGGTCCTTCGTCGACGGCGACGACCAGGGCGACGTAGGGCCCGTCGGCGGCAAACGGCGGAGCGAAGGCGTAGTGCGTCCGGGTCCACGAAACGATCGTTCCGGTACCGCCGACCGGCGTCCACTCGAGTGACTCCGACCCGCACGACGGGCATGTCGTGCCGGGCGGGTGGTTCCACCGGCCGCACTCGGTGCAGCGTTGGAAGCGCAGCTCGCCGGCATCGTGCCAGGCGAAGAACGCCCCGGCGAGCCCATCGGCGGAGGCGGCCGGCAGTGACGGGTGGTTAGCGGGTTCGTTCATTGCTCCGCTCCGAGCACGGCGACGGATCCGTCGCCCATGTCGCCCCACCCGGACACCAGCCCGAAGCGTGCCCCGGCGACCTGAGCCGGACCGGCGTGGCCACGTAGCTGGCGGACGGCTTCGACCACGTGGTTCATCCCCAGCGCGTGGGCCTGGGAGAGCAGCCCGCCGTGCGTGTTGACGGGAAGCTCCCCGCCGAGCTCGATGCGGCCCCCGAGGACGAACGACCCACCCTCACCACGATCGCAGAACCCGAGCGCCTCGAGCTGGTGGATCACCTCGAAGGTGAAGCAGTCGTAGATCTCGGCGAAGTCGATGTCCTCCGGCCCGATCGAGGCCTGGGCGAAGGCGCTCGCGGCGGCTCCGCGCAACCCGATGTCGAGCAGATCGGCACGGGCGCAGAGATCGGCCGACGGCAGCACGCGACCCTCGCCGACGGCGACGATTCGCACGCCGGGGTGCTCGACGTGGCGGGCGAGCCGGGCCGAGCCGACGACGACCGCGGCACCGGCATCGGTTTCCAAGCAGCAGTCCAGCTTGCGGTAGGGCTCGACGACCCACGGCGAGGCGAGATAGTCGTCGATCGTCATCGGCGTGCGCATCAGCGCGCGGCCGTTGAGCAGCGCGTGCCGGCGGCAGGCGATCGCGACCGCGGCAAGGGCGTCGACGGATGTCCCGTAGTCGTGCATGTGCCGCTGGGCCATGAAGGCGTAGACCTGCGACGGGGTGACGACGCCGTACGGCGCGTAGAAGTCGCGCACGGTACGCCGGAAGGTGGTGACGATGTTGGTCGTCGCCGCGGTTCGGATCCGCGGCCCGGAGTAGCCGTTCCAGCCGACGGGGATGATCACCGCGTTGGCCGCACCGGAGCGAACGGCGAGGGCCGCGTGCTGCAACGAGGCGACCGGGCTGGCACCGCCCATGTTGACCTGGAGCGACCAGCGAACGTTGGCCAACCCGAGGTTGTCGATGAGCTCCTCGGCGGAGGCGTTCATGTACGGTGAGATGACGCCGTCGATCTGCCCGGCGTCGAGTCCGGCATCGGCGATCGCCCGACGCGCCGCGCGGAGGATCACCCCGAGGTCGGTCGTGCCCGATCCGGGCGCCCGGCAGTAGTCGGTCTCGCCGACCCCGACGATGTAGGCGTGGTCGGCGTTCAGTGCTGTTCCCTCCGTGTCGAGCGGTCTAGGAAGGTCGACATCCCGGCGGCTCCTTCGGGCGACATCCGTGCCGCCGTGGCGGCCTCGACCGCCGCCGCGGCGATGCGCTCGCGGCCCGCGTCCGTGCCCTGCCAGGATCCGATGATGTGCTGCTTGATCCGTCGTTGGGCCCGCACGTCGGAGGCCAACAGCGCGTCGACGACGGCCGCTGTCCGCGATGCCAACTCCTCGGCGTGAACCACCTCGTGCACCAAACCGAGGGTCAACGCCTGGGTGGCGGTGATGCGCTCGCCGGTGAGCATCATCCGCCGGCTCCAGGACACGCCGAGCTTGGGGACGACATAGGTGGAGACCACCGCCGGGATGATGCCGATCCGCACTTCGCTGAGAGCGAAGCTGGCCGTGTCGACGGCGACGGCGACGTCGGCGCACGCGACCAACCCCACGCCGCCGCCGAACGCGCTGCCGTTGACCCTGCAGACCACCGGGTGCGGGCACTCGTCGAGCATCCGGAACAGGCCGTCGAAGCGCTCTGAGTCGGCAAGGTTCTGCTGGCGGGTCCAGGTGCTCATCGCCGACATCGCCGAGATGTCGCCGCCGGCACAGAACGTTCGCCCGCTGCCGGTGAGGACGACGACGCGTATCGACTCGTCGCCGGCGACCGCGCCCAGCACCGCGGTCAACTGCTCGACCATCGCGTCGTTCATGGCGTTGGCCGCGCCGGCCCGGTCGAGGGTGATCGTCAACACGTCGCGCGCGTCACGCTCGGTGTGAACCACGCTGTCGGACTCGCTCACAGTGTTCCTTCCACCTGGCGGACCTTGCCGCGCATGTTGCCGAGCATGTTCAACGAGAGCACGGTGAGCACCAACGTGAGGGCCGGGACGACCACCAGGTGTGGGGCGTCGCGCATCTGCACCTGCGCACCGGCGATCATCGCTCCCCAGCTCGGCGTCGGTGGCGGCAGGCCGAGCCCGAGGAAGCTTAACGAACCCTCGACGACGAAGACGTTCGCAGCCGTGGTCAACGCGTAGACCGCGATCGTGCGCAGCACCATCGGGAGGATCTCGACGCGCATGATCCGGGCCTGGCGGACACCGAGCCCGCGTGCGGCGAGGACGAACTCGCGCTGTCCGACGGCCAGCGTGTTGGCTCGCGCGACGCGGACGAAGCTGGGTGTCAGCAGGACTGCGAGGGCGATCGTCAGCGCCAGTTCCGAGCCGCGGTAGATCGCCGAGGTGACCAGCAGCAGCACCAGGCCGGGGAAGGCCAGGGTGGCGTCGGCGACGGCGTTGATCAACGCTTCGGTCTTGCCCCGCAGATACCCGGCGAGCACTCCGAGGGTCACCCCGAGCGATGCTGCGATGACCGTGCATACGAACGTGAAGCGCAGCGATGTGCGTGCCCCCCATGCGAGCCGGGAGAACATGTCACGGCCGAGTTGGTCGGTGCCGAGCAGCCAGTCGCCGAACGGTCGCTGGTTGGCCTGCCCGGCGCGGATCGTCGGATCCGGGGCGCCGAGGTAGGGGATCGCCACGGCGAGCACCACGATCGTCGTGAGCCACACCAGGGCGGCCACCCGACCGACGGTCCAGCGAGCGCGCCACGCGCGCCTGGCCGGTACTCGGCGAGAACTCGTGCCGGTGTCACCGGGCGGCTCGGAAGAGTCGGCGGGGAGCTCGCTCATGCTGTCCGTACCCGTGGATCGAGCGCGCTGTAGAAGAGGTCGGTGAGCGTGTTGACGACCACGTATCCGACGGCGATGAAGGCGACCACGCCCTGCAGCGTGACGTAGTCGCGGTGGTTGATCGAGTCGAGCAGCAGCCGCCCGATGCCGGGGAGCGCGAAGATCGACTCGACGACCAGCGAGCCGCCGATCAAACGGGCGGTGGTCATCGCCGCCACCGTCGTCAAGGAGAACAACGACGGGCGCAACGCATGGCGGATGACGACTCGTGACGGTCGGATGCCCTTGGCCCTGGCGGTCTGGATGAACGGCTCGGACATCGTTCGACCGAGGTCGGTGCGCAGCAGCCGTTGGTACACGCCGGCGGGGTCGGCCGCGATGGCAATGACCGGGAGGACGACCGACTTGAGATTGGCTGCCGGGTCGTCGGTCAGGCGGGTGAACCCACTGACGTCGAACCAGCTGAGCTGGAGCGCGAACACGAGCACGAGGACGACGGCGAGCACGAACTGGGGTACGGAGATGAGCATCATCGAGACGCTCTCGGTGGCCCTGTCGACCACGCCACCGGGGCGGCGCACGGCGAGCAACGTCGTCGTGAAGGCGAAGGTCAGCGCGACCAGCTGAGCCAAGACGACGAGCTCGATCGTGACGGGCAATCGGCCAGCGATGGTCCCCAGGACATCTTGGCGATTGGTCAACGACGTTCCCAGGTCCCCGCGCACGGCATCGCTGAGCCAGGCGCCGTAGCGCGTGATCAGCGAGTCGTCGAGGTTCAGTTCCTGGCGAACCGCCTCGACCTGCTCGGGGGTGGCGTTCTCGCCCGCGATCGTCACGGCGGCATCGCCGGGGAGCAAGGTGAGCATCGCCGAGACGAGGAAGGTGACGACGACGACGATGATCGCCAGGTGCAGCACCCGGCGTGCCAGGTACCTCACCGGGCCACCTCGACGATCGGAAAGTGGCAGGCGACGAAGTGATCGCCACCGTCGACCCGGCGGATCTCCGGCTCGACATCGCGGCAGATGGCCCCGGCCCGCGGGCAACGTTGGCGGAACGGGCAACCCTTCTGAGTGTGCTGCGGTGTCGGCGGCTCCTCGGCCTCGGTGGTGGCGATCTCGCTTCGCGAGTCCGGGTCGGGGATCGGTACCGCCGACAGCAAAGCGACGGTGTACGGGTGTGCCGGGCGGCGGTAGACGGCATCGGCACTACCGACCTCGCACAGCTTGCCGACGTACATCACCGCGACCCGATCGCTGATGTTCTTGACCACGGCCAGGTCGTGGGCGATGAACACCATCGTCAGCTCGTACTCGTCCTTGAGGTCTTTGAGCAGGTTGAGTATCTGCGCCTGAACGGACACGTCGAGCGCCGACACCGGCTCATCGCAGAGCAGCATCTCCGGTTTCAGGATCAGGGCGCGGGCGATGCAGATCCGCTGACACTGTCCACCCGAGAACTCCTGGGCGCGCTTGTGGCGCGCCACGTTCGGGTCGAGACCGACGACGTCGAGCACCTCGTCGACGAGCTGACGGCGCTGAGCGCGGTCGAGATCGCGCCACACCACGAGCGGTTCGGCGAGGATCTCTCCGACGGTGCGCCGGGGATTCAGCGAGGCGATCGGGTCTTGATAGATCATCTGCAACCGAGGGCGGACTCGGCGCAGCTCTTCGCCCGACAGGGCGGTCAGCTCGATGTCGTCGAACCAGACCCGGCCCGATGTCGGCCGCGGCAGCTGGACGATCGCGCGTCCGGTCGTCGACTTCCCGCAGCCTGACTCGCCGACGAGGCCGAGGGTCTCGCCGCGCTTGACGTCGAGGTTCAGCCCGCCGACGGCGTTCAGGACTCGGCGCCGGGACCGGTACTCGACCGACACGTCGGCGATCCGCAGGAGGACGTCGTCATCATCGCGCAGGTGCGCTGTTCCGGTACCGGCCATCAGGCTTCGACCTTGGTGGGCGAGCTCGGCGGAGCAATCGTCCCAGTGGCCGATGACTCGATCGGGTACCAACAGCGGAAGAGGTGGTCGGGGTCGCCGTCGGAGGTCAGCGGCGGCTCCTCCTGGCGGCAACGGTCGGTGGCGTAGGCGCAGCGTGGCGCGAAGGCACAGCCGCCCAACGCGGCCGTCGGGTCGACCGGCAGCCCGGCGATCACCCGCAGGCGGGTCTCGCGACTGTCGTCGAGCGTGGGGATCGACTGGAACAGCGCCTCGGTGTAGGGCATCCGCATCGAAGCGAACAGAGATCGCGTGGGTGCCGTTTCGACGATCCGGCCGGCGTACATCACCGCGATTCGGTCGGTTCGGGTGGCGACCACCCCGAGGTCGTGGGTGACGAGCATCATCGCCATCTGCTGGCGGCGTTGCTGGGCGGCGAGGAGATCGAGGATCTGCGCCTGAACGGTGACATCGAGTGCGGTCGTCGGCTCGTCGGCGAGCAGCAGACTCGGTCCGCAGGCCAGCGCGATGGCGATCATCGCGCGCTGCCGCATTCCGCCGGAGAACTCGTGCGGGTACTGGCGCGCACGCTCGGCGGGGTTCGGGATGCCGACCGAGTGCAACAGAGCGATCGCTTCGCGGCGTGCCTCACCGCGCGACATCCCGAGGCGACGACGCAGCGGCTCGGCGACCTGTGCCCCGATCCGGTGGACCGGGTTGAGCGAGGTCATGGGGTCCTGGAAGACCATTGCGATTCCGGTGCCCCACAGCCTGCGGATGTCCTTGGCCGGGCGGCCGACGAGCTCGTCGCCGTGGAAGCGCACCGAGCCGGTGACGGTGGCCTCTGCGGGCAGCAGACCCATGACCGATCGCGCCAGCACCGATTTGCCCGAACCCGACTCACCGACCAGGCCGAGCGCCTCGCCCGCCCGGATCCGCAGACTGACGTCATGAACCGCGCGCACCGAGCCGCGCTGGGTCGTGAACGTGGTCGACACCCCGTCGACGTCGACGACGGCATCGTCGGTCACGGTGTCCATCCGGCGCCGACGGCACGGTGGTCGGCCTCGGCGATCGGTGGGGCCTGGCGCCAGTCGGGCAAGCCGAACTCGGGGGTGCCGACGTTCGTGCGGCTGCCGCTGAGCTCGGCCCAGTGGGCGTGGTTGAGCTGATGCAACGAGAAGCAGGCGCGCAGTGCGTTGAGGAACCCGCGATGGTCGGCGGTGCGGTTGGCGATCTGCTTGATCGCCGACGCTTTCGCCGGCGGGTGCTCCGCCACCTGTGCGGCCAGGCTCAAGGTGGCTTGCTCGAGCTCGGCTGCGGGAACGACGCAGTTGATCATCCCCCAGCGTTCGGCCGACTGCGCGCCGACGTAGTCGCCGGTCAACAGCATCTCCTTGGCCCGCCGCGGACCCATCTCCCACGGGTGCGCGAAGTACTCGACCCCGCACATCCCCAGGCGGGTGCCGACGACGTCGACGAACTGTGTGTCGTCGGCGGCCACGATGAGGTCGCAGGCCCACATCAGCATCAGGCCCGCGGCGAACACCTGCCCGTGCACCTCGGCGATGGTCACCTTGTCGAGCTCGCGCCAGCGCATGGTGTTGTCGAAGAAGTAGTGCCACTCTTGGAGCATCCGCCGCTCGGTGGCCGCCCGGGTTCCGCCGTGGAGGTCGCGCGACGGGTGCCGCTCGGCGCCCGTGCCGTTTTCGCCCCGGGCGACGCTCGAGCCGAGGTCGTGACCGGAGGAGAACGATCGGCCGTGACCGCGGAGGATGACCACGCGAACCGTGGGGTCTGCCGCTGCGGCCGAGAACGCCTGATCGAGTTCGACGAGCAGACCGCGGTTCTGGGCGTTCCTGGTTTCGGGGCGGTTGAGGGCGATCCGTACGATCCGTCCGTCGGCGAATCGGTCGACGTGGAGGAATCGGTGGTCAGCAGTCATCGTGACGGAGGTCCCGGTCGTCGGATGGTCGGCGCTCGGGCACCGATATGGAAACGACTTCCACAATGAGAAACTAACTACTGACCGGCATGTTCCGCAAGAGTCCGGTTGCCGAAGATGTCGGCGTTGGGTGGCGACTCCGCGAGCAGCCGACGAACGACCTCACCGACCTGGGACGGGTCCGCCGGTGGGTCGGCGAAGGTGGCTCCCCGGCACCAGCCGTCGGCCACGGAGATCGATCGACCGGAGACGTCGAAGACCCGCCCGGTGATCCCGTCGGACTCGAGCGATGCCAGCCAGCAGACGAACGGGGCCACACGCCGCGCGGCCATTCGCTCCTGCTCGTCGGCCGGTAGCTTGCCGAGCCGGCCTGCCTCGGTCATCCGTGTGATCGCCGCCGGGGCGATCGCGTTGACCGAAACGCCATAGCGGCCGAGCTCGGTCGCGGTCACCACCGTCAACGCCGCGATCCCCGCCTTCGCCGCCGCGTAGTTGCTCTGTCCGGCGTTGCCGTAGAGGCCTGACGCGGAGGACGTGTTGATGATGCGCGCGCTCGGTGCCGCGCCCTGCTTGGCCCGTCCGCGCCAGTGCTCGGCTGCCCATCGGGACATCGCCGCGGTGCCGCGCAAGTGGACGGCGATGACAGCGTCCCACTCCTCTTCGGACATGTTGACGAGCATCCGGTCGCGCAGCACCCCGGCGTTGTTGACGACCACGTCGAGGTCACCGAACGCTTCGATCGCTGCGAGCACCGCACGCCGGGCACCGTCCCAGGTGCTGATGTCGTCCCGGTTGGCCATCGCGATCCCGCCGCCGGCTTCGATGTCGGCCACGACCGCGTCGGCCAGGCCTGCGTCTCGGCCGGAGCCGTCCAGCGCCGCGCCGACATCGTTGACGACGACGTGGGCACCATGGGCGGCGAGCAGCAAGGCGTGTTCGCGACCGATGCCACGACCGGCACCCGTGACGATCGCCACCCGCCCGGCACACATCGCACTCACAGCTGCGTCCCCTCTCGGTCGGACCCCGCATCGCCGCCGAGGGTCCGGATCATCATGTCCTGGTGGAACGAGGCGACCAGCGTGCCCCGGCCGTCGAACACCGCGCCCCTCCCGTAGCCGCCGCCACCGGCGACGGCGGTCGCGTGCAGGTCGACGAGGTGCCAGCCGGCGGCGTCGACCGGGTGATGGAACGTGATCCCGTGGCTCAGCACCGCGGTCGACAAGCTGGTGTGGGCCCGGGCCGCGCTGAGCCCGTCGAACGGCCGCAGGGCCACGTCGACCAGGAACGGGACGGTGACCAGGCTGAGCAGACCCTGGCCGGTCGTACCGGTGTGGGGTCCGCCCGGGAACCGGACCCACAGCACTGTCGCGGGTGGGCCGACAGAGCCGTCCCACACGCCGTCGCCGTCGAGGAATGCCCGCTCGTAGCCGCGGAACACGGAGATCACCGCACCGTGGTCGCCAGGTCCGCCGGCGACCGGCGGACGCTGTCCGAGAGCGAGCTGGTCGTCGAAGTCGGCGACGCACAGCACCGAGGCCAGCGCGCAGACCTTACCGGCCTGGCTGAACGTGACCCGGATGTTGGACACCGACGCACCGCGCTTGACGATGTCGACGCCGGCCGTGAGCTCGTGGTCGACCACGGCGACGCGGACGAAGTCGATCGACACGCTGCGCACGAACTGCCCCTCTGCCGCGTGGCCGGCGATGGCGATGGCCTGGGCCAGCAGCTGGCCGCCGAAGACCACGCGGGACACGGCGCTGCGGGCCGCGCCTCCGCCGTCGCCGTAGTACTGCAACGGGTTGACGACGAAGCCCGACGGGCCGTGTGACCGGAGGGCAACTCCGTGGAGCAGCTCGTCGATGGTGGGCACGGCTCAGCCCGCCTCGCGGATCTGCTCGACCGCCACCCGTTGGCGGTGGAACTCGATCGTACCGAAGGTCGCCGCATGGAGCATCGCCCGGCGTAGGTAGACGTGCAACGGATGCTCCCAGGTCAGGCCGATGCCGCCGTGCATCTGGACACAGTCCTGGATGAGCGCCAGCGCGTGCGCGCTCACCGAAGCCTTGGCCGCCGAGGCGAGCTCGCCGGCAGATGGAGTCGGGGCCGCGTCGGCGGCCGCGGCTGTGATCGCGACGATCGTCTCGAGGTTCAGCCGCATCTCGGCGAAGCGGTGCTTGAGCGCCTGGTACGAGGCGATCGGACGCCCGAACGAGTATCGGTTCAGCGCGTACTCGATGGTGAAGTCGAGGACCTCGCGACAAGCTCCGGCGAGCTCGGCGCACTGGAGGACGGTGGCCGTGCGCAACTGGCGCGCGAGATCGTCCTGTGCGGTACCGCGCCTGCCGACGACAGCGTCGGTGGCGTCGACACCGTCGAGTTGCACGCGCCACAACCGGCGGGTGAGGTCGACGCTCTCGAGCTCGTCGATCGTCACGCCGGGACGCGCCGCAGGGATCAGGAGCTGTGTCGGTCCGCGGTGGTCGTCGGCGGCGATCAACAGCCATTCGGCGGTGCCTGCCGCTTCGACCCCGTCGACCGTGCCGCTCAGGGTCACGCGATCGTGGTCGTCGCCGACGCGCACCCCCAGAGTGCTGCGCCCGGTCGCATCGTCGTACGACGGTGGCACCCACGCGGCCGTTGCCATGCCCGACAGCAGCGCCGCCAGCGGGCCGGCACGCTGCTCGGTCGACGCGCTGGTCGACAGCGTCTGGGCGACGACGTTGCACGGGATCAACGGGCCACCCGCGGCGACGCGCCCGAACTGCTCGGCGAGCAGCGTGGCGTCGACGAGGCCCGAGCCCGACACCGACCCTCCACCATCGGCCTCACCGACGAGCAGCAGAGTCCAGCCGATGTTCGCGCCGCGCTGCCACCATGCCGGGTCGACGCGGGATCGCTCGGACGAGGTCGACAATGGGGAGGTGTCGTCGAGGAACCGACGGGTAGTCTCGGCAAGCAGGGCCTGATCGGCGGAACATCCGGCGAGCAGTCCGCTACCGACGCGGTCGGAACCGGTCATCGGTGCTCGCTTCCGTCGAGCCCGGCTTGGTGCCAGATGGCTGCGGCGTGGCGGACGGCGTTCTCGTAACCCATGTTGTCGACCGCCTGGTTGACCGAGTCCTTGATCAGCAAGCCGGTCACCGACGGCAGTCCGGCCACGCGTTCGGCGAAGGCGACGTTGGCGGCTTCGAATGTGTCGGCGGGGAACATCTTGGTGACCATTCCGATCTCGACCGCCTCGGCCGCGCTCAGCCGTCCTCCCGTGAGCATCAGCTGCTTGGCCCGTCGCGGGCCGAGCTCGTGCGCGTGGGCCAGCAGGACCGGGACCGACTCGGCACCGTCGAGGTCGACGAACTCGGTGCCCTCGGCAGCGACGATCAGGTCGCAGGTCCAGGCCACCGCCAGGGCGAGGGTGGACACTGTGCCGCTGACCGCAGCGATGGTCAGCTTGCGCAGGTTGCGCCAGCGCAGCAGCACGGTGAGGTCGATCGGGCGTCCGTCGTCGGGCACGCTGCGCAGACCGTCGGGCAGTGCGAGGAGGACCACCCGGATGCGGTCGTCGGCCTCGACGTCGGCCAATGCGACGCCGATGTCGGCAAGCGTGTCGGCTCGGCTGCGGTCGCCCGCGACGGTGAGTCGGGCGACTCCCTCGACGGAGCCGGTGTCGACGCTGACGGTCACGGTTGCGCTCCGTCGGTAGGAGTGGCCGTCGCACTGCGCCGCACCGCGCGGAACGGGACACCGCGATCCGGGGCGGCCTCGCGAGGGAGGCCGAGCACCCGTTCGCTGATGATGTTGCGCTGCATCTCGCTGCTCCCACCCTTCAGTGCATTCGCTTGGCGAAAGAGGTAGCGATGTGGCCAGGCCCCGTGCTCGCTCCCGACCGGCCACCCGGCGGCCAGCCCGCCGGCCAACTCGAGGCCGATGTCGTCGAAGCGGGCGGCGGTGTTCGCCGCGGCGAGGCGCAGGAACGCTCCTGCTGTCGGTGGCAGCGTGCCGTCGGCGAGTCGCGCGGTGACGTGTTCGATCAGGCAGTTCTGGGCGATCTGGTTGACCCTCGCCTCACCGATCAACGATCGCGTCCGTTCGGTGTGGGCGACACCACGGTGGCGGGCCAGCTCGATCAGCTCGCGGCATCCGGCAGCGCGCCGCGCCGGTTGGACGCCGCTTTCGTAGATCGACGCCCCACCGACGGCGTCGCGCTCGTGGTCGAGCAGGCGCCGGGTGACCCGCCAGCCCTCGCACAGCTCACCGACGAGGTGCGCGCGAGGGACGCGTACGTCGGTGAAGAACTCCTCGCAGAAGTCGCGGCTCTTGTTGATCATCTCGATCTGGCGGATCTCGACGCCGGGAGCGTCGAGCGGGAGGATGAACATCGAGAGACCGTCGTGCTTGGGCACGTCCCAGTCCGTTCGTACCAAGCACAACCCGTAGTCACTGCGGAACGCGCCCGAACTCCACACCTTGCTGCCGTTGATCACGTACTCGTCGCCGTCGGGCCGGCCGTGGGTGACGAGCCCGGCGAGGTCCGAACCGCCGACCGGTTCGGAGAGCAGCTGGACCCACAGCTCGTCGCCACGCAACATGGCCGGGATATACCGCCGCTTCTGTTCCTCGGTGCCGAACTCGAGCAGCGTCGGGGCGATGATCGTGAGGGTGGGCACGTTGAACAGGATCGGCATCTGGTAGCCAACGGACTCGGCGGTGAAGACCCGCTGATGGGCGGGCGTGAGACCCTGGCCGCCATAGCTCCGTGGGAAGCAGAGTCCTGCGAAGCCTCCCTCGAACAGCCGGCGCTGGAGTTCCCGTGCGGCGCGGCCGTCGGAGTCGAGCTGTGCTTCCGCGTATCCGGGAGCGGCCGGAGGCATGTGGTCGCGGAGCCACGCCGCGGCTCTGCGCCCGAACGCCTCCAGCGTTTCCAGCCCGTCCGCCGTCTCCGGCTCGGTACCTGTACTCATGCGCGCTCCCACGGCTTGCTCCGACACGTCGATCGACGCTGCGTGAGCGCGCCCGCGCTCACGGCCAAGCGGCACCTTAGACGAGTGGAAGTGACTTCTACAATCCGGTAGTGACCGTTGACGATTTGGAAGTTACTTCTATAGTGTGGAGTACGTGCGGTCACCACCGCGCCGGGGATGGAGAGCAAGGGGGAAGTCATGGGCACACAACGAGCTGCTAGGCAGGCGGTCGCGGTGGCGGTCGCGGTGTTGCTGATCGGAGCATGTTCCGGCGGCGACGACGATTCTGGGGCGGGTTCGACCGTGGCGCCCACGCCACCCGCAGTCAGCGAAGCGTCCCCTCCGCCGTCCGACGCCACACCGCCACCTTCGGACGCTACGCCGCCGAGCTCGGCCGTCGAGTCGCTGCCGTCGACACCTGAAGCCGACGATCGACTCTACGGCGGAGATGTCGTCTACTCGATCGGCACCGAGATGAACACGCTCGACCCGCTCGGGGTCGCGGCCGGGACGTCCGGTAACAACCGCGCCATCCAGATCTTCGAGACGTTGTTCCGCGTCGACCCGGACGGCAACCTGGCGCCGAGCTTGGCGTTGTCGATGGACAGCGACGACGGCGCAACCTGGACGATCAAGTTGCGTCCCGGGGTGAACTTCAGCGACGGGACGCCGCTCGATGCCGACGCCGTCGTCTACAACATCGATCGTCAGCGCAACGCCCCGGACACCTTCGTGTTCAAGGGCAACGTCGAAAACATCACCTCTGTTGAGGCGATCGACCTGGAAACGGTGGAGATCACCCTCTCCGAACCGAGCGGCAGCTTCCCGTTCACGTTCACGAGCGTCAACGGCCTGATGGCGTCACCGACGGCAGTCGAGGCCGACCCGGAGGGCTTCGGCGACAACCCGGTCGGTGCCGGGCCGTTCCTGCTCGACGAATGGGTGCGTGACGACCACATGACCCTGGTCCGCAACCCCGACTACTGGGATGCTCCCCGTCCGTATCTCGACAGCATCACCGTTCGAATCCTGCCCCAGCAACAGTCGTGGATCGACACGATCCTCTCCGGTGAGTCGCACATCGTCGCTGCCCGCCCGGATGTCATCGCCGCGACCCGCAATGAGCCGGAGATCCAGTACGCGGCACTCAGCCCGGTCGGTGGCGAGTTCGTCACGGTCAACCAGCAGTGGGAGCCGGGCTCGGACAAGCGCCTGCGCGAGGCGATCGCCCTCGCCTTCGATCCGGCGATCGTCGAGGAGGTGTTCACCCGTGGAGCGTGGCCCAGCCAGGAACTGGTCTGCCCTCCGTTCCTGCCGGGCAGCCCAGAATGCCTCGAAGGCGTGTGGCCCAAGCCGGACCCGGCGCGTGCCGCGGAGCTCATCCAGGAGTGGCTGGCGGACGGCAACTCGCCCGACGTCGAACTGCTGAGCACGTCGAGCGTCGCCGCGCTGAACGAGTTCCTCCAGCAGACGCTGAACGGCATCGGGCTCAACGTGTCGATCAACGCCGGCGCAACGGCCGACTATGCGGCGAACATCAACGCCGGCAACTACCAGCTCGCCTGGGGGGCCCTACCAGCCTTCGACAACCCCTATCCGCGTGTCTTCCAGCAGTTCGCCTCCACCGGCGGGCGGTGGCTCGGCCGGGCCGACCTCCCCGAGCTCGACGATGCACTCGCCCGTGGTCGTGACGCCCTGTCGGCGGACGATCGGGCGGCCGCCTACCAGGACTTCCAGCGCATCGTCGCCGAGGAGTTCATCGTCGGTTGGTTCGCGCCGTTCGTGACCGGCCTCGCCGTGCGCAACGTCGACGTCGGGTCGCAGGGCCCAGGTGTCGACTATCACATGGTCGACTTCTCGCTCATCGAGCCGGAGTAGGCCCCGTGTCGCCAGCGACGCACGATGCCGGGCGTCGGCCAGGATCGGGGGACGGGTGAACGAGACCTTGACCCACCGCAGCGAGGTCACCGTCTCGGCGACCTATCCCGCGCCGCGCCGGATCGGCGGAGCAGTGCGCCCACGTCTGGTCACACCGCCCGACTACTCGCTGTGGGCGATCGACGCCGAGCTCGACGACGGGGC
This sequence comes from Ilumatobacter sp., assembly GCA_035556435.1. Classification (GTDB taxonomy): domain Bacteria; phylum Actinomycetota; class Acidimicrobiia; order Acidimicrobiales; family Ilumatobacteraceae; genus Ilumatobacter. Next base: position 99,181 of record DATMEY010000005.1, on the reverse strand, counting down.
GTCGCTGCACTGGGAGGGCGTCCACGGAGAAGACGCGGTGTACGTCCTCGACGGAGTGCTCGAGGTCGGCGGGCGACGGTGCCCCGCGGGTGGGGTGATCATCGTCGAGGCCGATGTCGCGGCCGAGGCGCGCTCGATCGGCGCGTCACGGATCGTGCACTTCGGTTCGCGGGCGGACGTCGCCGTGCCCGGAGGGTCGTCGGGCGCTCCACCGATCGAGGGCCGCGGTACACCGGTGTTCGGTCCGCGGGGCGAGTTCGAGTCCGGCGACCCGGCCGGAGTGCACGCCGTCTGGTTCTCCGACGGCACCTCCCCGACCTGCCGGTTGCAGTTGCTGACGGTGATCGCGCCAGCCGGCCACGCCGGGCGGAGCCGTGTGCACAGCCACTCGCGCGACGAGATCATCTACGTGATCGACGGCTCCCTGCACATGGACGAGTTCCACCTCGACACCTTCTCGGCGGCGTGCGTTCCGGCCGACCGGCAGTACACGCTGCAGAGTGGGCCGGACGGCCATCGCTTCCTCAACTTCCGCGCCGACGTGTCCGAGGTCACGTACGAGGGCGGGCCACCCGTCCGCGAGACGGCGCTCAGCAGGGGCGGACGGACGGTCGCCGATCGCCGATAATGTCGACGCCCGCCCTTCGTCCACGGGGCGTCGCGGTCGACCGTCCGTGATCCCGATACGATCTCGGAAGTCCATCTCACAATGTGGCGGTCGGAGGGGTCGCGGTGCAGGACGACAGCGAAGCGGAAGAGAAGCGAGCCTCCGAGCGCGGCTCGCAGGCAATCAACCGCGCCCTGTCGATCCTCGGACTGTTCAGCGTCGAGATGCCGAACATGAACCTCACCGACATCTGCGCGGCGACCGGGTTGACGATGCCCACCGCGCACCGGATGGTGCGCACTCTCGTGGCTCGCGACTACCTCGTCCAAGACCCGTCGACCGGTCGCTACGCGCTCGGACCGATGCTGCTCAACGTCGCCCAGATCGTGCTCCAAACGAGCGCACCGGGTGGTCTCGTCGTCGCCGCTGCGCCGCATATCGAGAACCTTCGCAACCTCACCGAGGAGACCGTCGGGCTGCACGTGCTCGGTCCGGCAGGACGGATCTGCGTCGCCGAGGTGCCCAGCCGTCACGCGATGCGGATGTCGACGGGTCTCGGCACCCTGCACCCGGCGTATGCCGGGGCGGCGAGCAAGGCCCTGCTCAGCGCGATACCCCCTTCGGAACGCTCCGCCCTGCTCGATCGGCAGCGTCTCGTCGCCATCACAGCGCAGACGATGACCAGCCGTGACGACATCGATGCTGACATTGCCGCCGTCACCGAGCGCGGCTACGCGATGAGTCTCGGGGAGACGGTCGAGGGCGCCGGCGCGCTGGCCGCGCCAATCCGCTCGGCAACCCACGAGGTCATCGGAGCGATCAACATCACCGGGCCGTTGTCGCGCTGGACGCAGGAGCGGATGATCGCCACCGTCCCTCTGCTGCTCACCGAGATCCGAGCACTGGAACTGCGCCTCGGTCGAACCAGCGGCTGAATTCGGCTCGAACCGGAGCGCGGCCGCCCCACCGACGCAACGCCTACCGGTCGCAGCAGAAGGCCAAGTGGGTCGATGTAGACCGTGGGGTCTGGATCGACGGCTATCAGCCGGGTGGGGCGGCGAGGCCGTCGAGCACCGCTCTGAGGCTTTCCAGGCCGGTGGCGAGCGAGTCGGTGAGGGTCGCGAACTCGGTCTGGCTGACGTCGATCGCGATCGGCACGGTTTCGTTGACGGGGATGTCGACGGTGAGGTCGACCGGCACCACCACGTCGACGGGCACGGTGATGTCGAGTGGTATCTCGAACCCGAGCGGGGTGTCGACCGTGATCCGCGTGTCGAACGACTGCTTGATCGGGATCTCGGTGCGGATCGGCACCTGCACGGTTTGCTGGAGCGGCAGATCGAACTCGAGCGTCGACGACCCGAAGTCGCGCAACCCGGCGATCGCCTCGTCGACCCCGGCCGCGATCTCGGGCCCGGCCTCGGCGAACAGATCCTGGTAGCCCTGGAGCTGCGACGCGTACAGTGCCGCGCCGGCTTCGACCCGGGCGAGGTCGGCGCGCAATGCGTCGAGTTCGGCCTGCACGTCGGCAGAGATACGTTCTGGTTCTGGTTCGGGCTCGGGAGCCGGCGTTGCGGTCGCCGCCCGGGTGGCCGCGGCGGCCTCGTCGCGGGCGTCGGCGACCCGGCCGAACAGCATCGCGATGCACGCCAGCGCGCCGAGCAGCAGCACGCCTAGTGCGCCCGCCAGCAGGTTCGTGCGGCGCTGCAGGGCGGCGACCTGGGCGAGCAGTGCCGCGTCGCCGACGGCTGCACCGACCGGAACCAAGGGGGTTTCGTCGGATACGACGGTGTCGGTCATCTCGTTGTCTCCAAACGTGGGCAGCGCCGTGCGGCGCATCGCGAACGTGGCGGCGAGCGCTACCGCGACCACCACAGCGGCGGCGGTGAACGTCTCGGCGATCGCCTGGGCGGTGAGGTCGGCCTGAGCGGTGATGAGTGCGTTCTCGAAGCCGGGCGAGCCGATCGGCGGTAGCTCCAGGCCGGCGCGCAGCTCGTTGAAGCGGTTGAGGCCCCACGCCGTCAGCGCCGACAGGCCCACGCTCAGCCCGAGCAGGCGGACGACCATCACGATGCCCGCGGCTGCGCCGCGCTGGGCCGGTGGGGCGTGGTCGACGACAGCGCTGGTGGTCGGGGCGACCGTCAGCCCGAGACCGGCGCCGAGCAGGCCGAGCTGGATCGCGAACAGCCAGTAGGGGGCGTCGGCCGACCAGGTCGCGCCCATCCAGGCGAACGCCCCGGTGGCCATCGCCACGCCGGCGAGCAGCGGCGGCCGGTACCACGTGCGGTGAGTGAGTTGGCCACCGACGTACGACGTCGCGGCCATCGCCGCGGTCAGCGCCGACAAGATCGCCCCCGACACGACGGCCGACCGTTCCAGGTCGACCTCGATCGCGTTGACGAACAGCGGCACGTCGACCATCGCGATGACCAGCGCCGCGCCGACGGCGAAGTTGGCGATCAGCGCGACCACCAGATTGCGTCCCTTGAACAGACGCGGGTCGAGCAGCGGGTCGACGCCGCGTCGCAGCGCCCACCACTGCGATACCGCGAACGCGGCCGCGGCCAGCGCGGCCACCGGGAACAGCCAGTTCATGTCGGACGTGCCGCCGGTGAGCTCGTCGAGCCCGGTGACGCTCTGGATCTCGGCCGAGCCGAGCAGGGCGACGTTGAGCGACACGAGCGCGACGGTCAGCAGCGCCGCCCCGAGCCAGTCGACGCGCGGCCGCTGGGCGGGCCGTGTCTGTTCCCGGAGCGCCCAGTGCACGCCGACCAGCCCGGCGATGCCGAGTGGTACGTTCAACCAGAACTGCCACTGCCACGACAGCAGCCGGACCAGCAACGCGCCGTACAGCGGCCCCCACACCCAGCCGAGCGTCTCGATCGCGCCGAGCGTGCCGAGCGCCCGCGACCGCTGACCTTCGGGATACACGTCGCCCACCACGGCCAGCGCGACCGGCACCATCGCCCCGCCCCCGAGCGCGGTGAGCACGCGCCCGACGAGGAACCAGCGGAACGAGTCGTCGAGCGACGTCGAGAGCGGGATCACGATCGTGCCGACGAGGAACAGTAGGTAGGCCGCGGTGAACGTGGCGCGCCGGCCGAGCACGTCGCTCAGCCGGCCGGCGATCGGCATCACCGCGACGAACGCGATCAGGTAGGCGTTGACCACCCACGCCGCGTCGTCGAGCCCGTCGGGCAGCACCAGCCCGAGGTCGCCGATGATCGGCCGTAGCATCGTCGACACGACGGTGAGGTCGTCGGCGGCGACGAACACCGAGAACCCGACGACCAGCAAGACCGCCGCTGGGCTACGGCGCGCCTTCGAGGTGGTCGAGCCGGTCGTTACCGCCGGGCTCATCTCGCCGCTCACACGCCCTCCGGGGGGTTGATCGTGAACGTGTCGCCGTAGCGGCTCAGGTCGAGCGTCCAGTGCGCGGTGCCGCCCGCCAGCCCAGGATCGAGCACGGTGTCGAACTCCATCGCCGTGACGAGTGACGACGTGGGGTGCACCCACAGCTCGACCGTGACGTCTTGGTTCTTCACCAGCCCGACGGTGATGTTGGCGACGTCGGCAGCAGGAGCGACACCGCGGACGTGCCAACGCTGGCCACCGCGGTCGGCGACGCCGACCAGCTCGACGTCGGTGAGGTGTTCCAGCAGCGGCTGCCAGCCACCCTGCGGGTCGAAGAACCGCGACGGGTCGAGGTCGTAGCCGGCGGGCAGCGTCTCGAAGCGCCCGGTCACCGGGTTCGACATCCAGATCTCTGGTCCGATCGCCACGGCACCGATCCTGGTGCGCAGGTTGCCCTCGACGGTCACGTCGAGCGTGGCCGCCGCGCCGCCGGTGGTCGAGCCTGTCGACACCGTGAACTGGCCGACGGCGGCGTCGACCGCGATCGCTTCGAACTGGTCGACGAACACCGGGGCGCCCGTGCGTGTGAGACGGAACTCGACGCTGGTGACGGCGCCCATCGCCGTGGCCGCATCGGCGACGACCGCCTCGGGGTCGGCGTTCGGGTCGGCGACCGCGCCGTCGCCGAGATCGACCGGCGGCGCGGTCACCGGCGTGGTCGCCCCGGGCACCGGAGTTGGAGCGGCTGCGGCAACCCCGCCGGGAGCGTCGCGTGTGACCGCCACACCCACGGCAACGGCAAGCATCGCCGCGGCCGCCCCGAGCGCGCCGATAGCGAACCAGCCGGTGCGGTCGGGCCGGGTGTCAGGACGGTGCTGGGGTGTCTCCATGGCGAACAGGGCTGCAACCGGGTGCACTGCGAGGCTATTCCGCACCGACGGCCCCATATACCCATACCGGTATACTGGCGCGATGCGGTTTCCCGACGACGTGACTCAGCAAGCACTCAACCGGTTGCGGCGCGCCGAGGGCCAGGTCCGCGGTGTCCAGCGCCTGCTCGACGAGGGTGCCGATTGCAGAGCGGTCATCACGCAGCTCAGCGCGGCCCAGGCCGCGCTGCATCGCGCCGGGCTACGGCTGATGGCGGCCGGCATGCGCGAGTGCCTGGCGAACCCCGACCCAGAAGAACACAACATGTCGATCGAGTCGATGGAGGAGCTGTTCCTCACGTTGCGCTGAACGTGCCGGCGGCCAGCACCCGCTCTCAGACGACCCGGGTGTCGACGGTCGACTCGCCTGGTCGGGGGCCGCACAGAACACTCTCCGGGGCGATCGCGGTGCATGCTGCAGCCAGCGACGGATGGACGCGGTCGGCCAGGTCGTCCCAGGTGCCGCCCCGCCGCAGGCTGTCGCGGACCGGGCCGCGGACGGTGGCCAGGTGCAACGTGACGCCCGCCGTGGCGAGGTCGCGGTCGAGGTCAGCGAGCGCATGGATGCCGGTGGCGTCGATGTCGGTAATCGCCGACGCGTCGAGCACCACCGAGCGCACCCCGGCCCGGCTGGCGACCAGACGCTGGACGTGGTCGCCGAGGCGGCGGCTGTTGGCGAAGAACAGCGGCCCGTCGGTCCGTACGACGACCGCCTCGGGAGTGGTGTGGGTGGGCCATCGGTTGACGTTGCGGTACTCGGTGGTGCCCGCGACCCGGCCGAGCTCGGTGGTGTGAGGCGTCGCGTTGCGCCAGACGAAGGCAGCCAGGCTGAAGCCGACGCCGGCGACGAGCCCGGGTTCGATCCCGACCAGTAGCGTCACCAGGAACGTCAGCGCGAGTGTGGCCCCGTCGGCACGGCTGACCGCGAACGTATGACGGGCGTCGGTGACGTCGACGAGTGTAAGCACGGCGACGACGACGATCGCCGCCAGCACCGCCTTGGGGAGGTGGACGAACAGCGGCGTCATCCACAGCACCGCGACCATCAGTACCGCGGCGGTGACCAGGCTCGCCAACGGGGTGCGCGCTCCAGCTTCGTGGTTGACGGCCGTGCGCGAGAACCCGCCGGCGATCGGGAACCCGGAGAACACGCCGGCTGCCGCGTTGGCGGCGCCGGCGGCGATCAGCTCCTGGTTGGCGTCGATCGTGTCGCGGGTCTTGCGCGCGATCGCGGTGGCGACACTGACCCCCTCGGCGAACGCGACCACCGCGATCGTGGCGGCGACGGGGACCAGGCCGGTGAGCAGCCCGGTCGACATCTCCGGAAGGGTCGGCGACGGGAACCCGGACGGCACGTCGCCGAGTACCGTCACGCCGTGTTCGCCGAGCTCGAACAGCCAGGCCATGAGCGTGGCCAGGGTGACGACGATCAGGGCGGTCGGCCAGCGGCGGGCGTAGCGGCGACCTGCCGCGAGGGCGGTGAGCGCGGCTGCGGCAAGCACGATCGTCGCCGCGTTCGTTCCGCCGAGGTTGTCGACGAGCGCGCGCACGGTAGCGATCGTGCCCGCGGGCCGGCCGATGTCGAGGCCGAGCAGGTCCTTCACCTGGCTGAGTGCGATCACGATCGCGGCGGCCGAGGTGAACCCGCTGATCACCGGGTGCGACAGCAGGTTGACGAGCACGCCGAGGCGGGCGAGGCCGAGTACCACCAGGATCATTCCGGTGACGAGCGCCAGCAGCGCGACGGTCGCCGGATAGCTCGGGTCGCCGGGCTCCACGACGCGGCTGACGCCCTCGATCGTCATCAGTGATGTGATCGCTACCGGGCCGACGGCGAGCGAGCCGCTGGTACCCAGCACGGCGTAGACGGCGATACCGACGATCGCCGCGTACAGGCCGCTGATCGGCGGCATCCCGGCCAGGCTCGCGTAGGCCATGCCCTGGGGGATCAGCATCACTGCCACCGTCAGCCCGGCGGTGACGTCACCGCGCCACTTGCCGCGCGGGTACCGAGGTGCCCACCCCGTGATCGGGACGAACCGCGCCAGCCGACCGTGCCGTGACGCCGGCGGCCCTGCCGCGCCACGGGTCCGGTCGGCGGCGGGCTCGTTCATCGGGAGCGTGCGGTAGTGAGCTCGCGGACGACCGCGGCCACGTCGGTGCCAGCTCGCGCCCCGCGGTTGTAGGGCAACCGGGCCAGCAGCATGCCCATCGCGCAGGTGTTGCTCAGCGCGGCGACCGTCAAGCCGAGGCCGACCGCACCCGACACGTACCTCAGCGGCGGCACCCAGATGCTGCCGACGATGCCCGCCAGCACGAGCGAGCCGGCGACGAGGCGGACCTGACGTTCGAGGTCCCACCGTCGGCGGCCGCGGCGCACGGAGCGCCGGCCGTCGTCCCACGCCTGGATGCCCCCGACGAGCACGTGCAGGTTGGGCATGCCGCTGGCGGCGAGTTGCTCGCATGCTCGATCGGCGCGGTTGCCCGACCGGCACACCAGCAGTAGCGGTTCGTCGAGGTGGTGGGCGAGCTCGGCAGCATGTTCGCCGAGCGTGTCGAGCGGCACGTTGTACGAGCCGGGGATGTGTACCGACTCGAACTCGGACGGTGTTCGTACGTCGAGCACCCTGATGGGGGCGTTGTCGGCCAGCAGCCGTTCGAGCGCGGGTGCGTCGACGCGCGCGTCGAGATGGGTCACGGTGGTCTCCTTGTGGGTGGGGGTGGGATGCTGCGGGGTTACACGGCCGCGGGCTGGTTGCGCGCGGCCCACGCGTCGTAGCCACCGAGCAGGTCCGACACGTCGACCGCGCCGGCCGAGCGCAGCCAGCTGGCGGCGATCGACGAGCGGTACCCGCCGGCACAATGGGCCACGATCGGCTGACTCAGGTCGAGTTCGCCGACCCGGCGCCGCAGCGCGGCGAGTGGCACGTTGACCGCACCGGTGATCGTGCCGAGTGCCGCCTCGCCCGGGTTGCGTACGTCGATGACCTGTAGGCCGGGCAGTTCGGCGTGGCGCCGGGCGAACTCGCCGGTGGTGAGCCGGGACGCCTGCCGAGCCAGGTCGGGCCGGGCCGTGAGGACGGCTTCGACGTCGGGCACCGCGCCGGTGACCCGGTCGAATCCGATCCGCCCCAGTCGCAGCTTGGCCTCGGCCGCCGAATCGGTGCTCGTGGCGATGACGACGACCTCGGCGGCGGGGTCGACGACCTGGCCCGTGTACTCGGCAAACCGGCCGTCGAGACCGACGTTGACCGACCCGGCGAGATGGCCGGCGGTGAACGCCGCGGGGTCGCGTACGTCGAGCAGCACCGCGCCCGCCTCGCGGGCGGCCGCGACCGCAGCCGCGTCGAGCGTGGGCGGTGCGGCCGCGTCGAGCAGATCGCGGGTCTGGCGGTTGAGGATCGCGTCGTGCACGAAGTACTCGGGAGCCACCGGTTGACCGTCGGTGACGATCGCCACGAACTGCTCGCGCGTCATCGGTGCGAGCGCGTAGTTGTCGTCGCGCTGGGCGCCGATCGTCGACGACGTCTCGGTCGATAGGTTCTTGCCGCACGCCGAGCCGGCACCGTGCGCGGGCCACACGCGAGTGGCGTCAGGCAGGGTGAGCAATTGGTCGTGCAACGAGTCGTACAGCATCGAGCCCAACTGGTCGGCCGTGAACCCGATCGACGCCAGCAGGTCGGGCCGACCGACATCGCCGATGAACAACGTGTCACCGGTGAGGACGCCCCACGGTTCGGCGTCGTCGGCATGTTCCCACACGACGACCGAGATCGACTCGGGCGTATGGCCCGGCGTCGCCCGGAACTCGAGGACGACGTCGCCGAGCGCGATCCGTTCGCCGTCGGCCACGAGCCGCGCCGGGAACTCGGGGGCGGCCGCCTCGCCGAACACGATCTGGGCTCCGGTCGCGGCGGCCAGTTCGAGATGGCCCGACAGGAAGTCGGCGTGGAAGTGGGTCTCGATCACGTAGACGATCCGCAGGCCCGCGGCCTCGGCATCGGCGACGTACTCAGCGACGTCGCGGCGTGGGTCGACCACCACGGCGAGCCCTGAGGCCTCGTCGCCGATCAGGTAGGACGCGTGCGACAGGCACTCCAGGTAGTACTGTTCGAACCTCATACCCCGGAGGGTATCTAATACCCCATCGGGTATGCAACCTGTCGTTGGTGAACCGCCGCTGGTGATGGCGTCAGCGACCCATTGTGTAGAACTCGGGGTTGGGGCGGACGCCACCGAAGCTGGCGAGTCGATTCGACATGGCGAAGAAGGCCGTGATCGCGCCGACGTCCCAGATCTCGTCGTCGGTGAAGCCGCGGCCGCGCATGTCGTCGAGGTCGGCCGAACCGACGCCGGCCGAGTCGGTGGCGACCTTGAGGGCGAACCGCACGATGTCGCGCTCGCGGTCGGACAGCTCGGCCTCGAGCGGGTTGGTCGCCAGCTGGTCGGCCAGCAGCGGCCGCTTCGAGCGGATCCGCACGATTGCCCCGTGGGCGACGACGCAGTACAGGCAGCGGTTGACGCCCGACGTGGCGACCACGATCATCTCGCGCTCGGCCTTGCTCAGGCCGTCCGACCTGTCCATCAGCGCGTCGTGGTAGGCCATGAACGCGCGCAGCTCGGCGGGCCGGTGGGCCAGGGCGAGGAACACGTTGGGCACGAACCCCGACTTCTCGGCGATCGCCAGGATCGGCTCGCGGACGTCGTCGGGCAGCGTTTCGAGGTCGACCAGCGGGAAGCGCGAGACCGGAAGTTCCATCTCCCCAGCGTGACACGAATCTCCGCGGCGCCGCGCGCCCGGCGATCTGGGAGAATCGTCGGATGGACGACACGCCGGTGTGGCCGGGAGCACCCGCAGTGGTCGCCGCCGAGAGCGGCGCCGAGTATCCGGGCGTGCTCGCTGCGATCAACGACGAGTTCGTCGTGATCGAGGTGACCGGGCGGGTACCGCCGTTCAGACCCGGCGTTGCCGTCGAGCTGCAGCTTGGCGGGCGGGCCTACGAGTCGTCGGTGGCCCGGATCGACCGGGGCTGGGTCACGCTCGCTCGCCCCGACGGGCTCGACGGCGTGGCGGCCCGCGGCGCGCCCCGCCTGGGGGTGACGGCGCTTCCGGTGACGGCGACGTTCGCCGATGGGCGGGTCGACGGCCAAGTGCTCGACGTGTCGGCCACCGGCGCGCGGATGGCCGTCGCTCAGAGCGCCCACTTCACGGTCGACTCGACGTTCAAGCTGACGTTCCGGAGCGTCGCCGGCACCGCCCGAATCCGGCGCGTCGACCAGGCCGACGTGGCCGCGGACGGCGCCGGCGGCGAGTTGGTGTACCTCGGGCTGACCTTCGAGGACGACGCGACCGAGCTGAAACGTCAACTGGTCCGGGCGATGGGCGGAATCACCTACGAGTCGTGACGCGGCCCGCGATCGCGAAGGCGACCGCGGCCGCGGCGGCGACGTTGAGCGAGTCGACGTCGCCGCGGATCGGCAGTCGCACCCGCCGGGCGCCAGCGAGCGCGGCGGACGACAGGCCGGGCCCCTCGGCGCCGAGCATCAGCGCCAGCCGTTCGGGCACGTCGAGCGTCCAGATGTCGTCAGCGTCGCGAGCCGGTGTGAGCGCCCACGTGGCGAACCCGGCGTCGGCCAGCGCACCGAGCGCGGCGTGCGGCCAATCGCCCGCAGGCACGCGCACCGAGGGGAGGCGGAGGATCTCGCCCATGCTGACGCGCACCGTGCGTCGCGTGTACGGGTCGATGCAGGTCGGGTCGAGCACCAGCGCGTCGATGCCGAGGGCGCGGGCCGAGCGGGCGATCGCGCCGAGGTTCTCGGGGTCGTTCAGGCCCTCCAGTACAGCGACGCGCCCGGCGGTGGCGAGCACGTCGGCGAGGGGCGGGTGGGCGCGCCGGTCGGCCGCCGCGATCGCGCCTCGGTGCAGGTCGAACCCGACGATCTCGCGGAACAGCTCGCGGGGGGCGACGTAGGTGGTGACGCCGGCCACCAGGTCGGCCAGGCGGGCGTACTTGTCGTCCGACAGCAGCACCGAGCGGACGGTGTGGCCCGAGGCCAGCAGCCGCTCGATCGCTACCGGCCCCTCGGCGACGAACAGCTCGTCGCCTTCGATCCGCCGCCGGGCCGCGGTGTCGCGCAGCTCGCGATAGTCGGCCAGCCGCGGGTCGGCGGCATCGGTGACACGAATCGGCGGCACCGGTTCAGTGTGCTCGACCGCACGCCTCACGGATGATCACGCAGGTCTTCCTTCCAGGTGCGGAAGCGCGCGTGGGACGCGCCGCTCGGCCCCTCGCCCGACGCCGTCCCGTCGGCGGCGAGCACGAACAGGTGGGTGCGCGTCAGGTCGTCGGCGTGGCCGGCCCAGTAGATCGCCGGGCCGCGGGCCGGCCCCGAACGCCACAGCAACCACGGCCCGATTCGACGCAGGAACGACGTGATCGCGGGTTCGTCCGAGCCAGGCCGATCGAGGGTGACGAGCGCGGCTGCCCGTTCGGCCAGCCCGAGTAACTCGGCGGGCGCCTCGACCCAGGCTGCGGCGGGAATCCGCCGGTCGCGGACCGGAGTCGCGGGGAGCGTGTCGGTGTGCACTGGCGTGGGGTCGATCGGCCGCTCGTCGTGGGGCAGGGCTCGGTCGGCGCCGGGTGTCGTCACGCTGCCAGTGTGGCGCGCCGATGAGCCGAGTGTTGCTGGCCGAGCGACGCCGGCGGTGCTGTTACCGTCGCCGAGGTGGCTGAAGAACTGGTACCGGTGTTCCGCGTCGACGACGCGCATGCCACGGCGGGCTGGTACGCCCGGCTCGGCTTCGAGCTGATCGGCGAGCACCAGTTCGAGCCGGGGTTCCCGTGGTACGTGTTCCTCCGGCGCGGCGACGTGCACCTGCACCTGTCCGAACATGCCGGCGACGCCCCACGCCGTTCGGTCGCGTACTTCTACGTCGACGCGGTCGACCCGATCGCGGCCGAGTTCGGCGTGACGGTCGAGACCCAGGAGTGGGCCATGCGCGAGGTCGAACTCACCGACCCAGACGGCAACCGCATCCGCATCGGCGAACCGGTACCCGACCAACAGGCTTGACCACTCCACCACACGCGCGCGAAGATCGAACATGTGTTCTATCAAGGGTCGCTGTTGGGTGTGCTGCCGGCGCGGTTCGACGACACCTTCGCGCACGCCGAACGGCGCTGGCTCGACGAGTCGACCTGGGTCGAGTGGGCGCCGCACTGGCTCGACGGTGCCGACGACCTGTTCCACGAGCTGGTCGCCACGTTGCCGCTGCGCCAGCGCAAGGGCATCAAGATGTACGAACAATTCGTCAACGAGCCGCGGCTCACCGCCTGGTGGAGCGTCGCCAAGGGTGGGCCACACGTCCCGCAGCTGTTGCACGACATGCGCCGCGATCTCGCCGAGCGCTACGACGAACCGTTCGACTCGATCGGCTACAACCTGTACCGCGATCGCCACGACTCGGTCGCCTGGCACGGCGACCGGCACCGCCACGTCATCACCAACCCGGTCATCGCGATCGTGTCGGTGGGGCGTCCGCGGCCGCTACGCCTGCGCCCCCGCGGGGGTGGCCCCTCGGTCAGCTACAGCCTGGGTGAAGGCGACCTGTTCGTGATGGGTGGCGCCTGCCAGCACGAGTGGGAGCACTGCGTGCCGAAGCTGAGCACCGAACCCGGTCCTCGGCTCAGCATCACGTTCCGCTGCCTCGCCCGCGCCCCGCTCTGACACGGCGTGAACGGCAAGGGTTCAGGCGCGCTGGCGGGCGTACTCGTGTGCGGGGCGGCCCGAGCGGCCGTACACGGGGCGCATCTCGATCAGGTCGAGCCGCACCAGGTGCTCGAGATAGCGGCGGGCGGTGACGCGGCTGACACCGCAGCGCTCGGCCACCTCCACCGACGTGAGCGGCTCGGCGGTCGACTCGATCACGTCGCGCACCGCTCGCAGGGTCGACGCCGACAACCCCTTCGGTAGCTGTCGGTCGGTTGCCGGGGTGCGCAGCACGCCGACCAGCCGGTCGACATCGGTCTGCCCCACGATTGCCGTCCGGTCGAGCGCTTCGGCCCAGGCCGCGTAGCTGGCGAGCTTGGCGCGGAACGTCTGGAACGTGAACGGCTTGACGAGGTAGTGCACGACGCCGAGTCGCAGCGCGGTGCGCAGCGTGTCGACGTCGCGGGCGGCTGTGATCGCGATCACGTCGATGTGGTGACCCTGCACGTGCTGCAACACCTCGAGGCCCGACATGTCGGGCAGGTAGATGTCGAGCAGCATCAGGTCGGGCTGCAGCTCGGCCGCGAGCGTCAGGGCATGGCGGCCCGAGTGTGCCTCGCCGACGACGTCGAACCCGGGGAGGCGCTCGACGAAACCGCGGTGGATCGAGGCGACCTTGAAGTCGTCGTCCACCACCAGCACCCGCGTCACGGCGCGGCTCGCTCTGGTGCGAGGAGCATGCCGGGAAGCCGTACGCGGAAACGGGCGCCGGGCAGCGAGCCCTCGTCGAGCAGCTCGAGCGTGCCGCCGCGGCGCACTGCGGCGGCGAGTACCAGTGCCAGCCCGATGCCACGGCCGTCGGCACCCTTGGTGGAGTACCCGAGGTCGAAGATGCGCTGCCGGTCGTGGGGGTTCACGCCGGCACCGGAGTCGTCGACGGTGGCCACCAGGTCGAGCCCGTCGCCGGTCAGCTCGAGGCGCACGAGGGCCGGTCGCTCGGCGGCGGTGGCGGCGTCGAACGCGTTGTCGATCAGGTTGCCGATCGCGGTGACGATCTCGTCGGGCTGGTCGATCCGGGCGACCTGCACGTTGGCGTCGGTGTGCACCTCGAACTCGACCCCGCGTTCGAGCGCGTCGGCCGATTTGGCGAGCAGCAGCGCGAGCAGTGTGGGGTCGCTGGCTGCGTCGGTGTACGCCTCGGTCAACGACTGGGCGATCCGCGACGAACTGGCGATGAACCCGAGCGCTTCGTCCGTCTGGCCGAGCTCGATCAGCCCGGCCACCGTGTGCATCCGGTTCGTGTACTCGTGGGCCTGGGCGCGCAGCGAGTCGGTGACCTTTTTGGCGGTGACGAGTTCACCCACGAGCTGTTGCAGTTCGGTGCGATCGCGCAGCGTGATCACCGAGCCAACCGGAGTACCGTCGACGACGACCGGACGTTGGCTCACCACCAGGAGGCGTCCGTCGTTGATCACGGTCTCGTCACGCCGAGCGGCACGGTCGGCGATCGAGCCGAGCGCGGGCGAGGCGACGATGTCGGCGAAGTGCTGCCCACTGACGTCTCCGTCGAGTTCGAGCAGCCGCCGGGCCTCGTCGTTGACGAGCGTCACCAATCCGGCCATGTCGACCGTGACGACGCCCTCGCGGATCGACAGCAACATCGCCTCGCGGTGCTCGTACAGCGTGGCGATGTCGGCGGCCGCGAGGCCGCGGGTGTCGCGGCGCAGGCGTCGGGCGAGCAGCCACGACCCGGTCAACCCGACGGCCAACCCGAGCAGCCCGCACAGGAACACAGCCCACAGCGTCGATCGGAGCGCGTTGCCGATCTCGGCGGTGGAGATGCCCGCCGACATGAAGCCGATGATCTCGCCGCTGGCCGGGTCGACGACCGGCAACTTGGCGCGCATCGTCTCGCCGAGCGTGCCGGTCTCGACCACCACCTCGGTCTGTCCGGCGAGCGCATCGGACGGGTCGGTCGACACCTTCTCGCCGATCCGGTCGGGTTCGGGGTGGGTGTAGCGCACCCAGTCGGGGTCGCCGACGACGATGTAGGTGAGGCCGGTGTCGAGGCGGATCTGTTCGACCAGTTCCTGCAGCTCACCACCCGGCGTGCCCGACAGGAGCGCATCGCGGGTGGTGGGCATGTTGGCGACCGTGTGGGCGACGGCCAGTGCCCGTTCGCCGTACTGATCGCGCAACTCGTCGCGGGCGTTGATGTAGACCGCGACCTCGGCGATCGCGAGCGTGATCACGACGATCAAGACCTGCAGTGCGAGGGCTGGGCCCCACACGCTCCGCCGCCGCCCCCTGGTGGCCATGCCACAGCCTAGACCCGACCAATACGACCAAAAGAATACTGAATGATCACAACCTTTCGGCTGGAGGCCCGGTTCGATGACAATGTCATCGCAGGCCGCTCCGCTCGTGAATCATCCCGCCGCGAGCGGAGCGGCCTGGTTAGCTCTCCTCGCTGCCTCTCAGCTCGAATCCACCCAGCCTGCGTGGCGCTTGAACGCCGATCGTTACGGGAGTGGGAGCGCGTAGGTGCCCTGGGCGGTGGCCGTGACCTTGTCGAGCCGGTCGTCGCACCACACCCGGGCGGTGCCCACCACGCTGCGGCGGCTGGCCGCTTCGAGGTCGGCGCGGCAATACACCCGCGTGCCCTGGGCAGGGCGCAGGTAGCGGATCGACAGCTCCGACGTCAATGCCATCAACTCGATCCGGCCGATCGCCGCCCACGTCAGGTACCACAGTGCCGCGTCGATCACACCGAACTGGGTCGGGCCCGAGACGAACCCGCCGGGCCGGATGCTCGCCGGTTGCACCACGTACTCGACGACCGCGAACGTGGGGCCGATCTCGACGCAGGTGTTGGCGTTGCCAGGGAAATGTTCGGCCACGGCAGCGTTGACATCGGCGAGCGTGAACGGCAGGTCGGTCGGCTCGCTCATCGTCAGGACGGTAGTAGCGTCGCCGCCATGTCACATCTGTCGAACGTGTGGTTCAAGGTGTCCGATCTGCAGGTGGCGTCGGGTCGTGGCTGCCGGGTCACCACCACCGACGGCGTCGACTACCTCGACTTCGCGGCGGGCATCGCGGTCAACTCCACCGGGCACTCGCACCCTGCGGTGGTCGCCGCGATTGCGGCCCAGGCCGAGCGCTTCATCCACGCCCAGGTCAACGTGTTCACGCACGACCTGCTCGAACCACTGGCTGCTCAGCTGGCCGGCATCACGCCGGCCGGCATCGACACGTTCTTCTTCGCCAACTCGGGCGCCGAGATCACCGAGGCCGCGGTCAAGCTCGCCAAGCAGGCAACCGGCCGCCCGCACGTGGTGGTGTTCTCGGGGTCGTTCCACGGCCGCACGCACATGGCGATGGCGATGACCACGTCGAAGACGGGTTACCGCGCGGGGCACGCCCCACTGCCGTCGGGTGTGTTCGTGGCCCCGTTCCCCGACCCACTCGCCGCCGACGAGGCAGCCGAGGTCGACGCCGCGCTGGCCGCGTTCGACCGCTTGCTGGCCACCCAGACGGCGCCGGCGGAGACGGCCTGCGTCATCGTCGAACCGGTGCTCGGCGAGGGCGGCTACATCGCCGCGCCGCGGGCGTTCCTCGAAGGCATCGTCGACCGGTGTCGGAGTCACGGCATCTTGTTCGTCGCCGACGAGGTGCAGTCCGGGTTCGGCCGGGCCGGCGAGTGGTTCGCGATCGACCGGTATGGCATCGAACCCGACATCTTGTGCATGGCCAAGGGGATCGCTTCCGGGTTCCCGTTCTCGGCGTTGGGAACGCGCCGCGAACTCGACGACAAGTGGCCCACCGGCAGCCACGGCGGTACCTACGGCGGCAACCCGCTTGGTTGCGCGGCGGCGCTAGCCACGATCGAGTTGATGAGCGAGCCGGCGTTCTTCGAGAACGTGCGCGCCCGCGGCGAGCAACTGTCCAGCGGGTTGCGCGCGCTGGCCACCCAGTACCCGGGCATCGTGCAGGTGCGCGGCCCAGGGCTGATGGTGGCCACCCAGTTCGCCGACCCGAAACGTGTCGCCGCCGTGCTCGCCCACTGCCGCGACGAGGGTCGCCTGCTGCTGATGAGCGCCGGCTACCAGGGCGACGTCATCCGCTGGATGCCACCGCTCGTCGTCATCGCCGCCGAGGTCGACGAAGCGCTCGGCGTGTTCGCCGCCGCGCTCGCCGCCACGGCCTAGCCCGACCGGTGCCCCAGCTCGACGCTGCCCGGTTGGCCGCCTGGTCGCAGACCCGGGCGACGGTCGAGCGCGTGGCCCGGGCGATCGACGCCGACCTCCAGGCCGAGTGGGCGGTGCCGCTGGCGTGGTTCGACGTGCTCGCCCAGTTGCGAGCGCTCGGCGGCAAGTCCCGCCCGCACGACGTCGCCACCGCGCTCGGCATCCCGCGGGCGACGCTGAGCCGCCGCCTCGACCGGCTCCAGGAGGAGGGCTGGGTGCAACGCCACCCCGGCCCCGACCGCGGCGACCACCGCGCCGTCGAGGTCGAGCTCACCCCCCGCGGCCGCACCCTGTGGCGCGCCATGAACCAGACCTACCGCACCTCCGTCAACAAACACTGGCCCCCCGACTGACGAGTTGTGACAGACACAACTCGTCAGTCGGTGTAGAAGGCTTCGATCTGGGCGGCGTAGCGCTGGTGGATGCCGCGGCGCTTGAGCTTCATCGTCGGGGTCAACACGTCGGAGTCGGGCAGCCACTCCTCGCCGAGTACGACGAACTTCTTGATCTGCTCGACCTGGGCGAACTGCTCGTTGACGGCGTCGACGCCGCGCTGGATCTCGGCTCGTAGGTCGGCATCGCCAGCCAGCTCGGCGAGCGAGGCACCGGCCTTGCCGTGCTGGGCGGCCCACACCGGCGCAGCTTCAGGGTCGAGCACGAGCAGCGCCGAGATGAACTTGCGGGCGTCGCCGATCACCGCCGCCTGGCCGATCACCGGGATCATCTTCAGCGCCGCTTCGAGGTTGGCGGGGCTGATGTTCTTGCCACCCGACGTGATGATCAGTTCCTTCTTGCGGTCGACGATGCGGAGGTAGCCCTCGTCGTCGAGCTCGCCGATGTCGCCCGAGTGCAGCCATCCGTCGATCACGGTCTCGGCGGTCTTGTCGGGCAGGTTGAGATAGCCCTCGAACACGTTGCCGCCGCGGCAGATCACCTCGCCGTCGTCGGCGATCGCGACCTCCATGCCGGGGTACGCCTGGCCGACGTAGCCGGGCTTGTTGCGGTACGGCGACCAGGCGATCGGGCCCGACGACTCCGACATGCCGTACACCTCCGAGATCGGCACGCCAATCGCGGTGAACCACTCGAGCATCGGCGCCGGGATGGGGGCCGCGGTGGTGACCGCGATCTCGACTTCGTCGAGCCCGACCAAGCCGCGCACCATCGAGAACGCGACCGCGTCGAGGAACTCGCGGGTGGCGCGCTCGTCGTCGGTGAGCGGGCGTTCGAGTTCGAGCCGGTTCAGCTGCGTCGCCGCGGCGACGCCGTCGTTGAACTGGGCGGCCTTGTCGGGGTCGTTGGCCAGCACCGCGTTCACGCCGGCGTAGATCTTCTCCCACACGCGCGGCACACCGACGAACAGCTGCGGGCGCACCTCCCCGAGGTAGGCCGACAGTTCGGCCATGTCGGGACAGGTGGTGACCTGCGGCGCGAACACGAGCGCGTTGTAGTGGCTGACGGTGCGCTCGGCGATGTGTGCCATCGGTAGGTACGAGATGACCTTCCACCCGAGCATCTGCTCGGGGGTGCGCTCGAGCGCGAGCCGGATGATTTCCAGCGTGTACGACGCGTTGCGCTGCGAGATCATCACGCCCTTGGGCGGGCCGGTGGTGCCCGACGTGTAGATCAGCGTCGCCAGATCGGCGGGGTCGGTGTCGGCGGCCAGGGAGCGGATGTCGGCGGTGCCGTGCTGGTGCAGTTCGGCGACGGGGGCGACGCCGTCGGGCAGGGGCCCCTCGGGTGGTTCGATCACGAAGATCCGGGTCAGCTCGGGAAGTTCGGTGCGGGCCTGGAGCAGCCGATCGAGGAACACCGCGTTCTCCACGATCGCCACGCGGGCACCGGCGTCGGCGGCGAGGAACGCGATTTCTTCCGGCGACGACGAGTTGTAGATCGACACCGGGGTGGCACGCACCAGCTGGGCGGCCAGGTCGAGCCAGTGGAAGTCGGGCCGGTTGCGCATCATCAGTAGCACCCGCTCGCCCACCTGCACGCCCTCGGCCCGCAGCCCCGCCGCCACCCGCCCGGCCTGCTCGGCCACGTCGGCGACGGTGAACTCGTCCCAGCCGCCGGCCACGTCTCCGGCGGGCGACTTGGCCCGCAGCATCACCGCGTCGGGGTGGGCGTCGAGCAGTTCGACGAACCTGGTGGGGATGGTGGTCCCCGCCACCATCTGCTCGACTTCGGCAATCGTGGCGCGCGTCATGGGCGACATTGTGGCCGCTTCGCGCTCGCTTGTGTGCCGTCGAGGTCCGCGCGTCAGACTCGACACGTGGCCGCCTCGCCGATCGACGCCGTGATCGTCGACGCCGTGCGCACCCCGATCGGCAAGCACGACGGCCGTTTACGCCACTGGCATCCGGTCGATCTCGTGTCGGAGTTGCTCGTCGCCCTGGCCGACCGCAACGGCCTCGACCCGGCGTTGGTCGACGACGTGGTGCTCGGCTGCGTGATGCAGGTGGGCGAGCAGGCGATCAACGTCGCCCGCAACGCGGTGCTTGCGGCCGGTTGGCCCGAGCACGTGCCGGGGGTGACGGTCGACCGCCAGTGCGGCTCGGCGCAGCAGGCGGTGCACTTCGCCGCCCAGGGCATCGCCGCCGGTGCGTACGACGTGGTGGTCGCCGGCGGGGTCGAGGTGATGACCCGCGTGCCGATGGGCGCGTCGATGGTCGACGGCCGGTTCGGCTACCCGTTCGGGCCGCGGCTGGGGGCGCGCTACTCCGACAGCGGAGGGCTGGTGCCGCAGGGCGCCGCCGCCGAGCTGATCGCCGATCGTTGGGACCTCGGCCGCGGCGAACTCGACGAGTACGCGGCGATGTCCCAAGCACGCGCGCAGCGGGCGGTGCTGGAAGGCCGGTTCGACCGCGAGCTCGTCCCGGTTGCCGGCGTCGACGGCACGCCGGTGATCCGCGACGAGGGCGTCCGCCCGACCACGCTCGACCGGCTGGCTCGGCTGGAACCGGCGTTCCGCCCGGCCGACGAGGGCGGCCGCGTGACGGCCGGCAACTCGTGCCAGATCAGCGACGGCGCGGCGGCGGTGCTGGTGATGAGCGCGGCCCGGGCCGAGCAACTGGGGCTGCGACCGCTTGCGCGGTGCGTGTCGTTCGCGGTGGCGGGCAGCGACCCGCGGCTGATGCTGATGGGATGCGCGCCGGCCACCACCAAGGCCCTTGAGCGGGCCGGCTTGGGGCTCGACGACATCGATTTGTTCGAGGTCAACGAGGCGTTCGCCCCGGTCGTGTTGGCTTGGGAGCGCGAGCTCGGTGAGGGCATCGACCTGGAACGGGTCAACGTCAACGGCGGGGCGATCGCGCTCGGTCATCCGCTCGGAGCCTCGGGCGCACGGATCGTGACCACGCTGGTGCACGAACTCGAGCGGCGCGGCGGGCGCTACGGGCTGGCCACGATCGGCGAGGGCGGAGGCATGGCCAACGCCCTGCTGATCGAACGCTGCTGACTGCCAGGGCTCCACCAGTGGTTGAGGGTTCCCCCACAGCGTCTGGGGATAACCGGGTACCCTGAGCCCGTGTTGATCGCCGCATCTGTGGGCAGCGTCGTGTGGTTCGGCGCCGGATTGGTGCTGATGGTGGTGTTGTGGCGGAGCGGGATGGCGGTGCTCAAAGCGCTCTCGGCCCCGCCCGCGCCACCGCCCGAGCCCGGCGAGATGCGCAAAGTGAACGTCCGGTATCGGTGTGATGTCTGTGGCGTGGAGTTGAAGTTGACCCTCGCCCCAGACGAAGACCCGCCACCCCCGAAGCACTGCCTCGAAGAGATGACGGTCGTTGCGCCGCTCTACGAGTGACGCAGCCCGGCCACGCGCTTGCTCTCCACACAAGCCTGTGGATAACCCGGGTTGAGCGGGTGGGTGATCGCCGGCGAAGGTGTGGATAACACCCGCTACCAGCGGGGATAGCGACCGCTGGGGAGGACGGCTAGCGCCACTTGGTGGCCGTGTACAGGCCACCAAGGATGCAGCCCAGGCCCACCAGCGTGAGCCACATGCTGTCCTGCCACACCAGGTTCTTGAGCATGATGGCCACCACGCCGAGGCCGAGCAAGGCCAGCATCAGGTACGGAATCCACGGGATCGGCAGCTTGTCCTGCTTCGAGACCGGTGGCGTGTACCGCGACGAGGCAGACACGCTACCCAGGTCGTCGGTGGCGGGAACGCGCCGCACGTCGCCGGGTTGAGTGCCCTTGGCGGTGGTGCGGCCGCCGACGGTCTTCCTCTTCGGTGGAGCCATAACGTTTCGAGCCTACCGGCCGTGCGTTCAGTAGCTTGAGCACGTGCCGCGGATCCTCGTGATCGACTCGTACGACTCGTTCGTCTACAACCTCGTCCAGTACCTGGGCGAGTTGGGTGCCGAACCGGTCGTGCACCGCAACGACGCGCTGACCGTCGACGACGCGTTGGCGCTGGCACCCGACGGGGTGCTGCTGTCGCCGGGGCCGGGGCGGCCCGAGGACGCCGGCATCATCTGCGCGGCGATCCCGGCGTTCGCCGCGGCCGGCGTGCCGGTGTTCGGGGTGTGCCTCGGCCATCAGGCGATCGGCCACGTGTTCGGCGCGGCGGTCGTGCGGGCACCGGAGTTGATGCACGGCAAGACGTCGCCCGTCGAGCACACCGGCGAGGGGGTGTTCGCCGGGCTGCCGTCACCGTTGACGGCGACGCGCTACCACTCGCTGGTGGTCGACCCGGCCACGTTGCCCGACGAACTCGCCGTCACCGCCCGCACCGCCGACGGCACCGTGATGGGCATGCGCCACCGCACGCTGCCGATCGAAGGCGTGCAGTTCCACCCCGAAAGCATCCTCACCGGTCACGGCCACGACCTCCTCAAGAACTTCCTCGACGGAGCACGAACCCCCGCCTAACACAGCCTGACCACCCACCCACCCGGTGGTTGAGCCGGTCGTTGCCACCCCACCGGCCCTCCCGGTGGTTGAGCCTGTCGAAACCACCCCGCCGGCCCTCCCGGTGGTTGAGCCTGTCGAAACCACCCCGCCGCTGGGGTCGGCGTTGCTACGGGCTGGGGGTGGTGCCGGGGGGCGGGGTGGTGGGTGCCTCGGGCGGCACCGTCGTGGTCGTCGTCGTGGTGGTCGTCGGCGGTTGCGTGGTGGGCGGCACCGTGGTGGTCGTCGTGGTGGGCGGCAGCGTCGTCGTCACGGCGGCGGTCGCCTGGGCGATCACGACGTTGACGACGGTGCCCTTGGCGACCATCGTGCCCTGGAGCGGGTGCTGCTCGGTGACCGTGCCGTCGCTGGGGTGCCCCGGTGGCACCTCGTCGTAGGTGACGTGGATGCCCAGGTTGCGGGCGTTCAAGGTGTTGCGTGCCGACGCCTCGGTCTGGCCGATCAGTGGCGGCACCTGCGATTCGCCCGGGCCGGAGCTGACGATCAGGGTGACCAACTGGCCACGCTCGACCCGGGTGTTGACTGGCGGGTCGGTGGCGATCACGATCTCGGCGGCGATGTTGTCGTCGGGCTGGTAGCGGATGGTGACCTCGAGCCCGAACTCCGACGACCGCAGGCGCGCCTGGGCACTGGCGGCCGGCGTGTTGATGATGTCGGCCGGCACGAACACGGTGCCCGGCCCACCCGACACGATGATCGTGATGATGGTGTCTTGGCGCACCGATTGACCGGCGGCCGGGTCGGTGCGGATCACGTGACCCTCGGCCACCTCTTCGTTCTCCTCCGACTCGAACCGATGCTGGAAGCCCGATTCGGTCAGCCTGGCTTGGGCAGTGGCGAGGTCGAGGTTCTCGACGCTGGGCACGGTCACCAGCGTCTGGGTCGGGTTGAAGATCAGCTCGATCGGCGTGTTGATGGGCACGATCACGCCGACCTCGGCCGGTGCCCCGTTGATCCGCATCTCGTGGATGATCTCCTCGCCGACCAGCGGGTTGGCGACCGGGATCGCCAGCGGCTCCAACCCGAGGCCCTGTAGCTCCTGCACGGCCTCGGTGATCGGCCGGCCCACGTAGTTGTCGAGCGTGACGCCCTCCGACGTCTGCTCGCCCTGCTTGGTGAGGCCCTGGTACAGCAGCACACCGCCGGCCGCCAAGGCGACGAGGGCGATGAACGCGGCCAGCGCGTACCAGCCGGTGCGTGAGTTGCCGTCCTGGTAGTAGCGCGCCTCGGGCGACGCGCCGGGCGGGTAGTGCGACATGTCGGCCGTCCCGCGCGCCGGCAGCGCGGTGGTGGGGGCCCCGGCGATCTGCGGGTGGGCCGTGGTGGGCCCGGCCGAGCGGTAGGCGTCGAGCGCCGGGCTGGTACCGGCGACCACCGTGGTGACGGGTGCCGAAGGAGTGCGCCCGGGAACGCCGGGGGTGGCCTGCGTGGGGGCGACCGGGCGCGGCGTGCCGGCGGCGGGCGTGCCGGGCCGGGCTGCGGCGGTGACCAGTGCTTGCACCTGCTCGCCGTTACGGAACCGGCGCAGGTCGTCGCGCAGGGCGTGCGCCGACGGGTAGCGCAGCTTGGGGTCTTTGGCGAGCAGTTTGGCGACGATCGCCTCGAACGCCCGGGGCACCCCGTCGACCAGTTTGTTCAGCGGGGTGGGCTGGTCGTGGACCTGCTTGTAGGCGATCGCGACCGGGTTCTCGCCGGTGAACGGCGCCCGCCCGGCGATCATCTCGTACATCACGATGCCCAGCGAGTACAGGTCGCTGCGCGGGTCGGGCTGGGCGCCCTGGGCCTGTTCCGGCGAGAAGTACGAAGCGGTACCCATCACCGAGCCGGCCTGGGTGAGGTTCGACTCGGTGGCCGAGTTCATCGCCCGGGCGATGCCGAAGTCGGCGACCTTCACCTGCCCGTTCGAGCCGATCAGGATGTTGGCGGGCTTGATGTCGCGGTGGGCGAGGCCACCCTCGTGGGCAAACCCGAGCGCAGCCGCCACCTCGGAGGCGATCTCGGCGCCCTGCTTGGGGGTGAGCCGGGTGTTGGTCTTGAGGATTTCGGCCAGGGTGCGCCCGTGCACGTACTCCATGGCGATGAAGTAGGTGCCCTCGTACTTGCCCCAGTCGTACACCGACACGATGTTCGGGTGGCTCAGGTTGGCGGCCGCCTGGGCTTCGCGGCGGAACCGTTCGACGAAGTTCGGGTCGACCGCGAACTCGGGGAACAGCACCTTGATCGCGACCTGGCGGTCGAGCAGCCGGTCGCGCGCGAGGAACACGTCGGCCATGCCACCGCGCCCGACGCGCTTGTGGATCTCGTACCGGTCGTTGATGACCGTTGCGCCACCTGCGTTGCTCATAGGAACCTGGCGGCGTGTAAACCGCGCCCCGAGGATACCGACGACGTACGTCCGGTAGGTGCCAGGGCTCCCGGTCGTCGAGTGCCGCACTCGCGGCGAAGCCGCCACGCCGGTGTATCGAGACGTGGTGCGCGCTTGGTCATGGGACCGAGTCCTGGGGCGTGGCGGTGATGCCGTCGGCTGCGAACACGCCGTCGAGCATTGCCTTGGCGATCGGGCCGGCGAGGCGCCCACCGGTCTGCGCCGAGATCTCGGCGTTGGTGCCCTCGATCATCACCGCCACCGCGTAACGCGGGGCGTCGGCGGGGGCGTAGGCGACGATCCAGGCGTGCGAGCGTTCGGGTTCGCCGGGCCCGTTGAGCTGTGCCGTGCCGGTCTTGGCGGCCACCGGGATGCCGCCGTCGAGGCCGATGCAGCAGCTCGCCGTACCGGTCTCGGCCACCTGGCGCATCAGGCCCTGGAGGATGCCGGCCGTCTGGCGGCTGATCGGGCGCTTCCACACCTCGGGCCGGGTGCGGTCGAGCACGTTGCCCTCGTGGTCGAGTTCGACGTCGACCACGTACGGCCGCATCATGTCGCCGTGGTTGGCGACGGTGGCCGCGACCATCGCCATGTGCAGCGGCACCATCTGGTCCTCGTTCTGGCCGAACCCGCGCATCGCCAGCAACGGCAGATTGTCGTCGATGGTCGAGAAGTCACCGATCGTCGAGGCGACCGCGCCGGGCAGGTCGATCGGCAGCGCCTCGCCGACACCCCAGCGAGCGATGAACTCCTGGAACCGTTCCGGCCCCAGCTCGATCGCGGTGCGTGCGAACGGCGTGTTGCACGAGCGGGCGAACACCTCGGTGAGGTCGCCGCCGCACAGCCCGCCGCCGTAGTTCTCGACCGGGTCGGTGGTCTGCGGTGGCAGGTACTCGCGCTCGTTTTCGAACACCCGGTCGAGCGAGAGCACGCCGGCGTCGAGCCCGGCTCCGGTGGTGAGCACCTTGAACGTCGAGCCCGGCATGTAGCGCTGCTGATAGGCGTTGGCCAGCAGCGGGTCGCCGGGGTCGGCCTGGAGTTCGGTGAGGTAGTCGAACGCCGCGTCGTAACTGGGCTGGGCCACCAGGTTGGGGTCGAAGCTGGGCCAGCTCCACATCGCCGTCACCGCGCCGGTGGCCACCTCCGTCATCACGATCGCGCCCTCGCGCGGCCCAAGCAGGAACTTGGCCAAGCGTTGCATGTCCTCGCGCAGCGTCAGCCGCACCGTGCCGGAGATGTCGAAGTTGGGGTTGAACAGGTCGTCGAGTGCGCCGACCTGTTGCAGCAGCGTGTTGCCGACCAGCACGTCGTTGCGGGTGCGTTCGATCTGGGTCGAGCCCAGCCCGAACGTCGAGTACCCGACCACCTGGGCGAACAGGTCGCAGGTGGGGTACAGGCGCTGGTACGTGACGTCGCTACGGGCCGACTGCTCGGGCGTGGGCAGCGGCACGGTGCTGCACTGCGGGCGGCACTCGTCGATGAACGGCGCCGCGGCGATCTCGCGCGAGCAGGCCACCACCACGCCGTCGGCGGTGATGATCTCGCCGCGTGGCCGGTTGAACTCGCGGATGCGCGCACGCGTGTTGCCCGGTTGCGAAGCGAGTTCGTCGGTGCGGTCGACCTGCCAGTAGTTGAGCGCCACGAACAAGGTGACGTACAGCGCCATCAGAGCGAACGCCAGCTGCCGGATCTGCCGGTTCACGCCGATTCCCTCACGTCGGCCCGGACCTGGTGGTTGAGCCTGTCGAAACCACCTCGCGCTTGCAAGACGTCACCGAACCCGCGGGTGCGCTTGGCCGAGCGGCGCAGGCGCCAGGCGGCCCAGCGTTCGCGGGGGGTGGGCAGGTCGGGCAGCTCGCCCAGCCGGCGCGCGCCGGCGTCGCTGAGCCGCAGCAGGATCGCCAAGATGATGTAGTTCGACAGCAGCGACGAGCCGCCGTAGCTGACGAACGGCAACGTGATGCCCGTCAGCGGCACCACCTTGATGACACCGCCGATGATGATGAACGCCTGCACGCCGACGATCGTGGTGAGGCCGGTGGCGAGCAGCTTCTCGAACGGACGGTCGGTGCGCATCGCCACGCGCAGGCCGGCCCCGATGATCAGCAGGTAGGTGACGAGGATCGCGGTCGAGCCGAGCAATCCGAGTTCTTCGCCGAGCGCGGCGAAGATGAAGTCGTTTTGGGCTTCGGGCACCTTGTCGGGGCTGCCCCGGCCCAGCCCGGTGCCGGCGATGCCGCCGTCGCCGATGCCGTAGAGGGCCTGCACGATCTGGAAGCCCTTGTCGTATTCGTCGGCCCACGGGTCGCGCCAGATGCTGACGCGGGTCTGCACGTGGTCGAACCGGCGCCACGCCGCGTAGGCCGCGCCGGCGAACATGCCCACGCCGAGCACCAGGTAGGTGACCCGCTCGGTGGCGACCCACATCATCACGACGAACAGGGTGAAGAACAAGAGCGACGAGCCGAGGTCGCGCTGGCCCACCATCACCATCACCGAGAAACCCCAGGCGATCACGATCGGCATGAGGTACTGCGGGTCGGGCAGCCGGAGTGGGCCGATCTTCCAGGTCGACGCGGCGATCAGTTCGCGGCGGTCAGCCAGATAGGCGGCGAAGAACACGGCCAGCCCGACCTTGGCGAACTCGCCGGGCTGGAAGTTGATGGGGCCGAGGTTGACCCAGATGCGGGCGCCGTTGATGGTGGTGCCCAGCCCCGGCACCAGCGGCAGCAGGAGCAGGCCCGCCCCGGCGAAGAACAGCGACCACCGGTAGCGGGCCAGGTCGCCGGGGCGCTGGACGAACAGCAGCGTGGCGACGAACGCACCGATCGCGACGACGCTCCACGCCGATTGGAGGCCGGCCAGCCGATCGTCGAGGCGGGTGATCATCACGTAGCCCAGGCCGTGCAGCAGCACGGCCAGCGGCAAGAGGGTGGGGTCGGCGCCGCGGGCGAACAGGCGCACGGCGAGGTGGGCGATCGCGATCAGGCCGAGCAGCAGGCCGAGGAACGGGCCGATCCGGGCGGGGATCACGGCGTTGGCGCCGAGCGAGGCGAGCGTGTAGGCGAGGCCGGTGATCGCCCCCGCCATGACGATCAGGGTGAGCTCGGTCCACCTCCGCCGCCGCACGACCGGGGCGAGTTGGCTCATGGTCCGACGGTCGTGACCAGCGTGCTGTCTGGCGGGGTGGCGGGGGCGGCGCGCGGAACGGTCGTCGACGTGGAGGGCGCGGTGCTCGACGGCACGGTGGGCTCGGGGGCGTCGGCCGGTTGCAGCCGGGTGCGCACAGCGTCTCTCGCGCTCTGCAGGTTGGCGTACTCGGGCTCGCTCTCGACGAAGAGGATCGACTGCTCGTCGAGGTCGGCGCGGGTGTAGGCCGCCCGTTCCTCCTTGGTGGGGTTGAACACCCACAGCACGGTGCCCTTCTGGCCCTGGTACACCCACACCTCGCCGTTGTCGTCGAAGCCGACGAAGTACCCGCTGCGGGCCCAGGCGGTGGCGAGCACACCGCCGAAGATCAGCACTGCGGCAACGCCGATGGTGAGCAGGAAGCGCACGAGTCGCCCGCCCCGTGTGCGGGCCGAGCCGGGTGCCGCCGCGGTCAGTTCGGCAGCCCCGTCGAACGGAGGTGCGTCGGGCAGGCGCGGTGGTGCGTCGTCGAGCGTGCCCGTGGCCGTGCCGGCGTCGTCGGTGTCGCCGGGTTCGTCGTCGAGTGGGTCGGCCACGATGCCGCCGCCGATGAGTGGGGTCTCGGCGGTGTCGTCATCGTCGTCGCGCCACGTGGGGACGACGTCGAACTCCTGGGTGGGGTCGGGCGGGTCGTCGCCGGCGAGCACGTCGACGACGATCACCGAGATGTTGTCGCGGCCGCCGGCCGCGTTGGCGGCGTCGACCAGCGCCTGGGCGGCGGCCTCGGGGTCGTCGGTGTGGGCCGCGAGCACGTCCATGATCGTGTCGTCGGCGACCTCGTCGACCAGCCCGTCGCTGCACAGCACGAACCGGTCGCCGCGGATGACCGGCATCGTCCACGAGTCGACGCGGACGTACGGCTCGATGCCGAGCGCGCGGGTGACGATGTTGCGGCGCGGGTGGGTACGCGCCTCGTCGCGGGTGATCGCCCCTTCGGCCACCAGCTCCTGCACGAAGCTGTGGTCGACGGTGACCTGGCGCAGGCGGCCGTGGCGCACCACGTACATCCGCGAGTCGCCGACGTTGGCGACGCCGAACGCTTCGCCGTCGTGGTCGTCGGCGACCACCGCGAGGGCGGTGAGGGTGGTGCCCATGCCTGCCCGTTCGGGGTCGTCGAGAGCGCTCGTGTAGATCTCGCCGTTGGCGGTGGTGACCGCGGTGACGAGGTCGTCGAGCCGGTTCGGCTGGTCGGCGGGCATGCCCGACTCGAGCGCCCGCACGGCGATCTCGCTGGCCACCTCACCGGCCAGGTGCCCACCCATCCCGTCGGCCACCACGAACAACCCGTCCCCGGTGTGCACCGAGTCCTCGTTCTGCGTCCGCAACTGCCCCGGATGCGTAGCACTCCCAACCCGCAACTCAGCCATCCCAACCCCCAAGGTGGTTGAGCCTGTCGAAACCGCCGGTGGTCGTGTCAAGGTGGTTGAGCCTGTCGAAACCACCGGTGGTCGAGTGCCCGGCTCTGCGCTCCCCGGTGGTCGAGTGCCGCACTCGCGGCGAAGCCGCCCCGTCCGGTGTATCGAGACCACACCACCGCCCGCTCACTGCGCCTCCAACACCGTGTAGCCGACCTGAATGCGGTCGCCGGCGGCCACGGTCTGCTGCCCGGAGAGTCGCACGCCGTTCAAGTAGGTGCCGTTCTTCGAGCCGAGGTCGTCGACCACGACCCGCACGGCGCCACCGTCGGCGAGCGCGCTGACCTTGGCGTGCAGGCCCGACACGAACGCGTCGCCTTCGATCACCACCGTGTTGCCCTGCTCACGCCCGATCGCCACCCCCGCCGGCCCGATCGCGAACACGGTTCCCTTGCGTTCTTTCGGTTCGATGATCACCAACCGGCCGGGCTGGCCACGACGACCTTTGGGCGGTTTCGGTGTGCGCTTGCCGAGCGTGGCCGAGCTGGCGCCCCGGGCTGCGTGTGGAGCCGGGGTGGGGGCGGGGTGCACGATGCGCGGGTTGGTGGGCTGGCGGACTTCGCTCCACACGGCCCACAGCACGCGCGCGAAGAACAGGTACAGCAGCGCCAGCAGAGCCAGCTTGAAGATGTCGAGGACCTGGTCTGTCATGCGTCTCGCGTCATGTCACGAGGCTTCGAAGCGCAGCGCGACCGTGCCGACGGTAATCGTGTCGCCGTCGGTCAACCGGTGATCTGCCACCAACCGTTGGCCGTTCACGTAGGTGCCGTTGGTGGAACCGAGGTCGCTGACGACGAACCCGCTGCCGGCGCGCTGGATGACGGCGTGGTGGCGGCTGGTATTGCCGTCGGTGATGACGACGGTGCAGTCGGCGAGGCGGCCGATCAGGTTGCGGTCGTCGGTGAGCTCGATCCGCTCGCCGGTGGGGGTGACGATGGTGCCTGGCCGCCGGCCGGTTTCGGCCGCCTTGATCTGCGAGGTGATGCCGAACCGGCCGGACTTGAGCGAGTTGTCGATGCGCAGTTCCACCGACACGGGGCCCATGAAGTGGTAGCCCTCCTCGCGGGCGTACTCGCGGCAGGCCTCGATCAGCTCGGTGCGCAGGGTGGCTTCGATGTCGGCGAACCCGGCGTGGTCGTCGCCCGACATGACGATGACGAAGTCGTTGGGCGCGACGCGATCGCCTTTGACGTCGACCGTGCGGTGGTCGTCCATCTCGCGGATCAGCCGGCGGCCCAGCTCGATCGGTCGAATTGAGTTGCTGGGACGCCGGAACACGCCCTCGACCATACGCTCCAGACGGCGTTCCAGTCCTTGCATACCCATTCGACCCAAGGGTACTGGCCCACCGAAACCCCCACCCCTCAGGTGCCCGAGCCTGCCGAAACCCAAGGTGGTTGAGCCTGTCGAAACCACCGCAGCCCACCGCCAACCTGCCTCCCGGGCGCTTGGGTTTCAGGCGACCTGGCCAACGGTCATCGAGTAGGGCGCTCAGCGCCCGTATCGAGATGTGGTGCGCGCACCACGAATTCAGTTGCCCCCACACGCCCTGGAAGCAATGCTCGTAGCGCGGTGACCGCGCCAGGCGTCGCGGCAACCGCGGGAGGTGCTCGATGTTCGAGGGAGCCGTCGATCGTGCCCGCGCCGAGGCGCGCGCCCACGGCCGCCAGGGCGCGGCTGCGCTCGGTGCATTCCTGCTCGGCGCAGCGCTGCTGCTGTTCGGCTCGCAGAGCCGGTGGTTGTGGACTCGCGGCGCGCTCGCAGCGTTCGGCCTCGTGTTCGTGGCGGCCTCCCTGATGTGGTTTCACGACCGCCTGCTGCGCCTGGTCGACACGCTCGACCGCCGTGAGCGGCGGGTGCTGTGGTTCGTGTTCCCGGGCCTGCTCGCAGCGTCGGCGGCCGTGTTCGGTGTGGCGATCTGGAACGGTTGGTTGGCGCTCGGCGTCGTCGCGATCGCGCTCGCCGCGGTGGGCGCGATGGGCACCCACATCGTGCTGCGGATCGACGCCGACGGTGGCACTCCCGGCGACGTCCCGCCCGACGAGCGACCCCCGCCGCATCCGCTGCGTTCGCTGTGGCTGCCGGTCGAGATGGTGGTCGCAGGCATCGGCACGGTGTGGGCGCTCGACCGGTTCACGCTGATCGGCTGGGTCGGCCTGGGTGCAGCGTTGGTCGGTTCGATCCTGCTCAAGCAGCAGATGGCGTCGCTGGTGCACAATCAGCGGCTCGACTGGCGCATCACCGCCCATGCCTCGGCCGACGTGTCGATCGTCGGTGTGCTGCTGGTGTGGCGTGGTGCCGCGACCGGCTCGCAGCTCGCCGTGCTGGCCGGAGCGGCGCTGGCGTTCTGCGGCCTGTCGGTGTTCGGTATCGCGCTCCTCTATTGGCGCCGCCGTACGCGCTGGTGGGTGGGGTTCACGCTGGTCGCGGCGGCGGCGATCGTGGCCGGCTGGGCGTGGACCGGGCACGTGCTCGGCGTGTACGGGTGGGCCGCGTTGCTGGTCGCGTTCGTCGGCGTCGTCGGAGCGTGGTTCGTGTTCCGCGGCGAGGGGATCATCGCCGTCGTCATGGTCGGCGCGCTCGGTCTGTGGGGCCTCGCTCCCGGCTACTCGAATGCCGCGCCCGACCCGACCCCCGACGGCGAGGTGCGGATGCTCGTGCTCGGCGACTCGTTCATCTCCGGCGAGGGCGCCCGCACGTACCTGGAGGGCACGAACCAGGTGGGTGGCGACGATCGCAACGAGTGTCGTCGGGCGCCGACCGCCTACGCCTACCGCATCGCCGCCGACCACAACTATGGGCTCGACTTCGTCGCCTGTTCGGGCGCCACCACTGAAGATCTGCTGTCGTGTGGCCAGATGGCCACCGGCGCGCTGCGTTGCCGCCCATCCGAGGCGTGGTCGGCGTCGCCCCCCGACGGCGATGACGCAGTCGAGGTCGTCGGCACCCGCCCACAGCTCTACGCCCTGACCGACGCGCAACTCGCGGATGTCGACGTGGTGCTCGTCAGTATCGGCGGCAACGACGTCGGGTTCGCCACGATCGTGCAGGCGTGCCTGCTGCCGCGCAGCTGCGCCGAGCGGGCACAGCAGTGGCTCGCCAACGTCGATGAGGTGGGCCCGAAGCTCACCGCCACCTACTCGGCGATTCGCGAGCGGGTCGGCCCGGAGGTGCCCGTGGTGGTGGTGCCGTACCCGATGCTGGTCGACGGCGACGCCCCGTGCGGTAAGGGCCTCGACGACGGCGAGTACACGTTCATCGCCGACTTCACCCGCCACCTCGACCGCCAGATCAAGGCGTCGGCTGACGCGGCCGGTGTAGTCGTGTGGGAGGCCGGCATCGACGCCTACGCCGGCCACCGGATCTGTAACAGCGACCCCGGCGTGAACCACCTGTCGCTCGACCCGCCGAACGGTGCCCCGATCGTGCGCTCCCTGCCGTCGACGTGGGTCCACAACAGCATGCACCCGAACCCGCGCGGCCACGAGATCGTCGCCGCTCGCTTGGCCCCGTTCCTCGCCGACGTGCTGAGCGGCAAGGTTCCGATGCCACCGCCGCCCGACGCACCAGCCGATGATGCGGGGCCGGGCTCCGAGCCCGAGGTGCCCGCTGAGCCGTACGTCGACCTGTCGGCGCCGGGCGAGCCAGTGCTGACCGACACCCAGTGGATCACCGGCGAGCTGTACCGCACGACTCACGCCCTGCTGCTGCCGACGATGCTGGTGCTGGTCGGCAGCCTGTTCTTCGCGATCGGCGTCATCAACCTCCCCGGCCCGCAGCGCCTCCTACGCCCTGGCCGGACGTGGCGCGAGTTGGGTGGACAGCCGTGAATCGTTACGCTTGCGCTTTCCACTCGGGCGAGTGGCGGAATGGCAGACGCGCTGGCTTCAGGTGCCAGTGAGGGAAACCTCGTGGGGGTTCAAGTCCCCCCTCGCCCACCGGTTCAGGGGAGGATTACCCCAAGAATCGTGTTCAAGTGCCCACTTTGCAGAATTCGGCAAGGTGGGCGCTGTGAACGCTCCACGCCCTGCTGGGCGCGCTCGTTTGGACCTGTCCGCGTTCCTGCCGGGGCGGCCGGGCGTCGTCGGTGAGTGGTGTCATGCGATCCGCCACCTGGACGCCAAGTCGCGAGTGTTGGTCCCCGAGCTGGCCGAGTTCGCCGCCGCCGGCAGTGTCCGGGCGCGGATGACCGCGACCGGGTGGGAGCTGCGCCCGCCGGGCCGCGGCGAGAGCGGTTCGGTGGCCGCCGACGCGCGGGGCCGGCTGCACGTCCCCCGGGGTGTCTGCCACCAACTCGGCATGAACGGGGCGGTGGTGATCAGCGCCGCGGCGGGCGAGGACCGGATCGTGGTGTGGTCGGCCACAGCACTCGATGATCTCCTGGCGGGTGCACGATGACGGACCTCGCATTGCGGGCCCGGGTGGTGCTCGCCGAACTGGAAGCGCTTGGCCTGACCGTCGACGACCTGATGGCCTGCCGCGGCCAAGTCCAGCCGGTCGACGCGCCGCCGACGGTAGCCGAGTACATCGTCACGGTGGCGGCGAGCTATCCGCCGCGCACCCGCCGCTCCTACGGTTCGTACTGGCGGCTGCTCGAGGAGTTCCACGGCCACGCTCCGATCGACCGCGTCACGGCCGACGACTTGCAAGGCGTCGTCGACGAGGCGGCACGCCGGGCCGGCGTGCGTCGGGCGGGTAGCGACGGGCGGGCGAGCCGTGAGAACTCCGTCGCGGCGATCCGCGCTGTGTTCACCCGGGCGTACAAGGCGGGCCGGATCTCCCACAACCCGGCGTTGATGGTCGACAAGCCGCGCCGGCTCCCGAACCGGCGCCGCGGCCTGTCACCGACCGAGCTCACCGATGTGTGGGAGGCGGTCGCAGCAACCACACCGGATCCTGGTCTCGACTTGTTCCTGGTCCGCTTCCACCTAGAGACCGGCGCCCGGCGGATGGGCGCGATCAACCTGCGGCCGCGTGATGTCGATGAGCGACGCCAGACGATCTGGCTGCGCGAGAAGTTCGGTGCCGAACGCGAGCAGCCGATCAGCGCCTCGCTGCTCGACGCGCTCAGCGGGCTCGCCCGCGAGCGCGGCGTGCGGGGCCCGGAGGAGCCGATGCTGCGGACCAACCGCCGACGCGCCGATGGGATGGCCCCCTTGAGCGACCGGATCTACGACCGGATCTTCACCCGTGCGCAGGAGGTGGTGCCCTGGTCGGCGCGCACACCGCTGACCGCCCACGTGCTGCGTCACACCGCGATCACCGCTGTCGAGCGCGTGGCAGGGTTCGCGGTGGCTCAGGCGTTCGCCGGTCACAGCCCGGAGTCCGTCACTGGCACCTACACGAAGGCCGACATCTCCGAGGTGGCTGCGGCGGTCGCCGAGCTGACCGGGGAGCTGCACCCACTGGCGTGAGCCGAGCCGACGGTCAGTCGGTGCCGAACAGGGCGTGGTGGGCGGCTTGGAGCTCGGCGAACGTGGCCCGCGTGTAGATGCCGGTGACGCCGGCGGCACCGTCGCCGTGCCCTGCGTAGGCGGCGGCGACACGCTCGCCGCACAGCATCCGTACATCGGTCAGCGTCGAGTAGCGGATCCAGTGGAGGCTCACGCCGAGCGAACGCACCCACGGCAGGTGCCGGCCGGCCCGGCCGAAGATCGTGTCGAACCGCCGGTCTGTCAGGCGGTCGCCGTTGCGATAGTGGAACACCTGCTCACTGCCCGGCGCCCGCTGCGCGTGTGCCCGCAGCGCCGACACCAGCGGCGCTGACACCGGGATCTCGCGCCGTTCGTCGAACTTCTCGTACAGCAGCACCGACGGGGTTGGCTGGATGTCGCTCAACCGCAGGTTCAAGATCCCGTCACGCCGACAGGCGGTCTCCCTCGCGAACGCCAGCACCAGCAGGTCCAGCTCCGGGTCGTGACTGGTTGCCACCACCGCGTCGAAGATCGCCGCCAACTCCTCTGCCGATAGGGCGCGGCGCAGAGAACGCCGCCGCCGCGGGCGCGCCAACCCTGCCGCCGGGTTCACCCGGAGGTGCCCGGCCTTGACCGCGCAGTTGAACACGAACCGTGTCGCGTTGACGAAGCTCTCCTGCGCCCCGAAGCCGTGACGCGAACGGCCCCGCGCGATCGCCTCCTGGCGTACCCGCACGGCCGCGCCTTCGAGGTCGAGCAGCCCGATCCGGTCGAGCCGCCGGTCACCGAACTCGCGTACCAGCCGGACGATGTGATACCGGTAGGTGCCGACCGTCCTGCCGATCAGCAGCGCAGACGCCTCGGGCGCGAAGTCGCCCAGCAATGGCACCGGTGACTGCGACAGCGTCGCCGCGATCCGCTCCAGATCGTCGCGGTCCGCGTCGAGCTGGCAGGCGACCGCGCGCAGCGCCACTTCCGCTTCCGGTGTCACGGCGCCCGCAACCCCACGCCGAACCGATCCGCACGCGCCACCAGCCGCGTGTGCGTGCCCGCCACATGGGCCACCACGACACGGTCACCGGGCGCGAGCCCGGTCGCCCGCAACACGCTCCGAGACAACCGCAACCGCCCACGCGCGTCGACCTGCCGTGCGCCGGGCTCGCCCGGAGCGGCCCGCGAGAGCTCGACCGCGCCAGCGACGGGCCGGAGCCGCAGTGCGCCCTGTTGGGCCATCCGCGCACCAGTCGACCAGATCAACCGCCGCTCGGCGTCGATCACGCCGACATCCTCGACGACACAACGGGTGAAGCCCCCCGGCGATCGTTGCGGCTCCGGCGACGGTGGAAGCGGAGGCGGTGAGGCATCGACCCGCGCGCGTGGGACGACGCGCTGGGTGTACCGGCTCGCCAACGGCGCCAACACGTCG
The DNA here is from genome assembly GCA_035556435.1 of Ilumatobacter sp. Lineage (GTDB taxonomy): Bacteria > Actinomycetota > Acidimicrobiia > Acidimicrobiales > Ilumatobacteraceae > Ilumatobacter. The sequence continues at coordinate 63,611 of DATMEY010000005.1, read as the reverse complement.
ATCACGTCAGGGAACGCTGACGAGCCGATGGTTGGCGCTGAACCGTTCCGCATGCGCATAGATGCACCCCGACGGCGACCCTGACGCGACCGACGGAGGTCGACCAGGTGGATTCCGTCGGTATCCGCGGTCTGCCCTCCCCGGCTCCTGCTACGAGGCGGACGAATCCGTACCGCACGACGACGCCGGCCGACCTGCGGGCAGACAGAGCCGTGGCCGCAGGCGCTACGATCAGCGGCGTGGCAACGCAGGTGCGTCTTGACGGTGATCTGGAGCGGATCGTCGATCGTGCCCGAGCGCAGGCCCAGGCACGAGGCGAACTTGTGGTGGCTCCGACCGGGGTCCTATCTGCTGGCCTGTCTGATGCAGCCCGAGCGGCGCTGTCGGACTGGGTGTCCAGCGGCGACTACGACCGTGCCGTCGAGTCGATCACCGCTGACGACCCCGATCTCGCGACGCAATAGGGGCCGCGACGTCGCTCGATGAGTCTCGTCGTCGATGACCACTTGCTGCTCGATCTGTTGATCGGCACAGCGCACGGTTGGCTCGCCGACGAGACGACCAGGTCGGCGATCTACACCACGGGCAGCTGGTATTACCGCGTCGCCAGTGCGGCCGACCGCGGCACTGGTCACGGCTCGCTGTCGGGCCGCGTCAGCGCGCTCCCTGTCGACGACCAGCGCGCCGTCCGGTCCCGGCTCGGTGTCCTGCCGGACACGATCGGCCTCGTCGGGCCCCGGACATTGATCCCAGTGATGGCGAGTCTTCGCTCCCCGCGACCGCTCAACTACCTCAGCACCGAAGCCCTCGCCGTGGCGATCCTCACGGAGTCGACCATCGCGGTGAGAACCGACAGCCCGCCGCTACGGGAGGCATCCGAGTCTTTCCGGATTCCCTACCGAGTCTTCGACGCCGCGTGACCCGTATCGAGGTCTGAGCGCGGGGGCGACCAGCCCGCGAGTCGGCTCAGTGGAACGGCCGGACTCAGCAGTGACCCCGACCTCTCGTCGATCTCGCGGCCGCTCGCAACTGCCCACCCAACCCGACGGAGGACCGCGAACGCCAGGTCCCTGACGGTCCTGTCCGACGGCAACCCTTCACGACGCCGGCAGCGGTCGTGCCCGAGGTCGGATACAACCCGGCCGAGCGATAGCGGCACGGACGGGTGACGACGCGTTTCTCGCGGCGGTGGCATCGGGCTCATGGATGGCCGGTGCCGTGTCGCCGGCGTTCGCCGGCGGTGCCGTGTGGGCGCCGACCGTCCGGCGGTCAAGCCCCTCGTTCCTCGGGGCCGTGGCCCTGCGGGTGACCGCCGGCCGGTTCGGCGCCCTGCGCCCTGGAGGGGCGATGCCTCGGCCAGCCGGGCCGGGCACGAACCCCGATGGGAGGGGCGATGTTCACAGGGTGTGGAGACAGGCGTGGTCGGCGAGTTCTGACCGCCAGCGGCGGGAGGGCGCGGCGGTGAGCGTCGGCGGCTTCTACGAGGCGCGGGTGTGGGACGGGGTGCTGGTCCTCGACGCCGGCAGCGCGGCCGAGTGCGTCGGTGTCGGTGGTGTGCCGTTGGCTCGGATCGCGTGGTGGCGGGCCGACTGGGCGACGGACAGGTTGTTCGTCTACCCGGTCGCGGGTCCGCCGGTCGAGATCGACTACAGCGGCCGCGGCGATGCCGGCCAGGCGTTGACCGATCTCGAGGAACTGCTCGTCGCCCACTTCCGCGTCAGCACGGTACCGCCTGCGCCGCCGTCGTTCGGGGAGGTGTTGGGTGATCTGTACGCGCTCAACGACGTGATCGCGGCGTGGGCGGCCGACAACGGGATCGACCCGGACGACGACCAGCTCATCGAAGCGGTCCACGCCGCCGCGTCGGCGTTGTGCGACACGGGCGACACGGATCGGGGCCGGTGATGGGCGCGACCGGTTACCGGAACAAGAGCTTCACCGAAGCGATCCGCTGCGAGCTCGCCGGGTACACGGTGTTGGCACGCGCGGCAGGGGTCCCGTCCGATCAGAACGCGACGTGGTTCGGGCTCGCCGGTTCGTTGGGTGAGTTCATCTGCTTGGCGTTGTGGCGCACCTACGGGCGCGGTCGCGAACGCGAGACGGTCATCAAGCTGGTGTCGGAGGACATGGGCCCGCACGACGTGTGCGTGCCCGACGCGGTGTGGGAGGCGGTGACGCCCGACCCGGCGCAGCTGGGTGAGTTCGCTCGCGACTGGCGGGCACGGGTGAGCGAGTACCGGCGGCGCTTCCCGCAGCGGATCATCGACCTCCGACCGGGCGATCGCGGCCGGATGGTGTTGCTCCCCGGCCGCGACGCACCGGTCCGCTACGTCGGCCGGCTGCCGTCCGGGCGGAGCCGTTGCCACGTGTTCGACTTCCCCGACGAGGGTTGGCGCCGGTTGCCCCGTGGCGAGGAACGCGCCCAACGATGCGCGCTGGTCGATGCCGACCCGCCCGCCGCGGCGGGGGGTGCATCGTGACCCGGGTGACGGTGACGACCCGGGCGTTGGCGATCGTGACCGAGGAATGGGACCTGTTGTTGCCGGCGGGCACCGACCCGGCCGACATCGAGGACTGGGTCGGACTCCTCGACGCAAGCGCGGCCGGGTCCCATGAGCCGGGTGAGGCCGTCGCCGTGATCGTCGCGGTGCGCGACGTCGAGGTCACCGACGAGACCGACCGCACGTTCGTGCGCTGCGAGCCGACCCGTCCGGGCGGCTGGCACGTGTTCGACCCGATCGAGATGCGCGCCTGGGGTCCATTCCCCGACGAGCCCACGGCAGAAGCGTTCCAACGGCAGGACAAGTACCTCCAGGGCAGCGCGCTCGTCATCGACGGCCCGCCACCCGTGCCGCCCGAGCGCATCTGGCCACCGTCCGCGTACTGACCGCCGCCGCCCCGGCATCCGAACGCTGGAGGCGGGGCGCCGGGTCAGCGTGGGCGGGGCGTGCCGTGGCCGCCCTGCGGGCGGGTGCCGGGGCCCCACCTCACGGTGGGGTGTGCCGTGTGGGCCGCCGCCGTCGCCGGTGTCAAGCCCTCGTTCCTCGGGCCCCTCGCGGGCCTGCGGTTGACACCGGCGCCGCTCGGCGGCCCTTGACCGCCCGGAGGGCGGAGTCCCGGCCAAACCGGGACTCCGATCAGCGAACCGGAAGGAGCCGTCAACGTGAACCGTCCCGAACTGGTGGCGTCGTGTGTCGCGCCGGGCGGCCAGCCCGTGCTGTTCCGTCACCCGGTCGATCGCATCCCCGACTACGTGGTGATCGACCGGCACGGCATCGAGCACTTGCACACGTCGTCGCTGGGAGTGGCGCTGACCGCGGCTCGCCGGGTGCTGATCGAGCAGGGCGAGGTGTGGGTCCGCGCCTCGGACGACACCTGCGCCCACATCGACCCGCACCGGGTCGCCACGGACACACCCGAGCGGCCATGGATCCAAACCGTTGCCGCCACCCTTGAAGGAGCACCCACACGATGACCATCACCGAACCCACCACCACCGACACCGACACTGCGGTGTCGGGCGAGCCGGAACTTTGCTGGCTCAACGTCTGCGACCTTGCGCCGCACCCGGACAACCCTCGCCGCAGCCTGGGCGACCTCACCGAACTCACCCGTTCCGTCAAGGCGCACGGCGTGCTGGAGTCGCTGCTGGTGCTGCCCGCCAACGACGACGGCACCTATCTCGTCGTCGCCGGGCACCGTCGTCTCACCGCGGCTCGCAAGGCCGAGGTGGCCGACGTGCCCGCGGTGGTCCGCCCAATGACCCGCGTCGAGGTGATCGAGACGATGCTGACCGAGAACGTGCAGCGCGCCGACCTCACCCTGTCGGAGGAAGTCGACGCGATCGAAGCGCTGATGTCGCTCGACGCCGGACTCAGCCCAGCCAAGCTGTGCCGCCGGATCGGCAAGTCCCAGCAGTGGGTGCGGTCGCGCATGACCGTGACGATCCTGCCCGCCCGCTGGCGGGCCGCGCTCGACACCGGCGACCTGTCGCTCACCGCCGGGGAGGCCGCGGCGAGCGCCGCGGACCTCGGCCCCGACCACTTGGAAGCGGTGTGCGAGCGGCTGTCGCGCAGCCGCTACAGCGACCCGGCCCGTCAGGTGAGCGAGTACCGCGACGGGCTGCGCCGCGCCGAGGCGTACGAGCAGGCCGTCGCCAAGGCCCGCGCCAAGCACCCGGTCGTGTTCACCGACGACGACCCGCCCCCGCCGCAGGCCAAGCGGCTCGGGGAGTTGTTCGACGCGGCCGGGATCAAGGCCCACGCGGCCGAGCCGTGCCACGCCGTGGTCGTGCACCGCACCGGTTGGGGGCAGGGCTTCGAGGTGTACGAGGTGTGCACCGACCCGCGCCGCCACGCACCCAGCCGGGTCGGCACCGCCAAGGGCAGCGACCTTGCGACCGACCGCACCGTGAGCCGCGGCGGCGGTGACGACTCGCACGCCAAGCGCAAGGGACGCCTCGCCCGCCTCGCCCACGCCACCGACACGTTCGCCAAGCCCCGCGGCGGGTTCAGCCAGGCCGACCTGACCCGCGTCGCGCTGCGCGGACTGATCCTGTCGGTCGGGTACGAAGCGCTCGGCTACGCCGCCACCATGCTCGGCCACGACCAGCCCCGCGAGGCCACCGCGGCCAAGCTGCTCGACGGCGTCGACACCCCGGCCGGGCTGATCCGCGTGGCCGGGGCGGTCGCCCTCGGCCAGGCCGAGGCCCACATGTACCACGGCTCGGGCAGCACCGCCTGCCGGGACTACCTGGCGATGCTCAACGCGACCGGCCTCGTCCCCGACGACTGGACCGCCGCGGTGCTCGATCGCCACATCCGCACCGACGCCGTCGCCACCGACCCCGACGACGGCGAGGGCGAGGACAACGGTGACGGCGAGGACGACGACGAGGTGGACCCCAGCGACCCCAGCGACGACGACGGCGACCTCGACGCCTGACGCACCCTGACCCCAGCGGCCCGGCCCCGGCGAACTCGGGGGCCGGGCCGTTGGCGCGCCCCCGCCAAGAAGTCGTCGCGCCGGGAGTGATCTCGGGAGTGATCCGGGGAGTTCGATGTGCTAGCCGTCCCGGCCCCTCGCGGCGTGGGCGCGTGCCGTAGGCCCGCCCTGCGGGTGGGTGCCGTGGCCCGCCTGGCGGCGGGTGTGCCGTGTGGGCCGCCGCCGCCACACGTGTCAAGCCCCTCGCGAGCTCGGGGCCACGCCTGCGGTTGACACGGCGTCGGCGGCGGTCCCGCCCCGGAGGGCGAAGCCCGGCCAACCCGGTCGGGCACGACGCCAGCGCTCGGGTTCGGGACGATCGGGAAGCCGGTCCGGGCCCGGGGGCTGGGGTCACTCGACCCGAGGAGGCCCTCCATGACCCCGATCCCAACCACTTTGCGCCCGACGGGCGTCGAGCCGATCGCCGCGTCGGCGGACACGTTGACGGTGATCGCCTGGCACGACCAGGTGATCGAGCAGACACCCGGCGCGATCCGCACCGACAGCGACGACGCCCTGGTGTGGTGGACGTGCTCGGTCGGCTCGATCGCGGTGGTGATGGCGCATCGCTTTGCCCGTCACGCCGCCGACGGCTCGACCGTGTGGACGCTCGACGACATCGCCGCCACGTTCGGGATCAGCGGATCCCGCTCGGACGTGCGTGTGCGCAGAAGCCTCGACCGGCTGGTCCAGTTCGGGATCGCTCACCGCAGCGGCCACACCCTGGCGGTGCGGCTGTGGCTGCCGCCGCTCACGCGGCGTCAGCGCGACCGGCTGCCCGGCTACCTGGGCGCCGCCTACGACGACGCGGTGGGCGGGTGATCGCGGTGGACACGGTGCACTCCTGGTACCGGATCGAGACCCCCGCCGGGCCGCTCAACCCCGAACCCGGCGACGCCTACGGGCGCCTGGCGATGGACGCCCGGCTGATCATCGCCGCCGCCCACGTCCCGCTCACCGACGGCGCCACCACGCCGGGCAGCGCCGCGCTGATCGACGAAGGCGGGATCTGGCTCAACGGCGCCCCACCCGAGAGCGGCGACGGGTTCGCGTGGCCGTCACGCGTGGGCAGTGAGCCGTGGTGGACTAACCGGGCCGGGCAACGCTGGTGGGACGCGTGCGACACCCGCGGCTGCCCGTACGACACGGTGGTGCGGGCGCTGTTGATCCGCACCGGTGTCCACTACGGCGCCTCGATCCGGGTGATGTCCAGCCAACTGTGGGACGCGCCCGGCTGGGCGCCCGCGCGCCGCCTGGTCGTGGCCGTGTTCGGACCGGACGCCGACCGCAGCCCGCTGGAGCCGACATGAGGATCCTGCGCGAGTACCTCGGCGGCTGCGAAGAGCTCGACCTCAGCCGTGGCGACGACTACGAGGAGTTCGCCCGCGGCATCGTGCAGGACTACGACGTCGCCGACGAACTGATCGAACGCCTCCGCACCGAAGGCTGCGTGGTCGTCAACGCCGACAACGGGTTCTACGTCGAGCGCTACACCGTCCTCGCCGACCGCCCGCGACGGGAGGGGCCGTGAGCGTCGAGCAACTGCACGGCTGGGCGTGGGCGTCGTGCCGCCGCTGCGGCTGGGAAGGCCCGCTGCGCGTCTCGACCGTCGAGGCACGCGACGACGAGCTCGACCACGAACGCGACCGCCACCCCCGACGCCGCCGAGGCGACCGCGATGACGGCCAGCGCGACCCGTGAACAGCCCCGCCCGCCGCTTCGGCCTCGCTGGCAGCAACGCGCCGCCTGCCGGGGGACCGACCCGGCACTGTTCTACGCCGACGACCACGCCACGATCGCCGCCGCCAAAGCCGTGTGCGCCCACTGCCCAGTGCGCGCCCAGTGCCGGGACCACGCGATCGCGGCCGGTGAGGAACTGGGGGTGTGGGGCGGCCTGACGCCCGACGAGCGCGTCCCCCGCCCGTCGTCGGCGCCGCCCGGGCGACCGAACCGGGTCAGCGACGACGACCTGCGCGCCCTTTTCGACGCGGCCGACCCGGACCGGCCAGCGCTCGAACAACTCGTCGCCGCCACCACCATGTCGGCGGCCACCGCCTACCGCACGCTGGACCGCGCCCTGCGGCTCGGCATCGTCGAGCGCCGAGGCCGCGTCGCCTACCCCGCCACCCGCTGACCATCCCGCCCGCCCGCATCGGGCGCGGCACCGGGGGGTTTTGAGAATCGGCGCTGCCTACTGTCGGCAACCATCCGGATCGAACGGAGGTCACCGATGCCACGCCGCAGCCACCCCACCAGCCCGTCCGCACCCCACCCCGCCCCCGCTCCAGTTCCGGTGGGTGGTGGGTACGACTGGGCGAGGTTCGGGCGGCACCGCCTGCGCGCCCCGGTCGCCGTGCTCGTCGACCTGCCCGTCCCAGTCGCGCCCGACGCCACCGTGTGGGTGGCGTCGATCTGGACCGACCCCGCCAGCGGGGCGGGGTGGGCGCGGATGGTGTGGGACCGCGACCCCGAACGCGGCGGGTGGCGGCTCCCCGGACCGCTGGCCGCCGGTGACGTGCTCGAGTTCGGCGCCGACACCCCGGCCGGGCCGGTGCGCTGGTACGGGATCATGGACGGCTACGACTACGACCGCGACATGACCGTGCAAGGCCCCTACCCCGACCCGGCGACGGCGTGGAGCGAAGCCCAACGCCGGCTCGCCGCGGCCCGCTACCTCCCCCCGATCGCCGCCGAACCAGCCGGCCCACGGGCGCTGTCGCGGCATGTCCCGCGGCGGCGGTGCCGTCGCCGCGGGTGAGCGGGGTGCCGTGACCGGCGCCTGACGGCGCCGAGGTGCCGCGTGCGGCGACGGGCCACGTCCGGTCAAGCCCCTCGTTCCTCGGGGCCGAGCCCTGCGGGTTGACCGGCCCCGGCCCGTCGCCGACCAGCGCCCCGGAGGGGCGTGTCCGCCACTGGGGCGGGCACGCCACAAGGAGGCACCCATGTCGTCAGAGATCATCCCCGGGCTGGACACGATGGCCCTCGCCGAGCGGGCCTGGCACGGCCACGGCACCCTCGTCGGCCGCCAGATGAGCTATGCCGAAGCGATCCCGCTCGCCGGGCTGGACTGGACCGCCCAGCTCGCCCCGGTCACCGCGCTCACCGCCAACGGCGTCACCGAAGTCCCGACCCACCGGGCCACCTACCGCTCCGACACCGGCGCCGTGCTCGGCGTGGTCGGCGCCGACTACGCCCCGCACCAGCCCGCCGACCTGCTGGAACTGGCCCGGCTCACCGTCGACGCCGGACCCACCGACGCCCACGTCGAAGTCCTCGGCACCTTGCGCGGCGGCCGGATCCTGTTCATCACGATCGCCCTACCGGGCGATGTCGTGATCGCCGGCGACGTCCACATGCCCCGCCTCGTGTGGGTCACCAGCATGGACGGCACCCTCGCCACGCGGGCCGTGGCCACGATGGTGCGGGCTGTGTGCTGGAACACGATCCGGGCCAGCTTCCGCACTGCCCGCACGAGTTGGGCGGCCCGCCACACCTCCAGCCTGACCGGCCGTGCCGCGGAGGCCCGCCGGGCGCTGGAGCTCACGTGGAAGGTGTCCGACAGCTTCCGTGACGAGGTCGAGGCCCTCACCCGCCAAACGATCACCGACCGCCAAGCCGACCAGGTGATCGGCGTGCTGTGGCCCGACGACCCCGCCGCCAGCGCCCGCACCCGGGCCAGCGCGGCGCGCCGACGCGACCAGGTCCGGCGCATCTACCTCGGTGACGACCCGCGGGTCGGCTGGCGCGGCACTGCCTACGGCGTCGTGCAGGCCGTCAGCACCTGGGAACTGTGGGACTCGCCCCGCCGCGGCGACCGCGGCGAGCAGGTTCTGACCGGACTGTTCGCCGGGACCACCAGCAAGGCCAACCAGGCCGCCGAGATCGCCGCCGCCCTCGCCTGACCGACACCGGACGGGGTGGGCCGCGCGCCAGCGAGCGCACGGCCCACCCGCACCCCGCCGCGCCGACCCCCCAGCCGGCGCGCAAGGGGTGCCGCGGCCCGCCCCGGTGGGCGGGGTGCCGTGCGCGGCATCCGCCGTGGCCGGTCAAGCCCCTCGCTGCGCTCGGGGCCGAGCCCGCCGGGTTGACCGGCCCCGGCCGGCTGCCGCAGCGCCCCGGAAAGGGGCGAGCCCGCATCCGGGCCGCCAACAACCACAAGGAGCACCCATGCGACACCTCGCACACGACCAGCAGCCGACGCCCGCACCACCCGTCCTGCACGTCGTCGCCACCGCACCCCCCTTCGATGTTGCCTCGCTGCCCGTGCCGGTCATCGACTGGCACGCGGTCTATGCCGTGCTGGCCGACTGGGAACGCGCCGACCAGCCCACCGGCGAACAGATCGCGCGCGTCATCGCCGCCCACGAGGCAACCTGCCCGCACCATGTGCTCGTCGCCGGCACACCCGCCGCCGGCTTCGAGCTGACCGGCCCCGTCGATCCCAACGACCCCGACGTGATCGACTTCATCCGCGACCACGTGGACACCGAGTGGTGGTTCGTCCCCGTCGCCGCGTTCCCCGACGGCGTGACCGGGGGCCGACCGTGACCCGCCGGTTCCGACTCGATGAGCCCGCCGCCCGCGCCGCGCTCGACGCGATGACCGAAGCCGACAAGATGCCGTACCTGTCCGAATCCCCGGCGCGGCTGATCGAGGGCCTGGTGTTCGACCTCGACGCCCACATCGAACCGCCCGACGGGTTCGACACGTACTCGATCCTGCTGTACCCGCTGATCTACGAAGGCGACCCCGACGGGATCTTGATCGTCGTCCGCCCACCGCGACCGGGACCGGCGCTCGCCTCGTACTCGATGGCCTGGGACGACCTGCTCACCCGTGACGCCTGGGGCCGAGAGCTCACCACCGACGAGGTGATCGAGACGCTCGGCCGCGTCGTGTGGATCGCCAACGACCTCCTCGACTCGGCCCGATAGCCGACCTCGCCAGATGCCCCGGACGCCAGAACCGGCTGGTGCTGGCACGCCGGCGGGGTGCCGTGTCGGCGCCGCCCGTTCGTCGGTCAAGCCCCTCGTTCCTCGGGGCTCCTGCGGCCCCTGCGGGGTGACCGGCGCCCGGCCCGGCGCCTACCGCCCCGGAGGGGCGACGCCCCGGCCGGCCCGGACGACGGGCACCAACCCAAGACAGAGGATCCGCCATGCACCAACCCGACCAGACCCGGCAACTCACGCCGCCCGCCGACCATCGGGGACGCGGCGATGGCTGACTACCTCACCCTGTTCTCGTTCCTGATCCCAATCGACACTACCGACGCTGGCTGGGTCGACGAGCTGTGGCCGTCGCTCGACGCCTGCGGCGACGGGCACGCCCCCGACCGTCGCCCGATCTTCGACCCCGGCGACGAGGTGTTCGGGCTGCCACTGGTGGAAGCGACCAGCGACGGCCTGTGGTTCCACGACGATGGCGGCCAGTCCGACATCGCCACCACGATCTGTGTTGCCCAATGGGTGCTCACCCATCCCGGCACCCCGACCGTGATCGAGTTCGCCTGGTCGGACAGTTGCTCGCGGCCGCTGCTGGACGCCTACGGCGGCGGCGCAGCGAAGGTCAACCGCCACAGCTACGCCACACTCCACACCTCGTCGACGACCGTGGACGAGTTCCTGACCGGCGACCTCGACGACCAACCCGAACACGACGACACCGCCCCCATCCATCCCTCATCGGACCAGGAGATGGGTGGCGATGGGTGAGTGGATGAGCGCCGAGGCGTACGTGGCCGTCCCCGACACCGTCGACGTCAACCCGTGGCTGCGGCGCGCGGCCACCGGCTACGAACCGGATCGGCTGATCCTCGCCGCGGACCCGGACACCGGCCCTCCCACCCCGATCGCCGGGCTGCTCGCAGCGGCCGCCGAGCTCGACTTCGAGTGGGAGTGGGATCTCGACCGTCGCCTGCTCTGGAACGGCTCCTCGGACCTCTAGGTGAACTACGGCCTCGGCGACGAGTTCAGCAACCTGGCCGAGACGCTGCGGACCACCGGCTGGGGCTACCACTTCGAGTCGGCCGGCAAGTACGAGCTGCCCGGCGAGTGCTGGGAATGGATGCCCGGCTGGACCGCCGAACGCCAACTCACGCAGTCCGGCGAGTCCAAGACACTCGACGCCTGCGCCCTCGCCGCTGGGATCGAAGAAGCCCGCTCCGCCGGGCGCGACATCGCCGAGCACCTGACCGAGATCCTCGGCCCCTGGCCCGGCTGGCAGCACCACGACGGCCAGTAGCCGTACCTGACCGCACGCCCGGCCACCGACTGAAAGCGGCCGGGCGCGGCCCGCTCCAAGCGACGCGAGTCGGACGGTGCCGTGTCCCGCCTACGGCGGCGGGCTGCCGTGTGGTCGCCGCCCTCCAGGGTGTCAAGCCCCTCCGCTGCGCTGCGGGGCCGAGCCCTCCGGGTTGACACCCGGCTGGCGGCGACCCAGCGCCCAGAGGGCGAAGGCCCGGCCAGCCCGGCCGGACATCGAACCAACGGGAGCACCCATGCCACTGCCACCACCCACCCAGCCCACCGCGCGGACACAGGACGAACTGGACGGTCCGCCAAATCCCGGCCGCACCACGCCCACCTACGTCCTGGTGATCCGCGTCGACGGGACCGTCGAGACGGTCACCCATCCAGCCGAGCTCGGAGAGATCCGCTCCCTGCTCGGCGGTGTCGCGCTCGGCGTGTGCACGTGTGTCCAGCCCGGCCCGCCAAACGGGCCGCTGGCCATGTTCGTCGACGACAACGGCTACGCCAACGCCGCTGCACCGAACCTGCTCGCCACCGCCCTCTACGGGGGATCGCCGATCGTCGGCGACGCCGCGATCACCCACGACGAGCGCCACCGCCCACTCCCGGCCGGCTACGTCGAAGGTGTCCTCGCCGCCGCCCCGTTCCTGAACGTCTGACTCACCGCGGCGTCGGCGCTGACACCGGGATCAGCGCCGACGCCAGTCGGTCCCCGGCCCCAACGTGCGCCGGCCGGGTGCCGTGTCGCCGGCCTGGTGGGCCGGCGGTGCCGTGTCGCCCGCCGCCGCGGCCGTGTCAAGCCCCTCCGCAAGCTCCGGGGCCGAGCCCTGCGGGTTGACACGGCCGCTCAGGTCGGCGGGCCGAACGCCCCGAGGGGCGAAGCCCACCCGCCAGCACGAAGGGGAACCGACCTGATGCACGCCAACGATCTGTTCGAGACGATCACCAACCAACTCATCGCTGACATCGAAACCGGCGCGACCGGGACATGGCGGATGCCGTGGCACACCCTCGCCGACGCCGGGACACCAACGAGCGTCGACCAGCGCCCCTACCGCGGCATGAACGCCGTGTGGCTCGCAATGGTCGGCGCCGCGCACGGCTGGACGACCGGCGTGTACGGCACCTACCGCGCCTGGCAACGCCACGACGCCCAAGTGCGGCGCGGCGAGAAGGCGTCACAGGTCGTGCTATGGAAGGCGATCACACCCAAGGACGCCGACAACAACGACACCAGCACCGGCGAGTCGGGCCGGACCCGCGGCCAACGACTGTTCGCCCGCGCCTACGCCGTGTTCGCCGCCGAACAGGTCGACGGAGCCGACGAGATCATCGCCCGCCGCACCGCACAGCTCGCGGCGCGCGACACCCCCGAGCGGATCGAGCAGGCCGACCGCTACTTCGCGGGGATCGCCGCGACTGTGATCGAAGGCGGCAACCGCGCCTACTACCGGCCCGGCGACGACACCATCCACCTACCGGCCCTGGCCCAGTTCGACACCGCCGCCCACTACTACGGCACCCGCGCCCATGAGACCGTCCACTGGACCGGCCACGCCGAACGATTGAACCGCGACCTCACCGGCCGATTCGGCTCCGACAGCTACGCAGGCGAAGAACTCGTCGCCGAGTTGGGCGCGGCGATGTGGTGCGCCCAAGTCGGACTCTCGGCCGTCACCCGCTCCGATCACGCCGCCTACCTCGCCGGGTGGCTACGCATCCTGCGCAGCGACGCCAGCGCCCTGGTCACCGTCGCCAGCCGCGCCCAAGCCGCCGTCGACCACCTCAACACCCTCGTCGGGCACACCACACAAACCACCGACACCGACGAGGCCGAGGCGATGGCCGCGTGAACCGCCCCCCGTACCGGCGCGCCGACGAGATCGCCGCCTACACCTACCGCGCCGACATCCACTGCCCCGGCTGCCTCATCGACGCGATGATCCGCGACCGGATCGCTGCCCCCGCCGCCCGCGACATACCGACCGAGGACGTGCTCGACCAATGCGCCGGAGCGATGGCCATCGACCGCGACGACGAGTCCAGCTTCGACAGCGACGAGTTCCCCAAGCCCGTGCTCCTGCACGCGCTCGCCACCGGCGACACGTGCGCCGGTTGCCGCGGCCCGCTCTGACCAGGCACTGAACCCGGACCGCAACGGCCAGCAGCCCCAGCGCCGCTGGCCTTTCTGCCCGCCGACGCCGGGTGCCGTCACGCCGGCCCCGGCCGGCGGTGCCGTGTCGCCCGCCACCGTCAACCGTGTCAAGCCCCTCCGCTGCGCTCCGGGGCCGAGCCCTCCGGGTTGACACGGCCGCCCGGCGCCGGGCACGCCCCGAGGGGCGAACCGGCACCCACCGCAGAGAGGACGCCCAATGGGCCGCTACGACACACCACGCACGTTCCGCACGACCGTCACGGTCGACTTCACCACCTACGAGCAACTCGACCCCGACGAGTTCCACGACCTGCTGCGCGAGGCGTTGGAGAACGTCTCCGATCAGATCGCGGTAGCGATCGGGGAACAGGCCGACGCGACCGACCCCGCCGACTACGTGTCGGTCGAGACGATCCGCGACATCGACGTCGAGGAACTGGAGGACTGATGGCGCCGCGCATCGTCACCAGCGACAGCTCTATCGACCGCGGCTTCGTCGACACCGTCCTGGTCGGCTACGTCGTCGACCTCACCGTCGAACCCGAAACGACCGACCCGACAGTCGTCACGATCCAGGTCACCGGCACCCGCCGCGACGACGCTGGCTATCTGCTCATCGTCGGCCACCCCTGGGACGCCATCCGCGACGCGCCGACCGGCGACACCGAGATCGCCGTCCGCTATGAGGATCTGACCGAAATCGAGGTGTTCTGATGGCCCGCGACATCGGAGGCAACCAGTTGGCGGTGTTCGCCGCGGTGTTCGACGGCGACGAACCCGCCGACGAGAACTGGACGGCGGCCGGCCGGCACCGCCGACCGATCGTCGCCGGGCTCGCCAACAGCGCCGCCGCCGAGGTCGAAGCCGACGCGCTCGACGCCCACGGCGACGTGGCCGGCTATCCCTACCACGCCGCCCCGGACGCGGCCACCGACCCGGGGCGCGGCCCGGCGAGGACGACCACTGATGTTCCTCACCGAGTTCACCACCTGCGCCTAACGGCGACCTGGACGACGACGTTCGGGTGCTGGCGATGCGCGACGACGACCTCGAAACCACGCTCCACGCCGCCACCCAAACGGTCGCCGACGCCTACGACGTCGTGATCAGCGGCACCACCTGACACCTCCGCCCTGCCCGACGCCGCCACAGGCTCGGGCAGGACGCCGGCTGGTGCTGGTGCCGTTGGCCGCCCTGCGGGCGGGTGCCGTGTGCGACGCCGGTCGGGGGTTGTCAAGCCCCTCGTTCCTCGGGGCCCCTGGCGGGCCCTGCGGGTTGACAGCCCCCTCCTCGGCGTCGCTCTCCCGGAGGGGTGAAGCCCGGGCCGACCGGGACCACCCAAGGAGGAACCTATGACCGACCCCACCCCGCCCGCCGTCCGCATCGACACCGACGGCACCGTCACCGTCCTGGCCGACGCCACCTACGAGACCATCCGCGACGGCGTCGGCGGATGGATCGAAGCAGCCCCGACCGACGGCAGCATCGTCGTCTGGGTCAACGAAGAAGGCAAGATCGACCGTCTCCCGTACAACCCGCTCGGCCACGCCCTCTGGAGGCGCGTCGACAGTTACGGCTGCATCGCCGCTGGCGACTGGATGGCCGGGCCGTGCGTCGTCACCGGCCCAGCCGACGACAACGGCGACACCACCCCGGTGCCCGCCTGGGTGCTGCCCGCCTTGGTCGAGCTGACCTCGCGCCCCGCC
The DNA here is from genome assembly GCA_035556435.1 of Ilumatobacter sp. GTDB lineage: Bacteria > Actinomycetota > Acidimicrobiia > Acidimicrobiales > Ilumatobacteraceae > Ilumatobacter. The sequence goes on along the minus strand of DATMEY010000005.1, from coordinate 48,519 downwards.
GTCCAGAGGTGAACGTCATGACTGAACCGTTGCGACCGTTCCGCGTCCACCTCCTCACCGGAGATGTCGAGGTGATGGCCGTCGATCACGACGACGCCGAACGCCGCGCCCGCTACAGCGTGTCGTCGGTCCCGTTCGGGACATGGCCCGACAACGTCGGGATCATCGACCGCGGCGAAACCTGGGCGGTCGTGGACCTCACGGAGTTCCCCGACGACAACTTCCACCTCTGCTGCGGCCGACCGGACGACGGCCCCCACGCCCGCACCTGCCGAAACGGGAACTGACCATGCGCATCACCGCCGTCACGATCCTGGCTGACCCGACGATGGCGCAACTCGGTTTCACCGAACCCAAGCTCGTACGCGCGACCCTGGCGGACGGCGCAACCGCCGACCTGTTCACCTACTACAGCGACGAGCTCCACTTCACCGAAGCCGACCTGATCGGCCTCACCGAAGCGGAGGCCCGCACCCTGCACTTCCGACGCGACGTCGAATGGCTCCGCGACTGAACATCGGCACCGACTGAACAACCACGACCCGCGAGCGATGGTGGCCGGCAACACAGACCAGCCGGCTGCCATCGGGGCGGGGCGCCGTGGCCGTCCTGACGGACGGTTGCCGTGCGCCGCTGCCGGGTTCGTCCCTGCGACGCGACGTGAGCTTCGTCCACGCCACATCGAAGTCGACCCCCTCGTACTGGTGCTGGCCGACTCGTCCGCTGCGATCCCCTCATGAGTAGTGATCGTGGCGGTGGTGGATGTCCGGAACGTGGGAATGTGCGTGGGCGAGTGCAAGATGCCGGTGGGTGTGTTGGTGACGTCGGGGACAGTCTCCGTGGGCGTGCTGATGGTGCCCGTCGTCGTGGATGTGCTCGTGGTGGTGTTCGACCGCAGCGTGCGTGTGCTCGTGAAGATGGCTGCTCCCGGCGACAAGGGCGACGCCGCCGAGGGCAATCAACACGGAGACGAGTTGCGCTGAACTCATGGGCTCGTCGAGCACCGTCCAAGCGACCGCGGCACCGACGAACGGGGCTGCGGCAAACACGAGCTGGCCGCGCGCCGCACCGAGCTCGCGGGCGCCAGCGACCCACACCGTGATCGAGATGCCGTAGCCGAAGGCGCCGATCCCGAGCGCCGCGAACGTCGCACCCACAGGTGGCACACCATCCAGGCCGATCCCGATCGCGAGATTGGCACCTCCGGCGATCATCCCCTTGGCGAGGGTGATGTGGGCGGCGGCCAACTCGTCCAGGGCAGCCGTGACGCAGTTGTCGATCGCCCAGCACAAGCAGGCACCCGCGATCAGTACGGCACCCCAACGGAGTTCACCCGTACCTTCCCACCCGAGCACGACGCTTGGCGAACACGAGCACCGTGCCCGCAAGGACACGGTTGCCCAAGTGCTCACGGAACAGGATCGCAGCGACGACGACGGTGAAGATCAGCTCGAGATTCAACAAGAGCGACGAAGTCGCCGCACCCGCGTGGGAGAGCCCGAAGGCGAGCAACACCGGTCCGACGGCCCCACCGACGAACACCGCAACGCCAAGACGTCCCGCGCTACGTCGCTACGTGGCACGTGCTGGGCGGTGCCGACCAACGACCGGGAGGACAGCCAAGGCGGCACCCAGGTAGAGCAGCCCCGCAAGTCCGAAGCCAGGGGACATCGACGGTGAGCCGTGCGGCAAGAGGAGCCGAGACACCGAACAGCACGGCCGCCAACGCGCACAACAACAGCCCACGCCGGCTCACCACCAACCCTCCTGCGCCTCATCAACACGACCGACGCTAGTGACGGCACACGCTTCGAGTGGTCGTGTGAACGACGTCGGCAGCCGTACCACCGGGACTGTTCATCTGACGGAGCCACGGATAGGTCACAGAGCATCACCAATAGGTGTGCACGGGGCCCGCGGGCCGGTTTGGGAGTGATCTCGGGAGTCATCCAGGGAGTCAGGTTTCGCACGCTCGGCGATGTGTTGAGCATCGCCAAGCTGCGAGTGGGGTCCGAGGCGTACCAGCTCTCCGGTGTCGCCCAGTCGCTGGACGACTACTACTCAGGTCGCGGGGAAGCGGCGGGGCTGTGGCTTGGCGCCGGAGCGGAACGCCTCGGCCTGTCGGGCGAAGTTGCCGCCGATGACCTGCGGGCCGTGCTGGCGGGGATCGCGCCGGGCTCGGGCGGGTTCACCCCTGACGGCGCGACGATCCGTCCGCATCCCAAGCGCGTCCCCGGATTCGATCTGACGTTCAAGGCGGCCAAGAGCGTGAGCGTGCTGTACGCCGTCAGCGACGACCCACGCGTGCAGGGAGCGATCATCGAGGCCGGTCAGGTCGCGGTTCGCGACACGATCGCCTGGCTGGAGCGTGAGGCGATCCGGATCCGCCGCGGCACCGGCAACGAAGCCTGGCTCAACGATCTCGCCGCCCGCGACCCCGAGGCCGCGGCGGCGGCCAGGATCCGCTCGCTACCAGGCCGGGGTGTGGTGGCGGCGACGTTCCGGCATCGCACCTCACGAGCTGGGGATCCGTTGCTGCACTGGCACACGCTGGTCGCCAACCTCGTCGAGGGGTCTGACGGGCGCTGGTCGGCGTTCGTGCATCCCGACCTGTACCGGGCGGTGCGCGCTGCCGGCGAGGTGTTCCAGACCGTGATGCGAGCCGAGCTGACGGAGCGGCTGGGGTTGGAATGGCGGCCCGGCCGCCACGTCCCCGAGGTCGCCGGCGTCCCCCAAGCGTTGTGCGAGTTGTTCTCCAAGCGGTCGGCGGAGATCGACGCGTGGCTGGCCGCGACGGGCACCCCAGACGATCCGGCCGGCCGTCAGGAGGCGGTTCTGGCTACCCGCCGCAACAAGCCTGAGCTGGAGGACGAACGGTTCGACATCGCCTGGAAGCTCGAGGCCACCGACGCCGGTTGGGGCCCCGAGCAGGCCGAAACTCTGATCGCCTCGGCGACAGCCCGCCACGTCCCAATCGTCGAGGAGGTGTGGCGGCTGCCGCGCGAGACCCGCGACCGCGATGATCAGGTGACGGTCGTCGACTGGGTCGTCGACCCGGAGGAGTGGATCGGTGTCGTCGCCCGCGACTTGACCGAATCGGATGCGACCTTCACCCGGCCCGAACTGGTGCAGGCCGTCGCGGCGCGGATCGGCGAGGGTGCCACGGTCGCCACCATCGACCGCACCGTCGCCCGCGTGCTCGCCTCACCTCAGGTCGTGCCCGTCGCCGACGAACGCGGCCCGCGGTGGACGACCACCGAGATCCTCGACGTGGAGCGTCGCTTCCTGTCGGTCGCCGCCGACACCAGGCGACAGCGCCCAGCCGTTCCCGCACGGCAAGTCGAAGCCGTGATCGGCGCTGTGCCGACCCTCGGCGATGACCAGGCCGCAGCGGTCCGCACGCTGGCGTCGAGCCGCGACGCGGTGTCGGTGTTGGTGGGGCCGGCGGGGACGGGCAAGACGTTCACGTTGGATGTCGTTCGCCGCGTGTTCGAGTCCGTCGGCCAGGACGTCGTCGGTGTCGCACCCTCCGCGAGGGGCGCACACGAACTCCAATCCGGCGCAGCGATCCAGTCGTCGACGATCCACCGGCTGGTCGGATCGTGGTCCCGAGGCTATGAACGACCCACGCAACGGACGGTGCTGGTCGTCGACGAAGCGGGGATGGCCGGCACCCGTGATCTCGAGCAGGTCGTCTCCGGCATCGTCGCCGCCGGGGGCCGGGTCGTGCTCGTCGGCGACCACCACCAGCTCCCAGAGGTTGTTGCCGGTGGCGGGTTCGCTGCCCTGGCCGCCGACCCGACAGCGACCGTTGCCCAGCTGTCGGTCAACCGCCGCCAACGCCACGGCTGGGAACGTGATGCCCTGGTCGAGCTGCGCGACGGAGCGGTCCCCGCGGCTGTCGCCGCCTACCGCACCAACCAGCGTCTCGTCGTCGCCGACGACCGAGCCGCGATGGTCGATGTCGCCGTCGGACGCTGGTTGGCCGCCCACCGCCAAGGGCGCATACCGGTGCTGTTGGCTGGCACCAACGAAACCGTCACTGCGCTCAACACCGCCGTCCGTGGCGAACTCCTTCAACTCGGCGTCCTCGGGCCGACCGTTGACCCGGCCGGTCGGCTGGCGGTCGGAGAACGCGTCATGACCCGCAGCAACGACTACCAAGCCGTCACGGTCGACGGCGCGACCACCCACGTCCTCAACGGCCACACCGGCACCCTCGTCGGCACCACCGAAGGCGGGCTGGTCGTGCGCATGGACCACGACGACAGCCACGTCGTGCTCGACGCCGACTACCTCGCCGGTGGCGGTCTCACCTACGCCTACGCGTCGACCGCGCACCGAGCCCAGGGCGGCACCTGGGACCTGGCGATCACCGTCGGCCTCGACGGCCTCTACCGCGAAGCCGCGTACTTGGTGATGAGCCGCGGGCGGGAGTCGAACTGGATGGTGCTCACCGCCCCCGAAGTCGAGATCCTCGACGCCGAACTCGCCCGCCACGACAGCCCGCTGCTCCTGCCCGGCGAGGAACCCGACACCGCCAACGAAGAGCTCCTGGCCCGCTGGTCGGCATCGCGAGCCAAGCAACTCGCCCTCACCCGCGACCCGTGGGCTGACGCCATCAACCACGCCGCCACCGCCATCCCACTGACCAACCTGGAGTCCTGGGGCGCCTACGCAGCGGCCGTCGAGGACCAAGGCTCACGACTCATCGGCGGGGACCCGGCCCGCCTCGCAGCCCGCCTCGACCGCATCGAACACACCGCCCGCCACGCCAGCATCGGGCAGCGGGTCAAGGCCCTCGACCGGCGCAACATCGGCACCATCACCGGCCTCGACGACACCGCCGGAGCGGTCGAGGTCACCTTCGTCGCCGTCGACGGGCGCACCGCTACCCGGAACCTCTCGTGGGGCGACGTCGAGATCCTCCGCCCCAACCACGGACCACGCACATTGACCGACACCGCGCAGGCCACCCTGGGCGCGTTGATCGGAACGGGCCGCCAACAGATCGAACGCTGGCACGCCCATCTGGCCGATCACGGCGTCCAACCCGGCGACCGCCACGTCTACCAGCACGCCGCACGACTCGCCGTCGACCGCGCCGCCGCTCTCCACGCCGCCACCCAGCCGGACTGGCTCACCGCGCTCGTCGGCTCGCGCCCCGACCAGCCCGCTCCGGTCCAGGTGTGGGACGACACGATCCGCGAGATCGCCGCCCACCGCCTCCGCCACGGCATCGACGACCCCGCCGTGGGCTCAGGGCCCGACGCCACCGACGCAGCCGAACAAGCCGTGTGGAACACCACCGCCCCGACCGTCGCTGAAGCCCGCCTGTGGCTCGACACCCACACCACCCGACCCGCCCTCAACCTCTCCCGCATCCGCTCGGCAGCCGAGCTCTACGCCCGCCACGCCGAACTGGACGCCCTGTTCGCCGATGCCCCGCCTGACTGTCGAGGACTGATCGAACGCCTCCACCACGGCGGTCAGCTCCCGACCGTCGACACCGCAGAACTCCTGCGCGACGCCCTCGCCACCCAAGGCGAACGCCGCCGATGGATCCTGCACCACTGGCCCCACATCGTCGAGCACACCCAGATCACTCAGACCCTCGAACACGGCCTCGCCGACGCCGACCCCCGACCCCTTGTCGCCGCCCTCGCCGAATCCACCCAGCCGGTGCTCGCCGCAGCCGCCCAAGAGCCCGAGCACTGGCTGCTCACCCTCACCGCCCAACTCGTCCCCGCCCACACCACCAGCATCCCGCCCGCCGTCGAAGCGCTCCTGGCCGACATCGCCGACTACCGGCAACGCTGGCACATCACCCACCACACACCCCTCGGCGACGCCGCCACCGACACCGTCCAAGCCAGCGAACGCACGCTCCTCACATTCGCCGTCGATGCCGCGGCCCCCGCACCGGACCTCACCGACGACCTCGACACCCAACCTCCCGGCCGGCTGTTCGACGTCGACGCCCTCGGCCGCTGACCCACCCGTCGAACCGCCCGCGGCCGCGAAACCACCCGACCGGCGGCTCATCGCGAGCTGTCACGATGTCACCGTGGACCCGGTTCATGCGATCGAGATGCTGCCGGCGGACGTGCGCGCCCGGTATCTCGCCGAAGCCGGCCCGCCCAAGCCGGCACCCCAGCTTCCTGAATTGCCCGAGATCCCCGACGAGCTGGCCGTCACACGATCGTTGCTGGACCAGCTCGCGACCTACGCCGCCACGTTCAACCCTCCCTACGACGAGCGCGCCCCGCTGAGCCGCTTCCTCGGCCAGTCCGCGTTCACCGCGTCGGGCTTCCACCTCCGTTCGGTGTCAGCGCTGCTCCACGAGCAGATCTGTGGTCTCGTGGCCGTGGCCATCGCGCGGGCAATGCTCGAGGACGCGCTGACCTGGGCGTGGATCGCGGAGGATCGAACGTCCCGCGAAACGTGCCTCGGCCGCCACGCCACCGACGAGCTCAACGGACTCGAGGCCAGGATCAGCCAGCTCACCGGCAGCCGCCGCACCTATCTCGACCGGTGGTGCCCGGCCGACACCGGTGAGCTCTCCGCCGCGCAGGCCGAATCATCCGCGCCCTCGACCGTCGAGCTCATCGAGCAGATCGCCACTGGAGCCTTGGGCGGACCCGCGGCCGAACTGCTCCGCTTCGGAGGACTGCGCACAGCCGCAGCCGTGCTCGCGATCGGCGGCCACTTCAACCGGTACAGCGCGTTGTGGACCCCAGTGCCTCTCAAGGTGTCCCCGAACCGCGGGTTTGACGACGGTGGTCGGCTTGTCCCCGCCGTGGAGGCCCTCGTTGCACACGTCGCCGCGGTCAGCTTCGCGTCCGTCGCGCTCGCCAGTGCCGGGTTGCACCCTGGTGACGAGTCGCCCGCGTTCGCCGTCGACGACATCATCCAGCGGGCGGTCGCCGTCAGCGGCTCGGCGGCCACGGCGCACCTGCTCGGCGCATCCCACGCGCCTGTGCCTGTCGCCGTTCGCCGTGCCGTCCACCTCGCCCGTACCGGCACCGTCTTCCACCCACGTCGTCGACGCCCGAACGTCGATCTGGCTCCGATCCGCGACGCTGCCGAGCAGCTCCTCGATCTGATCCACCTCGCCGGTCCACGGCCCGTAGCGATCCCTCCGATCAGCAGAGTGCGCTGCGTGGTCCTGCCGATGTACCTGTCGGCCGCGTGGGCGTTCAGAACCGCGGCGCATCGCGACAACGTCACCGCCGTGGCTGCGTTCGGCGCCCGCCAACTCGTCGAGGAGGCAGCCCGCTGGGAGTGGGCCCTCAACGGCTCGGACGAGGACACGCAACTCGGTCGGGCGAACGGGCTGTGGAGAGACCTGGTCCACTCCCGCCGGCGCATCGAGCGAGCAATTACCAAGGACGGACTCGGCGCGGTCGCATGCCGGCCGTTCACCCGGCCGGGAGGTTTCGACGTCGCCGATCTCGCCGTCGGCTCGGGCCACGGCGACCTCGTTCCGGACGCGGTCACGACCGCGCTCGAAGCGATCCGCCCGGCAGCCGATGGTGAACCGCGGGCCTGGCTCGCACCCGCCTACTCGCTCCTCTCGCAGATCACCCACCACACCCCGGTGGGTGTCATGCATGCCCAAGCGCGCGACGGCGATGACATCTCCTCCGGCGCCTTGACCCCGATCATGGAATCACTCGTCGTCGACTGTGCAGCGACCGGCGCCGCAGTGTTGTTCCGGCACCTTGGCGTCCTCCTGATCGGGTCGACGATCTCAGACAGCGAGGAGCGCTTCGACCCGGACCGCTATCGCACGTGGGTCGCCTCACTGGAGGCGACCGCGGGCGAGATCCACCAGCTCGCCGCCCCGATCCACGGCCTGTTCGGCCGCGGGTTCCGGGGGGCCGCTACCGACCGGAACGCGCCATGTGTCTGCGGGGTAGCGAAGGTCAAGCACTGTCACCCTTCCGCGCTCCGCTGAGCCGCACCGTCGCCCGGTTACCTCGAGCGCAGTGCCATCTCACTCGTCAACACCCGGGCTGCTTGACTGACGGCTTCGTCCAGGATCGACTCGGCAAGCTCGGCGCGTTGGACATCGCCGAGCGCCGCGAGCTCGGCGATCATCTCCCGCCACAGCCGAGCGATCTCGGTGGCGAAATCCGGGGGCATCTCCTTGAGTACTTCGCGCTGCCGTCGGCAGCGGTCACCGGCTGCTGGTTGTCCCGAGGCTGCGCGTGCATCAGGTACTCGTGCAGCCGCGATTCCAACCTGACTGGTACAGCGGCGAGTCCAGCGGCGGCGTGATACCGAACTGGTCGACGCCGTAGTAGTTCCGCCCAGTTGGCTGAGTGAAGAACTCGAACAACGTGCGTGCGTGCAGGAACGCCGAGTCCATCGCGTACACCTGCACGTGGTAGCCGTCGATCCCCAAGTTCAGATCGTGCTGCACCGTCCATTCGTTCGCTGCCCGAAGCAGCCAGTGCAGCTCGTTGGCGAGGTGATCCCGGAGATAGCCGTCCGGGTCGGCCATCGGCGGCAACGGTCCGCGGTTGTTCGACGTGCGTGTCGCCACGGCGATCGAGCGTACCGAGACCTGCCGTGGCGAGGATGCGGCCGGCTACTCGTCGATCAGCGCGTCGAGACGTGGTGGTGGGAAGTCTCGGCGAGCGGTGGGGTGGGGCCAGTGGTGCCCGGCGTTGAAGCGGGCGGCCATCGTGGTCACCCAGCGCCGCACGGCGACCTGGAGCTTGAGCGCGACGGGTGCGCCGAGGTCGTCGAGGATGGCGCTCAGGCTGGCGGCGAGCGGGTCGGGGCTGTCCCACGGGTCATCGTCGCTGTTGTCGAGGGTCCATCGGATCGCTTCCTCGAGCGCGTCCCAGACCGTGAGTCCGGGTCGGTAGCCGCGGCGGAGGTGGTCGACCGCTGCGACGAGGTCGACCAGCCAGGTCGCGCCGTCGCTGAGCGGTTCGTCGGCGGTCTTGGTGAGCCGGTCGGTCATGGCGTGGTCTCCAAGGCAAGCGACGGGGTGCGGGTGTCGAGGCTGGCGAGCAGGTCGAGCGGGTCCGGTTCGGCGACCGCGATGGGTGTGGGGAGGGCAGCGAGCAGGGCTCGCGAGTCGATCTCGATCGAGGGGCGGATCCGGCCCACCGTCGCGACGGTCGCAGGGGCGGGTTCGAGCCAGGTGTCGATGTCGGCCTGGGGCAGTCCGGCGTCGGCGGCGAGCGCCGTCGCGGCGTCGCGGTCACCGTCACAACGCGACGTGATCGTGTCGAGAGCGACATCGGCGGCGGCGATTCCGACGATCAGTCCGGCGGTCTCGGCCGGTGACAGCCCGTATGCCTCGGAGGCCGCGGCGAGGTGTTCAGGTTGGGCGTGGCTGCGGGCCGCGAAGCTGAGCCCGTCGGCTGGGTCGGCGGCCGCTGTCAGACCTTGGGCGAACGCTGACGGGCTGGGGGCGTGAGCGACGAGGTGGTTGACGATCACGCTGGTGGGGTGCCCGCTGTTGGCCATCGTGGCCGCCGCGAGCTCCCACAGGTGCGGATCGTCCGGCAGAGTGCGCAGCACGTCACGCGGGCGTGCGGCCATGATCTCGGCTGCGCTGCACCCGGCGTCGCGCATCTCGGTTGCCGTCGCTCCGACGGCCTCGGCGGCGACACCCATCGGTACTTGCCAGCGTTCGTGCACCACCCGGATCGACTCGGCCATCGGCACACCGATGGCAGGCAACAGACCGGCGACGGTGTCGGCGTCGACGTGTTCGGCGTGCAGCACGGCGACCGTGGTGGCGGCGCTGGCGCCAGCGATGCCCAGCAGTTCAGCCAGCTCGGCCGGGGCGGCGACGGTCAGCCGTTCGGCCTGGGCGGTGTCGAGACGGTTGGCGATGAGGTCGGCGAGTTCGGAGCGGCTGTAGTGGGGACTGTCGGCGAACGCCGCGAGCGCCGGGTCGGCCAGTGCCGGGTTGGCGACCTCGATCGCTCGGGCGGCGCGGAACCCGGCCGCTTCGGCGGCGGTGCGGGCGTCGTCGCGGTTGGTCTGCATCGGCAGTCGTTCCATCGCCAGACCGGCGGCGTTGTGGATCGCCGGGATCCACCGGCCGCCCGGTCCGGGCATGACGAGCAGGGTGATCTCGCGGGTGAACTGGCGTTGCTCGGCCGCGACGCGGCCGGGCCCGGGCACCGGGGCCCAGTCCCCGACCGGGCCCGACGACAGGATCGACGGCGCCGCGGTCGGCGGCGGTGCGGCGAGGGCCGGATAGCGGTCTCGGATGGTGGCAGTGGCGTCGTTACGGGCGTCGTCGAGCGTCGCCGCGGTGCCCGTCGCCAGCAGGCCGTGCCCGGTGCGGGTGGCGACGTCCTCGAGCCGCCAGCGGGCGCCGTCGCCGGTCTCGACGACCGCCAGATACGCCGACTTGTTGAGCCGCAAGAACGCGCCCTGCCCGGCTGCCTGCTCGCCACGGGCGGCCCACTCGGCCGGCGTGTACGGCCCGACCGTGACCCACTCGCCGACCGGCAACCGTTCCAACGACGCAGGCGGCAACCGGTGACGACGCCCGGCCGGCACGACCCGGTCGTCGACGATCTCCATCCGCGGCAACGGCGACGCGACCAGGTCAGCGCCGACCGCGACCCCGAGCGCGGCGGTCAGCTTGCGAGACGGCTCCAACACGTCGAGCAGACGCTCCCACCGTTCCCGCTTCGACAACCCCGACGGGTCGAACGACGGCGGCCGTTCGCTCGGGGCCAGCCCGACCCGGTCGGCGACCAGCCACGCCACCTGGCCCCGCAACACGTCGTCGAGCTCGGGCCGCTTGCCAGAACGTCGCAGACGCCCGGCCGCGTCGCCCAACGTCCGGTACGGGTCGCTCGACTTACCCAACCGGCCCCGCACCGTCGTCGCCGCCACCGTGCGCGCCGCCGCCAGGAACTCAGCCGTCGCGTCCGGACCGCGCAGCGCTGCCGGGACCTCGATCGGGACGAGGCTCCCGGGGACGGGTTTGCGGGCCAATTGCTCGAGCGAGAACACCGGCCGCCACTCCCACCGCTCCACCGCAGCACGCGTCGCCCGGTTGCCGCCGAGGTACGGGTCGGGTTCGGTGCCGCCGGTCGTGACCGGGACACGTACCGGGTAGCCGTGCTCGCCTGCCCGAACCGCGCACCCGCTGCCTTCGCGGGTCGAGGGCACCAGCCGCCACGTCTCCTCGCCGGCAACCGGCCCCGACGCCCCGTAAGAGGCGAGCAACGCCTGATTGCGACCGGAGTAGTCCAGCCACGCCTGCGAATCCACCAGCACCGCCTCCCAACCGGCCGGGTCGGCGAGCGCGCTCGCCGCCCACCGATCCAGATGAGCGGCCATGTCGTTGCGATCTCTGAACTCGATCCGCTGCGCGTTCCGGGCCATGACCCGACCGTGCGCCATACAACTCCCCGGATAGCTCCCGAGATGACTCCCTCTCATCGAGCAAATTCGCCGACGCATCGCTCGCGGTGTCGTCGCTGACTCCCGAGACTCCCGAGATCACTCCCGCCCCAGCTCAGACCCCACGCACCCGGCTCCCCGGCCCGCGGCCGGCGCCGGGGCGGCAAGACGCCTTCGGCGGTTGCCGGCTGGCACGCGGGGTCAACCGGACGTGTCGGCGCCGGCTCGGTCGCCGGTGGCAGCGCCGGCCGCGGGGGCGTTCCGGCAGGGCGGGTCGACGCACAACACGACGTCCCGGCCGCCGAAGCGAGTGATCCGGCCAACGCCGATCGCCAGGCGAGTGCCGCACCGCTCGCACGACGCAGCCACCCGGTTGCGGTCACCCTCAGACCCGTCCGTAGTCGCTGCGGTCGCCTCGGTCGCCTCGGTCGCGTCCGACGTCAGCAGCGAGAGCTGCGCCTGACCCGGTGATGCGCTCGCCCCGCGGCGCCGCCCCGCGCCGTGGTTCGGGGGCACCGCTCGGCTCGGAGCTTCGGACCGCGGACGGGGCAGCTGTGCCAGTGACTCGGTGACCACTGCCGGGTCCAGCACCGGCGCGACCGATCCATGCGGCGTGGGTTCCAGTGGGCAGGTCGCGACCTCCGGTGGGGCTACCGGGCGGCCCCGCTCGTCCGTAGGCACCAATGCCGCGAGGTGGCGGTCCTCCCACCAGCGCACCGCGCGCAAGTGGACCGGCGGGAGCGTGCCGTGCAACAGCACCGCTTCCTGGCGGCGCATCTGACGGATCACGTGAGCCGGCACGAGATCCTCGCGTTGCATGTTCTCCGACACCGTCTTGCGGCCGCCCCCCGTGTCGGCCGACCAACCCCGCTGTGCGACGTGCTCGGTGCCTGCCACTCGCGACAGGTAGTCCAGCGTCGATGGGTCGTCGCAGCCGTTGAAGATGATCTTCGATCTGTGGCCACCCAACACGGCGTCGGCCAGCGTGCCGTAGCGGTGGTTGATCTGGGCACGGCTCTGCCACCCGGTGACGAACACACCCCCCAGCCCAGCGATGGTCGACACCTCCTCAGGAAGCCACTGCAACTCGAGCTGCCCGGCCTCGTCGATCAGGATCAACAACGGCTTCTCGAGCCTGCGCCCACCGACATCCCAGGCGTGAATCTGCTCGCGTAAGTCCCCCAGCAGGCCGCCCAGCACTGGCGACAGGCGGGCGAACTCCGTCGACGGCGCGCACAGGTAGAGGGTGTTCGCCCGCCCCGGCTCGCCGCCCATCAGCCACTCCAGGTCGATGAAGCGGGGCGTGTGCTCCCAGATCTCCTCGGACCAGTACGCGGCCCGCGGATCCTGCGACGCCGAATGCGCCACGGACGGCTCGTTCCACGCCTCGAACGCCAGCCGTGCCGTCGCGTAGATCGACGCCCGGATCCGCGGATCCTCACCCTCGAACGCCATCAGCTTCGTGTAAGCGTCATTCGCTAGCAGCCGCACCTCCAGTGGCTGGCGCTCCTGCAACCCGAGCCGAACCAACGCATTCGCCGTCGGATGCGTGATCCCCACATGGGTGTACGCCCACGCTGCCAGCCGGCCGATCGTGAGCGGCTCCGGTTCACCGCCATCGGTCGGCAACAGCTGCGACAGCCCAGCCAGACACATGTAGGCGCTTGTCAACGTCTCACCGTGGCTCGCCCAGAAATCCCCACCCGACACGCCATGACGGGGGATCGCCTGGGCCAACGCCCGTCCCGCACGCAACGCACCCGACGTCGTGGTGACCTCCCGCAACGGTGTCCACCGCGCCGTGGCCAGCCCGGTGATCCCACCCGGATCGAAAACCGCCAGATCACCCCGCGTCGCACGCGCAGCGGCGGTCGTGTCGTACAGATCACGCTTCACGCTCAACGCCACCACCGGCCCGTCCCAACCGATGATCCCCGCCGCCGCCAACACCGTCTTGCCGCTGCGCGTCGGCCCAATCAACGCCACCGAACCCCGATCACCTTGCACCCGAGCCCCCCGCCGCCCCCGCAACGGATGCCGCTCACGGTCCTCCGTCGCCAGGAGGGGACCGCGCGGCGCCATCCGCCCCAGCAGCAGCCGACCCGTCGGCGGGACCGTCTCACGGACCACCAACGGACGGACATCCCCCGGACGCGCCACCCGCGCATCCGACGGCACACCGAACCGCGACCGTGCCGGTGACGACCATCGCCGCCACATCCACCACCCAGCCCAGAAGGCGACGCCGACCAGCGCAGCCACGAGCGCGGTACAGGCCCAGTAGATGACTGGGCCCGGCAGCCCGCTTGCAGCGATGCCCCACGCAGCCGCCGGTTCACCCGGAGCCCGTGCGAGACGTCCCGCCGCGGTCAACACCTCCGACAGGCCCGCCCGAACCGAGCCACCCACCACCGCAGCGGCCAGGAGCGCGCCACCCCACACCACGGCGGCCGCACCCAGCAGCACCGCGCCCACCACCACCAGTACGACCTCGCCGCCTCCCGGTGGCGGCTGCTGACGCGGGGCACCGACCGGGATCATCGCTCCACGCCCTGCGAGCCGCGAGGTGCCGGCCCTGCCGGGAGTGATCTCGGGAGTGATCCAGGGAGCCAGCCGTCCGCCGGCGACGCGGCCCGCGGATTGGGGAGCGATCTCGGGAGCGAACCGGGGAGCGATCTCGGGAGTGCCGTTTCAGACGCTCCACGCATCCCTACGGAAGCACGGAGCACCCCATGAACCTCTACCGACAGATCACCGCCGCCTACGACGCCCAAGCCATTCGCCCCGCCGCCTGGCACCACCAACTCGGCGACATCGGCACCCTCGATGACATCGTCACCGCCATCCGCGGCGACCACCCCGACCCCACCACCTCCGACGCCGTGCTGCGCCGCGTCCTCACCATCGGCCGAGCGCACCCCGACGCGATCACTGTCGTGCTCTACGCGCTCACCCCCCGACTCGCCCGCCGTCTCGGGCCGACCGCCACCAACGAGTACCGCATCGACGCCACCGCCAACCTCGCATTCGTCCTGCTCGACAGCCCACTCGACAGCCCCCACCTCGCCGTGCGCTTCGTCAATCGTGCCCACACCCGCACGCACAAGGCCGCCCAGCGCACCCGCCGTCGAGGCGTCACCAGGCACGTCACCATCACCCCCCACGACCCTGACGAGTTCACCCGCAACCACGACAGCGCTTGTCCCGACCCCGCCGACGCCGTCGCCGCCACCGTCGACATCGCCCGATTCCGTGCCGCTATCGACGCCGCCATCGCCGCCGGCACCGTCTCGCCCACCGCATGGGTCGCCTACCGAGACCACCGGCTGCGTAGGGCTCTCGACCCCGACGGCCCCGCCTGCAACGCCACTCAACGCAAGATCGCGGCCCGCGCAACCCGCCAACTCCAACCGATCCTCGACGCACACCTGCATGCTGCATGACCCACCCCGCAGCAGCGTCGTGTGTGACACGAGCCGAGCCATCGCCCCTCGGCCAGCGCCCTGCGCAGCGAATGAGGCCCCACTACCGTGCTGCAGCGTGACTGCACGCCTGGGCACCCGTGGCGAGATGTTCCCCGTGGTGCGATATCTCGACTGCGTCGATTCAGCGCTCGTTGTGCTCGAGAAACGCGTCTACGCCCATGACAGCGCGCGACGGGTCCGATCGGGCGCGTGTATTTGGCTGAAGTTCACTCAGCCATGGCCGCGCCAGCAGCGGCCGTCGCTTCGGACTGTTGGACCAGTTCGGGCACTGGTCGTCAGATGACTATTCCGGGAGCCAGGTAGTTCCACCTGTAGCCGTTTGGCATCGACCGAAGCCGGACGGTCTCCTCGGCACGTGTCAGAGCGACGTAGAGCAAGCGGTCCTCCGCTGACGTTTGCGTGAGCTGGTAGTTGATGAGGGCCCGGGCGGGGTCGATCACGTCGACGTGGGGCCATTGCAGGCCTTTGGCCTGATGGACGCTCGTACCGAGGATGGGCGGCCTGCCGCCGTTCAATACGGCAACCAGCCGATCGAGGTGGTGGCTGGCGGTCGCCTTCGGCGCGGGCCATCGACGGCCCGTCGTGTCAAGCGCGTACAACAGACCCCAGACCTCCGCTGGGCTACCGCCGGACACGAGAGCCTCGCGGGCTTCGCGGAGGACTCCACGGTCGCCGTCCCACCGCAGCGCGATCTGGGCTTCGCCGAAGCCGGTGACGGCGATGTCAAACAGGTCGGTCGTCACTTCGTTGAGCAGAAGAACGAACGCAGCAGAAGTTGGCGATGACTGATCCAACCGACCGCACCCCCCGGGGATGACTGGGAGATCGGTCTGGTCCCACAGCGGCGCCCACCGTCTCGCAAGCAACACTGTCGGGGTGCGTCCCGGCTCCGCAGCGGCGACGCTGAAGACGTCACCTTCGACGAGACGCTTGGCGAGCTGCTGCATCTCCAGAGTCTTGTAGCGATGACTGCCGACGACCTCGTGCCGGTCGAACTTCCGGGCGTCGGCGAACGATTTGACGAGGTCGGGCCGTGATCCCCTGAACTCGTAGATCGTCTGCCACGGGTCGCCCAGCATCGACAACCCAACTCCGGCGTCGTCGCAGGCACTCAGGAGCTCGAGGTCGAGTTCGTTCAAGTCGTAGATCTCATCGACGACGAGATGGCTGTACGACGTGGCGAGGAAGTCGCAGATGGCCTGCCGGATCTCGGGCTGACCAGCCCCGAGAGCAGCGGCGAGTGCGGCGCGGACCTCGTCGTGCGTGCACACCCCAGCGCCGAGCTGTTCCTCGTACGGTGCTCGCTTGACAAACACCACGCCCGAGCGGCGGCCGTCGGTCGCCTCAACGATGCAGACTTTGGCGTCGTCGATGCCAATCGTCAGCCACGGTGTGCCCTTCCTCACCCGTGACGCCGAGCCGGGCGTGCGCCCCCACGAGTCCTTCACCTGGAGGTTGATGTGGCCATTCGGCCACGCGAGCAGACCTCGTCCGAGTAGATGACGCAGCACACTGCGGTGGAGTTCGTCGAACGTGCTGACCCGGTTGGGCCATCGCACCGCCTCACCGCCCCAACGGCGCCGGATTCGCACCAGCAGCTCCTCGGACGCTGATCTGGCGAACGAGACGGCGGCGATGCCGCGGTGGTCGTGTTTGTGATGGTTGTAGCGGAGAACGCCGAACCGTTCGACGGCCATGAACGTCTTGCCGGACCCAGGCGCTGCGATCACGAGCGTGCGCTGAGATCGGGATGTTGCCGGCCGTCCTTGCTCGTCGGTCAGCGACCGCTTCACCACAGATCGTCGTCGCCAGTGTCGCCGACCTCAACTGGGGCCGCAGCCACGTCATCGGAGGCAACACCGACGGCCACCGGCGCAACCCGCGTGCCGTCGCCGGCGGGTGCCGGCCCGGTCGCGGGTGCCGGTCCCGTGGCGGGCTGTGAGTAGAGGAAGTCAAGGAGCTCGCGGAGGTGGCTCGGCACGGTCGCCTTTGATGGATCGAGTTCGATACGGCGGCACAACTCGTCAGCGAAATCGGCCTTGCGTGAGCGGCCCGCTTCCTTGATCCAGTCCTTCATCAGTTCGAACGTCGCCGCGGAGGCGTCGCTGCCCCACGGCGGGGTTGTGACGATCGCGACGAGCACGTCGGTGATGAGTTGTTCGTTGTCGACGAGTAGCGACGGCTCGAGAGTCGGTTCGCTGGTGAAGACGCCGCATGTCTCACCGCTTCGGGCGAGCGCCCACGCCGGAGTGGGCTTGTCGTCCGAGTCGAGCAGCACGGCGACACGACTGACGAGCTCCTGGCCTGGGGAGGCAAGCATCGCGGGCAACCATTCACCGACCCGGCTGCCGATGATGGTGATCGTCAGAGCATCAAGGAACCGTCGCTTGTCCGGGTCGCCGTCAGCCCACACGCCGCCGAACGTGCGCAGCACCTTCGCGTCGGTGATCCCTTCGACGAGGGCGAGACGATCAGCGAAGAGTGATGCTGACCGGGTCACATCAAGGTGGCGGCGGGCCATCTCCAAATGCCTCTCCGGGAGGTTCAGGTTCTTCACGGTGCGGGCCACTGGCACACCGGTGGCGTTGCGGCGAAAGACGATCAGATCCTCGGGATCGCACGCGGCGACGATCTCATCGGAGTGGGTCGTGAGGATGACCTGGAGTTCGGGCCGGCGGGCGACGACTGCCTTCAGGTAGCGGACGAGGCCGTGTTGAAGTTGCGGGTGGAGGTGTGCTTCCGGCTCCTCGATGACGATCGTTGCGTGGAACTCGCCGGCAAAGAACGTGTCCTCGTTCGCTGCGCGAATGGCGTCAGCTTGGGCGACCTCCTCGGCCGGTGTCGCCGGGGGCGGCGGCGTCTGTTCCTCCAGTTCGACGGGTTCGGCCGGTTGGGCGGCGGCGACCCCAGCTGGGTCGTCACCGGGTGCCGGTTCGGCCGGTGGCGGTGCTGGGTCGCTCTTGGTGAGGTCGGGGATCGCCGCAAGCAGGACGGCGAGTTGCAACAGGTTTGCGTAGCCGAGTCCTTCCACCTCGAGGCGGTGAGCGAGTTCTCGACCAACGCCATCCGGACCGATGAAGAACTCGAACACCCGAGCGAGAAACGCATCGTCGATGACCGTGGTGGCGAGGTACGACGAGCGCGGTAGCACGCCCGCCGTCAGCTCGGTGAGGGCGGCGGCCACCCGCCGCTCGGCCTCCTGCAGGATCGGGTTGCTGATCATCTGCCCGAGCAGACCGCCGAGCTGAGCGCGTACCGACGCCAGGCTTCGGGAGTCGTTCAATCGCCGATCTTGTGCCTTCAGCAACTCGACTATGAGCTGTGCGTCACGACCGGCGAGATCCTGCGGCGGGTTGCGGGTCGCAGCAAGATGAAGCAGAGCGACAGGGCCCTTCTCGTTCGCATCGACGTGCTCCGTGCGAACCCGCCCAAGTGACTGGCGCAGACGTCTTGTCCACTTCGGCGCGTCGAGATGCTGCGCGCGACGCATCTCCCACGTTCGCATCACCTCAACCGGTTCATAGCCGTACTCGACCGTGATGAGCCGCTCGGTGACCGTTGCCGACAACGTAGCCGTGGTCGCTCTCGGAGCCCACGGAAAGACGTCCGAATGCGTCAGGGTGATCGCATCGCAGATCGTTGATTTCCCCGTGCTGTTGGCGCCGAGCAGCACAGCGAAGCGACCGGGGAAGTTGCAGACGAGCTCCTCCCGATCGGCCGCCCGGAACCCATGCACCACGACCTGCTTCAAGAACACGAGACCCCCTTCGCCAGCCTGTCACTGTCCCACATGCGTCAAGCGATGGGTGCCCATCGAGAATGCCGCTGGGAGTACCCGTCGTCGGCGGTGTCAGCTCGCCGGGCGGGTGCGACCCATCTCGACCACGTAGCCCTCGACCTCTTGGACGCCATGCCACAGCGCCGTCAGCACACGGCGTTGCCCGTCAATGACGAAGAGTTCTCCGTCGGCGCACATCTCGACGTGAATCGGAGGGGCCGTTCCAACCAACCCAATCTTGATGTCATCCGATCGTGGCCAGGTTCCCTCGTCGATCCTGTCACGCACGCTCTCCAGGTTGTCGGTCATCAGACGTTCCTTGCCGAGCGGCCAGAGGACTCCTGGCTCATGGAAGTCACCAGAGATGGTGCGCAGCCGGACGGTCTTGATAATCGCCTTGGACCACGCGTCGATCCGGAACTCCTCTTGCAACGGCCCGCGATCCTTGTTGCTGCCGAGGTCGTGCGCATCGAGCGCGTCGTGCATCGGAACGTTCTTCCGGCGTCTCATCGGTGCGAGCGGTGTCGGTTCGATGGGCGAGTACAAGAAGTGCCCGAGCCCGTCGACAGCTTCTACCAGTCGGCCGATCACGTCCCGTAGCGCTGGTAGGCCGACGTACTCGGTCGGTTTGGTGCCGTTCGGGCGGTTCCGCCAGCCGGCGTCCTCTCTTGGCCACAGGCTGTGGAGCAACTGGTTGCGTTCGTCCATCGCCGAGCGCGCTGCCTTGACTGCCGGAGCGAGGCCCGAAGGTACATCCTGCCCCGCCTTATGGCGGGCCTTGATGATCTCTCCCGTCCTGCCGGTGAGCTGTTGCATCAACGCGCCGGTATCGCTCGTCTCCCCTCCCCACTGGACGACGATGTGGCTCATGCGCAACTCGACGAGAGCGCCGAGCGCTGCAATCCGACCAAGCGCTCCATAGAACTCGTCCGTGAGGCCGAGCATTCTGCCCGGCACGCCGTAGGCATCGACGTCGAAGTAGCCGGTCATGACAGCAACCGTACTGACGACCAGGCTTACGCCGGCCGCGCTTTGTCGGCGACGACGACGGCCTGGCGCGTGGGCGAGGCGGATGCAAGGGGGACTGGTGACGTCGCGATCGGCTACACACTCAAGCCGTGGAGGCGATCGATGATCTCGTGAAGCGAAGCCGCCACAGTGCGGAAGCTCAGCCGATCAAGTGGCGTCGCTCGACCTGGAAACGCTCTGGGACCAGGAGCCCGGGTTGCCTGGCCGTGACGTGCTCGACCTGATCAACGCGGAGGTGGCCGGCGACGGGGCCGGAACCATCCGCCGGTCGTGGGTCCGGTCTCTCGCTGATGCCGATCCCGTGGTGTTTCTGGCTGCTTCGACGATCTGGGGTTACGGCAACTACGTCCGTCGCGGGCGGCCAGCGCTTCGGGCGATGCTGCTCACTCCCGGAGTCGCTGCGATCACCGAGGACATCATCGGTGCCGCCCGTCGCGACGCGGCAGCCGGCTTCTCAGCGCTGTTCGACGGAACCAGAAGGACACGGATAGCCCGGCTCAGCATTGCGTTCGGGACCAAGGTCGTGCACTTCGCCGGGTACGACTACGCCAGGCCTCGCCCGCTGGTGCTCGACGCACGCGTCTACCGCGCAGCCCAGGAAGTCGCCCCGACTGCGCCGGTGCCGAATCCCGCCAAGCGCACCACCGGTGAGCAGTACCGGACGTACTGCGCGTGGGCCGGCGAGGTCGCTTAACGCAATAGCGTCGAGCCCGAGCTCGTCGAGTACGCACTGTTCATCCGCGGTGCCGGCTGACTCGTCCTTAGCCTGGATCCACCGATCTGACCGCTCGTTCCTCGCCGTCATCCCGGTGAACCCAGGCTCGGTAACACCTTGCGTTCAAGCGCCACGCAGGCTTGGCGCCACGAACGGTGCGCGCCGGGATCACCCCGGATCAGGCCCACGTCCAGGACCGACAGCGCCTCGGCCAACAGCTGATCGGTGGATCCAGGCTTAGTCTCGGTCGAGCTCTACTCGGGTCCGTTGTAGCTCGGGACGAATCTCCGCTCGCGCCGACGAGAGGGTCATCACATGGTCGATCACGTCGAACCAGCGTGCATCCCGTTGAGCCCACTTGTTGAGGTCGAGGCCGCGTGGTGGTTCAACGACGCGGAGCGACTGTCCGTGGGTGGTCAGAAGAGCGGCGAGCCGTTCGCGGCCTTGGTCGCCGGCAGTGTCGGCGTCGATGACGGCGACGAGTTCGAGACCGTGGTGTTGGGCGTGGTTGGCGAGGTGCGCGGCCATGCGTTCGTCGGGGGCCTGGTTGCCGAGGATGCCGACGGACCGGTAGCCAGCCTGCGCGGCGATCAGCGCGTCCGGCGGGCCTTCGCAGACGAGCAGCATCCCTGGTTCGGCCGTGGGTGCCGATGTGTGAGTCCAGGTGAGGCGGGGGTTGGTGGCGAGGTGCATCGCCGGGTTGTCGTACTTGCCGGAGCCTTCGAGTTCGATGTAGCGGGTCTGGACGTAGACGATCTGACCGGTGGGGTCCAGGGCGGGGAAGGTCGCTGCGATCGACGCGCCGTAGGGGAGACCCTTGCGGCGAAACAGCTTGGCTCGGCCGGGGTCTGCGCCAACGTGGTTGGCGCGCAGCGTCTCATCTACGAATCCTCGGTCGTGGAGCCACCGGCGAATGGGCGCGGCGCCGGAGCTCCACAGGATCCGCTCGCAGGCTTGGGCGTAGGCGACGACAGAAGGGTCGAGCGGCACCACCGCCGGTAGGGGCGGCGGCGGTTTGCGCCTGAGTGGAGGGAGGGGGCGGTCGGGGATCATCCCGGCTCGTGTGGCGAGCCAGTCGATCGCGTCGGAGCGGTCCTTGCGTTGGGTGGCCATGACGAGGTCGATGGCGTCACCGCGATGGGAGTGGTCACCAGACCAGCAGCGGAACCGTTCGTGGCCGTGCCGGTCGATGTGCATGCTGACGGACGCGTGCTGGTCGTCGTGGTCAGGCATCGGGCAATGCCAGCGCCGGCCTCGTGTGGCGTGTGTGGCCGGAACGGCGAGCTCATCGAGGAGCTGGGCGAGGTCGGTGCGGGCGAGCACCTCGTCGATTCGCCAGCGAGGCCGGGGTGGCTCGCGGCGGTTCATGCCATCGCCTGGTCTGTGAAGCACACCTCCTGCTCTGCTCGGCTCAGCACCGTGTGAGCGAGAGCGCCACGGCGTTGGAGTCGCCACAAGGCCCGACCCCGTACGAGCTGACCGCACCACTCCCGTTCCCGGTCCGACAGTCCGAACATCTCGGTGGCGATGTCGACTTGGTCGGGGGGTTGGCGGTGGATCACCCGGGTCTGGATGTCGGACAGGAGACCGGCGGCGATCTTGGCGGTCGAGCTGCCGTCGTCGGCTTGGGCGGTCAGGTCCGCTGGGCGGTGGCAGACCAGCCAGGTTGACACCCCGAACGTGCGTGACAGCTTCAACGAGCCTTGGAAGTGCCGCGCCCCGTAGCGCACGGCGGCCCATGCTTCGTCGATGACCTGTACAACGCGGCGTTGCGAGTCGCGTTGCAGCGCCCCGGCGAGCCAGGACGTGGCGGCGAGCATCACGAGCGGCAGGGCTTCGTCGTCGTTGTAGACGGCGCTCAGGTCGATCACGAACCCGGGCCCGTTGGTCCAGTCGACAGCAACGCTGGTCGGTCCGTCGAACATGCCGGCGAGGGTTCGGGTGAGCAGCTTGTCGATCGCGAAGATCACTGGTGTGGCGGCGTGGGTGAGTTCGAGCGGTGTTCGCCTTGAGAGGGTGACGAGTTCGTCGGCGGGGTCGGCGACGACGGCGGCGACGTCGGCGAGCGTGAACGGCGCGCCGGTGCGAGCCAGCGATCCGATCGCCCAACCGAGCACGGCGTCCTCGGTCGGGTCGAGTGGTCGGCCGAGGACGCCGGCGACGAGCGCGGTGGCGAGTGACTGGCGTTGCACCGTTTCGGTCGGGTCGCCGCGGGTGTCCATCGGGTTGAGCCGATCGGTGCCTCCGGGCCGGAGCCGGATGACGGGCAGCCCGTGCGCCCGAGCGAACTGGCCGTACTCGCCTTTCGGATCGAGGATCGTGATCATCCGCCGGTCGCCGTAGACGGCGAGTTCCCGGCCCAGGAACGCTTTGACGAGCGCCGACTTGCCAGACCCGATGTCGCCGACGACGAGCACGTTGGGGTTGGTCAGGTGACCGGCGTTGTAGAGCTCGAACGGGTCGTAGAAGAACCCTGAGCCGCCCCCCGTAATGTTGACCCCGATGTACGGGCCGCGTTCGCCCACGCTGTCATCGGTGTGGAACGGGTAGACGGCGGCGAGGTGGGCCATCGTGGCGCGGTGCCGTTCGATCCGCAGCCCTGACGCCGGCCGCCACCCGGGCCGCGGTTCCACCTTCGCCTGCGCGGAGCGGTTCATGGGGTGAACTGGCGAGCGACGACACGCCCGAACGGCAAGGCGGCGACCCAGCCCTGGTCGTGACGGGCATCGAGCGGACGCAGATCGAGCAGGCACCCGGCGGCCGCTTGCTCGACTTCGGCGCAGTCGTCGTCGAGTTGGTCGAGATCGGCGGCGGTCACGGTGACGATCCCAGCGAACGCGAATTCGGCATGGCCCTCGCTCAGCTCGCGTTCGCGACGCTCGGCGTCCGCCAGCCGTTTGCGTTCCCGGGCGTTGACCCTGAAGCCCTTCTGGGACTTCATGTCGGCGTCAGCTTCGCGGGTCATTACCTCGCGGTCCGCGGCCCGCGCAGCGCGCCCCATCGGGACCGGTTCGGCGACGACCGTGACGGTGCGCACACAGTTCGTGTCGGCGATCAACCCGGACAGCCAGTCACCGGCAACCGGCAGCCGGGGCCACCCGGCAGCCCGGTAGCTGCGGTGGTAGGAGCCGTCGACACGGACGTGCCCCCAGGTCGCCTCGACCGCCATCGGGCCCCACTCGAGGGCGCCACGTCGGGCCGCCGCTGCCAACGAGCGGGCGAGTGTGGTGACCTGTGCGGCCCGGCCAGGGTCGGAGCGGATCCGGGCCGCGGCGGAGATGTCGATCGCGTTCAGCGGACCTTCGACGGTGAGCCCGGCGCTGTCGAGACGCGCCGTGAACAGCCGCGTCTCGTCGAGCAGCGCGTCGACCGCCGCTGCCAGGCGAGACCGGGTGGTCCGCCGTGCTCGGACCCGGCGCAGGTCGACGGTCACGGCGACCAGAACCTCGTGGGCGATGGTGACCGGCGACTGCTGGTCGACCAGGGCGAGGTAGTCGACGGCCGCGGCGCTGTCGTGCCGCTCGGCGATGCCGACCTCGGCGAGGAAGGCGTGGTGGTCGTCGGAGGTGACGGGGTGGGCCCACTCCTGCCAAACGACTTGGGCGACCGGTGACTGCTCGCGGGCGAGCGGTGACAGCGCGGAGCCCCACCGGTCCAACATGGTGTCCTGCTCGGCCGCCGATGCGAGCGGGAATCCGCTGCCGCGCACCCGCATCACTGCGGTGACTGTGCCCTGGATGCGGTCGTGGACTACGCCGCCGGAGCGGTCGCTGTCCTCGAGCAGGTCGAGGCCGCGCAGCGGGCGGGGAAGCGCGCGGCCGTCGTTGTCGCCGACGAGCGATGGTCGCATCCATCGGGCACGCCCGGTGCGCCGTCGAGTCCACAGCCCGACGCCCGGCACCAGCGTTTCGGCGAGTGGCGCGCCGCGCCAGCGGCCGAACGCCAGGCCGACCCCGATGACCGGGCCGATCGCGCCGACGTACGGGGGCAGTGGCGTCTGCAACGTGACCGCCAGGACGAGCACGCCGACGATGACCGGGAGGGCTTGGCGCATGCTCAGACCGAGGATCAACCCCGGCCGGGCTGAGTCGGCGAACCGGTAGCTGCGGGGCTCGCTCATGACGATCCGTCCTCGTCCTCACCCTCGCTATCGCTGTGCGGGTCGTCTGATCGCCGCCGTGATGGTGGCCGGTTCGCAGCGCCTCGCACGGTGGAGCGTCGCTGCCGAGAGTCGCCTGAGCGCGATGCGTCTGGGTGTGGTCCTTGGGCGGGTTGTGCCGCGTCGGCCGTGGTGGTCGCGGTCGCCGGGCTGGCGCTCGACCCGGTTCGGCCGGCGGCGCTTGTCTGTGCCTGTTGCTGTGAGGGGTTGGCCTGGTGGCCGGTCAACCCGGCCACGCTGCCGGGACGTCCGGCGCCGCTGCCTTGTCCGGCGACCTGTTTGGTGGCGGCGCTGGCCCCGAGGCTCTTGACCATCAGTCCGGCATGGACGGCGGTCATCGCGCTCCTGCCCCAGCCGCCGGCGACGCCCGAGCCGATCGCGGCGGCTTCGACGGTGGGCATCAACTTGTAGAGCACCAGCGGCGTGACGCTGGCGATGATGAAGCACATGAAGCCGGCCATCAGCGTGCCGACCGCAGCGGCGGCGTCGTTCACGACCGAACCCGAGTCGGGGTCGCCGGTGGGGTGGGCGACCAGCCCGACAGCGACGACCAGGGTGATCACGATCGCCAACTTCGAGACGATCAACGCCACCGCGAGATGGATCAGCTTGCGGGCGCTGCCGCGAAACAGCGGCAGCACGTTGGCGGCGAACACCAACGGTGCCAGGGCAGCGGCGACGTAGATCAACGCCGAGCGCATCATTAGCGACACCACCAGCCCGATCAGGCCGAGGAAGCCGATCAGCAGGCACAAGGGTCCGACGAAGGTCTGGCCGAGCGGCCCGGTCGTGGTAGCGACCACGACCATGCCCTCGATCATCGACACCAGATCGCTGCGGCCGGACTGCCACACGACCGCCGATGCCTCGTCGACGACGCGGATCAGCACGTCGATCACCGTCACCGTCAACGCCGACCCGACGATCGACCACACGGCCTGCTTCACGGCGTCGCCGATCTGCTCGGGTCGCCCGGCGAGCGCCGCCTGCACCGCCGAGGCGAGCATCAACGCGATCGTCACCGCGAGCGCGAGCAGACCGACCTGGACAGCGAGATCGTTGGCGAACCAGTTGGCCGTCACTCTCGGCGTGGTCGCCGAGTCGAGCACCGACCAGACCCACTCGATCAACAGCGCCAATCCGTTCGCCAACCAGGTGTAGATGCCGATCACGACCTTGTCCCAGGCCCAGCCGACGACCCCACCGATGACGTCGCCGGCCAACCCGAACAAGGCGCCGAGCCCACCGAGGCCCCAGGTGAACATCAGCGATCACCTCCCCGAGCCGGTCCCCACGCGAGCACGTCGGTGACCTCGGCGACCGTGGCGATCGACGTGTTCGCGGCGAGCGCCGGTGCCGGCCCGGGCCGGGCCACCCAGCCGTCGACCCGCCAGTCGTCACGCTCCCACAGCAACTCGACGGTCACCGTTCGCCACAGCTGACGCGGCGCGGCGCCGTCGGGCAGACCGACGATCAACAGCGACCACACCTCGACCGATGCCGCGGTGGCGTCCACGGAGACGACCTGGGCGGTGAGCGCGAGCTCTCGGAACAGCACCGACGCCGGGGTGATCCCCTCCTCAGCGAGGTCGCCGAGCAACTCGTCGAGCTGCGCGTTCGAGTCTCGCGTCAACGTCGGCCCGAAGCGGTCGGTGGCGAGCGTGTTGAGCATGTCGCCACGCGTAATGAAGCCGGCCTGGGCGATGACCCCGGTGAGCTCGAGCGCCGATACCGCGGCCGCCCGTGCGCCGGTGGCGTCGTGGCCCCACCCGACCGGCACGCCGTGAACGACGCCGCGCGGACCGGTAGCGGTGTCAGCCGCTGGGGCCGCGGTGGGCGTCGGCGACACGTTGTCCTGGCCGCTGCGCGATTGGCACGCTCGGAGCCCGACGAGCGCGAGCACCACGACGACGACGGTGATGAGTGCGACGCGGCGCATGTCAGGTCGCGTTGTAGACCGTGGTGGCGATGGTGTGCGCGAGGCCGGCGAGCATCGCCGCGCCGACACCACCGAGCAGCCACTTGCGGCCGGCCGACGACGCCCCGTAGTTGGAGCCGAAGTGCCCGACCCCGGTGGCGATGCCGCCGATCAGCAGGCCCGCGACCGCCGAGGCGATCGCCGCGTACTTCAGCCAGCCGAGCAGTTGCGTGATCAGCGATCCGCCGGGCAGGGAGCTGTCCGGCGCAGGGTTGGGCACCTGCGCCAGCGCCGGCGACGCCGACAAAGCCAACGCCCCCACTCCGACGATCAGGGCCACCAGCAGTCGTGCCTGTTGCCGTCGTGGCATCGCACACCTCCTTCGCGGTCGAGGCGCCCGCCAGTCGGGATGCCTGCCGGGCAAGGACGCACCCCGCGCACACCCGCGGCGCGACACGCTCCGTCAACCCGCCGAACGCGAGCGCCGGGCGCTGTCACGCCGCGGGCCGCCGCGGGGTGGAACCCGTGGTGTGAAACTGCTTGCTGCTCCCGCCGCCGCGATCGCGGCCGCGTTGGTGATGTTCCCGGCCATGTTCGCGACCGGGGACAATCCCGGGTTGGCGTGCGCGGCGGGGGCCGACGTCGCGCCGATCCTGGCGACGATCCGCACGTTGGAGTCGGGCGGGAACTACACCGCCCGCGCCCGTGGGTCGAGCGCCTCGGGCGCCTATCAGTTCATCGACTCGTCGTGGGGCAACTACCTCGGCTACCCGCAAGCGTGGCAAGCACCCCCGGAGGTCCAAGACGCCAAGGCCGCCGAGACCGTCCGCGGTGTCCTCGACGCCCACGACGGCGATGTCACTGCCGTCCCGGTCGCGTGGTACATCGGCCGCGTTCCCCCGGCTGGGTCAGCGGACTGGGACCGGGTCCCGGTGCCCGAGGCCGGCAACCGGCTCACACCGCGCGAGTACCAGACCCGTTGGCTCGCCGAGTACGACCGACAGCTCGCTCCCGCCGACCCGACCAAAGTCGCCTCGGCGGCCCCGCTGGCGATCGCGTGCGCACCCGGGGCCGGGATCACGCCACTGGTCGACGGGTTCACGTACCCAGGTCCGGCCGACCTGTTCGCTGTCGCGCCGGTTGACGCGCCGCACCACGACTACCCGGCATGGGACTGGATGATCCCCACCGGCACACCGATCTATGCCGTGCGCGGCGGCCGCGTCGCGGCTGTCCAGTACTGGCCGTACAACTGGTGGGACCATGGCTGCGGCCAGAACCCTGCCGGCTGCCACACATGCGGGATCGGTGTCACGATCGAGGACGACACCGGTAACCGCTGGGCCTACTGCCACGGCACCAACGTCCACGTCACCGCCGGAACCACGATCACCGCAGGCACCCAGATCCTCACCTCCGGCAACACGGGCCGATCCGGCGGCCCGCACCTTCACCTCCAGATCCGCACCCCCGACAACCTGCTGCGCTGCCCCCAACAGCTCCTGCGCTCGCTCCGCGATCACAACCTCGGCGTCGACCCCAACACGTTGGCCACGACCGGCTGCTACTGGTGACCGCCCGAGCAGCCCGCACCAACGACAGCCAACCAGCGGGGCAACCGGCGATGCGCGTCGGGGTGTACGTCGACGGGTTCAACGTCTACTACGGCGCTCGCCACCTGTGCGGCCGCTCCACCCCCGGTTGGCGATGGCTCGACCTGCGCAGCCTCGCCGCCGATCTCGTCGCCCGCCGCCGCAACTGGACGGGCGCGACCGTGACCCGCGTCGTGTACTGCACCGCCCTGATCGACGGCGCCACCAACCCCGGTGGTCGCCGCGACCAGGACACGTACCTACGCGCCCTGCGACGCGCCGGCATCATCGACCACGTCGAGCTCGGCCACTACGTGACCCGCGTCAAGACCGCACCGCTTGCCACCAGAGACCCCCGAGGACAGGCCCGCCTGCAACGCGCCCAGTGGCCCGTCATGATCCACGACTCCCACGGCAACCCCGTCCGCGATGCCACGTTCCTCGTCTCCTACGCCGACCGTGAGGAGAAGGGCTCCGACGTGAACGTTGCCTCCCACCTCCTCGTCGACGTCCTGCGCGGAGTTGTCGACGCCGCCGTCGTGATCTCCAACGACAGCGACCTGCGCTACCCCGTCCAACAGGCCCGCCAACAGGTCCCCGTCGGCATCGTCAACCCCTCCAACAGCCCGCTCGCCGGGGACCTGCGCGGCGCGGCCGACGACGGTGCCCGGCGACACTGGTGGTACCAGCTCACCCCCGCCGACATCACCGCCCACCAACTCCCCAACCCGGCCGCCGGCGTGCCGCGACCCCCAGGGTGGTGAGCGCCGCGACCGTACCGCTATACTCCACGACGGCCCTTCTGGGCAGCTACACCACCCGGCTCCACGAGGGCCGGGTTTTCTCGTTCCGGGCACCCATCCCAGTGTCGGCCGCGGGGCCTTCGTCCACGGGTTTTGAGAATTCCGGGCGACTACCGTGGTGGCTATCTGCTCCACCGTGTTGTTGTCCGAGTCGTGATCGTGGAGCCACGGCAGCAACCGTGAAAGGAGCGGTCATGGCACCTCTCGATCCCTCCACGCTCGACAGCGACTCGCGCCTCGACAACCCCCTGGTGTACGACCCGTTCACCCGCCGCGTCGAGCGCTACGCCCACGCTGCCGATGCCGAGCGTGCCCGGCTGAGCGACGAGCTGTTGCTGTGGGAGGCCGCCGAAGCCGCCCACGGATACCGGCACCTCACCATCGTGCACGGTGACTCGTTCGAGCTCGCCGCCTGCCGCCACGTGTACGCCTTCACCCAGACGTTGCGTGCCCTCGCCGCGGACTGCGAGTGGGTGCGCATCCGCGGCGGCTACGAGTACATCACCGTCACCGTTCGCGGCGCCGCCGCCGACGAGCGGATCGCTGCGTTCGCGGCTGCCGCGCACGCGGCCGACACCGGGGGTTGGACGATCATGGCGACCGCGTTCCCGCCGCTCACCTGACCCCGTTCCCGCCGCCGTGCGGGGCGCGGATCAGCTCGTGATAGAGCGCGCTCGTCGCCGCCGCCGGCTGGGTGTCGAACTCGGCGAGATGCGTCGTCAACTCGTCGTAGGCGGCGACCACGCCGGCATGGTTGCCGGCGCGCGCTTCCAGGCGCATCCGGCGCCGATAGAGTTGCTCGTCACCCGGCAGGCCGCGCAACCCGCGTGTGACTGCCTCACGGGCGACGTCGATGTCGTCGGCCTGGAGCGCCAGATCGACCAGCATGTCGACAGCTCGCTCGATCAACGCCGACGCATCTGCGACGTCCTGGTCACGGTGGGCCCAGTCGAACCCCGCGCCGTCGAACGGCGGACCTTGCACCAGGGCGAGGCCGTCGCGCAGCAGCGCGATCGCGTCGACCGACGAACGTTCCGCGGCTTCTTCGACCAGGCCGTGCAGCACCGCCACGTCGGTGGTGACCCGCTGGTCGAGCCGCAACATGCCACGTGCCCGGTCGGCGCTGGGCATCACCGGTGTCCCGTCCGCGAACGCGCCCAGGGCCCGGCGTGTCTTGGCGTACAGGTTCCAGGCGGTCTTCACCTCGAGTGCCTTGCCGGGCCACACCGCGTCCTGCGCCGTGGACGCGGCAACGGCGCCGTCGCGGCACGCCAGCAGCACGGCGACGATCAGCTCTCGTGGGCCGATGCCAGGCCGGTCGGGGATCGCCGGTACACCCAGCACCCGCACGACCATCCGTTCCGACTCCGCCGTGATGCTCGTGTCGAACAGGGACGCCCCCGGCTCATGATCAGAGTCGGTGGCCGTCGTTGGCGCGCTGAGATGCCCGTTGCCGTTGATGGGCGCGGCGTGGGGATCGAACTCGACTGTGGTGGGCAGCGGCGACCGGTGCCGTTTGACGGTGGCGGTATGGGGTGCGACGTCGCCGTTGGGGACGACGGCGGGTGCGGTCCGGTCGTGAGCATCGCGATCATCAGGGAGGTCGGGAAGGGCGGCGAGCTCGGCCACCGCGACATGAAGTGCGTCCATGGTCGCGGCAGGGATCCCGGCCGGTGTGAAGGTCACCCCGAGCGGCTCGAGACGCGCTGTGCTCGCGGTGTCGTCGATGTAGATGTGGGCCGGGCCCGGCGTCGTGGCCGCGGCGACGACGGCGATACCCGTGCGGGCATCGGCGATCGCGGTGAGCCGGGCGAGTTGCTCGCTGTCGAGATTCCGGGCGATCACCACAGTCGCCTCGATCGGGGTGCTGTCGCTGACACGCGCCCCGAAGGTGCCCGAGACGTGGGCGTGCTCGAGGACCTGGCGGATCGACTCGCGCGTGCCGCCGATCGCGGCGATGGCCGTGTCGACGTCGGCCACGTTGAGCCGCCGGCCGGCGCCGAGCCCGTCGACATCGGACAGGTCGACGGCGGTGACGTAGGCGTCGGAGAGGTCTTCGCCGCAGCCGAGCTCGACCGCGATCGACCGCAGGAACTCGTCGACGTGTTCTCCAGGGCCGTCGACGGTGAGCGACCCGAACGCTTCGAGGTCGACGAGGAGCTGGCGGCCGTCGCGTTCGCCGATGGTGACCAACGCCGGGATCGCGGCGGGGAGCTCGTCGGCGGGAACCGACTCGTCGGGGTCGTAGGTCCGTCGCCAGGCCCATCCGCCGTCCGCCGATGTCCAGCCTGCTGGCGGCGGGGCGTGTTGCGGTTCGTCCCACAGCACCTCGATCCCGGCGTCGTGGGACAACTCGACCGCAACCGGTGCGGCGGTGACAGCGCGTGGGCGCAGGTCGCCCACCAGCCGCGCCAGGTGCTGGCCGGCCCAGCGGACCAGCGGCACGTCGGCCGCCGCGAGCGCGGCCTGCTCGACCGGGGTCGGCGGAACGTGGCCGTGGCGTGCGCCGCGGGTGGCTCGACGCCGGCGCAACCATCGCAACTTGAGCATGATGCCGGTGCTGATGACCAGCACTCCAGCGGTGCCGGCGACCGCCGGGAGCACCGACGCGCTGCCCGGGGTGTCGGACTCATCGGCCGTGCCCGTGGGCGCGGTCGACACCGTGTTGGAACCTTGCGTCGTACCGGTCGTCGTTGAGGGCGGCGCCGCTGTCGACGTTGTGGTCGTCGACGGCGCAGGATTGGTGGGCGGCGGCGCTGATGTCGCCTCTGTGTCGCTGCCGGTGGGTACGGGGGTGACCGGCGGTTCGACGGGTGCGACATCGACCGGCGCAGGGTCGGCTGCGGCCTCGCCGGGCGCGTCGGCGGGCACCTCAACGGCCGTTGGCGGCGCCACCACGGGGATCTGGATCTGCCAGCCGGGGACGATCACGTTCGCATCGCTGAGGTACCGCCCGTCCGGCTGGACGCGGTCGCGGTTGAGTTCGTACAACTCGGGGTAGCGGTCAGGGTCTCCGAGGTACGCGGCTGCGATCCCCGACAAGGTGTCGCCGCGGATCACGACATGCACCACTGCGGGCGCAGTGCTCTCGGCAGGGGAGGGTTCCGTGTCGGCGGGAGCCGACGTCGGCTCAGCGGCAGCAGGGCTGTCGGGGAGACGGAGATGCCAGCCGGCCAAGATCGTCTCGGGATCCGTCCAGGCGCGCCCGTCGGGTTGAGGGACACCTTGGTTGAGCTTCCACAGGTCGCGCCAGCGCAGCCCGTTGCCGAGGTGACGTTCGGCGAGACTCCACGGGTTGTCACCGGTGGCCACCACGATCTCCCGCGCTGGCACCGACTCGCCAACTGAGGGTGGGGGCGGCGGCTCTGCATCGTCGGTCACGGTGGAAGGCGTGTTGCCGGTCGCCGGCATGATCGTCCCCGGCGGGGTGATGTCGACCACCGTGCTCACCGCCGCGCGTGGGAACAGCGACGCGCCGGACGCCGGCGTGGGACGCGCCAGCACGGGCGCCGCTTGTTGGGCAATGCTCAACAGCAGCAACACACCGACCACGAGCCCGCGAGCGGTGTGTTGCAGCGGACCTGCGAACGCGAGACGCGGGGCATGCACGCCGCGCAGCCCAGCGATCGTCTCGACGACGACCGAGATCGTGAACACCGCCCACGCGGACCAGGCGGCCAGCGTCAGCACGACGAACACGGTGCTGTCGGACATGGCGCCGTCGCCGAGACGATCCCACCAGTCCGCGTTGGGAGTGCCAGGCAGCTCCCCCCACCGCACCAGTGCCCACGGAAGACCGGCGACGATCACCGCCAGCACGGTGAGGCTGACCAGGCCGCGCACGAGGGCGCGTAGGCGGCTCATGGGAGATCGACCTTGACGACGTTGGCGGTCGACGTCGCCGAGAAGCTGGCGTTGTCAGCGCCGACCAAACTGAGCAGTTGCAGTTGCGTCGAGCTGGTCACCGTGACGGTGATGGTCTCGGCGGTCACGGTGACGGTGCCGGTCGCGCCGTGGCCCGCGAGGTACTCGAGCGCGGCTTGCTCGGCGGCCACCGGGTCCAACACGGTGATGCCTTCCACAGCGGCGCTGGAGTCGAGATGCTGCGCTCCGGCGCGGGCGGCCGCCGACGCCAGCGCGAACGCGTCGCTGCGGGCACGCAGCATCGCGCCGCCGTCGAGCAGCAGGCCGACCAGCAGCATGCAGCCGACGGTCGCTCCGATCGCCCACACGGTGACCGACCCGCGGTCGTCCCCGCCGCGGTCGCGCAGGCGTGCGGCGAGCCGGGCGATCACGACTGCTCCCGGTAGCGATCGCGCAGCTCGCTCGCCGTTGCCGAGATCATCATCGTGCCCGGAAGCGGCAGCAGCGCAGCCTCTTGCAGACCGACCGCGCAGGCGACGGTGACTTCGACACGTTCGACGGTGATCACGGCCTGAAATGACATCGACTCACACGACTTCGTTCCGACATCGAGCGTGATCGCCGCGCTCTGCTCGGCCTGGGCAAGCCGGGCGCTGGGGTCGCGGGCGATCGACAGCTCGCGCGCTGCCATGCGCGCGGCGGCGTCGACGTCGGCGTGGGCGTTGTGGACTCGCCCGACCGCGATCACCGCGGCGAGCAGCAGCCCGAACAGCGGCGCGATCACCACGAGTTCGACCGACACCGAGCCGCGGTCGTCCCTGAGACGGCGCCGCCAGATCATGGTTCGATCCGTTCGGTCGGCGCGTTCACGGTGACCGACACGTTGAACGACACCCCGGGCAGGATCGACACGACGTTGCCGGTGACCGTCACGGTCGACTCCTCGATGTCGCGTGTGGCGGACACGTCGCGCGACGACAACCCGCCGCCGGCCTGGTCGAGGAACTCGTTAGCCGCAGCGACCCCGGCGTCGGTGGATCCGTTCAAGGTGCGGACGTGGTCGAGACCGTGGCGCGCAGCGGTCTGGGCCACGGCACGGCTGTGGTACCAGACGCCGACTTGAATCACGAGCAGGAACAGCAGGACGACCGCGGCGGCGCACAATACGAACTCGACCGAGGCCGAGCCCCGGTCGTCGCGCCAGCGCGCCACATCATCCCGCCGACGGCGGCGGGGCGTCGGCGCGCGAACACGCGCGAGCAAGCGTCGACCGCGCCCGGGCATGGTCAGAGCGAGATGCCAGCGAGTTTGCCGTTGACGAGCAACGTGATCGCAGCGACGACGGCGATCGCCAGCAGGGCGAAGCCGGCGACGATGATGACCTTCTCGGCGACTTCGCCGCGTTCGGCTTCCTCGGCGGCACGCTCGTGGGCTTCGGCGAATGCCGTGCACAGGTAGGCGATGAGTGCGGTCATGGGTGTGTCCTCCGTTGGGTTGTTACGTGAGCCGGGATTGGCTCCTCCTGGTTGGGTTGGTCGAGGGGGTGGTCTTCGGAGTCCGTGAACACGAGTCGATTCCGCTACTGCTCGAACAGGACGTAGATCGCCGGGTAGCCGATGAAGATCACGAACCCGAACAGCAGGAACGTGGCGGGCACCGCCATGCGCTCCGTCACGGACGCTGCGTCGCGCTCGGCGCTGCTGGTCAGCCGTTCACGGATCGAGCGGGCCTTGCTGGCGACCGTGTCGCGCACCGCGGCGCCCTCGTCACCAGCCAGCGACAACGCCGCTGCCAGCTCGGCGAGGTCGGCGAAGTCGCACTCCTCGGCGAGTTGCTCGAGCGCCTGCCACGGTGTCCAACCGCGCATGTAGCCGGTACGCAACGCGGTGTTGAGCTCGACGAACGGCCACCCCGATCCTGCGGCGGCGGCGGTCTGGATCGACGCGTCGATGCCGCGGCCCGACGCCAGGCACATCCCGCACACGTCGCAGAACGACCCGAGCGCGACCGAGAACGTTCGGCGCCGCTGCTGGGCTTGGGTGCGTAACGGCCGGATCGACGCGACGCCGCCGATCACGGCGCCGGCCAACGCCAGCCACAGCGGCACCGCGAACGGCACCGGGATCCCCAGCGCCCACAACCCGCCCGACACGAACGGCCCCCAGAGCAGCCCGCACAACGTGTACAGCAGCAGGCGGGCGGCCTGCTCGTCGGGGGAACGGCGCAGCACCCGCAGGTCGGTCCGCAGCGTTGCCAAGATCCGCTCGACCGGGCCGAGACCGCGCGCCCAGGTGCCGATACGGACGTCGAGGTTGTCGCGTTCAGGGGCGATCTCGACGAGCGGCTGCCCGAGCCGGGCGAGGGTCTGGGCCAGCGGAGGACGTGCCGGCGACCAGCCCGACCACGCCAACCACACACCGGCGCCCACGAAACCCCCGGAGAGGATCACGATCGTCAACGGGCTCACCGGGCCGCCTCGGGCCGCAAGAACCTCTCCACCGGCGCGATCTGCCCCATCCGGTGCATCCACCAGAATCCCGCTGCCCAATAGCCGCCGACCACAGCCAACACGAGCTGGCCGAGCGGCGACCCGTACGGCTCGAGATAGCGCCGCGAGAACGCCAGCAACACGACAATGAACCCGACGATGATCATTGCCGTGTAGCGCAGCGCCGCGCGTGGCCGTTGCCGGGCCACGTCGATCCGACGCAACGAATCGGCCTCCGCGTACGCGGCCGCGGCCAGATCGGCCAACACCTCACGGACCCGCCGGCCGCCAGTCGACGCCGTCAGACGCAGCGCAGTGACCACCAGATCGCCGAGCGGGTGGTCCAGATCCGCGGCCAGGTCGTCGAGCACATCGGTGAGCGGTTCGTGCGGCAACCGGTCCGCCATCCGGCGCACCTCGGGGCGGATCGCCAACGGCGCCGCCCCCGCCGTCGCCACGAGCACCCCCTCGACACCGCGCGCCGTGCCCATCGAGTCGCGCAGCATCTCCGTCCACAACGCAATCGCCTCGGTACGCGCCTCGCTCCCTGCGCGCGTCGACCGGCGCGATGCCCCGGCGCTCAACCAGCCGACGACTCCGGCGCCGATCGCCGCCACCGGCCAACGCGTCAACACCAACACCAACAACCCAGCACCCACCGCGGCAACGACCCGGACACGATCCAACGCGCCCCACCCGACCCGGGCCCGCCTTGGGCGCGGCGCACGAACCGGGACCGGTCGCAGCGACACCACGGCGAACCACAAACCGCCCCCCACGAGAACCCCGCACAGCCCGACCAACGCGATCACCACGCCGAACCTCCGGCATGGAGGGCCGGGTCGTAGCCGTGGGCGACCAGCTCGCCCAGCAGCTCCACCGGAATCGGCGAAGTCGGGTTGGGGACCGCCCGACCCTCCTGGTCGGGCTGGAACCACACGTCGGTCACGACCTGCCCCGACGACGGGTCGTAGTGGTCGACGTGGCGGATCTCGGCGATGACGCGTTGGCCATCGCGGGTGCGTGACACGAACACCACCGCGTCGAGCGCGAGCGCCGCCAACTGCATCACGTCCCCGGTTGCCCAATCGCGGCCCGACGACCGTGCGTAGACGGCCATGCGGGGAAACACCGACCACGTGCTGTCAGCGTGCAGGGTGCACATCGAGCCGTTGATCCCCTGGCTCATGGCCTCGAGCATGTCGATCACTTCCGGCCCTCGGACTTCCCCGACCACGATCCGCTCCGGCGTGAACCGCTTGATCGTGCGCGACAGATCGGCCATCGTCACCGCGCCCGCACCTTCGGTGTTCGCCGGGCGTTCCATGAACACCAGCACCTGGTCATGCCGTGCCGGCATCCGGTCCAGGTGCAGCTCAGGCTCCTGCTCCAACACGACGACCCGCTCGTCGCGGCCGCACTCGTGCAGCATCGCCCGCATCAGGGTCGTCTTGCCGACCGCCTGACCCCCGCAGATCAACACGTTCCAACGGGCCCGCACGAACGCCCGCAACAACGAAGCGATCCCGCGGTCGTACATGCCCCGGCTCACCAGATCGTCCTGATCCGAGTCGACCAACAGGTGACGGCGGATCGCCAGATACGGCCGGGCAGTCACCCACGCCGCCGCCGCCAACCGCGACCCGTCCGGCAGTTGCAGATCGAGTTGCGGGTGGGCGGGGGTGAACTCGCGCTCCATATGCCCGCCCCGACGTGCCAACGCCTGGATCGCCCCGATCAGCTCGGCGTCGGACCCGGCCACCGGCTCGCCGCGCTCCACGCGCCCGTCGATGGTCACCAATCGCACGTCGTCGAATCCGTTGACGTGCACATCAGTCACGTCGTCGCGTTGCAGCAGCCGGTCCAGAACGGGCGCTGCTGTGAACGCCACCGCCATTACCTCGCTGATGATCGCCTCCTCCTCGACGTCGGTGATCGGCAGCTCCCCCAGCCGCAACGCCGTCTTCGCTCGGGCGTTCAACTCGCGGCGTATCGTCGCCCGCGCCGCCTGACGCAGATCGAGCTCGTCAGGCTCCGGCAGGCCGTCCTTCTCGCATTGCCGCAGCAGCTGGCCGACTTCGTCGGCCGCCTGGCGCCGCAACGTGGCGACCAACTGGTTGTCCACCTCAGTCACCTGTCACCACCTCACGCGGTGCGGCCACCCGTTCCAATTCCATCGTCAGCGAACGCGCCGACCGGGCCAGCGCCGAGCGCCGCCACAGCCGCGATGCCCCCACCGTGACCAGTGTCTGCACCCACCGTGGATCCCACGGCAACTGCCCCACGATCGGCAGCCCGGTCGCCTCCGCGATCTCGGCCGCCCGATAGCCGTGCTCACCCACCAAGACCCCCACGACCGGCGCAACACCGACCTGGCGGACCGGCTCGACCAACTTCGCGGCTTGGGCCACGCCCGCCGCCGTTGGCGACATCACCACCGCCACGACGTCACAACCCGCCAGTCGACGCGCTGTTCGCTGCGACCGCGCCCAACGTCCGGCGTCGACCAGCACCCACCCCTCCGCCGCCTCGACGGCGGTAACGAGCAGTTCCCCGAGGGCGATCAGCGTCGACTCGGACTGCTCGCAACCCACCGGGCCGAGCACCGCCCGCACACCCGGCCAAACCTCGATCGCATGCTCCGCCAACACCCCCGCCGCTGCGGGAGCGTGCCGCAGCACCCCTGCTACCCGGATCAGACCGGGCTCACCCCGCCGGCCAGCCCAACACTCAATGTCGCCACCCGCCGGATCGGCCTCCACGACCATGCCGCCGGTGACAGCGGCGAGTGCGAGCGCGGCGGTGGTCGCGCCCGGCGACCCCTTCGCGGACACCAAACCGACCCGCACCCGTCACTCTCCCAACACCACGAGCGTGGCCCGCCCGTCAGCCGCGGCTGCCGACACCAGCGCCGAGTCCGACCGGCCGACCACCACCTCGACTGGGGTGTCGCCGCTCGACGTCGCCGCGCCGGACACGTCGACGACCCACCCTGTCACCTCGACTGCATCGCCGGCGCCGCCCACCGGCGGCCGCACTACCACCAACACCTCCGCACCCCGCCTCACCCCTGCAAGCGGCGCGTCGCCAGGGCCCAACAGGAGACCGACGACCGCCTCGTCCGCACCGACCAGCCGCTCATCCGACCCCAGCAGCGCACCATCAGCCAACAACGAACCTGCCACCAGATCGGCAGCCGCGACCCGACCGACCACCTCGTCCAAGCGCGAGGCCGCCACCGACTCGACCGCCGCGTCCGTCGGCAGACGCACCACCCGCAAATCCGAACGTTGAATCGTCTCGAACCGACCGACACCCTCCGCCACCACCAACACCTCGCGACGATCGTCCGCCCCCAGATACAGCGATGCGAACAGCCAGCCACCCACCAACGCCGCCAACAGCCCGCCACCGACGCGCCCCCATCGGCGGCGCACCGGATCACGGCGCTCCGCCCGCTCTGCCACCACCCGCCGGGCGTCACCCGCGGCATCGGCCGCGACCGGAGGCCGACCTCGGCGACTCGAGACCGTCGCGCTCACGGAGTCGCACCCCCAACCACCACCGTCTGTACCTCTGACACTGCTCGTGGCACGGCCGTCGTTCGCGTCACCGATGGCAGCGAGCCCGTCGCACCCGATGATGCCGTCCACCCGAGGACCCAGGTCACGGACACTTCGCCCGGCCATTCCGACGGCCGCCCCGCCGCACCGGTGCGCAGGGCGTACGTGAACGTGCACGCCCCCGGCGCGGCGGCCTGCACGGAAGCCACCTCGCCGCCGGGCACGTATCGTGACCCCGATCCGGCACAGTCCACCGGCGCCGCGTCGGGTTGCCCAGGCGTGAAACGCAATGCGGGCGTCGCGGTCACCGTCACGCACAACCCGCCAGCGCACTCCGCTTCCGTGACGATCCCCGTCCAGTTCGCGACCGCCACGAACACGGGAACCCCGACGATCGACGGCGTCCCGGTCGGTGGCGACGATTCGACGACTGGCTGAGGCAGGCGCCCCACCAGTCGGCCTCGGGCGATCGACGCCAGATTCGCTGGCGTCGGCGGAATGATCCAACGGAAGTCGAACGTCGTACGGCCGTCCGAGCACACCCACTCCTGCCACACGATCTCCACACCCTCGGGCGGGTAGTCGAGGCCCCAGTCGTAGTACACGGTCGGATCGTCCTCGGCGAGGTCCTCGTCGAGGTTCACCCAGTAGCAGCGCACGTCATCGCCGCCCCCGCCGTTCCCGCCGGGGGTTCCTGGTCCCCCTGGTGTCGGGACGTCCCATTCGACACAGAAGCCCCATGGATCGGTCTCCACGCACTCGCCGACGCCCGCGAACGCGGCGCCCGTGGGCAGCGCGCACAGCGAGACGATCGCGGCCGCGACGACGGTCGGGCGCAACCGGTTCATCCGCCCTCGCCGGGTACGGGGCACCCCTCCGCGGACGACTGAGACAGGTCGCGCAGGAGCCAAACGCCGTTGACCCTGACCGCGTTGACCAACCCACCCTGAACCCCTCCCTGCGCCTCGACCGGGTTGCCGGCCTCGTCGATGATCCGCACGCTGTTCTGTGCGCAGATCGTGAAGCTCACCTCGTCGTCCGACGTGGCGGTCATCGACATCACCGTCGACCGACGCATTACGCCGGCAGGTCCTGGCTGGTAGAACCGACCCTGGTCGGCCTCACGCACCCAGCCCTCGACGACGGTCGACGGGAACGAAGCGCCGGGCGCGAACAGGGCGAAGTACGCCTCGACCAACGGGTTCGTCGCATCCCGTGCGATGCGCGGATCCGCAAGCACCGCGGCGACAGCGGCGTCGTGGCGATCGATGAGCCCTTGCAGAACAGGCGTCAGCGCAGCGGTGTCGGTCCCCGCAGGTTCTGGTGGTGTGGTTGCCACCGTCGACGTGCTCGCTGCCGTCGTACTCGTCGAGGAGGTTGGCGTCGGCAGCGTGGAGGTAGTTGTCGTCGTCGAACTCGACGAACTCGGACTCGACGAACTCGGACTCGACGAACTTGAGCTCGATGACGTGCCCGAGCTGTCACCAGAGCAGGCAGCTCCCGCCAAGGCGATGACGACGAGAACTACGGTCACGCGGTGAGTCACCAAAGCGCCACCCCCAAGGCGAAGCCGAGTGCCAGGCCAGGCACGAACGGCACACCTGCCCTCTGGCCCACCGGCGGAGACGGAGAGCGGCTACGCCGCACTCGAACGGTCAGTGCATGAACGCAACCCATAAGCACAGCCGCAACGATCATCACCACCACGGCAGTCCATGACGACGCGGCCGCGGCTGCCGTCGCGATTACGGTCACCTTGACGTCACCGAACGCGAAGTAGTCCGGCATGCTGCACCACAGGGCGCCAACCACGGCGGTGCTGACCATGGCTGCGAGCCCGGCCCGGCGCGCTGGGCCCCAGTCGTTGTCAATGACACTGGTGGCCAGCAGCGCACTCATGACGGCCAGCGAGACGAGACGGACCGTTCCCCGCGGCAACTGACGCCGGCTCACATCACTCGCGGCCAGCGACCCGAGTCCCATCGATGCCACGAGCGACGAGGCCGATAGGGCGTTTCCCCAGGAGGCGGCCGCGACCAAGAACAACGGCAGCGCGAGCAGCCAACACCCCGCCACCAAGCGCTCGTGGGAGCGCCTGGTCCTTGTCTGGCCTACCGCGCCGATCCCCACGGCGTGCTCGTGTGATGGTGCGGATGAACTGAGATCGGTGGTCGGGACATACGTCGCGGACGGTCGCACGTCCTTGGGTTCCACCCCGCGGACCGGCCGCGCGCGACAAGAACGCGCGATTCCCTGTGAGGGCGACCTGGGCGCATGCGGTCGAAGTGGCCGACATGCGGAGGTCGCTTGCCCCTTCTCCAGTTCATGCGATGCACCAAACCTTTCCGCATCCAACCCTCGGTTGAAAGCGAGAACTAGTCCTAGAGTAGCGCGCGGACACGAGGCTGCAAATCGGCTGGCGCGTCTTCGCCCTCGTGGGACTCGTCTTGAAGCGTGCGGCAGTCAGGACGTGTCCGGTGGGCGTTGGCTCGTGTCACACCGGGCTGCTTTACGAGCATGGCTTCGCGCCAACCATGACGTCCTCGAGGTTTGTGCCCCGACCGGGGGTTCGCATGCTTGGCCCGTATACAGAAGATCCCCGATCGTGTCCCTGTGTTTCACCGGTGAGCCGCGTACTGCTGCGGAGTGGGCTGCGCTCCCCCAACTACGCAGCGCTGCCATGCGCACGCGACCTATATTTAGTTCAGCGAACGCTGTATCGTTGGCGGCATGGCACACCCGGCGGCTCTCGACCTCGACCTTCTCGGCCGGGTGGGGTCGGCGTTGGCTGATGAGAGTCGGCGCCGCATTCTGGTTCGGCTCGTCGATGGCCCGGCGTATCCGTCGGAGCTGGCCGATGATCTCGGTTTGACCCGGGCGAACGTCTCCAACCATCTAACGTGTCTGCGTGGCTGTGGCCTGGTGGTGGGCGAGCCGGAGGGTCGCCGCGTCCGCTACGAGTTGGTCGACGCGCGGCTCGGTCGAGCGCTGCACGAGTTGCTCGAGTTGGTGGTCGTCGGGGACCGGTCGGTTTGTCCGGTCGCTGACGTCGAGGGCTGCTGTTGATGGAGCCGCGGACGATTCCGGTCGGTTCGGCGCTGTGCGACGACGGGTGTTGCGGGACCGGGACGTCACCGGTCTTGAGCGGGCTTCGGCGGTCGCAGTTGCGTCGCCGCGTCCGTCTGCTCGTGTCGGTGACGATCGCGTACAACGTGCTCGAGGCGGTCGTGGCGATCACGGCTGGTGCTGTTGCGGGTTCGACGGCCCTGATCGGGTTCGGTCTCGACTCGGTGATCGAGGTGAGCTCGGCGACGGCGGTCGCCTGGCTGTTCGTGGGCGCGAACACTGCAGCGAGGGAGCGGGTGGCCCTGCGTGTGATCGCCGTGTCGTTCTTCGCGCTGGCGGGGTACGTGTCGGTCGAGTCGGTGCGCGCCTTCTTCGGCTCGGCAGACGTGGAGCCTCGACGGTCGGGATCGTGCTGGCGGCGGTCTCGCTGATGGTGATGCCGTTCCTGTCGCATGCCCAGCGCGCAGCGGGTCGTGAGTTCGGCTCGGCGAGCGCGGTCGCCGACTCGAAGCAGACACTGCTGTGCACATACCTGTCGGGGGTGCTGCTGGTTGGGCTCGTGCTCAATGGGACACTGGGTTGGGCGTGGGCCGACCCGCTTGCGGCGTTGGTGATCGGCGTCGTCGCTGTCAAGGAAGGCCGCGAGGCGTGGCGCGGGCACGCCTGCTGCTGATGCTCACCGCCGGCTATGCAGGAATAAGGCTTACTCTCATTCTAGGCTGGCGGGCATGCTTGGATCGTTGAGCGCACCGGCTCCTCTGGATTTGGCTCGGACAGTGCTGACCGAGGGCGCGGCGGTGTGGCACTGGACCCGCGACGTGCCGCCGTCGTTGGCTTCGTATGCCGGCTGTTGGCCGGCCCGTGGTTCAACGTACGGGTCCGCGCCCGCGCCGCCGATGTGGCGTCGGTGGTCGAGGCGAGCTTGGCGGAGGCCGGGCTGGCGGACCGACCGGAACGCCGGCTCCTGGCCGAGGACGCTGCCGTGCTCGGTGAGCTGTTGGCGGCGGCCGCTGGTTGTGAGGAGGTCAGTGTTCGGGTGGAGCAGGATCCGGGCGCGATGTGTCCGGTGTTCCACCAGGACAACAATCTGATGCGCTTGCTGTGCACGTATGCCGGGCCGGACACTGAGTGGTTGCCGGAGAAGCGCCTCGACCGGTCGCAGCTCGGCCTGCAGGGCAGGACGCCGGCCGAGGCGAACGCGGCGAACGCCGGTGGTGAACCGAACCGGTCGGACCCTGGTGAGGTGCTGATCGTCAAGGGAGCCCGGTTCGACGCCGGTGACGCGGGCCTGGTGCACAAGTCGCCGTCGCCGGCTCTGGGCCCGCGGCTGCTCGTCGCGATCGACCCGATCGACGACCTCCCGCCGGCGCGGATGGACGATGGCGATCACGGTTCGCCCGGTGGACGCGGCGTCGAGGGAGGGTTCGACGCCGCGGCTCCGCTGGGTCGAAGTCGGCGGTGGCTTCGTCGAGCAGGACGACCGCGGGGTCGGCGAGCACGAGGCGGGAGAGGCCGAGCCGATGGCGCTCACCGGGTACACCTCGCCGAGCCCCACGAATTCGGCCGAGGTGGCGGTCGCTTCAGCGGGCGCAGCTGGCGGTCGTCGCGCGTCGCCGACCGTTCGTCGCACGCCTGCGTATTGGCTGGCGAACGTGCGCTCCCGTGCTCGCACTGACTCAGGTCGTGTCATCACGGTCGCCTGTCGGCGGCCGCTGAGGGTCCGTTGTTGGTGGTGGCTACGAGCGCGGCGAGCCAGGTGGCGATCGGCACGGAGGCGACCAGTCCGATCGAGCCGACCAGGGCGCGTACCACCTCGATCGCGACGACTTCACGGGTGATCACGTTGGAGAAGTTCTGGCCGGCTTCGGTGAACAGCAGGAGCAGTGGCAGGGCGGCGCCGGCGTAGGCGAGGAACAGCGTGTTGACGGTTGACGAGATGTGGTCGCGCCCGATCCGGAGCGCTGGGGTGAACAGTTCGCGCATGCCGAGTTCGGGTTGCACCCGCTTGAGCTCCCACACCGCCGACACTTGCGTGACGGTCACGTCGTCGAGCACGCCCAGTGCCCCGATCACGACGCCTGCCAGCAGGATGCCGCGTGGGTCGATGCCGGCCGTGAGGCCGCCGAGCAGGATGCTCGAGTCGTCGGTGAGGCCGGTGAGGTGCGTGGCGCGCACGAACACCCACGCGAGGACGGCGGTGAGGATGAGGCTGGCGAACGTGGACAGCAGGGCGATCGCTGTGGCGAGCTCGAACCCGTGGGCGAGGAATAGCGCGGCGAAGGCGATCAGGCTGGCCGTGACGAGCGCGACGGCGACCGCGTTCGAGCCGTCGAGTACAGCTGGCAGGGTGAACATCACGATCACGAGCAGGCTGAACGCCAGG
This sequence comes from Ilumatobacter sp., assembly GCA_035556435.1. Taxonomy (GTDB): domain Bacteria; phylum Actinomycetota; class Acidimicrobiia; order Acidimicrobiales; family Ilumatobacteraceae; genus Ilumatobacter. The sequence goes on along the minus strand of DATMEY010000005.1, from coordinate 4,282 downwards.
CCGGCCAGCGCGCCGAGCCCGCGCCAGCGGCCGAGCGCGAGCACGGCGACCACGAACAACGCCACCAGCCAGATCATCGGGGTGCTGCGCTGGTAGTCGTAGAACGAGTACTCGACGCGCCCGTCGATCGCCTCGAACGCGGTCAGCTTGATCGAGTCACCGGGCCGCAGCGCGCTTTCGAGGGCGTGCTCCATCGACCCGTACTCGCCGGCGTATGGGCCGCCTTCGTTCTCGAAGGCGATCAGGCGGCACTGCGCGGTGGGGTCGTACGAGCAGGTCACCACGTCGGACACGGCGACCGTGGCGGGGAACGGATCGGCGTCGAGCAGCAGCGGGTCCTCGAACCCCGCCGAGCCGCCAGGCCAGAGTGCGATCAGGGCAATGACGGTTCCCAGCGCGCACACGGCGACTGTGGTCCACAGCGCTCGTCCGAGCGCTCGCACGCCCGCGGGATCGTCGTCGGGTCCGAGCGTGGGCGTGTGATGGTGGTGGTGCGAGTGGCCGGGCGACACCGGTTCACGATGGCACAGCTGTGCCGGTGACCGGGGGCACCGAGCGACGTCGCGCCGGGCTCGTGGGGCGGTCTCGCGCCAGGTGGGGCCTCGATAACGCCGACGGCGTTCCTCAAGTCCTGGCTGGCGACGGTCTCGTGGTCGTACCCGCCCGTGCGGCGCTCGGCGTCGCCAGGCGCGGTACTTGGAGCGACGATGACGGCCCCGCGTTCGGAGTTGACCGATGCATACGGCAGCGACCGGCGGCTCAGAGTGGCGTCGGCGTCGGCGGCCGCGGCTGAGCGGCTTGTGGGCTCGATCGGGCGCGGGTCTGGGCCGGGTGGCCGGCGAAGGCCAGGTCGGTCAGTGCTCGCACTACGTGCGTGACAGACCAGTCCGTGGTGAGCATCGTCAACAGCGAGGGCTGCCCGGTCGGGCTGGTGGAGGCAGTGGTACACGTCGTCCTCAGCCACCAGCATCGACAGCGGGTCAAGAGTAGGTATGATTCCTATTCGTGGGGGGGTAGGGTCGTGTGCATGACGACTCCAGTGCCGGTGACCGTGCTGTCCGGGTTTCTCGGGGCGGGCAAGACGACGCTGCTGAACCATGTGCTGGCGAACCGGGACGGGCGTCGGGTGGCGGTGATCGTGAACGATATGAGCGAGGTCAACGTCGACGCCGGGCTGGTGGAGCGGACGACCGAGCGGCTGGTCGAGATGACCAACGGGTGCATCTGCTGCACGCTGCGCGGGGACCTGCTGGTCGAGGTCGACCGGCTCGCCCGCGAGGGCAGCTTCGACTCGATCCTGATCGAGTCGACGGGGATCTCCGAGCCGATGCCGGTCGCCGCGACGTTCTTGTTCGAGGACGAGGCCGGGCACTCGCTGGGTGACGTGGCCCGGCTCGACACGATGGTGACGGTCGTCGACGCCGAGCGCTTCCTCGACGCGTTCGATGAGCTCGACACGCTTGCCGAACGGGGAGTCGGCAATGACGCCGACGACGACCGCACGATCGTCGATCTGCTGGTCGACCAGGTCGAGTTCGCCGACGTGCTGGTGCTCAACAAGTGCGACCTGGCCGAGCCGCACGAGTTGGCCGAGATCGAGGCGCTGATCCACCGGCTCAACCCGCGGGCGCGGCTGGTGCGGTCCGAGCGTGGCGTGGTGCCGGTGGGGGAGCTGCTCGACACCGGCCGGTTCGACCCCGACGCCGCCGAGGAGGGCCCAGGTTGGGTCCAGGCGATCATGGGCGCGCCACTCGCCCCGGAGACGGAGGAGTACGGGATCGGGTCGTTCGTGTACCGGACGGACCGGCCGTTCCACGTCGGGCGGCTGCTCGACGCCTTCGGGGAGAGGTTCGACGGGGTGCTCCGGTCGAAGGGCTTCTGCTGGTTGGCGACACGCCCGGACGTGATGGCGTTGTGGTCGCAGGCTGGCGGGTCGGTCGGGTTCGAGCCGCTCGGGTACTGGGACGGCGATCCCGACGGGGCCGGCGAGCCGCGCCAGGAGATCGTGTTCATCGGCACCGACCTCGACCAGCAGGCGATCACCGAGACACTCGACGAGGCATTGCTAACGCCGTCCGAGGTGGCTGCCGGCCGAGCGGCGTGGGTGACGTGGCGCGACGACCTACCCGAGTGGGACCTGTCCGAGCTCGACGATCACGAGTCGTGAGGGCCCTGCTGTTGGCCGCCGCGGCCGGTTCGTTGACGTTGGGTGCGTGTACCGCCCCGGACACGCTGGCGGCGGGCGACGATCGGGTCCAGGTGGTCGTGACGACTGGCATCCTGCGTGACCTCGTCGCCCACGTCGGCGGCGAGCGAGTCCAGGTGGCATCGCTGGTCCCCGATGGGGCTGATCCGCACAGCTACGAGCCGTCGTTGCGGGCGATCCGCAACGTGGTCTACGCGGACGTGGCGTTCTCGAACTACCTGCTGTTGGAGCAGCACGCGATCGTCAAGGCGCTCGACGCCAACCTGCCCGATGGGGTGCCCAACATTGAGCTGGCCGAGGCGGCGGTGAAGTACGCGGCGGAGATCATCCCGCTGGTCGAGAACGTCTCGCTGGACACGATCTGGCTGGGGATGCGAGTGCGCGGCGAGGGCCGCGAGCTGGGTGCGACGCGGGCGTCGGACGTGCTGCTGCACGCCGTCGAGGTCGAGGGGCCGGGGGACGTGGTGGCGTACCTGACCGAGTCGTTCGGATTGCCGGTGTTCTACGTGAACTCGAGCGACGGGTTCGACGCCTCCAACGGTTATCGCGACGACACCGCCACGCTGCCGCCGGATGCGCACACGCACATGAGCTGGGCGTTCACCGAACCGGGGATCTACCGGCTCACGATGCAGGCCGAGCTGGCGGTCTCCCCGGAGGAGCGGCCGGTACCGATGGGCACCCAGACCTTCACGTTCGCGGTCGGCGTCAACCCGTACGACGTGCCGGGCATGCGCGTCGGCGAGGTGCTCAATGGCGGCCACGCCGACATCACCGTCGATCTCGACGAGGCCGGGCTGTACCTGTACGCCGACCCGCACGGCGGCGGCGACCACACCCAAGAGGTCTACGACCCGGCGACGACGGTGATCGAGGTCCCGAACAAGGCGCTCCACGACGTCCCCGGCGACCCGGGCTTCCGGTTCCTCGGCCGGGCCGGGGACCGGATCTTCCAACTCCCGCAGGCGGTGCTCGGTCGCCACGTGCACGGCGAGATCGACCCGCACCTGTGGCAGAACGTCCGCAACGCGATCTCCTACGTGGAGCTGATCCGCGACACCCTGATCGGCGTCGACCCGGCCGGCGCCGCTGACTACCGGGGCAACGCACTGGCCTACATCGCCGAGTTGGAGGCACTCGACACGTATGTACGCGACACGATCGCTCAGATCCCCGAGGCCCACCGCCGTCTGGTGACGACCCACGACGCGTTCGGCTACCTGGGTGCTGCCTACGACGTGGACATCTCGGGGTTCGTGACGCCGAACCCGTCGGCCGAGCCGTCGCTGGCCGACCGGCGCCGGCTGTCGGAGACGATCCGCAACCTGGGCATCCCGGCGGTGTTCCTGGAACCGAACCTTGCGGCGCGCTCGTCGACGCTGACCGAGGTCGCCCACGAGCAGGACATCCGCGTGTGCCGGATCTACGGCGACACCTTCGACGACACCGTCACCGACTACGTGGCGATGATGCGCTTCAACGCGGACTCGCTGCACGACTGCCTCAGCCCACCGGTCACCCCGGGCGGGGCATGAGGAGCACCCGATGAGACACCGCCCCCACCGCGCAGCGATGCTGCTCGCCGCCGCTCTCGTCACGGCCGCCGCGCCCGCGACGGCCGCAGCGCAAGCACCGCCGACGACCGATCCGGGCGACCCGCTGGCCCAGACGATCGACGCCGACCAGCAGATCGCCACCGGACCGGCCGAGCTGTCGAGCGGTCACGTCGACATCGGCCCACGCCTGGCCGGCGACGACTGGGCGTTGATGGTCCACGACGACTCGGTGATCCCGTCGGTGTGGCGCAGCCTCGACGACGCCGTCATCCAGGTCACCGACGACGCCCTCCAGACGGTGCCCGACGACCCGACCTACGGCTTCTTGGGCGTCGACCCCGGCACCGAGGTGCACGTCGTGCCCCAGGTCCAGCGGCCGGGGGTGGTGTGGGTCGGTTGGAACACCCAGGATCCCGAGGTCCTGGCTCGCATCGACCGAGGGGCCACCCTCACCCTCCTCGGCGTGCAGGGGCCCGGCGCGCTGACCATGTACCTCCAGGCCGGCAACCTCACCGAACCC
>DATMEY010000004.1:0-311371 GCA_035556435.1 Ilumatobacter sp. | reverse complement strand
TCGGTGACCGCTGGTTCGACGGGGTTGCCGAAGACGTCGGTGACGGGTTCGCCGTCGGGTCCGGTGAGTGTCAGGGTGACGCCGGGGATGCCGGGTTCGCCGGGGTCTTGGATGCCGTCGCGGTCGGTGTCGACCCAGACGTAGTCGCCAACCGACACCGCCGGCAGCACGAACCCGAAGTCGAGCGTCGGGTCGCGGTCACCGTCGTTGGGCAACACCACCGACGTCGCCGACCCCGTCGACGAATCCTCGTCCGGATCGCCGGCACCGGGAATCGTCGGGATGTACGGAGCCAACGCCGCCGCCGAAGCCGCCTCGTCGATCGTCACCGTGTACGCCGCACCCACCGGCAACCCGGGGAAGTCGTAGAGCCCGTCGGCATCCGTGGTCACCGGGCCGACCAGGTTGCCGTACACGTCGGTGACGGGCTGGCCGTCGGCGTCGGTGAGGATCAGCACGACGCCGGGGATGCCGGGTTCGCCGGGGTCTTGGATGCCGTCGCGGCTGGTGTCGACCCACACGAAGTCACCTACCGAGACCGACGGGAGCGTGAACCCGAAGTCCCAGGTGTGGTCGTCGACGCCGGCCCCACCGGTGGTGAGGGTGGCCTGCGGATATCCGTCGACCACTACGCCGTCGGAGTCCAACTCGTCGTTGGCGCCGACGTTGGCGAGCGTGGGCTGGGTGCTGTACAGCGGTCCGCCGGCCTCGTAGTCGGTCGGTAGGTCGAGGCGCACGACGTAGGTCGTGTCCTGCGACAAGCCGCCGGTGACGTTGGTCTGGTCGAAGTAGTACTCGCCGTTGGCGCTGGTCGTCGTGGTGCCGACCAGGTTGCCGAGCTCGTCGTAGAGACGCACGGTCACACCGACGATCGGGATCTCGCCCGGGTCCTGGATGCCGTCTCCATCGGTGTCCATCCACACCCGGTTGCCGACCTGGATCGGTGCCTCGTCGCAGAGCACTTCGAGGTCGGCCATGCCGGTACCTTTGCCGAACAGGCCAACCGTGCTGTCGTCGGTCTGCACGCCGAGGTTTCCACTGGTCAGACTGCCGTTGCGGTTGATCGCGCCGATGCCCTGCGTCCAGACTGCGCCGTTCATGTCGTAGCCCGTGCCGGTCAGGTTCACTTCGCTGCGGGCCAGCGCGATGCCGCCGTAGAACGCTTCCTCATGGAAGCCGGTCCGCCAATCACCGGTGTAGAACTCTCGGAAGGTAGTGGACTGGCCACCGTTGTTCGTGCTGCCGTCGTTGTTGTTGGTGCACAGCGCCGACGGGGCGAGCACGTCGCCGGCGTCGAGGTTCGGGTCGAGTACGAACGTGCCGTCGCTCAGCTTGCAACCGCGCACGATGTCGCCGCCGGCCGCTGGCTGATAGAGGGTCGAGAACGTTCCGGTAGCCGTCTCCTCGAGGGCATTCCATCCGGCCTGATCGGTGAAGCGGTCGCGGAACGAAATCACCAGGTCGCCGTTGGTCTCCTCAATGATGTCGCCCAGCATCGGCGTCGGGTAGGCCATCCAACCAGTGGAGCAACCCGCAGCCCGCTGCTCGTTTGGCACCGAGGGGAACCGCGAGACCCACGAGAACCACCGGCCGATGGCGCTGCCCTCGATGCCCCCGTTGCAGTTGCCGCCGTCGTAGGCCTGACCCTTGCTGTAGGTGAGTGGCTGGTCGAGGACCTGCGCGCCGAACGTACCGTCGGCGGGATCGAACGTGTAGACGTGGGCGGTCATCTCGTCCATGTCCTGGTTGGTCTGGCCGGAGCAGACGCCGCCGACGTAGCTCACGTCGAGTCCGACGCCGGTGCCCATCGGCCGCCAGTCGTCACCGCACCCAGGGTTCGGGATCGCATACGAGCCGACGTATGAGTCGTCGGCGAGATCGAACACGAACACGGTCTTGTCGAACATGTTCACGCCGAACAGGTACCGGTTGTCGTTGGTGATGTCGATGTCGCCGAGCGACTCCTTGCCCGGTCGGTCGAAGAACGCATGGTCGTGGTTCGTCGCCATGTCGCGGGCGGTGCTGCCAGGGTTCGGGACCGTCGCGAACTGGCTGGTCGTGCCGGCCAGCGGGAACGTGGTCGTCGACAGGTCGGTCACGTAGATCGCGCCGGGGCCGCCGGGGCCGTACGCGGAGCCACGCTTGGCGTAGGCCGCCGAGAAGATCCGCTGGTTGGCCCGGTCGTAGGCGATGCCGTACACCACACCGGTGTCGGCGTTGGTCGCCAGGTCCTGGTCACCCACGTTGAAGCGGTACGGCACCGAGATCAGCGTCTGCTCGGTCGGCGGGCTGACACCTCCGGGTGGGGTCGCGCTCCACGGCTGCACCGCGCTGCACAGCGTCGGGTTCTCCTGGCAGTAGTACGGCGGGTACCAGAACGCCATGTTGACGTAGGCGTCGGTCTCGTCATCGACGTCGACGAATTCGACCGTCGACGAGAGCTTGGCGTTCGACGGCGACTGCAGGTTGGCCGGCGTGATCTTCGCCGCGGGCCCACTCTGGCCGTTGGCCGCGTGCGAGGGGTAGAAGAAGTCGGGCCGCGGGTTGTCGGCCTCGACCCGGTAGTTGCCGCCGACCAGTGCGGTCGCTGACAGATCGAACACGGCCAGGCCAGCATCGTCGGTGACGCTCGAGATGCTGTTGCCCTCGCCGTCACTGACGTGGACCGTCACTCCGGCGAGGGGTGGTTCCATGATGGTCGAGTCGACCAGTCCGTTGGCGTTGACTTCCTGAACGACGCGCACGGTGATCGTGCCGTCGCCAGGTGCCGCCGCTGCTGGTGAGACCCCGCCAGGTCCCAGGGGGATGAGGGCCACGAGCCCGGCAACGAGTGCACCGACGAGGAGCACTCGGGCCGCGCTGAAGCTACGAGGCTTGCGCATAATTCCCGCTTTCAATTCATTCCGCCGTTTGCGGTGACGCCCGCGCGCCACCTTCCGCCGCCGAGAGCTACTCGACGCCACGCAGCGTAGACACATGACCACGCTTGATGCAAGCGTGACGTGTCAAGAAGCGGGTACGGGGCCGTGACGCCGATGGCGAGCGGCAAGGTCGCGGGCTTCGGCTAGCAGCTCGACCGTCAGCGTGGGTCGCCCGATCCGAACGGCGCGGTCGTCGGCACGGGTAGCCTCGGCGCTATGACATCGCCTGCTGTACCGATGGCGCTCGACGCCGGGTTCGATCCGCGTTCCGACGTGTTCAACCGGCTGCTCCGGAACCGCATCGTGATGCTCGGCTCCGACGTCAACGACGACATCGCCAACCAGATCTGCGCCCAACTGCTGTACCTCGAAGGCGAAGATCCGAGCGCCGACATCTGGCTGTACATCAACAGCCCTGGCGGGTCGGTCACCGCCGGCATGGCGATCTACGACACGATGCAGTTCGTCGGCCCCGACGTGGCCACCGTGTGCCTCGGTCTGGCGGCCTCGATGGGTCAGTTCCTCCTCACCGCCGGTGCGGCCGGCAAGCGGTACACGCTGCCCAACGCCCGGATCATGATGCACCAGCCGCTGGCCGGGCTGCGCGGCCAGGCCGCCGACATCCAGATCCAGGCCGAGCAGCTGACGTTTACCAAGCTGCGCATGGCCGAGCTGATCGCCCAGCACTCGGGCCAGTCGCTCGAGCAGATCCAGGCCGACTCCGAGCGCGACCGCTGGTTCACCGCCGACGCAGCCCGCGACTACGGCCTGGTCGACAAGGTCATCCTCAAGCGCGGCGAAATCCTCTGAGGCGGGCCGTCGGCACGGCTACACGAAACGGCACCATTCGTCGAGGGGCATGCGGGCGCTGTCGAGGGTGTTGATGGGGTGGGCCCAGTCGGCGTGGCCGATCGCCATCCCGCAGAACAGCATCTCGTCGGGCGGCGCGCCGACGAATTCGGCCACCGCCTGCGGGTAGACCGCCCAGAACTCCTGCGGGCACGTGTCGAGCCCGGCTTCCTGGGCGAGCAGCATGAACGTCTGGAGGTACATGCCCAGGTCGCTCCACTGGGGAGGGCCCATCTTGCGGTCGACGAAGCAGAACAGCGCCGCTGGCGCGCCGAAGAAGTCGGCGTTCTTGGCGAACTGAGCCAGCCGCCCGGCCTTGTCGTCGCGGGCGATGCCGATCGTGGCGTACATCGCCTCGCCGAGTGAGAACCGGTTGGTGCGGTACGGCTCCCACAGGTTGGGCGGGTAGATGTCGTACTCGGCCTGCTCGCCGGGCCGGGCGGCGATGAAGTCGCGGAACCGTGCCATTGACGGCCCGTTGACGACGTAGATCCGCCACGGTTGGACGTTGCCGCCGCTGGGTGCCCGGGCGGCCCGCTCGGCGAGGTCGGCAAGGGTCGCGTCGTCGACGGGGTCGGGCAGGAACGCGCGCACCGATTTGCGGGCGGCCACGGCAGCGGACACGGACATAAGGGAGGGTGGCGTCACGGCGCCGACAGTAGGTGGCGGTGTCAGCCGGTCGGCTCACCGGACGCGTCACCGGTACCGCTGGTGCGTCGCTTGCGGAGGTGTCGCACGACTTCGATCACGATCGTCACCGACAGCGCGGTGCCGAACGCGAGCAGGAATGCGGTGGTGTGGTCGTCCTCGAAGCGACTGCCGAAGAAGTAGCCGAGCAGGCCGGCATAGCCGGCCCACAGAACGACAGCGACGACGATCCAGCGGGTGAACCAGCCCAGCGGCTGGCGGGTGACGCCCGACGAGATCGTCAGCGCGGTGCGACCGCCGGGGATGAAGCGGGCGGTGATCAGCAGCGTTCCGCCGCGTGTGTGGATCGCCCGCTTGGCCCAGTCGAGTCGGGCCCGGAAGCCCGGTCGCCGGGCGGCGCGGCGTTCGACCAGCCCGCGCAGACGCGCGCCCACCTGGTAGGCCGACAGGTCGCCGAGCAGCGCCCCCAGTGCCCCGGCGGCGATGACGAGGTAGATCTCCTGCTTGCCCAGCCCGGCGGCCACCCCGCCGAGAATCACCGCGGTCTCGCTCGGTACCACCGGAATGATCGAGTCGAGATACGCGACCAGGAAGATCACGCCGAGGAACCACCACCGGCCCGAGAGGTCGTCGAGGTGCCCGGTGACCCGATCGACCACGTCGAACACCCCGGCGAACATGACGCCGCAGGGTAACGCCCTGCTCGCTCGGTGGTTGAGCCGGTCGTTACCACCCTGCCGCAGGTCGCGGCTATGCGGGGGCTGGGGCTACCGAGGGGTGCAGACCGTGGACGGCGGTGCGGGCGCCGTGGTCGAACACGGTGGCCCACGACACGGCGGGCACGCTGACGTCGGATGCCTCGACCGACACCAGGCCGTGACAGTTGGCCCACAGCCAGGCGGCGATCTCTTGCGCCGACCAGTCGGGGAACGTCGCCACGTCACCGCGGGCCTGGGCGAGCTCGACGCGGGCGGTCATCGACTGGAGGCATGTGAACGCGACCGCTAGGGCGGGCGACGACGGCGTGTACGACGGCAGCGTGGCCGAGCGGAACATCACCCGGTAGTAGGTCGGGTTGTCGATCGCGAACCGCCGGTACGCGTCCATCACGCTGAGGATGTCGTGCACCACGTCGTCGGTGGTGGGCACCGCCTGAAGTTGGGCGGCGAGACGGCGGAACCCGTCGGCGTACAACTCGTCGATCACCCCGTGCTTGCCTTCGAACCGGGAATACACGTTCATCGTGCTCATCCCCGCCTCGGCGGCGATCCGGCGCACGGTCAGGGCCTCGGGCCCGGCGCTTTCCAGGATCGTGTGAGCAGCCCTGATGAGGGCCGCGCTCGTGGCGTCGTATTCGTGGCTCATCCCAATTTCGTCTCCCGCGAACTCAGGGTTTGCATCAGGTTGTGGCAACGAGCGTGCTCGTTGCAGTCGCAAGAACACTATTACATAGGCGACCACACACCCGGTTGTGGAGGCGCCCGGGCCGGACGGATTCTCACCCAACGCTCACCCGCGGCGCCGGAATTGTCTGGTGTACTGCTGGGGTGCACGTGCTGCTGGCCGAAGACGACCGGGCGGTTCGCGAGTCGCTGGTGCGCGCGCTCGGCCTCGAGGGCTACCAGGTCACCGCGGCGATCAACGGTGCCCAGGCACTGGAGGCGCTGCACGCCGGGCCGGTGTTCGACGTCGTGTTGCTCGACGTGTCGATGCCCGTCGTCGACGGGCTCACCGTGTGCCGGGCGCTGCGGGCCCACGCCGACCCGGCTGTCGCCAAGTTGCCGATTCTGATGCTCACCGCGCGCACCGAGATCCGCGACCGCGTCGCCGGGCTCGACGCCGGCGCCGACGACTACCTGCCCAAGCCGTTCCACCTCGACGAGTTGTTCGCCCGGGTGCGCGCCCTCGTGCGCCGGACCGCGCCCGCCGACGCGACCACGGGCAGCGCTGGCGGCGACACGTTGCGGCTGGGCGACCTCGAAATCCGCACCGCCGGGCGCGAAGTGCTGCGCGGTGGCCGCCCGATCGAGCTCAGCAAGACCGAGTTCGACCTGCTCGAACTGCTCGTGCGCAACACCGGCATCGTGCTCGACCACACGACCATCTACGAGCGGATCTGGCACTACGACTTCGGGCCGGAATCGAAGAACCTGGCCGTCTACATCGGCTACCTGCGACGCAAGACCGAGTTCGCCGACGAAGGGGTAGACGGCGCGCCGCGCCTCATCCACACCGTGCGCGGGGTCGGCTATGTCGCCCGTGTCGACCAACGGATACTGACGTGAGCCTGCGCTGGAAGCTGGCGCTGGCGATGATGGTCGTGTCGTCGTTGGCGACCGCAGCGTTCGGTGTGGCCAGCTACCGGTCGACCGAGCAACGCCTGCTGGCCGAGGTCGACCAGTCGCTGGTCGACCTCGACCAAATCGTGGTGTCGCGCGGGCCCGCCACGATCTCGGTGTCGGCCGCCTCGGGTGGCTTGCCGCAGTACAGCGCCCAGTACGTCACCAGCGAAGGCAGCGTCATGCTGAGCACGTTCCCCGAGCCGCTCCCTGCCGCGACCGCGGTGTCGACCTCGTCGTTCTCCACCGTCACCACCTCCGACGGCCAGTTCCGTCTGCGCATGGTGTCGCTGCCGACCGGGACGATGGTGGTCGGCCGCTCGCTCGACGAGACGCACCGGGTGCTCGACGGGGTCCGTCAGCGCACGATCCTCCTGCTCGTGCTCGTCGCCGCGGTGGCCGCCGCGCTGGGGGCGCTGCTGGCCGACCGCATCACGGCCCCGTTGCGACGGCTCACCGCGGCCGCCGACGACGTGGCCGAGTCGGGCCGACCGCAACGTGGCGTCGCACTGGTCGCCGATACGGGCGGGCGCGACGAGGTCGGCCGTCTCAACGCCGGGTTCGGTCGCATGCTGCGGGCATTGGCGCGCTCGCAGGAGGAACAGGAACGGCTGGTGCAAGACGCCGGCCACGAGCTGCGCACGCCGCTCACCAGCCTGCGGACCAACCTCGACGTGCTCGCCCGGTTTCCCGACATTCCGCCCGGCGAGCGTGGGGAGATCGTCGCCGACCTCCAGGCCGAGGTCGGCGAGCTGGCCGAACTGGTCGACGAAATCGTCGCCGTCGCCGGCGGCGGGTTGACCAGCGGGGTGGGCAGCGAGCACCCGTCGGAGTTCGACCTCACCGAACTCGCCCGGGCCGTGGCCGAGCGCTACGCCCGCCGGACCGGCCGCGACATCACCGTCACCGGCGGGGTGGTCGCCGTGGTGGCCGAACGCACCGGTGTACAGCGGGCCGTGTCGTGCCTGATCGACAACGCCTGCAAGTTCGACCCCGCCGGGGGGCCGGTCGAGGTCACCGTCGGGCGGGTGGGGGACGCAGCCGATGTGCGGGTCCGCGACCACGGGCCCGGTATCGCCGAGGCAGAACTGGGCTTGGTGTTCGACCGCTTTCACCGCGCCGACGAGGCGCGCACGCTGCCGGGCTCGGGCCTCGGCCTGGCGATCGTGGCCGCCGTCGCCGAACGCCACGGTGGTACCGCCACAGCCGCCAACGCGCCCGGCGGGGGAGCGATCGTCGGCTTCACCCTGGCCGCGCCGACGCCGACCGGTTGACCAAGCCCCGCCTGGCAGCCAAACAAAAACGGTCACGCCTCGTGGTGACGCGACCACCGCTAGTTTTGGGGGAGGCCGGGGCCGCCCCTACCCTGCCAGGATGCGTTGGTTCCCCCGAGTCGTGTCCGTTTCCGTTTTTGCGCTGGCTGCCGCCGGCTGCGGTGGCGACGATCAGCAGGCCGGCGACCCGGCCGCGACTGATGCCCAGGACGCGCCATCGGACGCGCGATCGGTCGGTGGCGACGCGTCGGTCGAGGTCACGGTTCCGCAGGCGGACCTGCTCGACGAGCTTCAGGAGCAGCATCAGCAGACCGCTTCGGCGTTGAGCACCGGCGACGCCGTCGGCAGCGTCACGGTTGCCGGTGTGACGTACACCGTGAGCAGCGAGCTGTGTATCGCGCAAGGAACCGAGTTTTTGTTGGAGGGCCCGGCCGAGGGAAGTGATGGCTCGCTGGCGTGGGTGTCGATCGAACGATCGATCTCGTCTCGCGATGAGCTTGCCCCGTATCTGCCCGACGAAGTGCTCGACCTGATGTTCGGCGACGGTGACACGGCCGACGTGGCACGCGTCGGCGTCGACGTGGGGCGTGACTCGATGTACAGCGACGGTGACTCCGATGCGCCCGATTGGGAAGCCTCGAACGACGCGGTCCTGTTCGGCGGCGAGCAGACGTTGGAGTTCGCGCTGGTGGATGGTGGGATCAGCGGCGAAGGCCAGGCGATCGACATGAACGCGGTCGCCGTGGCCTTCGGCGAAACCGCCCCGCTTGCGTTTGACGTCGCTTGCCGATGAGTCGGGAACGGTCCTTCGCCAGCCAACCGCGTTCGGGCGGTCAGACGTAGAACGAGTTGAGGACGACGTCGACGGCGCGGTCGGTGAGTGACGCCGCCCGCACCTCGACGTAGGTGGTGACCCGGGCCGCGTTGTCGGCGGCGCCGACGACCACGATCGACACGGGCGTGCCGCCGCAGTCGGTGTACTCGCGGCGCACGCCGACGTACACGCCGTCGTCGTACGCCCGCTCGCCGGCCAGCGTGCAATACCTGGCAGGTTCCGAAGCGGCCAGCACAGCGCCAACGTCGACAGTGCCGTCGACCGCGTAGATCGCCACTCCCGTGCCGTCGAAGCGACCGCCGTCGAACACCGCCGGGTCGGCGGCCCGGATGAGGAACCGAGTCGACGGAGCGAACGGCGTCGCAGCCACCCCGCCGCGCTCGCCGGTCCATCCGGCGGGTACCGACACGACGATGCCCGACCCGGCGTGGCGAACCTCGATATCGGCCGCGGGCACGGTGGTGGGGATGGTCGTGGGCGGGGGAACGTCGTCGAGCGCGATCAGCTGGGCGGCGAGCACGGCGGCATCGGCGGCGCCGTTCGGGTCGGCGTCGCAACCGTGCTCGGCGTTGGCGCGCGTCACGTCGGCGGCGAGCGTGTCGAGCTCGGTGCCGATCGCATTGGCACGATCAGCGACATCGGGCGCCGAGGCGTCGTACCCGTTGGCGGCAGCGAGCTGGTCGAGTTCACCGATTGCGGCCTGGATCGACCGATGCAGTTCGCGCAGCTCGGCCTCGGCTGTGGCCAGTACGGCGAGCTCGGCGCGGGCGCGGGCTTCGTCGAGCCACGCCTCGAATGCCGCCGGGCCGGGGTCGTCGATCAGCGCGGCCGCGTCGAGCGCCACGAGCACCGCTTGGCCGGCCGCGCACGCGGTCGGGTCGAGTGGCGGGATGGTCGTGGCCGGTGTGGTGGTTGCCGGCACCGTGGTGGAGGGCACGGTCGGGGGCGGGGAGGTGGGCGGCGTCAGCTCGGCCGTGCAGGCGGCGACGATCACGCCGATCGAGGCGTTGACCGCGGCCGAGGTCGTGCCGGACGTGTTGACGAGGTCACCGGGGGAGTGACGTTCCAACGCCGTGTTGGCCACACAGGCGGCGACATCGGGCGACTGGCCGGCGTCGATCAGGCCGCTCACGACGATTCGTCGGGCCTCGTCCGACGACACGCTGTCGGATCCGCATCCGGCGAGGGTCAGCAAGGCCGTCACCGACACCGCCGCGATCCGGTGCTTCATTCCCCGGACACTACCGGCGCCGTACAGACCGGTCGCCGCGTTCCCGGTGGTTGAGCCGGTCGTTACCACGTCAGGTCACAGCAGCGGGCACTTGGATCGCGTCGACATCGGGCACCGTGGGTGGGCCCGCGGGGCGGGGTGCGGCGGTGGTTGCGTCGGGCATGTCGGGTTGCGGGCCGGGCAACGCGATCGTGCGGTAGTCGACGGTGGGTGGCGCGACCGGCAGCACCGGCTGCTCCAGCGGCAGCGCCGCGGCCGCCGTTCCCGAACACGGCAGCAACTGTTCGATCGCGTCGGGAACGGTGACCGTGAACGTGTTGCCGGTGAAGCAGTTGCCAGCCGCCGACGTTCCCACGCTCGGCGCGTACAGCAGGTCGATCGCGTTGTCGTCGAGCACGTTGGCCTCGACCCGGTTGCCCTCGGGCTGGTACTTGCCGAGCGCGACCAGCCCGATCCCATAGGCCGCGCTCCCGAACACGCGGTTGCGCACGACCGTGTTGCCGGTGCCGCCCCCGACCGCGATGCCGCCGCCGAACAGGCCCTGCGGAATGGCCGGGGCGGCGGCTGCGTCGCGACCGTCGACGAGGTTGCCGGCCACCACGGTTTCGGCCTGCGGCGCGAGCAGTTCCGCATCCTGCGAGTTGGGGGCGATGCCCAGCCGGTTGCCGCGGAACGTCGAGTTGACGACGTACACGCCACCCGATGCGTTGGTGCCGTAGTACCCGATCGCGTTGTGCTCGGCCACGATGTCGTCGAGCACGACGTTGCACGGCTTGCACTGGCCGATGTAGAAGCCCGAGTCGGGGTGACCCGAGGCATACGAGTGGCTGATCTCGCCGTTGCGGGCACCGAACGCGTAGATGCCGTACAGCCCGTTGTTGGACGTGGTGACGTAGCTGACGCGGTAGCCGTCGACCGCCGGCGCGAACTCGCCCGGGTCGCCGTAGCCATCGCCGGCGCCGTCGATCAGTACGGCGTTGTAGACGTAGTTGCGCACCGTCAGGTTCTCGACGGCGACGCCGGAAGCGGTGACCTCCACCCCGTTGAACAGCTCGTGGCCGCCGTCGAGGATCACCTCATTGCGCTGCTCGCCGCGGATCGTCAGGCCCGCGGTCGCGACGAGCACCCGCTCGCGGTACTCCCCGGGAGCGATCAGGATCAGGTCGCCCCGGTGGGCCGCGTCGACGGCCGCCTGAATGGTCGCGTGATCGGCCGGCACGCGCAGGGTGCGGCCGCTCTCCGACGTTGCCGCATCGCTGCCGCACCCGGCAACGCACGCCGCTCCGAAGGCGAGGGCCACCACCGTCACCGCTCGCGCCAGCCGCCCTCGCATCGTCCCCATCATCGCAGACCCGCCTTCCGAGCCCAGGTGTTCGGAGCGATCGCGCACCCCTTTCGTAGGATGGCGGTGGATGTCCGACCAGGCCGATCTCTTCTCCGACCCCTCGGGCGACGCGGGTCCGTCACCGTTCACGGGTGGCCTCAACCCCGACCAGCTCGACGCGGTGGTGCACACCGGCGGGCCGCTGTTGGTGGTGGCCGGGGCAGGGTCGGGCAAGACCCGCGTGCTCACCCATCGCATCGCCCACCTGATCCACGAGGGCGTGCGTCCGCAGGAGATCTTGGCGATCACGTTCACCAACAAGGCCGCAGCCGAGATGCGCGAGCGCGTGGCCCATCTGGTGGGGCCGGTGGTGCGGGCGATGTGGGTGTCGACGTTTCACTCGGCGTGCGTGCGCATCTTGCGCCGCGACGGCGAGGTGCTCGGATACCCGCGCACGTTCTCGATCTACGACTCGGCCGACTCGGCGCGCCTGGTCGGCTACGTCATCCGCGACCTGCACCTCGACCAGAAGCGCTTCGCCCCGCGCACCGTGCACGGCATCATCTCGCTCTGGAAGAACGAGCTGGTGTCACCCGACCAGGCCAAGGCCACAGCCGAGAACCCGTTCGACCGAAAGCACGCCGAGATCTACGCCGAGTACCAAGCGCGCCTGCTCAAGGCCGGGGCGATGGACTTCGACGACCTACTGCTCAACGTGGTGCGCCTGTTCCGCGAGCACCCCGACGTGCTCGAGCACTACCGCCAGCGCTTCACGCACGTCCTCGTCGACGAGTACCAGGACACCAACCAGGCCCAAAACGAAATGGTCCTCATGCTGACCGCAGAAAGCGGTGGTGTGACCGTCGTGGGCGACACCGATCAGTCGGTGTACAAATTTCGCGGGGCGGACTTTCGCAACATCATGCAGTTCGAGGACGCGTTCGACGCGTCGGGGCAGGTCGTCACCACCATCGTGCTCGACCAGAACTACCGGTCGACCCAGACCATCCTCGACGCCGCCAACGCGGTGATCGACCACAACGTCGAACGTAAGCCGAAGAACTTGTGGACCGACACGGGCCAGGGCGACCGGATCGTGCGCTACCACGCCGAAGACGAGGGCGACGAGGCGATGTTCGTGGGCCGCACGGTCGAGCGGATGCACCGTGACGACGCCATCAACTGGCGCGAGATGGCCGTGCTCTACCGCACCAACGCCCAGAGCCGGGTGATCGAAGAGGCGTTCATGCGGCTGGGCATCCCGTACAAGGTGGTGGGCGGTACGCGTTTCTACGACCGGCGCGAGGTGAAGGACGCGATGGCCTACCTGCGGGCGGTCGTGAACCCGGCCGACGAGGTGTCGGTCAAGCGTGTGCTCAACGTGCCCAAGCGCGGCGTCGGCGACACGTCGGTCGCCCGGCTCGACGAGTTTGCCGCGGCCGAGGGCATCGCCTTCTTCGAGGCGTTGCGCCGCGCCGACGAGGTCGGCCTCGCGGGGCCGGCCCGCCGCGGCATCGAGCGCTTCGTCGAACTGGTCGACCGGCTGGCCGCACTCGTGCCGGCCGCCAACGAGGAGGGGTCGGGCGTCGGGCCAGGCGACATCTTGCAGGCCGCGCTCGACGACTCGGGCTACCTCGCCGAACTCGAGGCCGACGACTCGGTCGAGGCCCACGGCCGGATCGAGAACCTCGGCGAGCTGGTCGGCTCGGCGCGCGAGTTCACGCTGCTCGACGAGTTCCTCGAACAGGTCGCCCTGGTCGCCGACACCGACGACCTGCCCGAGGGAGAAGTCGAGGACCAGGTCGTGCTGATGACGCTGCACTCGGCCAAGGGGCTCGAGTTCGGGTCGGTGTTCATCGTCGGCGTCGAGGAAGGCATCTTCCCGCACATCCGGGCACTCACCGAGCCGACCGAGATGGAAGAGGAGCGGCGGCTCGCCTACGTCGGCATCACCCGGGCGATGCGGCGCCTGTTCGTGACGCACGCGTGGAGCCGGATGCTGTTCGGGTCCACCCAGTACAACCCGCCGTCGCGGTTCCTCGACGAGATCCCGGCCGAGCTGGTCGACCAGCAGGGCAACGTGTCGGGCCGCAACACGTACGGCCGCCAGAGCTACCGGCAACGCGACTCGCGCGACTACAGCGACCCGCCGCCGTACCGCCGGGGCCCACGTGCCGGCGACCCCGGCGCCGCCCGTGCCGCCAGCGACGAGCACCGCGACCGGGTGGTCGAGGCGGCGCTGCGTTCGGGCAAGGCCGCCCAGCCGTCGAACTCACAGGAGCTCGGCTTGCGGGTGGGGGACGACGTCGAACACCCGGCGTTCGGCGAGGGCGTGATCATCGACATCTCCGGCACCGGCGACAAGGCAGAAGCCGTGATCAACTTCGCCGGCGTCGGCCAAAAACACCTCTCCCTCGCCTGGGCCCCCCTCAAAAAACTCTGATCCGCGAGGCGCCCACCCCCGGTGGTCGAGTGCCGGTGCGTTACTGGACGACCGGTGGTGACGGTGGTCGAGTGCCGGGCTCTGCCCGGTGTATCGAGACCATCGGTGCGCGCCGGCGTCGTCTCGATACAACGGGGTGGCGGCTGCGCCGCGGGTGCGCCACTCGACGACCGGTGGTGACGGTGTCGTCGCGATCCAACGTCACTCGACGACCGGTGGTGACGGTGGTCGAGTGCCGGGCTCTGCCCGGTGTATCGAGACCCGGTGCGCGCACCGGCGCAGCGCGTCAGGTGACGGGGTGTCGGTAGCCGGTGTGGCGTTGCACAACCTGGTAGCCGAGGCGTTCGTAGACGACGAGCGCGCCGGTGGGGTTCTCGAGGTCGACACCCAGCGCGGCCTCGTCGAACCCAGCCGCCGCGAGCTGTCGCAGACTGGCGGCGATCAGGGCCGAGGCGATGCCTTCGCCGCGGCGGTCGCAGCGGGTCGAGATGTTCTCGGTCCACGCTCGGCGGCGGCCGATCCGCTCGGCTTCGCCGGGTACGACCCGGGTGCGAACCTGACCGACCACCCCGCTGGCGTCCCAGGCGACCTGCCACCACCCGGTGCCCGGCTCGGCTTCGACCAGGAACTGCTCCCACTCGTCCTCGCCGACGTGGGCGAGCTGGTGGTTGTGGTCGCGGAACGCCTCGACGTCGGCTTCCCAGATCGCCCGCAGGTCGGCCTGGTCGGCCGGCCGGACGAGCACGTCGGCCGGCAGTGCAAGGTCGGGCACGTCGGTGAGCGTCGGGCGCACCATCACCGCCGACCACGCGTACGGTACGAACCCGCCGTGCTCGACGATCAGACGTTGGCGTTCGGTGCCGTCGGCTGCGCCGGCGTCGATCCAGCGGTCGGGGTGCGGGTCGGCAGCCGCCTGTTCGAGCGCGTGGGCCGCAGCCCACTCGAACATCCGGGCGTGCGCTTCTCCACGACCCTCGAACGCGAGCGCGTACGTACGCGAGCCGTCCGCCATGTCCTCGCTGATAGTGCGCGCGTACCCGCATACGGTGCCGTCACCGTCGGTGGCGACCACGATGTCGCGGACGGGGTCGCACGACCCGAGGTGGTCGTAGACCGCGGTGATCGTGGCTTCGGTGACCGGTTCGTCGAGCCCGCCGTTGGCCGCGACCCGTTCGTTGATCAGCGCGGCCATCGCCGGGAGGTCGGCGCGTGACCACGATCGCAACACGAGGTCGCTCCCCACCTCCCCGACAGTACGGACCGGAAGCGGACCGGCGGCCATGGGTTTCGCTCACGTCACCAGGTGACGTCGTGGCAGCCGTGGTGGGTGTCGGGTTCGACCTGGAACGTGCCGTGGCTGATGCCGTAGCGCTCGGCGAGCAGGTCGCGGGCCTGGTCGAGCACGCCGTGAGCGTCGGCGCCGGGGACGGTGACCAGGTGGGCCGAGGCGGCGTCCATCTCCGACGTCAGCGTCCATACGTGCAGGTCGTGGACGTCGACGACGTCGGCGATCGCCGCCAGGTCGTGCTGGAGTTCGGCGAGGTCGACGTGGGGCGGGGCGGCCTGGAGCAGCACGTGTGCGGCCTGGCGTCCGAGCCGCCAGGTGCGGGGGAGGATCCACAGGCCGAGCAGGGCGGCGATGACCGGGTCGGCCCACCACCAGCCGAACACCTGCAACAAGAGCGCGGCCACGATCACGCCGACCGAGCCGAGTGTGTCGGCGAGCACTTCGAGGTAGGCGCCCTCGATGTTGAGCGACTCCTTCGAGCCGGCACGCAGCAGTGCGAACGCGACCAGGTTGGCGGCCAGCCCGAGCACGGCCACCACCAGCATCGGGATGCCGTCGACCTCGTGCTCGCCATTCAGGCGTCGGGCGGCCTCGATCAGCACCCAGATCGACACGCCGAACAGCAGCAGGGCGTTGACGAACGCGGCCAGGATCTCCAACCGATACAGCCCGAACGTGTGTCGGGTCGCGGCCCCCGAGCGCGACGTGGCGAACCGGGTGGCGAGGGTGATCGCGGCCAAGGCCATGCCCAGCCCGATCACGTCGGTGAGCATGTGCGCGGCATCGGACAGCAATGCCAGCGACCCGGTCGCGAACGCGGCGACCACCTCGACGACGAGGAACACGGCCAGCAGCACGAACGCGATCAGCAGGGGAGTGCGATGGCGTTCCCCCGCCCGCGCCAACCCCACCCCGTGATCGTGCCCGTGATGCTTCCCGGCGGCCGGGCCGGTCGAAACCACCCCGTGGTCACTCATCGTCGCCGCCGTGCAGGTGGGCCAGGTGCACCTGGGTGACCTCGAGCAGCGTGCGGACGTGGTCGTCGTCGAGGCGGTAGTGAATGTGGCGACCGTCGCGGCGGTTGCGCACCACGCCGGCCGTGCGCAGCAGCCGCAATGCCTGCGACACGCGGGTCTCGCCGGCGCCGACCGCGGTGGCCAACTCGTGCACACACAGCTCGTCGGTCTCTGCCAGCACCTGCAGCAGGCGCACGCGGGTGGGGTCGCCGAGCAGCCGGAACAGGTCGGCGGCACGTTCGGCGAGCTCGGAGGGATGACTCAATACCTGCACAGATATGAAGATATCGCCGTGGTTGTCGCTCGGCAAGGGCTGGCGTGGCACAATCGCAGCCGATGAAGGCAGCGCTGCTCGTCGAGAGCCTCACCGGAAACACGTGGAAGGCGGCCGAGTTGATCGCCGACAAGCTCCAGCAGGAGCGATGGGGCATCACCGGCCTGTCGAAGGTCGCCGACCCCGACCTGGCGTCGGTGCAGCGTGCCGACCTGGTGCTCGTCGGCACATGGACCCACGGTCTGTTCGTGGTGGGTCAGGCGCCGTGGAACGCGGGCGTGATCTCGAACCTGCCCACGATGCGCGGCAAGCAGGCGGCGTGCTTCCTCACGTTCGCCCTCAACGCCGGCAAGTCGATCGACAAGCTCACCAAGGCGGTCGGCCAGACCGGCGCCAGTGTGGTCGGGGGGCTCGAGATCAAGCGCAACCACCTCGAGCAGCACACCGACCTGTTCGTCGAACGCCTCCTCGCTGCCGTCCAACTCGCGTAGGCGCGTTTCAGGGGGTGCTCGTGGCGGTTGCCCCGCGTAGGTCGAGCACCAGCGTGCGGCGGTCCTCAACCCGCGGGAAGACACCTGCGTCGGGCGGGGCGAGTTGGCCGACGTCGAGCGTGCGTCCGTCGCAGTCGGTGAACTGGCGGGTGCCGACCACCTGGGTCACCGTGCAGGTCGCGTCGCGGTCGGCCGGGTAGGCCCAGTAGATCCGCCAGCCGTCGGCAGGGATGTCGCCGGTGTGGTCGACCACGATCGAGCGCTCACCGATCGCCGTGCCGAGCTCGGGGAAGTACAGCGGGCCGTCCTCGGCGATCGACTCCGACAGCGACTCGACCTGCCCGACCGTCCACACGCTGGGTGCGAGCCGGTCGCTGGTGGTGCCGCCGCCGCCCGAGATCCACGACGCGATCGCCCAGGTGAAGCCGGCCAGCGCGGCGAGCAGAGCCAGGCCGCCGAGCACCGGTACAACTGCCCGGGCAACGGGGGAGCGCAACTCGGGCGTCGGCACAACCCCCATTGTGCCGAACGGATCGTGCCTGGCACTATCCGTTCGCGCTTTGGGTCGTGAGTGGTGGCCGCGCATAACGTGTCGGCGCACTCCGGCGTTGGGCCTCTCAGGCCTCCATCAGGAAGGAACGTCCTCCGTGGATCTGTTCGAGTATCAGGGCAAGCAGTACTTCGCCCGCTTCGGCATTCCCGTCAGCCCCGGCGACGTCGCCGACACCGTCGACGAAGCGGTCGCCGCGGCGGCCGCGGCCGGCTACCCCGTGGTCATCAAGGCCCAGGTGCAGGTGGGCGGGCGCGGCAAGGCGGGCGGTGTCAAGCTCGCCACCAACGAGGAAGAGACCCGCTTCCACGCCGGCAACATCTTGGGCCTCGACATCAAGGGCCACGTCGTGAAGCGGCTGTGGGTCGAGAACGCCAGCGACATCGCCGAGGAGTACTACGCCAGCTTCACGCTCGACCGGGCGGCCAAGCAGCACTTGCTGATGTTGTCGGCCGAGGGCGGCGTCGAGATCGAGGTCACCGCCGAGCAGAACCCCGACGCGATCCTGCTGCGCCACATCGACCCCACGGTCGGGTTCTCGATCGACGACGCCCGCCAGGCGGCGATCGACGCCAAGCTGCCCGAGGCCGCGATCGAGGGTGCCGCCGACATCCTCGCCAAGCTGTACACCTGCTTCACCGAGGGTGACTGCGACCTGGCCGAGATCAACCCGCTGATCCTCAAGCCCACCGGCGAAGTGCACGCGCTCGACGCCAAGGTCAGCCTCGACAGCAACGCCGCCTTCCGCCACCCCGAGTGGGCCGAGTACGCGGCCACCGAAGAACTCGACGAACGCGAGCAGTTGGCCCGCAAGAACGATCTGCAGTACATCGGCCTCGACGGCACGGTGGGCATCATCGCCAACGGCGCCGGGCTGGCCATGTCGACGCTCGACGTCGTCAACCAGGTGGGTGGCCAGGCCGCCAACTTCCTCGACATCGGTGGCGGCGCCAACGCCGACGTGATGGCCGCCGCACTCGAGGTGATCAACTTCGACCAGAACGTCAAGTCGATCTTCATCAACATCTTCGGCGGCATCACCCGCGGCGAAGAGGTCGCCAAGGGCATCGTCGAGGCGCTCGGCCGGGTCGAGTTGCGGGCGCCGATCGTGATCCGCCTCGACGGCACCAACGCCGAGGAGGGTCGCCAGATCCTCGCCGAAGCGGGCATCCCCGAGTCGAAGTTGCAGTCCCAGCCCACCATGCTCGATGCTGCCCGCGCGGCCGTCGAACTCGCCAACGCCTGATTCCGGGAGCACCACCATGGCAATCTTCATCGACGCCGACACCAAGGTGATCGTCCAGGGCCTCACCGGCGGGCAGGGCAAGTACCACGGCCTGCGCAACCGCGACTACGGCACCCAGATCGTGGGCGGGGTCACACCCGGCAAGGGCGGCCAGGACGTCGACGGCATTCCCGTGTTCGACTCGGTGGCCGACGCCGTCGCCGCAACCGGTGCGACCGCCAGCTTCATCGCCGTGCCCCCCAAGGCGGCCTCGGCGGCGATCCTCGAAGCCGCCGCGGCGGGCATCGCCTTCATCGTGTGCATCACCGAGGGCATCCCCGCACAAGACGAGGCCAAGGTCTACAACACGCTTGTCAACGAGTACCCGAACACGCGCCTGCTCGGCCCGAACTGCCCGGGCGTGATCAGCCCCGGTAAGTCGAACATCGGCATCACCGCCGGCGAAATCGCCCAGGAACCCACCGCCGAGGGCCCGAACGTCGGCATCGTCAGCCGCTCGGGCACGCTCACCTACCAGGCGCTGTACGAGCTGAAGCAGCGCGGCATCGGCGTGTCGACGTGTGTCGGCATCGGCGGCGACCCGGTGCCCGGCACCAGCTTCATCGACGCCCTCGAAGGCTTCCAGGCCGACCCCGAGACGCACGCGATCATCCTGATCGGCGAGATCGGCGGCTCGGCCGAGGAAGAGGCCGCCGAGTACATCAAGGCCAACGTCACCAAGCCGATGAGCGCCTACATCGCCGGCGTCACCGCCCCGCCCGGCAAGAAGATGGGCCACGCCGGGGCGATCGTGTCGGGCGGCAAAGGCACCGCCCAGGGCAAGATGGACGCGCTCCGCGAGGCCGGTGTGCGGGTGGGCCTGAACCCCACCGAAGCCGGCGACCTGATGGCCGACATCGTCGCCGAACTCCGCGCCAACTGAGCCGCACAGAGGCTCGCCAGCGGACGGTCGTCGTGCCTACCCACGGCGGGCTCAGGGGATAGGCGGTGACGGTCGTCGAGTGGCGCACCCGCGGCGCAGCCGCCACTCCGTTGTATCGAGACGTGGTGCGCGCTCCAAATGGTCTCGATACACCGGCTGCGCCGGCACTCGACCACCGGGGGGCGGGGAGCTTGTCGAGGCTTACGTGGTGTAGTCGGCGTTGATTCGTATGTAGCCGTCGCTGAGGTCGCAGCCCCACACGGTGGCGGTGGCGTCGCCGGTGTGCAAGGTCACGCGGATCGCGACGGTGTCGCCGCGCATGTACCGCGAGAGTTCCTCCAGGCCGGACTCGTCGACTTGGCGGGGGTACACCTCGGTGCCGCCGAAGCGGATCACCACCCGTTCCTGGTCGATGTCGATGTCGTCGTGGCACTTGCCGACGGCCATCGCCACACGACCCCAGTTCGGGTCGGCGCCGTGCACGGCGGTCTTGACGAGCGGTGAGTTGACGATGGCCTTGGCGACGCGCTTGGCCTGGGCCGCGTCGCGGGCGCCGTCGACGGTGACCTCGATCAGCTTGGTGGCGCCTTCGCCGTCGCGGGCGATCATCAGTGTCAGCTCGCGGCAGGCCTCGCCCAGAGCGGTCTCGAACGCCGCCGCGTCGACCGGTCCAGCGGCCCCGCTGGCCAGCACCACCGCGGTGTCGCTGGTGGACGTGTCGGTGTCGACCGACACGCAGTTGAACGTGCGATCGACCACTCGCCGGAACGTGGCGTCGAGCGCGTCGGGCGCAACGTCGGCGTCGGTGAGCAGCACGGCGATCATCGTCGCCATGTCGGGTTCGATCATGCCGACCCCCTTGGCGATGCCGACCACCCGGGCCGGCCCGTCGCCCACCTGCACCGAGACGACCTTGGGCACCGTGTCGGTGGTCATGATGCCCTGCGCGGCAGCGTCGGCCGACGTGCCTGCTGGCGTGGCCGGAAGTGCAGCGATTCCAGCCCGGATCGCATCGACTGGGTAGCGCCGGCCGATCACGCCGGTCGAGGCGACGAGCACCGCCTCGGTGGGGCACCCGAGCCGCTCGGCGACACCGGCCACGAGCTCGCGGGCATCGGCCTCGCCGGCCGGGCCGTTGGCGACGTTGGCGTTCTTCGACACGATCACCATCGCTTGGGCGGTGCCCGTACTGGCAGGGTGGGCCAGGTGCTCGCGCGAGATCAGCACGCTCGGGCCGGCGAACCGGCTACGTGTGAACACGCCGGCGGCGGCGACCGGCCGGTCGGCGGTCAGCACCACAAAGTCGTCGGTGTCGTCCTTCACGCCGACGTTGGCGACGTGGGCGCGGAACCCGCCCGGAAGGTCGGTCACCGGTGCTACTTGAGCGAGTCGAGATGTGCGCGGACCTTGCCGAACACCGACGCCAGGGCCTTCATCTCGGGCTCGTCGAGCAGGTCGATCAGGTGGGTGCGCACGCTGCGTACGTGCGGCACGAGTGCCTCGTGGAGCTTGTCCCATCCGGCGTCGGTGAGCATCGCCAGCATCACCCGGCGGTCGATTTCGGAGTTACGCCGCTCGACCCAGCCGGCCTTGACCAGGCCATCGAGCCGGCGCGTGGCGCCGCTGGGGGTGAGCTGGAGCACGTCGGCGAGGTCGCACATCCGCATCGCCTTGTTCTCGGCCTCCGACAGGGTGACCAGCACCTGGTAGTCGCCGAGCGCCAGCTTGGCCGGTTCGAGGTCGGCCTGGAGGGTGTTGATCAGGTCGTTGTAGGTTTCGATGAAGGTCCGCCAGGCGGCCATCTCGACGTCGTCGAGATGACGTACCGGTACATCTTGGGTGGTCGCCATCGGTTCAGTGTACGAGAGCAAACTTGTTGTTGTCACAAGACTTGTGGCCGTGCAGTCTTGCGTGGCGACACAGCTGACCGCGGGAATAACGACCCTCAGGGTGTTGTTTCGACATCAGCGACTTAGTTGCGATAACAACCAAACCGAACGGAGCCAACATGTCCACCCCCCAGATCCCGGCCGGCACCTGGAACGTCGACCCCACCCACTCGCGGGTCGGGTTCGTCGCCCGCCACATGATGGTGTCGAAGGTCCGCGGATCGTTCGCCGACTACACCGCCGACGTGGTCATCGCCGACAATCTGCTCGAGTCGAGCGTGTCGGCAGTGGTGCAGGTCGGCTCGGTCGACACCGGCAACGCCGACCGCGACGGGCACCTGCGCACGAACGACTTCTTCGACGTCGAGAACTACCCGACGCTGTCGTTCCGGTCGACCTCGATCATCGCCG
The DNA here is from genome assembly GCA_035556435.1 of Ilumatobacter sp. GTDB lineage: Bacteria > Actinomycetota > Acidimicrobiia > Acidimicrobiales > Ilumatobacteraceae > Ilumatobacter. The sequence goes on along the minus strand of DATMEY010000004.1, from coordinate 289,420 downwards.
ACGGCGACGACTACCAGCTGCACGGCGAACTCACCATCAAGGGCATCACCAAGCCGGTCGAGTTCGACCTCGAGTTCGAGGGCCTCGGCGCCGACCCGTGGGGCGGCACTCGCGCCGGGTTCGAAGCCAAGGCCGTCGTCGACCGCACCGACTTCGGCGTCGAGTTCAACGCTGCGCTCGAGACCGGCGGCGTGCTGCTCGGTGACAAGGTCACCATCGAACTCGACATCCAGCTCGTCAAAGCCTGACGTCATCGGCCGACGGCTGGGTACCCTCCGGCGGGTATGAAGACCCGCACGCTGCTGCTGCTCGCGCTCGGTTGCGGCGTGGCCATCATGCTCGCCGGAGCGGTGCTGCTGTTCCAGCTCGTCACTCGCGACGACATCTCCGAGCCGGTTCCGGTGGGCACCCCTGCCGATGTCGGCGACGTGCGCGCCACGGTCACCGGCGCGGCCGAGGCCGGCGGCACGTTGACGGTCGGCGTCATGCTCGAGGCCCCCGACGGGGTCGACCCCACCACCGGGTTCCGCCTGATCGCGTCCGGGCGGGCCGTCGCCCCGGGGTCGGTCACGTGCCCCGACGAGTGCACGATCGAGTTCGACGTGTCGGGTGCCGACGGCACCTCGCGGGTGTTGTTCTACGAGCGCGGCGACGAGCAGGCGCGCTGGGTATTGGGCTGAGCAACATGATGACGCGCAGCCTCCCTAACAGGCCGGTGGTGACGGAAGGTACGGTGAACTCGTGAGCGAGATGTACGACGTGGTCATCATCGGTGGCGGGCCGGGCGGGTACTCGGCCGCCTTGTACGGCGCCTCGGCCGGCCTCAAGGTAGCCCTCGTCGAGAAGGACGCGCTCGGCGGCACGTGCCTCAACCGGGGCTGCATCCCGGCCAAGGCGTTCCTCGAAACGGCTGCCGTCAAGCGCCACGTCGAACACGCCGGCGAGTTCGGCATCGAGTCGTCGGCCCCGTCCGTCAACTTCGCCGTCACCCAGGCGCGCAAGCAGAAGATCGTCGCCGGCCTGGTGGGTGGCATCGCGGCGATGTGCAAGGGCCGCAAGGTCGACGTCTTCAACGGGGTCGGTTCGCTCGGGCCCGGTCGCACGGTGTCGGTGGCGATGGCCGACGGCTCGTCCGCCACGCTCGCCGGCGACGCGGTCATCATCGCCGCCGGCTCGGTGCCACGGCTGATCCCCGGGTTCGAGGCCGGTGGCCCGATCATGACCAGCGACGAGGTGCTCGACCTCGACTACGTGCCGAACCGCGTTGCCGTGATCGGCGGTGGCGTGATCGGTATCGAGTTCGCCTCGGCCTTCGCCGACCTCGGCTCGGCGGTGACGGTGCTGGAGGGCTTGCCGAAGATCCTCCCCGGCCTCGACGCCGACCTCGCCAACGTGGTCGTGCGGGCGTTCAAGAAGAAGAAGGTCGATATCAAGACCGGCGTCAAGGTCACCGGCCACACCCCCGATGCCAGTGGCGGCACCGCCGTGCACTTCGAGGGCGCCAACGGGGCGGCCGAGTCGGTCGACGTCGACGTGGTCATCGTCGCCGTCGGGCGGCGCCCGTTCGCCGACCAGCTCGGTCTCACCGGCACCGGCGTGACGGTCACCGAGCGCGGGTTCGTCGACGTCGACGAGTACTGCCAGACCGGCGAGCCGGGCGTGTACGCGGTGGGCGACGTCGTCAACACTCCGGCACTCGCCCACGTCGGCTACGCCGAGGCGATCGTGGCGATCAAGCACCTCCTCGGCGAGCACGTGCTGCCGGTCGCCTACGACCGGGTGCCGATGGCGATCTACTCGCACCCCGAGGTCGCCTGGGCCGGGCTGGGCGAAGATGCCGCCAAGGAACAGGGCATCGACGTCGTCGTCGGCAAGCACCCGTACAAGTTCAACTCGCGAGCCCAGATCGTGGGCGACACCGACGGCCTGGTGAAGGTCGTCGCCAAGAAGAACGCCGACGGCACCGCCGGCCAGGTGCTCGGGGTCCACATGGTGGGGCCCTGGGTGACCGAACAGCTGTCGGGCGGCTACCTTGCCGTCAACTGGGAGGCCACGGTCGACGAGGTCGCCGCCTTCATCCAACCCCATCCGAGCCTGTCGGAGCTGTTCGGTGAGACGATGCTGTCGCTCACCGGGCGCGACTTCAACGGCTGACCATCTGCAACCCCACCTAGGAGCACGCACCCGTCATGGCTGACGTCACCCTTCCCCAACTCGGCGAGACCGTTACCGAGGGCACGATCACGCAGTGGTTTAAGCAGGTCGGCGACTCGATCGCCGCCGACGAGCCGTTGTTCGAGATCTCCACCGACAAGGTCGACACCGAGGTGCCGTCGCCGGTGGCCGGCACGGTGCTCGAGATCCGCGCCGCCGAGGGCGACACGATCGAGGTCGGCACCGTCGTCGCCGTGGTCGGCGACTCCGCCGACGCCCCCGCGGCTGATGCTCAACCCGCAGCAGACCCCGACTCCCAGGTGGTTGAGCCTGTCGAAACCACCGAGGAGCCCGTGCCGGCGCCTGAACCAGCTCCAGCCCCGGCGGCCGAGCCTGCCCCAGCCCCAGCGGCCGAGCCTGTCGAAGCCACCCCGGCGCCCGCTGCCACGGCTCCCGCGGCCGAGCCTGCCCCGGCGCCCGCGCCGCAGGCCGAGCCAGCCGCCACGTCGGGCGATGCCCGCCTGCTCTCGCCGGTGGTGCGCCGGCTGGTGAACGAGAACGATCTCAACCCCGACGACATCGTCGGCACCGGCCCCGGCGGGCGCATCACCCGCGAGGATGTGCTCGACCATCTCGACGCCAAGGGCGGCGCCCAACCGGTGGTTGAGCCTGTCGAAACCACACCGGCACAGCCTGCGGCGGCCCCGGCTCCCGCCCCCGCGGCCCCGGCGCCGCAGCCTGCTCCCGCGCCGGCCCCGGCCGCGCAGGTGGTGACGGCCACCCCGGCGGTGGTCGCCGGCGCCCGCGACACCAGCGTCAAGCTGTCGAAGATCCGCAAGCTCACCGGCGACCACATGGTGATGAGCCTGGCGACGTCGCCGCACAGTTGGTCGGTGGTCGAGGTCGACTACGCCAACGTCGACCGCACCCGCACCAAGGTCAAGGACGCCTTCAAGGCCGACGAGGGCTTCAGCCTGACGTACCTGCCGTTCATCGCCCGTGCGGTGGTCGACGCGCTGCGCGAGTTCCCCAACCTGAACGCCAGCGTGGCCGGCGACGAACTGATCGTGCACGGCTACATCGACCTCGGCATCGCCGTCGACCTCGACTACGAGGGCTTGCTCGCCCCGGTGGTGCGGGCGGCCGACGACAAGCGCCTGCGGGCGATCGCCCGTGAGATCAGCGACCTCGCCAACCGGGCGCGCAACCGCAAGCTGGCCCCCGACGAGATCCAGGGCGGCACGTTCACGCTGTCGAACAACGGCTCGGCCGGGTCGGTGCTGACGATGCCGATCATCAACCAGCCCCAGGTGGGCATCATCTCCACCGACGCGATCGTGCGCAAGCCAGTGGTGGCCGTGCTGCCCGACGGTGGCGAGGCGATCGTAGTGCACCCAGTGGGCAACCTGGCGATGAGCTGGGACCACCGTGCCTTCGACGGCGCCTACGCAGCGGGCTTCCTCAAGAAGGTCAAAGAGATCCTCGAAACCCGCGACTGGACCACCGAGCTCTAGCCATGCTGCGCGTGCGGTGGCTCGGGCGGGTGCCGTACCGCGAGGCGTTCGCGCTCCAGTCGGCGTTGTTCGAGCACGGGCGCGAGCAGCACTTGCTGTTGCTCGAACACGAGCACGTGTTCACGTACGGCCCGCATGCCGAGCTCGACAAGAACCTGAAGTGCGACCCGGCCGCGGTGGGGGCCGACTTCGTCGCCGTCAACCGCGGCGGCGACATCACCTACCACGGCCCCGGCCAGCTCGTCGGCTACCCGATCCTGTCGTTGCCGAACGCCAAGGGCTCGCTCGAACACGTCCGCGCCGTCGAGCAACTGCTGATCGACGTGCTCACCCGGCTGGGGGTGGCCGACGCCGGCCGGCTCGACGGCTACCCCGGGGTATGGGTGGAAGCCACCGGACCGAACCCGCGCAAGATCGCGGCGATCGGCGTGCGGCTGGCGCATGGCCGGACGATGCACGGGTTCGCTCTTAACAACACCACCGACCTCACCTACATGCGCACCCACATCGTCGCCTGTGGCATCGCCGACCGGCCGGTGACGTCGCTGGCCGAGGAAGGCCTCGACGTGCCGATGGCGCGCCTGGTCGATCTGGTCACCGAGCTGGCAGCCGAGCGGTGGGGCGGTGGCGTCGCCGAGCGCCAGGACGTCGCCTGGCAGCATCGCCCGTCCGACCTGTCGGCGTTCTCGCGTGGTGCCGGCCCAGGAGTGTTTCGACAGGCTCAACAACCGGAAGTGGCGCCCCGGTCGCACGCCCGGCTGGCGCAGGCCGGCGTCACCGAGGGCCTGTCGATCTCGACTCGCAAGCCCGACTGGCTGCGTCCCAAGGTGCACCACGGCCCCGAGGTGCTGGCGTTGCGACGCAGCCTGCGCGAACTCGGGCTGGTCACCGTGTGCGAAGACGCCGGGTGCCCGAACCTGTCGGAGTGCTGGGCCGACGGCACGGCCACGTTGATGGTGCTCGGCGAGCGCTGCACGCGGGCGTGCGGGTTCTGCCTGGTCGACACGCGCCACCCCGAACCGCCGGCAGCCGACGAGCCCGAGCGGGTCGCCGAGGCGGTGGCCCGGATGGACCTCGACCACGCCGTGCTGACGATGGTGGCCCGCGACGACCTACCCGACGGTGGGATGGCGCACGTCGCTGCCTGCGTCGCCGCCGTCCGCGCCCGCCGGCCGGGTACCCGCGTCGAGACGCTGATCTCCGACGCCAAAGGCGACGCGACGTCACTCGACCTGCTGTTCGCCGAGCGGCCCGACGTGCTCAACCACAACCTCGAGACCGTTGCCCGGTTGCAGCGTGCCGTCCGGCCGTCGGCCGGCTACGTGCGCAGCCTGAGCGTGCTCGCCCGCGCCAAGGCAGCCGGGCTGGTCACCAAGTCGGGGATCATGGTGGGCCTCGGCGAGACCGACACCGAGCTCGAGGGGGCGCTCGCCGATCTGGCGGGTGTGGGTGTCGACATCGTCACGATCGGTCAGTACCTGCGACCGACGTCGAACCACCTACCGGTGGCGCGCTGGGCCGAGCCGCACGAGTTCACCCGCTGGAAGCAGGTGGGTGAGGCACTCGGCATCGGCCATGTGGAGGCGAGCCCGCTGACGCGCAGCAGCTACCACGCCCGCGGCGCGGCCGACACCGTCACCGCAGTGACCGTGGGCTGACGCCCGGCGGCACGGCCGGAACGCACCCAACTGGCGGCGAAGCCGACGACGATCACGCTGAGCACGATCGCCTGCTCGGGCACCGCGGCGAGGTGGGCCAGCAGGGCGAACACGATCGCCACCAGGCTGAGGCCGGTGGCGAGCCGGATCGACGCGTCAAACCCCCGGGCGGGGGAGGCGTACGTCCGAGTGTCCATACCCGTAATGTGTCCGGTCGGGGTGCCCTCTACACAACGATTTTCGGATTGATCGCGAAATACGCGCGTTCTGTCGCGGATCCGTCATGCGACCCTGCCGGAGTGCTGACGTTGAACAGCCCTCCGGTCAGTCGTCCGGTCAGTCGTCAAGGTGGCCGAAGCGGCCGGCCTGGAAGTCGTCGAACGCCTCGATCAGTTGCTGGCGGGTGTTCATCACGAACGGGCCGTAGGCGGCGACCGGCTCGTCGATCGGCAGGCCGGTCATCACCAGCGCCCGGCCGCCCGTCGGCGCGACCACCTCGACGCCGTCGCGTCCGGGCTGGGCCCGGTCGAGAACGGCCAGCCGGCCGGCCACAACCTCGCGCCCGTTGACGACGAGCGCGCCGTCGAGTGCCAGCACGGCGACGTTGTGCTCGGCCGGCACGGCCGGTGCGAGCGCGGCACCTGCTGGGAGTTCCACGTCCCACAGGTTGATCGGTGTGTAGGTGGTGGCCGGCCCGAGGTGACCGTCGAAGTCACCGGCGACGACGCGTATCGACCCGCCTCCGGCCAAATCGACCCGGCCGATCTGTTCGGCGGTGAGCGGCTGGTAACGCGGCGTGTCCATCTTGTGCGCGGCCGGAAGGTTGACCCACAGCTGGGCCATGTGGAAGCGGCCCCCGGTGGCGGCCCATTCCGCTTCGTGGTACTCCTTGTGGAGGATGCCCGCGGCGGCGGTCATCCACTGCACGTCGCCGGCCGCGATGACCCCGCCCGCACCGGTGCTGTCGTGGTGGGCGACGCGCCCGTCGAACGCCAGCGTCACGGTCTCGAAGCCGCGGTGCGGGTGCACGCCGACCCCTCGTGGGGTAGCCGTCGGCCCGTACTCGTGCGGGGCGTGGTAGTCGAGCAGCAGGAACGGGCTGACGAGGTGCGCGAGCCCGTCGCCGGGCGCGAACATGCCTTCCACTCGGAACCCGTCGCCGACCCAGTGGTAGCGCCCCTCGCCGGCGACGTGGGCGACGGCCCGGAGATCGGTGGTGGTCGAGGTGGTAGTTGAGGTGTCGGTGTCGGCGGTCATCGCGTGCTCCCTCTGATGGTAGGTGCCGTGCTGCGTACAACATGATTGCGCACTCAAGTATTCCGGCACGACGAGTTCGCCCCGTCCGACGATTGTTCCGCAATGGCGTCTCCGGTTGTGACATTGTGGTGCCGCTCATGACACGCGCCTGACAGCCCTGCGGGTGGGCCGTCCGGTGACGTTCCCACGCGACGACATCTATCTCTGGGCCTCAGGAGGTCAACGGAATCATGCTGAAAGAGTTCAAGGACTTCATCAACCGGGGCAACGTGCTGACGGTGGCGATCGGCCTCGTCATGGCCCTGTACTTCCAGGCGATCATCGACGCCGTGCTCGACGGCGTGATCAAGCCGATCATCGCCGCGATCTTCGGCAAGCCGTCGCTCGGCGACGTCGGCTTCAACCTCCGCGACGGCGCTCCGGGCGAGGCGCCCACGCGCCTCAGCATCGGCATGGTGATCGACGCCGCGATCATGTTCGTGATCGTCGCCTTCGTGTTGTTCCTCATCATCAAGGCGTACAACAAGTACGTCGCCAAGCCCGAGGAAGACGCTCCGTCCGAAGATGAACTGAGCGTGCTGATCGAGATCCGCGACGCTCTGCGCAACCGCTGAGCGACGGCAGCTCACCAACTTTTCACACTCGTTCGCGGGGCTGACGTGCCTGCTGGCCCCGCGAACGGTTCACTACCCACCATGATTCGCCCGATCGCGACCGTGCTGGCGTTGGTCGCGCTCGCCAGCGGGTGCAGCGCGACGGCCCGGGGCGATTCCCCTGGCACCACCCCGGGCGGCGTCACTGCGGCGACGATCGGCATCGACGGGCTGCCCGAGCCGCTGACGGCGGGCTCGCTCCCTGGGCTGCCCCCCGTCGCCACCGAGCCGGCCGACACGGTTCCGCCCACGACTGGGCCGGTGATCGGCACCGAACCGGGTGACCCGCCGATCGAATCCGGCACGGTCGGCCAACTGGTCGACGGGAACCGCCTCTTGATCATCGGTGACTCGATCTTCGCGTCCACGGCGTCGCGATTCGAGGGTGTGCTGTGCGCGGTGCTTGCCGACAGCTTCGGGTGGTCGGTCGAGATCCACGCCGAGACCGGCCAGCACATCGAGTTCGCCACCACCGTGCTCGACGACCGTCTCGACGCGTTCGGGCTGGCCGGGTTCGACGCCGTGGCGGTGATGCTCGGCAACAACTACCGCGGCAACTACGACGAGTTCACGCAACAGCTCGAAGCCCTGCTCGACCGGATCGCGCCGCGGCCCACCGTGCTGTTCACGTTGACCGAGAAGCAGCCCGACCACGCGCGCCTCAACGACTACATCCGCTGGCGCACGTACTTCCACCCCAACGTGATCGTCGTCGACTGGGCCGAACTCACCGCCGACGAGCCACAGAGGCTGCTGGCCGGCGACGGTCTCCACCTCAGCGACGAGGGACGTGGCCGGCTGGTGATGTTCACCGCCGCCGCGCTCGGCGAGGCACCCGACACCATCGGCCGCCCCGCCTGCGTCGAACACGTGCAGTAGGGCCGCCCTGCGCCGCGGGTGCGTCACTCGACGACCGGTAGCCCCAGGTGGTCGAGTGCCGCCGCCAGGCGGTGTATCGAGACCACGCCCGCCAACCGCCGCAGCCCCGGCCTACCGTAGAGGTATGCCCGCCACGCGTACCGAGACCGACTCGATGGGGGCGATCGACGTTTCCGCCGACAAATACTGGGGCGCCCAGACCGAGCGCAGCATCGGCAACTTCCCGATCGGCCGCGACACGTTCGTGATGGGCCGCCCGGTGGTGCACGCACTCGGCGTGCTCAAGCAGGGTGCAGCCCAGGCCAACGCCGAACTCGGCGAGCTGCCCGCCGACGTGGCCGACCTGATCGTGCGGGCAGCCGGCGAGGTGATCGACGGCACGCTCGACGAACACTTCCCGCTGGTGGTGTTCCAGACCGGTTCGGGCACCCAGTCGAACATGAACGCCAACGAGGTGATCGCCAACCGGGCCAACGAACTGGCTGGTGGTGTGCTCGGCTCGAAGACCCCGGTGCACCCGAACGATCACGTCAACCGCGGCCAGTCCAGCAACGACACCTTCCCGACGGCGATGCACATCGCCACCGTCGTCGAACTCAACCAGCGGCTGTACGGCGCGGTCGGAGCACTGCGCGACACGCTGGCCGCCAAGGCCGCCGCGTTCGCCGACATCGTCAAAGTGGGGCGCACGCATCTCCAGGACGCGACGCCGATCACGCTCGGCCAGGAGATCGGGGCGTGGGTGGCCCAGATCGACGGCGCGCTCGCCGAGGTTCGCCACGCCGAGCACGGCCTGTACGAGTTGGCGATCGGGGGTACTGCGGTCGGCACGGGGCTCAACGCGCACCCCGAGTTCGGTCGCCTGGCCGCGGCCAAGTTCGCCGCCCTCACCGGCTACCCGTTCCGCCAGGCCGCCAACACATTCGCTGCGCTGTCGGCACACGACGCGATCGCGCAGGTGTCGGCCGCGTTGCGCACGTTGGCCGGGGCGTTGATGAAGATGGCCAACGACGTCCGTTGGCTGGCGTCGGGCCCGCGCAACGGCATCGGCGAGATCGTCATCCCCGAGAACGAGCCCGGTTCGTCGATCATGCCCGGCAAGGTCAACCCCACCCAGGCCGAGGCGCTGACGATGGTGGTCACCCGGGTGTACGGCAACGATGCCACGGTGGCGTTCGCCGCCAGCCAGGGCAACTTCCAGCTCAACGTGTTCAAACCGGTGATGTTGCACGCCGTGCTCGAAAGCGTCCGCCTGCTGGCCGACGCGTCCCGGGCATTCGACGAGCACTGCGCGGCCGGTATCGAACCGAACCTGGAACGTATCCAGGCCAACCTCGACGCCAACCTGATGCAGGTCACTGCGCTCAACCGGCACATCGGCTACGACCGGGCCGCGGCGATCGCCAAGCACGCCCACCTCCACGGCCTGTCGCTGCGCGACGCGGCGCTCGTCTCGGGCGACGTCACGGCCGACGAGTTCGACGCCTGGGTCGTCCCCATCGACATGACCCACCCCTGACCGGCAGGTTTGGCGCGGGGCCGTCTGGGTACTCCGGATCTACGACGCTCCACCGGGGAGCGCGGTAAAGGAGATCCGCATGTATGCCGCATTGGGCCTACTGCTCCTCGTCGGGGGAGCGATCCTCACCTTCGCCATCGACCGAGCAGTCGACGGAGCCAACCTCGAGACCATCGGGTGGATCCTGATGGGCGGTGGCGCACTCGCGCTGATCATCGCCGCCATCCAGGGCGCCGGCTGGATGAGCATGAGCAGTCGGCGCACTCGCGTCGAACGCCACGTCTCGCCTGACGGCAACCACGTGTACGAGGACCAGGAGGTTCGGTGATGGCCCTGATCCTGTGGATCCTCGCGGTGATTCTGGTCGTGTCGGGCATCTTCGCCCTGTTCCGCAAGGAGGTGCTGTGGGGAATCGTGCTGATCGTCGTCGGCTTCGCGGTCGGCCCCGGCGGCGTCTCCATCTTCACGTAACCGCGCTGACCCCAGCACGGTTGCGTTGAGCCGGTCGCCGGGCCGCCTGCGTCCCTCATCCCAGAGCGGCGGCCCGGCGACCGTCCGGAGGTGCCACCCTGGCGGCGGTTTGGGGGCCGCCGGGGTGGCGGGCCGTACCATGGGCGCCATGGCCGACGCCCCGCCCGCCGACGTGACCCTTCCCCCGCTCGACGCTGACTTCGGCTTCACCGAACTGCTTCCGCTGAGCGGCGACGACACCCCCTACCGGTTGGTGACCACCGAAGGCGTGTCCACCGTCGACACGCCGCTCGGCACGTTCCTGAAGGTCGAGCCTGAGGCGATCCGCCGGCTCACCGCCGAGGCGATGCGCGAGATCGCCCACTTCCTGCGTCCGGGCCACCTCCAGCAGTTGCGCAACATCCTCGACGACCCCGAGGCCTCGGGCAACGACCGCTTCGTGGCGCTCGACCTGCTCAAGAACGCAGCGATCTCGGCCGGTGGCGTGCTGCCGATGTGCCAGGACACCGGCACCGCGATCGTGAAGGGCAAGAAGGGCCAGCGCGTGTTCACCGGCGACTCTGACAGCGCTGGTGGCGACGAGCGGGCGATCGCCCGCGGCATCGCCGACACATACCTCACGAGCAACCTGCGCTACAGCCAGATGGCGCCGCTCGACATGTACGATGAGAAGAACACGGGCAACAACCTGCCGGGCGAGATCAAGATCAGCGCGGTCGACGGAGACACGTACAAGTTCCTGTTCATGGCCAAGGGCGGCGGCTCGGCCAACAAGAGCTACCTGTACCAGGAGACCAAGGCGCTGCTCAACGAGGCGACGCTGTTGCCGTGGGTGTTCGAGAAGATGCAAACGCTCGGCACCGCGGCCTGCCCGCCGTACCACCTGGCGGTGGTGATCGGGGGAACGTCGGCCGAGATCGCCGTCGAGACCGCCAAGCTGGCGTCGGCCCGGTACCTCGACTCGCTGCCCAAGGCGGGCTCGCCGACCGGCCATGGCTTCCGCGACGTCGAGCTGGAAGCCAAGCTGCTCCAGCTGTCGCGCGACACGGGCATCGGCGCCCAGTTCGGCGGCAAGTACTTCTGCCACGACGTGCGCGTCGTGCGGTTGCCGCGGCACGGCGCGTCGTGCCCAGTGGCGATCGCCGTGTCGTGCTCGGCCGACCGCCAGATGCTCGGCAAGATCACCAAGGACGGCGTGTTCCTCGAACAGCTCGAACACGACCCGGCCCGGTTCCTCCCCGACGTCGACGAGGCCGAACTCGACGGCGCTCAGGTGGTACACATCGACCTCAACCGGTCGATGGACGACATCCGTGCCGAGCTGTCGCAATACCCGGTGAAGACGCGGGTGATGCTGACCGGCCCGATCATCGTCGGCCGCGACATCGCCCACGCCAAGATCAAGGAACGCCTCGACGCCGGCGACCCGATGCCGCAGTACCTGAAGGACCACGCGATCTATTACGCAGGCCCGGCCAAGACGCCCGAGGGGTACGCGTCGGGCTCGTTCGGGCCCACCACGGCGGGTCGCATGGACAGCTACGTCGAGCAGTTCCAGGCGGCCGGCGGGTCGATGGTGATGCTGGCCAAGGGCAACCGCTCGAAGCAGGTCACCGATGCCTGCCGGGAGCACGGCGGGTTCTATCTCGGCTCGATCGGTGGCCCGGCCGCGCGCCTTGCGCTCGACAACATCAAGCACGTCGAGGTGCTCGAGTACCCCGAGCTGGGCATGGAGGCGATCTGGAAGATCGAGGTCGAGGACTTCCCCGCCTTCATCGTCGTCGACGACAAAGGCAACGACTTCTTCGAACAAGTGAAAGCCGCCGCCAAACCCACCCAAGTCCGCCTCACCTGAGGTGGTCTCGATACACCGCCCAGAGGGCGGCACTCGACCACCGGTAAGGACGCGCTCAGTCCGGTGGTCGAGTGCCGCCGCCAGGCGGTGTATCGAGACCACCACCGCCGACGTGGCCATCCGGTGGTCGAGTGCCGCCGCCAGGCGGTGTATCGAGACCACCACCCACAGGAAACTGCTTGCGGCTCAACTCGGCCAGCTCGGCGAACCGACCTTCGATCAGCGCCAGTCGCTTGGCGCGCCCCCACCGCTGGACCTTCTTCTCGAAGGCGAACGCCTCGTCGACGCGCGCGAATTCGTGAGCCCACATCAGCCGAACGGGGAGCCGGTGCCGCGTGTATTCGGCGCCGGCCCCGTTGCGGTGTTGCCACAGCCGCGCCTCGAGGTTCCTGGTGCTGCCGACGTACAGCGAGCCGTCGGCGCACTCGAGGATGTAGGTGAACGCCATTCCCGGAACGGTACGCAGGGGGTGTCACAGCGTGGTCTCGATACACCGCCCAGAGGGCGGCACTCGACCACCGGTGGACGGGGCGGCACTCGACCACCGGTGGTCGAGTGCCGGCGCAGCCGGTGTATCGAGACCACGCTGTGCTACGCCAGGGAGACGATGTCGAGCCAGGTGTCGTTGAAGTAGTCGACGTCGCCGTCGGGCATCAGCAGGACTTTGGTGGGGGCCAGTTCGAGCACGAACTCTTCGTCGTGGCTGACGAAGATGATCGCGCCGGGCCAGGCCTTCAGCGAGTCGGCGACGGCGGTGCGCGACGGCGGGTCGAGGTTGTTGGTGGGCTCGTCGAGCAGCAGCAGGTTGTTGCGCCCGGTCATCAGCATCGCCAGGGCGAGCTTGGTCTTCTCACCGCCCGACAGCGTGCCGGCGTCCTGGAACACCTTGTCGCCCGACAGGCCGAACATGCCCAGCAGCCCGCGCAGCTGCGTCTCGGTCAGCGCCACACCCGGCGGCACCGACCGGCGGATGTTGTCGAGCAACGTGGCGTGCCCGTCGAGGTTGTCGTGTTCCTGGGCGTAGTAGCCGGCGGTGACCTGGTAGCCGAACTCGAAGTCGCCGAGATCGGCGGTGGTCTCGCCGGCCAGGATGCGCAGCAGCGACGTCTTGCCGGCACCGTTGAGGCCGAGCACGAGCAGGCGCTCGCCCTTGCCAAGGTCGAACCCGATGTCTTCGAACACGGGCGGCCCGCCGTAGCCCTTGCACATGCCCGAGGCCTTGATGACGGTGGTGCCACACGGCGGCGGTGGCGGGAACTTGACCGCGATCTGCTTGCCGGCCTGCGGTGCGTCGACCTTCTCCGACTCCAACCGGGCGATGCGCTTCTCGATCGAGTGGGCCTGGGCGGCCTTGGTGGCCTTGGCGCCGAAGCGGTCGACGAACTTCTGCATCCGGTCGATCTCGCGCTGCTGCTGGGCGGCCTGCTTGGCCAGCCGGGCCTCGTCGTCGGCGCGGGCTCGCACGTACTGGCTGTAGGTGCCGCGGTACTCGACGACGTGGCCGACCGCGGCCTCGCCGGGCCGGTCGAGGTGGAGCACGCGGGTGATCGCTTCGTCGAGCAGGTCGAGGTCGTGGCTGATGACCAGCAGGGCGCCCTTGTAGTTGCGCATGTAGTCCATCAACCAGGCCTTGGCGTCGACGTCGAGGTGGTTGGTGGGCTCGTCGAGGCACAGCACGTCGGAGCCGGCGAACAGGATGCGGGCCAGCTCGACCCGGCGCCGCTCGCCACCCGACAGCACCGAGATCGGCAGCTCCATCCGGTCGTCGGGTAGGCCCAGCCCCGACGCCAGCGCGCGGGCTTCGGACTCGGCGGCGTAGCCACCGGTCACCCGGAACGCTTCCTCGGCGCGGCTGTAGCGCTCGACGTTGCGCGTGTCGGGGTTCTCTTCCATCGCCGCGCGCAGCTTCTCGATCCGTTCGACCTGCTCGTCGATACCGCGGCCGCTGAGAACGTGGGTCACCGCGCTGCGGCCCTGATCGAGCTCGGCGATGCGCGGGTCCTGGGGCAGGTACCCGAACCCGCCTTTGCGGACGACCTTGCCCGCCTTCGGTTCGGCGGCCCCGCCGAGCACCTTGAACAGCGAGGTCTTGCCGGCGCCATTGCGGCCGACGATGCCGACCTTGTCGCGGGGCATGACGGTGAAGCTGGCGTCGTCGACGACGAGTCGACCACCCACCTCCACCGAGAGCGCCTGCGCTTGCAACATCCGGTCCAGGCTACGGGCGCCGCGCGCGACTCCCCAGGCCGGTTCCGGTCACAGCAGTTCTTCGGCGAGCAGGAGTAGGGCCGACATCGCGCACAGCAGCAGCACGCCCACCCGTACGCGCCCGGCCGGAACCCGGCGGGCGAACCACGGCGCCACGACCGTGCCCACGATCGAGGCCGGGATCAGCAGCAACCCGAGCTGGATCTGGCGGCGGTCGATCACCCCGCCGATCCACAGCGACACGAACGAGATGACGAGGCCGATCGTGAAGTACACGGCGAGCGTGCTGCGGATGGTGGCCGGGTCGCCGTGTTGGTAGGTGAGCACGATCGGCGGCCCACCGATGCCGGCCGACGTGCCGGTGAACCCCGACGCCACCCCGGCGATCGCCAGATTGCGGCGGGTCGGGGCGAAGCGCACACCGGCCAGCGAGGCCACCACGCCGAGCAGCACGACCGCCCCGATCGTGTACGCCAGCACCGACCCGTTGGCGTGGCCCACCACCCACGCCCCGGCGACCGTGCCCGGGACGCGCCCGACGACGGCCCACTGGATGCCCGACCGGTCGACGTGGTGACGCTCGCGCCAAGCCATCGTCAGCGAGAGCGGTACGACCGAGAACAAGATGCCGACGGGCACGAAGGCCGGGTCGACCAGCGCCAAGAGCGGTGCGCCGAGCATGCCGAGCCCGACACCGACCGTGCCCTGCACGAGCGCCCCCACGAACACGATCAGCAGGCACACGGCGAGCAACGGCGGCTCGACACCCACGATGAGCGCGGTGATCGGGAGTGCAGCGATCACGGCCGGCCCTTCAAACGTTTCGGCGCGGCGGTCGCCGGGTCGGCGGGCCAAGCGTGTTTCGGATAGCGGCCGGCGAGTTCCTTGCGCACCTCGGCCCAGGTACCGGCCCAGAACCCGGGCAGGTCGGCGGTGACCTGGATCGGCCGGTCGGCGGGCGACAGGAGATGCAGCACCACCGGGCGACCCCCGGCGGTGGGGTGCACGGTGGTGCCGAACAGGTCTTGCACGCGCACCCTGGCGGCCGGCTCGTCGCCGGTGTAGTCGATGGGCACCGAGCGGCCGGTCGGCAAGTCGAGTGTGAGCGGGGCGAGCCGGTCGAGCTCGGCCCCCTGATCCCACGACAGTTGGGCGCGCAGCAACATCGCCACGTCGAGCCGTTCCAGGTCGGCGCGCCCGGTGGCTTGTGTGAGGAACGGGGCCAGCCATTCGGCGCGGGTGGCGACGAGTGCTTCGGGCGACCAGTCGGGCCAGCGGTTGCCTCCGGTGGTTTCGACGGGCTCAACCACCTGGTGCTCAACCACCTGGGCGGTGGCGCGGTGGAGGAAGGCGACGCGCTGGCGGAGGGTCACGGCCGCGCCGCTCCAACCGAGCACCGCCAGGCCGGTGGCGACGACCCGGTCGAGTAACGCCTCGGTGGTCGCCTCGCCGGGCTGGGGGCGTCGGGTGACGCTGCCGAGTTGGAGGTTGCCGAGCCGGCGTGTGACGCGCTCGACCAGGTCGTCGCGGTCGGTATCCCACTCCAGCACGACGGTCTCGGTGACCTCGTCGGCCAGCTCGCGGGCGATCTCGTCGGCGTCGAGCCCTGCGGCCAGCCGGATCCGCGCCCGGTCGCGTTTGCCGTCGAGGTCGGCGGCGACGATGAAGGGCTCGTGCGCCAGCGGGTCGGTGTCGGGTAGCCAAGCCCCCGAGCCGGTGCGCAGCTGGAACTGGCCCGGCCGTCGCCGCGTGGCGAGCCGGTCGGGGTACGCGTGCAGCAGGGCGGCACCTGCACGATCGGCGTCGATCCGGCCGGGATCCCACTCGATCCGCAACCGCCGCGCCAGGTCGCGGGCGCGGTCGGCGAGCCGGCGCGCCGCGCCACGATCAATTCTCGAGGGATCGAGCGCGTCGTGGGTGCCGTGCCCGGCCAGCAGACGCAGGCGCACGGCGATGTCGCTGGGAAGCTCGTCGGGACGGCCGCGCAGCAGGTCGCGCTCGTCGAGCAGCACGGCCAGCGCGCAGCCGAGCGACGAGCGCTCGGCCACCAGCATGCGTGCCAGGCGGGGGTGCACCGGCAGGGCCAGCATCCGCCGCCCGGCCTCGGTCAGCGCGGCGTCGGCGTCGAGCGCACCGAGTGCTGTGAGCAGTTCGGTGGCTGCCCGCAGCGCCTTGCGTGGCGGCTCGGTCATGAACGCCAGCGATTCGGTGGGGGTGCCCCAGGCAGCGACCTCGAGCACAAGCCCGGCCAGCTCGGCCTCGGCGATCTCGGGCGAGCGGTGTGCCTGCCGGGTGCCGTGTTCGACCTTGCTCCACAGGCGATAGCACACGCCGGGCTCGACGCGTCCGGCCCGCCCGGCGCGCTGGTCGGCCGAGGCGCGGCTGGTGGTGACGGTGGTGAGCCGGGTCATGCCGGTGCCGGTGTCGAAGCGCGGCTCGCGGGCCAATCCCGAGTCGACGACCACCCGCACACCTTCCACGGTCAGCGACGTCTCGGCGATGTCGGTGGCCAGCACCACCCGCCGGCGCCCCGCTGGCGAGGCGGCCAGGGCGAGGTCCTGCTCGGCGAGGCTGAGCGCGCCGGCCAGCGGGTACACGTCGATGTCGCTGCCGAGCGCGTCGTCGAGCAGCCGCTTCGTCCGCGTGATCTCGCCGATGCCGGGCAGGAACACCAGCACGTCTCCCGACTCCTCGCGCACGGCTCGCTGCACGGCCGCCGCGGTGGCCGGCTCGACCCGGTCGCGTGGTTGGCGCGGCATCCAGCGCACGTCGACGGGGTGCATGCGTCCCTCGCTGGCGAGCACAGCCGCGTCGGGCAGCACGCGGAGCAGCGCGGCCGTGTCGGGCGTGGCCGACATCGCCACGACGCGCAGGTCGGGCCGGATCGTCGCGATCGCATCGAGCGTCAGCGCCAACCCGAGGTCGGTGGCGAGGTTGCGTTCGTGGACCTCGTCGAAGATCACCAGGCCCACGCCGGGCAGTTCCGGGTCGGACTGGAGGCGCCGCGTGAGGATGCCTTCGGTGACCACCTCGACCTGTGTGGCGGGGCCGATGTGGCGTTCGTCGCGGGTCTGGTAGCCGACGGTGGCGCCGACCGGTTCGCCGAGCAGGTCGGCCATCCGGCGCGCCGCCGCGCGGGTCGCCAGGCGGCGCGGTTCGAGCATGACGATTCGCCGGCCGGCCAGCCACGGCTCGCCGGCCAGGGCCAGCGGCACCAGCGTGGTCTTGCCGGCACCGGGCGGGGCGACCAGTACCGCGTGGCGGCCGTCGGTGAGCGCCTCGCGCAGGGCGGGGAACGTCTCGGTGACGGGTAGGTCGGGAAGCGCCGGATGCACTCCGGGCCAGCCGGACTACGCCGGAGCGCCGGCGAAGGCGTGCGGGTCGCCGGCCATCGGGATGGTGGGCGAGCGCCAGCTGGTGGCGGCCGTGATCGCGTCCGCTACCTCGGCCCAGGCGGCGGGGTCCCAGCCCTCGGCGCTGGCGACGACCTCGCCGTCGACCCGTACGAACACGAACGCCGGCAGCGTGGTGAGTGCGGCGGCCTTGACGAACGCCCGGTCGGGGTCGGTGAAGGCGAGGAACCGTTCGCTCAGCGGCCCGAGGAAGCGGCGCGTGTCGGCAGCGTCGGCGGTGACCACGAACGCGACCCGCGCGTCGGACCCGCGGAACCCTTCGAGGATGCGCACCGCCGTATCGAGCACCCACGAGCTCTCGTTGGTGTACGGGTCGAGCACGACCGTGGCCAGGTGGAACGTGGTGAGCCACTCGCCGAGCGGGCGGCTGACGGCGGAGGTGGTGAGCGGGGCCAGCTGGAGGTCGGAGGGAAGCTTGGTCGCCACGGCCCGGATCGTACTCGCACCGCCGAGAGGGACCAATTGCCGGGTGCGGTGTGGTCTCGATACACCGCCTGGCGGCGGCACTCGACCACCGGTGGAGGTTTCCGGGCGGGGCCGCTGCTCGACCGTTGGGGGTGACGGCTACCCTGCCGGGCGTGCATCCGATCGAGCACTTGCGCTATCTGGCTCGGGCCGACAGCACCGAGGCGGCCCGCATGGTCGGCGAGACGGCGACCGCGCTCGGTTCGCTGGGCAACGACCCCGCCACGCTGGTGCTGGCCGTGCGGCGCATCCTCGAACGCCACGCCAGCGTCGGGCCGATGTGGTGGATGTGTGCCCACCTCCTGGTGGCGGCCGACGTGTACGACCGGGCTTGGGACCTTGCCGACGAGGTCGCCGACGACCCGACCGCCGACGTGCTCGACACAGCGCTCACCGGCATCGATCGGGCCGAGGTGGCGATCGTGGTGCTCGCCGCTGGCTCGCCCGACCGGCTGCTGGTCTCGCCGAAGATGGGTGCCGAGGCGCGGGTCGCCGCCGCTGCCGAGCAGCCGGTCTGGCTCGTCACCCCGGTCGGTACGTGCCTGCCCACCCGGTACGTCGAGGCCGTCGCCGAAGCCGCGGGACCACGGCTGGTCGAGCTCGACCGAGCGGTGGTCAGCCGGGTGATCGGCCCGCACGGGGCGAGCGCCGATGTGCGCGCGGCGCTGCGTCCCACCGCACCGCTGGCCCCCGAGCTGCTGCGCGTACCCACCGGAGCAACGTGAACCGAGGCATCGTGCTCGCGGCCGCGTTCGCCGCCGCCCTGACGGGGTGCTCGGGCGACGCTGCGTCGCCGGTGGAGGTGGTGTCGACAGGCTCAACCACCGAAGTGTCGGCGACGGAGGTGGTCTCGGCAGGGTTAACGACCGAGGTGGCGGTAACGACCGGCTCAACCGCCGCGGTACCGGTGCCGGTGACCTCCCCGACCACTCCGACCACCGACGTGTCGGCCGGCTGGTGCGCGGTGGCCGCCGACCTGCATGCCTTGACCGCGGCGTTCCGTCGGCTCGACACCGGCCAGACCGCAGCCGTGCAGATGTCGCTGGTGGCGATCCTCGAACGGCTGGCGGCGATCGCCCCGGTCGCGCCCGCCGACCTGACCGACGACCTGGCGGTCTCGGCCGAGGCGTTCGAGTTGCTCGACGCGGCACTGGCCACGGTGGGCTACGACATCACCGCCGCCGACCTCACCGAGGTCGACGCGCGCACCGCCGAGATCGCGGCGGCCAACGATCGAATCCGTGCCTACAACGCCGCCGAATGCGGCATCGACATCGGTGTGACCGGGGAGGACGTTCCATGACCACAAGCCAGACGACACTGACACGCGGCATGTTCGACGCAGTGCTGTTTGACGCCGGCGGGGTGCTGGTGCTTCCCGACCCGACCGTGCTGGCGCCGCTGCTCGCGCCGTACGGCGGAGCGACCGACGTGGCCGCGCATCGGCGTGCCCACTACGCGGCCATGGCGGCCAAGTCGGCGGCTGCCGCCGGCGAGATGGACTGGTACGCGTACGACTCGACGTACGTCCGGTTGGTGGGCGTGACCGAACCGTACGTGGAGCACGCGGCGATCTTGCTCAACGGGACACGCACTGCGCTGCTGTGGCGATGGCCGATTCCCGAGACACTCGCTGCGCTCCAGGCGTTGGCGGCGGTGGACGTGCCGATGGGCGTCGTGTCGAACGCGGCCGGCCAGGTGGAGGCGGAGCTGGCGCGTGCCGGCGTGTGCCAGGTTGGCCCAGGGGCAGGCACGCCGATGCGCGTGATCGTCGACAGCACGGTGGTCGGTGTTGCCAAACCCGACCCGGCGATCTTCGATCACGCGCTGCCGTTCTTCGACGGCATCGCCCGCGAGCGCATCGCCTACGTCGGCGACTCGGTCACGATGGATGTCGGCGGAGCGACCGCGGCTGGGCTGCACCCGGTGCTGGTCGACCCGTACGACGACCATGCCGGCCTCGAGTTCGGTGGCCGCGTGGTGTCGCGGGTGGCCGGGGTGAGCGACCTGACTGCGCTGTGGTGAACGGTCGTGGCCCGTATCGCTGTGCCACACTGCCGGCCATGCGCGCACGTGTCGCCGTCGGGCGGATTGGCAGCGGACTGATCGCGGCGACGCTCGTCGTCGGCCTGGCGGGGTGCGGCGGTGACGACGATGCGGCGCAGAGCACCGTCACCACACCGGCATCCAGCGAGGCTGCCGCGCCGGAGGTGACCGACCCCGGCCCGGCCAGCACCGTGCCGGTCACGACCACCGCGACCGTTCCGACGTCGACCACGCCGGCCTCGACCGATGTCACGACCACCGAGGTAGGCACGGCGACGTCGGTACCCACGTTCACCGGCGACGCTGACTCGGTGTTCTGTGGCATCGCGACCACGATGGACGCCGTTGAACGCGACCCCGAGAACCCGTTCGACTCGGCGTTCTACGAGTCGATGATCACCACGATGCGGCCGCTGTACGACGAGTTGGTGGCGGCTGCGCCGCCCGAGATCGCCGCTGCGCTCGCCGTCGAGGCAGCGACGTTCGCCGAGCTCGACGCGGTGTTCGCCGCCGTCGGCTACCAGTTCCTCGACGTCGAACTGTCGGCGATTCCCGACTCTCCCGAGATCGACGCCGCCAAGGCCCGCGTCAACGCCTACCTCGACCAGGTGTGTGGCATCGTGCGCGACAACGAGAGCTCCGACCCGCCCGCCATCGAGGGCACGTTGCGTGACCTGCTCGTCGGCCAGTTCGTCGAAGGCGGCGCGACGCCCGAGCAGGCCGCGTGCATGGTCGAGTTCGTCGCCTCGGCGCCGCCCGGATCGGACATGGAACTCGGCATCGCGGTGATGGCGACGTGTGGCTTCGTCCAGCCGTTGATCGACGCTGGGTTCAGCGCCGACGAGGCGGCGTGCGCGGTCGACTTCTTGTCCACCGCCGAGCTCGCCGGCTCCGAGGTGGCGATGGGCATCGCCCTCGTCGCCGCCTGTGGCATCGTCCAGCCGTTGATCGATGCCGGGTTCAGCGCCGACGAAGCCCAGTGCGTGATCGACACACTGGCCAGCACCGACCTCGATGTCGACGACACCGGCGCGCTCGGCCTGTCGGTCATCAGTGCCTGCAACGTCACCAGCTTCTTCACCGACCGAGGGTTCACCGACGAACAGGCCACCTGCATGCTCGCCGAGCTGGCCGGTGTGGGCGACCTCACCGACGACGAAGCCGTCGTGGACAGCCTGGTCGAGGTGTGCGTGGCGTAGGCGTGGTTTCGACAGGCTCAACCCCAGGTGGTTGAGCCTGTCGAAACCACCGTCGATCAGCCGCGGCGGCGGGCGATGACCTTCAACGCGAGGGTCTCGTCGGCGCCCTCGAAGATCGACAGCACGCGGGCGTCGACGAACAGGCGGCTCACCGTGTACTCCTCGGCGTAGCCGAACCCGCCGTGGATCTGCATCGCCTCGCGGGTGACCCACTCGGCGGCCTTGCACACGAACGCCTTCACCATCGACGCCTCCATCGAGCCGCCGCCGCGGGCCATCATCCGCCCGACCTCGTAGGCGAACTGGCGTGAGCCCTGGATGAGGAACGCCATCCGCCCGAGCTTGACCTGGGTGAGCTGGTAGTCGCCGACGTGCTGGCCGAACACCTTGCGGTTGTCGGCGTACTCGACCGCCGCCTCGTAGGCGGCCTGCATCACGCCCAGCGCGCGGGCCGCGGTTTGCAGGCGCCCGTTCTCGAACCCGGCCATCTGGAGATAGAAGCCCTTCCCCAGCCCGTCGGCCCCTCCCACCAGGTGGTCGTCGGGCACCCACCAGTTGTCGAGCGCGACTTCGTACGAGTGCATGCCGCGGTAGCCGATCGTGTCGATCGGGCGGCCTTCCATGCGGCCACCGTCGGGGTTGTCGAGCACGAACCCGTGGCCGTCGCCGCGCTCCTTCGGCACCACGAACAGCGACAGGCCCTTGTGACCTTTCGACCGGTCGGGGTCGGTACGCGCCAGGAGCGCCAGCGCGTCGGCGCGGGCAGCGAGCGTGCACCACGTCTTGACGCCGTTGATCACGTAACCGGGGCGCCCGTCGGGGCCGGCGGCAGCGGTGGCGGTGACCTTCACCCCGGCGACGTCCGAGCCGTAGTCGGGCTCGGTCACCGCGACCGCGGGCATCACCTCGGCCGACGCCAGCTTGGGCAGCCAGTGCTGCTTCTGCTGCTCGGTGCCGCCCTTCACCAGCGCCCGGGCGAGGATCTCGGGACGCGTCACCAGCGAGCCGCCGATGCCCAGGCTGGCCCGGCTGAGCTCTTCGGTGGCGACCACCATCGCGATGTACTCGTCGTCGCCGCCCTCGGAGAACCCGCCGTACTCGGCCGGCACGCTGAGGCCGAACGCACCCAGGTCGGCCAGCCCGGTGATGATCTCCTCGGGCACGTCGCCATTGGTGCGGTGCACGTGTTCGGCGTGGGGTGCGATCACGTCGGCGGCGAACGCCCGGAACGTGTCCTGCACCATCTCCATGTCGCCACCGAGGTGACGGGGGCCGGGCGACTTGGCCAGTGAAGCGACGAAGTCGGGGGAGTAGTAGCGCGTCACGAAGTCGTGGGCCGGGGCGAGCATGGCCGGGTCGACCCCCCAGAGGGCCTTGCGCCCGATCAGCTTGGCGACCAAGTCTTGGAACGCGTCAGCCACGAAGGCGCACGCCAGCCGTGCTTCGGTGTCGCCGCGCGCGCCGTAGTCGAGCATGCCGCGGGCGATCGTGACCGCTGCCGCGGCGTGTGCCAGCTCGTAGGCGAAGACCTGCTCCGCGTCGGGGCCGCCCAGCTCGAACAGCCGGGTCCACCCGGTGTCGATCGCCTCCTGGGCGAGCTTGACGGCCTCGGCAGCGGCGGCGAGATCAGGGAGGATCGGGCTCGACATGCCCTGAAGTTAGTTGGAGCCCTCCGCGAACGGATAGTGCCGGGCGCTACCCGCTCGGGGTTCGCCATACTTGCGGGCCATGACACAGCGGACGGTGACGGTGTACCTCGGCGCCAACCCGGGAACCGACCCGGCGTTCGCGGCTGCGGCCGGCGAACTGGGCACGGCGATCGCCGCGGCGGGGCATCGGCTGGTGTACGGCGGCAGCCGGGTCGGGTTGATGGGCACGCTGGCCGATGCCGCGCTGGCGGCTGGGGGCGAGGTGATCGGTTTCATCCCCGAGCACCTGGTGGCCCACGAGATCGCCCACACTGGGCTGACGGAATTGGTGGTGGTGTCGTCGATGCACGCCCGCAAGGCGGCGATGGCCGAACACGCCGACGGGTTCGTCGCCCTCCCGGGCGGATATGGCACGCTCGACGAGATTCTCGAAGTGCTGACCTGGAACCAGATCGGCACGCTCGCCAAGCCGGTCGCGTTCCTCGATGTCGCCGGCTACTACGGGTCGCTGTTCCGGTTCTTCGACGAAGCGACCGGGGCCGGGTTGCTGATGCCCGCTCACCGCGCCGCAGCCCAGCGGGCGACGACCGTGACCGAAGCGATCTCGATCGCCACCGGCCCCGCCCCCGCCAACGTCAGCAAATGGACCGAACTTCCCCAAGGTGGTTGAGCCTCAAGGTGGTTGAGCCGGTCGTTACCACCGCAGTCCGCAGACCCGGTGGTTTCGACAAGCTCAACCACCTTGGGTGCCGAAGCGGTCGGTGGAGACCAGGTCGGTGACGGGGCGGCGGGTGGTGGGGCCGTGGCCGGTGCGTTCGGGGTAGCCGATCGGCACCAGCGCGGCGGTGCCCCACTCGGCGGGGATGTCGAGCAACTCCTTGACCTCGGGCTCGCGCAGGCAGTGGAGCGTGGTGAGCACGCACCCGAGCCCCTCGGCGACGCACGCCAGCAGCACGTTCTGCACCGCCGGGTACACCGACGCGCCACCCACCACGCTGACCCGGTCGAGCTTGCGGTCGGTGACGGCCATCTGGCGTGGGTCGAAGCAGAACACCAGCAGCACGGGGGCGCTCTGGAGGGTGGCCGCGAGGTGGTCGCCGGCGGCCCGATTGCGTTCGAGCTGGGGGCGCAACTCGGGTGGGGCGGCGTCGATCTGGGTGGTGTACACGCCGGCGAAGCGCTCCCACTCGGGCCGGTAGACGTCGGCGAGCCCCTGCTTGAGCTGCTGGTCGCGCACGGCGACGATTCGCCACGGCTGCGTGTTGGCGCCGGTGGGTGCCCACGTCGCGGCCTGGAGCACTCGCCCGAGCACGTCGTCGGGAATCGGGTCGGGTTGCAGGCGGCGCACCGCACGTTGGGTCGCCATCGCCTCGTACAGATCCATCTCAGCGTCCCTTTCAACGTCCGTGGAATCGGGGTGGGCGGCGCTCGGCGATCGCTGCCAACGCCTCGGTGTGGTCGGCGCTGGCGAACGTGGCGATCTCCAGCGCCGCGGCCTGGTCGAACGCCACCGCGGCGGCGGCCTTGATCGAGGCGTTGACGGCGGCCTTCGTGTACTGCACGGCGAGCGGGGCGCCGGCCGCCAGGCGGTGGGCGAACGCCAGCGCCGCGGTGTGCAACTCGGCGTCGTCGACCACCGTGTTGACGAGCCCGATCCGCTCGGCCTCGTCGGCGCTCAGCGGGTCGCCGGTGAGCAGGTACTGCTTGGCGCGGGCCGGGCCGACCGCGAGCGGCCAGATCAGCGTGCCGCCGTCGCCGGCTACCAGGCCGACGCGCACGTGCGGGTCGCCGAGCGTGGCCGAGCGGGCCATGAAGATCACGTCGCACAGCAACGCCACCGATGCCCCGAGGCCCATCGCGTGCCCGTTCAGCGCGCACACGATCGGCAGGTGCACGTCGAGCAGGTCGTAGATCATGTTGCGGGCGTCGATGCGCAGGCGTTCCAGGGCGGTGCGGTCGGACGTGAGCTGCGGGAACCAGGCGAAGTCGCCGCCCGCCGAGAACGCCGCGCCGGCCCCCGTCAGCAGCACCGCCCGGGCGTCGTGTTCGGCCTGGAGGCGCGGGAACAGCTGGGTGAGGTCGTGGTGCAGCGCCGCGTCGACCGCGTTGAGCGCGCTCGTGGGGTGGTCGATCGTGACGACCAATACGTCGCCGTCGCGCTCGAACCGGATGCACGTGAATTCACTCACAGCTGCCCCGTCCCGGTGGGGAGGCCGAACTGCATCCGGCCGAGCGTTTCGAGCGTGCGCGCGGCGACCATGCCGTGCTGCGTGGCGACGTGGGTGTCGCGGAACACGCGCTGGAGCGGATGCGACTCGAAGATCGCCGAGCCGCCGGCGGCGTGGTAACACAGGTCGACCGCGGCGGCGCAGCGAGCCACGGCGTCGGTGGCCGCCAGGCGCAGCAGGCGCCTCAGTTCGGGGGTGACCGGCTGACCGGCGGCGGCCGCCTGCCAGCACTCGTCGGCGGCGTCGCCGAGGAACGCCCGGGCGCTCCGCACCGCAGCGTCGGCCTGGGCAACCTGAGCCTGCACCACCGGCCGCTCGGCCAGGCTGCGGCTGCTTCCGGCGGGCACCTTGGCGGCGAGCGCGAGCAGCTCGTCGATCGCCCGGCGGCCGAGCCCGACCACCACCGCGGCCACACCGACCGCCAGCGCACCGAGGAACGACACCCGGTAGAGGGGGTGGTCGATCACCGGCTCGGGTTGGACGGCGAACTCGACCCAGCGGCCTTCGGGAACGAACGCGCCGTGCACCGTGTAGTCGCCCGAGGCGGTGCCCTTGAGCCCGGCGACGTGCCATGTGTCGAGCAACTCGACGTCGGCCGGGTCGAAGAACACGATCGGGAAGCGGGGCGGGCCGGTGCCGTCGTCGAGGCGCACACCGCCGCAGATCGCGGTGCAGTGGTCGGTGCCCGAGCCCCACGACCAGCGCCCGTCGACGCGTAGGCCATCGGGTGCCGTGACCCGGGTGGCGGTTCCCGCGGGCATCGCGAACCCCCCGGTGATCGCCGCCGCCGGCCCGTAGATCGCGGCCGCGTGCTCGCTGGGGAGGAACCCGGCGCACAGCCCGGTGGTGGTGGCGATCATCACGCACCATCCCGTCGAGCCATCGTGGTAGGCGACCTGTTCGATTGCCGCCAGCCCGTCGCGCAGGTGTGCTTGGGCGCCGCCGTACACGGCCGGTACCCACAGCTTGAAAACTCCGGTGGCGGCGAGCGCGGCGACCAGGTCGGGCGGCAGCCGTCGCATCGCTTCGATCTCGGCAGCCCGGGCCCCCGCCCGCGCCGCCACGTCCCCCAACGTGTCCACCCCCGCACTCTGGCACACAACGCGTTGTCCGAAGCGGCCCCAAGGTGGTTGAGCCTGTCGAAACCACCGGCGTCACCGGCTACCGGTGGTTTCGACAGGCTCAACCACCTGAAGAGGGGCTACCGTCGCGGGATGGGGAGTGAGTTGCAGGACGCGGTCGACGCGGTGTTCGCCCGGCCCGGCGAGCAGGGGATCTCGTTGGCGTTGCTCGTGCTCGTCGGTGGCGAGGTCGTCGCCGAGCGCTACGGCCGGCAGCCGGCGAACGCGTTCCAGGATGCGCTCGACGTCGGCACCGACACGACGTTGATCTCGTGGAGCACGGCCAAGTCGATGGTGCATGCAGCGGTCGGCCTGCTGGTCGCCGACGGCCGGCTCGACCCCGCCGCGCCAGCCCCCGTTCCCGAATGGGCGGGCACACCGAAGGCCGCGATCCGCCTGATCGACCTGCTCGAAATGCGGCCCGGGTTGCGGTTCGTCGAGGACTACGTCGACGGCGAGGTGTCGGACTGCCTCGAAATGTTGTACGGGGCGGCCAGCGCCGACATGGCCGCCTACGCCGCGGGGCTTCCGTTCGACCACGCCCCGGGCACCGTGTGGAACTACTCGTCGGGCACCACCAACATCGTCTGCCGGATCGTGGGCGATGTCGTCAACGGTGGCCCCGGTGGCACCCCGGCCGGCCGGCGGGCGGCGATGGAAGAGTTCCTCCACGGCCGTCTGTTCGGGCCGCTCGGCATGACTACCGCGGCCCCCAAGTTCGACGACGCGGGTACATGGGTGGGTTCGTCGTACGTGTACGCCACCGCCCGCGACTTCGCCAAGTTCGGCGAGCTGTACCGCAACGACGGCGTACTGCCCGACGGCACCGGCGTCCTGCCGCCGGGCTGGGCCGATCATGCCCGCACGTTCGCGGCCCACGACGCGGGTGACGGGCTGTTGCCAAACGGCGTCGACTACGGCCGCCATTGGTGGATGTGGCCCGAGTATCCAGGGTGCGTCGTCGCCCAGGGATACGAGGGGCAGTACGTGGCGGTGGTCCCCGACCGGCAGTTGACGCTGGTGCATCTCGGCAAGACCGCGGCCGACCAGCGTCACCATCTGGTGCGCCTGCTGTACCGGGTGGTCGATGCCGTGGCGGTCGTACCGGACGCGTCCGCATAGGCTTGCCCGGTCGGCCCAGGCCGCACGTCGTCGGCGGCGGGCGCCGGCCGCCCATCCGAAGATGACCGACCCAACCCCTCCCGTCCCGGTCGACACCGGCGAACGCCCGTCCGCGGCGCGCGAGCCCGGGCGGCAACGGCGCCCGTTCCGCTTCACCATCAAGCTGCTGATTGTCGCGTTCGTCGTCTACTACTTCGTCGTCCCCCTGATTCCCGACTTCGAGCAGGCCTTGCACGAGATCCAGCGCGTGCAGCCGGTGCTGCTCGTCGCCGGGCTGGGCTTGCAGATGATGGCGTTGTGGACGTACGTGCCGCTGACCCGGTCGGCGATCGGCGAGGCGGCCGAGCAGGTGTCGTCGACGCGCCTGTTCCGCATCCAGATGAGTACACGGGCGCTGTCGAGCATCGTGCCTGGCGGCAGCGCGGCCAGCTCGGCCCTCGGCTACCGGCTGCTCACCATGTCGGGCGTGCCGGGCGCCGACGCCGGGTTCGCCCTGGCGATCGCCGGGGTCGGCTCGGCGGTGGTGCTCAACCTGATCTTGTGGGCCACGCTGTTGATCTCGATCCCCATCCGCGGGGTGAACGCGTTCTACGGCACGGCCGCGCTCGCCGGGGTCATCGTCATGACCATCGCCGGGGTGCTCGTGTTCGGGCTGATGGAGGGTCAGGGCCGGGCCGAGCGGGCGGTGCGCTGGATCGCCCGCAAGTTCCGGCTCGACGACGACCGCGCCGCCCGGGCGCTGCACCGGGTGGCCGAGCGCCTCGAGCAGTTGCTCAGTGACCGCCAGTTGCTGGCGCGGGTGGTGATCTGGTCGACGCTCGGGTGGCTGTTCAACGCGGCCTCGCTGTGGGTGTTCCTGCGGGCGTTCAACATCACGATGGACGTCGACGCGCTGCTGATCGCGTTCGGCATCGCCAACGTGTTGGCGGCCGTTCCGATCACCCCCGGTGGCCTCGGCTACGTCGACGCCGGGTACGTCTCGATGCTCGCTGGGTTTGGAGCGTCGGCGCGGCGGGCGGCGCTGGGGGTGGCGTCGTATCGCTTCGCCCAACTGTTCTTCCCGACCATCCTGGGCGGTTTGCTGTACCTGTCGCTGCGGGTCGGGCCGTGGTCGATCGTTCGCCGCGACGGCCTCAAACCGCTGCACGAGTTGGCCGAGGAAGAGTCGCTCAAACGCGAGAGCACGTTCGACTTCGACCTCCAGTTCCCGACGCGCGACGACACCGGTCAGCTGATCCGGCGTCCGAGTCGCGACGAGTGACCGGGCGGTCGTGAGCGACCTGCTCGCGTGGGGCGTGCCGCGGCTGCGCGACCTGCCGTGGCGGCACACCCGCGACCCGTACGAAGTGCTCGTCAGCGAAGTGATGCTGCAACAAACTCAGGTTGCCCGCGTGCTCGACCGGTGGCCACGATTCCTGGCCCGCTTCCCCACACCGGCAGCGTGCGCGGCCGCGCCGCTTGCCGACGTGTTGCGCGAGTGGCAAGGCCTGGGCTACCCGCGCCGGGCACGCAACCTGCACGCGGCCGCTGCCGCGGTGGCCGCCGCCGGCCGGTTTCCCGACGACCTCGACGGGTTGCTGGCCTTGCCCGGTGTCGGCCCGTACACCGCTCGGGCCGTGCTGGTGTTCGCCTACGAAGCCGATGCGGCGGTGGTCGACACGAACATCGCCCGTGTCTACGCCCGGATGGTCGGCCGCCGGCTGACCGCCCGCGAGGTGCAGGCGATCGCCGACGCAGGCGTACCACCCGGGCAGGCGTGGGCCTGGAACCAGTGCCTGATGGACCTCGGCGCGCTGATCTGCCGGCCCGCACCGATGTGCGGCGAGTGCCCGCTGGTGGGGGAGTGCGTGTGGCGCGGCAACGCCGACCAGCCCGACCCGGCCGTCGGCTCGGCCGGGGTGTCGGGCCGTCAGGCCCGCTTCGCCGGCAGTGACCGCGAGGCCCGCGGGTGTCTGCTTCGTGCGCTCGCCGCCGGCCCGGTGGCCCATGCCGACGCGGCGACGGTGATGTCGCGCGACGAAACGACTGCCGCCCGCCTGGTCGACGCGCTCATCGCCGACGGGTTGGCCGAGCACCGGGGAGACCATTTGCGCCTCCCGGGCGACTGAGCGACCGCCCTGGCGGCCCTCAGCCTTCGGCGGGGGGCTGCCAGCCGGGGCTGGGCTGGCCGGGGGGCGGCAGCGGGGTGCCCGGGGCGGGTGGCTGGCCGCTGCCGGACTTGTTCTTCTTGACGAGCAGGAAGCCGACCACGCCGCCGACCACGGCCACCGCCAGCACGATCCACAGCCACAGCAGCGACGAACCGTCGTCGTCGCTGTCGCCGGTGGGCGCGGTCGGCGACCCCGAGCCCCCGCCCGCGGCGCCATCGGCGGTACCGGAGTCCGAGTCGCCCGAACCGTCGTCGCCCGAACCGTCGTCGCTGGAGCCGGCGTCGCCCGAACCGTCGTCGCTGGAGCCGGCGTCGCCGGGCTCGGTGATCTCGCCGGTGTCGGCGCTGCCGTCAGGCTGACCGGAACCGGTCTCGGCGAACAACTCGGTACGCGAGTCGCCCCATTGCAGCGTCCACTGGAACCGGTTGCCGTCGACCGCGTCGGCGTTGTGGTCGAGCGGGTTGCCGGGCAGGCGCACGTCGTACGAGATCCGCATGTCGTCGAACATGCCTTCGAACAACGCGCCGAACCCATCCATGCCCTCCATACCTTCGTCGCCGAGGCCCATGCTGTCGTCACTCATCGACAAGCCGGTGACCTCGAACCGGTAGCCGTCTGCGGTCTTCACGATCGCGGGGGCGCCGAGGTTGCTCATGTCGTCGTCGGACTCGTCGGCGAAGTCAGCTGCCAGGTCGGCGAACTCGGCCAGGTTGGCGAACGGGATGACGACGCTGGCGCCGCACCAGTCGCCGTCGTTGATCGGCTCGACGACCGCTCCGGCCGGCAGCTCGTCGCCGTCCATGTCGTTCAACATCTCGACACATGGGTCGATCGGTGCCTCGGTGGTCATGCCGAAGTCGTCGAGGTCGTCGAACTCGCCGAAGTCCTCACCGAAGTCGCTGAACATCCCCCCGAACATCTGCTGCATCTGGAGCACCTGTTCGCGGTTGATGAGGGTGCGGACCCGGAACTCGCCGGATTCGTCGTCGTTCAAGGTCACGCCCAGGTCGGCCTGGAGGCACCCGGTGAGCGTGAGCAACGCGGCCGCGCCGATGGCAGCGACGCGGGCCGGGCGCCAGGCACGGCGGCGGCGGAGAGCAGATGCGTTCATCGGGCCATCCTGGCAGATCGGCCCGCGGCGTGCCCGGGAAATCGGCTTGGAGCGACGAGCGCGGCGTGCTGGTAGGCGGCTTCGCCGGCAGGTTGGCAAGAGGGGTGCCGCCACCACCCGAGGGCCAGGTACGGAAGCCGTGCGTAACGTCATCGTCACAGTACCCTTTGTTGACGTGGCACAGGATCTCGAAGGCTCCCCGTTCGGGGCCAACTCGTGGCTCGTCGAGGAGATGTACGAGCAGTTCCGCGACGACCCCTCATCGGTCGGCGACGAATGGCGCGATCTGTTCGCCGCCCACGGCGAACCGGCGGTAACCCCTTCGCTGGCGAACGGTCGGTCCGGCGCCGGGGTGACGATCGTCGAACCGCGGGAGACACAGCCGGTCGCACCGCAGCCGGAGCTGGAAACGACCGGCTCAACCACCGGGACCACCAAGGTGGTTGAGCCTGTCGAAACCACCGGGACCAAGGTGGCTCAGCCTGTCGAGCCCACCACCGCGCCGCCGAAGCACGAGCCGGGGGAATTGATCAAGGGGGTCGGGGCGGCGATCGTCAAGAACATGGCGGCCAGCCTCGACGTCCCCACCGCCACCAGCTTCCGCAACGTGCCCGCCAAGCTGCTCGAGGTCAACCGCAAGGTCGTCAACGGCTACCGCGAGCGCACCGGCGCCGGCAAGATCAGCTTCACCCACCTGATCGGCTTCGCCGTGGTGCGGGCGATCGCCGACACGGTGCCGAACATGAAGAACAGCTTCGTGGTTGGAGCCGACGGCAAGCCCCGGCTGGTACGCAACGAGCACGTCAACATGGGCCTCGCCGCCGACGTCGACAAGGGCGACGGCACGCGCACGCTCGTCGTGCCCGTGCTGAAGCAGGCCGACACGCTCGACTTCGCCGGCTTCTACGCCGAGTACGAGGCGCTGATCCGCAAGGTCCGCAGCAACTCGCTGACGCTCGACGACTACGCCGGGGCCAACGTGTCGCTCACCAACCCGGGCACGATCGGCACCGTCCAGTCGGTGCCGCGCCTGATGCCGAACCAGGGCGTCATCGTCGGCGTCGGCACGATCGGCTACCCGGCCGAGTTCGAGGGCGCCGACCCGCGCAACCTGTCGTCGTTCGGCATCTCCAAGGTCGTCACCATCACCAGCACGTACGACCACCGCATCATCCAGGGTGCCGAGTCGGGGCTGTTCCTGAAGCGTGTGCACGAACTACTGATGGGCGAGCACGGGTTCTACGACGACGTGTTCCGCAGCCTCGGCGTGCCGTACGAGGCCGTCAAGTGGCGGCCCGACACGAACCCGCTCGACAAGGACGAGGCGATGCTGGCCAAGCAGATGGCCGTCGCCAAGCTGATTCGCGTGCACCGCGTGCGCGGGCACCTGATCGCCGACCTCGACCCACTGCGCTGGCGCCAGCCCGAGACACCGGTCGAGCTCGACCCGGCCACCTACGGGCTCACCATCTGGGACCTCGACCGCGAGTTCCTCACCGACGGCGTCGGTGGCGTCGACAAGCTCAAGCTCGGCAACCTGCTCGGCGTGCTGCGCGACGCCTACTGCCGCACGATCGGCGTCGAGTACATGCACATCCAGAACACCGACGAGCAGCAGTGGATCCAGAGCCACGTCGAGGTCAAGCCACCGGCGCTCGGCATCGAGCAGAAGCGGCGCCTGCTGGAACGCCTGAACGCGGCCGAGGCGTTCGAGAAGTTCCTCGCCACGAAGTACGCCGGCACCAAGCGGTTCGGCATCGAGGGCGCCGAGTCGGCGATTCCCATCCTCGACACGATCTTGTCGGGGGCAGCCGACGAGGGCCTGCACGGCTCGGTCATCGGCATGGCTCACCGGGGCCGCCTCAACGTGCTGTCGAACATCATGGGCAAGAGCTACGAGGCGATCCTCGGCGAGTTCGAAGGCCACGTCGACCCCACCACCGTGCAGGGCTCGGGGGACGTCAAGTACCACCTCGGCGCCACCGGCAAGTACACCAGCCCGTCCGGTGCCACCATCCCGCTCGAACTGGCCGCCAACCCGAGCCACCTCGAAACCGTCGACCCGATCGTGGTGGGCATCGCCCGCGCCCAGCAGGACCAAATCGAGCCGGCCGGCGCGTTCTCGGTGCTGCCCATCCTCATCCACGGCGACGCCGCGTTCGCCGGCCAAGGCGTGGTGGCCGAAACGCTGGCAATGAGCGACATCGCCGGCTACCGGGTGGGCGGCACGATCCACCTCATCATCAACAACCAGATCGGCTTCACCACCGCACCCGAGTGGAGCCGCTCGTCGCAGTACTGCTCCGACGTCGCCAAGACGGTGCAGGCACCGATCTTCCACGTCAACGGCGACGACCCCGAAGCGTGCGTGCGCGTCGCCCAGCTGGCCTGGGAATACCGCCAGAAGTTCCACCAGGACGTCGTCATCGACATGGTGTGCTACCGCCGCTACGGCCACAACGAAGGACTCGACCCGAGCTACAGCCAGCCGCTGATGTACAAGGCGATCGCCGCCCGCCCGAGCGTGCGCACCGTGTACGTCGACACGCTCGTGCGGCGCGGCGACATCACCGCCGAGGAAGCCGAGCAGGCGCTCGACGACTTCCACGCCAAGATGCAGACCGCGCTCGACGCCACCCGCGCCCGGGCCACCAGCACGCCGCGCGTGCCGCCCCCGCCCAAGCCGCTCGGCGTGCTGCCGCACATCGCCACCGGTGTCAACCAGACCGTGCTGGAAGGCATCTTCGAACGGCTCACCGCGTACCCCGAGGGCTTCACACCGCACCCCAAGCTGGCACGCCAGTTCGAGGGACGCACCAAGCAGCTGGCTGCCGACGGCGACGTCGACTGGGCCACCGCCGAGGCGCTCGCGATCGGTTCGCTGGTACTCGAAGGGCACCCCGTTCGGCTCGCCGGCGAGGACTCACGCGAGGGTACGTTCAGCCAACGTCACGCGGTCCTGATCGACTACGAGACCGGCAAGCCGTGGATTCCACTCAACGAGCTGCCCGACGCCCGCGCCAAGTTCTGGGTGTACGACTCGCTGCTGTCCGAGTACGCCGCGCTCGGCTACGAGTACGGGTACTCGCACGCCAACGACCAGGCGCTGGTCATCTGGGAAGCGCAGTTCGGCGACTTCGTCAACGGCGCCCAGATCATCATCGACCAGTACCTCGTCGCCGCCGAAGACAAGTGGGGCCAGCGCAACGGGCTGGTGATGTTGCTGCCGCACGGCTACGAGGGGCAGGGCCCCGAGCACAGCTCGGCGCGCATCGAACGCTTCCTCACGCTCGCCGCCGAAGACAACATCCAGGTGTGCAACGCCACCACGGCGCGCCAGTTCTTCCACCTCCTGCGCCGCCAGGTGCACCAGGTGCGCCACACCCCGCTCGTCGTGTTCACGCCGAAGTCGGGGCTGCGCATGAAGCAGACCCGCTCGCCGCTCGCCGAGCTCACCACCGGCTCGTTCGAAGAAGTGCTCGACGACCCGTTCGTCGCCGACAAGTCGGCCGTGCGGCGGCTCGTGTTCTGCTCGGGCAAGGTGGCGTGGGACGCGATCGCAGCCCGCGACGCGCGGCAGGCGCCGGTGGCGGTCATCCGTATCGAGCAGCTCTACCCGCTGCCCACCCAGCAGATGCTCCAGATCGTGCAGGAGCAGTACCCGAACGCCCGCGAGCTCGTCTGGCTCCAGGAGGAACCCGAGAACATGGGCGCGTGGAGCTTCGTCGAGCACCACGTGTGGCGCGTCAAGGAACTCGGCTACGACCTGCGCGCGGTCGCCCGGGTGCCGTCGGGCAGCCCGGCCACCGGCGCCAAGGCCGTGCACGACCAAGAGCTCGAAGACCTCCTCGACCGGACGTTCGCCGGGCTCTGAGCGGGTTGACCGCGCGCGATCCCGACCCCAACGCCGACGAAGTCCTTAAGATGTCCCACGCATGACGCCGCGACAACCTGACCACTTCGTTGTCGACGGCTCCAACATCGCCACCGAGGGACGCTCGGAGCCCAGCCTCAAGCAACTCAACGAGGCCGTGCTGGCGTTTCTCGAGGACCATCCGGGGGTGGTCGTGACGGTCGTGGTCGACGCCACGTTCGGGCATCGCATCAGCCCGAAAGAGGTCAAGGAGTTCGACGCCGCGATCGCCAACAACGAGGTGGTCGCGCCCCCCGCCGGGGCGATCGGGCGCGGCGACGCGTTCGTGCTCAACATCGCCCACAAGGCCAACGCCGGCATCTTGTCGAACGACTCGTTCCAGGAGTTCCACGGCGAGTACCCGTGGCTGTTCGAGCCGGGTCGCCTGGTCGGAGGCAAGCCGGTGCCGAACGTCGGTTGGGTGTTCGTGGCTCGCAACCCGGTGCGCGGACCGAAGAGCCGCCGCTCGGTGCGCGAGGCCAGCGGCGACGTGCAGGCCGACAAGTACAAGGCGTCCACACGAGTACGCCGCAAGGCCACCGCCGACGAGCTGGCCGCCACCGAGGGCAAGCCGGTTGCTGCCCCGGCTGTCGACCAACCGCCGCCGTCGCCGCCGGCGTTGCGCGAGCGGGCCGCCAAGATCGTCGCCTCCGGCGGGCCTGCGCCCACCACCAACTTCGTCAACGAGCTTGGCCCGTTCTTCGACTTCGTCGAGCGTGCACCGGTGGGTACCACCGTGTCGGGCGTGGTCGACCACTACTCGTCGCATGGCGCGTACGCGCGGGTGGGCGATGTCCTCGTCTACGCGCCGCTGCGGTTGATCGACGACCCGGCTCCCACCAGCGCCCGTAAGGCGCTGCGGATCGGCGAGTCGTACGATTTCGTCGTCGTCGGGTTCGTACCCGAGCGGCGCTCGATCGACGTCGCCCGGCCGCACGTCGCCGCTTCCGCGGCGTCTGCTGCGGCACCACCGGCAACGCCGGTGGCCGACGAACCCACTCGCAGCGGGCGGCGCCGTCGCCGCCCGAGCGACACCGGCGGCGGAAATCCGCCGGTTGTGCGCGCAGAGGTGCAAACCTCTGCGCTGACGGACGCGGCGACCGCCGCGCCAGAACAGCCCACCGAAAGGCAGGACACCACAATGGCCCAGGCAAAGAAGGCGGCCGCCAAGAAGGCTGCGCCGGCGAAGAAGGCCGCGCCCGCCAAGAAGGCTGCGCCGGCCAAAAAGGCGGCACCGGCCAAAAAGGCGGCTCCCGCGAAGAAGGCTGCGCCGGCCAAGAAGGCGGCTCCCGCGAAGAAGGCTGCTCCCGCCAAGAAGGCCGCCGCCAAGAAGAAGTAGTCGTGCGTCTGGCGACCTGGAACGTCAACTCGCTGCGGGCTCGGCTCGAACGGGTCGAGGAATGGCTCGTGGAGGTGCAACCCGACGTGGTGTGCCTCCAGGAGACCAAGCTCGCCGACGACGCCTTCCCGGCGTTGGCGTTCCAGTCGCTCGGCTACGAGTCGGCCCACTTCGGTCAGGGCCAGTGGAACGGGGTGGCGATCTTGTCCAAGGTCGGTCTCACCGACGTGGTCGCCAACTTCGCTCCCGGCATCGACCCCGACCCGGACGCGCGCGTCATCACCGCCACCTGTGGCGAGGTGCGTGTCGTCTGTTGCTACGTGCCGAACGGGCGCGCGCTCGCCGACCCGCACTACGACTACAAGCTGAGCTGGCTCGACCGGCTTCACCAGCATCTCGGCCTGGTGTCGGCACCTGGTGATGCTCTGGTGGTCACCGGCGACTTCAACATCGCCCCCACCGACGCCGACGTCTACGACCCGCGCAAGTTCGCCGGCGCCACCCACGTCAGCGAGCCCGAACGGCAGCGGCTGGCGGCCCTGATCGACTGGGGCCTCGTCGACCTGTTCCGCCTGCAACACCCCGACAGCGAGCGCGTGTATTCGTGGTGGGACTACCGCGCCGGCGACTTTCACCAGGGCCGAGGCCTGCGGATCGACCTGGTCCTCGGCACGTCGGCCGTGGCCGACCGGCTGGAATGGTCCGTCGTCGATCGCAACGCCAGAAAAGGCAAGTCCCCCAGCGACCACGCCCCCGTCATCGTCGACCTTCTTTGATCTCCCTGATTCCGGCCAGATCGCCCGATCGCTGCGTTGCGGTCGCCGCTCGTTGGCCGAAGCCAACTCGGGCTCCCGCGCCTTGCGCTCGAACGATCTGACTCGGAATCAGTGGTTCGCTCGCGCATGATGCATCGAGAATGTCGGCAACGTCGGAGAACGGTCGCAGGTGCCTCAGTCGGTGGTCGATAGGACCTCGCGTAGGGTCGGCCACAGGCGTCGTGAGGTGATGCCACCGAGGCCGGTGGCCGCGTCGAGCTGCTCGGGGGACGTCGGCCGCGTGCGGGCGATCATCATCAGCGTGCGGTCGCTGCACACGACCTCGGGCAACAGGTCGGCACCGCGCGCCACCGATGCCCGCCAGCCGCGGAGGTGCTGCATCAACACGTCGTCGTCCGATCGCGCCCGCCGCAGTTCCGGCGGTGGAGGAACGGCCGGGGGCGTGGTGCTCGTGAACCCGTCGAGGAACGGCGACCGCTTGCGCTGGTAGCCGTTGCGCCGCCCGGCCCACGTGACGGTCAGGTCGTCGGTGGCCCGCGTGATCGCCACGTACAGCAGCCGGGCCTCCTCGGCGCGGGCGAGCTGGGTGCGGGCCGAGCGGTGCGGCACCAGGCTCGTCTCACAGCCGACGACCACGACCGTGTGCCACTCACGACCCTTGGCAGCGTGGAACGTGAGCAGCTCGACCCCCGACGTCTCGGCCCCGAACGGGTCGGTGGTATCGACCCACGTGCGCAGCGCAGCCCCGTCACCCGCCGGTTGTTCCAGCACGAAGTCGAGCGCCGCCCGGCCCACGATCGCCGGCGGCGAGTCAGGCCCCGATTCCTCGGCAGCGAGTTCGAGCTGGGCGTGCCCCCAGTCGCGCAACTCGGCCGCGGTACGCAACCGGTAGGCCTGGCGGAGCAGCGGGGTGAGTGGCGAGTCCGGGCCGTCGGCCGCGTGCCGTACGGCCACACCACCGGCACGCAGCGCCTCGGCGACCGGCGCCAGTGTGGCGTGCGTGCGGGCGAGCACGGCGACACCCCCCGAACGGATCAGCCCCGGGTCGGCCACCGCCAACTGATTCGTGACCAGCTGAGCCTCGGCCACTTCGTCGTCGGCGGCGACGATGTGCACGAGCGCGCCATCGGGTCGCGTCGTCGTCAGCGCCGCGGCGAGGTCGCCCAGCTCGGCGCCGCCCGCCAGAACGTGGGCGCCGGCGTCGACCACCTGGGGCGTGCTGCGATGGTTCGCCGGTAGCCGGATCACCTCGATGCCGGGGAAGTGCGTCTCGACGTTCAAGAGCAGGCCCGGGTCGGCCCCGTTGAAGCCGTAGATCGCCTGGGCCGGGTCGCCGACGAGGAACAGGTCGCCGGGCTCGGCCAGCGCGGCAACCAGGCGATGCTGGAGCGGGTTGAGGTCCTGGGCCTCGTCGACGAGGACGTGCCGGTACCGCCACTGGATCGCCGCCCGGTAGGCCGGGTCGCCGGCGATCTCGGCCGCCGCCAACGCGAGCACGTCGTCGAGGTCGATCTGGCGTCGTTCGCGCTTGGCGGTGGCGTAGGCGTCGAGCATCGCCGCGACGCGGGTGGTGTCGTTGGTCGGGCGGTAGTCGCCGCGGCTCACGGCCCGGCTGAAGGCGGTGGCATCGAGGCCGCGCGTGGTCGCCCAGTCGACATCGGCGAGCAGACCGTCGTCGAGCGCCCGCCGCCCCATACTGGCGCCGGCCAGTTGGGCGAGCAGCCGGGAGCGGTCGGGCACCAGTTCGGGCGCTCGCCGGTCGAGGTCGGCCCAGCGCTGGCGGAGCAACTGGAGGGCGACCGAGTGGAACGTGCCCGACGGCACGCGCGCCGACAGCCCGAGCCGGGGCAGCCGTCGGCGCAGTTCGCCGGTGGCCTCGCGAGTGAACGTGAGCACCAGCGTGTGGGCGGCGTCGGCGGTGCCGTTGGCGACACGCCAGGCGACCCGGCGGGTGAGTACACGGGTCTTGCCCGACCCGGCACCGGCGATCACGGCGACCAATCGCGACTCGGTGGTGACGGCGCGGTGCTGGTCGGCGTCGAGGTCGGCGATCAGTCGATCGTCGTCGAGCGCGTCCGAGGTCACCGTCCCAAAGTACTGTTCGTTTCCATGGGGTATCCCAAGAAGTTGCTCAACGAGTACGAAACCGTGGCGCTCGACCTCCACCCGCACTGGTGGTACTTCGCCGAGCCGGTCACCACGCTGCTCGCGGCGGTCGCGTTCGGCATCGCCAGCCTGGTGGTCGACGTCAACGACGATCTGCAGACGGTGTGGCGCTGGGCTGCCCTGGTGCTCGTGGTGGTGACGGCGTTCTGGCTGGCCGGGCGCTACGCCAAGTGGACCACCACCAACTTCGTCATCACCAGCGACCGGCTGATCTACCGCTCGGGGGTGCTTGCCAAGCGGGGTATCGAGATTCCGGTCGAACGTGTCAACAACGTGATCTTCAACCAGTCGGTGTTCGAGCGCATCCTCGGGGCGGGCGACCTGATGATCGAGTCGGCCGGTGCCGAGGGCCAGCAGCGGTTCACCGACATCAAGCACCCCGAGCGCGTCCAGAAGTTGCTGCATGCGCAGATGGAGAGCAACGGTCGGCGCAACTTCGAGGGCCTCACCAGCGGCAACGACGTCGCCAGCCAACTCGAGAAACTCGAAGGCATGCTCGAACGCGGCACCCTCAGCCAGGACGAGTTCGACCGCCAGAAAGCCAAACTGCTCGACACCTGAGCCCGGATCGCTTTGCGTTCAAGCGCCACGCAGGCTGGGCGTCACCGGCGGTGTATCAGGGCCGACGCCGACGCAACCGTCGCGGGCTGGGGCAACGCCTGCGAGCATCCGCTGTGAATCGGTGGATCGAGGCTGGGCCCGACGGCGAGTTGTGTGGCGCACAATTCGTCATGCCATGCTCGGCGGGTGACGACTGGAACAGGGCCACTGGCCGGATACCGCATCATCGAAATCGCCGGCATCGGGCCTGGCCCGTTCGCAGCGATGATGCTGGCCGACATGGGGGCCGAGGTCATCCGTGTCGACCGGCCCCCGAAGCAGGCCGCACCTGGGGTTGCAAGGGACGGCAACCGTGACGTGCTCCAGCGCGGGCGCCGCAACGTGGCGCTCGACCTCAAACACCCCGACGGCGTCGCCACCGTGCTCGACCTGGTCGAGCAGGCCGACGCGATCATCGAGGGGTTCCGGCCGGGCGTGATGGAGCGGCTCGGGCTGGGGCCCGAGGTGTGCCTGGAGCGCAACCCCAAGATCGTGTTCGGGCGGATGACCGGCTGGGGCCAGGACGGGCCGTACGCCCTGGCCGCTGGGCACGACATCAACTACATCGCGCTCGCCGGGGCACTCGCCCACATCGGCCGGGCCGGCGAGCGGCCCACGCCACCGCTCAACCTGGTCGGCGACTTCGGCGGGGGCGGCATGTTCCTCGCCTTCGGCGTGGTGTGTGCGCTGCTCGAAGCGCAGCGCAGCGGGCGCGGCCAGGTGGTCGACGCGGCGATGGTCGACGGCACGGCCACGCTGATGACCATGTTCTGGGCGTTCTCGTCGATGGGCATCCACGATGCCAGCCAACGCGGCGTCAACACGCTCGATACCGGCGCCCACTTCTACGACGTGTACGAGTGCGCCGACGGCGAGCACGTGTCGATCGGGTCGATCGAGCCGCAGTTCTACGCCGAGCTGATGCGGCTCACCGGGCTGGCCGGCGACGAACAGTTCGCCCGCCAGTTCGACCAGGCGCAGTGGCCGGCGCTGAAGCTGCGCCTCGCCGACGTGTTCCGCACGAAGACCCGCGCCGAGTGGTGCGAGCTGATGGAACACAGCGACGTGTGCTTCGCCCCTGTGCTGCGCATGGACGAGGCGTTCGCGCACCCGCACAACGTGGCCCGGGGCACGTTCACCGAGGTCGGTGGGGTGCGCCAGCCGGCGCCGGCCCCGCGCTTCAGCCGCACCACGCCCACGCTCGGTCAGGAACCGGCGTTGCCGGGCGAGCACACGCGGGCGGTGCTCGCCGACTGGGGTGTGCCGGCCGACCGTGTCGACGAACTGATCGCTGGGGGAGCCGCCACTCAGGCATGACCGTGGGCCACAATGGCGCGATGGGTCGCGCTCGCCAGGTTGTTGCCGCGCTGGTCGCGGCGAGTGCGCTCGTGGCGTGCGGCGGCAGCGACGGTGCGACGCCGTCCACCCCGGACAGCACCGCGCCCACCACGGTGGCGGCGACCTCCGCCCCAACGACGGCACCACCCCCGCCGACCGCGTTGGTGCCGGGCACCGACGGCGGCGACCCGCTGTATCCCGAGCCCACACCCCCGCCCACCGAGCCGCTGATCACCACACCTCCGGTCGCCGTCACGACCACCCCACCCACCACCGTCGCCGACACCGCGGTCGACACGGGCCCGCCGAGCAGCGAGCCGTTGTCGGTGCAGGAACTGGTGCTGTCGCGCGAGGGGGTCGGGTCGGCACTGTTCGGCACCGACCCCGATGCGGTCATCAGCTACATCAGCTCGATTCTCGGCAGCAACACGAGCGACTCGGGGTGGACCGACCCCGACCGGTTCGGCTGCCCGGGGAACGAGGTGCGCCGGGTCGACTGGGGGGTGCTGTCGCTGCTGTTCAGCGACGCCTCCGATATCACCACCGGGCGGCGCCACTTCCTCGGCTGGGAGTACGGACGGCTGGGCACGATCGGTGACGAGCCGGTTGGGCTACGCACCGCCGGAGGGGTGACGATCGGCGCGCGGGTGGTCGACGTGTTCGGCGAGTTCCCCGACGCGACCCTGATCGAGGGCGACCCCGACGTCGAACTGCCCGACTACTTCTACGTCGGCGACGACAGCTTCATGGGCTGGCTCAGCGGCATCGGCGAGGACGACTTCGTCACGGTGCTGTTCGGTGGCTACCGCTGCGGCGGTTGACATGCGCGACCTGCACGTCGTCAACGCGTGGGTGTTGATCGTCGCCAACGCGCTCGCCGGGGCGTGGTGCCTCGCCGCCTACCGCTGGCCGCGGGCGGGTGGCCGGGCGATGTGGGTGTTCGTCGTGGTCGCCCAACTCACCACGTTCACCCAGGCGCTCACCGGGGCGCTCGACTCGCGCGAGGACGGCGAGGTGCTGGGCGACATGCACGCCTTGTACGGCTTCTCGGCGATCGTCGCCGTGGGCATCATGTACAGCTACCGCAACAGCGGGTTCATGAAGGGCAAAGAGACCCTGCTGTACGGCTGCGGCAGCCTGTTCGTGATGGGTCTCGGCCTGCGCAACCTGGTTCTGTAACGAACCGTGCCAGGCACGGTTCGTTACCCTCGTTCGACGTGCCCGCCGTTGCCAACCAACTCGTGGAGATGGGGGTCGTCGCACTCGCGCTGGCTGCGATCGGTCGAGTCGCCGCCTGGGTACGGATCACCGCTGTCCCGCTGTACCTCATCGCCGGCTTGGCTCTCGGCGACGGCGGGCTGATCGGTCTGCGCGTCAGCGACGGGTTCGTCGAGTTGACGTCCGAGGTCGGGGTGATCCTGCTGCTGCTCGCGCTCGGGCTGGAGTACGAGCAGAGTGAGTTGCGTTCGGGCTTGCGTTCCGGCGTCTGGCCCGGGGTGGTCGACATGGTGGCCAACGCCGTTCCAGGATTCCTCTTTGCGCTGATCCTCGGCTGGGGATGGCAGGCGGCCGTCCTGCTCGGTGGGATCACCTGGGTTTCGTCGTCGGGAATCATCGCCAAGGTGCTTCGCGATCTCGACCGGTTGGCCTTCCGCGAGACCTCGACCATCCTCCGGCTGCTCGTCATCGAGGACCTGGCGATGGCCGTCTACCTTCCCGTCGCCGCGGCGCTGGTGGTGGGCGGCACGCCGTCGGAGATGCTGCTCAGTGTCGCCGGTGCGGTCGCTGCCGTCACCGCCGTCTCGGCGATGGCGCTGCACTGGGGCGACCACATCGCGGCCCTCCTCGGGGCGGGCAGCGATGAGGCGCTCCTGCTGGCGGTGTTCGGGCTGACGTTGCTGGTGGCCGGGCTTGCCGAGTGGGTCGGTGTGTCGGGTGCGATCGGCGCGTTCCTCGTGGGCCTCGCACTGTCGGGTTCGGTCGGCGAGCGCGCGGCGCGGTTGATCGCGCCGCTGCGGGACCTCTTCGCGGCGACGTTCTTCCTGTTCTTCTCGCTGCGCGTCGACCCGGCCGCGCTGGCCGGCGCAGCGCTCCCGGCGCTGATCCTCGCGGGCGTGACGATGCTGACCAAGATCGGCACCGGCTGGTACGCGGCGCGGCGCGACGGCGTGGGCAGGGGAGGG
Organism: Ilumatobacter sp.; assembly: GCA_035556435.1. Taxonomy (GTDB): domain Bacteria; phylum Actinomycetota; class Acidimicrobiia; order Acidimicrobiales; family Ilumatobacteraceae; genus Ilumatobacter. The sequence goes on along the minus strand of DATMEY010000004.1, from coordinate 246,433 downwards.
CGCCTGCGAGTGGGAACCGCGTTGGTCGCCCGTGGCGAGTTCTCGATCGTGATCGCCGCGCTCGCGGTGGGCGTGGCCGACGGCGCCGGGTTGGGCGCGCTGGCGACCGCGTACGTGCTCGTGCTCGCGGTGGCCGGCCCGGTGGCGACGCGTCTGGTCGACACGCTGGCAACGCGCCGCCTCGCCCGCTACGTACGAACACGCCTGACCTGAGACGCGACAGCCGAGTGGTGGCACGCTCCGGGCCCACGGCGGTTGGGTCGACGCTCGCCCTTCGGGGGCTCAGCGGGTAGGTGGTGACGGTCGTCGAGTGGCGCACCCGCGGCGTAGCCGCCACTTCGTTGTATCGAGACGTGGTGCGCGCGCCAATGGTCTCGATACACCGGCTGCGCCGGCACTCGACCACCGGGCGAGCCGCCTACTCGCTGTCCCCCTGAGTACACCGCCAGTGACGCCCAGCCTGCGTGGCGCTTGAACGCAAAGCGTTACGAAGCCAGGCCTACTTGAGGCGGGATTCGAGGGTGTCGACGGCGATTTGGAGGCTGGCGGGGAGCTTGTCGCCGAACGCCGCGTAGTGCTCGCGGATCTGGGGGATCGCCGACTTCCAACCCTCGGCGTCGACCGCCAGCAGTGTCTGCACGTCGTCGGCGGTGATGTCGAGCCCGTCGAGATCGAGCGCGTCGAGCGTGGGCAGCTGGCCGATCGGGGTGTCGACCGCGTCGGCGTCACCGTCGGTGCGCTCGAACACCCACTTCAGCACGCGGCTGTTCTCGCCGTAACCGGGCCACAGGAAGCGCCCCTCGTCGTCGCGACGGAACCAGTTGACGAAGAAGATCTTGGGCAGGTTGTCGGCGTCGGTGGACTTGCCGATCGACAGCCAGTGGGCGAAGTAGTCGGCGTAGTTGTAACCGCAGAACGGCAGCATCGCCATCGGGTCGAAGCGCAGCTTGCCCACCTCGCCCTGCTGGGCGGCGGTGGTTTCCGACGCCATGATCGACCCGAGGAACACACCGTGCTCCCAGTCGAACGCCTCGGTCACCAGCGGCACGGTGGTGCGCCGGCGGCCGCCGAACAGGATCGCCGAGATGGGCACACCGGCCGGGTCTTCCCACTCGGGGGCGATCGACGGGCACTGCCCGGCCGGGGCGGTGAAGCGGGCGTTCGGGTGCGCTGCCGGCCCGTCGCTGGCGGGTGTCCACGGGTTGCCCTTCCAGTCGGTGGCCGCGGCCGGCGCGTCGGGCGTGAGGCCTTCCCACCACACGTCACCGTCGGGGGTCAGGGCGGTGTTCGTGTAGATGCAGTTGGCGTGCAGCGTGGCGACCGCGTTCGGGTTCGTGTCGACGCCGGTGCCCGGGGCGACGCCGAAGAAACCGGCCTCGGGATTGATCGCGTACAGGCGCCCGTCGTCGCCGAACTTCATCCAGCAGATGTCGTCGCCGATCGTCTCGGCCGTCCAGCCCGGCACGGTGGGCACCAGCATGGCCAGGTTGGTCTTGCCACACGCCGAGGGGAACGCGGCGGCGATGTACTTGCTCTCGCCGGCCGGGTTGGTGAGCTTGAGGATCAGCATGTGCTCGGCCAACCAGCCGTCGTCGCGGGCCATCACCGAGGCGATTCGCAGGGCGAAGCACTTCTTGCCGAGCAGCGCGTTGCCGCCGTAGCCCGACCCGTACGACATGATTTCGCGGGTCTCGGGGAAGTGGACGATGTACTTGTTGTCGGGGTTGCACGGCCACGCCACGTCGGCTTGGCCGGGCGCCAGCGGGGCGCCGACCGAGTGCACGCACGGCACGAACTCGCCGTCGGTGCCGAGCACGTCGAGCGCGCCCTGGCCCATACGGGTCATGATCCGCTGCGATACGGCGACGTAGGCCGAGTCGGTGAGCTGCACGCCGATGTGGGCGATCGGGCTGCCGAGCGGGCCCATCGAGAACGGCACCACGTAGAGCGTGCGCCCGGCCATCGCGCCCGTGTACAGCGCGGTCAGTTCGGCGCGCATCTCGGCCGGCTCGCGCCAGTTGTTGTTCGGGCCGGCCTCGTCGGCGGTGGCCGAGCAGATGAACGTACGGTCCTCGACGCGGGCGACGTCGCCGGGGTCGGAGTGGGCCCAGTAGCTGTTCGGGCGCTTGGCCTCGTCGAGCTTGGTGAACGTGCCGGAGTCGACGAGTTCCTGCGCCAGCCGGTCGTATTCCTCGGCCGAGCCGTCGCACCAATAGATATCGGCGGGCTGCAAGATCGCCGCCCAGTCGGCGACCCATTGCTGGAGCCGGGCGTGGGTGGTGGTTGCGCTCATGTGGAGACCCCTCTCGTTGACACCGTTGTCGTTGTCAGAGCTATGGCCAGTCTGACGTATCGGTGAACACGAGTCATCCACTGGATCGATTCACCATGAACAGTTTGTTCCGATGCACACCCATCGGTGGATGAGATGATCAGAGAGTATGTAGCGGAAAAACAGAAGGACCCCCGGTCGCTCCGGCAGGCCGGGCGGCGCGGGGGTCGTGCGCTGAGGGCAGGGTTACGCGTAGCCCGGGGTGCCCATGTCGATCTCGCTGCCGATGCGCAGCTTGGTGGCGCGCCCGGCTTCGTCGAGCTGGAAGATCACGCGCTGACCAGGGCGCAGCATGCGGAAGATCGAACCCGCGAGCGCGTCGCCGGCGAGGTCGTAGTCGGCCAGGTCGGTGTCGCACATCACGACGCCGATCCCGGTCTGGGGCTCGTAGGCCTTGATGACACCCTGCATGGTCGGTGACGGTAGCGGATCAGTTCAGAAGCGGAGAAGCGGTTGGGTCTGATTCCGAGTCGGATCGTGCGCTGGCGAGGCGCCGCAGCACGACGTTGCCTGGTCGGCAATGAGTGCTGCGGGAACGACGCCAGCGTGCGATCCGGCCGGAATCAGCCGGCCTTGACGACCTTGCCGGCCTTGATGCAGCTGGTGCACACGTCGCGACGCTTGGTGGCACCGTTGACGAGCGTGCGGACACGCTGGATGTTCGGGTTCCAGCGCCGCTTGGTGCGCCGGTGCGAGTGCGACACGGTCATGCCCCACGACGGGCCCTTGCCGCACACTTCACACTTGGATGCCATGACCTTCTCCGGATCTAATTCAGAACGGCCGTCCAGGCTATCGGGCCGGAAGGTGCCCGGCACCACGAGCCCGAATCCACCGATCTGGCGGCTCGTTCCTCGCCGTCATCCCGGTGAATCCAGGCTCCATAACGCTGTGCGTTCAAGCGCCACGCAGGCTGGGCCCCGCTGACGACGCACCAGGGCCAAACATCGACGCAACTGTCGGAGGGCTGGGACAATGCCGACGCGCGGCTGTTCGCGGCGGGCGGTCGGCGCCCGCCGGCTTGGGTCTACGCTGGGTCGGTGCCCACACTCGAGCGGCTCGACGTCCATGCCCTGCGGTCGGTGATCACCACGTTCCGCGACACGGTGCGCAACCACCAGGGGGGTCTCAACCGGCTCAACGTCTACCCGGTGCCCGACGGCGACACGGGTACGAACATGGCGCGCACGCTCGATTCGGTGGTGGCCGAGATGGAGGCCGCTGCCGACGACGACCTGGCCGCGACCTGTGATGCGATCAGCCACGGCTCGCTGATGGGGGCCCGCGGCAACTCGGGCGTGATCCTCAGCCAGGTGCTGCGCGGCCTGTCGGCCACGTTGAAGAGCCGTCTGGTCGAACCCGCCGGCGACTCGGCGCGGGCGTTCGCCGAGGCGCTGACCGAGGCCTCGACCAAGGCGTACGAGGCGGTCGGCAAGCCGATCGAGGGCACCATCCTCACCGTCGTGCGCGAATCGGCCGAGGCGGCCCGGGCGTCCGCCGCCGATGGGGCTGGCTTGCTGGAAGTACTCCGCGCCGCGCGCGCGGCCGGCAAGCAGGCGCTCGACAACACCCCCGAGCTCCTGCCGGTGCTCAAAGACGCCGGGGTGGTCGACGCCGGTGGCGCCGGGTACCTGCTGCTGCTCGACTCGGCCCTGCACGTGGTGGGCGGCGACCCGCTGCCCGATGCGCCCGCCGAAGTCGACGACGACCCGGCCGCGGCCGAGCGGGCGGCTGCGGTGGCCCATCGCAGCTCGGGTGTCGACGGTGAGCTCGACGTCAGCGAGCAGCGCTACGAGGTGATGTACCTCATGGACCTCGCCGACGCCTCGATCGGCGCGTTCAAGGAGGGCTGGCTGGCGGTCGGCGACTCGATCGTGGTGGTGGGTGGCGACGGGCTGTGGAACTGTCACGTCCACACGAACGACATCGGTGCCGCGATCGAGGTCGCGCTCGACCTCGGCGGCCGGCCCAAGCAGATCCGCGTCACCGACCTGTTCGAAGAGGTCGCCAGCGAGCACGCCGCCCGCGAAGCTGCGCTGGGCGTCGAGTCGTTGGTTGAGCCGGTCGTTACCACGGCACGGTCGCGGGTTTCGACGGGCTCAACCAGCGGAGCGGCCGGGCTGCCTCCGGTCACCACGGCAGTTGTGGCGGTGTGCAACGGCGAGGGTCTCACCGAACTGTTCGGCAGCCTCGGCGTACAGGGCATCGTCACCGGCGGGCAGTCGCTCAACCCGTCGACGGCCGAACTGCTCGACACGGTCGAACACGTCAACGCCGACCAGGTGGTGATCCTGCCGAACAACAAGAACATCATCCCGGTCGCCGAGCAGGTCGACGCGCTGACGTCGAAGACCGTGCTCGTCGTGCCCACCCGCACGATGCCCGAAGCGCTCGCCGCGCTCGTGGTGTACGACCCCGAGGCCGGCGCCGCCGCCAACGCCGCCGAGATGGTGGCCGCAGCCGAGTCGGTCGCCAGCGGCGAGGTCACCCGCGCCGTGCGCGACTCGAACAGCGACGCCGGGCCGATCCACGACGGCGACTGGATCGGCATCGTCAAGGGCGACGGCATCGTGGCGGTCGCCGGCTCGCCGGTCGGCGCCGCCACCAAGCTGCTCGACGAGCTGATCGGCGACTCGGGCGAGCTGCTCACGATCGTCACCGGCGACACCGCCGACCCGGCCGACACGGTGGCCCTCACCACCTGGCTGGCCGAGAACCACGCCGACGTCCAAGTCGAAGTCCACCCCGGCGGCCAACCCTTGTATCCATTTTTGTTTGGGGTGGAGTGACCCTGACCGCTCCCCCCGGTCGTCGAGTGGGCGCGCAGCGCCCGTATCGAGACGTGGTGCGCGCCCGTGGTCTCGATACACCGGGCAGAGCCCGGCACTCGACCACCGTCACGGTCAGTCGTACACGCCGATGACGTCGGATCCGTTGACGCTTCGGGAGTTGGGGGGGATCGACGTCGGGCGGTTGAAGGGGGTGGGGGAGCGGAAGCGCTCGGCGCTGACCGGGCTCGGCGTGGAGAACCTGCTCGACCTGCTCACCAACTACCCGCGGCGCTGGGTCGACCGCACCCGCGAGGCTCGTATCGCCGACCTCGTCCCCGGTGACGAGGCGCTCGTGCTGGCCGAGGTGCGCTCGGTCACCAAGCGGGTCACCCGCAACCGGCGCACGATGGTGAACGTCGTCGTCGGCGACGGCTCGGGTCGCATGCACGTGGTGTTCTTCAACCAGCCGTGGCGCGAGCGCCAGCTGCGCGCCGGCCTCCACGTGGCCCTGTTCGGCAAGGCCGACGTGTACCAGGGCGCGCTCCAGATGTCGAACCCGATCGTCGACATGATCGGTGACGGGTCGAACGAACGGACCGGCAAGATCGTGCCGATCTACCCGCAGTCCGACAAGGTCCAGCTGTCGACCTGGGAGATCGCCGGGTTCGTCGACGAGGCGCTGCGGCGTTGTACCGAGCGGGGCATCGCCGACCCTGTGCCCGGCGATGTCGTCGGCAGGCTGGGCATGATCGACCGGTTTGCCGCCCTGCGGGCGATCCACGCCCCCGACTCGATGGGTGCCAAAGAGGTCGCCCGTCGCCGGTTGGCGTTCGACGAGCTGTTGCGGGTACAGCTCGTGCTGGTGTTGCGCAAGCGTGCACTCGAAGCCGAGTCGGCCGGCCTGGCCCACGTCGTGGGCGGCGAGTTGGTGCGCCGGTTCCACGCCGCGCTGCCGTACCCGCTGACGGCTGCCCAAGCCCGGGTGATCCGCGAGATCGACGCCGACCTTGCCGCGCCGCACCCGATGCACCGCCTGCTGCAGGGCGATGTCGGTGCGGGCAAGACTGTGGTCGCGGTGTCGGCGCTGTTGGCGGCGGTGCAGGGTGGCCACCAGGGCGCGCTGATGGCACCGACCGAGGTGCTCGCCGAGCAGCACGCAGCCGGAGTGAAGGCGTTGCTGGGTGACCTCCGGGTACCCGACCCCGGCAACCTGTTCGGTGAACGGCCGGTGCACGTCGGGCTGCTGACGAACCGCGTCGGTGCGGCCGAGCGCCGCGAGATTCTCGCCGGCTTGGCCGACGGGTCCGTCGACCTGGCGATCGGCACGCACGCGTTGATCCAGGAGGGCGTCGAGTTCCGGTCGCTCGGCGCGGTCGTCGTCGACGAGCAGCACCGGTTCGGCGTCGAGCAGCGGGCCGCGTTGCGCGACAAGTCGCGCGGGCACGTACCCGACGTGCTCGTGATGACCGCCACGCCGATTCCGCGCACGGCGGCGATGACCGTGTATGGCGACCTCGACGTGAGCGTGCTCGACGAGCTGCCCCCGGGCCGCACACCGATCCGTACCCAGTGGGCGGCGGGACCGTTGATGGAGACGGAGGTGTGGGGTGACGTGCGGTCGGAGGTGGCGGCCGGGCGCCAGGCCTACGTCGTCACGCCACTGATCGAGGAGAGCGAGAAGCTCGACGTGGCGTCGGCGCAGGAGACGTTCGAGCGGCTCCTGCACGACGAGTTGCAGGGGCTCCGGGTGGGGCTGCTGCACGGGCGTCTGACGCCCGCCGAGAAAGACCAGACGATGGACCTGTTCCGGCGCGGTGCGCTCGACGTGCTGGTCGCCACCACCGTGATCGAGGTCGGCGTCGACGTACCGAACGCGACCGTGATGGTGATCATCGACGCCGACCGCTTCGGCATCGCCCAGCTCCACCAGCTGCGCGGGCGGGTGGGCCGGGGCAAGCACCCGTCGACGTGCTGGCTGGTCACCGCATCCGACGACCCGAACCCACGGGTGGAGGCGCTGGTGGCCACCACCGACGGGTTCGAGCTGGCCGAGGTCGACCTCGAACTGCGCGGTGCGGGCACCCTGATGTCGACCGCCCAGAAGGGCCGCAGCGACCTCAAGCTGGCGTCGCTGCGCCGCGACCGCGAACTGGTCGAGTTGGCCCGGGCCGCCGCGTTCGAGCTGGTCGACGCCAGCCCGGGCCTGGCCGGGCATCCGGTGCTGGCCGACGAACTGACCCTGCTGTTCAGCGACGAAGCCGCCGAGTTCCTCACCAAGTCGTAGTTCGGGTGCGGCCCGGCTGCGGCGACGACCGTCGGGCGTCGCAGTACGTTGAGCGGCGATGAAGATCGTCGGGCGCTTGGCCCTCGTCGCGGTCGCGCTCGCCGCCGCGGCGTTCGTGCTGACGCGGGTGTTCGACGAGTTCGACGGGCGTGAGATCTGGGCAGTGTTCGGTCGCCTGACGTCGACCGACATCGTACGGATCGCGTTGGCGATGGTTGCCCTGCTGGTGGCCGAGGCGTTCCTGGCGGCGGCCTTCGTGCCGGGCTTGTCGGTGGCCCGTGGGGGGCTCACATTCCTCACCACGAGCGCGATCACCAGTGTGATCCCCGGCCCGGCCGACTATCCGGTGCGCTACAAGATGCTGCGGTCGTGGGGGTACGACCGCAGCTTCGCGGCCACCGCCTCGGCCGGGCCGACCGTGTTCAACAGCGCCCACAAGTTGGTGATGCCGCTCGTCGCCGCCGTGTGCTTGGTCGTGAGCGACGTGCCGATCGGCGGTGTCGCCCGGCTCGTGTTCGTCAGTTGCGTTGTGTTGACCGTGGCCGTGGTGGCCGTGGCATTCGTCGCCGGCACCGAGGCCCGCACCGCGGCTGCCGCGGCGGTGGTGGCGCGGCTGGCCCGTCGCCCGTGGGCTGCCGCGATCGTCAGGCACCGCAACCAGGCCGCGGCGCTGGTGCTGCTGACGTGGAAGCGGGCCGTGCTCGGCGAGGTGCTGGTGGTGGCCAGTTCGGTCGTGGTGTTCGTGTGGTGCATGCGTGGGGCCGGCGTGGGATCGGCGTCGGCGTCGTGGGTGGCGCTGCTGTGCGTGTGGGCGGTGGTGCGGGCGGTCAGCGCGCTGCCCACCACCCCCGGCGATGTGGGGGTGACCGACGTGGCGTACGTGTCGATGGTGAGCCACATCACCGGCCCCGGCCACGTCAACGCGATCACCGCGGCGGTGGTGCTGTACCGCGTCGTGACCTATCTCGCGCCGGTGGTGCTGGGTGTGCTCGCGTTCGCCGCGTGGCGCTGGACGCTCCAGCGTCACCCCGAACGCCAGGTCGACGTGGTCGATGCGCCGGCGGCGCGCCTGGGTAACGTCGCCGATCGTGAAGCGTCGCGACAAGGCTGACCGGGTCGGGGAGATCCTCGACGAGCTGTACCCCGAACCACCGATCCCGCTCGACCACACCGACGCCTACACGATGCTCGTCGCCGTGGCCCTGTCGGCGCAGACCACCGACAAGAAGGTCAACCAGGTCACGCCGGCACTGTTCGCCGTGGCCGGCACCCCCGAACGGATGGCCGCGCTCGACCCCGACACGATCCTCGGCTACATCCGCGAGATCGGGTTGGCGCCCACGAAGGCCAAGAACCTGTGGCTGATGGCCAACCAGATCATCGACGCCGGCGGCGAGATCGTGCCCACGTTCGAGTTTCTCGAGTCGCTCGCCGGGGTGGGCCACAAGACCGCCAGCGTGGTGATGGCCCAGGCGTTCGGGGTCCCGGCGTTCCCGGTCGACACGCACATCCACCGGCTGGCGATGCGGTGGGGCCTGTCGGAGGGCAAGAACGTGGTGCAGGTAGAGCGCGACCTGAAGGCCGTGTTCCCGAAGAACACCTGGAACCGCCGGCACCTCCAGATCATCTACTTCGGCCGCGAGTACTGCCCAGCATTGCGTCACGACATGACGCAATGCCCGATCTGCGCGTGGGCCGCCACGAAGAAGCAGATCAGGGCCGGGGCCAAACGCTGACGCTCGGCTGGTGGGTCAGTGGGCCGCGTGGGCCGCGAGGAGGCGGGCGACGCATTCGGTGACGTGCTTGCCGACGTCGATCGGCAGGTACTCGTCGGGGCCGTGGGCGTTGCTGTCGGGCAGCAAGGCCCCGGTGATGACGAACTGGGCGTCGGGGAACATCTCGCCGAGCATGCCCATGAAGGGGATGGTGCCGCCCTCGCCGAGTGTGTTCGCCGGCTGACCGAACGCGGCGGTCGATGCCTCGTCGAGGGCGGCGCGTAGCCACGGTGCGAACGACGGAGCGTTCCACCCCGGCCCCGAATGGTTGGCCGTGAACGTCGCCGTCGCCCCGTACGGCACGTCGGTGGTGAGCGCCCGGGCCACCGCCGCGCCGGCCAACGCCGGGTCGACCGTCGGCGGCAACCGGAAGCTCAGCCCGAGCGAGGTCGACGGGCGCAGCACGTTGCCGGCCCGGCTGTTCGGCGGGAACCCGTCGGCACCGACGTAGCTGAGCGTGGGGCGCCACGTGCGCGCCAGAATCTGCTCGACCGGGTCGTCTGCCATCGGCCGGGTGGCACCGGCCCACGGGTACTCGTGGGCGACCGGCCCGGGCAGCGTGGCCGCGGTCTGCTCGGCCTCGGCGCGCCGGTCGGCCGGGATGTCGGCGTGCAGTTCGGGGAGCAGGATTTCGCCGGTGCGGGCGTCCTCGACGCGGTCGAGCAGGGCGCGGATGATGCGGAAGCTCGACGGCACGACGCCGCTGGCGACCCCGGAGTGGGCACCCGCCTCGAGCACGTCGACGGTGAGCACGCCGCCGACCAGCCCGCGCAGCGAGGTGGTGACCCACAGGTGCTCGGCGTCGGCCGCGCCCGAGTCGAGGCACACGACCAGTTCGGGGGTGCCCAGCCGTGGGCCGAGCGCTTCGAGGTGCGCCGGCAGGTCGGGGCTTCCCGACTCCTCGCTGGCCTCGATCAGCACGAGCAGGCGGGCGTGGTCCCATCCCTCACGGACGCCCGCCTCGATCGCCAGCAGCGAGGCGAACGCGGCGTACCCGTCGTCGGCGCCGCCGCGGCCGTACAACTTGTCGCCTTCCAGCACGGGTGTCCACGGACCCAGGCCGTCGCGCCAGCCGGTCATCTCGGGCTGCTTGTCGAGGTGGCCGTACAGCAGCACGGTGCGGTCGGCGAGCTCGGGCCGGGTGGCCGGCACCTCGGCGACGATCAACGGCGTGCGACCGTCGATCCGTTGTACGTCGACAGTGAGCCCCGGCACGTCGCGGGCGGCGATCCAGCCCAGCACGAGCTGCACCGCCTCCTCCATGTGGCCGTGGGCCTGCCAGTCGGCGTCGTAGCTGGCCGACACGTTCGGGATGGTGATGTAGCGGGTGAGCGTGGGGACGATGTCGTGGTCCCACACCTCGGCGATGTGCTCGGAGATGGCGGTCACGCGCGCAGGTTACGCGGTCGTGGCCCGGCGCATCGGTGTGTGGGGGATGCCATCTTCGAGGTACTCGGCCCCTGCCACCGCGAACCCCAGGCGTTCGTACCAGCCGGTCAGATACGACTGGGCGTCGAGCACCCACGGGCCGGCGGAGGTCGCGAGCACGTGCTCGACGAGCTGCGCGGCCAGCCCGGACGAGCGAGCCCCCGGACGGGTGACGACTCGGCCGATCCGGTGAGCGTCGCCATCGTCGAGCACCCGCAGGTAGGCGTCGATCGGCGAGCCGGTCCAGACGTGCCGGGTGCCGGCATCGGTGTCGCGGCCATCGGGGTCGAGGTACGTGCACTCCTGCTCGACCACGAACACCTCCGATCGCAGCCGCAAGATGTCGTACAGTTCGGCGACGGTCAGTTCGGCGAACGCCCGGTCGTGGATCATCTGCCGTGGATCACTCGTCGTCGAGCCCGAGGTCGGCGGCCTCGAGCACCAGGTCCCAGCGGTCGAGGCAGTCCTCACACCGGTACGCCACGATGTCACCCACCTCCCACGCCCCGTCCTCGGGCGGATGCGTCAGAAGGAACGCCCGCCCGCCGCAGTCGACACACACGATCTCCGCAGTCGGCTCCACGTCACCAGTATGGGCGTAGCCTGGGGGGATGCGTGTGGTGGCGGGGGAACTGCGCGGGCGGCGGATCGAGGGGCCGCCCGGCAACGACACGCGGCCCACCACCGACAAGGTCCGCGAGGCGGTGTTCAACGCGCTCGGCAGCCTCGACCTGGTGCGCGACGCAGTGGTGGCCGACCTGTACGCGGGCAGCGGCGCACTCGGCATCGAGGCACTGTCGCGCGGGGCCGCGAGCTGCACGTTCGTCGAGCGCGATCGCACCGCCCTGCGCACGTTGCGGGCCAACCTCGACCATCTCGGCCTGGGCTCTCGAACCAGCGTCATGACCGGCGACGCGCGTGCGTTGGCACCGGGCATCGCCGCCGACCTGGTGCTGGCCGACCCGCCGTACGGGTTCGACAAGTGGGCCGAGCTGCTGGCCGCCGTACGGGCCGACTTCGTGGTGGCCGAGGCCGGGCGCGAGGTCGCCGCGCCGCCCGGTTGGACGGCCGTTCGGGCCAAGCGCTACGGCCGCACCTGGGTCACCTTCCTCGAACGGACCCCCGACTAGCTTGACCGGCACATGAACCCGCCCGTGCTGATTCCGGGGAGCTTCGACCCGATCCACCTCGGCCACGTCGACGTCGTCGACCAGGCACTCGAGTTGTTCGGTGCGGTGGTGGTCGCCGTGCTCTACAACCGCGAGAAGCCGTCGGGCCTGTTCACGCCCGACGAGCGGGTGGCGCTGATCGAAGCCAGCCTGGCCGACCGCCCCAACGTCACCGTGCGGGCGTCGGGCGGGCTGGCCGTCGACGCTGCCACCGAGGCCGGGGCGCGCTTCGTGGTCAAGGGCCTGCGCACCGGTGCCGACTTCGAGATCGAGCAGCAGATGGCGCTGATGAACCATTCGGTGGCGGGCGTGCGCACGGTGTTCCTGCCGTGCCGCCCCGAGTATGCGTTCGTGTCGAGCCGCTTCATCCGCGAGATCGCCGCCCACCAGGGCCGCATCGCCCACCTGGTGCCCGAGCCCGTGGCACAGGCACTCGCCGGTAGATTCGAGGGCTCCCCATGAGTTACGACGACGACTACGACGAGTATGCGGACGATCCGTACGCCGAGATCGACGACGACTACCCGCAGGCAGGTGCCCCGCAGGGATACGTCGGCGACGCCGAGACGCTGCTCCGGCGCGCGATCGACATCATCGCCGACGCGCCCACGATGCCGCTGTCGTCGTCCCCGCGGATCGACCGCGACGAGATCATCGAGTTGCTCGACGAGGCGCTCGCCCGGCTGCCTGAGGAGTTGCGCCAGGCGCGGTGGATGCTCAAGGAGCGCCAGGACTTCATCAACAAGACGAAGAAGGAAGCCGAGGAGATCCGCGAGGCCGCGCGTGTGCAGGCCGAGCGGATGGTGCAGCGCACCGAAGTGGTGCGTGCGGCCGAGGCCCGCGCCCGCCACGTGCTCGACACGGCCGACAACGACTCGCGGCGCCTCAAGCTGGAAACCGAGGACTTCCTCGACCAGCGCCTGGCGAGCTTCGAGATCCTGCTCGACAAGCTGTCGAAAACCGTCGCCGCCGGGCGCCACAAGCTGTCGATCGGCGAGGCCGGCCTGGAGTTGCGCGGCGCCGTGGCCGGTGCCAGCGCCGACGACGGCGACGACCCCGACCCGAGCAAGGGTTTCTTCGACCAGGACCGTTGACATGTCCGTTGCCCCGTCGCCCGAGGAGCGGCGCCGCAGGCGCACCGCGACGGCCAGCAATCGGCGGGCGGAGCTACAGCGGTGAGCGGCCGAAGCTCCGCCGGACGGGCGTTGCGGGTCAACGCCGTCGAACTGCTCCGCCAGCCCGGCGCGGTGCGGGCGATCGATGTCGTGCTCGGCGACGAGGCGCGCGCCGAACTCGACCTCACCGACACGCGGATCTCCGGCGACATCACTGTGTCGGTTGAAGCGGTGTCGGCTGTCGACGGTGTCGCCGTGCACGGCGAGGTGGGTGTGCCGTGGGAGGGCGAGTGCCGACGCTGCCTCACCCCGATGTCGGGCGTGGCGGTGGCCGAACTCGACGAGCAGTTCGTCACCGGCCCGTCGCTACGCGACGACGCCTTGCCGATCGAGGGCGACCAGATCGACCTGGCCCCGATCGTGCGCGAGTACGTCTTGTTGGAGCTGCCCGATGGCCCGCTGTGTCGTCCCGATTGCCCCGGCGTGTTTCCCGAGTACGGCGAGGGCGCCGACACGCGCGACCCCCGCTGGGGTGCGCTCGACCAACTCAGGCTCGACGACTGACCGCCCTACGGTTGAGCCGATCGAAACCACCGATAGCCTGGCGCAGCCTTTTCTTAGTTGAGTGTTGGAGACCCACCGTGGCCGTTCCCAAGCGTAAAAAGTCGAAGATGAAGTCGCGCAGCCACCGTGCTGGCGCTTGGAAGCTGGGCGCTCCGGCGCGCAGCACGTGCCCGCGCTGCGGCAACGCCAAGGTGCCGCACACGGTGTGCCCGTCGTGCGGGTGGTACAAGAACCGCGTCGTCGTCGACGTCGGCTGACACCCCTGATGCTTCCCATTGCGGTCGACGCGATGGGCGGCGACCATGCCCCGGGCGCGATCGTCGCCGGGGCGCGGGCTGCTGCCGCGGCCGGCACGCCGGTCGTGCTCGTCGGCCCACCCGACCTGGCTGACCGGGTCGACATCGGCGACCTTGCGCTGATTGCCGCCGGCGAGGTCATCGAGATGGACGAGGACGGCGGTCGTGCCGTGCGTCGCAAGAAGGACTCCACGCTGGTGCGCGCCGCCGAAGCTGTGCGTGATGGGCATGCTTCGGCGATGGTGTCGGCCGGCAACACCGGCGCGACCATGGCATCGGCGCTGCTGCGGATGGGGCGCATCAAGGGCGTCAACCGCCCCGCGATCGCGACCATCATCCCGGTGCCCGGGGGGCGCCCCACGGTGCTGCTCGACGCCGGCGCCAACGCCGAGGTGTCGCCCGAGTGGCTGGTGCAGTTCGCCCAGATGGGCTCGATCTTCGCCCGTCACCGCTTCGGGCTGCCCGAGCCCACCGTCGGCCTGCTGTCGATCGGCGAGGAACCGGGCAAGGGCGACACGCTCCGTAAGGAAGCGTTCGCGCTGCTGTCGGCCGCGGCCCAGGAGGGTGGCGCCGCGAGCGACCTCAATTTCATCGGCAACGTCGAGGGGCGCGACGTGATGGCCGACACCGCCGACGTGGTGGTGGCCGACGGGTTTGTCGGCAACGTCGTACTGAAGACGCTCGAAGGCGGCCTGAAGGCGGTCATCAAGGCGCTGCTCGACGTGTTCGCCGACCCGGCGGTGAAGGAACACGCCGACGCACTGCTGCCGGCTCTGCTGCCGCTGTACACCCAGCTCGACCCCGAGACCTACGGCGGGGCGATGCTGCTCGGCGTCGACGGCGTGTGCATCATCAGCCACGGCTCGTCGAGCGAACGGGCGATCGTCAACGCGATCGGTGTGGCGAGGGAGATGGTCGAAGCCGACGTGGTCGGAGAGATCGCCGCCGCGATCCGCCCCGGCGACACGGGCACACCTGCCGAACCGGTCGACTGACGCGTCGAACGTCCCGGTCGCCCGGCACAGGTGGCCGGCGAGGGTCAGTGCAGCTGTATCAGGTGCCGTTTGATCGCAGCCACCGCAGCGATCTCTTCGTCGACCGATCCACCGACCGGCATCAGGCACAGGCGCGTGCAGCCCGCCTCGACGTACCGAGCGAGTTCCGCGGCGATGTCCGCCGGCGAACCGACAGGGCAGTAGCGAGCGAAGCGTTCGTACGGGAGCTTGTAGAGCGCCTCCAGCTGGCGTGCCAGCGGGCCATGCGGCGCGGGGCCGTTGGCGACGCCGCACCACACGCTGAGGCCGAAGTTGAAGTCGCCGACCGGTGTTGCGGCCACGGCGGCTTCTTCGCGCACGATCTTGCTCGCGGTCGAGAATCGCTCGGGCGAGCAGGCGAACCCGAGCCACCCGTCGCCGAAGCGAGCGGCACGCCGCAAGGCCCGGTCGGAGCGCCCGCCGACGATGATCGGGATGCGCGGCTCGGGGCGTGGTGTGATGCGAACGTCGTCGAGCGCGAAGTGCGTGCCTTGGAAGCTCGACGCTCCCCGTTCGGCCAGGTCGCGCAAGATCTGGAGCGACTCGTCCATACGTGCGCCGCGGACGGACGGGTCGACCCCAGCTGCCTCGATCTCGCGCCGGTCCTCGCCGCCGACGCCGACACCGAGGGTCAGCCTGCCGGGGGCGAGCAGGCTGAGCGATGACAGTTCGCGGGCGAGCAGCACGGGGTGTCGCACCGACATGACCGTGACGGCGGTCATCACCGGGATCGACGGGTGCACTGCGGCGACCGCGGCGGCGTTCACGATCGAGTCGAAGCCGGTCCCATCCCAGAAGCTCAGATGGTCGAGCACCCCGACGAAGTCGAGCCCCGCGTCGGCGATCGCGGCGACCGTCTCGCGGAGCCTCGGTAGCCCCTCGGCGAAGTGCCGCTCCTGCAAGGTGAAACCGACGGAGAGCCTGCGGCTGGGCATCCGACCGACACTACGGGGGTGAGAATCATCTCTTCCAAAGGCAAGGGTTCGTTCGGCAAGAGTCACCAGCCGTCTGGCCGTGCGTCCCACCAGTGGATGAGCTCGGCGGGGTCGAACGCGAGCTCGCTGTAGCCAGCCCTGGTGATCTCGACGACCTCCTCACCGTGCAGCGCGAACGTCTGGCCCGATCGTTCGATGTCGCCGCCCGCGGTGAGGATCGCCTGCACCGAGCCGTCGTCCGAACGGCGCGCGCTCAGCCCCGCGGTACGCGAGTGGCCGTGGGGTCCAACGCTGGGAACCGATGCGGTCCACGTGACGGTGCCGGCGGCTTGATCCACGGCCTCGATGTGCACCGGCCCGGACCCGATGCCAACCAGGGCGTCGGATGGCACGTCGGCTTCACGTTGCTCGGCACACAAACGGGCGACGACGATCGTGGTCGCGTCCGCCCATCGCGGCGGTGCGACCATGTCGCCCAGGTAATCGCAACTCGACGGGAGCGTCAGGAAGCCGCCCGGCGCCTGGCGGTCGACGACGTGGAAGCGTGATTGGTCAGGGTTGAACACTTCGCGCACCACGACGTAGCGGCCGTCGGGGCTGACATGTTCGACGCGCAGTTCACCGAGAGCGATGATGACTTCCCCGTCGTTGAACTGGATCGCCCCTGGATCGGACTCACGCGTCACGAGCACCTGGGGGACGGCAGCCGGGTTGTTGGGCTCGGTGAACAGCACCAGTTCGTGGCGTGTCCCCGGATCGCCCCAGCGGCCCTGCGGGCAAATGTCGCGGGTGACGAACACCGTGCCATCGGGGGCGACGGCGATGGTCCGGGCGACCTCCGACCCGTTGCCGAACGGCACCACCTCACCTTCGGCACGACGAACAATCGGCAGGTTCTCACAACGTCCTTGGGGGTGTTCGCCGGCTACGCCGACCAGGGACCCGTCGGGTAGGGCGCCGCTCGGGAAGAGGGCACCGACCTCGTCGGGGCCGAGCACGTCGGACTCGGTGCCGTCGCCGCTGAACCTGGTGATTTCGAAGAACGGCGCGAGACCGGTACCGGTCGGTCGTCGGCCGAAGTATTCGGTGCCGATCGAATCGTGCCCCGGCCCAGCAGGTGCCTCACCACTGACGAGCGCGTTGACCCAGGCCTGGGCGAGGGCTTCGGCCTCGTCGTCCAACAGACCTGGGCCGACCAGGTACTGCAGCAGGCAGTCACTCGACAGGTCGCGTACGAAGATCGTGATCATGCCGAGCGGAGGATCACCGACCGGGATCGCCGTCGCCTGGAAACGGTCGGTCGTGATCGCCCGTCCGGCGGCGACCTCGGCGTCCAGCCACTGCGGGTCCGGCTCCACCCCGAACGGGTGCCGCACAGCGTTCGGTGAGTCGGCGTCGCCCCACCGGGCTGCCTGGCCGCCGCCCCAGGTCTCGAACACTGGCTCGCCCGGCGCCGCCCCGTCGACGAGGGAGGGCGGGGCGATCGGCTCGGTCCGGCACCAGGTATCGGCGAGCGCAGCCACCCATGCCTGGGCGAGTGCTTGGGCGTCCTCGTCGGACGTCTCGGGGAGGAGGTAGGTGCGGTCGCAGCCGTCGGCCCCACGGACCAGCACGATCCGCGGAACGGCGGGGTTGTCGCTCATCGCGCCGATGGCGGCGCGGATCGGTCCGGAAGCGACGTGGGGCAGCATGATCGTGGGATCGTCGAACCACCAGGACAAGCGGCCGTCGAACCATGGGTTGGGCTGGCTGTGAAGCCACTGCTGTACCTCGTTGGACCCGACCGCGCCCCAGGAGGCCCAGCCGTGTTCGTTGTAGCTCAACTCGCCTGGGGCCGAACCGTCGGTCAGGGTGGGCGGGGGCACCGGCTCGGTCCAGCATGTTTCCATTGGCGCTTGCTCGACCGTGACGGTGGCGCATCCGGGGTCGGGCGTGGATTGCACAGCCACTGTTTCCTGCCGGTTGACGCACAGGGCAAACAGGCCGGTTGGGAAGTCGAACGGGACCGCGATGCTGGCGGGTTCGGCGGAACTCCGACAAGGCTCCGGCGACGGATAGCGGAACGGTGGCCCGAGCGGCTCTCTCGACTGCCATCGTCCATTGACGATCAGCCCGAAATTACTGGCGTTGTTGTCGAGCTGGATCGCAGTGATGACTTCCGGGCACTCACGGTCGACCGGCTCGGCCGGTGTGATCGTGAGGGATGAACCGGGTACGACCACCGCTGGGACCGCGCTGCCCCACCCGCTGGCAGCAGCGGTCGTCGTGGTGACCAGGCCACTGACGACGGTGACGGTGGCGCAGCTGGCTGGGTTGCGGTCGACGGCGACGCACAGGTCCCAGCGGCCTTCGGGCATGTCGGTGGGGATCACCAATGTGAGCGGGTCGGCCGTCGTCTCGCCGACGCAGGGCGGGTAGGTCGGCTTGGTCGCCCCCGAGGGGTCGAAGTGCCAGCGCCCGCCGACGAGCAACCCCACTTCGGGGGCGGACCAGTCGATGGGGCGGGCGGTGACGATGTCAGCACAGTTCCGTTCGACCACGTTGGCCGGCGTGATCGTGACCGAGCCGCCGGCCACGACCACCGACGGGTCGGCGACGGCCCTCGTCGCCGCTGGGCCCGTCGGCGTAGGGCTCGCCGGGGGTGGGGCAACGCGGTCGCCGTCGCCGCCGGTGCGGGTCCAGGCGATGGCGACGATGCCGCCGATCACGAGCACGGCCGCGGCTGCGGCGGCGAGCCAGCGGACCGGTGCGGGCCGGCTCGAAGTGGTCGCCGATGGTGTGACCTCGCCGGCGAGGCGGGCTTGGAGTGTGGCGAGGTCAGCTTCGGTGTCGACCATGGCTGCCTCGGCGGCCAGCGACGACTGGGCGAGCTGGCGGAGGCGGGCGTCGGCCGTTGCGTCAGGGATGGGGTCGGGGGTGTTGTCAGGCATGGCCGTGGCCCTCCCACGTGGAGCGCAGGGTGTCGCGCGCCTTGGATAGTGCCGATTTGACGGTGTTGACGTTGATGTCGAGCAGTTCGGCGATGTCGGCGACCGCCATGTCCTCGCCGTAGTGCAGCGTGACGATCGCCCGCTGACGCGGTGGCAGGGCAGCCACCAACTCGGCCCACGGCTCGGTGTCGGGGAGGCGATCGTTGGCGACGGCGCTGGCTCGGTTGCGCAACCGGTCGACGGCGCGGCGTTCGGAGGCCCGCGATCGGTAGCGGTCGATGGCCAGGTTCGACATGACGCGCCGTAGCCAGGCGGCCGGCTCGTCGTACGTGGCAATCTTGGCCCAGTTGGTGTGAAGCCGGGCGAACGCCTCCTGGGCCAGGTCGCGGGCTGCGTCGCGGTCACCGGTCAGCGACGTACCGAAGGCCACGAGCCGCGGATAGTGCTCGCGGAAGCACTCCTCGAAGCTCGGACCGACCACGACCACATCTGACTACACGCAGTGCCGGCGCCCGAGGTTCCCTCGTGGCCTTCCTTAGCCGGCGAGGCCTAGGCCATTGCCGACGGTGGGGTAGCTGACCGGGTCGACCGCCAGCAGCACCTGGCGCTGACGTTCCAGCTCTCCGCACAACGGGTCGTCGGGGAACCGGCCGAACTCGTCGGGCCACACGATCTGGAGGATGTCGGGCGGGTCGACGGAGGCGGCGGCGCGCCCGTAGAGCGAGAACCAACTGGTGATTCGCGACGGGTCGTGGAGCACCCACTCGGGCGGTACGACGTCGAGCCGGAACGGCAGGCCGAGCACGTCGACGACTCGGTCGGGCGGGAGCGACACGAGGAGGTCGTGGGCGTCGATCTGGTGAGCGACGTCGTGGGTCAAGTGGGCGATCACCTCGGGGTTGAACAGCCCGGTGGTGACCAGCTCGGCCTGCCCTCGGCGGCTCCGGCCGGCGGTGTACGACCACGGCCTGCCGGTGAACCCGCAGTCGCAGCCAGGGCGGGTGCAGACGCCGGTGTCGATCGCGAACACCCGGAACGGCGGCGGCTTGTACCGGTGGCGGTGACGGGGTGGGCGGTGATGCGGCTTGTTGCTCATACGCCGAGCGTGCGCGCGGGGGTGTGACACTCACCCGGGCGATCCGGGGAGAAGTCCCCAGCTTGGCGCCGAGACCGACGCCCGTCGACCGCGAACGTCCTGGTAGCTGGTGAGGGTGACCGGACCACGACAGGGGAGAAGTCCCCGGCATGATATAAATGCATGTCAACCGTCTTGACTACGAACGCCAGTCCCATATCATGTACGTCATGTTCGGGGAACTGGTCGAGGAGCGGATGGGGTGGACTGCCACCCAGCTCGACGCCGAACTGCGCGAGATCGAGCTGGCGCACCGTGCCCTCGAAGCCCGCCGGGCCGCCAACCTCACCGCGGCCGAGGCGCGTCAGGTCCGCGACCTCGACGGGCATCGCACCACGCAGGCGTACGTGCGGGCCACCACCAACCAGCCGGCCGCGTTGGCGTCGGTGCAGGTCCGCCGGGCGCGCTTCTGCCGCGACCACCCGGCGGCCGGCGACGCACTGCTCGCCGGGTACGTCGGCCTCGGTCAGGTCGACGACCTGGCGCGGCTGGCGAAGCACCCGCGGGTGGGCGTGTTGGTCGACGGGCCGGTGCTGGCGTCGTTCCTCGACGACGCCGAACATTCCTCGTACCGCGAGCTCAAGTCACTGGTCGACCAGTTCATCGAGACACTCGACCAGGAGGGTGCCTGGCGCGATCACCTCGACGATGTCGAGCGGCGCACCGCCTTCGTCAAGAACGTCAGCGGCAGCCTGTTCGCCACGGCCGAGGGCGGTGACGTGCTCACCGCCGAACGGCTCGAGAAGATCATGGACCGCTTCCGAGAGGCCGAGTTCGAGCGTGACGTGGCCGCTCGGCGCGCGGCTCACGGCGACGACGCCGAGGCGCACCCGCTACCGCGCACCGATCGGCAGCGCCGGTTCGATGCGCTCGTGGCGATCTTCGACACGGCCAACGCCAACGCCGCCGCTCCCGGCAAGCCGGTTGACGTGTGCGCCAACGTGATGGTCGGCCAGCGTGCCCTGCACGACGCACTCGCCCAGGCCGGGCTGATGCTGCCGAACGGCAATGTGTGGGACCCCGACGATCCGGACTTCCACGATCGCCAGCGCGAGGCACTGATCGCCGAGTTCGTAGCCGACCCATCTTCGTTCCTGGAACGGCGCTGCCAGACCGAGTCGGGGCAGCCCGTCCATCCGCGGCTGCTCGTGCAGGCGTTGATCGGCGGCTACGTCCGCCGGGTCGTCGTCGATTCGGCTGGCGAGGTGGTCGAGGTCGGTTCGAAGGAGCGCCTGTTCCGGGGCAAGTACGCGGTCGCCGCCCGCATTGCCCATGCCACCTGCGAGCACCCCGGCTGCGAGCTGCCGGCCCACCTGTGCGACGTCGATCATCGCGTCCCCCACAGCAGTGGCGGGCCGACCGCCCCGAACAATTCGGCGATCGAGTGCAATACCCACAACCGGTTGAAGCACTCGCGACGATGGCGCACCGTCCGGGCTCGCAACCGCCGGTTGATCACCATCCGCGACGACGGCACCTTGATGTTGCCCGCCGGCGAACGCCCACCGCCGCTCAACCTGCCGCGCACCATCCAGTGGATCAACCTGCGACGCGACGACATCTTGAGCGGCCGCGTGTCGCTTGACGCGGCTTGACAGCGGTTCGCAAGCGGGCGTCAAGCGCTCATCGCCAAGGTGGCCGGCATGCACGCATCAGTCATCGACCCTCTACCCCTCGCCAGCGATGACGCCGCCCGCTCGACTCGCGAGCCCGCCGACGTCACCACTTACCTCGCGATCCATCAGGCGATGCGCACGGCCAACCAGCAACTGGTGGCCGGCCTCGTCCACGCACTCCACTACGACCCCCGCCGTGTCGCCGCCCTGCGGCGCTGGTTTGCCGGCTACGCCGCGGAGTTGCGCACCCACCACCGCGTCGAGGACACGATCATCTTCCCGGCGCTCGCCGCGCGCTCGGACGAGTACGCGACGCTCGACGACTCGCTCGGGGCCGACCACCACCGCCTCGACGACCTGATCGACGCGCTGCTCGACATCCTCACCCGATGGGCCGGGTGCCACGACATGCGCTCCACCGGCAGCTACCGGGAAGACGCGATCTTCTACGCCGTCGAACTGCGCGACCTGCTCGCCGAGCACCTCGACGTGGAAGACACACGTGTCATCCCGCTGATTCAGGAGCACTTCACGGCCGACGAGTACGGCGAGTTCGACAAGCAGGCCGCCAAGGCGATCTCGCTGAAGCATGCGCTGTGGACCGTGCCGTGGATCGTCGCCACGTTCGACATGGCGACGCTCGAGAAGGTGTGGGGCGACGCCCCGGCAATGCTCAAGCTGGTCCATTGCCTCGGCCGTCGCTCGTACGCCCGCCTCGCCGAAGCGGCGTTCGCCGGCTCGGCCGGCGCACACACCGAGATCGGCACCGACGTTCGAGGGGGCGGGCGATGATCCACGTCAGCCTCCGCGACCTCCAGTGGCGCCGCCGCCGCTACGTCATCGTGGTGCTCGTCGCCTCGCTGGCGTTCGGGCTGGCGCTGCTGATGAGCGGTGTCGCGCACCGCCTGACCCAAGAGGGCGACGACATGCTCGCCTTGTTCGGGGCCGACCGGTGGGTCGTGCCCGAAAGCGTCGGTGGACCGTTCTCCACCACCCAGCTGCTGCCCACCGGCGAGCTCGACTCGCTGACCGCCCAATCCGGCGTCACCGCCGCCAGCCCGATCCTGATCGGCCGGACGATGATCGACGGGATCGGCACGAACGTGATCGGCTACGACTCGGCCAGCCCGATGCTCCCCGCCAAGCTTGCCGATGCACGAGCGAGCATGGCCGACCCCGATGCACCGATCGTCGACGAGCTGTTCGAGCACGGGCTGGGCGACGTGTTCGAACTCAACGGCCACCGGCTGAGGGTGGGCGCCGAGGTGTCCGACACGGCGTTCTACTTCAGCATGCCCACCGTGTGGTTGCCGCTGCCGACGGTGCAGGACTATCTGTTCGCCGGCCAAGACGTCGCCACAGCGATCGTCGTGCAGGGCAGCCTCAGCCCGGCCACCGGCGACTCACCCGTGCTCGACGTGCTCACCAACGCCGACGCCCAGGCCGACTACGACCGGGTGCTCGGCGCCACGTCCGACACGCTCGGCATCATCAACACGTTGCTGTGGCTGATGGCCACCGGTGTCGTCGCCGCGATCGTGTACGTCAGCGTGCTCGAACGTTCCCGCGACTTCGCCACGCTGAAGGCCGTCGGTGTGTCGAACCGTTCGCTGGTCGGCGGCTTGCTGACCCAGTCGGCGGCATTGTCGCTCGCCAGCGCGGTGGCCGCGGTGGGCGTCGCCAAGGCGTTGAGCCCCTCGTTCGGCTTCCCCGTCACGATGCCGACCGCTGCCTACGTCCAGCTGCTGGTCGTGGCGCTCGTGGTCGGTGTGCTCGCGAGCCTTGTCGGGGTTCGCAAGATCACCCATATCGACCCTGCGCTGGCCTTCGGAGGTGCCGCATGAACACGAACCACGACCTGAACCGCAACACCCATCCGAACCGGCTCGTCATCGACCGGCTCACCGTCGCCTACCAAGCGGCCGCCGACACCGTCGTGCCGTTCGAACACTTCAGCCTCACCGTCGAGCCCGGCGAACTCGTCCTGCTACACGGGCCGAGCGGTTGCGGCAAGACCACCCTGCTGAGCGCGATCGGTGGCCTGCTCACCCCCCGGGCAGGCACCATCACCCTGGGCGGGCTGCCGATCACCGGGGCTGCCGGCAAGCGCCTCCTGCGACACCGCCGCGACAACGTCGGCATCGTGTTCCAGGCGTTCAACTTGGTGCCCAGCCTGACAGCGGTCGAGAACGTGGCCGTTCCGATGCGCGTCGCCGGGGCGTCCTGGCGGGCGGCCAAACAGCGGGCCACCGAGTTGCTCACCCAGCTGGGCCTCGACCACCGCCTACAGCACCGCCCGGCACAACTGTCGGGCGGCCAGCAGCAACGGGTGGCGATCGCCCGGGCGTTGGTCAACGACCCGCCGGTGATCCTCGCCGACGAACCGACCGCACACCTCGATCACAGCCAGATCGAGAACGTCCGGTCGATCCTCCGCCAGATCGCCGACGCCGGGCGGATCGTCGTCATCTCCACCCACGACGACCGTCTCACCGAGGTGGCCGACCGGGTGGTGCGGATGGGCGCCGGCACGCCGGCCGTTGCACCGGCTGCTGTTGCCGGCGAGGCGGCGAAGGACGAACTCGTGTCCGCCTGACCGGCATCAGCCGTCGGGCTGACCGAGCGAGATGTCGATCGCGTCACCGGTGCGGTTGAAGACGATCACCGGGACGACGAGCCCCCAGAGGTAGCCGAGCCGTACCTCGTCGGCATGGGCGCAGAAGTGGAGCGGCCAGGGGCCCCCATCGCCGACCGCGGAGGGGCCGCCCCACGCCTCGACCCCACACGCCACGTCGAACCCGGTGACCGACGGGAACCCGACCATCGCATCGGGATGGGTCACCATGAAGGCCACGGTGTCGCCCACGCCGTTCAAGCGATAGTCGCCGGAGAAACTCGACAGGTCGTTGCCGTCGATCTCGACGACCGTCGGGGTGGGGTCGACGAACAACTCGACGCTGGCGCTGACCGGGTCGTCGAGGGTCGACATCGACCACACGCTGACCTCCACGTCGTAGACGCCTCCGGTAGGAAGCCACAGGTAGGCCTCGCGATCGACCACCTCGTCGTCCTCGTCGGCGAGCCGGGCGTGGACCGGCTCCGGATCACACACGATCATCGAGCCACCCGCCGTGTCGTCGGTTCGTGACTGCACGGTGACCCTGAAGCCGACGTCGGCCGTGCACTCGCCGCCCCGGGCGAGTAGCACGGTGCCGGCCTCGGTATCGATGGCGCCGGTCAACTGGGCTCGGTACTGAACGATCTCGCCGCTGAGCACCAGTGCCGGTTCGCCGCCCTGCCCGGCCGCGGGCGGTGTCGTCGGCCGTGCAGGCTCGGCGCTCGTGGTCGTTGTGGTGCCCGCCGGGCCACCAGCCGCCATCACGGTTTCGGTGGCCTCGTAGGTGGCGACGAACGAATCGTCGCCGGTGACCGCGACGTCGAACACGCAGCGTTCGAACAGCGCCGTGTCGGACACGCCGGCGCAGGTGGCTTCGGCGACCATTCGCAGCACCGCCGCGAGGTCGCCGAGTTCCATCAGTACGTGATCGGCGTCGGGGAAGTCGGGGAGGTAGTAGGTGGCCGTCGAGTCGCCGGGGCCGTAGTGGAACAGGGTGGTTTCGCCGACCAGCCACGCCGGGCCGAACACGTCATAGCGCTGCTCGTACGTCTCCTGGGGTGTCGCCGGGGCGCCGAGCGTGGTGCCGTCGGGCAGTGGCGGCAGGCCGGCCCCGCCGGCACCCACCCCCAGCAGGCCGACCGCGCTCGCCTGGAGTTCCGTCGACGCGTGGATCCAGATGTTCGAACCGATCACGTTCAGCGTCGTGCCGTCGGGGAAGTCGACGGTGAGCCCTCCGAACGGGTTCCACGCCACGGCACCTTGGCCGAGGTCGCGGCGGCCGGACGCGCGGTCGGCCGGCTCGCCGTCGATCGACAGTCCGCGCTCGTCGAGCACGACCCGATGCCCGTCCACCGCCGCCGCCACCGCGGTGTGCACCGACACGGCCGGTTGAGTGCCGAACGGCTCGTAGCGAACCTGCACCTCGACGGTGTCGGAACGGATGAGTACGAACTCGCCGGCGCCCTGGAACTCGTACTCGGCACCGTCGATCGTGATCAGGTGCGGGTCGCCCAAGCTCGCCCCGCACCCTGGCCCGCAGCCGTTCGGGCGCGGCGTCGGGCCCGGCCGGGGCGGAACCGGCGGCCGCGGCCGCGGGCGCGGCCGGGGCGGCGGCTCGTCGTCGGGGACGTGGTACAGGATCGGCACGGCGACGCTGCCGGCCACTCCCGCATAGCCGTCCAACTGGGCGGCGAGCAGGTCGAGCCACTCCTGGGCCTTGGGGCGCACGATCGGCGCGAGCAGGTCGACAATCCGGCCGAACTCGGCCCGCAGCGCCTGATTGACGACGTCGAGGATCCTCGTCGTGTCGTGACGCTGGACGGAAGCACCCGCGATCAAGTAGCCGGTCACCACTTGGCCCTCGGCGGTCTCGGGGTCCTCGGTGCCGGTCGCGTATCCGACCGTGGCGGCGGCGTCGGTGTCGAGCACCATCCCGGTCGGGTCGTCGATCTGCGCCAGCAAGCCACCCGGGGTCTCGAGCAGCAACCACTCGATGTCCTCACCGACCGGCCGTAGCGGCGGCAGCGGGGTGCCGGCCCGGCTCGCACAGTCGGCGATCGCAGGCGGCCACTCGTCGAGCCCGCCCAGTTCGATGCGCGCCCGCACCTCGCCGGGGATCGGCGATTCGGGAGTGACGGCCTTGCGGTTGGAGGGCGGGTCGCCGACCATCGAGAACCCCCACGGCCGCACGATCGTGGCGATCTGCGCCAGCGTGCCGACGATCGCGGCGACCCGCGCGATCGGTTCCAGGAGCGCCTGGGTGACCGTCAGCACGGCCCCGTTGACGACCACTCGGAGTCCTTCGACGGCACCGTTCCACACCCACACCGCACCATTGGCCAAGCCGCGCGGGATGTCGGTGATGATCTTCGGGAGTTCGATGCCGAGGAACGTGATCCGCAGTTCGGTGACTTCGGCCAGCCGTGGGATCGCCGCGAACACGTCGGCGATCATCGTGTTGACGAAGTCGAGCACGAGCGAGCATGGGCGCGCGGCGAGTTCCGGTGCGGGCGCGCCGAGCAACGACGCCGCGGTCGCCCGCTCGCCCAGCCCGAGCGCGTGACTCCATCGTGGGTTCCCGACCGGGCCCGGCTCGGCCCTGGCCGGACGTGCCAGGTCGGCGTCGCCGCTCGCTCCGTCGTCGCCGGTGCTGCCGGTCGCGTCTGCTTCGTCGTTCAGCTCACCTGCCAGACGCCCGGCTGTCGCCAAGTCGGACAGGAACAGCACCAGGGCCAGCTCGGGCAGCACGGGCGGCACCGGGTCGTCGCGCGGCTCGGCGTTGAGTTCAGCGTCGAGGGCCAGCATCTGCTCGGCGTCGAACTCCCACAGACGCTGCTCGGGAAGTTCCATGAAGCCCGACAACTGGTCGCGGGCGATCGCCGCCGCCGGGGTGTCGGTACCGAGCGCCCAGGCCAACACCATCTCCGATGCGGTCGGTTCGCCCGGCTCGGTCGCTGCCAGCGCGTCGAGTTCGGCGCTGATGACGCCGGCGCGATTGCTGGCGTCGCGCTCGAACGTGTGGACCTGCCAGGCGAGGAGTCGCACCGGCGACTCGGGCTCGGCGACCTCGGTCAGCGGTTGTGCGTCGCCGGGCTCGGCGTAGACGGCGATTCCGGCCCGAGCGAGGTCGCCGACCAGGGCGCGGGCGCCGTCGCCGAGGAACGTGTCACGCTGGGAATCGCCGCACGCGGCGACACCCAGCACGAGCGCGGTGGCCAGCAACCCTGCCGACCATCTCGATCGCAACGACGCACGCACCGACGCAACGCTCGCACAATCTCGTTGCTCAGCGAGCCGATTTGTGCCAAGCGCCGACCGCTGCGTCCGGGGTTTGACCCCGATGCGACCCGCGCAGCACGCTGCGGTGTAACGATTCCCGACGGGCGCTCCCTGTGGGTGTGATGGAATCGGTGGCTGTGGCACGCAACGAGGGCGCAGCCGACCGCGTCCGCGCCGTGTACGAGGCCGATCACGCCCGCCTGTGGCGCTCGTTGTACGCATTCAGTGGGTCGTCCGAGGTCGCCGACGAGGCTGCCGCGGAAGCGTTCGCTCAGGCGTTGCGCCGTGGCGACGAGATCCGCGATGTGGCCGCGTGGGTGTGGCGTTCGGCGTACGCGATCGCGCGCGGCGAGTTGCAACGCCGACGTCGCACCGGCGCGGGCGTCCCACCTGAACGTCCGGCGCCCGAGCCAGATGAACTGACTGGTCTGCTGGCGACGTTGGCCGAGTTGCCCGAGGCCGACCGCGAACTGATCGTGCTGTGCCACGTCGCCGGCTGGAGGCCGGGTGAACTGGCGGCGGTGCTCGACGCCAACCCAGGCGCGATCCGCGTGCGCCTTCACCGCGCCACAACCCGTGCCCGTGAGCTGCTGGAAGGGAGCGAGCGATGACCGACCCGTTCGACCGCCTGCGCGACGCCCTCGGTGGTGTGCCCGTCCCCGACCAATGGTCGCAGATCGAAGCCCGCGCTGCCGCTGGCGACCTGCCCGACGCTCCGCTCGCGCGGGGGCGACACGGCCGGACGATCGCCCGGTGGTCGGCCGCCGCGGCGGCACTGGCCGTGCTGGTCACCGGCATCGTCGTGATCGCCAACCGCGACACGTCGGCCCCCGCGTCCCCGCCCGGCGAAACCCTGCCCGCCCCGTCACCCACCACCGAACCGCCCACCCCAGCCGCGCTCCCGTGCACGTCTGCTGGCGGCCTGAGTGCCGTGCTGAGGGCGCTGAGCCCGAATGTCGCCAACCTCGACTACGGGCCCAGAGCTGACGTGATGCATCTGCTCTCGACCGGTGACGCGACCATCGTGGCCGACATCGCCAGCGTGGCCCGCAGCGGTTCGTACGCTCGGCTCGAGTTCGCTGGGCCGCCAACGCTCCTGTCCGGGAGCGACGGCGTCGACGCGGTGTCGCTCGTGGTCGGCGAATGGGACCCGGCCAACGGGCCCGACCCGCTCGCCGCTCCGATCGCCTTCGAGGGCGTGCGCGTCGTGACCGCGCTCCAGTCGCTCAGTGTCGCTCCGGTATGGACGCCCGCGTTGGGGAACTTCTTCATCGGCTGCGCCGGTACCGACGTTGCGGCGATCGATATCGGGAACCGGGCACCGCTCGAGGGCAACCCATCGATCGACGATCTGATCGACGCGATGATCGCTGCGCTTGGCGCGCCGCCGGACACTGCACCGATGACGCCGACCACGGTGGCGCCGTGTGCGACCCACGCAGACCTTGACGCCCTCGGGACGCTGCTGCTGCCGACACCGTTGCTCGACTACGACGTGGCGGCCGACCTCGACACGTTGCTGGGGCGCGTCGACACCGTGTTCCGCGCCACGCTGGCGAGCGCCAACCGCGCCGTGGACGGCGATGTGGCTCTCCATCTTGCCGACGTTGCGCATCTCGCCGGCGAGGTGGCCGACGTCTCCGTCATCGAGGCGGAGTCGTCGTGGGCATCCGACGCCGGACCCGACCCGCTCGGCGAACCCGTGGGCTTCGACGGCGTCGAGTTGGTGGTGTTCGCCTCGCGGCACCCGGAGATGCCGACCAGGTGGATACCCGACATCCAGGGCGTGTTCGCAGCGTGCAGCAACGGTGCGACGTACGTGCGGCCGCTCCGGGAGCCGGCGCCGTTCCTCGACCATTCGTCGCTCGACGCGATGGCTGCCGAGCTGGTGGGCCACGACCGCGGCCCGTGGGGGGCGCGCTGCGACGAGCTCACGGGCACCGGGTCGCCACAGCCCGACCCGGCGGACTGGGACGAGCTGGGTCCGATCGGCGCCGCACCGGGGCTTGACATCGCGCTCCCCGTTATCGACGTGCCCGCGGGATATTCGGCATCGACCGCATCGATCAACCGGGTTCCCGGCGGACTACTGGTCACCATGCGCTCTGGTGGGCCAGGGCCTTCGAAATCGGTCCTTACCGTCGTGAACCACGACGGCACGATCCGATGGCGGCGGTGCCTCGACGCCGGACTCTTCGTGACCGTGCCCGCACCAGGCTTGGGCGTCGTGCTCGTCCAGTTCTGGCACGTCGACACGGCCACCACCTGGGCAGCGCTCGACCTGGCCACCGGTGCAACGGGTGCGGCCGCGGAACGCGTCGTCCACAGCGCCACCTACTCGATCGGCGGCCGTTTCGTGCTGTTCGGAAGCGCCCAAGACGAGACGATCGACGCGAACAGCCGGGTGCAGATCCTCGACAGCGCGACGGGCGAATGGTCCGACGCTCCCTACCCGGGCGGAGCGCACGACCACCCTGCGAGCGAGGTCTGGCTAAGCGCGTACGATGTCGACGGCTCACTCGCGATCGGCTTGCCCGGGGGAGACGGAGTTCCCGTACGCGTGTACGTGGACGACGTGTGGGGGCCGTTCGACCCGGCCAGCGCGAACCCAGCGATGCAGGCCCTGGGAACACACGTCGCGGCACAGGTCGATGTTCAGTTCTTCTGGTCCGAGGACCCGAGTCTCACCGCCCGCGACGGCTGGGGAAACGAGCTGTGGCGGCGCGCTGACCTCGGCACTCACGCCGGCGAAGGGTTCACCGTCGCCGGGCCGTTCGGTGACGGCGACGACGCGTTGTTCCTGGTCGACGCCTGCACCGACCTTGCCGAGTGGCACTGCACCGACACGCGTCTGATGGCGATCGATGCCCACGATGGTCACACGGTGTGGGAGTACGGTGACCGACGCGGCTATGGCGTCGCCGACGGCAACGTCGCGGTCGTCACCACCGACGCCTCCGGGCAGGCATGGGAGATGATCGATGTCCGCTCCGGTGAGTCGGTGGCCGGCACGCCGACATGGGCGGGCGCCGAGCTGTTCCGCACAGGATGTTGCGGTGAGTACGACTACCAACGTGCCGAAGTCACCGGCGGCGTGGCCTGGACGCTCATGTACGACCATCTACTCGTCTGGTATCCGCAGGGCGCTACGTCGGGAACGGTCACGGTGGACCTGCTCGGCGGTTGACGAGCTGAGTAGCCTGTCCGGCGTGCCTGCAGAGACGCATGTGAACAACGAGCCACTTTCGCGTGAGGAGATCTTCGAGATCGTCCGCGATCGGTTGGCCGACATCTTGGAGATCGACCCGGCGACCATCAGCGAGGGGCAGTCGTTCGTCGACGATCTCGAGGCCGACAGCCTGGCCCTGATCGAGCTGGTCGAGTCGCTCGAGGAGGAACTGGCCGACCGCACCGTCGGGTTCCGCATCGAAGACGAAGACCTCGAAGACCTCAAGTCGGTCCGCGACGCCGTCGACTACGTCTTCGAGCGCACCCGCTGACCCGGACTCGGTACCCGCAATGGCCTTCCGGTATGCCGCTCACTCACCCGCCAGAAGGGCGCGTGTATAGCTCGTGTCGTTGAGCGCGCTCGAAGGGCGGCTGGGCTACCAGTTCGCCGACCGCGCGCTGCTCCGGCGATCGATGGCACACCGCAGTTTCGTCGCCGAGACACCCGGCGAGGAGAGTAACGAACGGCTCGAGTTCCTCGGTGACGCGGTGCTCGGCTGGGTGATCGCCGACCTCGTCTATCACCGCTTCGGCGACCTGGCCGAAGGGGCGCTCACCGACCTGCGCAAGAGCGTCGTCAACGCCAACGCGCTGGCGCGGGTGGCGGTCGACCTCGGAATCGGCGAGTACCTGCTGCTCGGCCGCGGCGAAGACGCCGCCCACGGGCGTGAGAAGGTGTCGATCCTGTCCGACGCGATGGAGGCCGTGCTCGGTGCGGTCTATCTCGACGGTGGCCACGACAGCGCGCTGGAGTTGGTCGAGCGGCTGTTCCTGCCGCGGCTGGAAGCGGCCCGCCCGGCGCTGCACCGGCTCGACCAGAAGTCGGCGCTTCAGGAATGGGTGGCCGAGCGCCAGCTGCCGGCCCCCGCCTACCACCTTCGCTCGACCGGGCCCGACCACGACAAGACGTTCTTCGCCGAGGTCCGCGTCGGCGAGACCGTGGTGGGCCGCGGCGAGGGCCGTTCGAAGAAATCGGCCGAACAGGTTGCCGCCGGCATGGCGCTCAGCGAGTTGTCCGGCAGCGACGAGTAGTTCGACCGGTTTCCGATTGACTCACGCCGATGCCTGAGCTTCCCGAGGTAGAAACCGTTCGGCGCGGGCTGGACCGGCTGGTGGTCGGGCGTCGCGTCGGACGCGTCGAGGTAGGCCGCGAACGCGTGGTCCGGCGCACCAGCCCTGAAGCGCTGATCCACGGGTTGACGGGCACGACGATCCTCGCCGCCAACCGGCGCGGTAAGTACTTGCTGTTGCCGCTCGACTCGGGCGACGAGCTGATGGTCCACCTACGGATGAGCGGCCAACTCCTGGTCGCCCGGGCCGGCACCCCGCGCCCCGCGCACACCCACGTCGTCATGCACCTCGACCCAGCCGGCGAGCAGCCCGGCGTTGGGCGTGGCAAGCAGCGTGGGGGCCAACCCGGCGACCAGCCAGGAGACGAGGTGTGGTTCGTCGATCCGCGTACGTTCGGCGAGGTGGTCGTGTTCGACCCGGGCAACGTCGCCGTCGAGTTGCCCGAACTGGCGGCGATGGGCCCCGACCCGATCTCGGAGGGGCTCTCGCTCGCTCAGCTGCGCGGCATCGTGCGCTCGCGATCGCGCCAGCTCAAACCGATGCTGCTCGACCAACACGTGATCGCCGGCATCGGCAACATCTACGCAGACGAGATCCTCCACCGGGCGCGGCTGCGGCCCGGCCGGTTGAGCGACTCGCTGTCGCCGGCGGCCGAGCGGCGACTGCACTCCGCGATCCACGAGATCTTGGGCGAGGCGATCATGGCCGGTGGGTCGACGCTCGGCGACGCCCAGTACCTCGACCTGTTCGGCGACAATGGCTCGTACCAGGACGACCACAAGGTCTACGGCCGCGGCGGCGAACGCTGCCTCACCTGCGCCACGAGCTGGCTGCGCACCACCCAATACGCCCAACGAACCACCGTCTACTGCGCCAACTGCCAGCGGTAGCTGTCCGTAGATCAGCGAGGTGGTTTCGACAGGCTCAACCACCTTGGCCCGGGCCGGGTGGTTGAGCCTGTCGAAACCACCCGGCCTCGGTCACCGTCCGATCAGCCGGAGGACCTGCCGGGCGAGTTGCGAGGGGTTGCCGGTGCGGGCTTCGCGGCGGTCGGACCAGGCGAGTGCGGTGAAGGCGGCGTTGACGGCCAGCCAGCGCAGGGGCTCGGGCTCCCACCGCCGCGACCGGTGGTTCACCCACGGGAACGTGGCGCGTTCGGTGTCGTTGCCGACGATCAGGTCGGCGAGGGTGCGTCCGGCCAGGTTCGACGCGGCGACCCCGTCGCCGACGTAGCCGCCCAAGGAGCCGGCGCGGCTGGCGGCGTCCCAGCGCACGTGCGGGTGCCAGTCGCGAGGAACCGCCAGCACGCCGCCCCAGCGGTGGGTGACCTCGACGTCGCCGAGTTGGGGGAGTAGTTCGCGCAGCGTCGCGGCGATCGCCAGGTGCGCCTTCGACTCGACCTCGGCGCGGATCCGCGAGCCGTACAGGTACGCCGGGTTGCCGCGGGCGCCGAACGCGATCCGGTCGTCGGCGGTGCGCTGGCCGTAGATCACCACGTACCGGTCGTCGGCGAAGGTCGGCCGCCCGGCCAGCCCGATCGACTCCCACGCAGACGCCGGGAGCGGCTCGGTGGCGATCATCTGCGAATACAGCGGCACGTGTCCGCGGCCGGGCCCATACGCCTCGGTGGCCTGTACCACTGCCCCGGCCCGCACCGTGCCGCCCCCGGTCGCGACGCGCCCAGCGCTGACGCTGGTGACCTCTGTGCCTTCGTAGATCACGCCGCCCAGCCGTTCCACCGCGGCCGCCAGCCCGCGTGCCAGCGCCAACGGTTGGATGGCCGCGGTGTGGGCGAAGAACAGGCCTCCCTGCACGTCGGGGGCGGCCAGCAGTTCGCCTGCCTCGTCGGCCGACAGCATCCGTAGGTCGTCCTCGCCGAATCCCTGGGCGTGGGCGTGACGCACTTCGGCCCGCTGGCGCTTTAGCTGCGGGGCGGTGCGGGCGAGGCGGATCGTGCCACCGCGCGTGTACCCGCACTCGATGCCTTCGGTGACGCACACCCGGCCGATCTCGGCGACCGCGTCGAACAGCGCCCGGGTCATCGCCGGCGGGATGTCGTGGCGGGCGACTTCGCCGACCGCCCACCCGCCGTTGCGCCCCGACGCACCGAACCCGACGTGCTCGCGATCGAGCACCACGAGCCGCGAGCCCGGCGAGTGGCGCAGCAAGTAGTAGGCGGTCCACAGGCCCGAATAGCCGGCGCCGACGATGGCCACATCGGCGTCGACCGTGCCCACGAGGGCTGGTCGGCGGCCCGTGTCGCCGAGTTGGTCGAGCCACAACGAGCGTTCGACCGGGCGGTCGCGACGGGAGCTTGCTGTGCCCACGGCGCCAACGCTACGCCGACACGAAAGTTGTGAATTACTCGTTTCAACACTGGACCAGGCTTGAACGATTCATTACGTTGCCGCTGAATGAGTCTCGATAACGGGGTAGGTGCGGCGGGTTCGAGCGGGGACGCAGTGGTCGTCTTGCAGAATGTGCGCAAGCAATTCGGCGACTACGTGGCGGTGGAACACGCCGACTTCGCGATCAAGCGCGGTGAGTTCTTCTCGCTGCTCGGCCCGTCGGGCTGCGGCAAGACGACGCTGCTCAAGATGATCGCCGGGTTCGAGCAACCCACCCAGGGGGCGGTGCTGCTCGAAGGGGCCGACGTGTCGTCGGTGCCCCCGTACAAGCGCAACGTCAACACGGTGTTCCAGCAGTACGCGCTGTTCCCGCACATGTCGATCGTCGACAACGTGGCGTTCGGCCTGCGTTCGAAGAAGGTCCCCGCTGCCGAGGCCCGCACACGGTCGCTCGAGATGCTCGAGATCGTGAAGCTGGCCGAGTTCGCCCACCGCCGGCCGAACCAGTTGTCGGGCGGCCAGCAGCAGCGGGTGGCGTTGGCCCGGGCGCTCGTCAACCTGCCGGCCGCACTGTTGCTCGACGAGCCGCTGGCGGCGCTCGACCTCAAGCTCCGCGAGGCGATGCAGCTCGAACTCAAGCGGATCCAGCGCGAGGTGGGCATCACGTTCGTGTTCGTCACCCACGACCAGGGTGAGGCGTTGACGATGAGCGACCGGATCGCGGTGATGAGCCGCGGCCGGGTCGAGCAGATCGGTACCCCGTCGGAGATCTACGACCAGCCGGCCAGCATCTTCGTGGCCGGCTTTATCGGCTCGGCGAACCTGTTGCCCGGCCGGGTCAGCCGCGACACGTCGTCGCCCAAGGTCGACCTGTCGATCGGCGCGACGATCGACGTTCCGGCCACGGCCGGCATCGAAGGTGGGGGCGACGTCACCGTCGTGATGCGCCCCGAGCGCCTGCGGCCGTACACCGGTGACCCGCAGCCCGGCCGCACGTTCGTCGGCACGATCAAAGAGCTGATCTACCAGGGCAACGAGATCAAGTTGATCGTGATGCTCGACGACGCCACCGAGATCATCGTCACAATCGACCCTGACGAAGCCACGGCAGCGACCACCCCGGGCAACCTGATCACGCTCACGTGGGCGCCTACCGCGCCGTTCGTGATCGAGGGTCGCACCGCGATCGTCGGTGCCACCAGCACCGACTTCGACGAGGTCGAGGCCACGATGGCCGGCGAGCTCGACGCCGACGACGATGTCGACGACGGCTCGGGGCAACCCGCCGGCGGCGCCGCCGCCGAGCCGCCCAGCCAGATCGGCCGGCGGGCGCTGATCGGCGCGGCTGGGCTGGGCGGCGCAGCCGCACTGATCGGAGCGGTGTTCGCGTTCAGCGGTGGCGGCGAGGGCGACAGCGACAACGCCGGCGACGGCGACACCCCCGGGTTCGGCAACGGTTCGAGCACGCTCGGCAGCGGTGCCAGCCAGGTACGCGTCCTCAACTGGCAGGCATACATCGACCCCACCGAGGATGGTGAGATCGGAACGCTCGACCGTTTCAGAGCCGACTCGGGCATCTCGATCGAGTATTCCGAGAACTTCAACGACAACAACGAGGTCTACGCCCGCGAGCTGTCGCCGTACCTGAGCGAGGGCGACGCCACCGCGTGGGACATCGTGTGCCCCACGTACTGGATGGCGAGCCGGCTGAAAGCCCGGGGCTGGCTCGAACCGCTCCCCGTCGACCTGATTCCCAATCGCGTCAACCTCGAGTCCCGGTTCGTCACCGAGCCGTGGGACTTCGGCGCCATCTACAACCTGCCGTGGCAGGCCGGAACCACGGGCCTGGCGTATGTGCCGGAGAAGACCGGTCGCGAGCTGGGCAGCATCATGGACCTGTTCGACCCCGAGTTCCGGGGTCGGGTCGCGCTGCTCACCGAGATGCGCGACACGATCGGGTTGATCATGCTCGGCCTCGGCCACGACCCGTCGGTGCCCAACATCGACGGCGCGCTGGAAGCGATCGAGTTCCTCGAGCAGCAGAAGGCCAGTAGGCAGATCCGGGCGTTCACCGGCAACGAGTACATGGACGACCTGCTCAACGGCAACCTGGTCGCCTGCGTGGGCTGGTCGGGCGACATCTTGCAGCTCCAGTACGAGATGGACATCGAGTACGTCGTGCCCGAAGAGGGGGCCATCAGCTGGTACGACACGATGGTGATTCCCAAGGGGGCCGCCAACGGCGTCGCCGCTGCCGAGTGGATGAACTTCGTCTACGACCCCGTGCAGGCCGCTCAGCTCACCTACTGGGTGCAGTACATGTCGCCCGTCAAGGGCGTTCGTGACGAGCTGTCCAACATGGGCGGCGATGCGGCCGAACTCGCCGAGAGCCCGATTCTGTTCCCCGACGAGGCCACCGCGGCCCGCCTGCACGGCTTCGCCTCGCTCAGCGATGACGACGAGGACACGCTCAACACGGCGTTCCAGCGGCTGATGGGGAACTGAGGTGGCCACCGCAGCCGCCGCCGACGACCGCAACCTGCGGATCGGGCGCAAGATCCCCTACGGGCTGTCGGCGCCCGGGGTGCTGTTCCTCCTGCTGTTCTTCGTCGTCCCGATGATCACGCTGTTCCGCATCGCCGTGTCGTCGCGGCGAGCCGACGGCGACGGTTATGCGTTGACGTGGGAGTGGGGCAACTTCACCGCCGCGTTCGATCAGTTCGGCAGCCACCTGCGCCAAGCGTTCCTGTTCGCCGCGATCGCGACGGTGCTGTGTCTGCTGATCGCCTACCCGATCGCCTACTTCATCGCCGTCAAAGCCGGGCGCTTCAAGGCGCTCGTGCTCGGCCTGGTGATGCTGCCGTTCTTCACCAGCTTCCTGCTGCGCACGTTCGCGTGGGAGGCGCTGCTCGCCGACAACGGCCCGATCCTGGGCATCGTCAAGGGCATCAGCATCGACGGAGTCCTCGAGCGCGTAGGGATCATGGACAACGGCCGGATCCTCCAGACGCGGGCGGCGGTCGTCGGTGGCCTCACCTACAACTACTTGCCGTTCATGCTGATGCCCATCTATGTCAGCATCGAGAAGATCGACGCCCGGTTGGTCGACGCTGCGTCCGACCTGTACTCGACGTTCGGGCGGGCGTTCCGCAAGGTGATCCTGCCGCTGTCGCTTCCGGGCGTGTTCGCCGGGACGCTGCTGACGTTCATCCCCGCCACCGGTGACTTCATCAACGCCCGCCGGCTCGGTGGCACGTCCACGAGCGTGATCGGCAACGCGGTGCAGGCCCAGTTCATCGTCAATCGCGACTACCCGACAGCGGCCGCGATCAGCTTTGTGCTGATGGCGATCATCACGGTGATCGTCTTGGCGTATTCGAAGTTCCTGGGAACGGAGGAGCTGACATGACGAACGTGCTCGACGCCGAGATCGTTCCGCCGGGGCCGGCCCCGCGCCCGGGTGCCGCCACGCGCAAGGCGCCCCGTCGCAAGTGGGGTACCTACGCCCTGTACGTGTTCACCGCACTCGGCATCGTCTACCTGCTGTTGCCGCTGCTGTCGATCGCGGTGCTGAGCTTCAACCAGCCGGCGGGCCGACGCAACACCACCTGGAACGAGTTCACCTGGAGCAACTGGCGGCACGCGTTCGCCGACACGAACTACCGGGACGCGTTCGTGGAGAGCATCAAGGTCGGGCTCGCGGCCTGCACCCTGGCCACGATCCTCGGCGGGCTGATCGCGATCGCGATCAGCCGCTACAAGATGCGCGGTGGGGCGGGGCTGAACATGTTGCTGGTGCTGCCGCTGACGACGCCCGAGATCGTGCTCGGTGCGTCGACGTTCACGCTGTTCTTCAACGTCGGTGTCGCCCGCGGCTTCTGGACGATCGTGATCGCCCACACCACGTTCTGCATCTCGTTCGTGGCGCTCACCGTGAAGGCCCGCCTGCGCGGCCTCGACTGGTCACTCGAAGATGCCGCCGCCGACCTCGGTTCGCCGCCGCTGCGCACGTTCTTCAAGGTGACCTTCCCGGCGCTCGTGCCCGGCCTCGCCGCCGCGTTCTTGCTGTCGCTGTCGTTGTCGCTCGACGACTACATCATCACGTCGTTCGTCGCCGGGCAGACCGTGACGTTCCCGCGCCAGGTGTGGGACTCGGCGGTACGTGAAGTCGTGCCGCAGGTCCACGTGCTCACCACGCTGGTGATGATCGTGGTG
This sequence comes from Ilumatobacter sp., assembly GCA_035556435.1. Taxonomy (GTDB): domain Bacteria; phylum Actinomycetota; class Acidimicrobiia; order Acidimicrobiales; family Ilumatobacteraceae; genus Ilumatobacter. The sequence continues at coordinate 208,291 of DATMEY010000004.1, read as the reverse complement.
ATCGCGATCCTCGTCGGCAGCACCATCGCCGGCTTCCGCCGGTCGAAGTCCGCCGCCTAGCCCGCCCTGTTCAGTAGCGGTCGGGGGTTGAGGTCGGCGCGTCCGCGAAAACGCCCTTCTGGTGCGGGAAACTTGAGCTGTCGAAGGCATCAAGAACCCCAACCAGAAGGGCACTTCCATGGTGAAGCGTAATCGTCGCCGTCCGGCCGTCAAGATCACTGGTGGTGGGACCGGGATCGTGAACCACGCGGGCACCAGACTGCTCGCAGATCTCGCCGACCAGCTGGGTCTCACGGCGGCGCTGTCGGCGGCGATGGCACCCACGAAACAGCGTCGCCGTGGCCACGACCGCGGTGAGGTGCTCGTCGACGTGGCGGTGATGCTCGCCGATGGTGGTGAGACGATCTCTGATGTCGCGGTGCTACGCGATCAGCCCGACCTGTTCGGTGACGTGGCGTCGCATCCAACGGTGTGGCGCACCCTCGCAGCTGTCGATGACGACACGCTGGAGCGGATCAAGACCGCCCGCGCCCAAGCCCGGGCCAAGGCGTGGGCGGCGGGAGCGGATCCGGGGTTCTACGTGATCGACATCGACGCCACACTCGTGGGGTCGCATTCAGAGAAAGAACAGGCGGCGCCGACGTACAAGCGTGGGTTCGGGTTCCACCCGCTGCTCGCCTACCTCGATGCCACCGGTGAAGCGCTCGCCGGGGTGCTGCGACCGGGTAACGCCGGATCAGGCACCGCCACCGACCACGTCGCGGTCCTCGACGACGCGCTCGACCAGCTGCCGATCAACCCCGCGGAGGTCGAGGTGATCGCCCGAGCTGACACCGCGGGCTGGTCACACAAGTTCGTCAATCACTGCCGCCAGCGTGGCGTGCGGTTCGTGATCGGACACCAACTCAACGTCGACGTCGCCAAAGTCCTGGTCAACGTCCCGAAACGGGCATGGCGACCCGCGATCTCAGCTGATGGCAGCGAGTGGCGCGACCACGCCGACGTCGCCGAGATCACCCACCTCGCCGGGAACCTGCTCGACGGCTGGCCCGACGGGTGCCGCATGATCGCCCGCCGTGAGGTTCCACACCCCGGCGCGCAGCTCACCTTCACCGACGTCGACGGTCACCGCTACCAAGTGTTCGTCACCGACCTCGCCGACGACGACATCGCGTATCTCGAAGCGCTCTACCGCGGACGCGGCCGCGCCGAACGACAGATCTGCGACACCAAAGCTCTCGGGCTCACGAACCTGCCATCACACTCGTTCGCGATCAACACCGCCTGGCTACACCTCGCGCTCTGCGCCCACGACCTGCTCGCCTGGACACGGCTCCTCGCCCTCGACGGCGACCTCGCCACCGCCGAACCCAAACGACTCCGCTACTGCTTGCTCCACACCGCCGGCCACCTCATCACCACCGGACGACAACACATCTGCCGGCTCTCGAACACGTGGCCGTGGACCGATCAGCTGATCGCCGCGTTCACACGCGTCCACACACTGCCGCTGCGCATCTGAACGCTTGAGTCGCGGACCACCGGCGCCCGCCGACCACCCGCCGAGCCGGCCAACGACATCCACACACGATGACACCATGACCTCGGGCGCCCCCGACACGCTCGAAGCCACCCGAGCCGCCCACCACAGCACCATCCACCACACAGCCGCTCACCCCAGCCGGATATCGAACAGCTTGGGCTAGTCGTTTTTGTCCGTCAGATGATGGCCATCGCTTCGGTGAGGGCGGTGCGCAGGGCGGTGACGATTTCGTCGAACTGGTCGGGGCCGGCGATCAGCGGCGGGCTGAGCTGCACGATCGGCTCGGCCCGGTCGTCGGCGCGGCAGATCAGGCCGAGTTCCAACAGCCGCGGCGACAGGAACCCGCGCAACAGGCGGTTGCGTTCGCCCTCGTCGAAGCGGGCACCGGTGTCGCGGTCCTTCACGAGTTCGAGCGCGTAGAAGTAGCCCTCGCCGCGGAAGTCGCCGACGATTGGCAGGTCGGTGAGCGACTTGAGCGCGGTCTTGAACCCGGCCTCGTGCGTACGTACGTGAGCGAGGATCTGCTCGTCCTCGAAGATCGCCAGGTTGCGCAGGGCGACCGCGCAGGCCACCGGGTGGCCGGCGAACGTGAAGCCGTGCAGGAACGGCTGGCCGCTGCCGACGGGCGGCGGCAGGAACGGCTCGGCGAGGCGGTCGCTGACGATCGCCGCCCCCAGCGGCTGGTAGGCCGACGTGAGCGCCTTGGCGCACGTGATGATGTCGGGCTGGTAGCCGTAGCGCTCGCACCCGAACATGTAGCCCAGCCGCCCGAACGCGCAGATCACCTCGTCGCTGACGAGCAGCACGTCGTACTGGTCACAGATCTCGCGGACGCGCTGGAAGTAGCCCGGCGGGGGAGCGAGGCAGCCGCCCGTATTCTGCATCGGTTCGAGGAAGATCGCGGCGACCGTGTCGGGGCCCTCGGCCAGGATCGTCTGCTCGATCGCGTCGGTGACGTAGGCCAGGAACGCCTCGGGGTCGTCGGCGAGTGGGTGCCGGTAGCGGTTCGTGTTGGGCACCTTGTAGGCGCCGGGTACGAGTGGCTCGAACGGGTTGCGGATCGCCGGCACCCCCGTGATCGACAGCGCTCCCATCGACGTTCCGTGGTACGCCATGTAGCGGCTGAGCACCTTGACCTTCTGCGGCTTGCCGACCGCCTTCCAGTACGCCCGAGCGAGCTTCCACGCCGACTCCACGGCTTCGGACCCGCCCGACGTGAAGAACACCCGGTTGAGATCGCCCGGTGCCAGCGATGCGAGCTTGGCGGCCAGCTCGATCGCGGTCGGGTGGGCGTACGTCCAGATCGGGAAGAAGCCCAGCGTGGCGGCCTGGTCGGCGGCGGCCTCGGCCAGCTCGGGGCGGCCGTGGCCGATCGCGTTGCAGAACAGCCCGGCCAACCCGTCGAGGTAACGCTTGCCGTCGGAGTCGTAGACGTAGCAGCCCTCGCCGCGCTCGATCACCTTGATGCCCTCGGGCTCGGCGCCGAGCACCGAGAAGTGCCCCCACAGGTGCCGTTGGGCGAGTTCGTGCAGCGTCATGACGCAGATGATGCCAGCACCGTGGCGCTGCGCTCGCCCCGGCGACCGGGCTGTGGTGGATCGCGACGCCCAAGGTGCCATCATGCGGGCACCATCTGTCCGCCAGCTCGCCCGACACGGTGCCGGCTGGCCTCACCCTCACGGAGTTCTCGATGACGGTCGAATCCGTCGACGCGCTCGTCGTCGGCGCAGGAATCGCTGGTTTCGGAGTGGCTGCTGATCTCGCCGCCGACCGCTCGGTGCTCGTGATCGAGCAGTTCGACACAGCCACCTCGCAGACCACCGGTCGGAGCGCGGCGCAGTTCATCGCCGGCTACGGCGGTGCGCAGATCCAGCCGTTCAGCCTGGCGAGCCACGAGTGGTTCGCCAGCGGCGGTGGCGAGGTGGCGACGCTGCTCGAGCCGCGCGGGATGCTCACGATCGCCAGCGTCGCTGACGACGCCGTGCTCCACTCCGACGGTGACGAGGTGTCGGTGACCGCTGCGCTGGAACTGTGCCCGGCGTTGCGGCCCGAGCGCATCGCCGGTGCCTGGTACGACGAGCGGGTGTTCGACATCGACGTCGCCGAGGCGGTCACCGTCTTCCGGCGCGTCGCCCGGCGGCATGGTGCCGAGATCCGGCTCGGCTGCCGGATCGTGTCGGCCGAGCGGGTGGGGGAGCGGTGGCTGGTCACCACGTCGCAGGGCACGATCGAGGCCGGAACGATCGTGAACGCCGCCGGTGCGTGGGCCGACGAGGTCGCCCGGGCCAGCGGCGTGCCGCCGTGCGGACTCGTGCCGATGCGTCGCACAGCATGCACGTTCCGGTACAAGGGCACCGTCGACCACCGCGCCTGGCCACTGGTGTTCAGCGCCGCCGAAGCCTGGTACTTCAAGCCCGAGCCGGGCCAGATCATGGCGTCGCTGGCCGACGAGACCCCGACCGAGCCGTCCGACGTGCGTCCCGAGGAGGAAGACCTCGCCCTGTGCCTCGATCGGATCAACGAGGAGACGACGCTCGCCCCGCGCTCGCTCAGTTCGAGCTGGGCGGGCTTGCGCACGTTCGCTCCCGACCGCGGGTTCGTGCTCGGCCCCGATCCGCTCGAGCCGAGCTTCGTGTGGTGCGCCGGGCAGGGAGGGTTCGGAATCCAGGCCGCCCCGGCGGTCTCCGAGTCGGTCGGCACGCTGATGCGCACCGGCGAACTGCCGCCCGCCGTGCTGGCCGGAGGAGCAACCGCGGCGGCGGTGTCCGCCGGCCGTTTCGTCCGCTGAGCACCCGTCGGCGGCAGCCCCGGCGCTGTGCCACACTCACGGCATGCAGGAGCAGAACTTCATCGGGGGAGTGTTCAAGCCGGCCCGGTCGGGCGCCGTCGACCAGGTGCTCAATCCGGCCACGGGTGAGGTACTCGGCACGACGCCGCTCAGCGAGGCAGCCGACGTCGACGACGCCGTGCAGGCCGCCAAGGCGGCATTCCCCGAATGGTCGGCGAAGACGCCCCGCGAGCGTTCCGAGGCGCTGGCCAAGGTGGCCGACGCGATCGAGGCCAACCTCGATCAACTCAAGCTGGTCGAGGCCACCAACGTCGGCAAGCCGCTGTCGATCATCGACTTCGAGTTCGACCTCACCGTCGACAACTGGCGCTTCTTCGCCGCCGCCCCACGGTTCATGGAAGGCAAGGCGGCTGGCGAATACATGGGGGGCTACACCTCGTACATCCGCCGCGACCCACTCGGAGTGGTAGCCGGTGTCGCTCCGTGGAACTATCCGCTCAACATGGCCACGTGGAAGCTCGCCCCCGCTCTGGCGGCCGGCAACACGGTGATCCTCAAGCCGTCCGAGCTCACGCCGTACTCGGCGCTGGCGTTGATGGAGCTACTCGCCGACGTGCTGCCCCCAGGCGTGGTCAACGTGGTGTGCGGCGCCGGCCCGGTGGTGGGCACGGCACTGGTCGAGCACCCCGACGTGCGGCTCGTGTCGCTCACCGGCTCGGTGCGCGCCGGCAAGTCGGTGGCCAACACGGCCAGCGACTCGCTCACCCGGGTACACCTCGAACTCGGCGGCAAGGCGCCGGTGATCGTGTTCGACGACGCCGACGTCGAGGCGCTCGTCGAGAACCTGTCGGCCACCGCCTACTACAACTCGGGCCAGGACTGCACCGCCCCCACCCGCATCATCGCCGGCGCCAAGGTCCACTCCGACTTCGTCGAGGCGATGTCGGCCGCGGCCAACAACGTCAAGACTGGCGACCCGCTCGACCCCGACACCGAGATGGGCCCGGTCGTGTCGGCCGCCCAGCAGGCGCGGGTGGCCGGCTTCGTCGAGCGCGCCGTCGCCGCCGGTGGCCAGGTCACCGCCGGCGGGCACCAGGTCGACCGGCCCGGGTTCTTCTACGAGCCGTCGGTCGTGATCGGTGTCGAGCAGGGCTCCGAGATCGTGCAGAACGAGGTGTTCGGCCCGGTCATCACGGTGCAGCAGGCGCCCGACGAGGCGACCGCCCTGGCGTGGGCCAACGACGTCGACTACGGCCTCGCCGCCAGTGTGTGGACCAGCGACGTCGGGCGGGCGATGCGGATGACCAAGGCGCTCCAGTTCGGCACCGTGTGGGTCAACGACCACATCCCGATCGTGTCCGAGATGCCTCACGGCGGCTTCAAGCAGAGTGGCTACGGCAAGGACATGAGCATGTACGCGCTCGAGGCCTACACCGAGGTCAAGCACGTCATGATCAAGCACTAGCCCGGCCAGGGACCCCACGGTGGTTGAGCTTGTCGAAACCACCAGCGAGTACGATCCCCCGAGCGTGTTTCTCAAGAGTCTGACCCTCAAAGGGTTCAAGTCGTTCGCTGATAGCACTGTGATGGCCCTGGAACCGGGGGTCACGGTGGTGGTCGGGCCGAACGGGTCCGGTAAGTCGAACGTGGTCGATGCGATCGCCTGGGTGCTCGGCGCCCAGGCGCCGCGCAGCGTGCGTTCACAGAAGATGGACGACGTCATCTTCGCCGGCACCGAGAAGCGGCCGGCGCTCGGGCGCGCCGAGGTGTCGCTGACGCTCGACAACTCGGCCGGTGTGCTGCCGGTGGAGTTTAGCGAGGTCACGCTGACCCGCATCCTGTTCCGCAGCGGCGACAGCGAGTACGCCATCAACGGCGTGCCGTGCCGCCTGCTCGACCTGCAGGAACTGCTCAGCGACGCCGGCGTCGGCCGCCAGCAGCACGTCATCGTCAGCCAGGGCCAGATCGACGCCGTGCTCAACGCCCGGCCCGAAGACCGCCGGGCGATCATCGAAGAAGCCGCCGGCGTCCTCAAGTACCGCAAGCGCAAGGAGAAGGCCGAGCGCCGGCTCGACGCCACCGAGGCCAACCTGCTGCGCCTGCAAGACCTGCTGCGCGAGGTGCGCCGCCAGCTGCGCCCGCTGGAACGCCAGGCCGAGGCCGCCCGCCGCCACGAGGTGCTCGTCGTCGAGCTGCGCGCGTTGCAGACGTTCGTGATGGGACGCGAGATCGCCGGGCTGCGCACCCGGCTGGAAACGGTCGCCGCCGATCGCCTCGACGCCACCTCGAAGGAAACCGAACTCAAGACGGAACTGACCCGGCTCGACACGGCCATCCTCGCCGCCGAAGCCCAACTGGCGGCCCGCGGCGAGCAAGACGTCACCGACCGGCTCCGTCGAGTGGAGCAGCTGCGCGAGCGCGCCCGCGGCCTGGCCGCCGTGCTCGCCGAGCGCAAGCGCTCGCTCGAACGCGACCGCGGTCAGCTACTCGACGCCGGCGTCGTCGCCAACCTCGAAGCCGACGCGGCTCGCTTCCAGGCCGAGTTGGAAGACGTCGCCACGGCGTTGTTGCAGGTGGCACCCGACGCCGACGCGTTGGCTGCCGACGAGGAGTCGTTCGCCGCCGAGCGCGAGCGCGTGCTGGCCGCCCTGGCCGAAGCCGAAGAAGGTGGCGGGGGCTCGCGGGCTGCCGCCGCGGCGGCCGAGGTGCGCAGCGAGCTGCGCACCACCCGGGCAGCGCTCGAGCGCTCGTCGGCCGAACTGCGCCGAGCCACCGGACGCGCCGCCGACGCGCACGCGCGACTCGCCAAGCTCGCCACCGAAGTCGCCCGGCTCGCCGACGAGGTCGCCGCCGCCGAGGCAGCCACGAACCCGCTCGCCGATGCGGCCTCGGCCGCCGAGCGCGCCCGCCTTGCAGCCGAGTCGGAGTTCGAGGCCGCCACCACCGCCCAACAGCAGGCCGCCGAGGCTGCGTCGCACTGGAGTGCCCGCGCCGAGGCCCTCCAGCAAGCGCTCGACGCGGCCCACGCCCGCGCCGGTGCCGAGCGCCTCGCCGGTGTGGACGGCGTGCTCGGCACGCTGCTCGACGTCGTCGAGATCGACGCCGGCTGGGAACCCGCGGTCGAAGCTGCACTCGGTGAAGCACTGTCGGCCGTGGTCGTCGACTCGCCCGAGTCCGCACAGCGGGCGCTCGCCGAGCTGCGCGCCCACGCCACCACCGGAGCCGTGCTGGCCGCCCATGGGCGTGGCGACGTGCATCGTCACCCGCCGGTGGGCGACCCCGTGTTGCCGCACGTGCGCTCGGGGCGGCCGGGTGTGTCGGGCCTGCTCGAAGCGCTCGTCGGCGGCGCCGTGCGGGTCGCTTCGATCGACGCGGCGATCGAAGCTGCGCTGGCCCACCCCGACACCGTGGTCGTTACCGACGAGGGCGATCGCTTCGCGCCCAACGGCTGGCGGATCGGCGCCGCTGGTGGCGGTGCCACCGCGGCCGCGCTCGCCGATGCCCGCGCCAACGCCGATGCCGCGGCCGCCGCCCTGGTCGACGCCGACGCCGCGCTGCGCGCTGCGCGTGACGGCCAGCGCGCGGCCCAGCAGGCCGACCAGGCTGCCTCGCGGGCGGCCGAGCAGAACGCGGCCAAGCTGGTTTCGACGGGCGAGCACCGCGCCCGCGTCACCACCCAGCACGCCGAGTTGGCGGGCGAGGTGACCTCGATCGACGCCGCGGTCACCGAGTTGACGGCCCACGCGGCCGCCGAGCAGGAACGGATCTCGGAGTTGGAGGGCCTGTTGCCCGGGCTCGCCGCCGACGAGCAGGCCGAAGCCGACGCGGCGCGAGCCCGGGCCGCCACTCGTGCCGAGTTGGAGTCGCGGGCCGCGGGCCTGGCGGGCCGCCGCCGCGAGCTCGAGGTCCGCAACGCCGGGCTGCACGAGCGCCAGGCGTTCCTCGAGGCCCGCATCACCGAGAACCAGCGACGCCTGGAAGCCGATCGGGCAGAACGCGAGTTGGCCGCCGAGCGGCGGGTGCGCATCGAGCAGTCGATCGAGACGATCGACGGGTGGTCGGCCCGGCTGGCTACGCACCGGAATTCCCTGGAAGGCGAGTACCTCGACCTCAGCGAGCAGCGCCGCCGCCAGAGCGACGAGGTGCGCGCCCTGTCGACCGCGCTCGACGCCGACCGGCGCGCCCGCAGCGTGGCCGAGAAGGCGCTCGACGAGGTGCGCGCCCGGCATCACAAGGCCGACCTCGACGAGGCCGACCAAAAGGTGCGCCTGGAGACCACGATCGAAGCGCTGCGGCGCGACCTCGACATCGAACCCGACGTGGCGATCGCAGCCGAGTGCCCCGAACTGCCCGACGGGGCCACGGCGGCCGGCCGGGTGCGCGAACTCGACCGCGAGCTGCGCCTGCTGGGGCCGATCAACCCGCTCGCCCTGGAGGAGTTCAACGAGCTCCAGCAGCGCCATACGTTCCTCGAAGAGCAACTCGAGGACGTGCGCTCGACGCGCCGCGACCTGGCTCGCGTCATCAAGGCCGTCGACCAGGAGATCCAGAGCGTGTTCGCGTCGGCGTTCGCCGATGTCGCGGCCAACTTCACGCAACTATTCGGCACGCTGTTCCCCGGCGGCCAGGGCAAGCTGATCCTCACCCAGCCCGACGACCTGCTCAACACGGGCATCGAGGTCGAGGCCAAACCGAGCGGTAAGAACGTCAAGAAGCTGTCGCTGCTGTCGGGTGGCGAGCGTTCGCTGACGGCGCTGGCCTTTCTGTTCGCCGTGTTCCGCAGCCGGCCGTCGCCGTTCTACGTGATGGACGAGGTCGAGGCCGCGCTCGACGACGTCAACCTGCACCGCTTCCTCGGCCTGATCGAGGAGTTCCGCCGCGACGCCCAGTTGATCATCGTCAGCCACCAGAAGCGCACGATGGAAGCCGGCGATCTCTTGCTCGGCGTGTCGATGCAGCCAGGCGGCAGCAGCAAGGTCGTCACCGAACGCGCCAGCACCGCGATCGCCCGCAACTGACACCCCGCCCGCCGGGTCAGCCGGCGAGCTCACGAGCGCCGGTCAGCTCCTCAGTGATGCCGAGTTCGGTGGCCCACCGCTCGACATAGTCGAGGTCGAGGTCGTCACGCGCACGCAAGATCGCCGCCGCGTCACTGAGTTGGCGCTGCGACTCGCCACGCCGGGCCCACTCGAGCTTGGAGATGACGACGTCTTCGGCAGTGGCAATCGATAGTGGAAACCCGAACGCGTCCGTGATCCGTCGACGCGCGAACTCGGCAACGCTGAACGGCCGGTCCTTGCGGATGACGAGATCGACCTTCCAACCAAGTCGGACGTCGATCACGTTGAACATGCCGCGTCGTGTGAGTTCCGCCTGGGCGTAGGGGCGGTCGAAGTAGTAGTCGTCGACCGGGAACGCATCGAGGAACGCGTCGAGCGCGGTGGGCGTCGGGTCGATCACCAGGTCGATGTCTTGCGTGCTGCGCAGCTCGCCGTACTCGTTGCTGGCGAACGAGCCGGTCAGCATGTGGGGGATCGCGGTGGCGTCGAGCGCCTCGACGACCTTGCGGAGTAGCGCCAGGCTCACGTTGCCCGGAGTGGTTCGTCGGGGTAGATCGTCCGGACGACAGCGTCTCCGTGCAGCAGGCGCAGCATGGCGAAGCGGACGTCGTCGTCGGTGTACTCCGGGTGCCGTTGTCGGATGCCGGCGCGGGCGACGGCGAACGACTGCTCCGACATCTCGATGGTCAGCTCGGCGCGCTGGCGCGGCGTCAACCTCCGCAACACCGCCAGCCGGACGACGGCTGCGTCGGGGCTGGTGTCGAACGCGGTCACGATTCGAGCCTACGTCGGTGGGGCGGTGTGGACGGTTCGGCTCCTTGACGTCCATGCGTTCAAGCGCCACGCAGGCTGGGTTCCGTCGGCCATGACCGGCTGCCGAGTCTGCTTCATCTGGCACTGACAGGGCGAGCGTCGTTTCGGCTCCCTGCGAATCGGTGGATTCAGGCTCGGTCGGAGGAGGATCGGCGGCCGATCCAGTCGGCGTACCCGCGGGTAGCGTCACGCGGTGATGGAGTGGTTGTTTCTCATCCTCGCCGTGGTCGTGCTCGTGCTCGGCATCGCGGTCATCGTCGTCAACCGGCGCCGGGCCGCGGGGCCAGCCGCGGCGCCCAGCGTGCCCGCCCGGCCGAGCGTGCCGCCGCCCCAGCCAGCGCGGGACGGCGACACCGACATTGCGGTCCTGGAACCCGAGGCGCCCACCAGCGAGCCGGAACCTGAGCCGGAACCGGTCAAGCCGCGGTCGTTGCGTGACCGGTTGGCCAAGGCCCGGGCCTCGTTCAGCGGGGCGTTCGGCGGCATCCTCGGGCGCTCGGCGATCACCGACGAGACGTGGGACGAACTGGAAGAGGCGCTGCTGCGGGCCGACGTCGGCCTTGCCGTCAGCGACGGGCTACTCGACGGGCTCAAGGCCCGCGTCGCGTCGAAGCAGATCGAGACGCCGCAACAGTTGCTCGACGCGCTCCAGGCCGACATGACGGCGCGCCTGGCCGGGTCCGACCGCGCGCTGCGGTTCGACGAGTCGCTCGACGGGCCGAACATCTGGATGTTCGTCGGCGTCAACGGCGTCGGCAAGACCACCACGATCGGCAAACTCGCCCGCCAGCAGCGCGACGCAGGGCGCACGATCCTGCTCGCCGCCGGCGACACGTTCCGGGCGGCCGCCGCCGAGCAACTCGCCACGTGGGCCGAACGCGCCGACGCCGAGTTCGTCCGCGGCACCGAGGGCGGCGACCCGTCGGCGGTGGTGTTCGACGGGGTCGAGCGGGCGGCCGCACGCAACATCGACCTCGTGTTCGCCGACACGGCCGGCCGTCTGCACACCAAGACGAACCTGATGGAAGAACTCCGCAAGGTGCGCCGGGTGGCCGAGAAGGGTGCCGGGGTCGTCACCGAGACGCTGCTCGTGATCGACGCCACCACCGGCCAGAACGGGCTCGCCCAGGCTCGCGAGTTCGGCGCCGCTACGGCCGTCACCGGCGTGGTGCTGACCAAACTCGACGGGTCGGCCAAGGGCGGCATCGTGTTCGCGATCGAGACCGAGCTCGGTCTGCCGGTCAAGCTGGTAGGCGTCGGCGAGACGATCGGCGACCTGATCCCCTTCGTCCCCGAAGAGTTCGTCGGAGCCCTGTTCGACGCCTGAACGGCCGCTGCGGGGAACCGAGCCAGGTCGGGAACCGGGCGCTCGGGGGCGACGTCCAACGGGTATGACTCACCGCAAGACTCCCCGCTTGATCGCCGCGTTCGCGGCCCTCTCGCTGACCGCTCTCGCTGCGTGCGGGGGCTCGGACGACCCCGTTGCGTCGGGCGGCACTGTTCCTGCGCCGGTCGCCACGGTGGCTCCCGGCGCTTCGTCCTCGCCGCGGGCGCCGACACCGATCGAGTTCACGAACGGTGTGGCCGGCGGAGCGAACGTGATCGGCATGACCGAGATGGCGGCGGCCGACAGCCGGATCGCCACCGACATGATGATTGCCCCGACCTACGTCGCCGGGTTCGTGGTGGGCGACGGCTTGCCGGCGCTGCCCACCGACGACACCGGTTTCGTGTACGACGGCACCACCCGCACCACTGCCGAGCAGGCCGCCGAGCTGGCCACCCTGTTGGGTGTGGAGGGCGAGCCCGTGCGGGTCGACGACTGGGAGCCGGGTGGCTGGCAGGTCGGCCCGACCGACGGCAGTGGCCCGTCGCTGTTCCTGTCCGACGACGCCCAGCACACCTGGAGCTACAGCCCGGCGTGGGACAGCGGCTACGACGTCGCCGTGTCGTCGCCGGCCTGCGAACCGGTGACGCTGCCGGCCCCCGCCAGCACCGATCCGGCCGTGTCCGAGCCGGTCGACGCCCCGGCGGTCGACTGCGCGACCCCTGAGACCTACGAGCCGACGCCGCCCGAAGGCATCTTGACCGCCGACGAGGCGACCGCTCGGGCACACGAGCTGCTCGCCCGACTCGGCGTCGACGTCGCCGGCCTGACGGTCGAGCCCTACGCCGACGAGTGGTCGGCCAGCGTGTCGGCCGGCGACCAGGCGACCGGTCGCTACTGGAGCTTCGGCTTCGGTGCCGAGGGTGCGCTTCAGTGGGCTAACGGCACGATCGGCGTTCCTGCCCCGGTCGGCCCTTACCCCCTGATCGACCTCGACACGGCACTCGAGCGGCTCGCCGACTACCAGCTCGGCGCACCGGTGCCGACCGACCTGATGCGTTCCGGTATCGACGCCGTCATCGAGCCGGCGATCGACGTGCCGGCCACCGACGACGCCCCTGGTGATGTCGAGATCCTGCCCGCCCCGGTCGACAGCTACCCCGAGCCCGAGCCGATCACGGTGACGTTGGTCGACGTGCAGGCCGACTTCTGGTGGGCCTGGGACGCCGACGGCAGCATGTGGCTGGTGCCCGCCTACCGCTTCATCGGCGACGACGGCGGCTGGTACACCATCCCGGCCGTCACCGACGAGTACCTGATCGAGGTGCCCGCCCCCGAGGTGTTGGTCGACCCGATGCCGATCGACGACGTGCCCGCCCCCGAGCCCGGCACCGAGGCTGGCGAGCCGCCCGCTACGGTGACCGACGTGAGCGAGCCCGAGGGTGTACCCGAGCTGGAAGACGCAATCGGTACGTCGATCGACGACTTCACGGCCGCAGCCAAGGAGCTCGGCTGGAACGTGCGGGTGACCGAGATCGACGGGCAACCGCAGCCGGCCACGATGGACTACCGCACCGACCGCATCAACGTCGCCGTCACCATCGGCGACGACGGCACCCACACCGTCACCGCCATCATCAACGTCGGATAAGGACTCAGCGGAGAGGCGACCGCCGCCAAGGTGGTTGAGCCGGTCGAGACCACCGGTCGTCGCGGGCCTCGGTGGTCACGACCGGCTCAACCACCTGGTGCTGCTGTGCCTATTCGCCCCCGACGCTCGTGCCCGGGTCGGACGGCTGCCGCTCCGGTCGGCCGATAGCCTCGGGTTTCTCATGTTCGACAACCTGTCCAACCGGCTCGACGGGATCGTCAAGCGCCTCCGCGGCAAGGGCCGCCTCACCGAGGCCGATGTCGACGAGGTGATGAAAGAGATCCGGGCGGCGCTGCTCGACGCCGACGTGAACGTCACCGTCGTCCGCTCGGTGTGCAACCGCATTCGCGAGCACGCGATCGGGGCCACCCGCAGCCAGGCGCTCGACCCCGGCCAGCAGGTCGTCAAGGCCGTCAACGACGAGCTGACCCGCATCTTGGGCGGCGAGACGCTCGCCATCCACTACGCGTCGAAGCCGCCCACCGTCATCTTGATGGCCGGCCTGCAGGGCTCGGGCAAGACCACCGCCACCGGCAAGCTCGCCCGCTGGTTCAAGTCGCAGGGCCGCAACCCGCTGCTCGTCGGCGCCGACCTCCAGCGGCCCGCCGCCGTCGAGCAGCTACGCACGCTCGGCCGACAGGTCGACGTACCGGTCTACTCCGACCCCGAAGACCCGGTGCTCACCGCCTTTCAGGGTGTCGAGGAGGCCAAGCGGCTCGGGCGCGACGTCGTCATCGTCGACACCGCCGGGCGGCTCTCGATCGACCGCGAGATGATGGAGCAGGTGCGCCTGATCTCGGGTGCCGTGTCGCCCGACTACACGTTCCTCGTGATCGACGCGATGACCGGCCAGGACGCCGTGCAGACCGCCGAGGCCTTCCACGCCACGCTCCAGATCGACGGGGTGATCCTGTCGAAGCTCGACGGCGACGCCCGCGGTGGCGCCGCGCTGTCGGTCAAGGAAGTCATCGGCCGCCCGATCGCGTTCGCCTCCACCGGCGAGAAGCTCGACGCCTTCGAGCAGTTCCACCCAGACCGGATGGCCGGGCGCATCCTTGGCATGGGCGACATGCTCACCCTGATCGAGCAGGCCGAGCAGGCGTTCGAGGCCGACCAGGCCGAACAGGCCGCGGCCAAGCTGATGGAGGGCGAGTTCACGCTCGACGACTTCCTCGAGCAGATGCAGGCCCTCAAGAAGATGGGCCCACTGTCGGGCATCCTCGGCATGATGCCCGGCATCCCCAAGGAGCTCAAGAACGCCCAGATCGGCGACGACGAGCTGCGTCCGATCGAGGCGATCATCCACTCGATGACCCGCCAGGAGCGGGCCCGCCCGCAGATCATCAACGGCAGCCGTCGGGCGCGCATCGCCTCCGGATCGGGGTGTGAGCCGGCCGAGGTCACCCGCCTCGTCAAGCAGTTCGGCGAAATGCAGAAGATGATGAAGCGGATGGGCATGGGCGGCGGCAAGAAGGGCAAGCGCGGTGGGTTGCCTGGCCTGGGTGGGCTCGGTGGCCTGCGCGGTGGCCCCGACATGGCCGAGCTCGAAGCGATGATGGCCGGTGGGCAGCCCGGTCAGCCCGGCTTGCCGGGTGGCGCGCCCGGCTTCCCCCGATAACCTTTCCCGGCTGCGTTTCGTCGCAGGTCAAGCATCCCAGGAGTTCACTTACATGGCAGTCAAGCTGCGCCTCACCCGGATCGGCAAGAAGAAGCAGCCGCAGTACCGCATCGTCGCCGCCGACGAGCGCGCCCCGCGCGACGGCCGGTTCATCGAGATCCTTGGCCACTACAACCCGTTGCAGAACCCGTCGGGCCTCACCGTCGACAACGCCAAGGCTGTCAAGTGGCTGAGCCAGGGCGCCCAGCCCACCGAGCGCGTCGCCAAGCTGCTCCAGGTGTCGGGCGCGATGGACGAGTTCAAGGCCGCCCGCCAGGCCAACGCGGCCGCGTCCAAGTGAGCGCCGCGCCCACCGCGGTCGCGGTACTGACGCACATCGTCAAGTCGATCGTCGACGACCCCGAGACGGTCACGGTCGACGAAGTCGTCGACGGCGGCAAGACCCGCCTCGACGTGCGGGTCGGGCCGGGCGAGCTGGGCCGCGTGATCGGCCGTCGTGGCCGCACCGCCGCCAGCATCCGCACCGTCGCCCGCGCCGCCGCCAGCAAAGACGGCGTCGATATCGACATCGAGTTCCTTGACTGAACTGCTCGAGGTAGGCCGCGTCGGGCGGCCGCATGGGGTTCGGGGGGACGTGCTTCTCACGCTCACCACCGACCGTGTCGAGCGGGCTGCGGTGGGGTCGCGGTTGCAGATCGCGGGCCAGTGGCGCACGGTCGAGCAGTCCTCGAAGTCGGGTGGCCGCTTCCGGGTCCACCTGTCCGGTGTCGACAGCCGCGAGGCTGCCGAAGCCTTGACCGGTCAGGCGATGCTCGCCGAGCCGCTGGTCGATTCCGATGCGCTGTGGATCCACCAGTTGATCGGCTCCCGCGTCGTCGACACCGCCGGCGTCGCCCGCGGAACGTGCGTGGCGGTGGTCGACAACCCGGCCGCCGACCTGCTTGAACTCGACACCGGGGCGCTCGTCCCCGTCACGTTCGTCACCTCGGTCGCCGAGCAGACGATCACGATCGACCCCCCCGACGGCCTCTTCGAACTCTACGAATGACGACAGGTGCCAGGGGCTTCAGCGGATCGGTGATGACGGTCGTCGAGTGGCGCACCCGCGGCGCAGCCGCCCCTCCGTTGTATCGAGACGACGCCCGCGCACCAATGGTCTCGATACACCGGCTGCGCCGGCACTCGACCACCGGGGCGAGCCGCCTATCCGCTGACCCTCCTGGCACCTACCGTCGTTAGCGTGCGGGGTGTGCGGATTGATGTGTTCACGTTGTTTCCGGAACTCGTCGATTCGTTCTGTTCGGAGAGCTTGCTCGGCAAGGCCCGGGCCGGTGGGCTGGTCGACCTGCGCTTGCACGATCCGCGCGACCAGACCCACGACGTGCACCGCAGCGTCGACGATGCGCCGTACGGCGGGGGTGCCGGCATGCTCATGCTGCCCGAGCCGCTGTTCGCCGCGGTCGAGGCGGCCGACCCACCCCGGCCGCTGTTCCTGCTCGGCCCAGGCGGGCGCCGGTTCGACCAGGCACTAGCCGCCGAACTGGCCGCCGGCACCGGGTTCTCGCTGCTGTGCGGCCGCTACGAGGGCGTCGACCATCGGGTGCGCGAACACCTCGTCGACGGCGAACTGAGCGTTGGCGACGTCGTCCTCAACGGTGGCGAGGTCGCGGCCTGCCTGGTCATCGAAGCCGTCACTCGGCTGCTGCCGGGGGCGATGGGCAACGCCGCCAGCCCGGTCGACGAGAGCTTCGGCGCGCACGGCCTGCTCGAGGGCCCGCACTACACGCGGCCGGCCGACTTCCGCGGGTGGGCGGTTCCCGACGTGCTGCGCAGCGGCGACCACGCCAAGATCGCTCGCTGGCGGCTGGCGCAGGCTCTCCACCGCACACTGGCTGCCCGCCCCGACCTGATCGACGCCCGCGGCGGCGTCACAGATGCCGAGCGACGGCTGTTGGAAGAGTTCCCCGCGGTCCCGTATCCTTGACCAGCCCACTCAGGTCCTTGACTGTCCAGGACCATCCTCTACTGAAGAGATCGCGATGAAGACCACCGACCTGATCGACAACGACTCGCTGCGCACCGACATCCCCGACTTCGGTCCGGGCGACGAGCTCAAGGTCCACGTCCGTGTGGTCGAGGGCGGCAAGGAGCGCGTGCAGGTGTTCCAGGGCAACGTCATCCGCCGTCAGGGTGGTGGCCTCCAGGAGACCTACACGGTCCGCAAGCTGAGCTACGGCGTCGGCGTCGAGCGCACGTTCCCGTTGCACGCCCCCACCGTGTCGAAGGTGGAAGTGGTCAAGCGCGGCGACGTCCGCCGGGCCAAGCTGTACTACCTGCGCGATCGCGTCGGCAAGGCCGCCAAGGTCAAGGAAAAGCGCGACTTCTGAGCGCCTGCCGCGCGTGACCACCGACCGGGCCAACGTCGCACGGGGCCGGTGGGGTGAAGACCGCGCGGCGGCGTTGTTCGAGCGTCTCGGCTTCCGGGTCGTGGCCCGCGACTGGCGGCCCCACGGCTATGGCGTCCGTGGCGACCTCGACCTGATCGTGCAGCTCGACGACCTGGTGGTCGTGTGCGAGGTGAAGGCTCGGCGTGCCGGGTCGCCGGGTGGAGCGGTGGGCGCGGTCACCCCGAACAAGCAGGAACAGGTCCGCATGCTGACCGAGTTGTGGCTGAGCGAGCAGGGCAACCCCGACGTTCGCCTACGGTTCGACGTGGTCGCGATCGACGGCGTCCAGGTCACCCACTACGACCACGCCTTCTAACCGAAGATGCCCCACAGCACGAGCGCCAGGGCGACTGCCACCGCGGTGGCGACGAGCACGTAGTCGGCAGGCTTGGCGCGGAACTTCCGGTACGGGTTGTAACCCATTCGGCCAGTCAACCGGAATACGGTGGGCACTGTGCGTGCCGCGACCATCTGCCGGATCGCCTGCGCAGCCCTGATAGCGACGTGCAGCACCTGGAGTGGCTCCGTTGTGGTTGCCACTGCCGGCACGACGGTGCCCGATACCGGCGTGCCCGAGGAGGGCGGCACCACCGACGCCGGAGCGTTGCCCGAGCCCGGCCCGCCGGTGACGTTACCGCTGATTCCGGTGCCCGAAGGCTGCGAGCCAGCACCCCAGGCACACGTGGTGTTCCTCGGAACCGTGATCGACCGCGACTTCCGTACGGTCCGGTTCGCGGTCGACCAGGTTCGTTCGGGACGCACAGCACCGTTCGCGGCGGTGCTCGGCCGGGGCGGAACCGGCGAGGTGATCGACGTGCGCTACGGCCTCGACGGTCAGTACCTGGCCGACGGGCGCCAATACCTGGTCGGTGCGGTGGTCGACCCGCACCTCGGGTTGCTCGTCTCGCGGATCGAACCGAAGGTCGAGAACTTCGGCGGTGACGAGGTGATCGGTGTGTCGGAGACCGACGTCGATTGCCCGGCCTTCGACGACCCAGGGCTCACCGTGTACCTCGACGGCAGCCCCGTCGAGGGGTCGATGCTCAAGCCGTTCTTCGCCGCCAAGTGGCGTATCGCCGCGGCCGTGGTGACCCCGTTCGCGATCGCGTGCGCGGTGCTGTTCGGGTTGAGCGCCGTACGGCTGGGCCTCAACAGCTTGCTACGCGGCATCTTCCGGCCCCGCCGCCGGTACTCGTAGCGCCGAGGCGACGGTGGCCAGCGCGGCCGGCCACTCGGGAAGCTCGATCTCTTCCGCCGGCCCGTCGGCCCGGCAGCGCACCAGCACGCCGCGCTCGGGTGTGCGTCCGGTGACCTCGCGCAGGGCGACCGCGTAAGCCGCCAGCTGGAGCCGGTACTTGGCGATGCGTGCCACGCGTTCGGCTTGGCCGGCCTCGCCGTCGGGCCACCGATCGGTCTTGTAGTCGACGATGACCCCGCCGTCGGGGGTGTCGACGAACAGGTCGATGTAGCCCTCGAGCACCCGGTCGCCGACCGGTGCGGCCACGAACAGCTCGCGGTGGTGGGCCGCTGCCAGCGCCTGGTGGACGATGGGCGCGTCGAGCGCGGAACGGGCCAGGTCGGCAACCAGTGCGTCGTGGCCGAGGATGCCTTCGGCCGCGCACTGGGCGGCGGCGTGGTCGGCGATGTCGGCGCCGCTCGCCAGGTCGCAGAACTGGAGTACCGCGTGCACGGCCCGACCGACCGCGGTGCCGTACCGGCCGCGCCGCCAGGGGGGCAGGTCGAGGTCGACCGGCTCCTTGGCCAAACCTGCGTCCGGGCCGCCCGCATCGTCGGCGCTCGGGTCGCCGTCGATGTGCCCGCTCGCGGCGGCCTGCCCGGCGAGCGCGGTGGCACTGATGGTCGGGGCGCCCGCCGCTGCGGTGAACGCTGCGGCGCGGGCCTCGGCCCATTCGTCGGCGTCGGTCCAGGCGACCTCGTCGTGCGGCGTCGGCGGTGGCACCCAGGCTGTGGCCGGGGCTTCGGGCGACACACTGGGGGCGCCGCTGGCGGCGATCGCCTCGGCGAGCAGTTCGGCATTCGTGAACGTCGAGCCACCGCCCCGCGGAAGGCGGTGCAGCGACACGACGAGGTGGTCGACCGCGCGCGTGCACGCAACGTACAGCAACCGGCGTCGCTCGGCATCGGACATCTGCTCGTCGAGCGGCTGGTAGTCGTCGAACAGGGGGTCGCCCTGCTTGGCGAGCGTCCACGCCCCGTCGGGCCACACCACCGAGTAGCCGCCGACCGACCTCGGCCGGGTCGACATGCCCGACAGGACGGTGATCGGGAACTCGAGGCCCTTGGCGGCATGGATCGTCATGATGCGCACCGCGTCGTGGTCGTGCTCGGGCAGCACGGTGTCGGCCGAGCGGGCCTCGGTCGCCTGCAATTCGGCCCAACGCAGGTAGCGCCGTAGTCCGTGCCCGCCAGCTTCGCTCCAGGCCCGCGCCTGCTCGACGACGAAGCGGACCCGGCGCCACACGTCGCGGGCATCGGGGCTGTCGAGTGCCGCGTCGAGCAGCCGCCGCTCGTCGGCGAGCGCGGCGAGCAGGTCGGCGGGCGTGGTGATGGTGGCCCGCTCGGCCAGCGACCGAATGTGGGCGATGCCGCGGGCCACCGGGTGCTCGGCGAGGCCGTCGGGAGCGTCACGCCAGATCGACCAGCGGCCACCGGCCTGCCGCCACTCGTACAGCTCGGGGTCGCTGACGCCGTACAGCGGTGTGCGCAGGGCCGCCACCAGCGCCAGTTCGTCGGTGGCGTCGTCGGCCGCCCGCAGCGCCAGCAGGAGGTGCCGGATCTCGTTGGTGACGTACACGACCGAGCTGTTCTCGGCGCGATAGGCGATGCCCGCCGCCCGCAACGCCTCCTCCAGCACCGGCAGCGATGTGCGGGCCGGCAGCAAGATGGTGATGTCGCCCGGCGTGCATGCCCGGGTGCCGCCGTGCCCGTCGCCGACCGGCCAGTTTTGGGTGAGGGCCGTGGTGACCGCGGCCGCGACGTCGGCGGCCTCGCGGACCCGCACCTCCTCGGCCGAACCCCGACCACTCAGGTCGGCGTGTGGCTCGGCCCCGAGCACGTGGGTTCGGCCGTGGGCAACGCTGCCAGGGCGGCACACGTCGAGCGGCCGGTACTCAGGCTGCACGTCGGCCTGCTCGCGGATCAGCTCGGCGAACACGGCGTTGACCCAGTCGATAACCGCCGCCGACGAGCGGAAGTTGGCCGTGAGGAACTGGCGCTCGGCACCGAGCTGATCGGCGGCGCGGAGGTAGCCGGCGACGTCGGCACGGCGGAACCGGTAGATCGACTGCTTTGGGTCGCCGACGACGAACAGCCGCCCTGGGAGCGGGGCGACCGGGTGCTCGGGGTCGCCCGCCAGCAGCACCGCGATCGCGAGCTGGATCGGGTCGGTGTCCTGGAACTCGTCGAGCAGCAGGCGCTGGTAGCGGTGGTGTAGCGCGCGGCGGGCTTCGGTGTCGTGGGTGATCAGCCGCCGAGCGAGGACGAGCAGGTCGTGAAACTCGATCAGGCCGTCGGCGGCCCGTTCGAGCGCGCCGGTGAGCACCCACCGGCCCACGATCGCGCCAACCAGCAGCTTGCGATGCTCGGCCGCGCGGGCGAGTTCGCGGTGGCTGACGGTGGCGAGGTCGGTGTGTGCCGTGCGCAGGTGGTCGAGTTCGTCGAGGCGGCCCTTCCAGTTGGTCTTGTTGCCACCGCGGGTGCCCTTGCCGGCCACAGCGGCGAGCCCGTCGATCGCGGCGAGCACCTCGGTGGGCGAGGTGGCCGCTTCGAGTTCGGCCGCACGGGCGGCGACGTCGCGGCAATGGTCGTCCTGCTTGTCGCCGGCGGGACACACGGTGGCGAGCACCCGGCGGGCGGCGGCCAGTACAGCGCCGGGGTCGGGCTGCCACGGCGGGGGAGCGTCGCGCGTTACGCGATCGGCGACGAGGTCCCAGTTGGCGTGAAAGTCTTGGGCGACGGTGCGGAGGCCCCGCTGAAGGCCGAACCCGTCGCGCTTGCACAGCTCGACCAGCAGCGTCCCACCGGCCAGCGCGCCGCCGGCCGGTTCCGGATCGGCGAGCAGTTCGTCGAGCAGTTGTTCGAAGCGTTCGTCGAACCGGAGCTGGCTTTCCAGCTCGTCGAGTACGGCGAACCCCGGTGGCAGGCCGGCGGCCACCGGGAACTCGTTGAGCACGCGCCGGGCGAACGCGTGCAGGGTGCCGATCGGTGCGTGGTCGAGCCGGTCGAGCGCGGTGGTGAACGCCGTGTGGTGGGCTGCCTGGCCGGGGTCGGCCAATGCCCGGGTGAGTTCGCGGCGGGCTTTGACGCGCAACTCGGCGGCGGCCTTCTCGGTGAACGTGATGGCCGCGATCGCGGTGATGTCGACACCGTCGGCGACGAGCGCGAGGATGCGGGCGACGAGGCTGGTGGTCTTGCCGGCACCGGCCCCCGCTTCCACGAACAGGTTGGCGTCGAGCCCGGTGACGATGCGATCGCGGGCAGCCTGGTCGGGCGGCAGCGCGGGTTCGGCGGTGGCACTCATGCTGTATTCACCTCGTCCGGGTCGGCGAACCAGCGTGCACCGCGCGGATCGTGACGCTTGCGTTCCCACTCGGGCCAGCGCTCGGCGGTGCCGAGCCGGTCGGGTTGGCAGTACTCGCACTCGATGAACAGCTGGAACCCAGGCTTGGCGGGTCGCGCCGGGAACAGCCCCGATTCGACCCCGGCGACCAGTTCGCCCAGCCGGGCGGTGACTTCGGCCTGGACCTCGGGCGTGAATCGGTAGCCGACCTGCCCGTACTGCCCGCGGGCGAAGAACGAGTAGTACGCCTCGACGTCGCTGCCCCCGTCGGCGAGCGCGAGCGCGCCGGCAGCGTAGACAGGGAGCTGGAAGCGGCTACCGCCCGCGGTGGGGTCGTCTGGTGAGATGTCCTGGTACGAACGCTTGGTGCCGGTCTTGTGATCGACGACCACGAGCGCGCCGGTGGACGTGCGATCGACCCGGTCGATGCGGCCCTTCACGGCCAGTTGGCCGCCGGGCAAGGCGAGGTGCACCGAGCCGTCGTCGCCGAACCCGGCTTCGGACGACACGATCGTCGCCCCGGTGGCCGCCAACCGGCGCGAGTCGGCCGCGAACCAACCGAGCAGGTCGTTGCGCAACAGCGCCCGCTCGACGGCCCACGACGCCGGCCGTCCGGTGCGCCCGGTGGCCTCGAAGCGGGCGGCGACCTGATCGAACAGTTCCAGTGCACGTTCGAGGTGTGCGTCCTGCCAGCCACCGGCCGGTTGGGGGAGCGCCTCGTCGAGCACCTCACGGTGGAGCAAGTCGAGCGTGTCGTGGATCACGTTGCCGCGCTCGGCGGCGGCGATCTCGAGCTCGGCCTGCGGGTCGTCGAGCGGGTACACACCGAGCACGTAGCGCATGAAGTAGCCGTGCGGGCAGGCCACCCACTGCTCGATTCGGGTGGGAGCGACCGGGCGTTCGAAGTGACGGATGGGAATGCCGGACAAGTCACCGTCGAACTCGGTGATACTGGCCGCTCGGCGAGCTGCCCGCGTGCGCAGCGCGGCGGTGAGCACGATGTCGTCGGAACGCGCAGCCGGCCCGTCGTGGAGCGCGGCCCGGAGCCGATGCTCGGTGGCGTGAGCAGGGAACGGCGTGTCGCGCAGCGCCGCGTGGTGGCTCGCCAGGTCGTACGTGGTGGCCGCCGGCAGGTACGCGGCCAACCACCGTGACGGGTGCCGTTCGGCGGCACCGCGCAGGTCGCCCCGCGGTCGGGCGACGACCAGCTGCCGTGTGGTACCGACCAACGCCAGCATCGCCCGGCGCATCCGTTCCGCCGTGGCCTCGGACGACGGCATGCCGGCTGCGGCCCGGTCGGCGTCGCCGATCAGCGGGCCCGACGAGGGGGCCGGCGGCATCAGCCCCTCGGCTGCGCCGACGATGACCACCAGGTCGAAGTCGGGCGCCGTGACACCGGCCAGCGACCCGACCGTGACACCCTCGCCGATGCGCCCGAGCCGGCCGGGCGCGGCGTCGAACTCGGCCGCGAACACCTCGCGGAACGCGCCCCGGGTCACCGGCGCGCTGACGGTGTCGAGCGTGCTCAACCGGTCGAGCACGGCGGTGGTGTGCAACCAGGCCAACTGCTCGGCTTCGGGCAAGCGCGAGAGGAACGCTTCACCAAGGCGCTGGTCGACCTGGGCGACGCACCACTCGACCCACTCCGCCCATGGGCGGGCACGATCGCGGCGGCCGAGCGCGCGTGAGAGCTCGGTGACGTACCGAGCCAGATCGTCGGCGTCGTCGGCCGCGAACGCCGACTCGAACCCGGCCGCAGCGGCGCGCGCTCGCTCGCGCTCGGCGAACATGGTCAGCCGGGGGCGCCAGTCGGCGGCTGCGGCCACGCCTGCCTTGCGGGCCACCCGTTCCCAGCGGGCGACCGGGAGGCGTCCGCCACCGGGGTGATGGAGTTCGAGGTCGCTGAGCAGGTCGAACAGGTCGGACCGGCGCAGGCCGCGGCGGTCGACGTCGAGCAGGTCGAGCAGGAACCGCGGAACCACCCGCTCGGCGGCGTCTCGGCCGGGACGCCCGTTCCACGGCAACTCGGCCGTGGCGAGGTGGTGTTCGACCAGCCGCGCGTACGGGTCGTCGGTGGGCCACAAGATGGCCATGCGACCGAACGGCACGCCGTCGCGGGCGGCGTCGACCACGGTGCGCACGGCGTGGCGCACTTCCTCGTCGGCATCGGTCGCCGACACGACCCGAGCACGCTCGGGCGTCGTGACATCGGTGGATGCCGAACTGGTGTCGATGGTGCTGGTGTCGTGGCGCTCGTACTCGATGAGCGTGACCTCGGCGTGCTCGGCGAGGGCGTCGAGCAAGGCCTGTTCGAGGCCGTGTGGCGGGCGCGGCAGAAACACCACGAGGCGTTCCAGCCGAGGGGGCAACGGCCCTGCAACGGCGGCCGCGGCCGCACCGGCGAGCACGTCGGCGGTGTCGTACCAGCGTGGCGCCAGCCGCTCGGTGAGGCGCAACGACACGGTCGCCGCAGCACGGCCGCGGCCCGAAGCAGCCGCCAGCCGGTTCGGCGCGCCCGGCCCGGCCAGGCGCAACTCGTCGTGCAACTCGCGCAGGGCGGCGACGGTGGAACTGTGACTGGCGACCGGACCGAACTGTCCCGGGTCGCCGGCGAGCAGGCCGGCCAGGGTGAGTTCGACGACCGGCACCGACACGGGCCGGCGCCCGGCCGCAGCCAGCGCCGGCCCCGCCAGCAACTCGGCAACACGCCCCAGCGTGAGCATGTCGACCCCCGCCACGCCGACACCCCACGGGTTGCGTCGGCGCCCCAACCATCGGCGGGCCGTGACGCCAGCTGCGTTCGTGGGCACGACCACGGTGACCGGAGTGAGCGCGTCGCCGCCCTTGGCGGTGGCGATCGCCTCGGCCAGTGCGGGGTACGCCCCGGCGGGGCTCACGGCGACGGTCGTCAACGGCACGTCGATGATGTTACGGAGGGGGTGTCACGCGGTTGCTCAACTGGCCGCGGGGGCGTCGCCCCACGACGTGGTGAACCCGCTGCGCACCTCGCCCAACGCGGCCAGTTCGGCCGGCAGGTCGATCTGCTCGGTGACCTCGAGCGCGAACCAGCGTTGCGAGTCGCGCCACGGCTGCTCGTCGCGAGCGCCAGCGGCGGCGACGAACGCGGCCAACTCGTCCGGTGTGCCGGGAAGCTCGCCAGCGTCGATCTCGGGGTCGAGCGCCACCACGATCTGTACCGGCTGCCCACCCGACACCGCGCCGTCGTGACGCACGTCCCAGCGCAGGTTGAACAGCTGGAGCAGGTCGATCGTCTCCCATTCGGCCGGGCCGGCCGCCAGCGTCAATGCCGGCCGCGCCCCAGTGGTGGCGGCGACGATGTCGACCGGCACCGTCGCCACATCGTTGATCAGGAACTCGACATGGACCGGACCCACATCGGTCACGAAGGCGTCCACTTCTTACCGTCGAAGCTGAGCTTGAGAATCCGCGACGTCTTCGACAGCTTGAACTCGACCATCTGCAAGGGATCGGCCGAGCCGGCGACATCGATGAACTTGTCGACCATGGTGTTCTTGCTGACGTTGATGGTGACCGAGCCCTCGACCGGGCCACCCTCGCTGACCTTCTTGCTCAGGTCGATCTCGCCGCCGATCGAGTACTTGGTCGACGAGCCGTACTCGGTGCCGACCTCGGGGTCGGCCGAAGCCAGCGGGGTGAACGCATCCTTGCTCATCGTCGCCAAGCCGGCGATGCCGTTGGCGGTGTTGGCGACCGACTCGGCGACGATGCCGGTGGCCTTGGCGCCGGCTTCGGCCTCGCTGCGCGTCACGCCGGCCCGGAAGCACTTGACCATGAAGGCCACCAGGTTGGGGAGCACCTGCCCATAGAAGTGGTTCTGCAGCTTGGCGTTGCCGGGCACCTCGAACGACAGCTCGGGCGAGATCGTGAGCTTGTCCCACTTGACGGCCTTCTTGCCGTGCGCCCCGTCGCTGGCCCACCCCGACTCGACGGTGATCTCGCCGGCGAGGCCGCCGGCGGTGGCGCTGAAGCTCAGCTCGAAACCGCCCGTGCCGACGCCCACCGACTTCTGCGCGCCACGGGTGTCGAACGTGTCTTCCTTCATCGACTTGCCGCTGCGCAGGTTGTTCTTGCCGGCGCCGCCCTTGCGGGCCGTCAGCGAGTCCTTGTTGATGCGCGTGCCGAGCATGCCCTTGGCTTCGCCCTCGAGCTCGACGTTGCCGACCTTGCCGCCGGCCTGGATCGCGGCGTACATGCCCGACTCGACCTCGGAGCCGTCCTGGGCTTCGAGAATCCGGGTCTCGACACCCTTCGACCAAGCCTCGGCCTTCTGCCAGCCGTACCCACCCGAGTTGCCGCCCCACAGCAGGTTCTCGACCTCGCGGGGGATCAGGTTCGACTGGCGGCAACGCCGGAACAGGCCGTAGCTCATCAGCTCGGCGGCGTCGGCGCCGGTCTTGGCGGTGGCCTTGAGATATCCGCCGAGCGCGCCACCGATCTCGACCGCACCTGCCGTGCCGCCACCGACGACGCCCAGGTTGACGCTGACCTCGACCTTGCCGTCGTCGCGCTCGACCGAGGCGGCGAACTCGAAGCCGAGGTAGGCGCCGGGGGCGATCGGGAACTTGACGGTGAGCTCGACCTCGGCGTTGTCGCCTTCGAGCGGTGCAGCCGCATCGATCAGGAACCCGAGCCTGCGGAACGCGCTGGTGGCGTCGGTGCCCGTGTAGTGGTCGCTGACCTTCTTGGCGCCGTCGCTCGGCTCGCTGACCGTCAGCCCGGAGGCGTCGACCTCGGTCTTGTCGATCGCCGACTTGGCGCGGGCCAGCACCGCCAGTTCGGTGTCGCACTGGGTGACGAAGTCGCGCATGCCTTTCATCCGTGCCAGGCGCTTTGGGTCGTCCTTCGACGTGCCGTCCTTGGACGCGAAGGTGTGGCCGCTGACCCACGAATTGGCCATCGCCTTCATCTCGATGACGAGGTCGATCATGCGTTGGTTCGACGCGCTGGTGACCGGGATGACGCCGGCGGCCTCGCGGTACAGCGCGAGGTGCTTCTCGATCTGCTTCTGGGCGGTGCTCTTGGCCGTGAGCATGCCCTCGGAGGTGTTCTTCTGGAACTGCTCGATGCTCCACAGGCGCTGTACCGCGCCCGCGTTCTGGGTGGTGTGGGCCAACTCGTGGGCAAGCACGCGTTCGCCGTCGCGGCCGGCGAGGTTGGTCGAGTCGTGCACGAACACGTCGCTGCCGACCGTGAACGCCTTGGCGCTCATCGCCTCGTTGAGCCGGCTCGCCTCGGAACCCTGGTGGAGCCGTACGCCGCCCAGGTCGGCCGGACGACCGGCCGCCGCGAAGCCGCGCTCCATGCGGCGCCGCACCGGCTCGGCAAGCGCCGACCCGCCCCCGCGGGCGCGCTGGATGCGGGCTGCGGTGTCGCCGTCGAGCGCGCCCCCGGCGGCACCGATCGGGCCGGAAGCCGTCGGGGCGACGGCCCGCTGCACTCGAGCCGCGGCCGGCGGGGCAGGCGCTGCAGGGCGATCGTTGCCCAGCCCGCGCAACACCATGTCGGCGACGGCGTCGGCATCGCGCTCGGCGGCGTCACCCACCGCGCCGACCACCATGCTCGACGCCGGCATGCGCCGCACCGGCTCGCGAGGCACATCAAGCTTGAGCCCCCCAGCCCGCTGGTCGGTGCTGCGATCGCTGGTGCGTTCGTCGCCCATGTCGTCCCGTCCCTCCCGAATCTTGCCCGCGAGGCTACCTCGCGGACCGCGGCCAGTCGACCACACCACCAAGGTTCACGAACACGTCAAGACACCCAAGATCCCAGCCCCAGGGCTGGTTGAGCCTGTCGAAACCAGCGCAACGCCGGCGGGCACTCAGGGCAGCGTGGCCAACAGCTCCTGGACATGGCCGAGCGCGTCGGCGATGGCGACGTCGGTGCGCGTGTTGGCCCGCCGGTTCTTCACCTCGAACACGCCGGTGCCGACTCCGCCGTCGAACGACTCGACGCCGCGCCCGGCAACCACGATCACCGGCACACCGATCAGCTCGGCGTCCTTGAAGCGCACCCCAGGTGACACCCCCTCGCGATCGTCGAGCAGCACACGCAGGCCGGCGGCCTCGAACTCGGCGGCCACCGCCTCGGCCGCGGCGCGTTGAGGGCTGACCGTGCCGTCCTTGGGGTCCTTCCCGGCGATCACGACGTGCACGTCGGCAGGGGCGACCTCGCGGGGCCACACCAGGCCGAACTCGTCGTGGTTCGTCTCGGCCAGGCAGGCGACCGCCCGCGACACGCCGATGCCATACGAACCCATCGTGACGGTGACCTGCTCGCCGGCTGGGCCCTGCACCTTGAGGCCGAGCGCGTCGGCGTACTTGCGGCCGAGCTGGAAGATGTGACCGATCTCGATGCCCCGGGCCACCTCGAGCGGCGTCGAGCACTGCGGGCACGCGTCGCCGGCGCGCACCTCGGCTGCCTCGATCGTGCCGTCGGGCGTGAAGTCGCGGCCGACCGTGAGGTCGGTGATGTGCTGGCCGGGCACGTTGTTGCCGGTGACCCAGCGCGTGCCGGCGACCACCCGCGGGTCGACGAGGTAGCGGATGCCCGAGGTGCTGTTCGACCCGAGCGCGGCCGGGCCGATGTAGCCGCGTACGAGTGCCGGGTGCCGGGCGAAGTCGGTTTCCTCGAACGGCTCGACCTCGGCCGGCGACACCTGGGCTTCGAGCCGCTTGGGGTCGACCTCGCGGTCACCGGGCACGCCGATCGCGAGCACCTCGACGGTGTCGTCGGGGTGACGCAGCTTGACGATCACGTTCTTCAGGGTGTCGCCCGCCACCCACGCCCGGTCGGGGCGCGGGACAGCCGCGTTGAGGTAGTCGACCAGCGTCGCGATCGTGGGCGTGCCGGGCGTGTCGATCGCCTGCGCCGCGGGCGCGTCGGTCCAGTCGACCGGCGGCGGCGCCGGGACGCGCACCGCCTCGGTGTTGGCTGCGTAGCCGCAACCGTCGGTGTCAGGGCACCGCACGAACGTGTCCTCGCCGACGTCGATCGGGGCGAGGAATTCTTCCGAGGCCGAGCCGCCCATCGCCCCCGACATCGCCGACACGATCACGTACGGCAGGCCGAGCCGGTCGAACGTGCGGATGTAGGCCGCGCGGTGGCGGTCGTACGACGTCTGCAATCCGTCGTCGTCGATGTCGAAGCTGTACGAGTCCTTCATCACGAACTCGCGGCCACGCAACAGGCCGGCGCGGGGACGGGCCTCGTCGCGGAACTTCGTCTGGATTTGATAGATCACCAGCGGCAGGTCCTTGTACGAGCCGTACAGGTCCTTCACGAGCAGAGTGAACAACTCCTCGTGCGTGGGCGCGAGCATGTAGTCGGCGTCCTTGCGGTCTTTCAGGCGGAACACGTTGGGGCCGTACTCGGTCCACCGGCCGCTGGCCTCGTAGGGCTCGCGGGGGATCAGGGCGGGGAAGTGCACCTCCTGGAACCCGGCCGCGTTCATCTCGTCGCGGACGATCCGTTCGACGTTCTGGTAGGTGATCCACCCGAGCGGCAGCCACGTGTAGCCGCCCGGCGCGGCGCGGCGGATGTACCCGGCGCGCACGAGCAGCTGGTGCGACGGCACCTCGGCATCGGCGGGGTCCTCACGCAGCGTCCGCAGGAAAAGAGTCGACATCCGAAGCACCCCGGCAAGCTACCGCCTCGCCCTCCTGCGGCCCGGAAGACTTGTCCCCGCACCCCCCGACCTCGGCGAAGGGACGATCACCACGCGACGAACGCTCCCGACCAGATGACCATGAGTCGTGGCCATGACGGTTCCGTTGACCCTGTGCTCGAAGTACCCGCCAGGCCGTGCAGTCCGGCCGCCTGACGACGATCTGGTAGCCATCCGGCCGAAGTGCAGGTGCTCGGCGCAGACGCATGTCCCCACAGCCGACACTTCCCCGAGGGACCATGAATTGCCGGCGCCGCTTTCCGGTTCGGCGATCTCACTGCCCACACATGAGGTGTGGAACGAGGCGCGTAAGTGATGACTATGTTGTGTGCGGCAAGCAGCTCGGCGGGGCGAGTGAGGTGGCGATGAACGACCAGCAACGCGGTACGACGAGGCGCCTGATCGCGCTCGCACTCGTCGCAGGGGTCGCAGCATGCAGCAGCCCCGGGACCACCCTCCCCACCGAACCCCCCGTCCAACCCCGCGAACCAGCAGCCACCACAACCACCACGACCACCACGACGACCAGCGTCCCGCCGACCACGCCTCCGCCGACGACCTCGCAACCGGCCGTGCAGCCCACGACGACTGTGGGTGCAGTGATTGACGATCCGGACTTTGAGGCGGCATTGGCGGTCGTGGACCGCTACTACGCGTTGTGGCGAGAGTGTGTGCGGTCGTTACCGGTGTGTGACCCGACCGTGTTCGCCGAGGTCGGGGTGGCGAGCGTTGTGGAGGCGTTCTCTGAGCAGATCCGTCATGAACAAGCCTTGTTGCACGAGGCCGAGAACGTGGACTCGTACACCTACCTGGTGCTGACAACGGAACGGGACGCCGGGCGAGTAGTCGTCACTGTCTGTCAGCGCGATGGCATCGTGGTGTTCGAACGGCCGCCCGATGGCAAAGAGCAACTCGTCACAGACCGATTCGTCTCGAAGATCCGCGAGTGGCATGTCGATCCGACCGAGTCGGGTTGGCGAATCGTCGGTGCCACGACCGTTGAGGAGGCCTCGGACCTGGAGAACGATCTATGCGCTGGTTAGTGGTCGCCGTGGTGTTGGTGCTCGCCAGTATGAGCGGGTCCGTCGCGAGCGCAGACCTCGATGGTGACCCGCCGCCGCCATCGCCGGCTCCTCCTCCGCCGGGGTCGTTCACTCTGTCGGTTTGGGCGATGGTGGGTGATCTGTCGTCGGGGACGTCGGTGGGTGGTGACCCTTGTGGGAACGAGCCGTATACGCGGTTCGTGTCGTCTGCGACGGGGCGGTTCCGTGACGACGTGATCGACATCGAGTACCAGTTCGCGCCGACCGACGTGGCCGGGGGCGAGACGTTCGACTACGCGGCCGTGGGCATGGGGTTCGAGGCGATCGACACGACGACGTTCTCGGTCGACACCGTCACCCACCAGCAGTGGCGAGTGGGCTGTGTCGACCCCGATGGGGAGCACCACGCCGGGCCGTCGCACACGTTCTGGGTACCGATGGTGTCGCACGAGGTGATCGTGCCGTCGTTGCTGGCCGAGTTGCGGACGTTGGTGACGGGCCCGTCGGTGTTCTTCCCCGTTGCCCAGCCCGACACCGGCTGGCTCACCGTGAAGACGCCGATGGAGATTCGTGTCGAGCCGGTCGCCCCGATCCGCCTGGAGGTCGCCGTCGAGAACGTGACAGGCCGCGTGGAGGCGTGGGCCCAGGCGACGCCGGTGCGGGTGGTGTTCCACCCTGGCGAGCCCATGAACCTGACCCACCCCGAAGTCGGCGCGCCGGTCACGTGCACGTATGAGCAGGTGACGATGGGGTGGGACCCGGCGTACGCGTCTGGATGCTGGTACCGGTACCACAACTCGTCGGCGATCTCGCCGACTGCCCGGTTCCTCACCCGCACCCGTGTGGTGTGGCAGGTCGACACATCGTCTCCGGCGATCGCTGGCGAGTGGGAGTCGTACACCGACGTCGAGGTCGGCGTCGCCGAGGTGCAAGCGGTCGTCATCGCCCCCTGAGCGGTTCGCTTGCGCACCCGAGTTCTGCCTGGAGCGGAATCGGGACCGTCACGGTGCTGTCCGCGTCACGCTCGACGGATGAACCCCGATCTGTCGATCGTCGATGGCGCTTGCAGGCGTTGCCCCAGTCCACGGTGTTTGCATCCAGGTGGGGCGCGGCGCAGCCTTGGTGGGGCCCAGCCTGCGTGGCGCTTGAACGCAAGGTGCTCCGGATGAGCGCGAACGCGACACGTTCCATTGCCGACCGGCTGCTCGACGCTCGGATCGTGATGCTGTCGGACGAGGTGTCCGACGCCTCGGCCGACCGGGTGATCGCCGAGCTGCTGGCGCTGTCGGCCGACGACCCGCAGTCCGACATCTGCCTGTTCGTGAACTCGCCCGGTGGCTCGGTGCTGGCCGGGTTGGCGGTCTACGACGTGATGCAGCTGATCCCCAACGACGTCGTCACGGTGGCGTCCGGGCTGGCCGCCAGCATGGGGCAGGTGCTGCTGTGCGCCGGAGCAGCGGGCAAGCGATTCGCGCTCCCGAACGCCCAGGTGCTGATGCACGAGGGGTCGGCCGGCATCGGTGGGTCGGCCGCCGACGTGGCCATCCAGGCCGCCAACCTCGTGGCCACGGTCGACCGGATGCGGGCGATCATCTCGCGCCACACCGGCCGCAGCATGGACGAGGTGATCCGCGACGTGGGCCGCGACCGCTGGTTCGACGCCGACGAGGCACGCGACTACGGGTTCGTCGACTCGGTGGTGACCTCGCTCGACCAGGTGCTGCCGCGCCGGGCGGTGCGCCGGATCGGGATCGCGTCGTGAGCAGCTACCTCGTGCCCACCGTCGTCGAACAGACCGCCCGCGGCGAGCGCCTCACCGACATCTACAGCAGGTTGTTGAGCGAGCGGATTGTATTCCTCGGTACACCGATCGACGACGGCGTGGCCAACGTGGTGATCGCCCAGCTGCTGCACCTGGCGGCGGCCGAGCCGGCCCGCGACATCCACCTGTACGTCAACTCGCCGGGTGGCGCGCACACGGCGATGCTGGCGATCTACGACACGATGCGGTTTGTCCCGTGCGATGTGGCAACCCTGTGCGTGGGTCAGGCGGCCGACTCGGCGGCGATCCTGCTGGCGGCCGGGGCGCCGGGGAAGCGGGCCGTGCTCGAACACGCCCGGGTGCTGCTGCACCAGCCTCACACCGGTGTGTCGCGGGGCTCGATGAGTGACCTGGCGCTCGAAGCCGCCGAGTTGGAACGTGTCCGCGCCGAAGCCGAAGCGATCCTCGCCCGGCACACCGGCCGCCCGGCCGACCAGGTCCGCGCCGACACCGACCGGGCCCTGGTGTTACACGGCCTCGAAGTCATCGAGTACGGCCTCGCCGATGTCGTCCCCGGCCCCCAAGCCGCCCTCGCAACACCGCCCACCGCCGCCCTCCACCCCGGCTGACCCGGAGTTGGCGAGGATCGTTGACACCCAGTCAACATTCCTCACCAACTTCATAGCTTCGGCCGGCGGTCAGCGAAGCAACACTGCTTCCGACGCGGTGAGCACCGCCTCGGCTTCGCGGCGTATCAGCGCTTCCTTGTCGGCCGGGACACCCCAGTGGCCGACGGACGCAAGCGCGGCGGCCGAGACGTAAGCGTCCGACACTGGCAGCTCGTCGAGCGCGTGGTCGGTTTGCTCGGCGTACCGGGCCGTGAACCGATCGGCGCCGTCGGTGCCGAGGACGTACCGCAGTTCCAGCCGGCCACAAGCGAGATCGACGAGTG
Source organism: Ilumatobacter sp. (assembly GCA_035556435.1). Taxonomy (GTDB): domain Bacteria; phylum Actinomycetota; class Acidimicrobiia; order Acidimicrobiales; family Ilumatobacteraceae; genus Ilumatobacter. The sequence goes on along the minus strand of DATMEY010000004.1, from coordinate 175,006 downwards.
GATCGCCGATCGCGGCGTCTTCCCAGTCGATCAACGCGGCGATCGCCCCGTCGCGCCAGAGGACGTTCTCCGGCCAGTAGTCGCCGTGCACGATCGATCGTCGGGGCGTGAGGGTGATCGGCCGGCCGACCAGTCGAGCGCGTAGCGCAACTCGGTCGGCGTCGAGCAACCGTAGGAGGCCGGCGACAGGATCCTCGCGGTCGGGAAGCGACAGCCCGTCGTCGATCGGTGTGGCGTGGAGGCGCGCGAGCAGGTCGGCCATCTGCTCCACCCCGTCGGGAGGAAGGTCGCTCACGCCGTCGGCGAATTCCATGACGTAGAACGGGCTGGGCGAGCCTTCGTCGAGGAGCAGGGGACGCGGGACCGGCAAACCCACGCCGGCCAGGTACGCGAGCAGGCCGAACTCCTTGCGGGCAGTTTGCGGCTTGGATGCCCTCCAGGCCGCCGTGCCGGGTTGACGGACGACCACGCGGCGCACGGTTCCGTCGGGCAGCCCGACTTCAACGCCGGTCACCGTGGAGGCGACGCCCCCGAGGAGCGGGATCGTTCGGAGGAGCACGCCACCAAGCCGCCGGCATACGTCGTCCACGTCGAAGTGGCGCACAGTCGCGCCGCCGGTGGACTTCTCAGGTGCCGTCACTGCCGCCAGTCTCGTCTCCGGCCGCCCCCGACCTCGACGGGCTTTCGCTCCTTCCGAAGCCAACTGCGTGACAGCGCTTCTTCATACTCGGCGGCATGAGGGATGTCGATCGGGCACTCATCGAGTTGGCGGCTCGGCAGCATCAGGTGTTCTCGCGGGAGCAGGCGCGTGCGGCGGGGCTTTCGGCGTCGGGGGTGTCGAAGCGAGTTGCCCGGGGGCAGTTCGTTGAATGCGGCCCGTCGTCGCTGCACTTCCCTGGTGTCACGCTCAGCTATCGGGGGTGCTTGCAGGCAGGGCTGCTCGACCTCGGGCCGGGAGCGTTGGTCAGCGCTCACGCGGCGGGATGCGTCCACGTACTCGACCACTTCGAGGAGGGGCCACTGGAGTTCCTCACGCTGCGCGATTCGCGACATCGTCGCACCGTGGGCAGCGTGCGTTCGACGACCGATATCTCCAAGCTCGATCGCGCCGTGGTCGACGGTCTCGCGTGCACGTCGGTGACGCGCACCGTGATCGAACTGCTGCGGATGGGCGACACGATCGCCGCCGGCAACGCGCTCGACAGCGGAACCCGCTTGCGGCTCACGGCACCGGAGGTGGTTGCCCGCCGCCTTGCCCAGATGGGGCGTCAGGGCCGCGACGGTGTGGCCGCGTTCGAGTTGCTGCGCCGCCTCGGTACCGTCGAGAGCCGACTCGAACGCCGGTTCCTCTCGGTGGTCGCCGATGCCGGGCTGCCGGTTCCGGCGTTGCAGCAGCGGTATCAGTTGGAGGGAGTTGGCAACGTGCGGGTCGACTTCGAGTTCCTGACGTTCCCGATCGTCGTCGAGGTCGGTGGCAGCCGCGGGTACCTGAGCCGTGACGAGCGGCGCCATCAAGAGCGTCGCCGGACCGCGCTGCAACTGATGGGCAAGACCGTCTACTTCTTCACCGCCGACGACGTGTTCAACGACCCCGACTACGTGGTGCGCACCCTGTTCACCGCGCTGACCCACCCGCAGGCGGGCTGATGGTCACGCTCGCCCGGGCTGGGGCCCGAGGGGGTTCAGGCGGCGAGGGCGAGGGCCCGAACTTGGGCGTTGGTGCCTCGGAGGCGGTGGGCGGTTCGTTCGAGGATGACCGGGAGCGGTACTTCGAGCGCGTCGCAGACGGATCGCAGGACTTCCGAGCTGACGTCCTTGCGGCCGCGTTCGATCTCGGACAGGTAGGCCACCGACACGGCAGCCTGCTCGGCGACGTCGGTCAACGTGCGCTGCTGGTCGTGGCGTTCCTCGCGTAAGACGTCGCCGACCACCTCGCGCAGCTTGGGCTCGTGGGCCGGTTCGGCGGGACGTTGAACCGACGGGAACGGCAGCACCGACATGGGTCGCGAGCGTACCGCACGGCCCCGCCACGACCGGGGCTGCACCCGGCTATACTCGGCGTCCGCTAATTGGTGCGTAACCGAGAAGGCGTGGGCACCAGCCCACGCCTTGTTTCATGAAAGGAGGCAATTGAGATGGCAGAGTCACCAGTCCTCGACCGAGTTCGGGTGCTCGTCGCCCCGATTGTCTCCGATTTGCAGCTCGATCTGTACGACATCGAGCAGCGCGGGGGCACGCTGCGGGTCACGCTCGACACGCCGGCCGGCGCCGAAGCCGGCATCGATCTGGAACAGCTGGCGCTGGCCACCCGCCTGATCTCGCGCGAGCTCGACCACACCGATCCGATTCCCGGCCGGTACACGCTGGAGGTGTCGAGCCCTGGCGTCGAGCGGCCGCTGCGCACCCCCGAGCACTTCGCCCGGGTGATCGGCGAGCCGGTCACCGTGCGCCTCGTCGCCCCTGACGCGAACGGGCAGCGGCGCTTCGAAGGACGCCTGGTCGCGGCCGATGCCACCACCGCCACCGTGCTCACCGACACCGGCGAACGCACGCTCGCGCTGGCCCAGGTCGAGCGCGCCAAGACCGTGTTCGAATGGGGCCCGGCGCCCAAACCCGGCAAGGGCCCGAGCAAGCGCACCAAGCCCGCGGCAGCAGCCGGCACCGCAGCCACCGACGCGCTTGGCGTCGACGACCCCGATGCCGACGACTTTGCTGACGACGAGGATCTCGACGATGCCGACGACCTGGTCGACGAGGTCGATGAACTCGCCGATGAAGCAACTGACGCCGTCGATCAACTTGCAGCCGACGAACTGGACCTCGAAGAAGAAACGGAGACACCGTGACGAATCTCGATATGACCGAGGCGATCCGCATCCTCGCCCAGGAGAAGGGGATGTCGGAGGACGACCTGTTGCACGTCCTCGTCGATGCGCTGGCCAGCGCCTACAAGCGCCGTCCGGGTGCAGCCGACGAGGTCGTCGTCGAGGTCAACCCCGACACGATGGAGTTCACGTTCACGGCCTACGACGTCGATGAGGACGGCAACTGGGTCAACGAGCGTGACGACACGCCCAAGCGCGACGAGCTCGGGCGCATCGCCGCCCAGACGTTCCGCCAGGTGATGAGCCAGAAGATCCGCGAGGTCGAGCGCGATCGCAAGTTCGAGGAGTACGCCAACCGCGAGGGCGACCTGGTCACCGGCATCATCCGCCAGACCGACCAGCGCTACACATTGCTCGACCTCGGCCGCGTCGAAGCCCTGTTGCCGCAGGCCGAGCAGGTGCCGTTCGAGCGCCCCAACAAGGACGACCGCTGCAAGGCCTACATCGTCGAGGTCCGCAAGACCGCCAAGGGCCCCCAAATCGTCGTGTCGCGTACGCACCCGGGCCTGATCAAGCGCCTGTTCGAGCTGGAGGTGCCCGAGATCGCCGACGGCATCGTCGAGATCAAGTCGTGCGCCCGCGAGCCCGGCCACCGCACGAAGATCGCGGTCTGGTCGAATGACCACAACGTCGACCCGGTCGGCGCCTGCGTGGGTGCGCGTGGCAGCCGGGTGCGGATGGTGGTCAACGAGCTGCGCGGCGAGAAGATCGACATCGTCCCGTTCAGCGAGGACCTGCCCGACTTCGTCGCCAAGGCGCTCAGCCCGGCCAAGGTCAACCAGGTCAACATCTCCGACGACGGCACGCAGGCCGACGTGATCGTGCCCGACCACCAGCTCAGCCTGGCGATCGGCCGCGAGGGCCAGAACGCCCGCCTGGCGGCGCGCCTCACCGGTGTGCGCATCGACATCCGCTCCGAGACCCAGGTCGCCGAGGGCGTGCCGGCCGGCGGCTACCTGCACGACGACGTCGAGTACGCCGAAGGTGAGTGGGTGGCCAACGCCGAGACCGGCGAGATGGAGTGGCACGCAGCCGATGGGTCGGTGATGACCCAGGCCGAGTTCGAGGCGGTCGAGGCCGGCGAAGCTCCGGCCGAGCCTGCCGCCGCGGTTGAAGCCGAGACCGACGTCGTGGCCGAGCTCGACGAGGAAGAGGCCGAGGCCGAAGACGTCGCCGAGTTGTCCGACGTCGACACCACCGATGGCGAGACCGGCGACGAGGGTGTGGTCGCGGTGGCCGACGCCCCAGCCGCCGACGTCGAGACCGAGACCGAGGCGGGTGACTCCGACGAGTGAGGCCCACGTCCCTGTCCGCACGTGCGTCGGCTGTGGCCGGCGCGGCACCCCGGCCGACCTCGTCCGCGTGGCGCTGGTCGACGGTGTCGCCGTCGTCGGTCGGCGCGCGCCCGGCCGCGGGGCGTGGCTGTGCGGGCCGGAGTGCCTCGCCGACGCCCGCCGCCGGCGCGGGTTCCAGCGTGCCTGGCGCACCGACGTGCCCTCTGCGGTGCTCGACGAGCTTGCCGAGCAACTCGCCGCGCACCTGGCACGGCACGGCACGGTCGACGAGCAGGGCGCCTCACCCGGCTCGGCCGACCCCAACAGCCGATGACGGCTCGAACGCAGAAGTGTTGATTGAACGGCGGAGAATGGCGGGTGGCGGGTGGCGATCGGCGCCCCCGCTGCGAGACTGGCAGATCGAAGAAAGGTGACGTTACGACGTGGCGAAGAAGTTTCGGGTACATGAACTGGCCAAAGAGCTGGGGCTGACCAACCAAGAGGCGGTCGATCTCGCGCTCGGTATGGGCTTCCCGGTCAAGAGCCACTCGTCGTCGCTCGAGGAGGCCTACGCCGACCAGATGCGGCGCAAGGCCCAGCGTGAGGGGCTGATCCGCGAGCAGCAGCCCGAGGATCCCAAGCCCGAGCCAAAGAAGTCGGCGGCGGCGAAGAAGGCCGCCGCCAAGCCGGCCGCGCCCGCCACGCCGGCGACCGACGAAGCACCGGCACCGGCACCCGAGCCGGAGGCCCCGGCCCCGGCGCCCGCGGCCGAACCTCCGGTTGAGGCGGCCGAACCGGCGCCCGCGCCGGCCCCCGCCGAGCCCGAGCCGGCCCCCGCCCCAGTCGCGCAAGCACCGGTCGAGCAAGCTCCGGCGCCCGTCGAGCCCGAGCCGGCCCCGGCTCCGGCCGCGGAAGCACCGGTCGAGCAGCCCGAGCCGGCCCCCGCCCCGGCCGCTCGCATCTCGTCGGCCAAGGGTGGCCCGCCGGCCGCCCCCGCTCCAGCGCCGCAGCGACCCGCCGGTCCTCCGCCCGCCACGCGCCCGGCCGCAGATGCCGAGGCCTCTGCCCGGCAGGCGGCGCCGCGTCCGGCTGCCCCGCCGCGCCCGACGTCGGGAACCGGCAAGCCGATCCCGCCGCCGCCCGGTCGCCCCGTGTCGGCGAGTGGCAAGCCGATCCCGCCGCCGCCCGGCGCCGCCCGCGCCCCCGGCACCAGCCAGCGCCCGGCCGGCCCCGGTGGCCGTACCGGCGGCTATACCGCACGCCCTGGTGGCGGCGGTTTCGCCGGTCGCCCCGGTGGTGGCCCCGGCGGCCCTGGTGGTGGCCCCGGTGGCGGTCGCCCTGGTGGTGGCCCCGGCGGTCGCCCGCAGGCGGGCCGACGGCCCCCGCGTCGCTCGAAGCGGCGTCGCCGTCGCGACCAGGACGAGTTGCAGCCGACCCACCTGACGTACACGTCGGCCGACGCGCCCGTGCCCGAGGGCACGATCGTGGTCGAGCGTGGCGTGTCGGCGCAGGAGTTCGGCCCGAAGCTCAACCGCACCGCGGCCGACGTCGTCAAGTTCCTGATGAACCACGGCGAGATGATCGCCGCGACGATGGCGCTCAGCGACGACCACATGGAGCTGTTCGCGCTCGAACTCGGCGCCGAGTTGCTGCTGGTCGACCCGGGCCAGGAACAAGAAGTCGAACTCCAGGCGATGTTCGACGACAGCGACGACGACGACGAGACGCTGCTCGCGGTGCGCCCGCCGGTCATCACCGTGATGGGCCACGTCGACCACGGCAAGACCACCGTGCTCGACAAGATCCGCAACGCCAACGTGGTAGCCGGTGAGGCCGGTGGCATCACCCAGCACATCGGCGCCTACCAGGTCGATCGCAACGGCCAGCTGTTGACGTTCATCGATACGCCCGGCCACGCCGCGTTCACGCAGATGCGTGCCCGCGGGGCCCAGGCCACCGACATCGTCGTGCTGGTCGTGGCCGCCGACGACGGCGTGATGCCGCAGACGATCGAGGCGATCAACCACGCCCGCGCGGCCGACGTGCCGATCATCGTGGCGGTCAACAAGATCGACAAGGACAACGCCGACCCGCAGCGTGTGCTGACCCAGCTGGCCGAGCACGAACTCGTGCCCGAGGCGTGGGGTGGCGACACGATCGTCGTCGAGATGGCCGCGATTCAAGATCTCGGCATCGACGACCTGCTCGACCAGTTGCTGGTCGTCGCCGAACTCGAAGACCTGCGCGCCAACCCGACCGGGCGGGCCAAGGGCATCGTGCTCGAGGCCAACCTCGACAAGGGCCGCGGCCCGGTGGCGACGATTCTCGTCGACAAGGGCGAGCTCAAGGTCGGCGACCCGATCGTCGCCGGCCCCGCCTGGGGCAAGGTGCGGGCGATGATCAACGACAAGGGCCAGCAGATCAAGGTGGCCGGCCCGTCCACGCCGGTCGAGGTGCTCGGGTTGTCGTTCGTACCCGAGGCCGGCGACGAGTTCCGTGCGGCACCCGACGAGAAGACCGCGCGTGTGGTCGGCGAGGCCCGAGCGCATCACCGCAAGGTGCGCGACCAGCGCGGCGACGCCCGCGTCAAGACCGGCGTGAAGCTCGAAGACATCTTCGAGCAGCTCCAGTCGGGCGAGGCGGCGACGCTCAACTTGATCCTCAAGGCCGACGTGCACGGTTCGCTCGAAGCGGTCACCGAGAGCCTGCGCAAGCTCCAGCGCGACGAGGTCGACCTGACGTTCGTGCACCGGGCTGTGGGTGGCATCACCGAGAACGACATCACCCTGGCGGCGACGACGAACGCGACGATCATCGGCTTCAACGTCCGGCCCGACCGCAAGGCGCGCGACGCGGCCGACGCAGCGAACGTCGAAATCCGCACGTACGAGGTCATCTACAAGCTGCTCGAAGACATCGAGCAGGCGATGGTCGGCATGCTCGCCCCCGAGTACGAAGAGGTCGTCACCGGCGATGCCGAGGTGCGCGAGATCTTCCGGGTGCCGCGGATCGGTGCGATCGCCGGTTGCTACGTGCAGGACGGCGTCATCTCGCGTGGCTCCAAGGTGCGCTTCCTCCGCGACGGCACGATCATCTGGAAGGGCACGATCACGTCGCTCAAGCGCTTCAAGGACGATGCGTCCGAGGTGCGTGCGGGCTTCGAGTGCGGCATCGGCCTGTCCGACTTCCAGGACCTCAAGCCCGGCGACGTGATCGAAACCTACGAAGAGCGCGAGGTCGCGAGAACCCTGTCGCCCGTGTGACGTCGACAGGCTCGATCACTGTTCAAGGTGGTTGAGCCTGTCGAAACCACCGCAAGCGCGTACGCTGTTCGGATGGCACGCGGTGGGAAAGCTCGGTATCCGCGCTCGGCAAGGGTCGGTGAGACCCTGCGCGAGATCATCGCCGAGGAACTCGTGCGGATCGACGACGAGCGGCTCGAGTTCGTCACGATCACCGGTATCGACGTCGACAACGAGCTCAACCGCGCCCACGTGTACTTCGACTCGCTCGCTGGCGAAGACGGCGACGGCGAGGTGATCGAGGCGCTCGGCGAGCACCGCATCGCGCTCCAGTCGGCGATCGGCAAGCAGATCCGCGCCAAGAAGACGCCCATCTTGAGCTTCCGGCCCGACATCGCGATCCGTTCGGCCGAGCGGATCGACGAGGTGCTGCGCGAAGACCGCCGTCAACGTGGCGAGACGTAGGCCAGCGTCCACGCACGGTGTGTGCGTGATCGACAAACCGGCCGGCGTCACCAGCCACGACGTCGTCGGCATGCTGCGGCGCCGCTTCCACGAGCGCCAGGTGGGGCACGGCGGCACGCTCGATCCCGACGCCACGGGGGTGCTGGTCGTGGCGATCGGCATGGCCACCCGGCTATTGCGGTTCGTCGAGGCGACCACCAAGCAGTACGCCGGCGAGGTGGTGCTCGGCACGGCGACGTCGACGCTCGACTCGTCGGGCGAGGTCACCGGTTCCTGGGATATGTCGGGGGTCACCGTCGATGACGCCCGCCGGGTCGTGGCCGAGCACCTGAGTGGCGACATCGAGCAGGTGCCGCCGATGGTGTCGGCGCTGAAGGTCGACGGGGTACGCCTGCACGAACTCGCCCGCCAGGGCATCGAGGTCGAGCGGGCTCCCCGCCCTATCCACATCAGCCGCTTCGACGTGGCGGAGGGGCCCGAGCCAGGTGTGCTGGCGATCGACGTCGAGTGCTCGCCCGGCACCTACATCCGCTCGCTCGCCGACGACCTAGGGCGCCTGCTCGGCGGCGGCGCGCACCTGCGCAACCTGCGCCGCACCGCGGTCGGAGCGTTGACGGTCGGCCAGGCGGGTAACCCCGACGAGGCCGAACTGCTCCCGGTCGAGACCGCGGTGACCGGGCTGACCCGGGTCGCGGTCGGCGACGAGGTGGCAGCCCTGATCGGTACGGGGCGGGTGTTGCACGCCGCCGAGCACGGGTTCGTCGGCGACGGCCCGTGGGCCGTGTTCGGGCCGGCCGGTCTGCTCGCCGTCTACGAGCGCTTCGAGAAGGGCGACGGCCTGGTGAAGCCGGCGGTGGTCTTGCCGGTCGGTGGGAGCGACCCGGTCGACCGCCGTTGACGCGCGGACGAGGTGGTTTCGACAGGCTCAACCACCTTGGGGTCAGGCTCGACCACCTTGGGGTCAGGCTCAACCACCTTGGGGTCAGGCTCAACCACCTTGGGGGCAGACTCGACCACCTTGGAGGCTGTCAGCGGCGGGCGAGGGTGGCGTCGATCGCCGCTGGGGCGAGGACCGTTTCGAGCACCATCACGGCCGCGCCGACGATGCCGGCCTCGTCGCCGAGCCGGCTGAGCGCGATCTGGAGCTGGCCGGTGGCGAGCGGCAGCGAGCGCTGGTAGACGACCTCGCGGATGCTGGCCAGGAGCGGCTCGCCCGCCCCTGCCACATCGCCGCCGATGACGATCACGGCCGGGTTGAGCATGTTCACGCACGTGGCCAGCACGCCGCCGATCGCATGCCCGGCCTGGCGCACCGCGCGCATCGCGTCGGGCCGCCCGGCGAGCACCTGGTCGACGACGTCGCGGCCGTGGTACGTGGGCAGGCCTTGGGCGCGCAGCCGGGTTGCCATCGCCGCCCCGCCGGCGATCGCCTCGAGGCAGCCGACGTTGCCACACCGGCACACGATGTCGTCGTGATCGGGCACGTGGATGTGGCCGATGTCGCCGGCCGCCCCGTCGGCCCCACGATGCACGTGGCCGCCGGCGATGATGCCCGAACCGATGCCCGTGCCGATCTTGACGAACAGCAGGAACGGTTCCTTGCGCCAGTGCGACCAGTGCTCGCCGACGGCCATGATGTTGACGTCGTTGTCGACGAGGGCGGGCACGCCATAGCGCTGCGACAGTTGCGCGCCCACCGGATGCAGGTTCCAGCCCGGCATGATCGGCGGCGACACCGGGCGACCGGTGGCGAACTCGACCGGGCCGGGCAGGCCGACGCCGACCCCGCGTAGCAGCGCCGGGTCGTGGCCGGTCGCCGTGAGCAGGCCGTCGAACGCGCGCTCGAGCCACTCCAGCACCACCTCCGGCCCGGCGGCGACGGCGATCTCCTCGGCGTGCTCGGCGAGCACCGTGCCGGCCAGGTCGGTGATCGCCACGCGCGAGTGCGTGGCGCCGATGTCGCCGGCGAGGACCACACCGGCGTCACGATTGAACGCCAGCGTGGTGGGTGGGCGCCCGCCGGTGGAGGCCGCGTCCGAGCCAGGTACGAGCAGCCGGCTGGCCAGCAGGGCGTCGACGCGCTGGGCGATCGTCGAGCGCGCCAGCCCGGTCGCCGCGGCGAGGTCGCCGCGCGTCGTGGCCTGCCCGCGGCGCACGAGGTCGAAGATCGTGCCCGCGGTGCCGCCGCCGGCCGGGGGGATCGGCCCGTTCTGCACGACGGCTAGTGAACCAGCCGACCTTTGATCTGTCAAAGCCGGCAAGTCAGCCACTTTGGATCGATGATCCGACAACTTTTGCTTGACATTCGACAGAAGTCGACGCGATGATGGTCGTCATGGGGGAGGCGCAGTTGCGCGTTGGAATCGTCGGTGCGGGCTTCATCGGTGCCGTTCATGCTCGCGCGGCGCGTCTCGCCGGCGCCCGTCTCGTCGGTGTCGTCGCCTCCACCCCGGCCCGTACCGAGCGGGCGGTGGCCGCGCTGGGGGCCGAGCGCGGTTACGCCAGCGCCGAGGCGCTGGCAGCAGCCGACGAGGTCGACGTCGTCCACATCTGCGCCCCCAACCACCTGCACCGCCCGCTGGTCGCCGCCGCCGTCGCGGCCGGCAAGCACGTCGTGTGCGAGAAGCCGCTGGCGGTCGACCTCGCCGGTGCCACCGAGCTGCACGCCCTCGCCACCTCGGCGGGCGTGGTGGCGACGGTGCCGTTCGTCTACCGCTTCTACCCGATGGTGCGCGAGGCCCGCGCCCGTGTGCTGGCGACCGAGCAGGCGGCCCGGCTGGTGCACGGCAGCTACCTCCAGGACTGGCTGTCGACCGCGGGCGACGACAACTGGCGCGTCGACGCCCAGGCGGGTGGCCGTTCGCGTGCGTTCGCCGACATCGGCTCGCACTGGTGCGACCTCGTCGAGTTCGTCACCGGCGACCGTATTGAGCAGCTCTGCGGCGAACTCGTGACGGCGCTGCCCGAACGGCTGGCGGGCGACGACCTGCACGCCTTCGCGACGCGCGCCGAGACATCGGCCGGGGCGCCCGCCGCCACATCGCGCCTGGTCGACACCGAGGACGTCGCCCTGGTGATGTTCCGCACCCGGCGTGGAGCGACCGGCTCGGTCGTGGTCAGCCAGATCTCGTCGGGCCACAAGAACCAGCTGCGGTTCGAGATCGCCCTCCCCGACGACACGCTCGTGTTCGACCAGGAACACCCCGACACGCTGTGGATCGGCCGCCGCGGCCCGTCGCTGCTGGCCGCCCGCGACGCCGCCCACCTGCACCCGTCGGCGGCGTCCTACGTGCGCGTGCCCCCCGGGCACCCGCAGGGCTACCAGGAGTGCTTCGACGCGTTCGTCGCCGACACCTACCAGGCGATCGCGGCTGGGTCGGCCGACGCGGTCGACGGGCTACCCACGTTCGCCGACGGGGTCCGCGCGGCGCGGATCACCGACGCCGTGCTCCGCTCGGCCGACGCCCACACGTGGGTCGACGTCGGTGCCGAGCCGACCGAACCAGCCGACCAACCCACCGACCAACTCACCGGGGAGCGCGACCGATGAAGCTCGGATTCCTCACGGCGTGCCTGCCGCGCCGCAGCCTGGCCGACATCTGCGCCTGGGCGCAGGCCCACGATTTCGACGCGCTCGAGGTCGCCGCCTGGCCGGCGCTCGGCGACCGCCCGTTCACGGCCACCCACCTGGCCGTCGAGGCGTTCGACGAGGCCGCCGCCGACGCCACCCGCGAACTGCTCGCCGGGCACGGCCTGACCTGCTCGTCCGTCGCCTACTACGACAACAACCTGCACCCCGACCCCACCGAGCGGGCTGCGGTGAACGCCCATGTGCTCCGCTGTATCGACGCCGCGGCCGCGCTCGGTTGCCCCACCGTGGGCACGTTCGTCGGGCGCGACCCGAACCGCACCGTCGCCGAGAACCTGCGCGCGGCCGAGGAGGTGTTCGCCCCGCTCGTCGACCACGCCGGCCAGCACGGCGTGAAGCTGATCATCGAGAACTGTGTGATGGAGGGCTGGCACCCCGACGGCTATCCCGGCAACCTCGCCTACTCGCCCGAGCTGTGGGAGTGGATGTTCTCGATCGGGCTGTACCTCAACTACGACCCGTCGCACCTGGTGTGGATGGGCATCGACCCGGTCGAGGCGGTCCGGCCGTACCTCGACCGCATCCCCCACGCCCAGGCCAAAGACATCCAACTCGACCCGGCCGCCCGCAACCGCTACGGGTGGCCCGGCAAGGCGGTGCGCCGCGACGACCCGTGGGACGTCGGCTGGTGGCGCTACCGCGTGCCCGGCCTGGGCGAGGTCGACTGGACCCGCCTGATCGACGCGATGTACGAGGGCGGGTTCGACGGCGTGCTCAGCGTCGAGCACGAGGACCCCGTGTGGGGCGGCACCGAGGAGAAGGTCGAGATCGGCCTCGAGATCGCCCACCGCACCCTGCGACCGCTGATGGTGGCCTGACGCAGATGGGGGACGCGGGGGAGATGGGGAACACGGGGATGGGCGCCGCGCCGGTGCTGCAGGTGCGCGGGGTCACCAAGCGCTACCCCGGCGTGCTCGCGCTGGGCGGCGTCGACTTCGACGTGCAGCCCGGCGAGGTGCACTGCATCGTCGGCCCCAACGGCGCCGGCAAGTCGACGCTCATCAAGTGCATCGCCGGGGTGGTCGCCCCGACCGAGGGCGAGATCCTGATCGACGGCGAGCCGCTCGCGGCAGGTGCCCCGTCGGCGGCGATCGCCCGCGGCGTGGCCACCATCTACCAAGAGCTCGACCTGGTCGGCGACCTCACCGTCGCCGCCAACATCTTCCTTGGCCACGAGCGCCGACGGTGGGGCCTGCTCGACCGGCGCCGGATGCGCGCGGCCACCACGGAACTGCTCGCCCGGGTCAACCACCCCGGCATCTCGCCCGACACCTACGTGCGCGACCTGCGCCCCGCCGGCCAGCAGATCGTGTCGATCGCCCGGGCGCTGTCGCACGACGTGCGCCTGCTGATCATGGACGAACCCTCGGCAATCCTCGACGAGGGCGAGGTGGCCACGCTGTTCGACGTCGTCCGGCGGCTCGCCGACGGCGGCGTGGGCATCGTCTACATCTCGCACCGGTTGCACGAGATCGCCCAGATCGGCGACCGGGTCACCGTGCTCAGCGAGGGCCGCACGGTCGCCTCGGGGCTGCCCGCGTCGACCCCCGCCGACGAGTTGGTCACGCGGATGGTCGGGCGCCGGCTCGACCAGCTGTTCCCCGCGCGCCCGCAGGCCACCGGCGAGGTGGTGCTCGAAGTCCGCGGGGTGACGCGCCTGCCCGACGTCAAACCGGCGACGTTCGACCTGCACGCCGGCGAGGTGCTCGGCATCGCCGGGCTGGTGGGGGCCGGGCGCAGCGAGCTGCTGCGGGCGATCTACGGGGTCGACCGGCGCGACGCCGGCGAGGTGCTCGTGGGTGGTGTCGCGCTCCCGGTCGGTCGACCCGACCGGGCGATCGCCGCCGGCCTGGGCCTGGCCCCCGAAGACCGCAAGTCGCAGGCGCTGCTGCTCGACTGGGACCTCACCAAGAACATCACGCTGCCCGACATCGCCCGCTTCCAGCGTGGGCTGATCAACATCCGCGCCGAGCGGGCGGCTGCCGAGGAGCAGCTCCGCCGGTTGCAGGCCAACACCACCGATGGCACCCGCCGAGCCGGAGGGCTGTCGGGCGGCAACCAGCAGAAGGTCGTGCTCGCGCGGTGGCTGCTGCGCGAGTGCAAGGCACTGCTGCTCGACGAGCCGACACGCGGTGTCGACGTCGGTGCCAAGGCCGAGCTGTACCGCATCATCGCCGAGCTGGCCGCCGAGGGCCTCGGTGTGCTGGTCGTGTCGTCCGAGATCGACGAGCTGCTCGGCATGTGCACGCGCATCCTCGTGATGCGCGAGGGCGAACTGGTCGCCGAGCTCGACCCAACTACCGCCACCGAGCTCGACGTGCTGCGCCACGCGATGCCCGGGACGCAACAGATGGTGACCGCCGGCGCGGCCACCGAGACGGAGGGATGACGGAGATGATGGACGTCAACGGATCGAACGAGCCGATCGGCGACCCAGCCGGCGGCGTCGGCACCCGCCGGTTTGCCCTGCCGAGCGGCACCAAGCTTCAGGAGTACACGCTGGTCGGCGTGATCGTCGCCCTGATTGTGGTCGGGGCGATCCTCAAGCCCGACACGTTCCCGACCACGGCCAACTTCCGGGCGATCCTCACCCAGTCGAGCGTGGTCGGCGTGCTGGCGATCGGCATGACCCTGGTGATCGCCACGGCCGGCATCGACCTGTCGGTCGGGTCGGTGGTCGCCGCGGCCGGCATCGCCGGCGGGTTGGTGTACGAGACCGGGGCGGCGGTCTTCGTGCTCGCCGCGCTCGGCTTCGGCCTGCTGCTCGGGGGCGTCAACGCGGCGGCGATCGCCTACGGCAAGGTCGTCCCGTTCGTCGCCACCCTGGCGATGCTGGCGATCGGGCGTGGCCTGGCGTTGCAGATGAGCGACAAGAAGCCGATCAGCCTGCTCGGCGCCGACGGCATCCGCTGGTTCGGCACCGGCAAGGTGCTCGGCCAGCCGGTGTCGGTGGTGATCTTCGTCGTCGTCACGATCGCCGGCTGGCTGACGCTCAACCGCACCGCGTTCGGGCGCCACGTCGTGTCGGTGGGCGGCAACCGCGAGGCCGCCCGGATCGCCGGCGTGCCGGTGCGACGCACGATCTTCACGGTCTACTGCCTGTCGGGCCTGCTCGCCGGCGTGGCCACGGTGCTGCTGTGCGGGCGTCTGGCGAGCGCCTCGCCGGTGTCGGGCCAGTTGCTCGAGCTCGACGCGATCGGCGCCACGGTCATCGGCGGCACCAGCTTGGCAGGCGGCCGGGCGACGATCACCGGCACGTTCATGGGCGTGATCGTGTTCGGGCTGATCTTCAACCTGCTCACCCAGCTCAACCTCGCCACCGAGTGGCAGCAGATCGTGAAGGGGGTGATCATCCTCGCCGCCGTACTCGTGCAACGCCCCGAACGCATCTGATGCTCACCAACCCGGATTCATACCAGGACTTCCAACGAGGGGGAACCCGTCCATGTTCAACCGACACATCACTCACCGCTACTTCGCCGCCCTGATGGTGGCTCCGCTGCTCGTCGTCACGGCGTGCAGCGGCGACGACGACGCCACCGACGACACGGCCGCACCGGCCCCGTCCGTCGACGTGGACGAGAGCACACCCGTCGACACCGTCGACGTCGTCCAGACCACGTCGGGCTCGAGCGCGCCCGGCCCCCGGGTGTCGATCGTGGCCAGCGTGCCGCCCACCGACCACGGCTGGCTCGGCCAGATCGCGGCCAAGGCCCAAGAGGCCGCCGACCAGTGGGACGACGTCGACTTCCGCCTGCTCGAGGCTGCCGACGCGGACAGCCAGGCCGCGCAGATCCAGACCGTCATCAACGAGCGTCCCGACGCGCTTGTGGTGTTGCCGTACGACGGCGCCCAGCTCACCCCGATCGCCGAGGCGGCGATGGAGGCCGGCATCCCGGTGATCAACGTCGACCGCCTGTTCGACACGCCGGAAGCCGCGCGCGCCACCATCCTCGGCGACAACTACCAGATCGGGGCCAAGGCCGCGGCGTACGTCGCCGAGCGACTCGACTGCTCGGGCGACGTCGTCGAGATCCAGGGCATCGCCGGCATCTCGGTCACCGACGACCGCTCGCAGGGCTTCGCCGACACGCTCGACGCGCTGTGCGGCAACGGCATCTCGATCGTCGCCCAGCAGCCCGCCGACTTCCGGCCCGACCTCGGGCTGCAGGTGATGGAGGCGATCCTCCAGGCGAACACCAGCATCGACGCCGTCTACACCCACGACGACGACATGGCCGAAGGCGTGGTAGCGGCGATCGAGAACGCCGGCCGCGAGGGCGAGATGTTCCTCACCGGGGCGGGCGGGTCGTGCACCGCGTTCGACCACATCGCCGACGGCGGCCTGTACGGCGCCACGTACCTCTACAGCCCCACGATGGCCGGGTCGGCCGTGAACATGGCCCGCCTGATCGCCCAGGGCCGCGGGTTCGCCGACCTGTTCGAGCCCGAGGTTCCGTCGCTGATCGTGGTGCCGCCCACCCAGGTCACCCAGGACAACGTCGCCGACCTGCGGAGCCTGTGCTTCGACTGAACCCCGGGTGACTCAACCCCTTTGACTGAACAACGGGGGAGGTAGCGTCGGAGGCGTGCAGATCGTCACCGACGCTACCTCCCAGCCGTTTCCCGGCGAGCGCACGGTGGTCACGATCGGCGTGTACGACGGCTTGCACGTCGGCCACCAGGAAGTGATCGCGCAGGTCCGCCGGTTGGCGGGCGAGCGCGGCGCCCGGTCGGCCGTGCTCACCTTCGACCGCCATCCGGCCAGCGTGGTCCGTCCCGAATCGGCGCCGCTCCTGCTCACCGACCCCGAGCAACGCCTCGAACTGTTCGCGGCCACCGGCATCGACGCCGCGGTCGTGCTCCCGTTCGACGCCGCGCAGGCGTCCGAGCCGGCTTCCACGTTCGTCGAACGCGTGCTCGTCGACTGTCTCCGGGCCGACGCGGTCGTGATCGGCGACGACTTCCACTTCGGCCGCAACCGCGAGGGCAACGTCGACCTACTGCGCAAGCTCGGCCAGACGTACGGCTTCGAGGTCGTCCCGGTCACGCTGGTGCCGCGCGCCGACGGAGTCGACGAGCCGGTCAGCTCCACCGCCATCCGGCGGGCCCTGGCGGGCGGCAACATCGGCCTCGCGGCGAACCTGCTCGGGCGCCCGTTCGAGGCCCGCGGCGTAGTGGTCAAAGGCGACCAGCGCGGCCGCCTACTCGGGTTCCCCACCGCCAACGTCGAGGTGCCCAACCAGGTGTGCCTGCCGGCCGACGGGGTGTACGCCGGGTGGTACCTGCGGCCGGGCGGGTCGCGTCACGCCTGTGCGATCAACATCGGCCGCCGCCCGACGTTCTACGAGCACGCCGACCACTCGCTGCTCGAGGCGCACCTGCTCGACTTCGAGGGCGACCTCTACGGCGAGCACGCCAAGGTCCAGTTCACCGAGTTCCTCCGCTCGGAGCGCAAGTTCGACGGCATCGAGGCCCTCGTCGCCCAACTCAAGAACGACATCGCCCACGCCAGCCAACTCCTGCTCGGCGAGCGCTGAACCCGAATCCACCGATCTGGCGGCTCGTTCCTCGCGCGCGGCGCTCGACAACCGTCTCGACGCTGGTGCGCGCGCCAATGGTCTCGATACACCGGCTGCGCCGGCACTCGACCACCGAGGCGCTGCTGCACCTACTCGCTGAGGCCGGAGTTCCAGGCTGAACTCAGTCGGGCCAGATGACGGTTCCGTCGGCGTCGTAGAGGCTGGCGACCAGGTCGCTCCAGCGGCCCTCGATGGAGGGTGCCCCGTCGGGGTACACGCCCACCGCGTTGTAGGCGGCGATCTCGATCGACAGCTCGTCGGCGATGGGAACACCGGGGAACGAGCCGGCGGGCGTGGTGTCGACGATCAGGGCCGCGTCGGTCGCCCAGCGGAACGTCTCGCCGTCGAGCGATAGGAAGTTCGGGTTGCCGTTCGACTCGGCCAGTTCGAACGTGGCGCGGGCCGCGGCGGCCGGATCGGCGATCGCCTCGTTGAGCCCGCGCAGCGTGGCCCGCATGAAGTCCTCGGCGGCCGTGGGGTGGGCGTCGAGGAACTCGCGGTTGGTGTAGATCAGGCCGAACGAGCCCGGCACGCCGAAGTCGCTCGGGTCGAACAGTTCGAACTCGATGCCGGCCCGCTCCAACGCCCCGGGCTCGTTGCTCTTCCAGCCGGGCATGCCGACGATGTCGGGCACCGCGAGGTGGGCCGCCGGGTCGAACCCGTCGAGCAGCACGGTGTGGTAGTCCTCGCCGTCGGCGAGTTCGGCGGTGGCGAGCATCGCCCGCACCGACGGCGGCAGGTCGCCCTTGATGCCGAACGTGGCACCGGCCAGGTCGGCGAGTTGGGCTGCGACACCGGGCTTGACGATCAACGCGTCGATCGGTACGTGACCGTCGACCGACAGGGCGACGAGGTCGGCCTGGTTGGCCTCGGAGAACGTCGCCACCTCGCTGAACGAGCCGGCTGAGGCGAACTGCACGTCGTTGGCCGCCACGAGCGGATAGTTGGCCACCGAGAATCCCGGCGTGACGGTGACGTCGAGACACAGCTCGTCGTAGTACCCGGCCACCTCGGCGACCAGCACCTCGATGATCGAGGCGGTGGCTGCGTAGTCGAACCCGGTGTGGTAGGTGATCGTGCCCGCCGCCGCGTTGGCGGCGCAGCGCTCGGCGGGGAACGGTTCGCCGGCGACCACGGCGAGTTCGGCCGACGGTTCGCTGTCCGGCGATGTGCCGGCGCCGGTCGGGTCGCTGGGCTCGGCCGAGTCGTCGCCGCCGCAGGCGGCCAGCAGAACCGCCAGCGCCAACCCCGCGCCCAACGCGGCCCGGTGCCGCGGCCGACCGCGGTGGGTTCGGGCGCCGCTGGAGTTGCGGTGGGACGTGCAGGTCTGATCGTGGTCGTAGGAGTGGGTCATGGGGGGTCCTCCGGGTTCACGGGACGGGAGACAGTCGTTGCGACGCATGCCAGCGCAGCAGCCAGCGTTCGGCGAGCAGCACGAGGAACTGGGCCGCGATGCCGAGCAGGGCCGCACAGCAGATCGTGGTCCACAACGCCGCGCCCTGGTTGGCGTTGGCGGCCCGCTTGCCGATCGCGCCGAGGCCGGCGCGGGTGAACGCCGACCCTTCCGAGTAGTACGCGGCGGCCAGGCCGAGCCCGACGTTGAACCGGGCGGCGGTGAACAACGACGGCAGCGCGGCGGGCAGCCGCAGCCGCCACAGCACTTCGGCAGGGCCGGCATCGATCGAGGCGAACAGCTCGCGGGCGGCCGGGTCGGCGCTGCGCATGCCGGCCACCGTCGCGTATACGAACGCGGGCACCGTCACGAACGCGACCAGGAACACGATCGACGGCGTGCCCGACCCCAGCCACAGCACCACCGACGTGATGTAGGCGACCCACGGCGTGACCATGATGAGGACGAGCAGCGGCTGACTGGCGGCCTCGAGCGCGGGCCACGCCGCGAGCACCGCGCCGAACACCACCGACACGGCCAGCGAGATCGCCAGCCCCACCCCGACGTGGCGGGCGGTGACCCACACGTGGTCGAGATAGAACCCGGGGTCGTCGGCGAACGTCGAGACCATCTCCGACGGCTTGAGCAGCACGAACCGGCGCACGTTACGCCAGCGCACGATGCCTTCCCATACCGCTACGAGGACGACAGCGCCCAACGTGTACCAGAGCATCGCCGAGCGCTTCATCCTGCTGCCACCGATCGCTGCAACCCTTCGCGCAGGATGCGACGCAGCTCGGTCTCGTAGGCGAAGAACGCCGGGTCGTCCTCGACGTCGGGCGTGCGCGGGCGCGGCAGGTCGATCGCGACGTCGCCGACGATCCGTCCTGGTCGGGCCGACATCACCACCACCCGGTCGGACAGGAACACCGCCTCGGCCAGCGAGTGGGTGACGAACACCACGGTGGCGCCGGTGCCGCCGCGCAACTCGTCGAGCAGGTGTCGCATCTCGGCCCGGGTGATCTCGTCGAGCGCGGCGAACGGCTCGTCCATCAGGAGGTACGGCGCGCCGAGCGCGAACGCGCGCACCAGACCTACTCGCTGCTGCATGCCGCCCGACAACTCGTGTGGCAAGGCGTCGCGGAACTCACCGAGCCCCACCCGTTCGAGCAGCTCGACCGCGTCGGGCAGATAGGCCGGGTTAGCGCCGCGGTTGACGTCCTGGAGCAGCCGGGCGTTGGCCTCGACGGTGCGCCAGGGGAGCAGTGCCGGGCTCTGCGGTACGAACCCGATCCGCTTCCCGTGCCGGGCGGCGAGCGGCGGCTCGTCGCCGAGCCGCACCAGGCCAGCGCTGGGCCGTTCCAGCCCGGCGATCAGCCGCAGCAGCGTGGTCTTGCCGCAGCCGCTCGGGCCGAGCACCGTCACGACCGAGCCCGGCTCGATGTCGAGGTCGACCGGGCCGAGCGCTGCGCGTGGGCCGAACTGCTTGGCCACCCCACGGATGCTGACTCGACCCATCTTGGCGGAGGGTAGTGAGCCCCTGGTCAGAGCGTCGTCATGACACAGAATGCGCGTCGTGGCAGGTGCTCGGCGTGTCGTGTTGGCGAGCCCCTCGACCGCCCGTAGCATGGGCCGGTCCGTTGCGGCACCACCCACCAGGTTGGTGACTGCGGCGCGATGCGAACGGCTCGCCCGGGCCGACGCGACCTCCTTCTGGAAGGCAACCCATCATGGCCCTCGCGCCCAAGTCCGAGATCGTCGCCAAGCACGGCAAGACCGCCACCGACACCGGTTCGCCGGAGGTGCAGATCGCTCTGTTGACCGACCGCATCGCGCACCTCACCGAGCACCTCAAGGTGCACGCCAAGGACCACCACAGCCGGCGTGGCCTGCTGATGCTCGTCGGCCGCCGTCGCCGCATGCTCGACTACCTCCGTAGCATCGACGTCGAGCGCTACCGCGCGCTCATCGCGGAATTGGGTCTGCGCCGCTGACCGCCGGGGGACCGGTTACGGGTTCCGCCGGTACGAGCCTGATCACGGTAGGATGGTGAATCGAGCGCGGAAGGTCCGCGTTCGGAACATGAGCGGCAATGGTTGGTTGCCGGTTGCCTACTCCGTGGCGTCACGTGCGACAGCTAGAAGTCGCCTACGTCACGGGGTTGCCAACTGGGAACCGGCCGGCTGCTCCAGAGTGCGGCGGTACTGAAGCGCCGTCGCTGAAAGGAGCCATTCGTGGCTGACCCCATTCGCGTCTCCGGCCCAGTGTCGGGGAGCGACAAGACCCTGACCTTCGAGACGGGCAAGTTCGCCCCGCAGAGCCAGGGGGCCGTCGTGGCCACCATTGGCCGCACGAAGGTCCTCACCACCGCCAACGCGGCCAAGGACGTCCGTCCGGGCATGGACTTCTTCCCGCTGACGGTCGACGTCGAGGAGCGGGCCTACGCTGCCGGCAAGATCCCCGGCTCGTTCTTCCGCCGGGAAGGCCGCCCCACCGAAGAGGCCATCCTCACCTGCCGCCTCACCGACCGGCCGCTGCGCCCGTCGTTCCCCGAGGGCTTCCGCAACGAGACCCAGGTCGTCACCACCGTCATCGGTGCCGACAAGGAGAACCCGCACGACGTGCTGTCGATCAACGCCGCTTCGGCTGCGCTGATGATCTCGGGCATCCCGTTCGAGGGCCCGATCGGCTCGGTTCGCATCGCCTACAGCCAGAGCGGCGAGTGGATCCCGCACCCCACCTACCAGGAGGGTGACGAGTCGACGTTCGAGCTTGTCGTCGCCGGGCGCGAGCTCGACAACGGTGACGTGGCGATCATGATGGTCGAGGCCGGCGGCACCGAGCGCAGCTTCTACTACTACGACGACGGCGCCCCGAAGGTCGACGAGGCCGTCCTCGCCGGTGGCCTCGACGCCAGCAAGACCTGGATCAAGGAGTCGATCGCGCTCCAGCGCCAGCTGGTCGCCAGCGTGATCGCCACCCACGGCCCGATCACCCCGCTGCCGTTCACGCCGGTGCTCGACTACACGCCCGAGCAGTTCGCCGCCGTCGAGGCGCTGGTGTCCGACGACATCGCCGCCGCCGTCACGATCGCTGGCAAGGCCGAGCGCAACGCCGCCACCGACGCCGCCAAGGACAAGGCGCTCGCCGCGCTGGCCGCCGAGGGCGCCGAGTTCTACGGTCAGGACAAGGGCATCAAGGAAGCGGTGCGCAGCCTCACCAAGAAGCTCGTCCGCAAGCGGATCGTCACCGAGGGCCTGCGCATCGACGGCCGTGGGGTCGCCGACCTGCGCCCCGTGTCGGCCGAGGTCGGCGTGCTGCCCACCGCCCACGGCTCGGGCCTGTTCCAGCGCGGCGAGACCCAGGTGCTCAACGTGGTCACCCTCGGCATGCCGAAGATGAACCAGCTGATCGATTCGCTCAGCCCCACCGACACCAAGCGCTACCTGCACCACTACAACATGGCCCCGTGGGCCAACGGCGAGACCGGCCGCGTCGGGTCGCCCAAGCGCCGCGAGATCGGCCACGGTGCGCTCGCCGCGCGGGCCGTGCTGCCGGTCGTGCCCTCGCAGGAAGACTTCGCCTACACGCTGCGCCTGGTCAGCGAGGTCATGTCGTCGAACGGTTCGACCTCGATGGCGTCGGTGTGCTCGTCGAGCCTGTCGCTGATGGATGCCGGTGTGCCCACCCGCGGCGCGGTGGCGGGCATCGCCATGGGCCTGATCTACGACAGCGGCACCTACACCACGCTTACCGACATCCTCGGTGCCGAGGACGCGTTCGGCGACATGGACTTCAAGGTCGCCGGCACCGCCGACGCGATCACCGCGCTCCAGCTCGACACCAAGATCGACGGCATCCCCGCCGACGTGCTGGCCGCCGCGCTCAACCAGGCCAAGGTCGCTCGCCTCGAGATCCTCGAGGTCATGAACGCGGCCATCCCCGCCGCCCGCACCGAGGTCGGCGAGACCGCCCCGAAGATCAAGACGATCACCATCCCGATGGACAAGATCGGCGAGGTCATCGGCCCGAAGGGCAAGGTCATCAACACGATCCAGCAGGAGACCGGCGCCGACATCTCCGTCGACGACGACGGGGCCCAGGGCTTCGTCACGGTCGGCGCGGTCGAGGCGTGGCGGATGGAGGAAGCCCTCCAGGCGATCATGAACATCGTCGCCCCGCCGATGGCCGAGATCGGCAAGACCTACAAGGGTCGCGTCGTGAACATCACCAAGTTCGGTGCGTTCGTGAACATCCTCCCCGGCCGCGACGGCCTCGTGCACATCTCCAAGCTGGGCCGCGGCAAGCGGATCAACTCGGTCGAAGACGTGCTGTCGCTCGGCGACGAGATCGACGTGATCGTCGAAGAGATCGACGACCGCGGCAAGGTCAGCCTGGTGCCGGCCGGCGACGTCACCGAGAACGCGCCCGCTGGCGCGGCCCCGTCGGCATCGCTCGGCGCCGAGATCGCCGCGGAGAACGGTGCCGCCAACGGCGCCGAGCCCGCCCCGGCCGGCAACGGCCAGGTCGAGACGGTGTCGTTTGCCGACACGTTCGACGCCGAACTGGCGAGCGAACTCGGTGACCTCGGCCCGGCCGAGGAGCGCCGCGGCAGCGGCGAGTCGTCCGGCGGCCGCGACCGCGGTGGTGACCGCGGCGGCCGTCGCCGTCACCGCTGATACACACTCGGTGAGCGAGCCTGTCGAGGCCGCCCGTCCGGTCGGGCGGGCCTGGCTTCGACAGGCTCAACCGCCGCGGTAACGGCGTTAGCCTGACGGGCACATGTCGGAGCGCATCGTCACCTTGCCAAGCGGGCTGATCGTGGCTGTCGAGCCGATGAGCAATACGCGGACCGCCGCGATCGGCGTCTACGTCGGTGTCGGCGGGCGCCACGACCCCGCCGGTCACGCCGGCACCAGCCACTTTCTCGAACACGTCCTGTTCAAGGGCACCGCCCGCCGTGGGGCGATCGAGATCAGCCAGGCCGTCGACCGGTTGGGCGGCGACATCAACGCCTACACGTCGAAGGAGTACACGGCCTTCTACTGCCGGGTGCCTGCCCGTCACGCAGCCACCGGTATCGGGTTGATCGGCGAACTGGTCACCGAGCCGGCCCTGCGGCCCGCCGACATCGAAGGCGAGCGCCAGGTGATCCTGGAAGAGCTGGCGATGGACGACGACACCCCCGACGACGTCGCCCACCAGGCGTTCTCGGCTGCGCTGTTCCCTCACCATCCGCTCGGCTGCGACACCGCCGGCGACCGCCAGACGGTCAACGCGATCACCGCCGAGTCGCTGACCGAGTTCTTCCAGTCCACCTATCACACCGGCAATGCGGTGGTCGCCGTCGCCGGGGCCGTCGACCCCGACCAGGTCGTCGAGCAGGTCACCGAGGCGTTCGCCCCCATGCCACAGGGCGCGGGCCGGCTCAGCTCGACGGTGCCTACCACCCAACCGGCCTGGGGCACGGTGGTGCTCGACGACGACACCGAGCAGACCCACATCGTCACCGGCGGGCGTGCCCTGCCCCGCGACGACGCCGACCGCGAGGCGCTCGACGTCGTCAACCACGTGTTCGGGGGCGGCTTGTCGAGCCGCCTGTTCGACGAGATCCGCGAGCGACGCGGGCTCGCCTACTCGGTGGCCTCGTCGGCCGTCGCGTTCGGCGACGCGGGCGCGTGGTCGGTGTACGCGGGCACGATGCCCCAGCACGCCGACGCGGTGTGCGACCTGATCGACGTCGAACTCCACCGGCTGGTGTCGTTCGGCATCACCGCCGAAGAACTCGAGATCGCCCGCGGCTACCTCACCGGCTCGTTCGAGATGGGGCTGGAAGACTCCGGTGCCCGGATGGCCCGGCTGGGCGGCCAGCTGCTGCTGCGCGGCGAGGTGCGCGCGTGCGACGACCAGCTCGCCCGGTGGGATGCGGTGACGCTCGACGACACCCGTAAGGTGATCGAGCGCGTCTACGCCGGAGAGACGATCACCATCCGCCTCGGCCCCGCCGCCTGAACCGGTGGTCGAGTGGCGCACTCGCGGCGTAGCCGCCACTTCGTTGTATCGAGACCACACCGCGGCGACTCACTACGGTGGGCTGCGTGATCAGGGTCGGTGTACACGGCGCAGGTGGGAAGATGGGCGTCGCGACCTGCGCGGCGGTCGCTGCTGCGGGCGACCTCGAACTGGTCGCGACCGTCGGCCACGGTGACGAACTGCGGGTGTTCGCCGAGTCGGGCTGCGACGTGGTGGTCGACTTCTCGACGGCCGGCGCCGCCCGAGTGGCGCTGCCATGGCTGGCGATGCACGGCATTCACGCCGTCAGCGGCACGAGCGGCCTGTCCGACGACGACTTCGCCGCGTTCAGCGAGGTCTTCGGTCGTTCCGGCGACGGGGCCGCGCGCTGCGTCTGGGCCGCCAACTTCGCCGTGTCGGCCGTACTGCTGATGCGCTTCGCCGAACTTGCCGCGCCGTGGTTCGACACGGTCGAGATCGTCGAGTATCACCACAACGCCAAGATCGACGCGCCATCGGGCACGGCGGTGGCGACGGCCGCCCGGATCGCCGCCGCGCGTGGCGACGTGCCGTGGGCGCCCGACCCGACCGTGCACGAGGTGCTCCCGGGCGGCCGTGGTGGCGCCGGGCCTTCGGGCATCCGGGTGCACGGGGTACGGATGGCCGGCATGAACGCCCACGAGGAAGTCCTGTTCGGCACCGACGGCCAGACCCTGACGCTGCGTCAGGACAGCTTCGACCGTTCCAGCTACATGCCCGGCGTGTTGCTGGCCTGCCGCCGCGTTGCCGAGGTACCCGGCCTGACGATCGGCCTCGACCCCCTCCTCGGTATCTGACGGCTCGGCCTCGTCAGCGCCCGGGCTGTGCAGGGCAGCAGGCGATCGATCACGAGGGCGGTGACGACGATCGCGGCGGTGAACGGGACCATCCGGTAGTCGCCGACCATCTCGGGCACCATCACCACGGCCATCACCGGCGACCGCAGGCCCACCGCCACGCCGGCTGCGGCAGCGAGGATCATCGCGTCCCAGCGTGAGCCGGGCAGGTCGACCCCGAAGCGCTCGACCGCCAACACCGTCAGCAGGCCCCAGCCGCCGGCGATCGCCATCGTGGGCAGGATCACGCCCCCCGGCACCCCGGCCGCGAGCGCGGCGAGCATGCCCGCGACACGGAACACAGCCAACCCCACCGCCGCCCACAACACCGGTTCGGCGGCAGCCAGGGCGAGCGAGTTCATACCGTTGCCGGCGGCCCCGCGGGCAAGGCCCACCGACAGCGCGGCGACCGCCATGCAACCCAGCCAAGCCGGCCCGCCGAACCGAGGCATCGCCCGCTCGGCTCGCCGTCGCAACGTGAACAGGGCACGGGCGGCGAGCGCGGCGGGAACGACGACCACGGCCGCGGTCAGCAACAGTTCGATGCGCACCTCGTCGGGGTGGGGGAGTACCGAGTGACGTTCCCACAGCAGACCGCCGGTGCCGTACCCCACCGCCGCCCCGAGCAAGCCGTGTAGCGCCGCCCGGCGGTTCCGCCGGATGCCGATGTGGTCATCGGTGTAGGCGAGCGCGCCGAGCGGTGCGGTGTAGGCCGCGGTGAAGGCCGCGGCCACACCGGCGACGGCAAGCGTCGGCCCCAACCGCAGGCGTTGACCGACCGTGGCTCCGAGCGCCCCGCCGCTCTCGATCATCGCCGTCTCGCGGCCGATCGACACGAACCCGACGCTCGACGCGAACGTACCGACCGCACGAACCAGGGTGGCCCGCATCGACGGGCGGACCGACCCGGCGTCGGCAGGGTCGCCGTCGAGCGCCAGCTTGACGTGCTTGAGCCCGGTTCGTCCCGACCCGGCGCGACTGCTGAGCCGGGCCACACCGGCACCCACGAACACGGCGGCGCACACGACCGCGATCACCACCAGCGGCGAGGTCGCCAGCGCTGCCTCGGCCGGCTTGCCCGCGCCGAACAACGCGCCGAGCACATACTCGCCGGCGAGTACGAAGCCGTGCGCGAAGCACGCCGCGATCGCGCCGACCACGACCAGCGCGGCGATCGTCGTCAGTTCACGGCGGGCCGGCGCGGTGCGCGCGAGTGCAGGGGGTTCAAGGGGTGCGGGGGCTCGCACGGGTGCTACTGAACCAGCAAGAATGCATTACGACAATCCCGATATGCAGACGCAATAAATAGGCAAGGCCTATCTATTGCCGTCAGCGGCGCTAGCGTTGCCGTGTGGACCTGCGCCAGATCGAGATGGTCGTTGCGGTCGTCGACCAGGGGGGCATCTCACGTGCCGCGCAGGCGCTCGGGATCGCCCAACCGTCGGTCTCGCAGGCGGTGCGCAAGCTCGAGGACGAACTCGGTGTGGCACTGTTCCGCAAGTCCGGCCGCAGCGTCGAGCTCACCGATGCCGGAAGCGCCTTCGAGGGGCCTGCACGGGCAATCCTGCGTGGCGTCGCCACGCTCGAAGCCACGGTCGCCGCCCACCGCGAGGTGGCCGCCGGTGTGTTGCGGATCGGCACGCTGCCCACGCTGGCCGCCACCGTGGCCGCCGGGGTGATCGCCACGTTCCGGCGCCGGCACCCGGCCGTGACGGTGCAGATCGCCGACGAACGGCGCCCACCGCGGCTGCTCGACATGGTCGCCGACGGGCGTTGCGAGTTGGCGTTCAGCGAGTACCCCACCCGGCGTCCGGGGCTGGTCAGCGTCCCATTGGGGCGCCAAGAACTGGTGGCGGTGCTTCCGCCCGGTTCCGCCGCGCCGGCCAAGCGGGGGATACCGCTGGCCGACCTGGTGGCGCTGCCGCTCGTGCTGGCACAGCCGGGGACGTCGGTGCGCGAGCAGCTCACGGCGGCCTGCGACGAGCAGGGACTGACACCGTGGGTCGCCGTTGAAGTGCCCCAACGCGAGGCGATCGTGCCGCTGGTGGTGGGCGGTGCCGGGGCGACCGTGGCGCCACCCGAGCAGGCGCAGGAAGCGGCTGCCGCAGGTGCCGTGATCAGCCCACTCGACCCGCCGATGTGGCGCGAGCTGTCGCTGATCCACCCCGACCGCGACCTGTCACCGGCCGCCGCGGCGATGCTCGCGATCGCCCGCCAAGCGAGCGTCGCCGCGACCGGGATGCTCGTCCCGGGCGCCTGACGGCTGTCAGCTGACTGCCGCCAGGGCGTCGTCGTAGTTCGGCTCGTCGCGCACTTCGGGGACGAGTTGGGTGTAGGTGACCGTGCCGTCGCCGTCGAGCACCACCACGGCGCGGGCCATCAGGCCGTTGAGCGGGCCGTCGGTGAAGCTCACGCCGTAGTCCTGGGCGAACGAGCTGCGGAAGCCCGAGCCGGTCTTGACGTTGGTGATGCCCTCGGCCCCGCAGAACCGGCCGGCCGCGAACGGGAGGTCTTCCGACACGCACAGCACCACGGTGTTGTCGAGCGCGGCGGCCTTCTCGTTGAACTGGCGCACGCTCGTCGCGCACGTCGGTGTGTCGATCGACGGGAAGATGTTCAAGATCACCTGCTGGCCGGCCAGCGAGTCGAGCGTGATTTCGCCGAGGTCGCTGCCGACCAGCGTGAAGTCGGGTGCCTTGGCGCCGACCGCGGGGAGTTCACCGTTGGTGGAAGCGGCGTTCCCGCCGAGCGTCACAGTTGCCATGTGGCGAGTCTTGCACCCCGAGGTTCGGCGTGTGGCCCCGGAGCACCCCCGGGCGCGTCACGGCTCGCGCCGGAGCGCGGCGGCGAACTGGCGGGCGCCGGTGTCGACGATCCGGTCGTGCGACCGTTGCGCCAGCGTGGGCACCAGCCGGGCGAGCGCGGCGACGGCGTTCCCCCGGGGCTGCAGGCAGGCCTCGAGGTGCAGTTCGGTCGTGTGCTCGGCGCCGTTGAGTAGCGAGATCCGGGCGGAACCGACCAGGTCTCCGTCGAGCCGAGCGGTCACCACATCGGTGTCAGCCCGGTCGATCTGCAGGCGGAAAATCAACGACGTGCGCAACGGCGAACGTACCGTGCACCGCCAGGTCGCTCCGGCGAACAGGCCGTCGGCGTCCAGCTTGGTCAGCCACGGCCACCAGTGGCGGTACGACCCGGTCGCACCGAGCGCCCGGCGGACGACGTCGGGTCGGGCCGGGAACGTGAACCAGCGATCGGTCGTGACAACCGTACGGGCCGAGCGCAGCGAGGCGGTCACCGGGCGGTCGTGGCGATCGAGCCCAGGAGCGGCTGGCCGGTCGAGTCGTTGACGGCGACGATCCCGGGGATGTCGTCGAGCACGTCGACCAGCCGGGCAGTGCGCGACCAACCAGGCGCCACATCCACCACGAGCACGTCGCCGTCGAGCCGGACCTCGCGTAGCTGCTTGGCCTCGGCGAACGCGTCGTCGCGGGTGATCGCCCACAGCACTCGGCCGATCTGCTGGAGCCGGCGCGGCTCGATCCGGCCCGGGCGACGCAATTCGGTCCACAGCGAACGGCCCCACCGCATGATCGACCGGCGGTGCTGCCACGCGAACAGCATCACCGCCGTCCGGGTGAACGGGCTGCTGACGCGGCGGGCTGTGCGAAGCATGAATCGACCGTTCCCCGCCCAGCGCCCGGTCAATCTGTGAACACGTGGTGGTCGTCCTGCTACGTGAACTTGCGACCGCGCTTGACGTTGAGTGCGATCGTGGCGAGGACCGCGGCGATCGAGACGATCGTCAGTGGGAGCTGCCAGCGGGTGACCCAGCCGAGGATCGAGTCGAGCTCGTCGTCGAACGCCTGGCCGAGCCACCAGTACAGCACCAACCTGGCCACGATGCCGATCGTCAGCAGCACCGCCAGGCGCACCGGGTGCATGCGGCGGATGCCCGAAATCGCGGCGACGATGTTCGACCCGGCGAACCACGGCACGATCACCCAGTCGATGCGGTCGAACCCTTCGATCAGCGCGGTCATCTGCTCGCGCTTGTAGCCGAGGTACTTGCCGAACCACACCAGCACCCGCTCGCTGTACGCCCGCCCGATCAGGTGACAGACCACGAACGCCAGCGCCAGCCGCAGCCCGGCGATGACGAAGTACGACCACCAGCCGATGCCCCCACCGATCGCAAGCAACAGATGCCGGATCCGCGAGTTCAGGGCGAGCAGGCCCTCGGGGTTGCTGGTCGCCCAGCGCGGCGCCAGGCCGGTGGCGACGTACCCGCACACGACCAGGGCGACGAACGCGGCGACGGCGACGAGCCCCCAGCGGGGCACCGGTCGGTCGAGCGATTCGGCGTCGTCGGCCAGCTCCTCGGCCGTCGGTTCGTGCGCGAACCGCTCGTGGGGCTGCTCGGCCGACATCCCGGCCACGCTACCGGTACGCCAGGACACGAACCCGGTGAGCCGACAGGCCTTGGCACGCCCGGTGGTTTCGACAGGCTCAACCACCTTGCCGGCTGGGCCAGGTGGTTGAGCCTGTCGAAACCACCGTGTGGCAGCCGGGCGCGGGCCACGGGTCGGCGCGTTGGGGGCTGGTTGGGTACGTTCACGGCCATGCAGGGACTGATGCAGGACGTGCCGTTGACACTGGTGCCGCTGTTCGAGCGGATCGAGACCAACTTCGCCCACAAAGAGGGCGTGGTGACCGCCACGCCCACCGGACGCACCCGGGCGACGTACGGCGAGTGGGCCGCGCGCACGCGCAAGGCCGGTGGCGTGCTCGATGCACTGGGCATCGGCGCCGACGCCCGGGTCGCTACGTTCGCCTGGAACACCCAGCGCCACCTCGAGCTGTATTGGGCCGCGCCGTGCAGCGGGCGCGTGCTGCACACGCTGAACATCCGCCTGTTCCCCGAGCAACTCACCTACATCGTCAACCACGCCGACGACGAGGTGATCTTCGTCGACCGCTCGCTACTCGCCCTCCTCGCCCCGCACCTCAAGACGTTCGAGCGCGTCAAGCATCTGGTGCTGATGGACGACGGCCGGGGCGACATCCCCGACGACCTCAACGGTCACGAGTTGTTGAACTACGAGGACCTGCTGGCGGCCGCCGACCCGGTCGAGTTCCGCGTCGACGACGAGTACCAGGCCGCGGCGATGTGCTACACGAGCGGCACCACCGGCAACCCGAAGGGCGTCGTGTACAGCCACCGCAGCACCGTGCTGCACACGATGGGGGCGCTGATGACCGACTCGCTCGGTGCCAGCGAGGCCGACACGATCCTGCCGGTCGTGCCGATGTTCCACGCCAACGCGTGGGGGCTCGCCCAGGCCGGCCCGGCGGCTGGGGCACGGATGATCATGCCCGGGGCCGACCTGTCGGGGAAGGGCATCGCCGACCTGATCGTCGAGGAGAACGTCACCATCGCGGCCGGTGTGCCGACGATCTGGATGCAGGTGCTGCCCGAGCTGAAGGGCCGCGACACGTCGAGCCTGCGGCGCATCCCGTGCGGCGGGTCGGCGGTGCCGCGGGCGCTGTCCGAGGCCTACCGCGAGCAGCTCGGCCTGCCGATCCTCCAGGCATGGGGCATGACCGAGACCAGCCCGATCGCGGCGGCGATGCACCTCGACGGCGACGAGCGCGACCTGCCCGACGACGTCCAGGCCGACCTGCGCACGATGGTCGGGCGGGTCACGGTCGGCGTCGAGATGCGGGTAGTCGAGCCGAACACCACCACGCCGGTGCCATGGGACGCCGAGACGTCGGGCGAGCTTCAGTGCCGCGGCAACTGGATCGCCGCCAGCTACTACAACGACCCGCGGTCGGGTGAGAGCTTCACCGACGACGGGTGGTTGCGTACGGGCGACGTGGCCACCGTCGACTCGCGTGGCCGCGTCCGCCTAGTCGACCGCACCAAGGACCTGATCAAGTCGGGCGGCGAGTGGATCAGCTCGGTCGAGCTGGAGAACGAGCTGATGGGGCATCCGGCGATTCGCGAGGCAGCGGTGGTCGGTGTGCCACACCCACGTTGGGCCGAGCGTCCGCTGGCGTGCGTGGTGCTGGCCGAGGGGGCGACGCTGACGAAGGACGAAGTGCTCGAGTACCTCGCCCCGCGCGTCGCCAAGTGGCAGCTTCCCGACGACGTGGTGTTCATCGACGAGGTGCCCAAGACGTCGGTCGGGAAGTTCTCGAAGAAGACGTTGCGCGACCGCTTTGCCGAGTACACACTGCCGACCGCATGACCCCTCGCATCCGGGCGGCTGCGGCCGCAGTGACCCTGTCCCTCGGCGCGCCTCTGGCCCTCGCGGCCTGCGGTGACGACGCCAACGACCACGCTCTGCGGGCGCAACAGCTCGCCGACCGGCTGGCCGAAGAGCGGGCCAGCACGACAGTGCCTGCGCCGGTGGTAACGACCGGCTCAACCACCTTGATGGTTGAGCCTGTCGAAACCATCACCACCGTGCCGGCCGTCCAACCGACTGGAGTGGTGATCGCGGTCACGGCGCTCGACAACTCGTTCCGGCCGGCGTCGATCGAGGCCAAGGTCGGTGACGAGGTGGTGTGGGAGAACCGCGGCCGCAACGAGCACGACATCTTGTCGATCGAGGGCACGCTCGACGACGGCACGGCGTGGGGTCTGACCGTCGACGAGTTCCAGCCCGGCGACATCTTCGCCCACATGTTCACCGAGCCGGGTGAGTATCGCTACTACTGCACGATCCATGGCACCTCCGAGGTGGGCATGATCGGTACCGTCATCGTCACGAACTAGGGGAGGAATTCTCGGATGAAGCAGAAGTTGATCGCGCTCGGCGTGGCCGCCGCGCTGGCACTTGCAGCCTGCGGTGGCGACGGCGACGGCGACACGGCGGGTACGACCACCACGGTGGTTGAGCCTGTCGAAACCACCACACCCACGACCGGTGCTCCGGAGACGACGGCGGTAACGACCGGCACAACCGCTGCCACTGACCCGGTGGTTGAGCCTGTCGAAACCACCCCAACCACCGCGGGCGACGCCGACGGGGTACTCAACGTGCCCGACGAGTTCGCCACCATCCAGGAGGCCGTCGACGCGGCGGAACCCGGCCAGCTCGTGCTGATCGCCCCGGGCACGTACCACGAGGCGGTCGACGTACTCACCGACGGGATCGTGATCCGCGGGCTCGACCGTGACGGCGTCGTGCTCGACGGCGAGTTCACGCTCGACAACGCGATCCGGGTGCTCGGTGCCAACGACGTCGCAGTCGAGAACCTGACCACCATGAACTACACCAACAACGGGGTGTACTGGGTGGCCTCGACGGGCTATCGGGCGTCGTACATCACCACGTACCGCACCGGCGACTACGGCGTCTACGCGTTCGACTCCACCAACGGCCTGATCGAGAACAGCCACACCGTCGGCAGCCGCGACGCGGGTGTGTACATCGGCCAGTGCTACCCGTGCGACGCGGTGATCCGCAACGTGATCTCGTCGAACAACGGGCTCGGTTACTCGGGTACCAACTCGGGCGGCAACCTGCTGATCGTCGAGTCGGTGTTCCACAACAACCGGGCCGGAATCGTGCCCAACTCGGGCAGCTACGAGCTGTGCTACCCCGAGCGCGACACCACCGTGGTCGGCAACCTGGTGTACGACAACAACCAGCCCGACACGCCCGCGATCGACGTCGCCTTGCTCGCCCAGGGCAACGGCATCCTTATCGCCGGCGGCGTGCGCAACGTGGTCGAGCGCAACCGGGTCGACAACCACAACCGCACCGGCATCGGCATGGTGCCGTTCCTCGAAGAGTTCCCGAACGACGTCGTGCCACCGGCCGACCAGTGGGACATGCCGTGCTCGGAGCAGAAGGACCTGCCGGTCGAGGTGCCCGACGGGGCGATCCTGTGGGACTCGATGGAGAACCGGGTGATCGGCAACATCGTGTCCGACTCGCGCGAGGCCGACATCGCGATCGCCTCGGCCGATCCGCTCACGTCGGCATTCGGCAGCTGCGTGCTCGACAACGAGGCCGCCACCTACGCCCCGGCCGCGCTGGCCGAGTTGGCGCCGTGCGACGGCGAGCCCACCAGCACCGACTGGACCACCGGCGACCTCGGCGTGGTCCGCTGGCTGGGCGAGCAGGCCGGCCTGCCGCCCGAGGTCGACTGGCGCGAGGCCCCACTGCCCGACTTGGGTGCCCACGAGAACATGCCCGACGCGGCCACCGCCGCGCCGGAACCGGCGACGAACATGCCGCCGCCCATCGACCTCGATGCCATCACCGTCCCCGACCTCCCCTGACCAAGCGGGTCCTCCGGTGGTCGAGTGCCCACCGGTGGTCGAGTGGGCGCGCAGCGCCCGTATCGAGACCACGCCGCGGGCCGAGCCGCGAGCAGGTGGTTTCGACAGGCTCAACCACCGGGTCGGTGTGTTGGCCATGGCGGTTGTCCTCGCCGCGTGCGGGGCACCGGACGTCGTGGTGCCGATCGCGGCCGCGCCCGACCAGGTGATCGCCGGGCCACAGGGTGGGCGCGGGCAGTTCGCCGTCGAGTGTGGGTTCGACCGGTTCCTGGCTGACGACCCGATCGTGTTTCCCGGGCAGGCCGGGGCCAGCCACCTGCATCAGTTCTTCGGTGCCCACGACGTCACGGCCACCAGCACGCACGACGAGTTGGTGGCCGGTGGCACTACCTGCGAGCAGCCGGCCGACACGGCGTCGTACTGGGCGCCGGTGTTGCTCGACGCCGAACACAACCCGGTCGAGCCGCTCGGCGCGGTGGCCTACTACCGCGCCGGGGTGGGCGTCGACCACACCGTCGTCGAGTCGTACCCGGCCGGGCTGATGCTGGTGGCCGGCGACCACACGGCCACGGAGCCGCAACCTCTGTCGGTCGTGTCGTGGAGTTGCGACGCGGGGGCGTTGCGCCAGGCGACACCCCCCGACTGCACACAGGGCACGAACCTGCGCCTGCTGATCACGTTCCAGGACTGCTGGGACGGCGAACACCTGCGCACCGACGACCCCGACCGCCCGTCCACCCACGCCACCTACAGCACGGCGGGGGAGTGCCCGCCCAGCCATCCGGTGCACATCCCGCAACTCCAGTTGGCAGTCGACTTTCCCCCGCTCGCGCCCGAGGGGCTAGCGCTGTCGTCGGGTGGCATCTTGTCGGGCCACGCCGACTTCTGGAACGCGTGGCACCAGGACAAGCTCGACCGCGAGGTCCACGTGTGCCTGAGAGGCAACCTCCCCTGCGCCATCTCCGGACAACGCGCGACCATCGGCTGACACCGCGATCCTGGTGGTTGAGCCTGTCGAAACCACCGTCGTGGGAGCGTCCGGTGGTTTCGACAGGCTCAACCACCTTGGCGGTTGGTGACGCGGTCGAGGAACTGCTTGGTGCGTTTTTCTCTCGGCGCCTCGAACACTTCGCTGGGGGTGCCGGATTCGATGATGCGGCCGGTGTCGAGGAAGCAGACCCGGTCGGCGATCTCGGCGGCGAACGTCATCTCGTGAGTGGCGAGCAGCATCGTCATCCCGTCGCGCTTGAGTTCGCGGACCACGTCGAGCACCTCACCGACCAACTCGGGGTCGAGCGCCGACGTGATCTCGTCGAGCAGCATCACCTCGGGCCCCATCGCCAGCGACCGGGCGATCGCCACGCGCTGCTGCTGACCGCCCGAAAGTTGATCGGGGTAGGCCGCGGCCCGTGCCGACAGGCCGAGCCGGGCAAGCAGCTCGGCCGCTGAGTCGCGCGCCTCGCGTTTCGACCGGCCGAGTACCTTGCGCGGCCCGATCGCCACGTTGTCGAGCACGCTCAGGTGCGGGAACAGGTTGTAGCTCTGGAACACCATGCCGATCCGGCGGCGGACCGGGTCGGGGTCGCGGCCGGGCTCGCTGATGTCGTCGCCGTCGAGCAGGATCGCCCCGTCGTCGATCGGTTCGAGCAGGTTGATACAACGCAGCAGCGTGCTCTTGCCCGAGCCGGACGCGCCGATCAGGCACACCACCTCCGATTCGGCGACGGCGAGGTCGATCGCGTCGAGTACCCGGTGCGTGCCGAACGACTTGGTGACCGCGTCGACGACGAGTTTGCCGCTCGGCTCGACAGGCGTCGTGGTCATCCTGAGCCCACCGATGACCGCGGGCACTCACAAGCGTGGCCCCAGCCGGCAACGTTGACCCTGGTGCACGCCGGGCGACGCCCAGCCTGCGTGGCGCTTGAATGCAAAATGTTGCGGAGCCTGGATTCACCGTGATGGCGGCGAGGAACGAGTCGCCAGATCGGTGGATTCAGGCTCATGTGATCTGGGTGCCGCCGGTGCGGCGTTGCTGGCGGGCGAGCAGGTAGTCGGCGAGCCGGGTGAGCGGGATGGTGAGCGACAAGAAGATGATCGCGGCCCCCACGTACGGGGTGAAGTTGAAGAACCGCGATTGCTCGATCTCGGCCCGCCGGAGCACCTCGACCGGGCCGAGCACGCTGACCAGGGCGACGTCTTTCTGGAGGCTGACGAAGCTGTTCATCATCGGCGGCACGGTCGACCGGAACGCCTGGGGGAGCACGATCGACCGCATCGTCTGCCCCGACGTCATACCGATCGAGCGGGCCGCCGCGCGCTGGCTCTCGTGCACGCCCTCGATGCCCGACCGGATGATCTCGGCCACGTAGGCCGCGTACGACAGTGTCAACGCCACCGAGCCCCACAGCACCGGGTCGTTCCACGGTCGCCGCAGCCCGAACGCGGCCGGCACGCCGAACCCGATCAGCGTGATGACGAGGATGGTCGGTACACCGCGGAACACGTCGGTGAACACCACGCCCACCGCCCGCAGCGGGAACAACACCGGGCTGCGGGCGCCGCGGGCCAGGGCCACCAGCACCGACAGCACGAGCACCGCCGGGGCTGTCCAGGCAAGGATCTTGAGGTCGAGCAGGAACGCTCGCAGCAGCTTCGGGAACGTGGTGGCGAGCACGTCGCCGTCGAAGAATGACGAGCGCACCGACTCCCACCCCGACAGCCGGGGAACGAGTACCACGAGCGCGACGACGGCGACGACCGAGCTGGCGGCAGCGGCGGCGATCGAACGCCGCCGCTGCCGCTGGTCGTACTGCTGGCGGCGCGTCAGTTCAGCCACGCCGCCCATTCTGCTGTGTCGCCCGAGGTCAAGACGCCGAGATCAGCGGGGCCTCGGCGTACTCGGCCATCCACTCCTCGGTGATCGCGTCGAGCGTGCCGTCGGCCTTGAGGGCCTGGAGGGCGAGGTCGAGACACTCGGTGAGCGGGTTGTCCTTGGCGAGCAGCAGACCAAACTCGTCGGTGCCCGAACCCTCGATCTGGCCGAACACGGTGGTGTTCTCGATCTCGACCGCAGTGATGTACAGCGCAGTCGGGAGGTCGGCGACGATCGCGTCGATCTGGCCGGCGTCGAGCGCCGCCTTGGCGGCCGCGTTGTCGTTGTACACGAGCGGGTCGTCGTCGGGCTGGATGACGTCCTCGATGTAGTTGAGGCTGGTGGTGCTGGCCTGGACACCGATCTTGAGGCCCTTCAGGTCGGCGACCGACGTGGCGCCGGCGGCGGGCGAGTCGGTGTAGCCGAGCACCGCCTGGGCGGCCGAGTAGTAGCCCTCGCTGAAGTCGACGACGTTGGCGCGCTCGGGGGTGATCGTGTACTGCTGGAGGTTGAAGTCGAATTCCTTCTCGCCGGGGGCGATGACCTCGTCGAAGCCGGTGCGCACCCAGGTGACCTGGTCGTCGGCGAAACCGAGCTGGCCGGCCACCGCGTAGGCCACGGCGGCCTCGAAGCCCTGCTTCGACTCGGGGGCGTCGTCGAGCACGTACGGTGGGAAGGCGAACTCGCCGGTGGCGATCGTGAGCACGCCGTCGGTGAACGTGCCGGCCTCGGCCGCGCACGCCGCGGCCGCCGACACGTCGTCGCCATCGTCGGGTGCGTCGGTGGCCGGGCTGGTCTCGGGGCTGGTCGGGGCGCTGGTGGGGTCGGGCGAAGTGTCGAGCACCGGGTCGCCACCGTCGTCGCCGCAGGCGGTGACGAACACGGCCGCGGCAACGAGCGCGGGGATGAGCAGGGAACGTCGCATGGAGGACTCCTGGGTGTGTCAGTGGTTCACGCTGAGTCGCCAACGCTACCTACCGGAACACCTCGACGGAGAAGCAAAGCCGATGAAATCAGTCAGGATTCGGAGCACGAACGGAGGACGTAACGATGTGGCAAGCGGTGTGTCAATTGTCACGTCCGGGGTTGACGGTGAGACGTTTCGTGTCTTAACGTCTTATCCGTGAGTCCGATCGAGCACCGCATCCTCGATGCCGCCGACGCCTGCTGCGCGCGCTTTGGGTTCTCGAAGGTCACGATCGACGACATCGTCGCCGAGTCGGGCGTGTCGCGGGCGACGATCTACCGGCTCTTCCCAGGCGGGCGCGACGTGCTGTTCGAGGCCTTCCGGGTGCGCGAGCTGGAGGCCTTCTTCGATCGCCTGCGGGCCGGCATCCATGACGTCGATGGCGGCGCCGAAACGCTCGAGGACGTGGTCGTCCAAGCCGTGGTCGGCGCCACCCGCGAGCTGCGCGACGACGCCCACCTGGCGGCGATGATGGCCAGCGAGCCGGGCGAGGCGCTCGGCCAGCTCACCGTCGCCGGCCTGCCGCGGATCGTGCGCATGGCCACGCTCACACTCACGCCGTTCGTCACGCCGTTCGTCAGCGTCGCCGTCGGCCGGCGCCTGATCGACGTGCTGTCGCGCCTCACCATCTCGTACTTCCTCGCCCCGAGCGACGAGGTCGACCTCGGCAACGCCGACCATGCCCGGGCGTTCCTGCGCCCGATGATCGCCGTGCTCGCCGGCCCCGTACCCGCCGCATCCCCGACCACAGCCCCGAACCCCGTTCCCGCACTGGAGTTGTCATGACCCTTGACGAACAGATCACGCACCGCGACAACGCCGACATCATCGGCCGCGACGACATCAACGACATCGAAGCGATCCTGTCGGTCACCAACACCGACGTCGACGAGGTGCTCCACGTCGTCCAGGACAACGCCGACGCGATCTTCACGTGGGACTACTCGCTGGCCCGCCCGCAGCTGCGCAAGCTGTACGAGAAGGCCAAGACCGGGCAGTGGAACGGCACCACCGACCTGCCCTGGGACACCGAGGTCGACCTCGAGAAGGTCGTCGAGACCGACGTCACGGCCAACGGCCTCAACCGCGAGATCTACCTTGAAGGGCCGCTCGCCAAGTGGGGCGACAAGGAGTGGCTCAACTTCAACATGGACCAGCGCCGCTGGATGCTGTCGCAGTTCCTGCACGGCGAGCAGGGCGCCCTGCTGTGCACCGCCAAGATCGTCGAGACCGTGCCGTGGTACGACGCCAAGCTGTACGCCTCCACCCAGGTGATGGACGAGGCCCGTCACGTCGAGGTGTTCAACCGCTACATCGAAGAGAAGCTCGACGGCGGCTTTCAGGTCAACGCCCACCTGCGCCTGCTGCTCGACGACATCGTCAGTGACTCGCGCTGGGACATGACCTATCTCGGCATGCAGATCATGGTCGAGGGGCTCGCCCTGGCGGCGTTCGGCTTCATGCACCAGTTCACCCAGGAGCCGCTGCTCAAGCAGATGCTGCGGTACGTGATGAGCGACGAGGCCCGTCACGTCGCGTTCGGCGTGCTCTCCCTCAAAGAGGTGTACGACGAGATGACCGACACTGAACTCAAGGACCGCCAGGAGTTCGCCTTCGAGGCCGCGATCCGCATGCGCGACCGGTTCTTGTCGCAAGAGGTGTGGGAACGTCACGGCATCCCGCCCAAAGAAATCGTGCCGCTGGTGCTCCAGGACGAGACCCGTGGTGTCTTCCAGCAGTTGCTGTTCAGCAAGATCGTCCCGAACTGCAAGAAGCTCGGCATCCTCGACCGCAACGACAAGTGGCTGC
This sequence comes from Ilumatobacter sp., assembly GCA_035556435.1. GTDB lineage: Bacteria > Actinomycetota > Acidimicrobiia > Acidimicrobiales > Ilumatobacteraceae > Ilumatobacter. Next base: position 135,685 of record DATMEY010000004.1, on the reverse strand, counting down.
GCCACAAGTTCGAGGACATGGGCGTCATCCAGTTCGAGGATCTGGAAGACACCGGCGAGGAGTACGTCAAGTTCGAACTCGGCGAAACCGTCGAAGAAGCCCGCGAATCCGCCGAGATCGCAGCCGTCGCCGGCGACTGATGTTGTCGGCCGGCTCGGCCACCGATGGTTGAGCCCGTCGAAACCACTCTCAGCATGCAGGGATAGGCTCGGCCCATGGCTCGATTCGGTCGTGTGCTCTCGGCGATGGTCACACCGTTCGATGCCGACGGCGACCTCGACCTCGATGTCGCCGGCGAGTTGGCGCGCTGGATGCAGGCCAACGGGCACGACGGCATCGTCGTCGCCGGCACCACCGGTGAGGCGCCCACGCTCGCCGACGACGAGCACCTGTCGCTCGTGGCGGCGGTGGTCGAGGCGGTCGACATCCCCGTCGTCGCCGGTACCGGCGGCAACGACACGCGGCACTCCATCTACATGACCCGCGAAGCCACCGCGCTCGGCGCCGCCGGCGTGCTCACGGTGTGTCCGTACTACAACCGCCCGTCGCAAGCCGGGCTCGAGGCGCACTTCCGTGCGGTGGCCGACGCCACCAGCCTGCCGGTGATGCTGTACGACATCCCCGTCCGCACCGGCCGCAAGATCGCCACCGAGACGCTGCTGCGTCTGGCCGGCGACGTACCCAACATCGTCGCCCTCAAGGACGCCGCCGGTCAGCCGGGCGAAACCACCAACCTGATCGCCCACGCACCCGACGGGTTCGAGGTGTACAGCGGCGACGACGGGCTGACCTTGCCGTTGCTGGCTGCAGGGGCGGTCGGGGTGGTCGGGGTGGCCACCCACTGGTCGGCGCCCGACCACCAGGAGCTGTTCGACCTGTGGCACAAGGGCGACACCGCCGGTGCCCGCCAGGTGAACGCCCGGCTGCTGGAGAGCTTCGCCTTCGAGACCGGCGACGAGGCCCCCAACCCGCTCCCCACCAAGGCGATGATGCGTCACCTGGGGTTCGCGGTCGGCGAGGCCCGCCTGCCGATGGGCCCGGCGCCCGAGTGGCTTGCCGCCCGTGCCGCCGACGTGCACGCCAACCTGGTCGCCGCGCGGGCAGCTTGATGACCACAGTTTCGACAAGCTCAACCAGCGTCAGGATCGTCTTCCTCGGAGGGTTGGGCGAGATCGGCCGCAACTGCATGGCGATCGAGCAGGGCACCGGCAAGAACCGGGCGATCATGCTGATCGACTGCGGGCTGATGTTCCCCGATGCCGACATGCACGGCATCGACCTGGTGCTGCCCGACTTCTCGTACCTGCGCGAGCACGCCGACCACATCGTCGGCCTGGTCGTCACGCACGGCCACGAAGACCACGTCGGTGGCATCCAGTACCTGTTGCGCGACGACGGCATCGGCGCCCAGCGCACGCGACCACTGCCGGTCTACGGCGCCGCGCTCACACTCGGCCTGGCCCGGTTCCGCATCGAGGAAGCGGGCCTGCTCGGCCGGATCGACCTGACACCGGTCGCCGACGGGGCGACCGTCGACGTCGGCCCGTTCCGGGTGGAGTTCATCCCGGTCACCCACTCGGTACCCCACGCCCACGCGATCGCGGTCAACACCAGCCAGGGCATCGTGCTGCACACCGGGGACTGGAAGCTCGACCTCACCCCGGTCGACGGGCGCCGCACCGACCTCGGCCGGCTGGGCCAGCTCACCGCCGGGCGCGGCCAAGGCGGCGGGATCCGCCTGCTGATGGGCGACTCGACGAACGCCGAAAGCCCCGGCCATGCCCCCAGCGAAACCGACGTGGGCGCAGTCCTGCGGCAGTGCTTCGCCCAGCACCGCGGGCGACGGATCATCACGGCCAGCTTCGCCAGCCACCTGCACCGCATCCAGCAGATCGCCAACGCGGCGATCGAAGAGGGCCGCAAGATCGCCACGCTCGGCCTGTCGATGAAGAAGAACGTGCGCCTCGGCGTCGACCTCGGTGTGCTCAAGATCCCCGCCTCGGCCCTGATCGACATCGAACACATCGACCAGTACGAACCGGGCGAGGTGTGCGTCATCTCCACCGGCTCGCAGGGCGAACCGATGTCGGCTCTGTCCACGCTGGCGCGCGGCGAGAACCGGTTCGTCAAGCTCGACGTGAACGACACCGTCGTCCTGTCCAGCCACGCGATTCCCGGCAACGAGAGCAACGTCAACAAGGTGATCGATCAACTCCTGCGGCGCGGCGCCGAAGTCGTGCACTCGGGCGTGATGGACGTACACGCCACCGGCCACGCCCAGGCCGACGACATCAAGACGCTGATCTCGCTGCTGCAACCCGACTGGTTCGTGCCGATCCACGGCGAGTTCCGTCACATGACCGCCCACGCCCGGCTGGCCGAGCAGATGGGCGTGCCGGCCACAAACGTCATCCAGTGCGAGGACGGTGACGTCGTCGAGCTGTCCGATTCGGGCCTCGAACACGTCGGGCGTGTACCGGCCGGGTACGTGTACGTCGACGGCATCGTCGGCGACGTGGGGCAGGGTGTCATCCGCGACCGCCAGGTGCTCGGTGCCGAAGGCGTGGTCGTCGTGGTCGTCACCGTCGACATGCAGACCGGCAAGGTGCTCGTGGGTCCCGACATCATCACCCGCGGTTGGGTGTACGCGCCCGAGGCCGAAGACCTGCTCGACGAGGGGTGTGACGTGGTCGCCGCGGCGGTCGAGAAGTCGCTGGCCGACGGCGAACGCAACGTCGAGGCGCTCGAGCGCGACGTGCGCCGGGCCGCGGGGAAGTTCGTCAACGAGCGCACCAAGCGGCGCCCGATGATCGTCCCCGTCGTCATGGAAACGTGAGCCGCCCAGGCGCCCCCGTCCGTCGAGTGCCGCACGCGGTGCCCGATGATCGTCCCCGTCGTGATGAAGGCGTGAGCGGTCCAGACGGCCCCGGTCGTCGAGTGCCGCACTCGCGGCGCAGCCGCCACACCGGTGTATCGAGACGCTGGTGCGCGTACGGCGCGGTGGTTGCTTCGGCCCTGGTGCTGGCGGCGTGCGGTGGCGGGGGCGACGACGATCCGGCCGCGGTGCATCCGTTGGTGGCCGACATCGCGCCCGCACTCGCCGCGATCGACGCCGACACCGACTTGTTCCAGGTGGCCGGCACACCGGGCAGGGTCGAGTTGGTCGCTCAGGACGGGGCCGACGCGGTGGGCTACACCTACGCCGATGGCGAGCTGTCCGACGGCGAACCGCTCGGGCCGGCGAGCGGGTACACGTTCCGCCCCGGCGACGTCACGTTCGACCCCGAGCGGGTCTTCGAGGGCGTCACCGGGGGGCTCGACGACCCGCTGATCACCCGCTTCGAGGTGCTCGGCGGCCCGGGCGGTGTGCTGTACTCGGCCGAAGTGCTGAGCAAGGCCGGGGGCACGCTGGCGATCGACCTCGGGCCCGACGGAACCGTGCTCGGCGCGGCTCCCGTGAGGTAACAGGTACCGGCGGGGCCTGGCGTTGTTCGGGTACTGTGGGTTGTCTCATGGCTACCTGGGGAGCGGATAACTCGCGCCAGCGACGGGGCAACGCCGGTGCGTCGCGCAGTTCCGGCCAGGCGCGCTCGGCCGGCCGGGCCAGCGTGCCGCGTGGGGGTGGCTCGTCCACCCGCGACGCCACGCCACCCGGCCGCGCCCGCCCGGCCGCCAAGGCGTCGGGGCGCGGGTCGGGGCGTGCTTCGGCCGAGTTGCGCCAGGCGGTCGAGGGGCGCGAGAACGAGTACGTCGGGCTTGGCCTGATCGGCGCCGGCGTGCTGCTGGCGCTGGCGATCTACTTCCGGCTGGCCGGCATCGTCGGCAGCGGCATCTCCGAACTCGTCGGCTGGTGCGTCGGCCTGGGCCGATTCGCGGTCCCGGTGGCACTCCTGGCTGTTGGCATCGCGCTCGTGCACAAGGGCGAGTCGGCCACACCGGTACGGCTCGGCACCGGGTGGAGCCTGCTCGGCGTCGCCGTGCTCGGCATGCTGCACATCGTCCGCACGCCCGACAGCTGGACCGACTGGGACGGCATGTCCGATGCCGGCGGCCTCGCCGGAGCGGTGATCGCGTCGCCGCTGAGGGCGCTGATCGCCTCGGGTGGCGCGGTGGTGGTGCTGGTCGGTGTGTTCCTCGGTGGCGTGATGCTGATCACCAGTTCGTCGCTGAAGACGATGGCGGCCAACACCAGCCGCGGGGTGGGCACCGTCGCCCGGCCCATCGGCCGGGTCGCCAAGCGCGCGCTCAACGACTTGTCGACGCTGTCGAGCGAGCGCGGCAGCGACCGCGAGGGCCGCCACCGGGGGGAACTGCCGCCCCCGACCCGGGCCTTGCCGGGTTCTCCTGCGCTGTACGACGGTGCCGACGACGACGTCGGTATGTTCGCCGCGCCGCCCGTGGCCGGGTCGGCCAAACCGCGCCGCAAGCCCAAGGCCACCACCGGCGACGGGCAGGTGGCGCTGCCGCTCGACGGGCAGCAGGTGGGCGAGTGGACGCTGCCGCAGCTGGCCTACCTGAAGCAGGTCGGCCAGCAGGCGGTCAACATGGCCGAGATCGAGCGTCGCGGGCAGACGCTGGTCGAGTCGCTCGGCAGCCACGGTGTCGAGACCGAGCTGATCGGCATGACGGTCGGCCCGACCGTGACGCGCTACGAGCTCGAGCTCGGGCCGGGCGTCAAGGTCGCCCGGGTCACCAGCTTGAACAAGGACATCGCCTACGCGATGGCGGCGGTCGACGTGCGCATCCTCGCGCCCATCCCGGGTCGCTCGGCGATCGGTATCGAGGTGCCCAACCACAACCGCCAACTGGTCGCGCTCGGCGACCTGCTGGCCTCGCCCGAGGCGGTGGCGGCGACGCACCCGCTCGAGGTCGCGGTCGGCAAGGACATCGCCGGCAAGGCGGTGTTCCTCGACCTCGCCGCCACGCCGCACCTGCTGATCGCCGGCGCCACGGGCGCGGGCAAGTCGTCGGGCATCAACTGCATCCTCACGTCGCTGCTGATGCGCACCACCCCCGACCAGGTGCGCCTGATCCTCGTCGACCCCAAGCAGGTCGAGATGGGTCAGTACCAGCGCCTGCCGCACCTGCTGACGCAGCCGATCACGAACCCGAAGAAGGCTGCCAACGCACTCGGCTGGGCGGTCAAGGAGATGGAGCGGCGTTACGACATCCTCTCCGCGGTCGGGTTCCGCGACATCACCGGCTACAACGCCGCGGTCGCCAAGGGCGAGGTGCCCCCGCCGGTTGGGGTCGACCCGGCCGACACGCCGTACGAGCACATGCCCTACATCGTGGTGGTGGTCGACGAACTCAACGACTTGATGATGGTGGCCGCCCGCGACGTCGAGGAATCGATCACCCGCATCGCCCAGAAGGCGCGTGCGGTCGGCATCCACCTGATCGTCGCCACCCAACGCCCGTCGGTCAACGTGATCACGGGCGTCATCAAGGCCAACATCCCGGCCCGCATGGCGTTCGCCGTCACCAGCCTGACCGACAGCCGGGTCATCCTCGACCAGCCCGGTGCCGAGAAGCTGGTCGGCAAGGGCGACATGTTGCTGCTGCCCGGCAACACGTCGGTACCAAACCGCATCCAGGGCTCGTTCGTGGGCGAGGACGAGGTCCGCAAGGTGGTCGCCCACTGGCGCCAGCAGGCGCCCGAGCCGGTCTACAGCTCGAACGTCGAGGGCGACGACACCGGCTCAACCCCCGCACCGGGCAAGTCGTCGCAGCTCTCGCTCGACGACGCGTTCGGCGACGCGGTCACCAGCGACGCGAATGCGTTCAGTGCCGGCGACGACGACGAGGACGCGGTGATGATGCGCCAGGCGATGGAGTTGGTGGTGCGCAGTCAGCTGGGCTCGACGTCGATGCTCCAGCGCAAGCTCAAGGTCGGTTTTGCCCGAGCCGGGCGGATCATGGATTTGCTCGAACAGCGCGGCGTGGTCGGCCCCAGCGAGGGCTCGAAGGCACGCGAAGTCCTGATGACCGTCGAAGAGTTCGAACTCCTCCAACAAAACGGCTCGCTCTAACCCCAGCCCACCTCCCGTTAGCCTCGCCGGGATGTCGTCGGACACCCCCCAGGTCCTGGCGGACGAAGTCCTCACCGCGCTGCGCTACCGGATCGGCAAGGACCCGTCGGTCGCCACGTCGCACGATTGGCTGACCGCCGCGATCCAGGTGGTGCGCGATCGTGTGATCGACCGCTGGATCGAGGGGACCAAGGAGGCGTACGACGACGACGCCAAGCGGGTGTACTACCTGTCGGCCGAGTTCCTGATCGGGCGCCTCACCCGTGACGCGTTCTCGAACCTGGGCCTGCTCGACCAGATGCGTCAGGCGCTGGCGTCGCTGGGAGTCGACCTCGACCTGATCGCCGAGTTGGAACCCGATGCGGCACTCGGCAACGGTGGCCTTGGGCGGCTGGCGGCGTGTTTCATGGAGAGCCTCGCGACCGTCGGCGTACCCGCCCACGGCTACGGCATCCGGTACGTCAACGGCATGTTCCGGCAAGAGATCGCCGGTGGTCAGCAGGTGGAGCTGCCCGAGACCTGGCTGGAACACGGCAACCCGTGGGAGTTCGAGCGCCGCGAGCGCACGTTCGAGGTCGGTTTCGGGGGCACGTCCGTTCCCGCGCCCGACCAACCGGCCGGTGCGGTCGATGCTCGCCTGCCGCATGTGTGGATGCCCGCCGAGCGGGTTGCCGCGGTGGCCTACGACACACCGGTGGTGGGGTGGCGCGGCGCCCGGGTGAACACGCTGCGGCTGTGGGCCGCGTTCGCCGTCGACCCGATCCTGCTCGATCGCTTCAACGCCGGCGACCACGTCGGCGCGCTGGCCGACAGCGCCCGCGCGGAAAGCCTCTCGCGGGTGCTGTACCCAGCCGACTCGCACCGGGCAGGGCAGGAACTGCGCTTGCGGCAAGAACACTTTTGGGTGTCGGCGTCGCTCCAAGACATCCTCCAGCGCCACGTCAGCCAGTACGCCGAGCTGGAACAGCCGCTGGCGATCCTCGGCACGAAGGCGGCGATCCACCTCAACGACACGCACCCCGCGATCGCGGTTGCCGAGTTGCTGCGCCTGCTGGTGGACGAGCACCGCATGCCGTTTGCCCAGGCGTGGGACGTCACCCGCGAGACGTTCGCCTACACGAACCACACGTTGCTGCCCGAGGCACTCGAGAGCTGGCCGATCGAACTGTTCGAGCGCTTGCTGCCACGGCACCTCCAGCTGATCTTCGCGGTCAACGAGTTGGTGCTCGACGACGCGCGGGCCAACACGGCAGGCGATGCCGAGGCGGTGCGCCGGATCTCGCTGATCGGCGAGGATGGCGACCGGCGGGTGCGGATGGGCAACCTGGCGTTCGTCGGGTCGCACTCGGTCAACGGTGTCTCGGGCCTGCACACCGACCTGATGCGCGCCACGGTGTTCGCCGACCTGCACCAGATGTACCCGCAGCGCATCAACAACAAGACCAACGGGGTCACCCCGCGGCGCTGGCTGTTCCAGTGCAACCCCGGCTTGACCGACCTGATCCGCGAAGCGATCGGGCCGCGGTTCCTCGACGACTTCGACGCCCTCGGCGAACTCGACCCGTGCGCCGACGACCCGGCGTTCCAGGAACGCTTCACGGCGGTCAAGCTGGCCAACAAGCGCCGCCTGGCCACGCTGGTGAACGATCGTCTGCACATGGCGATCGATCCGCATGCGCTGTTCGACGTGCAGGTCAAGCGGATCCACGAGTACAAGCGCCAGCTGCTCAACATCGCCCACGCGGTCGACCTGTACCACCGCATCCTCGACCAGCCCGGGGCGGGGTGGACCCCGCGGGTGAAGCTGCTCGCCGGCAAGGCCGCCCCCAGCTACCACGCCGCCAAGCAGATCATCCGGCTGGCCAACGATGTCGCCGAGACGATCAACGGCGACCCCCGTGTGGCCGGGTTGCTGAAGGTGGTGTTCGTCCCGAACTACAACGTCAGTGCGGCCGAAGTGATCATCCCAGCGGCCGACCTGTCGGAACAGATCTCCACGGCGGGGATGGAGGCGTCGGGCACCGGCAACATGAAGTTCGCCCTCAACGGGGCGCTCACGATCGGCACGCTCGACGGCGCCAACGTCGAGATGCGCGACCACATCGGTGCCGAGCACATGGTGATCTTCGGGCTCACGGCGGCCGAGGTGGCGACCCGCAAGGCCGAGGGCTACGACCCGGCGGCCGCGATCGAGGCCTCACCGGCGTTGACCCGGGCACTCGGTTCGATCGCCGCGGGGATGTTCTCGGTAGGCGAGCCCGAGCGTTACCGGGGTCTGGTCGACGGTATCTACACGAGCGACTGGTTCATGGTCGCGGCCGACTTCGATGCCTACGTCGCCGCCCAGGCCGACGTCGAGCAGCGCTGGGCCGACCCGGCCGGTTGGGCCGCAGCGGCGATCCACAACACCGCCCGGATGGCCTGGTTCTCCTCCGACCGCACCATCCGCGAATACGCCCAACACATCTGGAACGTGCCGAGTGGTCTCGATACACCGCCTGGCGGCGGCACTCGACCACCTTGAGTCCAGGTCGTCGAGTGGCGCACTCGCGGCGCAGCCGCCACTGCGTTGTATCGAGACGACGGGTGGTGACGGTCAGGCGATGGCGTGGCGTTGGAGGTCGGCGAGGTCGGCGAACTCGAGGGCCGAGAGGTGGGTGCTTTCGAGCACGACGGGGCAGGCGCGTCCGGCTTCCAGTGCCTGAACCCACCGGGGCGCCACCACGCACCACTGGTCGCCGGCAGCCAGACCGGGAAAGCCGTACTGGGGGAGTGGGGTGATCAGGTCGTTGCCGACCTCACGTTGGAACTCGAGGAAGTCGTCGGTGACGCGGCAGCAGATCACGTGCACGCCGGGGTCGTCGCCCTTGTTCTCGCAGCACCCGGTCCGGTAGTAGCCGGTGAGCGGGTCGAACGAGCACGGTTGCAGTTCGGTGCCGAGCACGTTCAGCTGAGTTTGCGCCATCGGCCCATCGTGACACGTCACACTCGCGTTCACCTGGCCCGACCGATCGGCGCGCTGCTCGCACGCGTTGTTCCAGCCCACGGCGGTTGCCGGTACACCAGTGGTCGAGTCCAGCCAGCGTGGCGCTTGAACGCAGAGCGTTACGGTTAGGTTTGCTCCGTGCCGTTGGTGGGTGTCGTGATGGGGTCGTCGAGCGACTGGAAGGTGATGGCCAAGGCCGCCGAGGTGCTCGACCAGTTCGGCATCGAGTACGAGGTACGGGTCGTGTCGGCGCACCGGATGCCCGACGAGATGTTCCAGTACGCGGAGCAGGCGAGCGAGCGCGGGCTGCGGGCGATCATCGCCGGTGCCGGCGGGGCGGCGCACCTGCCGGGCATGCTCGCCGCCAAGACACTCGTGCCGGTGCTCGGCGTGCCTATCCCGGCCACCGGGCTGGGCGGGGTCGACGCGCTCCACTCGATCGTGCAGATGCCCGGCGGCATCCCCGTCGCCACGTTCGCGATCGGGGCGTGGGGTGCCACCAACGCCGGCCTGTTCGCGGTGCAGATCCTGGCCGCCGAGCGCCCCGAGTTGATGGCTCGCTTGGTCGCCGACCGCCAAGCCCGCCATGACCGAGCCGTCGCCTCGCAGGCCGACCTCACGGCGCTCGCCGGCCCCACCCCGTGACCAGCCAGCTCTGCCCCGTCAGTCACTCAGCGGCAGGAATTGTGCCCGCCGCCGTCACTGTTCCTGCCGCTGACCTCAGGGCCGCCGTCAGCGGCAGGAATTGTGCCCGCCGCCGTCACTGTTCCTGCCGCTGTGTTCGGAGGGGTGATCCGTGACGTCGGGTGGGGTGGTGGTGCCGCCGGCGACGATCGGGATGCTGGGGGGCGGTCAGCTCGGGCGGTACGCGCTGATCGCCGCGCGGACGATGGGGTACCGCACCGTCGTGCTCGACCCCGACCCCCGGGCACCGGCGGGGGCGATCGCCGACAAGCATCTCGTCGCCGCGTTCGACGACCCGGACGCACTCGCCCGCCTCGGGGCCGAGTGCGCGGTGGTGACGACCGAGTTCGAGAACCCGCCCGCCGCGGCGCTGCGGCGGCTCGCCGAGCAGACCTGCGTGGCGCCCGCTCCGGAATCCGTGGCGATCGCCCAGGACCGGATCGCCGAGAAAGGGTTCCTCGTAGCGCACGGTTTGCCGGTTGGGCCGTACGGCGTGCTGGCCAGCGTCACCGATGTGATGTACGCGTCGCAGGACACCTCGCTGGTGTGGCCGGCGCGCCTGAAGACCGCCCGGCTCGGGTACGACGGCAAGGGCCAGGCGGTCGTCGCCGGGCCGACCGAGTTGCGTGCCGCATGGCAGTCGCTCGGCGGGGTGCCGTGCGTGCTCGAACGGGCGCTCGACCTGGTCAGTGAGGTCAGCGTCGTCGCCGCCCGCAGCGCGGCCGGCGAGTTCGTCGCCTATGAGGTCACCGAGAACACCCACGTCGATGGCATCCTCGACGTGTCGGTGGCCGGCGGGGTCGCCCCTGTAGTGGCTGCGGAAGCGACCGAGCTGGCCGGCCGGATTGCCGACCAGCTCGACTACGTCGGTGTGCTCGCGGTCGAGTTCTTCGTGGTTGCCGCAGGCTCGACCACCAGGCTGCTCGTCAACGAGCTCGCCCCGCGCCCGCACAACAGTGGGCACTGGACGCTCGACGGCGGCCGTACCAACCAGTTCGCCCAGCAGATCCGGGCGATCTGCGGGTTGCCGCTCGGCGACCCGGCGATGACCGCCGGGGGGGTGGCGATGGTCAACCTGCTCGGCGACCTGTGGGAGCGCGACGAGCCCGATTGGGCCGGCGCGCTCGGCCCCGACACGGCACTACATCTGTACGGCAAGGCCGAGCCCCGGCCAGGTCGCAAGATGGGCCACCTCACCGCCTGGGCCGACACCCCGGAAGCGGCCCGCGCCCGAGCCCTCGCCGCTCGCGAGCGGCTGTTGCGCCGATAGCGCGCAACATGTGCCCGCAAGTGCGTCCCGTTGCCGTGCGGGCAGGGTTACCCTCGTAGCCGAGGTGGCACAACGGCGTGTCGCCGAATCGAGGGGACCGTGAGAACGATGACAACGGAGTCATCACTGATCGGGCGAGTGTCCGAGATGGCGGCGGCGCGCCGCCCGGGCGACTCGGCATTCGCCGAGTTCGTCGTCGAATACCTCGCCGACCTACCCGAGTTCGATCTCGACGAGCGGGCGACCGACGACCTGTACGCGGCAGCGCTGGCCCACTTCGAACTCGGCCGCAGACGCCAGCCGGGGCAGACCGTGGTGACCGTGCGCTCGCCCGACGTCGACCGCGACGGGTGGCACTCCGAGCGGTCGGTCGTGCTGATCGTCACCGACGACCGGCCGTTCCTCGTCGACTCGATGCGGATGGTGCTCGAACGCAACCGGGTGGCGACACACCTGATGATCCACCCGATGCTCGCCGTCGAGCGTGACGCCGACGGGCAGATCATCCACGTCGGGCCGCCCTACGACCGCCACGGTCGGCCCGCCGAGCGCGTCGAGGCGTGGACCCAGGTCGAGATCGACCGGTGCGGCCCCGACCTGGCCGAGCGGATCGCGGACGGTGTGAAGCAGGCCACCGAAGCCGTCGCCCGGGTGGTCGACGACTACGACGCGATGCGGGCCCGGATGATCGCCCTGGCCGACGTCGACCCGCTGCTCGGTTGGTTGGCCGATGGCGAGCTGGTCGTGCTCGGGGCGGTCACGTACGACCTTCCCGAGGGCGCCGAGCCGGTGCACCGCGCCGACAGCGCGCTCGGCCAGCTGGCCACGCCCGGAGCGCTCGACCGGCTCGCCGACCCGCCGATCGACCCGTCGCGGGGCCCGGTTGCGATCGCCCGCTCGGCGGCCACAGCCACGGTGCACCGCCCGGCGCGGATGACCGCGATCACCGTGTTCACCGCTGACGCCGACGGGCGGCCGGTGGCGGAACGGTTCGTCGGCCTGCTGGCATCGACCGCCTACCGCCGGAGCGTGCTGACCATTCCGTCGGTCGGCGACCGCGCCCGTGAGGTGCTCGGGCTCGCCCACCGCGGCTCCGATACGCACGCCGGGCGGGCGATGCGCACCGTGCTCGAGACGCTGCCGCGCGACCTGGTGTTCGAGCTCGACGCGCACCGATTGGCCGAGTTGGTGATCGCCGTGGTGGGCTTGCAGGAACGTCAGCTCGTGCGGGTCTTCGCGGTTCCCGAGCCGGTCGGTACCGGGGCGACAGTGCTCGTCTACCTCCCCAAGTCGCGGTTCACGGCGGGGCTCCCCGAGCAGGTCGCCGAGCTGATCGGCGCGGTCTACGGGTCGCCGGTCCGCGACATCGAATCGCTGGTGGGCGCCAGCAACCTGGCTCGCATCACGCTGACGCTCACCGACGCCGACATCGACGGGAGCCGCTCCGATCGGGCCGGGCTCCAGCACCCGGCGCTCGAACGGACCACGGTCGATCTCGACGAGCTGTCGGAACGCGTCGACGCCGCCACCACCGCCTGGATCGATCGCATCGTCGCCGCGGTGCAGCGCCGCAACGGGTCGCTCAAGCACGCCGAACTGGTGCTGCAACTCGCCGACGTCGCCCCGCCCGAGTTCCGCACCGGCGTCGACGTCACCGCCGCCGTGAGCGACCTCGACCGGATCGCCGAGCTGGTCACAGGCTCGGCCCCCACGATCACGGCACTCACGCGCGACATCGACGCTCCGCCCGACGAGCTGCGCGTGCGCGTGTACCGGCGCGCCGAGCCGCTGTCGCTGTCGCACCTGTTGCCGCTGCTGGCGTATCTCGGCTTCGACACGCTCGAAGAGCACCCCTACGAGTTCCGTGTCGACGGCGAGCACTACTACCTGCTCGACATCGGCGTGCGCCTTCCCGCTGGCGCAACGGTCGACACGGCCTGCCACCACGAGCTGCTGACGGCGATCGACCAGTTGCTTGCCGGGCACGTCGAGGCCGATGGCTTCAACCAACTGGTGCTGCGGGCCGGCATCACCGTCCACGAGGTCGCCGTGCTACGGGCCTACGCGAAGTACGCCCATCAGGCTCGGTTCGGGTTCAGCCAGGGCTACATCGAGGGCTCGTTGGCCCGCCAACCCGAACTGGCGCGGCTGCTGGTCGAGATGTTCGCCGCCAAGTTCGACCCCGACCGACCCGACTTCGACGCGCGGGCGGCAGCGGTCGAGCAGGCACGTGCCGCCGTGCTCGAAGCACTCGACGCCGTGCCGTCACTCGACGACGACCGGATCGTGCGGCGGTTCCTCGCCCTCATCGACGCCACCGTGCGCACGAGCTTCTATCGCCACGGCCCCACGCTGGCATTCAAGTTCGACCCGGCGCTGGTGCCCGAGTTGCCCGAGCCGCGCCCGTACCGCGAGATCTTCGTCACCTCGCCGCGGGTCGAGGGGGTGCACTTGCGCGGTGGGCCGATCGCCCGCGGGGGTTTGCGCTGGAGTGATCGGCCCGAGGATTACCGCACCGAGGTACTCGGCCTGGTCAAGGCCCAGATGGTGAAGAACTCGGTGATCGTGCCGGTGGGTGCGAAGGGCGGGTTCGTGCTCAAGCGCGTGTCGGCGGCGATGGCTGCCGACCCGGTGCAGGTGCGCGCCGAAGGGGTCGAGTGCTACCGGGCGTTCGTCCGCGGCCTGCTCGACCTCACCGACAACGTGGTCGGTGACCAGGTGGTCCATCCCGATCGGGTGGTGCGCTACGACGGCGACGACCCGTACCTGGTGGTGGCCGCCGACAAGGGCACCGCCACGTTCAGCGACGTCGCCAACGACATCGCCGTCGAGTACGGGTTCTGGCTGGGCGACGCGTTCGCGTCGGGCGGTAGCGCCGGCTACGACCACAAGGCGATGGCCATCACCGCCCGCGGCGCGTGGGAGAGCGTGCGCCAGCACGCCAAGCTGCTCGGTGTCGACCCGGAGGCCGACCCGATCACCGTGGTGGGCATCGGCGACATGTCGGGCGACGTGTTCGGCAACGGCATGCTGCTGTCGAAGACGCTCAAGCTGGTCGCCGCGTTCGACCACCGGCACGTGTTCGTCGACCCCGACCCGGCCGACCCGGCCGCCGCCTGGGCCGAGCGCAAGCGGTTGTTCGACCTACCTCGGTCGACGTGGGCACAGTACGACCCGGCCCTGATCTCGGCCGGCGGAGGGGTGTTCGACCGCGGCGCCAAGTCGGTGCCGATCACCCCGCAGGCGCGCGCCGCGCTCGGCCTTGCCGACAGTGTCGTCAGGCTGGCCCCGAACGAGCTGATCAGCGCGGTGCTGCGGGCGCCGGTCGACCTGTTGTGGAACGGTGGCGTCGGCACCTACGTGAAGGCGTCGACCGAGACCAACGCCGACGTCGGTGACCGTGTCAACGATGCCGTGCGCGTCGACGCGACCGAACTGCGCGCGCGCATGGTCGGTGAGGGCGGCAACCTCGGGTTCACCCAGCTCGGCCGGGTCGAGTACGACGCCGCCGGGGGCCTGATCTACACCGACGCGATCGACAACTCGGCCGGGGTCGACGCATCCGACCACGAGGTCAACCTGAAGGTGCTGCTGGGCTTGGTCGTCGCCGCCGGCGAGCTGACACTCAAGCAACGCAACGACCTGCTCGCCGACATGACCGACGAGGTTGCCGAACTGGTGCTCGACGACAACCGGGCACAGACGCTGGCCCTTCAGATCGCACGCACCCAGGGCTTGCCGATGGTGAACGTGCACGCCCGCTACCTCGACGCGCTCGAGGCCGAGGGCCAGATCGACCGGGCGTTGGAGTACCTGCCGAGCGACAAGCAGCTCGCCGAGCGGCAGTCGGCCGGGGCCGGCTTGCGGGCACCCGAGTTCGCCGTGCTGATGGCCTACACGAAAAACCTCAACGTCGTCGAAGTCCTCGCGTCCGACCTGCCCGAAGCTCCCGAACTGACCGACGACCTGTTCGGGTACTTCCCGAAGGTGCTCCGCGAGCGGTACCCCGAACAGATCCGGACGCACCGGCTGCGCCGCGAGATCGCCACGACCCAACTCGTCAACCAGATGGTGAACCTGTCGGGCATCTCCTACGACCATCGCCTCACCGAGGACACGGGTGCATCGGTCACCGACGTCGCCCGGGCCTGGCTGGTGGCCCGCGAGGTGCTCGACTTCCCGGCCTGGTGGGACGAGATCAGCACCCTCGACATGCTGTCGCCCGAGGCCCAGATCGACCTGTATCTCGACTGCCGGCGCACCGCCGAACGCTGTTCGCTGTGGTTCCTCCGGCACCGTCGCCCGCCGATCGACGTGACCGCCGAGGTGGCGCGGTTCCGCGAGCCGTTGGCGACGCTGCTCCCCGGCCTGCTGGGGGTGTTGTGCGGGCCGATCGCCGACTCGGCCGAATCGCTGATCGCTACCCGACTCGAAACCGGAGTACCGGCCGAGATGGCCGAGCGGTCGGCGGTGTGGCGTCTGCTGCACACGACGTTCGACGTGATCGAGGCTGCCGACAAAAACGGGGCGGACCCGCTCGACGCGGCGGGCGCGTACTGGCAGATGTTCGATCGGCTCGAACTGATGTGGCTGTGGGAGGGCATCGGTGCACTGCCGCGCTCCGACCGCTGGCAGACCCAGGCCCGCGGCGCCTTGCGCGACGACCTGCTCGCCGTGCTGTCACGCCTGACCGGCAGCGTGCTGGGCCACCCATCCGGGTCGATCGAGGGGTGGGCCGAGCGCAACGAACGCTCGGTCGGTCGGGCGCTCGGCCTGCTCACCGAGATCCGCCGGGCCGACGGGTACGACATCACCAACTTGTCGGTGGCCCTGCGCACGCTGCACAACCTGGCGAACATGTCACAGCTGTCCTGACGCGGCACTCGGCGACAACCGCCCCGGTCACCAACCTCCGACCAGGCCCAAACTATTGCCAGTAATAGGCGCACTACTGTAGCTTGCGTTCCGTGGAGACCGCCGAGCCGTTCATCCTCTACGGGGCGCCGGCCTCGTTGTACTCGGGCAAGGCCCGGTCGTACCTCCGCAAGCAGCGGATCGACTTCGTCGAACGCTCACCGGGCGGCGACCGCTACCTGCAGCACGTCGTGCCCGTGATCGGCCGCTGGATCATCCCGGTGCTGGAGACGCCCGACGGCGAACTGGTCCAGGACACCGCCGACATCATCTTGTACTTCGAGCGCGGTGACGGGAGGACGCACCGGCGTTTCTCGGTGTATCCGGACACACCGCTGCAGCGCGCCGTCAGCCACGTCTTCGAGCTGTTCGGCGGCGAGGGCCTGCTGCGTCCGGCGATGCATTACCGCTGGAACTTCGACGACGAGAACCTCGACTTCCTGCGCAGCGAGTTCCCGTTGATGGCCGCCCCGCCCGAAGTTGCCGACGACGCCGAACGGCGGTTCGACGGGATGAGTCGGCGGATGCGCAAAGCCTGCCGTGGGTTCGGTGTGTCCGACCAGTCGGCGCCACTCGTCGAGGCTGCCTTTCAGGAGTGGCTCGACCTCTTCTCGGCACACCTCGCCGAGCACCCGTACCTTCTGGGTGGGCGGCCCACGATCGGCGACTTCGGCCTGATGGCAGCGATGTGGGCGCACCTGTTTCGCGACCCGGCCCCGCAGCACCTGATCAAGCGCCGGGCCCCGCGCGTGGGCCGGTGGGTCGAGCGGATGTCGACCGGCGACCCCTACGAACACGAGCATGAGTACGACGGTCGGCGCGGCGACCTGGTCGGCGACGACGCCGTGCCCCCTACCGTGCTGGCGATGATGCGCCACGTGGCAGACGAGTGGCTGCCCGAGATCGCGGCCCACGTCGGCTTCGCCAACGACTGGCTGGCGGCGCACCCCGAGCTTGTCACCGGTACGAACGGTCTCGCCGACCCTGGCGAGCGGGTGCTCGGCGAGTGCGAGTTCGCCTGGCGCGGTGTGCACATCACCACCCGTGTGCTGCCGTACCGATTCTGGCTGTTGCAACACCTCCATGACGACCTCGCCGAGGCCGGTACGGCCGACCAGCAGCGTGTGCGGGCGGTGTTCGCCCAGGCCGGGTTGGAAGCACTGCTCGATCTGCGCACCGATCGGCGTGTCGAGCGGGTTGGCAATCTCGAGGTGTGGGGGCCACCAACCGATGGCCGGTGATCGGCGCCCTGCCCGGCTTGCTACGTTCGCCGCGGTGGACGCGGCCGATCTGACACAGGCGCCCGATCTGGGCAGCAGCTCCGTCGACGGTCGCGTCGCCCGGCGTCAGCGCAACCAGGACGCGGTGCTCGACGTCGTGCTCGAGATGTTCGCCGAGGACATGATCTTCCCCACGATCGAACAGGCGGCCAAGCGATCGGGCCTGTCGCTGCGCTCGCTGTACCGGTACTTCGCCGACCCCGGCGAACTGGTCGAGGCGGCGATCCGGCGTAACCAGGAACGCAACGCCGACCGGGCCCATCTCGTTCAGATCGGGCGCGGGCCGCTGGCCGACCGGATCGCCGACCTGGTCGCCGTCAGGGTTCGCGTGTACGCCGAGGTCGGAGCCGTGTACCGGGCCACCGTGCACAATGCGGCCCACCACCAGCGCGTGGCCGAGGCGTTGCACGAGAGCCGGCTCAAGGTGCGTGACCAGTTCGAGCGTCAGTTCGCATCCGAACTCGACGTACTCGACCCGCAGCGCCGGGTCGCGATCACCGACGCCGGCGACGCGCTGACCCAACTCGACACGATCGACCTGCTTCACCGGTACCGCGACCTGCCGCTCGACGAGGTCGCTGCCGTGTTGCGCGCCGGTCTGACGGCGCTGCTGTCGGCCTGAGCATCCGGACGACGAACACCGGATCGAGGCTTGCAAACAATTGGCACAAGCACTAGCATAAGATTGACGGCGAAGCACCGCGGTAGCCGAACAGGGGGCGCTGCCGGGTCGCGACAGGAGGATTCCGTGATGCGTCTCTACACACGCGCCCAACGGGCGTTCGGGGTACTGCTGGTGGCCTCACTGGCAGGTGGGTTGGTGGCCGCCGGCTGCTCGGGGGACGACGATGCCGCCGCCACCGAACCCAGCGGGGCGGCGTCGACCGTGGCGCCCACGACCATCCGCGAGATCGTCGTCGACGGGGGCGAGTTGGCCCCGGCCACCACCGTTCCAGACGTCGACCCGGTCGACACGGTGACCACCGCGGCCGTGACCAACCCGACCACGACCCCGCCGACGACCGAACCGGTCGTGCTGCCCCCGGCAGGCACGTTGCGCTATGCCGAGGGCGGGGGCACGGTCTCGTTCAACCCGGCGGCCGTCAACTCGGCCCAGACCAGTGTCTTGTTCCCCGTCTACGACACGCTCACGCGCCAGACCGCCGACCTGGTCGTCGTTCCCGGATTGGCCACCTCGTGGACCCGCCCCGACCCCGTCACGTGGGAGTTCACGGTGCGCGACGACGTCGTGTTCCACGACGGCACGCCGTTCGATGCGCAGGCCGCGGTCGACAACATCGGCTATCACGCCAACTTCGAGGGCAACCCGCAGTCGAGCACCTGGGTGAACCTGGTCGAGGCTCGGGTGATCGACGCGACCACGTTCCACGTCGAGTTCTCGCAACCCGCGCCGCAGTTCCCGCTGCAGATGTCGACCGCGCCGGGAATGATGATCAACCCGAACTACCTCGACGGGGCCGACCTGACCCGCAACCCGCAGGGCTCGGGCCCGTGGATCTGGTCGGCCGAGCAGTCGCAGGCCGGCGTGCGCGAGGTGTACGAGCTGAATCCGAACTACTGGAACCCCGCCGACCAGGGCGTCGAACGGATCGTCTTCACCAGCTACCCCGACAACATCGCCCGGCTCAACGCGCTGCTCACCGGTGAAGCCGACGTCTCGGCATTCACCCAAGACGCCCAAGTGCAGACCGGCCTCGATGCCGGCATGCAGCTGGTCGCCGTCCCGAACTTCTTCCCGTTCCTACTGATCGCCGACCGCGAGGGCGGGATGTTCCCCGAGCTCGCCGACCAGCGCGTGCGTCAGGCGATCGGGTACGCGATCGACCGCGACGCGTACAACGACATCGTGCACGCCGGGCGGGGCAACACGAGCGGGGCGATCTTTCCCGCCAACTTCAGCCAGTTCTACGTGCCCGAGCTGGAGGACCTGTATACGTACGACCCCGAGCGGGCCCGCGAACTGCTCGCCGAGGCCGGCTACCCGAACGGGTTCACACTTCAGATGCCAGTGATGCCGGTGATCCAGCCGGTGGTCGAACTGGTCGCCCAGATGCTGGGCGCGGTCGGTGTCACGGTCGAGCTGACCCCACTCAACAACGGTGAGCTGGGTGGGCGCCTGGCGGCCGGCGAGGTGGGCATCACCTGGCTGCGGCAGCTCCAACTCCACCCGGGCACCGACCTGATGCACTTCATCGAGGGCATCGACAACCCGTTCGGCCTGGACGACCTCGACGACGCGGCGGCAGCGATTGCGGAAGCGATCGTCGAGGACGACCCCGAGGCCGCCCGCGAGCTGTACGGCGAAGCGATGCGGATCCTGCTCGAGACCGGAGCGATCCTCCCGCTCGGGCACTCCGCGATCAACGCGATGTACTCGCCGTCGACGACCGGCGTGGTGATGGGCCTCGGCATGCAGGGGCCACTGCCGTACGGGGTCCGCGTCGGGCCGTGATGCCCGTCGGTGGTGCGTGCACGATGGGGGAGTGGTGACCCGGCTCGTCATCGGGCGGCTGCTCGCCGCCGTTCCCGTCGTGCTGCTGGTGGCCACGCTGGTGTTCTTCCTCGCCCAACTCGGCACCACCGACCCGGCGGGTGTGATGCTCGGCGTCGATGCCACGCCAGCCGCGTTGGCGGCCAAGCGCGCCGAGCTGGGCATCGACCGGCCGGTCGTCGTGCAATACGCCGACTGGCTCGGTGATGCCGTCCGTGGTGACCTGGGAACGAACTGGTTCAACGGCGAGTCGGTGACCCGCGAGCTGGCGTCGCGCCTTCCGGTGACGCTGGCGATGGCGTTCGGCGGCCTGCTGGTGGCAACCGTCGCCGGGGCCGGGCTGGGCGTGTTCGCCGCGCTGCGGGCCGGGCGGTGGCAAGACCGCGTGATCACGGTGGTCGCCTCGCTCGGCATCGCCCTGCCGAGCTTCTGGGTCGCGCTGCTGCTGGCCTACTACGTGGGTGTCCGCTGGCGTTGGTTGCCGGCGGTGTGGCCGTCAGGTGGCCCCGGGTCGGTCACCGGGTGGATCGAGGCGCTGGTGTTGCCGTGCCTGGCGCTGGGCTGTGCGGCCGCTGCGGCGATCGCCCGCCAGACGCGCTCGTCGGTGATCGGTGTGCTCCAGCGCGACTACGTCCGCGCCGCCCTGGCCCGCGGCTTCACCGTGCGGCGCGTCGTCACCCACCACGTGCTTCGCAACGCGGCCATCCCGGTGGTGACCCTGATCGGGTTCCAGGCGTCGGCGTTGATCGGTGGCTCGCTGTTCGTCGAGTTCATCTTCAACGTGCCCGGGCTGGGCTCCTACGGCGTCGACGCGATCTTGCGCGGCAACGTTCCGGCCGTACTCGGCTTCGTGATGGTCACCGCGCTCGCCGTCGTGCTGGTCAACATCGCGCTCGACCTGAGCTACGCCGTGCTCAATCCGAAGGTGCGTCCGGCGTGAGTCGTGTGCTCTCCCGGCTGCGCGCCAACAAGGTCGCGATGGGTGCGGGCGCCTACCTGATCACGGTGGTGTTCATCGGTGTCTTCGCGCCACTGCTGGCACCGCACGACGAGCAGCTCGCGGCGCGCTTCCAAGACATCTTGCTGCCACCCTCGGGCGAGTACCTGCTCGGCACCGACCACGTCGGGCGCGACCTGCTCAGCCGGGTGCTGTTCGGCGCCCGCTACGCGCTGGTCGCCGGTGTCGAAGCAGTGGCGGTCGCGCTCGCGATCGGTGTGCCGCTGGGCATGTACATCGGGTACCACCGCGGGTGGGTCGACCGGGTCGTGATGCGACTGGTCGAGACGCTCGCCTCGGTGCCGGCGATCGTGATGGCGATGGCGATCATCGCCGCGCTCGGCCCGGGGCTGACGACGGCGATGTTGGCGATCGGGCTGGTGTTCTCGATGATGGTCACCCGGCTCACCCGCGCCGAGGTGCTCGCCGCCCGGGAGGAACTGTACGTCGACGGGGCGCTCGCCGCGGGCGCCGCCGAGCGCCGGGTCCTGTGGCGCCACATCCTCCCCAACGTGGCCCCGAGCCTGATCGTGCAGGCCACGTTACTGTTCGCCCAGGCGGTGCTGGCCGAGGCCGCGCTGAGCTTCCTCGGGATCGGCGCGGCGTCCGATCAGGCCAGCTGGGGGCGCATGCTGCGCGACGCCCAGCTCGGCATCGACCGCACGATCTGGCCGGCAATCCCCCCGGGCGTGGCGCTGTTTCTGACGGTCGTGGCGTTCAACGTGTTCGGTGACGGCATCCGCGACGCGTTCGCCCGTGAGGC
Organism: Ilumatobacter sp.; assembly: GCA_035556435.1. Taxonomy (GTDB): domain Bacteria; phylum Actinomycetota; class Acidimicrobiia; order Acidimicrobiales; family Ilumatobacteraceae; genus Ilumatobacter. The sequence continues at coordinate 114,247 of DATMEY010000004.1, read as the reverse complement.
GCGGGGCGGGCGGCTCGGTGTCGGCGCGGTGCGGCCCGCTGTGCCGGCCACCTCGCTGGCGGCGACGTTGGGTGGCGTGCCCGCCGCGCCACCGCGTGCGGAGGGGGAGCCTCGGGAGGTGCTGGCGGTGCGCGGGCTGTCGGTCGCGTTTCCGGTGCCCGGCCGCAGCGAGCCCGTTCGGGTCGTCGATGGGGTCGATCTCGACATCGCCCGCGGTGAGGTGGTTGCCCTGGTGGGCGAGTCGGGGTCGGGCAAGTCGCTCACCGCGCTGTCGGTGCTCGGGCTGGTACCCGACCCCGGCGCGGCGACGGCAGCATCGATCCGGATCGCCGGGCGCGAACTGATCGGGTTGGCGTTCGACGACCTGCGGCGCGTGCGCGGCACCGAGGTCGGGGTGGTGTTCCAGGAGCCGCAAGCCGCGCTCGACCCCACTGTGCCGGTCGGCCGCCAGGTGGCCGAGGCGCTACGAGTACACCTGGGCGTCAGCCGGCAGGCCGCCCGCGAGCGGGTGATCGAGCTGTTCGCCGACGTCGGCATCCCCCACCCGATCGCCCGGCTCGGCGCCTACCCGCACCAGTTCTCCGGTGGGATGGCCCAGCGCGTGATGTTGGCGCTGGCGCTGGCGTGCGACCCGCAGTTGTTGATCGCCGACGAGCCGACCACCGCGCTCGACGTCACGGTCCAGGGGCAGGTACTCGACGTGATCCGCGAGCTGGGAGCGCGTCGCGACCTGGCCGTGCTCCTGATCACCCATGACCTTGGCGTGGTCGCCGACATGGCCGACCGGGTGGCGGTGATGTATGCAGGCCAGGTGGTCGAGTCGGGCACGCTCGACGAGGTCTTTGCCCGGCCTCGACATCCCTACACCGAAGGCCTGATCGCGGCGATCCCGCGCAATCAGGCCCGCTCGGGCGAGCTGGCGACGATTCCCGGGGTCGTGCCCGCCCCGTGGGACCGGCCGGCGCACTGTCACTTCGCCGATCGGTGTGCCTACGCCGAAGCGGCCTGCACGAGCGGCCCGGTCGAGCTGCGCCACGATCGTGCGGGTGCGGTCCGCTGCGTGCGGGCGGGCGGGCTGCAGCTCGTGGGAGTGCGTCCGTCGGTGCGACCTGCGGAGCGTGGCGCGGTGGCCGTCGGCGGAGGGCGCCGGTGACCGCGCCGCTGCTCGACGTCGAGCACCTGACGGTGCGGTTTCCCGGTGGACGTGGCCGGTTGCCGTGGCGGCGTCAGCCGGGCGTGGCGGCTGTTCAGGACGCATCGCTGACGGTCGGCGCCGGTGAGACGGTCGGGTTGGTCGGCGAGTCGGGGTCGGGGAAGACCACGCTCGGGCGAGCCGTGCTGCGCTTCGTCCAGCCGTCGTCGGGGACGATCCGCCTCGACGGCGTCGATCTTGCCGGGATCGGCCGGCAGACGCCGGTCACGTACCGCAAGGACGTGCAGATGGTCTTCCAGGACCCGGTCGGATCGCTCAACCCGGCAATGCTCGTCGGGGCGATCGTCGGCGAACCGGTGCGGATCCACGATGGCCTGACCGGTCCGGCTCGCAGCGCGCGAGTGGCCGAACTGCTCGACCAGGTCGGGTTACCCGCACACCACATCGGCCGGTTCCCGTACGAGCTGTCGGGTGGACAGCGTCAGCGTGTGGCGATCGCCCGAGCGCTGGCCACGCGCCCGCGCCTGATCGTGCTCGACGAGCCGGTGTCGGCGCTCGACGTGTCGACCCAGAGTCAGGTGATCAACCTGCTCGAACAGATTCAAGGCGACACTGGCGCGGCCTACCTGTTGATCGCCCACGACCTCGCCGTCGTGCGCCATTCGTGCCGCCGGGTCGTCGTCATGTACCGCAGCCGGGTCGTCGAAACCGGGCCCGTCGAGGCGATCTGCGAACGGCCCGCGCACCCGTACACGGCGCTGCTGCTGGCATCGATCCCCGACCCTGACCCCGACGTGCAACGCGTCCGCCGGGCGCGCCGGCGCGAACTCGCCGGCGGCGTTGCCGGAGTCGGTGGACCCGGTGTCGGATCGGGCTGTGCGTTCGCCGACCGCTGTCCGTACGTGCTCGACGTGTGCCGCCGCGAGCGACCGGCCGATACGGCCACCCTCGCTGGCGGCACCGTCGCCTGCCACCTGCACACGTCCGGCCCCCGGCTCGCCGGACGACCGCTCGCCGAGTTCGGCAACCCGGCCGGCGCGCACACCGACTCGCTCACCACCGCGCTCACCACGACGAGGAGACCATGAACCACCCCACTCACGAGTTCACCGGCCGGATCGGTCGCACGATCGCCGAGTCCGAGCCCGCGTTCGCGCGGCCGCCGCACCCGGGGGAGCACGCCCCGAACGTCGTGATCGTGCTGCTCGACGACACCGGGTTCGCCCAGTTCGGCTGTTACGGCTCCGACATCGACACTCCCCACGTCGACGCGCTCGCTGCCAACGGCCTGCAGTTCACCAACTTCCACGTCACGCCGCTGTGTTCGCCCACCCGGGCCGCGCTGCTCACGGGACGCTCCCAGCACGCGGTGGGCATGCGCGGCGTGTCGAACTGGCGCACCGGCTTTCCCAACCAGCTCGGCCACATCACCAACCACGCGGCGACGATCGCCGAGGTGCTCCGGGCCGAGGGGTACGCCACGTTCTGCACCGGCAAATGGCACCTTGCTCCAACCACCGACATCTCCGCGGCCGGCCCGTTCGACCAGTGGCCGCTGGCGCGTGGGTTCGATCGGTTCTACGGGTTCCTCGAAGGCGAGACCGACCAGTTCTTTCCCGAGCTGGTGTGCGACAACCACCACATCGACCCGCCGGCGCGGCCCGAAGACGGGTACCACCTCAGCGAAGACCTTGTCGACCAGTTGCTGCAGATGATCAACGACAGCCGCGGCGTGCGCCCCGATCGACCGTTCTTCGCCTACCTGCCGTTCGGGGCGACGCACGCCCCGCACCAGGCGCCCGCCGAGTACGTCGCCAAGTATCGTGGCCGCTACGACGAAGGCTGGGACGTCGTCCGCCAGCGCTGGTTCGAACGCCAGCTCGAGCTCGGCGTGATCCCGGCCGGCACCGAACTGGCGCCGCGCAACCCCGGCGTCGAGGCGTGGGACTCGGTACCCGAGAACCAGCGCCGTCTGGCATGCCGCCTGCAGGAGGCGTTCGCCGGCTTCCTCGACCACACCGACGACCAGATCGGGCGCTTGGTCGACGGGTTGCGGGCGATGGACGCGCTCGACAACACGATCCTGGTGGTGCTCGCCGACAACGGCGCCTCGCAGGAGGGCGGCCCGTTCGGGGTGCTCCACGAGATGAAGTTCTTCAACGGGGTTCTGGAGAACCCCGACGAGGCGATCGCCCGGCTCGACGAGATCGGCGGCCCCGACAGTCACACCAACTACCCGTGGGGCTGGGCGCAGTGCGGCAACAGCCCGTTCAAGTGGTACAAGCAGAACACCCACGAAGGCGGGGTCCACGTACCGATGGTGGTCCACTGGCCGGTCGGCATCGACCCGAGCCAGCGCGGCTCACAACGCCACCAGTTCGTCAACGTGTCCGACGTCGTGCCCACGATCTACGAACTGCTCGGCGTCGCGCCGCCCGACACCGTCCGCGGGTACGCCCAACTGCCGGTGACCGGGCACTCGTTCGCGGGCGCACTTGGCGACCCCTCGGCACCGGCCACGAACACGTTGCAGTACTTCGAGATGGGTGGCAGCCGGGCGCTCGTCGCCGAGCAGAACGGCGTGTGGTGGAAGGCGGTGTGCCGCCACCTTCCCGGAGCCGACTACGACACCGAGCCGTGGGAGTTGTACGACCTGTCGGCCGATGCCTCCGAATGCCACGACCTCGCCACCGAGCAACCCGAGCGCCTCGCCGAGTTGATCGGGTTGTGGTGGCAGCAGGCCGAGCGACACGGGGTGCTCCCGCTCGACGACCGGGGCCGCGAGCTGTTCGCCCCCGTGCTCGACGACCGCTCGCCGCACCGCACCGACCGGCGCTACGTGTATCGCCCGCCGATGTCGCCGATCCCCGCCCAGGCGATGGCAGCCCCGGGTGGGCGCAGTTTCGACCTCGCTGCCCGGCTGGTGCGCGGTGCCGGCGACGAGGGCGTGATCTGGGCCACCGGGAGCGCCGGCGGTGGCATCTCGGTGTTCGTCCAGGGCGACCGGCTGGTGCTCGACTACAACGCGTTCGGCGACCACGTGGTGCTCGAGTCGACCGACCTGGTGCCTACCGGCGAGGTCACCGTCGCGGTACGCCTCGAACGCACCTCGCCGAGTTCGGGGTTCGCCGAGCTGGCGATCAACGGAGTTCGCTCGGGCCGGGCCGAGTTGCCGCTGTACATGCGGATGGTGTCGTCGCTCGGCACGAGCATCGGCGCCGATCGCGGTTCGACCGTGTCGCCGCGGTATCGCGGCGTGTTCGAGTTCACCGGAACGTTGCACGACGTCGTGATCCAACTGCCGCGCCGCCCCGATGCCGGAGCCGCCGCCACCGCCGAACGTGCGGAGATGGCGCGCCAATGACGCTCGCTCCCGCCCATCTGCTGCCGCCGACTGCCGAGCACCCCGATGCCGAAGCCGTGTGGACACCGACGGCGAGCCTCGCGTTCGGCGAACTCGAAGACCGCTCCCGGCGGGTCGCCAACGGCCTGCGTGCCGCCGGTGTCGGTCCGGGTGAGGCGTTCGGGTTGCTCGCCCGCAACCGAATCGAGTGGCCCGAGCTGATGCTCGGCAACGCCCGCAACCGCAGCCGCTACGTGCCGCTCAACTGGCACCTCACCGCCGGCGAGGTCGCCGAACTGCTGGCCGACTCGGGCGCGCGCCTGCTCGTGATCGGCAGCGAGGACGCCGACGTCGGCCGCGCGGCGGCCCGAACGGCCGGCGTCGACCACGTGATCGAGCTGGGGCCAGGCTACGAGCAGTGGCTTGCCGGACAGTCCGACGCGCCACTCGAGGACGGCCCGATCGGCACACCGCTGCTGTACACCGGAGGTACCACTGGGCGTTCCAAGGGTGTCACGCGCAGCGACTTCGGCATGCCGGTGTCGGCGTTCTCGACGTTTGCCGCTGCGTTCGGTCGCACGCTGCACATGCCTACCTCGGGCCGGGCGATGCTGTGCACGCCTGCGTACCACGCGCTCGGGTTCGGCCTCACCCAGGGCGCGCTCGGCCAGGGCTACCCGCTGACGATCGTCCCCCGCTTCGACCCGGTCGACGCGCTGCGCACGATCGAGGCCCGGGCGATCACGGCGACGGCGATGGTGCCCACCCAGTTCGTCCGCCTGCTCAAACTCGACGCCGAGACCCGATCCTCGTTCGACGTATCGAGCGTCGACTGGATCATGCACACCGCGGCACCGTGCCCGCGCTGGGCCAAGCAGGCGATGATCGACTGGTTCGGCCCGGTGATCGTCGAACTGTACGGCTCGTCGGAGGGCACGGGGCCCGTCGTCTGCACCAGCGACGAGTGGCTCGCTCGGCCCGGCACCGTGGGCCGTGCGGCACCCGTGCTGACACTGTCGATCGTCGACGAGGCGGGGAACGACCTGCCCGCCGGAGAGGTCGGCACGGTGTACGTGAAGCGTCTCGACGGGGCACCCGAGTACCACGGCGACCCCGGCAAGACGTCGTCGATCCGGCTGCCCGACGGTCGCTTCACGGTCGGCGATGTCGGCTGGCTCGACGACGACGGCTACCTGTACCTGGCCGACCGGCGGGTCGATCTGATCCTGCGCGGTGGGGTCAACATCTACCCAGCCGAGATCGAAGGGGTGCTGTCGCAGCACCCGGCCGTGGCCGACGTCGCCGTGTTCGGCATCCCCGACGACGACCTCGGCCAGTCGATCAAGGCGGTCGTCGAGCCGCTGCCCGACGCCGATCGAGATGGCCTCGTCGACGACGTGTTGGCGTTCGCCGCCGAGCGCCTGGCCGCATTCAAGCTGCCGCAGTCGATCGACGTTGTCGGCGCACTGCCGCGCGAAGCCAGCGGAAAACTGCTCAAGCGGCTCCTGCGCGATCCGCACTGGACCTGAAGGAGGATTGTGATGGAAGTGATCAACGAGCTGCTGCCGTCGAGCCGTGAGCGGATCGAGCAGATGATGCAGCCGGGCCCGGCCGGTCCGATTTACATGGTCAACCTGCTGAAGTACCGCGAGCGGGCGCAGTACCCCGACGGCGACCGGGGCCTCAGCGGCCGGGAGGCGTACGACATCTACGGTCGCGGGGTACGCGAGCTGTTGCCGCGCTACGGCGGGGAGGTGGTGTTCGCGGGGGAGGTGACCTTCCTCAGCCTCGGCCAGGTCGACGAGCTGTGGGACGAGGTGGCAGTCGCCCGCTATCCCGACCGCGCCACGCTCTGGGCGATGACCACCGCTCCCGAGTGGGCACAGATCGGCGAGCATCGTGCGGCGGGGTTGGCCGGGCAGCTCAACATCGAGACGACGAGCCTGCTCGGATGACGGCGCTCGACCGCGAGGCCTCTCATCCGGGCTACTACCCCAGCCCGTGGCCGGTCGAATGCGCCGGGAACCGCCGCCAGAAGCATGCCCGGGGGCGACTTGACGCGGCCGCTCGAACGCCGCGGGTCGTCACCGCTCGGAACGACCGCTGGAACGTCATGGTCGTGCGGCGCGACCCGGGGGAATGGTTCATCGCCGGCACCATGCCCGCATTCGTCGGCGACCCGCCCCACGGCTGGGTCGCGCGGGTCGATCCCGAGACCCTGGCCTTCGTGGCTGAGTCGCCGCGTCTGCCGTGCGGCGACCACGTCTGGTGTGGAGCTGTCGCGGTGCACGCCAACGGCTCGCTCTACAACGTCAACGGCAACTTCGTGCATCGTCTCGGGCCAGCGCTGGACGTGCAGGCCGAAGTCCGTTTGCCCGTCGACGGGGCCCACAACGGGCTCCTGGTGCTCGCCGACGGCACGATCGTCACCAAGGATCTTCGGCTCGGTGGGCAAGGCCCGTCGACGTTCACCCGGCTGACCCCGGAACTCGAACTGGTACACGCCCCGCTGGAGTTGCCCGAACCGTCGATGGGGCGGATCGCGGCCGACCTCACCGCCGAAGGTGAGGCGATCTACGTTCCCGGTGAGACGCGCCTGTTCCGGCTGTGGGTCGAAGCCGACGATCTGCGCCTGGACCTCGACTGGCAGCCCGAATATCGCGCGGCGGCTGGGCCGCAGGGTATGGCGTGGGACACGTGCCTGTCGGCTGGGCGCGCCTGGTTCCTCGACAACGGTGATCTGACACCGGTCCGCACGATCTTCGACAGCCACCCGAACGGACGCGTGGCATCCGAGTCGGCCAAGCGCCTGACCTGGCAGCAGCCCGCGCCGTGGAGCGGAGCACAGCGGCTGGTCACCGTCGACCTGGCGACCGGCGAGGTGCGGTCCGTCGCCCCGTTCGGCACGCCAGGCGGGGGCGTGATGGCTCCACCGGTGCACGTCCCCGGAGCGGGGGTGACGGTGTGTTGGGACACGGTGAACGGAGGGATGGCAGCCGTCGATGACACGACGCTCGAGGTTCGCTGGCGAAACGACATCCGCCCCACGATGCAGCCGGTCGTGTTCGCCGACTCGGGCGAGGTCGTCATCAACGACTTCACCGGGCACGACGAGGTGGTGGTGCTCGACGCGGCCACCGGTGAGGTCGTCAGTCGTGTCGACGTGCAGTCGCCGCTCGCCAACGGGATGTTCCTCACCGCAGGCGACGACCACGACGTGTGGTACGTGTCGACACTTGCCGTGGCCCGCATCGCCTGGGAGTAGATGGCCCCACGGCGAGGGGCTACTCGGCGGGTTACATGGTGTAGCGCAGGTTGCGGGCCGCGGCCTCGCCCCACCGTGCATCGCCGTTCCACGAGATCCGCCCGGCGTCGATCTCGCCTTGCGGGTCGACGCGGCCACACGCGAGCATCACGAACGACGCCGCGTCGGCGGTGATCGCGACGTCGGGGGCCGCGAGCGAGGCCACCACCTGTGCCCTGCCGTCGACGACCACGGCGAGGTCGCGGGTGACGCCCCCGGAGAGGTGGAAGCCGATCGACATGCCGTCGGGCAGCCCGATCTTCTTGCCGACGATGTAGCCGAGCGCGGCGGCAACCTCGTCGACCGCGTTCTCGGCGGCGAAGCCCGATGGCGCCGGTGCCTCGAGCCCGAGTGGTATCGCGATGTCGCGAGCGTGCACCCAATGGTCGAACACACGGATCTGCAGGAACCGGCCGTACGTGGCCGGGCCGGTGGGCGTGAACGACGGCATCGTCAGTACCGACGGATCGCGGCCGTGGAGGTCGTCCACGCGCGAGTCGGCGATCTCGGCGACCCGCTCGGCGAACGCGCCGCGGTCGAGTGCGTCGAGTTCGGCGTGGAGCGCGGCGACCCGGTTGAACGGGGGAGGGGCGTCGGTAGTGGCCTGCCATCCGTCGAGCACCGCTTCGACGATCGCGATGTGCGAGATCACGTCGCGGACCCTCCAGTCAGGGCACAGGGAACGCATCGCCATCTGCTCGTCGGTGAGGTCGCGGGCGAGCGCGACGAAGTGCGCGAGGAGTTGCTCGTGGGCGGCTGTGTAGTCGTCGAGTGACGGGTCCGGGTTGGAGTCGACGGTGGTCATCGTGCGGGCTTCTCCCTGCTTTCCCAGTCGCGGGCGTTGAGGTAGGGCGCGAACACGGCGCCGATGTGGGCCAGATCGGCGTCGGTCTTGGGGGTCTTCAGCTCATAGAGGAACGGCACCTCTGTGTACGTCACGGTCAGGTTCCACAGCGCGATCGCGTCGGCGCCGGTGGGGGCCGGGGCGACGACGGGCCCGTACACGCGGCGGCCGTTGGGGAACACGATCGTCGGCACCCCGAACCCGCCGTCGCCCACGACGGCGTCGTGGTCGGCCCGCACCTCGTCGTGCGTGGTGGGGTCGTCGATCGCCGCCAACACGACTCCCGGATCGATGCCGAGTCCGGCGCAGATCTCGGCCGCCACCTCGGGCCGGTGCGGCTTGCGGCCTTCCTCGTGGAGGGCTCGCCCGGCCGCCTCGTAGAACCGGTCGCAGTCGTCCATCGACGTGCGTCGCAGCATCGCTGCCACGCGCAGCATGCCCCACCCGTACGACCAGTCGCGTTCCCACGGATGCTTCTTGCCTTCGTCGCGATTGATCTCCTCGAGCGAGCAGAAGCGCCAGGCGATCTCGAGCGGCACCGTCTCGCGGACGGTCCGAATCCATTTCGAGGTCTGGTACGCCCACGGGCACATCACGTCGAAGTGGAACGCGATGCGAGTCGGTGCCGCGTCGGCCGGCTGGTTCACGGTTGGTTCCCCACGGCGTCGACCGTACTCGTGAAAACAAGTGCGTGTCCAACTGGCACTATATGTTCGGCGGCGAGTCACGAATCCTCGCTAGCGTCGGGCGGGCCATGACTGCCCCCCGGTACCGCTTCGCCCCGTCGCCCACCGGCTTCTTCCACGTCGGTGGGGCGCGCACGGCCCTGTTCAACTGGGCGCTCGCCCGCCAGCAGGGCGGCACGTTCGTGCTGCGCATCGAAGACACCGACGAGGCCCGCAACCGGCCCGAGTGGACGCAGGGGATCATCGACGCGCTGGCATGGCTCGGCGTCGGGGCCGGCGACCCGCACTTCGAGGGGCCGCTGTTCCAGAGCGACTACACGGGACAGCACCTCGCTGCAGCTGAGCGGCTGTTTTCTACCGGTGCCGCCTACTACTGCGACCTGACCGGCGAGCAGATCGCGGCCGGCGAGTCGTCGCGCGAGCGCGGGCTGGCCCCCGGCCCCGGCCGGGCGTTGCGGTTCCGGGTGCCTGCCGGCACCACGGTCGTCCACGACGAGGTGCGCGGCGCGGTCGAGTTCGACAACGCGACGATCGAGGACTTCGTCCTCGTGCGCGGGAACGGGGCGCCGCTGTTCAACCTCGCCAACGTCGTCGACGACATCGCGATGGACATCACCCACGTGCTGCGCGCCGAGGAACACCTGCCGAACACCCCCAAGCAGCAGATGCTGTGGGAGGCGCTGGCCGGACGTACTCCGGTGTGGGCGCACGTGCCGGTGTTGGTCAACGAGCAGCGCAAGAAGCTGTCGAAGCGCCGCGACAAGGTGGCCCTCGAGCAGTACCGCGACGAGGGGTACCTGGCGCCGGCGATGATCAACTACCTGATGACGCTCGGCTGGTCGCCAGCGTCGGTCACGGGCCGGGAAGGGGCCGCCTCCGAGATTGCCCCGTGGCCCGAGTTGGAGGCCGCGTTCGCGCTGGCCGACGTGAACAAGTCGCCGGCGTTCTTCGACCTCAAGAAGCTGGCCGCGTTCAACGGCGCCTACATCCGCATGATGTCGGTGCCCGAGTTGGTCGGGGCCTGCGAGCCGTGGCTGCCCCCCGAGTGGGACCGCGACCTGTTCGCTCGGATCGCTCCGTACATCCAGGAGCGGCTGGTGACGCTGGCCGACGCCCCGAAGGCAGTCGACTTCCTGTTCGCCGACCGCCCGGTGATCGACGAGGACGCGTGGGCGAAGACGTTCGGTACCGAGTACGCGCGCCCGTTGCTGGCCGACACGATCGGTGCGTACGAGGCACTGCCCGACTGGACCACCGACGCGCTCAAGGCCACGCTGGAGGACGTGATGACGCGGTACGACCTCAAGCTGGGCAAGGCCCAGGCACCCGCCCGGGTGGCGGTCACCGGGCGCACGGTCGGCCCGCCACTGTTCGAGCTGCTGGAAGTGATGGGACGTGACGAGTCGCTCCGGCGCCTGAAAGCAGGGCTCGCCCGCCTCGATGACTGACGAAGACCCCAAGGTGGTCGAGCCGCCCCCCAAGGAGCCGCCCCCCAAGGTGGTTGAGCCCTCCCAGGTGGTTGAGCCTGTCGAAACCACCGTGCCGCTGCTCGCCCGCTGGCTCCGCCCCCGCCGGGTCGCCGCGTTCGTCGTCGCCGCGATGTTGCTCTACTACCTGGCCAACCTGGCCGCGGTCTACCGGGCCGGGCGCGCCGACGAGGCGGCACCGGTGGATGCGATCGTCGTGCTCGGCGCGGCCCAGTACGACGGGCGGCCGTCGCCACAACTTGCCGCCCGCCTCGACCACGTCGTCACGCTGTGGCACCAAGGCCTCGCCGAGCACGTGGTGGTCACCGGCGGCAAACAGCCCGGCGACCGGTTCACCGAGGCGACGGCATCACGCAACTACCTGGTCGAACGCGGCGTACCCGAGGCCGCTGTGCTGGCCGAGGACGTCAGCCACAACACGTACGATTCGCTTGCCGCGGTGGCCGTGCTGTTGCGCGAGGCAGGGCTGACCCGGGTGTTGTTGGTGACCGACCCGTTCCACACCGCCCGGGCGGAGTTGATCGCCGCCGAGGTGGGCCTCGACGCCCGCTCGTCGCCCACGCCGACGTCGGTGGTGGGGGGTTGGGAGTCGTTCCGGTTGGAGCTGAAGGAGGCCGCCGGCGTGTCGCTGGGGCGGATCGTCGGGTTCCGCCGCCTGACCGATCTCACCGGTTGAGGCCGACCGCGCCCCCGGTACACTTCCAGGTCGCTCCGCACTGGGGTGTGGTGTAATTGGCAACACGAGAGTTTCTGGTTCTCTTATTCAAGGTTCGATTCCTTGCACCCCAACCAATCCGGTCACCCGGATGACATAGCCCGCCGCTAGCGTCGGGCACCGCAGCTTGGCCCGTTCGTCTAGAGGCCTAGGACACCACCCTCTCAAGGTGGCGGCACGGGTTCGAATCCCGTACGGGCTGCCAAGAAAAACCCCTGGTCACGGCGTTACGCCGGGACCAGGGGAGGGGCCTAGTGAGGCTGTCTGTCAGCAGAACTGTCAGCAGCTCCACGGAGGTTCCGCACATGATCCAGCGTCGAGGACGCAAGTGGCGGGTGGTCGTCCAGGCCCCAGCCGATCCCCTGACCGGCAAGCGCACCCAGCTCTCGGGCAGCGCCGCCACCGAGAAGGAAGCGGTGGCGCTCGAACGCCGCCTACGCCTGCTCGCCGAATCCGGCGTCGACGGCCGGATGACGATCCGCCAGCTCGTCGCCGAGTGGCGCGAGTCCGACCTGAGCCTGGCCCCGACCACGCTCGCCAACTACTACCACAACCAGGACAAGCACATCCTCCCGGTGCTCGGCGACAAGCGCGTCGAGGAGATCCGGCCCCGCCTGGTGTCCCAGTACCTGAAGCGCCTCCGCGACAAGCACGGCTTGCAGCCGGCGACGGTCCGCAAGGTCCGCACCGTCCTGTCGGCACTGATGTCGTACGCGGTGCAGATGGAGTACGTCGAGTCGAACGCGGTGATGAAGATCCCACCGCCGCCACTCGACGACACCGAACGGGTCGCGCCGACGATGGAGGAGACCGCCCGCATCCTGTTGCAGGCCGAGCGCACCGACCCGGAGTTCTACGCCTACCTGTGGGTCGCCGCCGAGGAGGGCGGCCGACGCGGCGAGACGCTCGGCCTCCGCTGGGGTGGCGTCGACTTCGACCGCAGCACGCTCACAATCGAGGGCGTCGTCAGCGTCGGCCGCGATGGGGCCAAGCTACGGCGACGCACCAAGTCGAAGAAGCCGCGCACGATTGCCCTGTCGGGCTACACCCTCGACCTGCTCCGGGCACACCGAGCAACGCTGGAGTCGAAGCTGTCGCAAGCTGCCGGGGAGCCGGTCACGGTCGATCCCGACGGGTTCGTGTTCAGTGGCGGTCGAGGTCGGCACCGCAACCCGCTCGACGGCAAGCATTGGTACCCCGGCACCGCGACGCGCCGTTTCGGGCGCATCCGCGAAGCCGCCGGCGTGTCGTCCGACATCGACCTGCACGGCCTGCGCCACACGATGATTACCGAGCTGTTGACGGCCGGCGTCGATCCGCGCACCGTGATGGGCCGGGCCGGCCATTCGTCGGAGACGATGGTGATGACCGTCTACGGCAAGGTCCGCCCCGCCGTCGACAGCGCTGCCGCCGACCTGTGGGGCCAACTGCTCGCCCAGAAGCTCGACGCGCTACGCACCGAGACACCCGTCGACGAAGCACGAGACGACAAGCACCGCGAAGCGGCCTAGTCGACGCACACGACTCTGGGAGGATCACATGGACCACAACAACTCGCTGGTACTGAGCGTCGACGAGGCAGCAACGATTTTGGGGCTGTCCCGAGCATTCACCTACCAGCTCGCCGCGCAGGGAACCCTGCCCAGCCTTCGACTGGGCCGCCGAGTGCTCATCCCTCGGCGGGCGCTCGAGGAGTTCGTCGCCCAGGTGCCCCAGGCCGGATGAACGATAGGCGGGTGGTCCGCGGCATGTCCGCCGGACCACGCGCCACCGCTACACGAGGAATGAGATGACCGACAGGAGCTGGACGCTGGAGCCGTTCGAGGCTGACGACGGGACGTGCCCGTTCGAGAGGTTCGTGACGCGCGAGTTGTCGGCGTTTCAACGTCAGGCGCTCGATGAGGCGCTGCGATTGCGGCTTGCCCGCGAAGGGATCGACCTTGCACGCTCGGAGTGGTTGAAGGCACTCGGCGAGGGCCTCCACGAATTCCGGGTGCGTCACACCGCGTCCGAAATCGCCGAGATGTTCGGCGGTGAACCGCCGGATGTGCAGCACCCACCCGAGGCGGTTCTGCTTCGTGTGTTCGTCCACTTCTACGGGAATCGCATCGTCCTGTTGCTGGTGGGCTATGACAAGGGCGCGAACCCGAGCGCGAAGCGCCAGGGTCGGGAGATTGCTCGGGCACGCAAGCTGCTGACGCAGTTCAAGGAACGTCAGCGTCGGGAGCGGTCGAGGAGGCGACGTTGACGGCGTATGCTGAAATCGACATACTCGGTGCTGGAGGGAGAGCGATGGCCCGGACCTACGAAGACGTGATGGGGCCGCTGCGTGCGGCCGACGACGAAGTGAGCAAGGCGCAGCGAGCAGTCTTCGAGCGCGCCTACACGCTCGCCTCGGAGGTGGCCGCGCTTCGCGAGAAGCGTGGATTCACTCAGCAGCAGCTCGCCGAACTGGCAGGGGTCGATCAGGCGGCCGTGTCCAAGATCGAGCGGGGCGTCACCCACCCGTCGTCGCGGACGTTGCATCGCGTGGCCGACGCACTCGGTGCCGATCTACGGCTGGTCGAACGAGCAACCGCGTAGCGGGCCGCTCTTGTTGGCGGGTCAGGGGATCGGCCGCGACCTTCGAGCTGGTGAAGGATGGCGCCGGACACTCGACCACTGTTGCCAGACTTCTTGCTGTGAGAGATCCGAGCGACTACGTGCTTCGCTGGCCGAGTCACATCGTCCTCGACGAACTCCAGCGGCTCGTGACGCTCGGGGAGAGCGAAGGCGTCTCCCCCGAGTGGTTGGAGGAGGTCGGCACACTGCTCCGTCAGGCGTTCGCGACGAGTGTGCCCGCGGAGGACTTTGAACAGGTCCGAAGTACCGGCTCGGTCGATCCGATCTACAGCGACGAGGAGCCGTTCTGATGGCCGATCAACGCATCGCTTGGCTCCGGGAACTTGCCGACGCTGTGCCCACGCTCCCTCAAGAGTCCGCTCCACGGCCGTACTGGTCGCAGCGCCAGGGTGTTTCCGTTCCTCCGTCGAAGGCTCCGCTGCCGACCGTGGTTCGGCGCGTCAAGCGCGAGATCGAATCGTTGGCTGTCCAACACTGGTTCGCTCGGACACTCGGCTACGAGTGCGTCGACGGTCACGGCGAGTCCGACACGACGATCGAAGAAGAACTTGACCGACGTGTCGGCAAGCCCGGTCTCCCGATCACGGACGAGGCCGACTGGACCGAGGACGACCTGTGCGACTTCATCGAGGTGTACCACGACTTGGCGGCCCGCCCCAGCCGCGGATGGGTCCACTCCTTCGGTGGTTGTGGCTTCCATCCGACTCGATTCGCCCGTTCGTCGGGCCAGCGCGTCTACAGGTGGCGGATCAACGCGGTCCTTACGACGTCGAGCCTGGACCTACAACTTGCCGATGAGGGCGAAGATGCAGGCCGCATGACGAGAGTGCTCCCCGACGGGCTCGGCGAGCTGACGCGCAAGCTGGCGACCGTCGCGGCCGAGACCGAGCCGGAGATTCCTCACGCGATTGCTCTGTTTCGACGCCACAACGCCTCGCGTGAGGACCGCCGCATGGCAGTCGTGGGCCTCGCCCGCGCTCTCGAAGCCAGGCGACAGCAACTCAAAGAGCACCTACTGTCAAAGGACGAGAGTGCCCTGTTCCAGATCGCGAACCAGTTCGATCTGCGTCATCGGAAGGCTGACCAGATGGCCGACTATGGCGACGAGTACCTCGACTGGCTCTTTCATTGGTACCTCGCGACGATCGACCTGATTGATCGCATCCGGGCAAAGGGTGCGTAGTCAGGCGGTTTGCAGCGGTTGGCTATGGCCCAATCGACGGCGCGACGTTGGCTCTCTCCGTGGCGATCGAGTCGAGCCGACGCCGGACCCGCTCGACCGCCGAATCGTCGGCCGTTGCCGGCGGGCTGTCCAACGCGCTGGTAGGCGTTGGGGGTTCGGGCGTGGTCTCCTCGGAGCCGAGCGGTGCGTCGTCCGCGGATAGTTCCTCGTCGAGTTCGGCTTGCCGGCGGCGGAGACGGGCGAGGTCGTCGGCGTGCTCGAAGGGTTGGCCGAGACGGGCGCTGGCCCGATCGGCTTCGGCGGTGGCGGCCGTGGCGTCTTGGCGGGCGTCGGCGATCGTGTCGGGGATGCGTTGGATGTGGCGTTCGAGGCGTTGCACGATCTGGGCGGGTTCGGCGGTCTGCCAGTCGTCGGGCTTGTAGACGATCTCGATGTCGGCGGCGGGGATCGCGAGGCGGATTTCGTCGGCGATGATCGTGACGATCTGGGCGTGGATGTCCAGTCCGGCGAGCTGGCCGACCGGAAGCAGATCGCCTCGGGTGCCGACCGGTGTGGCGGCGAACTGGTCGCCGACGAGGTTCTTGAGGTGTGCCCCGGCTTCGGTGCGCTTCGTATGAACGGTGTTGTCGACGGTCATCTCGAACCGTTCGCCGCGCGTGTCGGTGATGTGTGGGAGGAGTGTTTCGAGTCGGTCGGCGTGTCGGGTGTGCGTGTCGGCCCGCTGGCGGTTGGCGTCGTGGCTGCGGCGCAGGCGGCGTTGGTCGTCGTCGTGAGCGCGTTCGAGGCGACTCAGGCGGGCTACGTCGGCGTCGACGCCGGCCTTCTCCATGATCCGAGGGTCGCCGGAGGAGAGCGCCTTGATCTCGGCGTAGGAAAGCGCTTGGTCGCCGATGTCGTCCACGTCGCGGTCGGGGAGGTCGCCGCGAGTGACTTGGGCGATGAACGCCGCTTTGCGCTCCAACGTCTGCCACATATAGGTGTCGAACGAGCCGGTCGTGACGTAGCGCAGGATCTGCACTTCGTCGTTCTGGTTGCCTTGCCGGACGATCCGCCCGTCACGTTGTTCGATGTCGGCGGGCCGCCACGGCGCGTCGAGATGGTGCATTGCGACGGCGCGGGTCTGGACGTTGGTGCCGACGCCCATCGTCTCGGTCGACCCGACGAGCACCGCGATAGTGCCGTCGCGGCATCCGGCGAACAGGCGCGCTTTGGCCTCGTCGGTCTTGGCTTCTTGCATGTAGCGGATCGACTGCTCGGGCACGCCGCGGCGGGCGAGTTGGGTGCGGAGTTCGTGGTAGGCGTTCCAGCCTTCCGACGCTGGGGTGGACACGTCGCAGAACGCGAGTTGTAGGGCGCCCGGTCGTTGGGCGGGTCTCCCGGCCGGGTCGAGGTAGGTGCGGGTGGCGGTGGCGTGGTGGATAGCCGCGATGCGCTGGGCGGCGACGGTGACCTTGCCGCCGTCGGGATCGGGGTCAGCACCGACGAGGCGCAGGTCGAGCGCCGCGCGGCGCCCGTCGCCGGTGATCTTGAGCATGTTGTCGTCCTCAGGCGGCACCTTGCGTTGACGGACGTCCTCGGCGCGTTGGGCGAGTTCGGCGACGAGTGCTTCGAGGGCGGGCGAGGCGGGCACGGTGACGACTTCGGGTTTGCCGCCGTTGATCGCGGGGACGGGCAGGTCGAGGTCGGCGGGGGTTCGCACGTCGGCGACCTGGCGCCACAACCGCAGCAGCTCGGGGACGTTCTGGAAACGGGCGAACCTCGTCTTCATCCGATACGAGGCACCGTCCGGGGCAAGCTCGAGCGCGGTAGTGGTGCGACCGAAGTTGCCGGCCCATCCGTCGAACACGTCGAGCGAGAGCTGTTCGAGCAGGTCGGGTTGCAGGTAGGACTGCATGACCCACAGCTCGGAGATGCTGTTCGCGACCGGCGTGGCGGTGGCGAAGACGCGGGTGCGTTCGCCGTGGCTTCGGCGCAGCACCCACAGCTTGGCGTCGAGGTCTTGCGCGCGCTGGCTACCTTCGTTGGAGGCACCGTCGATCGAGGTGACGACCCGCTTGTTCTTGTAGGCGTGCGCTTCATCGCAGAACACGAAGTCGATGCCGCACTCCTCGAACCGCACCCCGTCGTCCTTGGTGGTTTCGCTGAGCAGCCGCTTGTAGGTCTCCTCCAACTGTGCGATTCGGGCTTCCAGCCGCTTGACCGACAGGCCCTTGCCGTCCTTGGACGCGGCGAGCGCAGCGCGCATCGAGGCGAGTTGCTCGCCGAGGTAGTCGCCGAGCAGATCGGGGCCGACCGGGAGGCGGGCGAAGCCGGACTGGGTGAACACGATGCCGTCCCAGTCGCCGGTGGCGCAGCGGGCGACGAACTCCTTGCGACGTTCTTTGGACAGCCGGTCCTTGTCGGCGACGAGAATCCGGGCGGTCGGGTAGAGCTGGAGCCACTCTCGGGAGAACTGGTCGAGCATGTGGTTCGGCACGACCACGGCGGGCTTGTTGACCGACCCGAGCCGGCGCAGCTCCATCGCCGCGATCACCATCGTCGCGGTCTTGCCGGCACCGACCGCGTGGGCGAGGATCGCCCGGCCGTCCTGCACAATGCGGGCGACCGCATCGCGCTGATGCTGGCGTGGGGTGAAGGTGTCGGCCAGGCCCGGCAGCGTGAGGTACGACCCGTCGTAGGTCGGCAGCCGGGTCGAGCAGAACAGCTCGTTGTACCGGAGCGCGAGTCGCTCGGCCCGGCGGGTTTCTTCCCACACCCACGCCGAGAACCGATCCGACAGGGCGTCCTGCTTGGCCCGCGCGGCGAGCGTCTCGGGGTCGTTGCGGACCCGCCCGCCGCCTTCGAGGGTGTCCCACACAGTGTGCAGCCGTTGGTTGAGGGCGCTGTTCAGCAACGCCACCGCGTCGGCGCGTTCGGTGCCCCACTCCGACGACAGCGACACCGACCGGCGCGACCCATCGACCAGCTTGGCAGTCCACTGGCCGATCTTGGGGAGGTGCTCGACTTCGACACCGGCGTCGAGCACGTCGGCGCAGAACCGCTCGATGTCGCTGGCCGGTATCCACGGAGCGCCAGGCCGTGCTCTGATCTCGCCGGGTTCGAGCTGGGGTGGCATCACGGCCGTGAGCGCGTCGACGTTGCCCTGCCACTTCGCCGGGTCATCGACCGCGGCGCGTTCGGCGTCGGCGAGCTTGTGGCGGATATTGCCCGACAGGTACTGCGCGGCCGGGACCAACGCGCCAGTCGCAGGGTCATCGAACACGAGCGTGCCGAGCTGCGCCCGCGCCTCGGCGGCGGCGACACCGAGCAGCTCGCCGACGCGCTCGATCGTGACCTTTCCGGTTTCGTCGAGACATACCGCGATCGCTTCGGCTGGGGTGTCGACGCCGAGTCGTGGCGGTGTCGGTGAGATCACCCGCTCGGTGAAGATCGCGGCCTTGTCGGCCTTCTGCGTCTCGTCGTCGAAGTCCTCCAACGCCGCGAGTAGGGGCCAGTCCGGGTCGTCGCGGAACCCGCCCATCCGTGGTCGGATTCGGCGCATCACCTCGGCGCCGCTGTCGGGATCGAACCGTCCGGTGCGCGCCGTTGAGAACCGGTTGAGCGGCCCGTAGAGTCGCTTGTACCGGTCGTACCGCTCGCCGAGCGTGCGCTGCGCGTCGGCCAACTCGCTGTCGCTGCCACCGTCGACCTGCACCGCGAGCACGGCGCGTGTGGCGTCGCGTAGCTCGACCAGCCGAGCCAACTCTCCGGCGTCTTTGCGGAAGCGGGGCGTGTACGCCTCGATCTCGCCGGAGCGGTATCGGCCGATCCGGCCGCCGGGCGCGGTGACGAAGCTGCCCTCCTGCGCCCACGCCAGCTCGAACCCCGACGGCGACACCACCGGTACCGGCGCGGCGGTCGGCGTCGCGGTGGGTGCTTCGGTGAACACCGCGCCCCGCGCCTGTGCGTCGGCGACGATCGACGCCACCGCCGCGGCGAGCTGTGCGTCGAGGTCTCCGGTCGGGCGGACCATCAGCTCGCCGTCCCGATACACGCCGCGGCCGGCGTACGGCTCGCCGAGCACCATCGCGGGGTTGGCGGCGAAGAACTCGTTGATCGGGACCGGCTCGCCATCGCCTGCTTCGACACCGAGCGCGGCGGCGTCCACCGTGGTCGTCCACGCTGGCCAGGCCGGTTCCGCGTCGGGTTCGCGGCGGCGCAGCACCACGAGGTCCATGACAACCTCGGTGCCGGCCGCGGCGGCGAACGTGCCGGTCGGGAACCGCACCGCCGCCACCAGGTCGGCCAGCCCGGCCATCTCCCGGCGCGCCGCGGGGTTGCGCGCGTCGAGCGTGTATCGCGACGTCAGCGCGGCGACCATCCCGCCCGGCCGCACGAGGTGCAGGCTCTTGACCAGGAAGTGGTTGTGCAGCGAGTGCTTGCCGCGGTTGTGGACCGGATCGTGCAGCTTGACCTTCGCGAACGGCACGTTCCCGATCGCCAGATCGAACGACCCATCCGGCGCTCGGTAATCCTCGAACCCGCCCGCGTGCACGGTCGCCCGCGCCCGGTAGAGCTGCGCGGCGATCGCCGCCGTCGTGAGGTCCAACTCGACACCCACCATGCGAGCGCTCTCGGGCGCGAACCCGATGAAGTTCCCCGCACCACAGCCCGGCTCCAACACCCGCCCGCCGCGGAACCCCAAGTCGGCGACCAGCCCCCACATCCCGGTGACGACCGACGCGTCCGTGTAGTGCGCGTTCAACACCGTGCGCCGCGCCGCCGCCCACGCTCGTTCACCGTCGAGCAACTCCCGCAACCGCTCACGCTCGACGGCGTGACGCGGGCTCTCGTCGTCGAAGATGTGCGGGATCGCACCCCACCCGGCCCACCGAGCCAACACCGTCTGCTCGTCCGGTGTCGCCCACCGCTGCTCCCGCCGACACGACGCGAGCACCCCCAACGCCGCGAGGTTCGCTTCCAGCTTGGCCGTCACACCGGCCGGCGCGAGGTCGGCCTGGCCGCTCGGTCGGAACGCCACGGCCGGAGCGACAGGAGCGACCGGCGGGGCCGAAGCGGTCAGGTCGACCGCCCCGGCCCCGAGGTCGAGGTTGAACTGAAGGTCGAGGTCTAGGAGGCTTGGCTGCTGGTGTCGGCCAACGCCTGGTCGATCATCGCCAGGCGCAGGTAGTACGACGCCACCGCCGGGTCGTCGTCGATCGTCAAGTCCTCGTCCTCGTCGCTCTCCGGCGTCGTCAGATGCTGGTCGGCCAGCACCATCTCCTCCGCGGTCGCCTGTGCCTGGTAGCTGCGGAGCCGGTAGTCCTCCAGGGTCTCGCCCGGCCGCTGGCTGCCCAGGAGCTGGTCGCGCAGCTCGGTGATCTGACTCTGGACTTGCTCGCCGATCTCCGTGAAGAACGCCTTCGGATCGCTGATCGCCGCGTGCTCGGTCGGTCGGGCGATCCGGTGCTGGTTCTGGAGCAGTTGCCCGTAGTGGTTCATGAGGGGCCTCCTCACGTGCGTGCGCCTGTGCGCTGCCTGTGGGGAGCACCAGGTCGAACAGCGAGAGTTGCTGACCCTCGGCGTCCAGGCGGGCGCTCCGATCGCCATCCACAACCTACCCCGAGACGCGGACGCGACGGCGGCATTGCCGACGGCCGGTCACAACCCGAGGCCCACCGGCTCGACCCCACGCCCCGAATGCGCCAACGCCCGGCGTGCCTCAGCCACACGATCACGCACCCACAGCTCAGCGCCGGTCAGGTTGTGATGCATCGGCTCCCAGCCGTCAGAGCGCAGCTTGTCCGCCAACTCAGGCCGGGGACCGTTCACGAAGTGCGTGACGTTGTAGCGCCGCGGGTCGTACAGCACCGCCGGGCCAAGCTGCCCGATCTCCTCGGCGACCCACCCTTTGGGCAGCGAAGCGTAAACCGCGGCCGAGTAGCGCGGCACCGCGACCGGCGGCGATGCCGGGTCGAGCTTCATGGTGTTCATGACTCACCTCCAGCGGAGTCGGTCGAGACCGCGAGCGCCGTAGCTGTCCGGTCGCGTAGGCGGCGGTCACGGAAGTACGGGCGGGTGCGGATGTGCGCGGGCGGCAACGTGCCGTGCAACAACAAGGCGTCACCGGGGCGCATCTGGCGCAGCGCATGGGCCGGGGCCAACGCGAGGCGCGTGCCGGACAACTGCACCGACCGGCGTGTCCCCTCCGATGCAGAGGTGGAACGGCTCTCGACCTCGGTGTCACCGAGCACCGCGGCGACGTACTTCAACGACGCCGGGTCGGACAGCCCGGCGTAGAACACCTTCGACAGATGGTTCGTGAGGATCGTGTCGGCCTGCTTGCCGTAGGCCGCTTCGAGTTGGGCGACGGACTGCCAGATCGTCACCAACAGCACCCCGAGGCCCGCCAGCGTCGAGGCATACTCCGGCAACGCCCGTAGCGGCGTGTTGCCGGCTTCGTCGACCACGATCAACAACGGCGGATCGAGCGGCCGCCCGGTCGCCGCGACATGCCGGTACACCTGCGCGACAAGATCATTGAGCAGCCCGCCGAACGCCGGGGCCAGCCGCTTCTGGTCTTCGATCGGCGCCGACAGGTACACCGTGTTCGCACCCGTCAACAGCCATCCGAGATCGACGCTGCGGCCCCGCGACGATGCCGCCACCATCGGGTCCGACCACGGCCACACCAACGTCTGAGTCGTCGCGTACACCGACGAACGGGTCCGATCCTCCAACTCCCAGATCGCCAACAACCCGCGCGACACGTCGATCGCCCCGGCCACCACATCGGCGTCGGGTGAGTCCAACAGCATGTCGATTCCGATTCGCACCTCGCCCGGCCCCAGTTCGCCCGGCCGGTCTTGCGACAGCACCCACTCGCACACAGCGCCCATGTCCCGGCCGGTGTGGTGGGCCACGAACAACAGCCCCGATAGCAGGATCTCGGCTTGCGCCAGCCAGAAGTCCAAGCCGCCCTCGACGCCACCGCGCGGAGCCGCGTCACACAGTGCCCGCGCGGCGCGCTGTGCCCCGGCGACGGTGCCGGCCTGATGCAGCGGCGACCAGCTCGCCGACACCGTGCCGACCGCGCCGGTCGGGTCGTACACGGCGACCTCACCCAACGAGGACCGCCACTCGCGGGTCACCCCCAACAGGTCCGACTTGACGCTCGACAGCACCGCCGGGCCGGTCCACTCCAGAATCCCGCCGATCGCCGCGGTCGTCTTGCCCGACCTGCTCGGCCCGACCAGCGCGATCGCCCCACGGTCACCACGCCTCACATCCCGTCGCCGACCGGTCGTAGCCCCCGGAACCGGCGGCGCCTCACTGGCCAGCAACCGACGCCCGCAGCGTCCAAGCACGAACCGCCCCGGCGTCGGTCCCCGAACGATCAGCGGCGCGAGATCACGCCGCGACGCGAACAACGCCCGGCCGTCCACACCCAACGGACGCCGCCGTACGGTGCCCACAGGCGAGCGTGACACGACCCGCCACACGACGACGGCCAGCCCAGCGATGATCGCCGCGGCGACGAACGTGCAGACCCAATACATCACCGGACCAGGCAGCAGGGCGGCGACCGGCGACGGCCACGCCGACGCCGGATCACGCCATGCCCCCGGCAGCCGGCCGACAACGGCCAACGCGTCGGCCAGCCGCGGCACGACCCCCGCACCGACCACCATCAGCGCCAAAGCGGCACCCGCCCACACCACCATCGCGACACCGAACGCGGCCCCGCCGACCACGAGCACCAACCACTCGAATCCCCCGAGACCATCGCGCTGCACATCGTCACTAGGCCGACGATCGCACCGCTACGTCGCGGACCCAACGGGGCGGGTCTTCCCCATCGACCGGAAGCTCCTCGTCATAGCTGTGACACCCGTGGCGTAGCGTCGCGGTCATGGGTACCGATCCGGCATGGGACGCGGCGGTGGAGCTGTACGGCTCGCTCCAGCGCGGGGACGCGTTGCCGCTGGTATCGAGCCCGGTGGCCCTCGATCCAAGCGAGACGGCGCGCGCCTACGTACCGGCGTGGGGGTGGCGGTTCCACGGCGTCGACGTCGCCTACACCGAGCACTGCTTCCTCGCGTTGGGCGGGTTGGCGATGTTCGGGTTGACCGCAGCGGCGACGGCGGCCGGGAACCGGCGGGCGCGTGCCGAGGCTGAACGGCTGGCAGCGCCACAGTGGCGACCGTTGGGCGAGTTGCCGATCCTTGCGACGGATCGGCGGCTGCTGGTGTTCCACGAGTCGGCCTGGGCGTCGGTCTGGTTGGCCGGAGTCCGTGAACTGGTGCCGTCGCCGGATGAGCGGCAGCTGGTGATGCACTTCGACGACGACCCTCCGTACGGGTTGTGCGGGCCGTGGGTGCCGTACCTGACCGTGGTGGTCTCCGCGCTGCTCGGCCTCACCGCGCCGCCGATCCCCGAGCCAACGCCCGCGCGCCTGGACGCGATGTGAGCGGCGCGACGCGGCCCGACCCCGATGGCGCTCCGTTGCTGGAGCTGGATCGAGAGCTGGCCCGGCTCGTCCAACGGTTCGGGGCAGCCAGCCACCTCGTTGGCGAGCAGGGTCTGCGACCGGACGGGATCGACGACGACACCCTCGCGTGGTGGGTAGCAGCGCACCGAGTGCTGTGGCGTCGACGCTTTGAGCTCGACACCGCCCCGCCCCGGCGACCGCCCGGAGTCGCGCCTGAAGCGCCGCTGCGACGGGAACGCCGCCGCGATCCGCGCCATTGAACCCCGGACCCGTCTACAGGCCGACCGCGGTTCTCAGGCTTGCTTCCGGTCGCAGATCAGGTGAGGTGGCTTGGGTGACTCGGCGGGCAAGGTCGTCGGGCCAGACGTTCCTGGCGAGTCGGTGGTGGTCGTTGAGGTCGCCGTGCTCGAGCGGTAGGAGTCGGACGGGGCGTTGGTGGGCGGCGAGCAGGGCGGGGAGTCGGCGGGCGGCGGTGTCGCCGGCGTGGTCGGGGTCGAAGGCGAGGATCAGGCGGCCGGGGATGCGCGACAGGATCGCGGCGGTGAGTGGGTTGTGGACGTAGCCGGCGCCGAGCACGGCGACCGCCGTGTAGCCCGCGGCGACGGCCGACAACGCGTCGATGGGGCCTTCGGTGACGATGATCTCGGGCTGGGTGCGGGCGACGGGTTGGAGCACGCCGACGCGCGGGTTGCGTGCGAGTCGGGCGGTGGGGTTGAGGAACCGGTCGCGTCCTTCGGGTGGGTGGAGCAGCCGGAGCTGGACGTAGATCAGCTCGTCGTCGTGGTGGATTGGAACGACCGCAGCGCCGCCCTCGGCGACGGCGAGGCCCCACGGTCGGCCTTGCCGCGGTCCGGTGTCGGCGCCGATGCGGTTGTGGTGCAGCACGTCGGCCGGGAGGCCGCGGGTGACGGTCAGCCAGTCGCGTATCTCGCGGCCTTCGGGTTCCCACAGTCGGCGGGCGCACTCGTCGGCGTACCGCTGGAGCCCCGCGGACGCCGGTACCGGTGCGGTGGGTTCGGGCGGTCGTCGGACCGGCCCGGCGGCGCGTGGTGTGACTGAGGCGTCGGCGGGGAGGTGGGTCTGGCCGACTCGGTCGGCGAGGTGATCGAAGGCGCCGCGGATGTCTGTGCGATGGACGCGGGCGATGAGGTCGAGGGCGCTGCCTCCGTCGCCGCAGGCGTGGCAGTGCCAGAGCTGGTCACCGTGGCGGTTGGTGGTGATCGTGACGGGTGGGGTGCGGCCGGTTTGCGGGTGGTCGGGGTTGGGGCAGGCCCATCTCGCGGCGTGGCCGGTGCCCCTTGACCCGCCGAGCAGTTCGTCGGCGAGGGCGGGGAGGTCGACGGCGTTGAGCAGCGCGTAGCGGTCGTACATGGCTCATGCCGCCCGGCCGTTCATCGGCTCGGCCGGCTCGGGGAGCCAAGGCACCGTCACCGCGGCCTCGTCGTCGGCCGGCTCGTCGGCGACGATCGGGCGGTTGTGCATCCGGGTGTCGGTTGTAGGAACTTCCTGGAATCGCGAACGGTCCGGAGTTCCAACGTGGGCATGCGGGTCAGTCGCCGTGCCGGTTGACCGACTTGGCCTGAACCTTGACAACTGGTCGGGATTCCTGAAGGGTTGCCGGGTATCGAGGTGATTCGCTCGACCGGCTGAACAGGAGGAGACGCTATGGCGTTGGCTGTGGTCCGCTCCTTGGACGCCCCGAAGGCGCTTGTCGCGCCTGGTGAGGTTGAGGATTTCGAGCAGGAACTGGTCGATCAGTATCTGCTTGCGACGGTGGGTGCAGGTTCGGGTGACTCGACGGTGGTGGAGGACCGAGGTGCGATCTTCGAGTTCATCCGGTTCCTGGGGCGACCGGTGTGGACGGCGCAGCCGGCCGACGCTGATCGGTTCTTGGTGCATCAGCGTAAGGAGTTGCATCGGGCCCGGTTGACGGTGCAGCACAAGGCGTGGTCGTTGGCTCGGTTCTACTCGTTCCTCGTCGCCCGCTACTCCGGTGACATCGAACGCTTGACCGGGCATGTGGTGATTCAGATCATCGACGAGTTCAACCGGCCGACCAAAGCCGACTACAGCAACGTGCGGGTACCGCCGTCGATTGAGGAGATCGATGTGTTGTTCGCGGCGTGGCGCGAGTGGCTGCCGGAGGCACGCAAGTTTCTGCCGGCGACACGGGATTACATGGCGGCGTCGTTGTGGCGGCGGTGCGGGTTGCGGATCCAGGAGACCTACATGCTCGACATCCGTGACTGGCGACGTGATTTGGGCGAGTTCGGCAAGATCCATGTCCGGTTCGGCAAAGGCAGCCGAGGCCGCGGACCCAAGAGTCGACTGGTGCCGGCGATCAACGGCGCGGCGGATCTGATGGATTGGTGGTTGGGCGACATTCGCCACCAGTTCGACGACGCCTATGAGGACCCGAACGCTCCGATGTTCCCGAGCGAACGGCGAGACAAGCTGACCGGTGCGTGCAGCCGGATCGGTGACCAGGCCCTGCGCGACGGTCTTGCCGCAGCGGTTGGTCGTTGGTTGCCGGCGTGGTCCGACGGACGGTTGACGCCGCACACGCTGCGCCACTTCTGCGCGTCGTCGCTCTACCAGCGCGGCGTCGACCTCAAAGCAATCCAGGAACTGCTCGGCCACGAGTGGTTGTCGACCACGACCCGCTACATCCATGTGCACGGCGATCACATCGAACGCGCCTGGACCGAAGCGAACCAGCGGATCGCCGACCGCCTCGACCCGAACCGGGACAACGAACAGGAGTGAACTGATGCGTTGGAATCTGAGACTGACCGCTGCCGAACAGGGCATCTGGAAATCGACCGAGATGCGACGCCGGCTCGCGGACGCCGGCTTGGAGATCTCGGCCGGGAAGATGTCGTCGTTGTGGGCGGGGACACCGACCACGATCCGGCTCGAGGACCTCGACGTGATCTGCTCGGTCCTCGATTGCGACCCGGACCAGTTGTTGATCCGCGAGCCGGACAAGGTCGAGGCCCGCAAACCGCGCAAGAAGCGCGCCGCTGGTGCGACGGTCACGCCGAGGTTGGGGAAGAACCGAACGCTGCCGCCGGGGTGAGCTGGCAGAGCTTCTGCGCCACATGCGGCGAGTGGCCCGTTGCGTTCACCACGGTGAAGTTCTGCTTCGGGTGTTGGCCCGGCGGATCCGCCGTTCCGCCACCTTGTCTCGAGTGCGGATCGACGACGGACTACTTCACCAACGGGCTGTGCGGTCGCTGCCACCGGATGGGCCATGTCACGATCGACACCTGTCCGGACTGCTTCGCGTGGGGTGCGTCCAAGCATCGAGCCTGGCGATGCACCGCGTGCAACGGCTGGCGAGAAAAGCGCAAGCTCGGAGTCTGCTCGTGCTGCAGCCGCGAAGTCCCCATCAACATCTACGGCGCCTGCCGGCTCTGCACCAAGCAACGCACCCGGGTCCTGGCGACGAAGCCGCCGTTGCCGCTCCCCGATCTGATCGACGCGAACCGGAACGGACAACAGCTGTGGTTCGCCGATATGGGCAAAGCCGCCTCGGCGCGACGCCCGAAGTCGCCGCCACCACCGGTCGCGGTCGGGACTCTCGCCCGGTTCCCGGTCACGCACCTGCAATTGCCGCTGTTCCGTTTCGAACGTGACCTCAGCGTCGCCCGCCGGGTCGGTCACCTCGGCCCACGCGACGCGAACCTGGCGTTGCTGTTGGATCAACACGTCGACGAGTTCGGCCGAGCTCACGGCTGGGACCGCCGCAAGATCGTCACCGTCCAACACGGCGTGCACATCCTGCTCGGCCAGCAAGAAACGATCGGCGCACCAATTCGCTGCAGCGACATCGACGCGATCGCCAAACTCAAGGTGTCGACCGTCGCGCTGACCGACGCCCTCGACGCCGCAGGCATGCTCGACGACGACCGACCACCATCGATCGTTGGCTGGTTCGACACCAAGATCAACGGCCTGCCCGAAACCATCGCCGCCGAACTCGGCGTGTGGTTCGACGTCATGCGCCACGGCAGCACCACCCCGCCTCGCAGCAAGCCGCGCAGCGATCTCACCATTGGTCAACAGCTCCGATCGGCGATGCCCGCCGTCGAAACCTGGGCCACCACGCACACCTCGCTGCGCGAGGTCACCCGCGACGACATCTACACCGCGCTGCCGGCGAGCGGATGGCAGCGCACCCACATGCTCCAAGGACTCCGCTCGATCTTCCGGACCCTCAAGGGCCGCAAGGTCGTGTTCACCAACCCCACCACCCACATCCGCCAACCCCACACCAACCACCCGATCCCCGCCCCCGTTGGTCTCGCCACCATCCGCAACCTGCTCGACTCGCCGAACACCGCCCGGGCACTCACCGCAGCGCTGCTCTGCTACCACGCCATCCGCGTCAAGGACCTGCGCCACATCGGACTCACCGACATCTACGACCGGCGCCTCCACCTCGGCGACCAGACCATCGTGCTGGCCGACGCCGTCATCGAACGCCTCGACACCTACCTCTTCCACCGGCACTACACCTGGCCGAACACCGCCAACGAGCACTTGTTCATCAACATCCGCAGCGCCCACCACACACGCCCGGTCGACAGCTCCTGGCACACCCGGTTGCTCGGCACACCCGCCCAACAGATCCGCCAAGACCGCATCCTCGACGAAGCGTTCGCGACCGGCGGCGACCTCCGACAGATCAGCGACCTGTTCGGCCTCTCCGTCGCCCAAGCCAACATCTACGCCAACCACGCACACCACGCCGCTCTCAGCGACCAAGCCGGGCACGACTGACCCACGACGCATCGGCCCGGACCAATACATCGGCGCAGGCCGATACAATCCGCCGGCATGAGCGCCACGATTCAACACGCTGCACCCATCGCGACCGCAGCGAAACTGTTCTGCGGGTTCAGCGACCCGACACGCCTCGCGATCATCACCACACTCGCCGACGGTGAACAACGCGTGAGCGACATCGTGACCGCGCTGAACGGCTCCCAGGGCAACATCTCCGGTCACCTCAAGTGCCTCAGAGAATGCGGACTCGTGACCGATCGGCGCGTCGGCCGCGAGGTCCACTACCGCATTGCCCACGACGAAGTCATCGACGTTGTCCGCTCGGCCGAACGACTCCTCGCAGTCACCGGCGAACACATCGATCTCTGCCCGAGCTACACCACCAACAACACGTGAGCAGCCGATGACCGTCAGCCGTTTCCACGTCGCCGGCATGGACTGCGCCGCCGAAGAACAACTCGTGCGCATGGCACTGTCCGACATCGACCAGATCAACCGCATCGACGTCGACCTCGAACAACGCGACGTGCTGATCGACCACACGACCGACACCGACACCATCGACACCGCACTCCAAACCCTCAACCTCGGCGCCGAGTTCGTCGACGACACCAGCGAGATCGGGCCCGCCCCCGACACCCGACGCGAACGCAACGCGCTGATCGTCGCGTTCGTGATCAACGCCGGCTTCTTCGTCGGCGAACTCACCGTCGGCCTGATCAGCCGCTCCATGGGACTCATCGCCGACGCACTCGACATGGGCGCCGACGCCAGCGTGTACGCGCTCAGCCTCGCCGCCGTCGGCACCGCCGCCGCACGCAAGAAACAACTCGCACGCACGAGCGGATACCTCCAGATCGGCCTCGCCGCGCTCGGCCTGGCCGAGGTCCTACGACGATTCTTCGCCGACAACGAACTCCCGGACCCGACCTCGATGATCGTCATGTCCGTGCTCGCGCTCGCCGGCAACATCATCACACTGCTCGTGCTGCATCGCGTCCGATCCGGCGAAGCACACCTACAAGCCAGCTGGATCTTCACCGCCAACGACATCAAGGTCAACGGACTCGTCATCGCCGCAGCGATCGGCGTCACACTCACCGACTCCGCAATCCCCGACCTCATCGCCGGCGCCGTGATCTTCGCCGTCGTCGCCAACGGCGCCCGACGCATCCTCAAGATCAGCCGATGAACCCGACCCGACGCCGCACCATGCTCGCCTGGATCGCAGCGCTCATCACGATCGACCTCACCACCAAGATCTGGGCCACCACCACACTCGACGACGAACCCACCACGCTCCCCGGACCCATCGACCTGCAACTCAGCTACAACAGCGGCACCGCATTCGGACTGTTCACCAACATCCCACCCCTGCTGATCACCGCCGCAACCCTCACGATCGCGCTCGCAATCCTCCGAGCCGCATGGAACAGCCGGACACCCACCGGGCCCGCCACGCTCATCATCGCCGGTGCGCTCGCGAACACCATCGATCGGCTCGAAGCCGGCTCCGTGGTCGACATGCTGCACACCGGCTGGTGGCCCACCTTCAACATCGCCGACATCTACATCACCACCGGCATCGCTTGGTGGGCAATCACCGCCACGACCGCCGACCATTCGATCTCGCCGACCATCGAAGCAACCAGCGCCACACAGCAACCCCAGACCTGACACGGCACACTCATCCGCTACGGTGACCCCCAGTTCACCAACCCCGGACCAGTCAGCCAGACCAGACCGACAAGCACCCCGGAGTTCGGCCCCTACGACCCCGGTCATGGCTTCATCCCCTGGTCTGTGTCGATGACGGGCAACTCGGAGGCCGCGAGGTGGTGGTGCACGACAGCGGTGCGTGCCCCGACCTTCCAGAGCGCCCGGCCGCGGGTGAGTTGCCCGACGATCTGGGTCTCGGGCTCGGTCAGCCCGAAGTGAGCGGCAGCCCCGGCGAGCTGGTCGGGGGCTTGGCGCAGAATGATCTTGCAGGCGGAGTCGGCCAGCAAACCGGCTGCGATCTTCGCCGTGGACGAACCGTCGTCGGCTTGGGCGGCGAGGTCCGACGGCCGGTGCGCGACACAGATGTTGGCGACTCCGTAGGTCCGGCCGAGCTTGTGGCAGGACTGGAGGTAGCCGGCGGTGTGGCGGTGGGCGAGCAGCGCCCACGCCTCGTCGAGCACCTGCACTCGTTGCGGACCGGGGCAGGCCATGAGCTGTTGCAGCCAGCCAGCCGCGGCGACCATCACCAGCGGGAGCGCGTCGGAGTCGAGCGGGATCGCGGACAGGTCGAGCACCATGCCCGGCCCGTTCCAGTCGAGCGGCACCGTCGAGGGGCCGTCGAAGATGCCGCGCAAGCTGCGTGACAGGAGCTTGTCGAGCGCGTACGACGCGGCCGCCAACTCGCCGGTCAGCTCGTCGCGGGAACGGTGGAGTCGGTCGGTCATGGTGTCGGGCGGGTCGAGCAGAAGCCGAGCGAGGTCGACCAGCGTCGACTCGCCGCGTGTCTGGGTGGCGAGGTGCTCGACGGCGGCGAACACGGCGGCGTCTTCGAGCTGGGTGAGGGAGCGTTCCAGCACGGTGGCGGCGAGCGCCCCGACCAGTTCGGCCCGGCGCAGCACCTGACGCTCCGGTGAATCGTGTTGCGCGGCGGGGCCGGGCGCGAGCGGGTTGACCCGGACGCTGCCGCCGGGCGTGAGCCGGATCACCGTCAAGCCGAGGTGCTCGGCGAGCAACCGGTACTCGCCTTTCGGGTCGACGATCGCGAACGTGCGCCCACCGTCGCCGACCCCGTAGATCGCGGCCATCCGCCACAGCCACGTCTTCACGACCGACGACTTGCCGTTGCCCGGCTCCCCGAGAATCCAGGTGTTGGGGTTGGTGACCAACCCGGCCGTGTACGCCTCGAACGGATCGAAGCAGAACGCGCTCGAACCCGCCAACAGGTCCGAGCCGATGTAGGGGCCGCGGTGCCCGAACGACGGCTGGACCGAGCACGGATACACCGACGCCACGTGGGCGGTCGTGCCGCGATGGAACGCGAGCCGCAACGATGGCCTCATGCCGCGAGCAGCGTCTTGGGAGCGAGGCCGAGCGGCAGCGCGGCAGCCCAAGCGACGTCTTGGCGGCCGTCGATGAGCCGCAGGTCGAGGCCGGACTCGCGAGCGAGCTGTTCGACGATCTCGGAGTGCTCGTCCAGCTCCTCCTCGCTCGACGCGGTGACCGTCACCAAACCGGCGTAGGCGACCTCGCTGAACCCGGCGACGAGTTCCTCCTCCCGATCCAGCAGCGCCTGTGTCGCCCGTCGATGGCGGGCATCCACACGGCGGCCCTGATCCTCTTTGGTGACCGCGTCGGACTCCAGCTTCACCAGATCACGCTCGATCCGCCGCCGCGACTGATGCGTCGGCACCGGCACCAGCACCACCGTGAACGAACGAGTGACACCAGCACCGGACAGGAACGGCTCCAGCCACGACGGCGGGACGGCGAGCCGCGGCCAACAGGCGATCCAGAACGTGCGATGCCACGCACCGTCGGTGCGGACCTGCCGCCACGACGACTCCACCACCAGCGGCCCCGCCGCGGTCGGGGCAATCCCGAGGCGCTCCGCGAGCCGCCCACGCCGCCGCCCGCTCGCCGGCGCGGTGAACGGGTCGATCCGGGTCCGCAACAGGTGACGCACCGCGTTCGCGTCGAGCGGGTCGCTGGCGGTCAGCCCCGCCGAGCGCAACCCGCGGCCGAGCGCGTCGAGCGCCGATCCGAGCGCACGACCCATCGCCTCGGCGTCACCGCCCGCCAGTTTCGTGCGCCGGGTCAGCCGGTCGCGGGCGACTGTGACCGACAACGCCACGTCGTGCGTGCTCGCGCTCCCCGCCGCGTCGGCCAGCAACTCGTCATAGGACGCGGCCGCGATCGGATGCGGCCCGGTCTCGTTGCGCTCGGTGAGCCAGGCAAGATGCTCACTCAGCCCGGACGGGCGGGCCAGGTCCGACCACGCCAGATGGGTCACCGCCCCGCGCTCGACGGCGAACTGCGACAACACGTCGCCCCACCCGGCGATCAACCGTTCCTGCTCGGCACGCGGCTCGACCACGAACTGCGGGCCGCTCACCATCACTAACCCGGTCAACGTGTGCCGCTGCCGATCGTTTACCGCGCCGACCCGCCGTCCACCGGCAGGCCCGGCCAACTCGACGACCTCCAACCCGGCCAGACACGGCGGCAACGGCGCCTTGACGCCTTCGGCGACGGGCCACAACGGCAGACGCGCGGACCAGCGCCGGCCGCGCCCGAGCACGGTCACGAGCCAGCCGACGCCGCGCGGCAACCATTCCCACAACGGATGACCGCCCACCCTCGCGAAGCACAGCCCCACCGCGACCAGCACCGGAGCCACCGCGAACGGCAACGCCAGCCCGGCCGTCACCGCGATCACGGCGGCGGTCAATCCGGCGCCGAGGAGCACGCACTGGATCACCCCCAACCCCAAGAACACCCCGGACGCGTCCAGCGGCTCCAGCCGGTAGGTCCGCGCATCCCGCTCGACACCCATCACCCATCGCCACCCGACTGGGGCGACCCACCCCCATCGCGACGGCGAGCAGACCGGCTCGCCGGCCGGTTGGGTGGCTGCTGCTTGCTCGGCGGTGATCCAGCGAAAGGCTGTCGCCCACCCGATCGGCTTCGCCCACCTGTGCGGGAGTCAGGCGCTCGGTCGGCGGTAGCGGTCATCGTCTCGGCTCCTGCGCGCGCGGCCCGCGTGGCCGTCTGCACCGTTGACCCGGCGACGGTTGCTGCCACGCCGGCCGGTCCCGCGGCGGCACTGGCCGGAGCCGTCTTGGTGGTCATTCGCGTAGCCGACGCCCCTCCCGCCGCGATCTGATGAGCACGGTGCCCGCTCAACATCCGTGCCGAGTAGCCGATCGACATCGCTTGCTGCCCGGCCCGCATCGGCCCCGAACGCACACCCTGGGCGATCAGCGCGGCCTCGGTCAGCGGCAACAGCTTGGCGACCAGCAACGGCGAGAACGCAGACACCCCGAACGCAGCGGTCGCCGCGAGCAAGATGCCGACCGCTTGGGTGACCGATCCGCCGGGGTCTTCCGCGACCACCTCTGGTTCGGGCAGCGAAGTGACCTCACCGCCCGACCCGGTACCGACCGCAGCCGCGGCAGCGACCGCCAGCGCAACCGCGATGACCAGCTTGGACACGATCAGCGCGCACAGCAGCTCGAGCAGTTTGCGACTCACACCGCGCAACGCCGGCCAGAGCTGCGCCGCGAACACCAGCGGCGACAACGCAACCACGATGTAGATCAGCGCCGCCCTGATCGACAGCTCGGCCACGAGGATGATCCCGGCAAGCACTGTGACCAACCCGAGCAGGAACACCACGAATGCGCTCGCCGGCCCACCGCCGAGATGCGAGAGGGACAACACCACCGCGGTGAAGTCCGACACGTCGTCCTGAAAGTTCGCCAGCACGGCTCGCGACAACGAGTCGGTGAGCGCGATCAACGCTTGCGTGACGGTGATGATCCCGACCATGCCGAGAACTGCCAACGGCAGGTCGAGCGCGATCCGGCGCAGCATCCCGCCCACGTCCCCGGCGAGCACACCCTGCGTGATCCCGGCGAGCACGAACCCCACCAGCAGCGTGGCGCCGATCACCACTGTCGTCGCGTAGGGGCCGGTGCCGGTGATGAACCAGTCGGCCTGCACGTTCGGGTCGGTCGCGTCCAAGAAGAAGTTGAACACCCCACCGACGACCCAGACGACCGCGTCGACCACCCATGCGACCAGCCCGCCGATGATCAACTCGAACCCCGCCGTTGCCACGCCGCCGATGAACCCGGTCACCTTGTCGATCGCCCACCCGACCGGGTTCGGGAACCCGAACCCCAACAACCCGGCCCCGTTCACGACCGGCCCCCGTCGCGCCGCTCGAAGCCGTCCAGCCCGGTGTCGAAACGATCCGATGGCCACGGTTCGTCCTTCGGCGACAGGATCGGCGTGGGGCCGAGCACGCTGCGAACGTCGTCGACCCGCCAATCGCCGTCGACCCACGCAAGGTCGACCGTCACGGTCATCCACTCCGATTGCGGCAACGCCACACCCGCAGCGGCGAGCACGGTCACCGTCCACACCGACACTCGCGCCGCGTCAGGCGTGTAGAACTCGACACGCGTCGCCAATGGATGCACCAACCACCACACCCGCCCCGTCGACTGCGCCAACCCGTCCCGAGCTAGCCCGACCTCGCTGACCACCGCCGCGGTCAGGCGCCCAGTAGCGGCCGGGGTCGCCAGCACGGCGACCGCCTCGCCGATCTCGTCGTCGGAGAAGTAGAGCCACCGCTGCGACGCCGCTGTGTAGGCGACCGCGGCGGCCACCGCGCCCTCACGGTTCCCGGCGAACCCGACCGGCATCCCCGCCGACTCGGCCACCGGCCCCACCTCACCCGCACCGACCGGCGGGATCGAAGCAGCCACGGTCGTGGACGGCCCCGGCCGGTCAGGCTCGGCAGTCGACGGCGCGGTGACCGAGCAACGCACCAACGTCGCCCCCACACCGAGCACCACAGCGGCGAGCGCGAGGACCGCCTTCCAACGGCCGCTCACGACGACGCCGCGTCGAACAGCATGTTGACGACCGTGGGCGCCAGGCCCGCGAGGATCGCCCCGATCACGCCGCCCATCGCCAGCGACTTGCCGCGGCTCGCCGCCCCGTAGCTGCCGCCCTCACGCGCCAGCCCGTACATCGCCGCGCCGACCAGCAACGCCGCTAGCGACCCCCACAAGGCGATCATCTGCGACCAGTTGAGGAGCTTCTGAATCAGCTCTGCACCCGGCAGACCTTCAGAGGTCGGCTCCACCGACACGTCCGCGAGCAATCCCATCAACGCCGTCATCGACCGACCTCCTCGGCAGGGTTCGTGTTCACGGCGTCTCTAGGCCCACACCACCCGCCGCGCGTCTCACCCGCCCCGCGCTCAGATCACCGACGCCCCCGCGCGGCCTAGCCACACATGCGCCGAAAGCACCACCTCATCGCCGCCACAGCCGCCGCGGTAGCGATGTTGCTCGGCGGCACGCTCATGATCCCGCTACTCGCCGTCAGCGGCGGCACCGACGGGATGCCCGAATGCCCGTTCTCACCCGCCCCCGCGGGAGCTGCCGCACCGGACGGAACCCCGACCATCCTCGGCCCCTCCACGCTCACCGTCGCCCAACTCGTCGACTGGTGGGATACCCGACGCGGCACCCAACCCGCCCGGCTGACGATCGGAGTCCACGACGCGATCGCGCTCTACATCGCCGAAGCAACCGCCGAAGGCGTGCGCGGCGACCTCATGCTCGCCCAATCCATCGTCGAAACCGGCTGGTTCACCAACACCGACACCGCGATCAACAACTTCGCCGGCATCGGCCACTACGACGACCGATCCTCCGGCTACGCCTACCCCGACGCCCGCACCGGCATCCGCGCCCAAGTCCAACTCCTCAAGAAGTTCGCCGCCGGCAACGACACCGAACTCGTCAACCCCGACCTCGGCGTGCGAGCAGGCCGCCACGCCACCACCTGGGGCGGCCTCGCGGGCACCTGGGCCACGGCCACCAACTACTACGACGTAATCGCCGACGTGTACCGCGGAATGCTCACCCACGCCGACCTCGACGCCACCGCCATCGCCCCCGCACCAGGACGCTGCGACAGCCAGTCAGGTCAAGTCGTCTACGCCGGCCAGTACGCCCTCCCGCTCGCCCGCGAGTGGTACGACACCTACCTCCACTGGTTCACCAGTCCACACCACACCTACCCAGCCATCGACCTGATGGTCCCCGAAGGCACCCCCATCTACTCGGTGTCGAGCGGCACCGTGTTCAACGCCCCGATCGGCACCGCCACCTGCGGCCCCGGCGTCTCTATCCAAGGCGACGACGGCGTGCGCTACATCTACTGCCACGGCCTCGACGGCGGACCACTCGTCCGAACCGGCGACCGCGTCACCGCCGGACAACACATCATGAACTCCGGTAACACCGGCCGTTCCAGCGGACCCCACCTCCACTTCGAGATACGCGTCACCGGAGAACAACGCTGCCCACAGCAGTTCCTCGTCGGCATCGCCACCGGACAGCCAGTCCACCCACAGGCACTCCCAGCGTCGGGCTGCTGGTTTTGACTGTTCACATCTCGGTTTGGAGGTAGCGATCGTGAATGCGACGAGCCGACTCGGGCAGTCTGCCGAGGTGCTCATCCGCGACGGCTCCGGCTCGCCGGTACACGCCGAGTCGATGTGGTCCCAGCCATCGGGCGAGGTGATAGTGCTCCAGCCGGCTGAGGGCCTTCACGAATGGCGAGTTGCGGCCGAGCGGACGGTCGTCTCTGAAACGCAAGCCAAGCTCGCGAGCCAGAATCGCGCCGTCGACCTCCAGCCCGCTATCGCTGCGAGCGAGCAGCACAATCCTTCGGAGGAACAACACAGCGGAGGCACCGACAAGTGGCGTGTAGACCAACTCGACATAGGGATGGTCGAGGGGGAAGCCTCGCTGTCCGGGGGGCGGTTCCAGCCAGATCACCTGCAAGGTGGTGATCGAGTCGTCAGCGGCGAGTTCGTCGCGGGAAGTCACGAGCTACTGGCTCCGAAGCGCCGTGGCAGGTGTGATCCGGCTCGCTCGCCAGGCGGGTTGCAGGCCGGCGACCAGCCCGGCGACGAGGCCAACGGCGGGGGCGGGCAGGGTGTAGAGCGGGTCGAGTGTGGTGGTCCAGTCTCGGCTCGCGGCAACGGCGACGACGGTGAGGACTCCGAGGCTGGTTCCCAAGACGCCGCCGAGGGCGCCGAGGGTGGCGGATTCGGTGAGGAACTGGGTGGCGATGTGGTGGCGGCGGGCGCCGAGCGCGCGGCGTACGCCGATCTCGTTACGGCGTTCCATGACGGCGACGAGGGTGGTGTTGGCGATGCCGATCATGCCGACCAGGAGTGCGAGTCCGGCGAGGCCGTAGAGCAGGGTGGTGACGTCGCCTTCGATCTGTTCGCGGAGTTGCCGGGGGTCGGGCGGCACAAGGGGTTGGAGGCGGTCGGGGTTGTCGGGGCGGAGGGCGTCGGCGGCCTGGCTGCCGATCAGGTCGGCGGCGCCGGCGTCGACATCGACGAGCACGAGGTAGGAGGTTTGCTCGCTGGTCGGCAGGTGTGTCGTGGCGGTTCCGGCGGGTACGATCACCGCGGAGAGGAGTCCGTGGTTGCGGGCCACGGTGTTGATGATGCCGACGACGGTGTAGCCGGTGTTGTGGATGAACACGGCGGGCTGGTTGTCGATGCGGGTGATGCCGAGCCGGTCGGCGGCTTGTCGGCCGAGCACGGCGACTGGTTCGGCGTGTTCGTCGTGCCAGGCGTCGAAGATCACGCCGTTGGACAGCTCAGGTCGGGCGGCCCGGAGGGCGTCGGGGTCGGCGGCGATGACGGGGATGTCGGACGGCTGTGGCGCGGTGGGGGTGGCGATGGGGCGGGCGTCGAGGGTGTCGTTGTCGATCGTCCACCATCGGCCTGCGTGGTTGACGCCGTTGAGGCGGGTGAGCCGGCCGGTGGTGTCGGTGGGGAAGGGGTTGGTGCCGTCGGGGTCGTTGTCGATGACGGTGACTTCGGTGGCTTTGAGGGCGTCGAAGCTGGAGCCGACCTGGGCCTGGGCGGTGGTAGCGAGGCCGGTCGTGGCCACGAACGCGGCGACCCCGGCGACGGTGCCGAGCGCGGTCAGGAGGGACCGGCCGGGTCGGCGGGTGATCGCTGCGGTTGCCTCTCCGACGAGGTCGCGGATGGAGAGCCGTGAGCGGAGGTGTCGCGGCCGGCGCTTCATAGGCGCGCCTCGATCGCGCCTGCGATGCCGCCGGTGACGATGCCGTCGCTGATCTCGACCAGGCGGCGGGTGCGGGCGGCGACGGCGGGGTCGTGGGTGATGACGACGATCGTGAGACCCTCGGCAGAGAGCTCGTCGAGTAGATCGAGAACCTGGCCGCCCGAGCGGGTGTCCAGGTTGCCGGTGGGCTCGTCGCAGAGCACAACTGCCGGCCGGCGCACCAGGGCTCGGGCGACAGCGACCCGTTGGCGTTCTCCACCGGACATCTCGGTGGGAGTCGCCCACATGCGTTCGGCCAGACCTACCCGTTCCAGCACCTCGACCGCCTGTCGGCGCCGTTGGCGGCGACCGATGCGTTGGTAGAGCAGCCCGGTCTCGACGTTCTCGACCGCCGAGCGGTAGGCGACGAGGTGGAAGCTCTGGAACACGAACCCGATCTCGTGGGCGCGCACGTCGCAACGCTGTGCCTCCGACAGCGCTGCTGTCGGTTGACCGTTGAGCAGGTACTCGCCGGTCGTGGGTTCGTCGAGCAGGCCGAGGATGTTCAACAGGGTCGACTTGCCCGACCCTGATGGCCCCATGATCGCCAGGTACTCGCCGCGGTCGATTCGCAGATCGCAACCGGTCAGTGCCGTGACCGGGCGGGCACCCGCATACGTCTTCGTCACCGCCGACATCTCCACCACCGACACGGCGTTAACCAGCTCGCCGACCTCGTCGTTGGTGTGTTCGGGGTTCATCGGCCGATCACGACCTGATCGCCCGCCGCCAACGCGTCGGGCGTGATTGGCGTGACCTCGACGAACCCGTCCGCCGACAGGCCAGTCGTCACCGGCACCGTCTCGACGGTGCGGTCGGGGCGTTCGACTTGGACGCGGGTCTGGCCATCCACGGCGGACGACACGGCCGCGGATGGCACGACAAGGACTTCGGCTTTGGTGGTTGCCGAGGTGAACGTGGCCCGCAGGTTCAACCCCGACCATCGCTCGGGCAGCTCTGCGTCGATCACCGCGAGGTAGGCCGGAAGCCCCGAAGTCGGTGATGTTTCCAACTCGTCGCCGATCGACCGCACCACACCCTGCACGGTCTCACCGGTCGCCTCGTACAGCAGCTCGACGGGCATCTGTTCCTGCACCAGCCCGGCGTTGGCCTGGGGGATCGAAACGTGCGCCTCCAACACCGGCGACGCCAGCACTACCAGCGGTCCTGACCCGGCCCCGAACCCGTCGCCACCGGCCGGCTGGCCGACGACCGCGCCGACCGCGTCGACGCGTGCCGGTAGCTCGGGCACGAACACCATCTCACCGAACGGCACCACCGGCCCCGACACCGCCTCGAGGTCAGCCAGTGCCTGACGGGTGCGATCGACCGCACGGCGTTGCTGCTCGACCATCAATGCTTCGACCGAGCTGTCCGGTGCCGCGGTCGCCTCGGCGAGCATCGCCTTGGCGGTCGTCAACGCCGAGGCGGCGGCAGCGATCGCGTCGTCGGCTTGTCGCGTCGCCTCGGTGACCAGCCGAGGATGGTCTGCCACCGCCGTGTCGTAGGCGCGCTGGGCGTCATTGACGGCCGCCTGCGCGGCAGCGATCTCGCCGGATGACGCCTCCGGGCTCGCGGCCAGCGCGTCTCGCGTCACCGTCGCAGCGTGCAATGCCCATGACGCCGACGCGACCGCGTCGTCGGCCTGGCGCGTGGCGTGCTCGATCAGACCCGGCCGGTCCCGCACCGCCGCGTCGTGGACCCGTTGAGCGTCAGCCACCGCGGACTGGGCAGCGGTGACCCCACCGCCCGATGGCGGGCGACCGGCCGCCGCGGCCGACAACTCGGACACCGCCAACGCATCCTCGGCATCAGCAACCGCGCTCGCCGCCGCGGCAAGGTCCGCCACCTCGGTCACCGAGCTTCGCACCACCGAGTAGCCAGCATCGGCGTAGAAACGCTCCACGCACGCCTTGGTCGCCTCGTCGTACACACCGCTCTCACCGGCCTCACAACCCACCGCCACCAACCCGGCCTGCAACTGAGCGACATCGGCACCAGCCATGCCCGGCCGCAACGGGCGGAACGCCGGGGTCGAACCGGCGAACACGAACACCGGACGCCCCGCCACCTCGACCACGCGCACCCCGGCGGCAACCTCGTCACCACGGCCGACGAACACACCTGTGACGATCCCCGACCCGGCCCCACCCTGGGCGTCCAAGGTCGGCCCCGACACCGCCACCGACGTCGCCGACGCCACATCGGCGCGCGTGATCACAGTCGACGACAACACCCGCCACTCCACCGGCGCGGTCACCAACGACGCGACAGGTGGCGCGGCACGGGCAGCGGCCTGCTCCGACGACTGGACCCGCGAACCCACCAGCCAGGCACCGACCGCGATCCCGACCACCGCCACCAAGCCAACACCTGCGAGCACCCGCCTGCTCCGCACCCCTGTCATCGTCACCCTGCCGCCTCGGGCGCTGCGCCGCTGGCGAGGGCGGCGTCGAACAGGCCGCGGAACTCCTCGACGCGATCGTCCACGACCTCACGCCACGTCGCCTGGTAGGGGACGACGCACGAGACGTGGGCCATCGCGATAGGGATCTCCTCGGCCAGCATCTTGCGCGCGTCGTCGCGTGTGATCCACTGGCTGTGGCGGTTCCAGAACTCGTCGGCGACGCGGTCGGGGTGGTCGTACTGGAACCCGGCCGCGGCCATGCACCCACGCCACTCCGCCACGGCTGCGACCACCCGGTCGTCAGCAGCAAGGGCGTCGCGGAACTGACCCACCGCAACGGTCCACGCGTCTCCTTCGCCAACAAGTACGTCCGCGGTGACGCAAGCGTGCTCCGCGGCGAACCAGGCGTTGCGTTGTCCCTCGCTGAGCGACGCCCGATGGTCCCAGTTCGCGTCGAACGGCGGGGTCGGGAACAAGTCGAGCGCGTACGCTGCCGCTCCGAATCCGTACTGTGCTGCGTACTCCTCGGCCGACAGGGTGAACTGCGGATGG
The DNA here is from genome assembly GCA_035556435.1 of Ilumatobacter sp. Lineage (GTDB taxonomy): Bacteria > Actinomycetota > Acidimicrobiia > Acidimicrobiales > Ilumatobacteraceae > Ilumatobacter. The sequence continues at coordinate 72,797 of DATMEY010000004.1, read as the reverse complement.
TTTGCTTCCGGCCATTCGTCGGTGCGGTCCTCGACGTACTGGAACCCGGCATCGGCCATGCAGCGGGCGATCTCCTCCTGGGGAGTGTTGGCAGAACGCAGGAGCGCTCGCTCCTCCGCAGTCGGAACGCCCACCATGCTGTGCAGACGGGCCAAGAACAGCGAGTCCGCCCCTGATGCCGCCGTGTCCGCGGCGGTCGTCTCCGATGGCGGCGGAAACTGGTCCGAGGGCGCCGTGACTGAATCGTTGTCCGGGGCGTCTGAACCTGGCGCTGCCGGCGCCGTGCTGCCAGTCTCGATCGGCGCCTCGTGAGCGTCCGGCTCGCCGGTCGAGCGGCCATCGAACACGAACGCGAGCACGACGACGAACACGGTGACGAGGAGCATCGCCGGGATCACCCAACGCCCGGCCCCTCGGCGACCACTCATCCGGCCGCCTCCGGTGCGGCGCCGGTCGCCAACGCTGTCTCGTATCGCGACTTGAACTCGCCGAAGCGTGCGCCCACGACGTCCCGATAGGCGGCCGTGTACGCCGCTTCGCACGGCACGTTGGCGATGGCGACGGTGACTTCCTCGGCGTGCAGTTGCTCGAGCTCGGCACGTCCCGCTCCCGCCGACATACGCGCGTAGAACGACGACTGCATCGCCTGCGGGGTCTCATAGTCGAAGCCCGATGCGGCCATGCAGCTCTGCCATGCGCCCAGCGCGGCAACGACCCGATCGTCTGCTGTCACTACGTCTCGGAAGGTGTCGAGCGCAACGTTGAGCGCGTCCGAATGCGCCCGGCGTTCACGATCGAACCGACCCGCGCACACGCCGTGGGACTGGTTGTAGGCGTCACGCTGGCCTTGCGACAGCGACTCGGAGTACGCCGAGTTCGGATCGGCGGGCGGCGACGGGAACAGCCCAAGATCCCAGCCCGTGATGCCCAAGCCGTACCTGTTGGCGTACTCGTCGGCGGACATCGAGTTCCGTTGGTCCATCGCCGCCATCGCCTCGGGGTCCAGGCTTGGGTCTTCGACGTACTGGAACCCGGCGTCGGCCATGCACGTGGCGATCTCGTCCTCTGAAACGTTGGTGGAGAACAGGATCACTTGCTCCTGCGGCGTGCCGACGCCGAGCAGGCTGTACAAGCTCGCCAGCAGAACCGCATCCTCCGACGCCGCGGGGTCATCGACGACCGGCACGGTCGTGGTCTGCTCGCTGGCAGATGCCGACGGCGGCGGGATCGGCGCGGTGGGAGTGGAGCTGGTGACACGGTTGTTCTGGGCAACGGGAGCATCGGTCACGCTGCTACCGGGGCTGTCACCGGAGCACGCCGCAAGGACTGCGACGATCGCCGAGGCGACCGCGGCGCGGCGTCGAGGTCGTGTCGCGTTCTGTCGGGTCATCCGTGGCCCTCGGGTGCGGCGCCGGTTGCCAGCGCCGATTCGTGGAGCGTTCGGAACTCGTCGAACCGATCGGTCACCACCTCTCGATAGGTGGCCTTGTAGGCGGCTTCACAGGGCACGTTGGCGACCGCGACGGTGACCTCCTCGGTGTGCACCCGCTCCAGATCGGCGCGTGCCCTCTGCGTGTAGGCCGGGACGATGAGCGCCTCGCGCATCGCCCGCGGGGTCTCGTAGTCGAACCCCGACGCGGACATGCAGCGCTGCCACTCAGCTACTGCCGCGACGACCTGATCGTCGGCGGCCAGCGTGTCGCGGAAGGTGTCGAGGGCGACGTTGAGTGCGTTCGAGCGCGCTTGGCGTTCGGGGCTGACCCGGCAGTTGGCGTAGGTCTGGTTGTAGGCGTCGCGCTGGCCTTGCGACAGAGCGTCGTAGTACGGGCGGTTCGGATTGGGGACTTCGGCTGGGGGGAGCAGCCCGAGCTCGGACGCGGCGAATCCGAAGCCGTAGCGGCGGGCGTACTCGTCGGCCGGCATCGAGTTCGCCGGGTTCGACGCGGCCATCGTCTCGGGGTCGTTGTCCGGGTTCTCGACGTACTGGAAGCCCGCCGAGGTCATGCACGCCGCGACCTCCGCCTCCGCGACGCTGGTCCCGAACGCGATCACCAGTTCCTGTTGCGTTCCGACTTGCATCGAGGTGTACACCATCGCCAGCAACACGGCATCGGCCGACGCGCCGGGGTCGTTCTCGCCTGGTGGCGGAGGTGACGACGTCGGCGCCGTCTGCGTTGGATGCGAGGCAATCTGGGTCGTCGTGCTGGGCGATGCGTCACTCACGACGGTTGTGGCTGGCAGGCCGGTGTCGTCGTCCGACGATGAGCACGCCGCGCCGATCCCGGCCGCCACCGCGATCACGACCGCGCTGGACCAGCGCACCGCGACTCTGGTTGTCATGAACCTGCGGTCTCCGATTGCCATGCAGTGGGGGTGACACCTTCGATCGTGAACGGGGTGAGGCCCGCGGTGGCAGCCGAGAAGGTCGCATGGTCGGTCAGGCGCAGGTCGCCCAACACCTCCAGGAACTCGTCCTGGGAGTCGAACATATGCCCCACCGCCTTGTAGCCCCACCCGCCAGCGATCCAGTCCGCGTCCAACGCCACGATCGGCTGCTCACCGGCCGGCGGTTGATCGACGACGACGGTGACACCGTCGACCACACGCGGCTGCAACTCTCTGAACATCAGGTGACCGGACGGGTTGCGCCAGTCGATGAGACCATGCAGGCCGCCGTTGGTCGCGTACAGCTCGATGCTGCGCGGGCCGTCGGTCACGTTGAGAACGACCTCGACCACGGTTCCCGGTGTGGGCGGCTCGACGAGGTGGAAGCCGGGTGGCCGGGCGGGCATCGCCGGAACCTCGGACTCGAAGGTCAGCGCCGCGGCCATCTCGATCACCTGCGCGTTGGACAGACCCGACGCGTCCACGAACGCGGTGCGGCCGGGGCCGACCGGCCAGGCGATCGTCATCCGGTTCTGCGCGGTCGGTGTGCCGGAGGCGCGGCTGGCCGCCCGACCAGGGATCGTCCCGACCGTCACCGGTGTGTCGAGCTGATCGGGGTCGTGGTCGGCCCCCAACGTCCACGCCGTGAACAACGCGCCGCCCACTGGTGCGCCGTCCGCCGCCAGGATCAGACGCGTCGCGCCACAACCAGGGCATTCGGTTGAGGGGCGCTGTGCCGTGACGGGTTGGAATCCTGAGAACGCGGCGATCGTCCAGCCCGGACGATCGACGGACACCAGGGGTTGCACGTCGGCGGGAACCGGCGTCGCCAACAACGGACCGTTGGTCGGATCGACGGCCCGGCCGGGGTCCGACTCGATCGGTGGTGCAGAGGCAGTGCCGTCGCCGGCGGGGGACTCCAGGCCCGAGCGGAGATAGAACACGCCCGCTACACCGGCAACGATCAGCACCGTCGCAGCCGCGGTACTGAGCAGCCGAGAACGCGATCGCCGCCTTGGGCGAGGTGTGGCGAGCATCCGACTGTGGCGCGCGGGTGCGTCGCGACGTGTTCTGGCCTCGCCGAGCACGTCGTCGTCGTCGTTGGCGGCGATCTGGATCGCCCGGCGGACCACGAACCTCGGGTCCACGACCGGGCCGCGCTCGGCCAGCCGGGTGAGCTGATCTTCCAGCGTTGCCATCGTCATGCCTCCTGCTGTTCGATGTGGTCGCGCAGCTCGCGCCGGGCGCGCGTCGCGATCTGTCGCACCGCGGCGTCGCTGAGCCCGAGCACTTGGGCGATCGACTCCGACGTGCGCCCTTCGACGTGCTGCATGTAGAGCACCGCTCGCGCCTCGGGGCGCAGCACCCCGAGGTGGTCGAGATCGGAGGGGTAAGAGTCCACGGCCGACACGTCCGGGCGCAGACGGTCGGCGGCGTGCCGGGCACGTCCCAGCCGGCGGCGATGGTTCGACGCCAGGTTCAGCATCGAGCGTCGCAGGTACGCCCCCGGCTCCGCGACCGAGCTGATCGGGCCACGGCGCAGCATCAGTACCAGTGCGTCGTGCACGAGATCGTCGGGCGCGACCTCGGGTGGAGCGACCACCGCCGCGAAACGCCTCAGCGACGGGTACAGCCGCAGCAGCAACGCCTCGTCGGGATGCCTGCTCGCTCCCTCGGCATCCGCGATCGGTTCACGCACCATGAAAAGACACCGCAGCACCTCGATTTGTGACATCGACCGGAAGATTCATCATGGCAACGCGCCGGCGGGCTTCGTTCTGTGCCGGTCCGGGGTTCGAGAGAGCGGTCGGGCGATGCGCGGCGAACCTGCGTAGTCGTCCGCGGACGGAATCCGTGGTCGGCCCGGATGTGCAGGGGGCGTCCGCGTGGCTACCTGGATGGTGTGGAGCGCTCGATGAGGAGGTAGCCCTCGTTCCTGGTCGCGCCGAGTTGGAGCGACCGCTTCGCTCGAGGGTGAGGGCTCTCGGCGAGAGGATGGCACACTGGTAGCAACTACTACAGTATGTCGCACTAACGTCGACGTTGCCGGCGAGGCGATTCGCGGCTCCCCGGCGACTGCCTCACCGACACGGACGCCCACCTGATCGTCGGGTCGATACCCGACATCACCGAACCGGCGTGATGACGGACGGCCGAGGGAAGTGGAGGGTCAGCCTTGGCCGCCCGGCGAGCCGCCCGAAGGTTCGATGAGGAGTGCCTGGAACTCTCCAATGCGTTCAGCGGCGACGGTTCGGTACATCTCGCGGTAGGAGGGTTCGCAGGCGACGTTGGCAATGGCAAGCAGGAGTTCGGTCTGTTGGATCTGGCGGCGTGCCTGGTTGCTGGCTGATTGTGAGAGCTGTCCAGCTATGTCGTCGTACAGAGCTTGGAGCGACGGGTACTGGAACCCTGCCGTAGCCATGCACCCGGACCACTCCGCGGCGGCGTTCACGATCCGCTGGTCGCTGGCGAGCAGGCCTCGGAATTCATCGAGGGCTGTGCCCCACCCGTCGATGTAGGGCCGGCTGTGCTGCTGGCGGCAGTCCTGATACGCCGCCTGAAACGCGGATCGCTGCCCAGGTGACAGGGTCTGGAGGTACGGTTCGTTGGCCGCCCCGCCGGTGCTGTCCGAACCCGACAAGACGGGCAGTTCCCCGAGATGGCCGGCGGCCAACCCGAAGCCGTAAGTCGCGGCGAAGTTCTCGTCGCTTAACCCGAACCTCAGATCGAAGCTGGCCGGCTCGTCGGACTCGGGCGTGTAGTCGAAACCGACCGCCCGCATACACTCGCCAATGCCAACTTCGTCGATCGCCGCCGATCGGGACACGGCTGCTTCCGTCGGCGTGGCGACACCGAGGTGATCCCACAGATCGGCGATGTCGGGATCGATGTCGGACTCGGAAGCGACGACCGGGAGGGCCGGTGGAGCGGTCACCGATGTCGGCGATGCAGTCACGTTAGCCGCTGGCGCCTCGATCGGCACCGGTTCGGCTGTTGGGTGGGAGTCGGCGGCCGATCCGTTGCAGGCAACGCCGAGCACAGCGAGCACGGCGGCGGTCGTCAGTCGTTTCGTTGCCATCACAACTCACTTCTCGGTCACTCGGGTTCGGTTGCACATCGGGTTCCGTGAGCACGCGAACCGGCCAATCCGGGGGGTGTTGGCCCTGATCTACCCGGCCGTCTGGGGTAGCGGCCGGCCGCTGGCCACCCATGCGTCGGTTCCGCCGGCAAGATAGCGCACGTCGGTGAAGCCGTCCGCTAGGAGTGATCGGGCGGCCTGTGCGGACATCGAGCCGGTCTTGCAGTAGAGCAGGATCGGTGTCGAGCGGTCGGCGGGGAGGCCGGGATCGCCGTCGATCTCGTCGTAGGGGACGACGAGATCGGTCCCCGAGATGGCGGCGTCGGGGGGAGTGTGCACGTTGATGACGAACACGCCTGGTTGTTCGAGCGCCGTGTCGAACCGGTCGACGCCGAGGGCCTCAGCTTGATGGTTCATGCCGGTCATGGTGTCGGCCGACGGGCCGTGATCCATGCCCGGCATTCCAACTGCGAAGTACGCGACGGTTGCTATGGCAATGGCGGCGATGCCGGCGACGAGCCAGTGTCCGTTGAGGTTTCGCTCGCGCGTCACGGTGTCGACACCATCGCGACGGAGGGGGTGCTGCCCGGCTGGCCGGTCGGTTGGCTGGGTCGGTGCTCGCACGCCGGAAGCCGGCTCGGCGCTGCGGCAGGGTCTGGGGTGGGCCGGATCGTCACGATGCTCCCTCGGTGGACGACGAACACTACATAGTGTAGTAATTGCCGGGAAGGCAGGGAGTGAACTACAGGGCGTAGGAGCTGGAGGGTGTGGCGTGGCTACGCTGTCGGGTGGAGGTGCGTTATGGCGAGGCGGCCTGATGGGGCGTTGGAGCAGGAGATCATGGCGGCGTTGTGGGCGTCGGATCGTGCCTTGCAGCCCGGCGAGATCCGCGAGCTGATCCCCTCCGATTTGGCGTATACGAGTGTGGCGACGGTGTTGGGGCGGCTGCACGCGAAGGGGCTGGTGGAGCGCACCGAGGCGGGCCGGGCGTTCGCGTATCGGGCCGCGGTGGGTGAGTCCGAGCTGGCGGTGCGGCGCATCGGTGACGTGTTGTCCGGCGCGTCGGACCGTGGTCAAGTCTTGGCTGGGTTCGTCGGGAGCCTGTCGAAGAAGGAGGCCAAGGCGTTGCGTGCGCTGCTCGACGGGGGCGACGGTTGATGTTCGCGCTGGTCGTCGTGCCGTTGGTGGTCGCGGTGGTGTTGGCGACGGTGATGACGGCGGTGCATCGCCGGTTGCCGCCGGCGTTGGCGTCGAAGGTGGTGACGATTACGCTCGGTGCGGTCGTGGTGGCGGCAGTGCCGACGGTGTGGGTCGTCGCGCTCGGCTACGTGACCCACATCTCGATCCTGGGCGGCTGGTTCGAGTGGTGCGCCAAGGCATTCGGTGTGCACGCTCCGGTGTTCGGCGGGCACGAACCGGTGCCGGCGTGGGCGGGTGTGCCGGCGGTGGCGTTGACGGTGTTCGGGTTGGTGAGGATGCGGGCGGTGGTGCGGAGCTATCGACGGCTGCGTCACGACGGGTGCGCGTCGGTCGAGGTCGCCGAGCACGCCGAGCCGTTCGCGTACACGTTGCCGGGTCGGGGAGGACGTGTGGTCGTGTCGAGTGGATTGGTCGAGCTGCTCGACGACGACGAGCGCGAGGTCGTGTTGGCGCACGAGCGGGCGCATGGCCGTCATCGCCACGATCGGTACCTGCTGGTGGCGCAACTGGCCGCCGCGGTGGTGCCGTTCGCGCGCCCGCTGGCGGCCCGTCTGCGGTTCTCGCTGGAACGGTGGGCCGACGAACACGCCGCCGCGGCCTGTGGGGATCGTCGGTTCGTGGCGCACACGCTCGGCAAGGTCGCGCTCCACCGATCCAGCGGTGTCAGCCCGGCGGGAGCGTTGGGCTTCGGCGGTCTCGGGGTACCGGCGCGGGTGGCCGCGCTGCTGGCCCCTGCGAGCACGGCGCCGCGGTCTGTGGAGGCTGCGGCGATCTGGTCGGCGATCGCGGTGATCGGCGGGTTGGCGATCCTGCAAATCCACCATCTGGAGGTTGTCGTCAGGGCATTGTGCCCGTGGTGACCGCCTGCTCGACCTCGCGCGGCCACTGACGTCGAGCGCTCGCGCCGGTCCCTCGGCGCAGGGATCGCGTTCAGCCAGGGTCGGCAGGTGGCTCCGTGGCGAGCGGCGCCGGTTCGGCCTGCGGTGCCGTGGTGGCCGGGGTCGTCATCGGCGCCGCAGACGTGCTCGGCGGCGACGGCACCGTCGTCGTGGTCGTCGTGGTGGTGGTGGTGGAGTTGGGGTCGATCCAGTCGGGGTCGGGCCAGTCGAAGACGGGCAGTTGGGCGCCGTAGTGCTCGGGTTCTTTGACGCCGTCGAAGACGAACACGTCGTCGCCGATCCCCACGAGGTCGGGGAAGTATTCGGCGATGTGCATCGGCGTGCGCACGCAGCCTCGGGAGGCCGGTTGGTTGGGGACGTTGGTCGCTCCGTGGATGGCGATCCCGTAGTTGAAGTAGACGGGCTTGTAGAGCCGTCCGAGGGCGGCGTTGCGCCAGCCGTCGATCTTGCGCTCGAAGTGGTACACACCGCCGGGTGTCGTCGAGATGCCGCAGCGTCCCTTGACGCTTTGGGTTCCGTCGTCGTTGTCGATCGTGACCTCTTGGCACCACTGCTCGCCGTCACCGGTGGACACGTGGGTGACCAGGCGCGGTGATCCGTCGGTGAACACCACGGCGACCTGTTCGGGCAGGTACACCTCGACGTGGGTGCCGCCGCGGTCGCGGCGAGCCGTAATGTCGACGGGGCCGTGGACGGCGTCCCACAGGACGGGGCTGACGACACCGGACACCTGTTCGCGGGGCGTGCCGGCGACGAGCTTGTCGAACGCCCAGACCGAACGAAGCGTCTGCTCGCCGAAGTAGCCGTCCGCGGGGCCAGGGTCGAAGGCAAGCTCGATCAGGCGGGACTGGAGCACGGTCACCTTGGGGTCGGTCATGCCGAGCGACAGATCGTGATCGAGCGGCGGCACGCTGCCGGTCGGCTCGACCGCTCCGGCCTCGACCGCGGCGACACCCTGTGCTCCGGCTGGGATGCTGGTCGACGTCGTCGCCGGTAGCGGGGCCGACCCCGTGGTGCTCTGGCCGGGGGCCGCGGCGATGTCGTGGTAGCTGGTCGCCGAGGTGCGTGACCGGGTCCAGACCGCGATCGGCAACACGCTCACCACGGCCACGACCAGTAGCCGGCGCCGCGTGTAGACCGATGCCATGTCGGAGGCGGGTTGGCGGTGATGAGGTCGCACAGGCGTCGGGGTATCCGGGGTGTCGTCGGGTCGCCTCAATACTACATGGAGTCGTAGATCATCGGCCGTTGGTGGTGCGGTTGTCGACCCGGTCAGTGGGAGTGAGTTGGACGCGGCGCAGGAGTTGGGCGTTGAGGGCCACGACGATCGTGGAGAGACTCATCAAGATCGCGCCGATCGCCGGCGACAGGGTGATCCCGATCGGGGCGAGCACGCCGGCGGCGAGGGGGATGGCGACGACGTTGTAGCCGGCGGCCCAGGTCAGGTTCTGGATCATCTTGCGGTAGCTGGCCCGTGAGAGACGGATCACGGCGGCGACGTTGCGCGGGTCGCTCGACGCGAGAACGACCCCGGCGGACTCGATCGCGACGTCGGTGCCGGCGCCGATCGCCAGGCCGACATCGGCGCGGGCGAGCGCGGGGGCGTCGTTGACGCCGTCGCCGACCATCGCCACCGACACGCCCTGGCGTTGGAGGTCTTGGACGGCGTGGTCCTTGTCCTCGGGCAGCACCTCGGCGAACACGTCGTCGATGTGCAGGTCGGCACCGACGGCGTCGGCCACCTGGCGGGCGTCGCCGGTGATCATCGCCACCCGCACCCCCATCTGCTGGAGCTCGGCGATGGCCTGGCGGGCTTCGGGGCGGACCTCGTCCTCGAGCGCCATCGCACCGATCACCGTGCCGTCGCGCAACAGGTGCAGCACCGCCGCGCCCCGGTCGCGCCACTCCTCGACCGAGACCGCCAGGTCGTCAGGCACCGTGACGTCCAGCTCGCGCAACAACGCCGGCCCACCGACAGAGTGGGGCACACCGTCGATCGTGGCCTCGACGCCGCGGCCGGTGAGCGAACGGAACCCTTCGGCGCGGGCGATCTCACCGTGGGCGCCGGCGGCGGTGACGATCGCCCGAGCGAGGGGGTGTTCGCTGTCGGACTCGACACCCGCCGCCAGGCGCAGCACCTCGGCGTCGTCGTAGCCGGCGGTGGCGGCGACACCCGTCACCTTGTGGGCGCCCTTGGTGAGCGTGCCGGTCTTGTCGAACAGCACCGTGTCGATCGACCGCATCCGCTCCAACGCCAACCGGTCCTTCACCAAGATGCCCGCCTTGGCGGACACCGCCGTCGACAACGCGATCACCAGCGGGATCGCCAAGCCGAGCGCGTGCGGGCACGCGATCACCAGCACCGTCACCGTGCGCACGATCGCCGCGTCGGTATCGCCGAGCGCCGCCCACACGACCAGCGTGGCGGCTCCGGCGGCGGTCGCCACGTAGAACAGCAACGCCGCGAACCGATCCGCGAGCACCTGCGCCCGGCTCGATGACACCTGGGCTTCAGCGACGAGCCGGTGGATGCCCGCCAGCGCCGTGTCGTCACCGATCGCGTCGACGCGCACCCGCACCGACGAATCCGTCGACACCGTGCCCGCCACCACCCGATCACCAGCCGCCTTGGCGACCGGGCGTGACTCGCCGGTGATCATCGACTCGTCGAACTCCGCCGCGCCCTCGACGATCTCACCATCGGCGGGCACCCGGCCACCCGAGCGCACGATCACCACGTCACCGACCACCAGCTCGTCGATCCGCACCCGGCGCATGTTGTAGCCGTCAACGACCTCGGCATCGTCGGGCAACAGCTCAGCCAACGCCGACAGGGCCCCGCGGGCCTGGCCGATCGCTTTCATCTCCTGCCAGTGACCCAGCAGCATGATCGTCACCAGCGCCGCCAGCTCCCACCAGAACTCCAGGTCCAACCAGTCGAGACTGGTCGCGATCGACGCCGCGTAGGCGACCGTGATCGCCATCGAGATCAGCAGCATCATCCCCGGCTGGCGCTGGCGCACCTCGGCCACACCCCCGGCGAGGAACGGCCACCCACCCCACCAGAACACCACCGAGCCGAGCACCGGCCCCACCCACGACATGCCGGGGAACGACAGCTCGTAGCCGAACCACTCCATCACCATGTGGCTTGTCACCACCAACGGCACCGTCAACACCAAACTGACCCAGAACCGCCGCCGGAACATCTCCGGATCGTGCCCGGCGTGCTTGTCATGCCCACCGTGGGCGTCGTGGTTCACAGCCGGGCCGGGCCGACCGGTGTGATCGTCGGTGTGATCGTGGTGGGTCATGGCGTCGTCCTGCATCTCAAGACCTCCTGGGCGGCACCTGGACGATGCCCGCTACCGGCACCACCCAAGCCGTGTGAGCATCTGGCGGTCAACACACCGCACGCACGTACGGATAGGGGTTCACGGCAGCACCGCCGCCGGGGTGAACCTCGAAGTGGAGGTGATTGACCCCGGCGTTGCCGGTCGCCCCGACGTAGCCGATCACCTCGCCCTGCGACACCGAACGACTCGACCCCTCCCACGCGCTGAGATGGGCGTAGTAATACTTCGTCCCGCTCGAACCGGTGAGCCAGACCGCGTTGCCGCCCAACCGGTTGGTACTGAAACTGGCCGATCCACCCTCGACCGCCACCAACGGTGTACCGCTGGGCGACATCATGTCCACGCCCTGATGGCTGCGACCGCCCGAACGCGGAGCACCCCACGTGTCGGCGAACGCCCGCGCACCCGACACCGGACAGACCATCCCGCTGCCGGCGTTCGACGGTGGCGGCTGACTCGGCGGCCCGGCTGGGGGAGTGCCGCCACCCCCAGGCGCAGAACCACCCCCGCCGGACGATCCGCCTGGCGGTGGTGTCGGCGCCCGGGCGGCCGCGATCCGCGCTGCGTCCGCCTTGGCGGCAGCTTCCGCGGCCTCGCGTGCTCGGCGCTCGCGTTCGAGGGCGTGCTGCACCTCGGCATCCGCCACCCGGTCGCGTTCGATCTCCTCGAGCGCGACGATCTCAGCTTCGGCGCTCTGCTGAAGCTGCTCGAACCGAGCCTGCGCGTCCACCGCCTGCTCGCGCCGATCATCCTGTTCCTGGCGGGCCGTGTCCAACTCGGAGATCGTCGCCTCGAAGTCGTCGATGGTGACGCTCGCCGTGTCGCTCGCCACGGCGAACAACACGTCGGCGACGCGCTGCTCGTTCAACGAGTCCATCGACGTCAACAATGGCATCGAGTCCACCCCGCCAGCCACGAAACGCCGAACCGCGCCGACCTCGAGGTCGGCACGAATCGCGCCGACCTCGGCCTCCAACTCGCCCAACCGGACCTCGGCCGCGGCGATCTCGACGGCGAGCTGGTCGATCTCGGAAGCAGCGTCGAACATCGCCCGCGCGGCCTCGTTGGCGCGATCGCGGGCCGCCTGGATCTCGCGTGCCGCCCGTTCCGCCGCCTCGCCGCTGTGCTCGGCCACCACGGCCGGCGCGGTCACGTAGGCGAACGACCCGACCGCCACTGCGATCGCTGCCGCGAAGGTGAACCAACGCGGGCGCAGACCGTCGGTTGGTGGGGGCATCGCCAGTACGTCGGTCGGCTCAGCTACCGAGCAGTGTTCGCATCTCGTCGATCTCGGCCTGCTGGGCGGTGATGATCGTGGCGGCAAGCGCGATCACGTCGGGGTTGGTCCCCTCGGCCTGCACCGCCTCGGCCATGCTGATCGCGCCCTCGTGATGGGCGATCATCATCTCCATCCACATCCGGTCGAACTCGGCGCCGGTCGCCGCGCCGAGCATGTCCATCTCCTCGGCCGACATCATCCCGTCCATGTCCTCCATGTTGTGGCCGCCGCTCATGTCCATCTGGACCGGCTGCCCCCATCCCGTCAACCACTCGGTCATCAGCTCGATCTCAGGGTCCTGCGCGCCTTGGATGCGCGTCGCCAGATCGGTCACCTCGACACCGGCGCCGACGGTCGGGTCGAGGGCGATGTCGGCCATCTCGACGGCCTGTTCGTGATGGGGGATCATGCCCTGCGCGAACTCGACATCGGCATCGTTGAACGTCGCCGCAGCGACATCACCACCGGCGGAGTCGACGGTCGCCGGTTCGGTCGGAGATGAGCTGTCGTCGTCACCGCCACACGCGGCGACGGTGAGCGACGTGGCGACGGCGATTACTGCAAGGGACTTGATCTTCACGGAACATCCTTTCGAGGGGGTCGACGACTCAGACTACTACGTTGTGTCGTAGATGGGGTCGCGGTGCCCGGTCAGGGCCAGATCCCGAGTGCCTCGCCGGTGGCCGGCCCGACCACCCCGTCGACCAGCAGCCCGTCAGCCGCCTGGAACGCTCGTACCGCAACGTCGGTGGCCTCGTCGAACGTGCCCGACGCTTGATCGGCGTAGACGTCGCGGGCGGCCAGCGCGGATTGCAGGCACACCACGTCGTCACCCTGCGCGCCGAGCGACAGAGGGGTACCGGTCACCGTGCACGCAGGCTCGACGGCCGCGATAGTGCTGCCGGCCACGCCCGGCGGGGGCGCCGTTGTCGTCGTCGTGGTCGTCGTCGTGTCCGCCGTCGCCGATGAGGCCGCGCCTGCGAGCGCCGACGGACGTGGCGCGCCCGAGCTGGCCGACGCCGGCGGCGACACGACCATCGCGGCGGTGACCGCGATCACAGCGAGTCCGGTGCCGAACTCGGTGGCCATCGCCCGAGCCAGGTTGTGCACGGCCAGTGGGGTCGTCGTCGTCGCCGACTGGAAGCGTCGCGCCACCCGCCGACGATTGACGTCGGCCACCTTCAACATCGCCGCCAACACGACCAGCTTCACCACCAGGTAGCGGCCGTGGTCGGCGCCGAACAGCGCGGTCGGGCTGCCCACGAGACGCAACGTCTGGGCGGCCCCCGTCGCCACGATCACGCCCACCGACACGGCAGCCACCGACGCGAACCGGTTCACCACATCGACCACCTCGTCGGTGTCGCACACGCGGATCGCGACCAAGCCGACCACCGCCAGCCCGCCGACCCACACCGCCGCGGCCGCATGATGGGCGACGTCGAGCGGTACTCCCAGCCACGGGTAGCGCATCGACCGCGAATGCCCGGCGAACGCCCACGTGCCCAGCAGGCCGATCACCAACATCCCGACGGTCGTCAACCGGTTGGCATCGCTCATCGTGCGCCACCCGAACAGCACCGCCGCGAGAACAGCGACCAGCACGAGTCGGATCGCGAACGCCCGACCGGCGTCGGTCTCCATCGCCGCCCCTATCCCGCTCATCGCCGACCACGGCGGCGAGCCGGTGATGTCCGAGGCGATCACCAGCAGTTGCGCGAAACCAGCCCCCGCAACCACCGCGACCGACACCTGGACCACCCGATGGAGGACCGCTTGCGACCATGCGCCCGGCCAGACGAGCGCGGTGGCCGCCATCACACCCCCGATCGCCAAGATCGCGACGTACGACACGTACCGCAGCAGCCACCGGAGCCAACTCGGTGCCGCCCAGGGCTCGTCGAAGCCGTCCCCGCCGGTCGCCGGATCGGCGGCTATCGCTGGCGCCGTGGTGGACGGCGCATAGACCACCGCCGCGTCCGGCGCGACCGTCGTCAATGGCACGGTGGCGGCAGCGATAGTGAACTCGATCCGTCCGGTGACCGGATGCCCGTCAGGGCCGACGAGCCGCCAACGGATCGTCACCTCCCCGGCCGGCAGAGCGGGAAACGGAGCCAACACCTCGGTGTCACCGCTGGGTCCATGCGCGAACCCGGTGATTTCCGTACGCACCCCCGACCCGTCGATGAACTGCGCCGACACCGTGTCAAGCGGAACCGAACTGTCGAACACCAACTGCAACTCCGTCGGCGCCACCTCCAGCACCGCCCCGTCAACCGGATTCGACGATGCCAACGTGTTGTGTGCAGACACCTGCGCGGGCGACACCAGCAACGCCAGCGCAGCGGCGCAACAGAACACAAGCAAGCGGCGGACCATGAGCGAGGGGTGGTGACGTGCCCCACCGATGGGCCACTACACGATGTAGGAGAATACCTAACCGCTTCCCCAAGTGGTCAGCACCCATCGGCTCGCCGAGCCAGGTTCTTGCCGACACGATCGGGTCGAGTGGATCAGAACTTCCGGCGTTCCCGTTGGCGGGTCGGCGATGCGAGTCCGGGTTGATCCGATAGTCGTCGCCAACACGGCCCGTCTGCTACTCCGTCGCGCGGGCGCGACGGAGTTGGTCGTAGAGGTCGCGGGTCGTATCGGCGACGTCATCGAGGTCGAGTTGTTCGAGGGCGTTGGCGTGGGCGCGGTACACCGCGTCGATGCTGGTGGGGTCGTTGTTGGCGGCGTGGGCGCGCATGAGTGCTTCGGTGAGTCCGATGTGGGTGGGCACGATGCCGAGAGCGTGGGTGGCGGCGTGGATTGCGCCGGTCGGGTCGTGGTGGTCGAGGCAGAGTTCGGTGAGATGTTGGGCGACGGCGGCGATCTTGGGTTCCCATCGGCTGACCCAGTTCTCCAGGTCGATCCAGGTGTAGGACCAGCGGTCGGCAGCCCGGTACGTGAAGACCGGGCCGCGCACGAGATCGAGCGCGGCCCGTAGGGTGACGATCGCTTCGGTGGGTGGTTGAGTGGAGGCGGCGACCACGCGTCGGTCGAACAGTTCGAGGTCGGTGGTGACGGTGATGGCGGTGGTGTAGCGGCCGTCGATGGCGGCGGGGAGGTGTCGGGAGCCGAGGGCTTTGCGGCATTCGGACAGAATGTTGGCGAGCCGTTTGCGGCGTGAGCCACTGGTGGGTGCGGCCCAGATCGCGTCTTCGATCCGGTCGCCGGAGACGGGGCCGTTGAGGGCAATGTAGGTGGTGACGGCGGTTTGCTTGGGTGTAAGTGATCGGGGAGCGCCGTCGATCGTGATGTCGCCGAGGAGGCGCACGATAATGTCGGCGGAAGGGTCGCGGGACGGGTGTTGGTCGGCCGGTTCGTCGTCGCTGGCTGGCGGCGTGGTCATCGAGTGTGTCGGGGTTGGGGTGTCGCCGTTGGCCGCTGGTGGTGACGTGGTTGTCCCGACGGGTTCGAGCAGGTCGGCGATCTGTTCGACCGTTTCGATGGTGAGCCGTTGTGGTTCGCAGATCAGGCCGAGGTCGCGGATGACGAGCTGGTGGGGTTGGCAGTCGATGACGGTCGCTGCGGCGAGTTCGCCGACGACGACCACGGCGACCGCGGCAGGGGTGAGCGCGGCGAGTCGACTGAGTTGGTCGGGGTCGTCGGGTGGCTGTTGGGCGATGACGACCAGTGGGGTGAGCGCGTCGTGGTCGTGTGTGGCGCGGGCAACGAACGAGTTGGGCCAGCGGTGCTCGGTGTGGGCGCGGTGGGATTGTTCGGTCCAGGCGGTGAGGTCGTCGATCACGTCGGACCAGTCGTCGGCGACGGTGACGCGTTCGAGTCGGGCGGCAGCGTGGGCGCCGAGGTCGCCGACGAGCACGAGGTTGATGGTGTCCGCGAGTGGCGAGTAGGCGAGTTCGGTGGTCATCGAGCGGGCGACGGCGAGCGCTGTGTCGGTGTCGCCGGTCAGAGTGACGAGGGTGTCGGCCTCGAGGTCCAAGAGGAGTTGGCTGCCGGTGTCGTCGGGTCGGCCGAGTGTGACGAGCAGCGGGGCGACCGGGCGGGCGGTGTTTCGGTCGTCGCCGGGGATGGGTGGCTCGTGGGTCCAGATCGCACCGTTGGCTTCGCTGCGCCATCCGGGCACGGCGGGTGTGGTTGGTTCGGTGAGGAGGACGTCGAGGTGGTCGGTGGCGTGTTGGACGATTCGGGGGCGTGCGTTGGTGTTGTTGTCGGCGAGTCCGCGGGCGAGTTCGTGGAGCGCTGTTTCGAGGGTGTCGACGTGTTCGGCGTCGCTGGTGAGTAGTACCTCGCGGTGGAGGTCGGGGTGTGGAGTGGCTGGGATGTGGTTGGGGTTGGGGTCGAGGTGGATGGCGCGGAGGCGTCGGCGCCGCAGTGCCCGCGTGACGCCGACGCCGAGCAGTCCGGCTCCGGCGATGCCGAGCGCGCCTGCTCCGGCGACGAGTCCGAGTCGGCCGGGGTCGTCGGTTGGTTCGGCGTCGGTGGCGGTGCCCTCGGTCGTGTCGGTGGTAGCGGGCGACGGGGCCGGAGAGGGCGGTGGCGGTGCGGCTGTGGCCGACGGCGGGGTGGCTGGCGCCGGCAGGTCCGCGGGTTCGGTGGCGTCGGCAGTGGGGACGTCGGAGGTGCCGTGCGGCTCGGGTGGTGCATCGGGGGTGTTGGTGGGAGCGTCGACGGGAACGTGTGGGGGTTCGTCGTCGGACGTGTCGGCGGTGTTCGGTGGAGTGGTGTGGCCGTCGACGGGTGGGAGGGTGAACTGTTGGCCCGGATAGATGACGTTGGGGTCGCCGGTGGGGAGCAGGTGCCTGTTGGCGTCGATCAGTTCGCGCCAATAGGTCGCGATCTCATCTTCGGTGGGTGGCCGGTCGTAGGCGTCGGCGAGGTGTTGTAGGGCGATTCCCCAGAAGTGGTCGCCCTTCTGGACGAGCACCGTCTCGGCTTCGTCGGGCGTGACCGGTTCCGGCTCGGCGTCGACGGCGGTGGTGGTGGTGGTGGTGGTGGCGTGAGTGGGCGCGCCGTGTTGGGTCGGGGGTTTCGAGGGCGTTCCGCTGGGGAGGTGGAGGGTCCAGCCGGGGTGGATCAGTTCTGTGTCGGGGCCGATGGTGGTGCCGTCGGGCATCGTTCGGCCGAGGTTGGCGTCGCGGACTTCGGGCCAGCGGGTTCCGTCGCCGAGGGTGCGTTCGGCGATCGCCCACAGGCTGTCGCGGCGTTGCACCTCGACCGTTGCCCCCGGCCCGTTGGCGGTGGTTTCCGCTGGTGGTGCGGTGTCGGTCGGGTCGGTGGGCAGGGTGATGGTGACGGGTGCCCGGTAGGCAGCGAACGCGTCCGTGGCCGGGGATGGTCCGGTGGCTGCGGCGATGGTCGCGGTGGCGGTCGGGAGGAGGGCGGTGACGATGAGCGCGGCGGTGGCGACGAGTCGGCCGATGGCGGGTTGGAGGCCGGGCAGGACACGGAGGCTGGGGGCGGAGCGTCGGCGCAGCAGGGCGACGGTCTCGACGAGCACGGTGCCGGTGATCTGCGCCCATGCGATCCAGGCGATGAGCGCGAGCGCTTTGACGATGACGTGAGGGTCGATGCCGGTGCGGATGGCGTGTTCGACCTCGGCGAGGGTGGGGATGGTGGTGGGGAGCGGCCAGCCGACGTGGCGTGTCAGCAGTAGCGGCGGGAGCACCGTGAGGGCGGCGAGCACGGCGAGGGAAGCGAGGCCGGCTGCGAGGTCGGTGAGGCGGCGCGTCACGGTGGTGCCCCGGTGGCGGTGGCCGAGTTGGTGGCGACGATGGTGCGGTCGCTGCCGGGGAGGATTCGCAATGGCGCGGTGGCGGTGACGGTCACGGTGATCGTGGCTCCGGTGATCTCGACGGTGCCGGTGGCGCCCGCTTGGGTGAGGTAGGTGAGCGCGGCGGCGGTCGCGGCGTCGGGGTCGAGCGCGATCTCGTCGGCTGCTCGGAGTGTGTCTTGGTCGATCTGTTGGGCGCCGGCGCGGGCGGCCTTTTGGGCGTGGGCGCGGGCGTCGAGGTGGGTGGCGATCACGGTGCCGCCGTCGTATGCCATGCCGGCGACCATCACGAGCGCGAACGCGATGACGGCGACGAACGCGGTGATGCTGCCTCGGTCGCCGTTGAGCCGGTAGGGGTCGACGGCTCGGCGGTTCATGGGGTTGGGAGTTCGCTGCGGTAGGTGTCGATCACTTCGACCGATCGGGCGTGGTACGTCTGGTGGCGGGGTGCGCCGATGGTGCTGGCTGCGTCGAGGGTGGTGGCACAGGTCACCTCGACGGCGACGGTGCCCCCGGCGGTGAAGTTGGTGAGGTCGATGTCGACGGTGAGCGGGTCGCAGGCGATGCCGGCCGCGGCGAGGTTCGTGGCGACGGTCTGCTCTGCCGCGGCGGTGGCGGCGTCGGGGTGTTGGCGCAGCGACGCGGCGCGGGCTGCTTCGGACGCGGCGCGGCGCACGTTGCCGTCGGCCTCGGCGGTGTGGCCGGCGTAGACCACCAACGACATCAAGACGACGAGTGCGGTGGTGGCGACGGCGGCCTCGGCGGCGATCGAACCGCGGTCGTCGTCTACGCACCGAAGTCTGCGGCGGTGTGCCTTCGGGCGGTGCGGGGCGCGGTGCGTGGTCATCGCTGATCGGCGGGGATGAAGCGTTCGACGGCGGCTTGGCTGACGGCGGTGACACCCCACGCGAAGCCGGGCACGAGCCGAGGGGCGTTGCCGGTGACGGTGACCGTGACCGCCTCGATGTCACGGTCGACGACGACGGTGACTCGGGTGAGGTTGCCGGCTTCGGAGAGGTAGTCGAACGCAGCTTGCTCCCCGGCGGCCTCGTTGCCCGCTGGTGTAC
The DNA here is from genome assembly GCA_035556435.1 of Ilumatobacter sp. Lineage (GTDB taxonomy): Bacteria > Actinomycetota > Acidimicrobiia > Acidimicrobiales > Ilumatobacteraceae > Ilumatobacter. The sequence continues at coordinate 53,753 of DATMEY010000004.1, read as the reverse complement.
GGGCGGCGGCGACGGCTTCGGCCGCGGCGCCGTTGGCGACCTGTTTGGCGTGCCACCACAACCCGAACTGAACGATCAGCACTAGCAGGAACAGCACCGCGGGGAACAGGACCGCGACCTGCACGGTCGTGACGCCTTGGTCGCCGCGCGCCCGGCGGGCCGCTCTGGCCGGGACGGTCACGGAGCGGGTGCTTCGGGAACGGGGATGTTCTCGGCGTTGCTGCGTGCCGCCGCGTAGATGATGCCGACGACCACGATCGCCGCCGCGACCAGCAAGAAGGTGACCACGGCGACTTCGGTGGTGGTCATGCCGTCGTCGCGCCTCCAGTCGTAGCGGTCGGGGTCGAGGTGGAGCAGGTGGCACAGGTAGTACCAGCAGAAGTTGAGGTCTGGGGTGGGCATGGGTTGTCTCCTTCGGTTGGTTCTCCCTCGACGGGGTCGGGTGGCCGGGCGCGCCTATGGCGTGGCTCCGGCGACGGAGGTGATCTGGACGATGGCGGGGTAGGCGATGAACAACAGGAACCCCGCCAAGAGCACCGCGACGGGGATCGTCATGCGCTCGGTGGCGGCCTCGGCGTCGGCCTCGGTTTCGGCGATCTGATGACCGCGCAGCGTGTCGGCCTTGGCTGCCAGCGAGGAACGGATGCGGGCGCCGTGCGAGCCGGCCAACGACACGCTGGCACCCAGCTCGGCGAGTTCGCTGACGCCGAGTTCGTTGCCGAGCACGATAAAGGTGTCCCACGGTGAGCGGCCGGTGAGGCGAGCGCGGTGCAGGGCTTGGCGGATCGTCGCGAACCCCCAGCCGTCGCCGGCGTCGGCCGCAGCGAACAGGGCGGTCTCGATCCCTGCGCCACCGGCCAGCAACACGTTCACCACGTCCAAGTAGGCCGACAAGGCGTGGCGGAAGTCGCGGCGCCGTTTGTCGGCGGTGTCCTTGAGCGACAACTCGGGCAGCATGAACCCGGCCGCCGCGCCCACCACGGCGAGTCCGACCGGTGCCCCCAGTGGCACACCGATCCCGGCCGCGAGCAGGCCCGCTCCGAGCAAGAGCGGGACCAGGAAGCCGCTGACCGCGCCGGCGAGGCGTATGAGGGCGTGCTGTTGCTCGGTCCGGCCGGTCAGCCGCAACGCTCGACCGTGCGCCGTCACCGTCGTCCCTACGGAGCGGAACACGCCGAGCGCCAGCCGGCCCAAGCGTGCCGGTTCGCCGCCGCGTGTCGGCGCGGCGAGGTCGCCGGGACGGTCGAGGTCGGCGAGCACCGCGGTGATCGGGCGGGGACGCCGCACGATGGCACGCGCCACCAGCAGCACACCAGCGCCGATCCCGGCGCCGAGCAACATCATCACGATCACCCGCTGACACCTTCCGGTGAGGCCGTGCGGGCGGTGAATCGTTCGGGCAGCTCGGTGGCGGCCATCCGCTCGAGCAGCCAGGCTCCCAACGCGAACACGGCTGCGATCACGACGAGCACGAGTTGGCCGGTTGCGGTGTTGTAGACCGCGAGGTACTGGCGGTTGGTCACGGCCAGAAACGTCGCCGCTGCGGCGACGACCCCGACGATCACCTTGGTTGCCGTGCGGACGCGGGCACGGCCGACCTCGACGCGGACCCGCATCCGGGCATCGCCGCGGGTCGCCTCGGCCAATCTCGACAGCAGGCTCGACAGGTCGCTGGCTTCCATGCGGATAGCGATGACCAGCGAGGTGACCACTATGTCGCCTGACGGGTGGTGCAGCGCCGCTCCGAACTGCATGAGCGAGTCGGCCAGCGACTGGTGGTGCAGTCGATGCACGAGCGCGCGGACCTCCGGCGCGATCGGCCCTGGGGCGACCCGTTCGGTGGCGACGATCGCTTCCTCCAACCCGGACGCGGCGACGATCGAGTCGCGGATCATCTCGGTCCACGAAGCGATCGCCTCGGTCCGGTCGATCTCGGCCCGCCTACGGGCGCCACCGCCTAACAACCGGGGCGCGGCAAGGGCGGCCCCGCCCGCCAGCAGCCCTCCGGCGATCCACCCGGTAACCGCCCACACGACCAACGCCGTCAAGACCGCCGCCGCCCACCGCGCCGTGTGAGCGCCAGTACCGAGCCGCGGCCGGCCATCGGTCGGCCTGACTCCGAGGATTCGTCGGCCGGTCAGACCGGCGACGACGAGCAAGAGGCCCAGGCCGGTTCCCGCACCGAGTCCTGCCATGATCGCCGTGCTCACCGCCAGAACCCCTCGGCTCCGGCGACGCGCTCCCAGTCGAAGCCGGCCGCGGCGAGCGCGTCGGCGGTCTGCTCCGACGCTGGCGCCGCGGGGCGCGCCGCGCCGGTCGAGTCGGGACGCCACAGCTCGTTCGAGGCGACCTCGCGGCCCGAGTCGGTCAGCCCGGTCACCTCCCGAACGCTGGTGACGTGGCGCACGCCGTCGACCCAGCCGAGATGCACCACCACGTCGACCGCGTTGGCGACCAACAGGTTCGTGACCGCCGGCTCCAAGCGTTCCCTGGTCATCGCCGCGTACATCGCCAACCTCGAGAACACCCCCTTGGAGCTGTCGGCATGGATCGAGCACATCGAGCCGTCGTTGCCCTGGCTCATGGCGAGCAACATCGGCAGCACCTCGGCCCCACGGACCTCGCCGACGATGACCCGCTGGGGGTCCATCCGCAATGCCGCGCGCACCAAGTCAGCGAGACTGAACGCGCCAACCCCTTCGGTGTTGGCCTCGCGCGCCTCCAACGTCTCGTGATCGGGGTGCAGGTCGTCGAACCGGTCCAGGCCGATCTCCAACGAGTCCTCCACCGTGATGAGCCGCTCCTCGGGCGGGATCTCGTTGATGAGACAGCGCAGCAACGTCGTCTTGCCGGTCCCGGTACCGCCAGCGACGATGATGTTGAGACGCGCCCGCACCGCCGCCGCGAGGAACGCGGCCAATAACTCCTCGCAGACCCCACGCTCGACCAAGTGCGCCAGTCGGTGCAGATCGAAGTCGTGACGCCGGATCGTGATCGTCGGTCGCCCGGACACGGCCATGAGGCCGTGCAGCCGATCGCCGTTGGGGAGCTGAAGGTTCAGCTCCGGGTTGGCGTAGTCCCAGCGGCGCTCGCTGCGGCCGAGCCGCCGGGCCGCAGTAGCGATCAGCTCGATCAACTCGCTGTCGGAGTCGGCCACGGCAGGGCCACGCACCTTGTCGCCGTTCCGCAACGACAGCCACACACGGTCGTGGCCGGAGATGTGGATGTCGCGCACGTAGGCGTCATCGACCAGCGGCTGCAAGCGGGCCAGTCCGTGCAACCGGTCGAGCACCGCCTCGGTGACCTCGGCCTCCTGGGAGGGGGTGAGCAGGTCGCGGCCGTCGTTGAGCGCAGCGGTCGCTTCGCGGGCCAACTCGTCAGCGACCAGCTTGCGCGCCAACGCCCGCTCATGCTCGACGGTCAGGCCCGGTCGCCCTTCGCGCTCCAGCTCGGTGGCGTGATCGCTGAGCGCGTCGCCGACGCGACGATGAAGCGCGGCAACCAACCCGGCGTCGACCCGCGGGCCCGCCGAGTGAAGCCGGTCAGCCAGCCGACGATCCGCGCCGTTCGTGCTCACCTTGCGACCTCGCTCGGTGCAGACGTGTTGCTAGCTGGGGCGCCGGTGAGTCGTTCAGCGAGCGAACGCGCCGTCCGGGCGAGGCTCGAACGGGCAAGCACCCGCGCGCTCCCGCCTTCATTGACGATGCCCGCGGCGCGACGATCGACGGGGATCACCGCGAGCACCTCGACGTCGAGCTGGTCGGCGACATCGCCGGGCCGGTACGGCCCGGCTCCCGCCAGCACCACACCGACCGGCAGCTCGCCGGCTGGCAGCCCGTCGAGGCGTTGCGCCAACGCTGCAAGTTCCTCGGCCACCGGGCGGACGAACACCACCAGCCGGCTGACCGCGCTCAGCGCCGCGGGCGGCCAGCCAGGACGCAGACGGCCCGCGTCGACCACCACGTCGGGTTCGGCACGGTCGAAGCTCGTCGTTACCGCGGCCACCAGCCGGTCTCCACCATGCGCCCACAGACGCGTCATCCGCTCGGGCGACTCCGGCCCGACGAGGACCGGCACGCCCGCTACACGTTGCATGTGCGACTCCCACCCGGCTGCCCGATCGCGGCTCGTCACCAGTGTCGACAAGCCCGGCTCGCGGTGCAGACCGTGACGCAACGCCAACACGCCACCGTCGCCGTCAGCCTCGACCAGCACGCCCCTCGCCAAGCACCCGGTCACCAACACGGCCGTCGTGGTCACGCCGGGCGCACCGCGCAACGAGGCGAACACGAAAATGCTCACTGGCCCACCAGCACCAACCGCAACCCGCCCGACGAGCCCGAACCCGCCAACGAGGCGATCAACTCGGCGTCGGCCACCGACGCGCGCAACGACACCAACGTGCGCCCGTCCGAGCGCGCCTGGTCGACCGCAGCGACCTCGGCGTGGCGAACCACTACCGGATCAGCGGCATCGGCCGCGCCCGCACTCGTCACGACGTTGACGAGATCGCCGCCGATCAATCCGACCGGGAACTGGCCCGCGTCGAGCGCCAGACCAGCCAGGCCGTCACCCTCGCCGATCACCGCGCCGGACGTGACGAACGACGGCGACCACAACACCCCGGCCGGCAGGTCGACCACCGCCACCTTGCCGACGATCGCGGCGGTCTCTGCCGCGGCGAGATAGGCGATCTCGTCACCTGCCTGGACGTAGACGACACGCAGATCACCCGCCGCGATCGTCGCGCCGCGTTCGACCGGCACCGCGACCGCCAACACCGCAACACGCTCGGTCGAGCTGAGATGCCACAGCACTGCCGCCAGCGCGAAGCCCACCGTGACCAACACGCCCACCGCCAACTCCGGCAACCGCACACGACGCGGTGGACGAACCTGCGGGTCGCGCACACGCTCATCGCCGTTGGACCCAGCGGAGGCTGGTCGTTGGCCCGTCGCTCGCGCCCCGGTCCGAGTCGCCATCAGCGTGTTCCGATCGCTTGGATCTCACCCACCTGAACGGTCTGACTCGCCGAGCGGGTGATCGTCGGCAGCGTTCCTGCCTGGCCGACGTTCGACGACCACGCGACCTCGAACTCGACCGTCACCGACAGGTCGTAGCCCTCGGCCGGCGATGCCGTCGTGTATGTGTGCGCGCACGTCGCCGCGCTGTCAGCCAGACCCCGACGCCACGGCGTACCGGCCTCGCACTCGACCGAACGCCCGTCACCAGTCGACCACACCGCCCGCGTTGGCGTGGCGGTCACCGTGGACGACACGCGACCAGCGGTGGCCGTCGCCGAATAGGTCTGCCACCACCCGCCGTCGACCCACAGCCACGTCGGCATCCGCACCACCAGCCGCCCCGACGCCGGACTGGTGAGCGCCAACGGCGCCGCGATCGGCACCGACTCGCGGGCCTCGGCGGCCAACTCGCCCGGATCAACCCCGCCACCTTCGGGCACCGCAGTGGCCCCGTCGACGGCGACCGGACCGATGCCCTCGCACACCCGCATCAGCCAGCGACCCGTCGCCGAGAAACGACGCTCGCCGAACTGGTTGAACACCCTGATCACCGTGTCGTCGGCGACCACGACCTCCCACCAACACTCCGACTCGCCATCGCCAAACGGTTCCGGTGTCGTGCCGCCCGGTGTGCCCGGAGCGGCTGCGACCGCCGTTGGATTGCCGTCCTCGTCGATCTCCCCGCCCCCGCCACCCTCATCGTCGCCTCCGCCGGGTAGGCCCGGCAGGCGATCGTCGCCGAACACCAGCGAGACATCGGCGACCGTCGTGGCCGTCAGCACACAGAGCACCGCCAGCAGGTACATGGTCAGCTTTCGAGCGCGCACCCGGCCACCCCCTCCCAGCTCTGGATCACGCGATACTCGGCGAGCTTCCACACCCCGTCGACACGGTGCATGACCCCACGACTGTTGAGCGTCACCACCCGATCGTTCAGCACAGCACCACTCGCCCGATCGACGATCACGCCGTCGTCGACGAAGCACTCCTGCACCTCGGCCGAGCCGCCGTCAACCGACGCCACGGTCACCACTTGATGACCGACGGGGTTGTCCGGGCGGGCCAGACGGCGCCCCTCGTCGCGATACCGCTCCACCTCACCCGTCACGACCGCAAGCTGCTCGCCGACCGCGTGCGCGGCCAGGCGCGCATCGTTCGGGTCCGGCACCGTGTCGGACGAGAGCACCTGGTGCCGCGCGTCCCAGTAGGCAACGAAGCGAGCGGTGATCTCCTCCTCGACCGACCCGTACACCGGCGGTGCCGTTGCCGGCGTCGAAACCGTGGTCGCGGCCGTCGAAGTGGTCACCGCGGTCGTGGAGGAGGCCGCTTGCGTGGTCGATGTGACGGTGGACGGCGGCGAGGTGGTCGCCGACGTTGTGGTGGTCGCCGCGTTGGACGTTGTCGACGTGCTGGTCGAACTCGACGGCGAAGCTGGGGTTGTGGAGTCAGCTCCCTCGCCGCCGCCACTGCACGCGCCCGCGAGGGCGGCCGCGGCGAGCACTGCGAGCGACGACGCTGGGCCGCGGGAGAGCCAACGGCGACGGGTCGATCGACGTGACGGCGGCGACAGCACTTGGAACCCCCCAACAGCAGACGGCGGTTCCCGACCGACCCGGTGCTGGCTCGACAGGCCGGCGTGACGCGCCGAGCAAGGTCGAATCGCTCGGGAGTCCAGCCCTATGACGGTCAGGCTGGCGAGACCGGGCACCCCCAGGTAGCCGCCAATCACTGTAGCCGCCCAACGGCACGCCGTCATCAGCTCGCCCACGGCAACGCCCGCAGACGGCACTCCGCACGCCAGCGGCGCTGGGCGAGTCGATGCACGTTCACGTCCTCGTCAGCGGCGATGTCCGCCAGCGCCTCACCACCCAGGCGGGTCCGCACGATCAGCGCCAGCGCAGCGTCGGAGATCACGCCGTCCCGGCAGGCCTGCCCCAACTCGGCCACAGCGACCCCGGCCAGCACCGTTGCTTCGGCCGATTCCACCCCTGGCGCGGCCCGCTCATCGAGCTTGTCGAGTGGAACCGAGCGGGGCGCTTCGATCAGCCGGTGCCGCCGGTACCACTTGCGAACGTCCCACAACACGTTGGCGGCGACCGAGCCGCGACGAGTCGTCGGGTAAGTGCGGATGCGTTCCCATGCCAACGAGACCATCTCGTCCAGCGCGCTCGGGTCGTCGTAGCCGGCGGTCGCCGCCAACCGGACCAACCCCGGCAGCAGCGCTTGCAACAGCACCCGGCTCGCCATCTCGTCGGACGGCGCCAACTCGGCCAGCGCGGCGAGCACATCGTTGGCGACCGCTGGGTCGCGGCGCCGCTCCAACAGCGCCGCGAAGTCGGCCAGACCCGCCAACGCCGGGTAGGAGCGGGACCAGCGGATGAGAGTGCGTCGAGCGAGCGGGCTGCACGCGAGCGCGTCCCATTCGGTATCGAGCAGAGCGGTAACAGGCATCGGAATTCCTCCAGGTGTCGAAACGGACATCCGGCACGATCCGCGCGGCGATTCCCGGCGGCGTTCCGGTTCGCGTTCCCGGCCCAAAGAAATCCGATCGCGCCGGCTGTCACCGTTGCGGTCGGGATCACGGACGCGTTCCCGATCGGTCTCCCACCCCTCTCCCACGACACCGGAGGGGTGCCGTGGTGTCATCGCTGTCAACCGGGCGCGGCCTAGATCGGCATGGACGAACACGAACTCCTGGTTCTGCGCGCCAGCCAACACCCCAACACGGTCATCGCCCGGCTCGGCTTCGACCTGCGCCACCGCTACCTCGAGGAGTGCTGGGCACCCGTCATCGGCCCGGCGTCGGTACTGCTCCTACGACGCCTGCCCGACCTATGGCAACAGCAAGAACCCGCCGAACTCACCCCCGGTGAACTCGGCCGCTACGTCGGCCTCATGCGAGACGCCACGTTGCACACCCTGCGCCGGCTTGAACGATACGGATTCGCCCGGCCCGACGGGCACGGCGAGATCGACGTGTTCACCACCGCCGGCCCGGTCCACAACCGTGATCTTGACCGCCTCCCACCGTCCAGCCGCGCACAGCACAGCCTCATGGTCACCGAGCAGTTCGCCACCGCGCTCGACCCCAACCGCACCAACATCACCCGCCGCCTCGACCAACTCCAGAACCACCCTCGCCCACACCTGCACCTCGTCCGATGACCCACCGCACCACCAATCGTATTCCCGGCATCGTTCCCGCCCGCCACCCCTATCGCTCCCGCGACCCCTATCCGGCAGCCGAGTCGAACGGCCGAATCCAACAAGCACACACTTGCAGGTGCCCCTTCGGGGCACCTGCGGTGGCCTTCCCGGTCGAGCGATGAGGTTCACGATCACCCCGCTCGGCGGAGCGGGCCGCAGCGTCGGCCAGATCGTCCACGCGATCGTCGCCTACCTCCAACCCAACCCCACACCCACCACGCCTGCCACCGCGACGCCGCCAGTCGGGACGATCGAGTCACCCACCGCCCGCTACTACGCCGATTCCGGCGAAGGACCGGGACGCTGGAGCGGGAACGGCGCAGCGGCGGCTGGGCTGGTCGGCGTGGTCGACACTCAGGACTTCGCCCAGGTGCTCGCTGGCCGCGACCCTGCGACCGGCAGGCGGCTCATCACCGCTCAGGGATCGGCCGGACGCCGTCCGCAGCTCGGCGTCGGCACCGCGACGATGACCGGACCCGGCGGCGAACCCTGGTACGACAGCCATGACGCCGCGGCCGTCCTCGACCTCACCGTCGCCGAGCTCGACGCCCTGCTCGACACCGGCACCCAACTCGCCGCCAACGCCACCGGAACGACGAACGCTCCCGTTCCCGGTTCGGTTCCCGGTTCCATTCCCGGTTTGATTCCCGGTTCGGTCCCGGCCACGTCGTATCTGCTGCCGACCTTCGATCACGCCGGGAACCGATGGGTCACCGAACACGAGCTCACCCGCTACGAAACCGCCCTGGCAACCGGGATCACCCCCGCCGAGGTCGCCGACGCCGGCGCACCTGACGACCTGCTCCCACTCGGTGACGCGGCACGGCTCGTCGGCGTGATCCCCCGATACCTCCGTCGTCTCGCGGTCCGCTACGAACGCAACCGGGCCGACATCGACGCCGCTGTCGCTGCGGGGCAGCCGGTGCGCGAGGCGTACCTGATCGGCGAGCGCGGCACCCGCGGCCGCTGGTTCGTGACCCGCGCCGAACTCGCCGCCTTCGTCGGTCGCCGCCGACCGCCCGCCGTACGGGTCGGGTTCGACGTGACGTTGACGACCGAGAAGTCCTTCGGGGTGCTCGCCCTGCTCGCCGACGACACGACCCGCGCCGCGGTCCTCGACACGATCCGCGACGCGAACGACTGGGCGCTCGGCTGGCTCGAAGAACACGCCGCCTACACCCGCATCCGCAACGAGAGCGTCCCCGTCGATGGGTGGACCGCGGCATCGTTCGAGCACCTCACCTCACGCGCGCTCGACCCACACGTCCACCACCACAACGTGGTCGCCAACACCGTCGTCGGCCCCGACGGTGAACGCCGCGCCCTCGACGGCCGCCACCTGTACGACCACGCCCAAGCTGCCTCGGCGCTCGTCACCGCGCACGCCCGCTACCACCTCACCGAAACCCTCGGCGTCGCCTACCGGCGCGGCCGACGCGGCGGCTGGGAGGTCGAGGGAATCGGCGACGACGTGCTCCACGAGTTCTCCCAACGTCGCAACGAGATCGACGACGCGTTGCGCGAACTCGAAGAAGCGATCGGGCGCGGGGCCACCGTCGATGAACTCCAACAGGTCGTCCTCGCCACCCGCCCCGCGAAGCAACACACCGTCCTCGACACTCTGCGCGCCGAATGGTGGGACCGTGCCAGCGGCGTCGGCTTCACACCCGACGACCTCGCCGCGTGCACCCCAGGTACCACCGTGGAGCGCGAACTGATCGACCCGGCACAAGTCCACGCGGCACTCGCCGCGCCGGATGGGGTGTGCCGCAACCTGTCGGTGTTCGACCGCGGTGACCTGCTCGCCGCGATCGTGGACATGGCCGACCCCGCCAGCGACCCCGACCAACCCCGCCCGCTCCACCTGACCCCCGACGACGTGGAGCGGCTCGCCGACAGCTTCCTCGCTTCCGGCCACGTGATCGACCTCGGTAGTTGCTACACGACCCGCGAGATGCTCGCCGTGCAGACCCGCATCGTCGCCCACCACCGCGCCGGCCTCCACACAGCAAGCCACCGCGTCACCGCCAGCCAGCTCACCGCGGCGCTCGCCAGCCACCCGCATCTCAGCGACGAACAAGCAGCACTCGTCTCGACGTTCACCACGTCGGGGCATCGCATCCAATGCGCGATCGGTCGAGCCGGGGCCGGCAAGACCACCGCGATGGCCGCCGCCGTCGACGCCTGGACCGCCGCCGGCTACCGGGTGCTGGGCGCCGCCGTCAAAGGCGAAGCCGCCCGCACCCTCGCCGCCGCCACCGGCATCCGCTGCGAAACGCTCGCCTGGTACCTCGCCCACCCCGACCCCGACGACCATCCCCTCGACGCCAACACCGTGCTCATCGTTGACGAAGCATCCACCATCTCCGACCGCGACCTCGACCGGCTCGTCACGCTCGCCGAGCAAACCGGCACCACCCTGCGACTGATCGGCGACCCCGCCCAGCACTCCGCCGTCGAAGCCGGCGGCATGTTCCGCGTCCTCTGCCAACGCTTCCGCGCCCACACACCCGAACTCACGACCAGCCACCGGCTCAAGAACCCACACGACCGCGCCGCCGCCGACCACCTGCGCGCCGGGGAGATCGACCGTGCCCTCACCGAACTCGCCGCGGCCGGACACCTCCACGTCATCGACAACGAACTCGACTTCTACCGCGACATACTCAACCGCTGGTGGACGAACCATCAACACGGCATCCACCACCCGATGATCGACCGCCGCAACCGCACCCGCCGCAACCTCAACCGCCTCGCCCACACCCTCCTCCGCACAGCAGGCGAAATCGGCGGCGACGAGATCACCGCCAGCGACGACCGGCGCTTCACCACCGGCGACCGCGTCGTCGCCCGCATCCCCAACCGCGACGCCCACCCACACAACCAACCCGACCGCTACATCCGCAACGGCTCCCTCGGCACCATCACCGGCATCCGACCCCACGCCACCGACGCCCACCTTGACCGGCTCATCATCGACTTCGACGACCTCGGCACCATCGCCGTCGACCGCTCCTACTTCGACGAACACGACCTCCCCAACGGACGCCGCGAGACCGGCATCGACCACGCCTACGCCGCCACCAGCTACGCCGTCCAAGGCTCCACCTACCTCGAATCCGCCGGACGGATCGACCCCACCGCCAACCGCAGCGAGGCATACGTCGACATCACCCGCGGCCAACACGCCAACCACCTCTACCTCACCCGACCCACCGACCCACTCGACGGCGAAACCCTCCCCGCACTCCCACCACCACCCACCCGCGACGAAGTCGCCGCCCGCCTCATCAACTCCCGCGGCGAACGCACCGCCTACGAACTCCACGAAGCCCGTCAACAAAAACGCGACGACCTCGGCCACGCCGTCGGCCTGTGACTTCAGCGCGCAGCGACCGATGGTCGAGGGACCGTCCTCGAAGTGACCTCGGCGCGCGACGACCCCGGAGCATTGCGGAACCGGGTACTCGCCTCCTTGAGCGTGACGATGGGGGGAACGACGCGGCGTTGTACCCGTCGTGGGTCATCGGCGCCCGAGCACGATGGTGGCGATGAGGAATTCGTCGTCGGGTCCGATGCACCCTTTCTGACCCGCTCGGTGTGGCGATCACAGATTCGTCGACGTGGAGCACCGTCGGGCCGAGGCACTCGATCCGGGGCAGAAGACGGCGGTCGCTAGAGTCGGCCGCCGTGTCAGCCAGGAACCGTCCGGAGGAGGAGTACGCGATGCGGCTCCTGGAGGCGATCTATCCGGGCACGACCGCGACGCTGCACGACGACAACTCGCAGCCGGGGATGTACGACATCGCGGTATCCGGGGCGCTGGATGCCGCCGTGGAAGTCCGCCGCCACCTCGACGGACCGCTGAAGGGATTGTTCGCAGGAGCCAACAAGCTCAGCTCGAAGCGCGACGAGCTGTCCCGCATGTGGCTGTTTTGTCGAGAGGTGGCCGAGAGCCTGTTGGGCGAGCGGCGCTACCCGGATCGACTCAGTTTCGACCCGGACGATCTAGCTGCGGTGTTGGCACGTCTCGAACAGAAGGGCATCGAGCACATTGGCTACTACGCGGACTGGCTGGACTACTCCACGTGCGCTCCCGGCACCCCAGTTGCGTTTGCCGATCCGGACGTCGGCAAGCTCTTCGAGCTGCTCGGTGAGGCCGCCGAGCATGCCGACGCGGTGCCCTCCCCGGTTGGCGGCTGGACCTTCTCGACGGCGTGGGGTGGGGTCGGCACCAAGACCCCCGAGCAGATGGGGGCATGGCTGAACGAGCTGCTCGCGTCCGATGAGCTGAGCGGTGATCGTGACAAGTTGGCCCGCTCAGGCAAGCCGCACCGGGTTCTAGTGATGCCGCTGGACTCGAGTACCGGCGAGGGTTGGGCGACGACCCACTGGCCGCCGCATTCCGTGCCAATCGACTCCATCGAGTTGCCCGAGGAGATGACTGGGGTAATCATCACGTTCCCAGCGTCCCTGCACGTTTCGTTCACCGCAGCGGACGGGTGGCGCCGCCACGACATCGATGTCCCGCTGCCCGACCGTTAGGTCGCGCGGATGAGGTAGCTCGCGCAGCAAGCCTCTGGCTACTGAGCCGGCTTCGGCTCGGGCCGCGGAATGGCGAACGACGTTCGGGCTGGCGTTCGCTACGGCTCGGTCTGTTCTGCTTGCTCGTCCGGGTCGACAGCGCCCGCTTTGGGGACATGCACGAACATGACGGTGAGCCGGACTGTCGTACCGAACTTTGGATGCGTGACGTTGGTGGCGAAGTCGTACGGACCACGGTCCTCGAGATCGCCGTCGGTCGAACTCTGCGTGACAGCCTGCTTGCATCGCTGAACCACGAGCGATAGTTGCTCAGGACGCACGTAGTACAGCAGCAGCTGAGAGAATGTGCTGGCCGTCCCATAACCAAGTAGCTGCCCGAGATCAGTCGGAACCTGACCTTGGCCGCCCCAGATCTTGGCCTCGGCGATGTGTGCGGCCCTCTCGTAGCTCCCCGTGTCGGCCTGCACGAAGATGTCCGTCTTGCCTTCGCCTTGGAACACCTCCCGATGGGCGCTGTCGAACACCGTGTTCAGCGTCGTCACGAGCAGGCTCGAGATGTCCTCCTCCTTCAGTTTCGCGTACGTGGCCGGGTAGCGCTCAACGCCATGCCGCCACTTGCCGATGACCTCTAGGAGGTTCGCAACTGAGCCGTCGTTGAGGACGAAGTTCAGATCGACTGCCACTGGTTCGCCGAGTTCTGGCCCCGCTACGACCACCTCAACGGTGGGCCCGCCCTCGGCCGGGGTGAGTTCGAGCGACCCGAGCTGTTCAACGATGAGGTCGATCACCGCAGCATTGCCCTGGGCGATGCTCGCGAGGCGTGCCAGACGAGCGTCGACCGTTGCCTCCAGCTCAGCACGCAGTGCATGGTCGTAAGCGGCCACTTGAGCATTGACCGCAGCGATCGCGTCAGCCAGGTACCCGGCCGCCGCCGAGACCTGGTCTACGGGTGGCGCTACTCCATCAGGATCTTGGTCGTGCGGAGCGTCCGCGAAGATGTACACGCAGCCGTTGCCGCTGCGCAGCAACGGTCCACTTGGTGGCTCAAATTGGTGCTCGCCGAGGGGCTCACGTTCGAGTTGCTCGGGCCAGCGTTCGAGCAACTCGATGTCGCCGCTGATCGGCACCCGGTAGGCCCACCGCCAGTAAGGGTAGCTGTCCGGCCCCTCGCGGTCGTGCCGATACTCCCGCTGCGGCTCGCCGTCCGGCTCCGGCTGGCCGCTCACGACGAGCGGCTGCGCGAACTCTGTCCAGTTCTTGCTGAGCTGGTCGACGATCTGCTCGACCGTGGATCCTGTCGGCTTGGCGAAGCCAGCGTTCTCTCGCGCCGTCCGCGCCTTGTCCTTGAGAAGAGGTTCGAGCGGACAGTTGTCCCGAATGTGCTGCGTCCAGAGATACTCGCCCACGCGATGATGATCGCATCTTCCGCGGCGCCACCTCGACCTTCTCGGTACTCCGCGAGCCGTACTCAGCCTCGGTCGAGGTGTGACAGGAAGGCCGCGGCAAGCTGTTTCCAGCCTTCGGCCGGCACGTCGCCGTCGATTTACCTCGGCGACCTCGTCGTTATCGCGGTGGTTGTCCTGCCGGTAGCCGTGGGTGTACATGGTCGGCGGCCGACTGGTGTCACCGAAGAAGTTGATCGCCCGGTTCCGCTCACCCGCGTGGGCGATGGCCCACATCGGATCGAGGCCGTGCCGCATGTTGGTGTCGACCAGTCGGAACCGGCGGAGGGTACTGCCAGCGTGACAAGTGGCTTGGGTCAACGGCCTAGACCCGCGTGCCCAAACCTCCACGCGCTCACCAACACCCTCCCCGCCGCCTCACCGTCGATGGTTGGCAATGATCCTGGACCTGTTCGCCGGGCCAGGCGGCTGGTCCGAAGGGCTCCGCATCCTCGGCTTGCACGACATCGGGATCGAGTGGGACGCTGCCGCGTGCGCCACACGCGCCGCCGCCGGGCACCTCACGATCCGCGCCGACCTGACCGCCTACCCGGTCGAGCCGTTCCGCGGTCGCGTCACCGGCTTGATCGCCTCACCACCGTGCACAGCGTTCAGCGTCGCCGGGCTCGGCGAGGGACGCGAGCACTTACCCGCCCTGGTCACCGCCATGTACCGCGGAGACTGGCACGCCCTACGCGACCAGTGTCCGCTGCCGGTGTGGGCACCCCTCGACGTCGGCCGCTGGATCGAAGGCACCGAACCGGGCTGGATCGCGCTCGAACAAGTCCCACCCTGCCTGCCGCTGTGGTGTGCCCTCGCCGAGTGGCTCCGACCCCGCGGCTACCACACCTGGACCGGAATCCTCAACGCCGCCAACTACGGCGTTCCACAAACACGCCGCCGCGCCTTCCTGCTCGCCCACCGCCACCAGCCCGCCGCGCCGCCGACACCGACGCACGCCCGTCGCCCGCAACCGACGCTATTCGAGACACGCCAGCCGTGGGTGACGATGGCCGACGCACTCGGCTGGGACGGCGCCCTACGCCACACCCGCGGCACGGGGATGACCGAACGTCACGGCCCACGACCCGACCGCGACACCACCGAGCCAGCGATGACGCTCGGCAGCAAGGCCCGCTCCTGGGAACTCAACCGGCGACAGAACGCTGGTAGCAAGCCGATCCGCAACGTCCCCGACCACGAACCCGCACCAACCCTCACCGCTGCGGCAGATGCCAAGGCACAGTGGATATGGGAACGCCCGGCCACCACCGTCGTCGCCTCGTTCCGCCCCGACGTGATCGGCGCCCCCGTCCATCACGGTCCGGGCGCATCCCGCGTCGGGCACCCGGACTCGGTACGCATCACCCCTCGCGAAGCCCTCATCCTCCAATCGTTCCCACCGGACTATCCCGTCCAGGGCTCCCGCTCCAAAGCGTTCGAGCAGATTGGCAACGCCGTACCGCCGCTGCTGGCGACCCACGTCCTTGCCGCGCTCACCGGTCGCGTCCTACCGGTCGGCCTCGCCGACGATCGACGAGGGTGGGTCGCGTGACGCCGTACAACGACGACGGCAAGGGCGTCATCGACCTCTGGACCGAACCTCGCCAGTGAGGCGATGGCCCGCCCTGTGAGTGCGGCCAGCCCGCGGCGCAGCCTAGAGAGGCCGTGCAAGAACCGTGCCCCACGGCGGCGGCGTGCAGTCGACGGGGCTGCTCGTACTCGCCGCTCATCGAGTCGTGGGACTACACCACGTTCTTGTTCGCCAACGTGGGCTCGGACTCTGAGCACCCCGATACGTTGCGCTACCCGCGAGGTAGCCGTCCCTTTCGCTCGATCGAACGTATCGATCTGATCGAACTCCACCGCATCCGCCGACGCGGTGAACACCGCGGCGAAGTCGAGACACTACGCGGCCGATTGATGCGACCCGGCTCACGATCACTCCTGATCCCAGTGCGAGTGTCCAACGGCGCATCCGGCGCGCGGAGCGGCACCGCCGACTTCAAGGTCGCCGTCGCCGGCCGCTGGCTGCGCGAACACGGCGCCACCATCGAACAGCCCGCCACCGTCGCACCCGGCATCAGCGTGGACGAGATCGAACGCGCTCACCCCGGTATCGACCCCCGAGCCCGCTACCAACACCGCACCTACCCGCTACTCGACCTCGGCCTGCGTCGCAGTGACTGCCGTCGCGTCATCGCAGACGCCGGGCTACCAGTGCTGGGCCAGAGCGCGTGCTACTTGCCCGTTCCACGACAGCGAAGCGTGGCGCCGCCTCAAGCGCGAGCCCCGGCCTCTTCGCCGATGCGCGTCACATCGAAGCAACGCTCAACGATCGCCGCGCAACACTCGGCCGCGACCCCATCTACCTCACCCGCCATGGCCGACCTCTCGCCATCGTGTTCGCCTACGACCAACTCACGCACGAACTCCAACTGCGACTCCGGCTACTACATGAGCTGAACGCCAACCGCTGGCTGGCTGCGGAGGTTTCCCGACACCCTGGACATCCGCACGCTCGGTGTTCTACCGCGCTGTTTGGACGAATGTCGGGAAGCTCGCGTAGTGGGCCGCGAACGCCGCGATCTGGTCTTCTTCGAGATCGAATCCCAGTGCCTGCACGGACGTTCGCGATGGGGGCGGCTCGCATGGCATGAGGGCTCGGAGCGCCTGGAGTTCGCGCACCGTGAGGGGCGGTGTCGTGATCGGCGTGGGGCAAAGACCTTGCCATCCCGGAGCGGCCACCAGCGCACTCGTTGCCGCAGCTCGTTCGGGTGACGGGAGACAACCCCCGGCTGTGACCATCGGCGTGCCGTCTTGGTACCTCAAATCGAACGCCCGGACGAAGCCGCCTGGTCGTGCGGCCTCGCCGGCGTGAGAGTGGAGCAGCGTGTTCAGGCCGTCGGCGAGGGCGGACATGACGAGGGCGTGGTCCTTGTACTTCCCGGTCGTCGTAAAGGGCTCGACTGGGAACGCGTCCCCGAACAGCTCGAGGAACGCTTCACGCCGTTCGTCAACTGGACCGGCATACCGATTGGGTGCGGCGTTGAAGGTAACCAGGAGCACAGAGTCCGCCGGGAGCCGTCGAATCAGATAGCGGAGTTCGTCGACCTTCACCGTGTCGAGAGCCTTGTCGTAGTCGAGCCAGACGATCCAGGGGCGTTCGGCGAGATCCGGCCGGTCGTCGAGCAGAGTTGGCAGCACTTCGTTGGACGTTCCCTCGATGACCTCGACGGTTCGGTAGGGCTTGTTGTAAGTCGCCCGCGTGAATACGACGGGGTCGGACTCGATTGAGATCATCGTTTCGATGCCCAACTCGCGATGGGCGATCTCGAAGTCGACGAACCATACGGAGCCCAGCCCCACGTAGACGTAGTCGAGATCGTCGTTCGTCGACGTCAACGCGCGGAGAGCGCGAAAGGCGCGGTCGCGTTCGATGGCCTTGTTCTGGCGTACGCTGAAATTGACGTAGCTGGTGGAGCTGCCGGTCACGAGTCTTCTTCGTCTACGAGTTCGTCGTACGCGTACTTGAACGACTGGGATCCAACGTCCCGGTACGTCATGTTCTTGTCGCCGAAGGCCGCTGCGAGCGCCCGTAGCTGCTTGCGGGGGACCGCGTAGTTGATGTTGGCGACGGGCTCGGTAGCGGCCTTCTTGGTCACTGTCGGGAGGGACACGGCGGGGCGTTCCGGGACGTTGGCGATACTGGTGCCTGTGGTGCTGGTTTCGAGCTGCTTCAAGCCTTGGAGGTCGTTCTTGCGTGCGTTCGTGTAGTCGATCCAGGCCCGGGTCGGCTCGTACATGCGGGAGCGGGCACGTCGGTAGACCGCCGACGACGAGTCGACGTTCCGCTTGGTGGTGGTCATCGGCAACAGCAACGGATTTTCGGCGCTGAAGAAGACGAACCCGATAAACCCGGCGTATTGCCGGTGCCACATAGGGGTGAGGTCGCCCCAGCCGGTGAGGGCCGTGCGATCGGCGGCGAGCATGATGCGGCCGTTGCATGCCACATACCAGCCCGAGAGCGTGTCCTTACGTTCGTCCGGCTCGTTGTCGTCCGGTGGCTGGAAGAGCATGCCGGCCACGATCTCGATCTCGACTCCGTCGTCGTCGTACTTGACCCTCATCGGTGCGAAGGACTCGTTCTCCTTCAGTTCGACGGTCGATCCCTCGACGAGGGTGCCGTTGAGCACGATGCGTAGGCCGCGCATCAGCGGCAGCATGTAGTCCCTCGCGAGGATGCGTCGGAGAGACCTCTCGTAGGATTCGTCGCCGAACAGGGCCTGGGTCTGCGGGTGGAGCTGCGAGACGTGTATGCGGACTCCGACGTGCGGGCTGGGATCGTCCTCCTCGATGTCGAAGTCCCACGATGGTGCGAAATCGCTGCCGTCGGCTGGGTCGAGGTCGCTCCTTAGCCACTCCGGGACGTCGATCGGTACTTTAAACGCCGTCAGCACGTCGTCTTCTGCGTAGGTGCTGTGGATCTCGATCTCACTGCCCAGCTTGAAGATCGCGCGCTTCATGCCGATGCCGTAGACCCCGACCGAGTAGTCGTCTGGGTCGTCTCCGCGAGCCCTGCCGAACGTGAACGCGTAGTTGGCCGCGTCGTCGAGCGTGATTCCGGTGCAGTTGTCCTCGATCGTGAACGCGTCCTCGCTCATCGCGATCGTGACCTCGTAGTCGGCGAGAGCCGAGTCGACGACGAGCGTTCGGGGCCGTTCGCCGGACGCTTTCCAAGCCGCGTCGATACTGTTGTCGATCAGGTCGAGGATGCAGTCCTCAAGCGAGATATCGCGCGTCAGCATGCTGACGAAGAAATCCTTGCTCGGACGGGCGTTGGCTTTCGTGATCGTCATCTGCTCGGGTTCTCGACTTCGGACTGGAATCGACTCCCGCCCGCGTTCATTGCCGCCGGACGTCCGCTGGAAGGTCGGCGCGGTCGACGCCGTAGTAATCGGCTGCCGAGCCGAGTGAGTGAAGCAGAAGTTCGGCAGGGCCGAGTGTGAGGTCTTGGTCCGGTAGCGGCGGCGTCGCACCAAGGGCATCGGCGATGGTCCGGGCTAAGGCGGCCGCTAGCCGCGGCGGCACCGCATTTCCAATCTCCCGCAGGGCGTGCCACTTGGCGACGTTGAACGCGAACCAATCCGGAAAGGAGTGAAGGCGCGCCGCTTCTCGCACCGTGATCACTCGAGGCTTTCGATGATGGATCGGCCTGGGGGCTGTGAAGCTGCCGTGGTCTCGGCCCGTGCCCGCGCGTAGAGTCGGCGCGAACCCGGCGCCGTCGAGTCGCCGCGTTCGGCTCGTTTCGTCGGCCTGACCGGGGGCCAACGCGGCGAATCGCTTGACGACGGCGGCGCTGTGGATCGTGCGTTGGCATCCGGTCAACGTGTTCGCGTCCCATTGCCTCGGGTATTCGAGGCCAACCGGCCCACGCAGCGACGCTGCGTAGGTCGAGGCTCTGCTTGTGAGGTCATCGAGTGCTTCGGAGGTGAAGCGCAGCGCGTCGTGGGTCAACAACTCGGCAATGGTCTCGATCGTCGGCAGGTCGTCGAGGGCGTCGGCTACCGTGACGCGCTCGACGACAGGCGAAGGTGTCGCAGGCAATGGCAACCCGTCGGCGACCCCAATGATGAACACCCGCCGGCGCTGTTGGGGAACGCCGAACTCCGAAGCGTCGAGACGCACCGGCAACTCCGCGGCGAGCCGATAGCCGGCATCGCGCAACAGTGCCTGGAGCCTCACGAGGTGCCCCCGCGCATTCGCGTAGAGGAGGCCGGGCACGTTCTCGATCACGAAGGTCGAAGGCTTCAATTCGCGAACCAGGCGAGCGAACGAGAAGATGAGGTCGTTCCGTTCGTCGTCCGACCGCTGCTTGCCCATGTCGGAGAAGCCCTGACAACTTGGGCCGCCGAAAAGGCAGTCGATCACGCCGTCCCACTCGCCCTCGCGCTTCGTGAGCGCCCAGCCCTTGCGAACCGCGGTGTGGATCGTTTCGGCGGTCATCGCGGAGACGTCTCCGCAGACCGGGTAGCAGTGCGGAAAGTTCCGTTCGTGGACAGCGAGATGAACGGGGTCGCTATCGGCGGCAGCGAGCACGTCGAATCCCGCCTGCTCGAATCCGAGCGACATTCCTCCGGCTCCGGCGAACAGATCGACCGCAACTGGACGACGTGCGCTCGAAGTTGAGTTGACGTCGTCCTGCTCGGCCATGTCCTCCCCAGTCGTGGATGCTAGAGCGACACGCTAACTCGACACACCCGCTAGGCAGCGAGTTTGCGAACGAGTGCCTCGACGCGATCCGCCACGGCGGTGACGTCCTCGTGGGTCCAGACTCGGACGACCCGCCACCCTTCCCGCTCGAGCGCGAGGTCCGTGTCGGCGTCACGCCGGCGGTTGCCGTCGATCTTTGCTCGCCACCACTTCACGTTCTGTCCCGACAACCTGCAGTGAAGCGGGCATCCGTGCCAGTAGCAGCCGTCCACAAACACGGCCACGCGCGCCCGGGTGAAGACGACGTCCGCCCGACGTCGAACAGACGGCACTGGGCGTACGTCCACGCGGTATCGAAGTCCGCGGGCGTGCAGTAGACGCCGAAGCGCCAGCTCTGGCAGGGTGTCGCGTCGTGGCATTCGGGACATACGCGCTGAAACCCGACCTGATGTCGGACGAGGCGGAGGATGCCCGGCGACCATCTGCCAAGTCTGTCGAGTGCCGTGCGGTCGCGCCACGCGAACCGGCCGACCTCGACGAGCAAAGCGATCATTGGTGGGAAGTACTCACTGTGGCGTCGGCCGCCGTCATGTCTTCGACGGCTCGACCTGTCAGCAAACTGTCAGCAGAGCGGGCCGAAACAGGGTGCACTGCACGGACTGGGCGATGCTGTAAAGTCCTGATCTAGCTGGTACGACAGCTTCATTTCGCCCTCTCAAGGTGGCGGCACGGGTTCGAATCCCGTACGGGCTGCCAAGAACAATCAGGTCAGAGCCACCCTCCGGGGTGGCTCTCCTGCTTCCCGGCCCCTGTTGCCCACGGCTTACCCAGGGAAAGGGGAGGTCAACCGATGAAGGGATCGATGCGTCAACGTGGGTCGGCTTCGTCACCTCGCTAGCCAAGCCGAAGAGATACTCGACAGATACAACCCGAGCGCGTCGAACCGCCATGTGCGTGGCGCCGTCGCATTGGAAAGGCGACGGATACAGCCAGACCGCGCCTGGCCCGCCGCGGAGCGGGTTCCCACAGTCGGCTCTGACCGACGTTCCGGACGGGGATCTGGGCGTTGCACTTGTTGCACTTAATGATAGGGTTGGCTTCGTGAGCGATGTGATGGAGGTTCAGCCGGGCACTCTCGATGAGTCCGACCTCGACGCGCTCCAGCGCGCGCTTGCGGGCGGTGAAGCGATCGAGTTGCCGGAACGGCTGCACGCAGTTCTGGAGGCCATCGTGAAGCAGCTGCAGTTGGGCAATGGTGTCTCAGTCGTGCCGCTGCATGCCCAACTCACCACGTTCGAGGCGGCAGACATCCTGAACGTCAGCCGGCCGTTCCTGATCAAGCGGATTGAGGCCGGCGAGGTGCCGTTCCACATGGTCGGCACGCACCGGCGGCTCAAGCTCTCAGACGTGTTGGCATATCGCGATCGCCTCGCGATGCAGGCTGACGATGCCCTGGCGGCGATGACGGCGGAAGCCGAGGAGCTTGGCCTCTACGACTGAATCCGGTGAGCGGCGGGTACACGTCGTTGTTCTCGACGCAAACGTGCTGTACGGCATCGAGACGACGGACCTGCTGCTCACGATGGCGACGCGGCGTCTGTTCCGGCCTCACTGGTCACCCCAGATCCTGGCGGAGGTGGCCCGCAACCTCGGCGAGCGCCCCGACCTCGACAGCGCGGCGAGCAAGCGCCGAGTCGACCTGATGAACACGGCCCTGCTGTCGGCGAACGAGGAGGTGCCCGACGAGTTGGTCACCCTGATGCCGGTTAACGAGAAGGACCGTCACGTGCTCGCACTGGCGGTCAAGATCGGGGCGCAGACGATCGTCACCGAGAACTTGCGTGACTTCCCAACAGAGCTACTCGTGCCGTACGGCGTTGAGGCTCTCTCGTCAGACAGCTTCGTTGGCGGACTCGTCGAGGACGATCGCGCGGCGGTGATCGCAGCGATCGACGCGATGGCAGCACGGCGTCTGCGACATCCGAAAACGCGAGTCGACATCATCGCTTCCTTGAGTCGCTATCTGCCGACTGCGATGGCGCTCTGCGATGGCCCGCCATAGTCGACCCCGGCCCCGACGCTCGGGAGGTAGGTACGGATAGTTGCCTCGTTGGCAACAATCCGTGCCAACCTCCGGTTGTCGGCATCGGCATCGGCGGGGAGCTGGGACACCGTTGGGTAGGTTCGCGGCGATGAGCTCTGCCGAGACAACCCCCAGCACCTCACCGGTCGAGTGGTGGCGCGACGCCGTGATCTACCAGATCTATCCGCGCTCGTTCGCCGACTCCGACGGCGACGGTGTGGGCGACCTCGCCGGCATCGTCTCCCGGCTCGGGGCGCTGGCCGACCTCGGCGTCGACGCGATCTGGCTGTCGCCGTTCCAGCGGTCGCCACAGAAGGACGCCGGCTACGACGTGTCCGACTACCGCGATGTCGACCCGCTGTTCGGCACGCTGGCCGACTTCGACGCGCTGGTCAGGACGGCCCACACGCTCGGCCTGCGGGTGATCGTCGACCTCGTACCCAACCACTCGTCCGACCAGCACCCCTGGTTCCAGGCCGCGCTGGCTGCCGGACCGGGCAGCCCAGAGCGCGCCCGCTACCTCTTCCGCGACGGGCGCGGGGTGGACGGCGAGCTGCCCCCGAACAACTGGCAGTCGATGTTCGGCGGGCCGGCCTGGACGCGCGTCGTCGAGCCCAACGGCGTTGCGGGCCAGTGGTACCTGCACCTGTTCGACTCCTCACAACCCGACTTCGACTGGTCCAACGAAGAAGTCCACCACGAGTTCCGCGACGTGCTCCGGTTCTGGCTCGAGCGGGGTGTCGACGGGTTCCGCGTCGACGTCGCCCACGGCCTGGTGAAGGCTCCGGATCTTCCCGACTACACCCCCACAGCGACCGTCGTCCAAGCCGGTGCGCCGTACTGGGGACAGGCCGGCGTGCACGCCATCTTCCGCGACTGGCGGGCACTCCTCGACACCTATCCCGGCGACCGGGCGCTGTGCGGCGAGGTCTGGCTGCCAACGACTGCCGAGACGGCTCAGTGGGTGCGCCCAGGCGAGATGCACCAGACCTTCAACTTCGAATACCTGTACACCCGCTGGGACGCGGCCGCCCTACGAGCCGTCATCGACGAGTCACTGCGTGAGTACGGCGCGGTCGGCGCCCCGACCACGTGGGTGCTCTCCAATCACGACGTCGTACGCCACGCGACCCGGTTGACCCTGTCCGGTGACGCGCCGCCCGACCATGGCATCGGGCCGCGCTCGGACCTGCCCGACCCGGCTCGGGCCCTGCGTCGTGGTCGCGCGGCCACTGCCCTGATGCTCGCCCTGCCGGGCTCGGCATACCTGTACCAGGGCGAGGAACTGGGGCTCCCCGAGGTAGTCGACCTGCCCGGCGAGGTTCGCCAGGACCCTGTTTGGCTCCGCACCGGCGGCAAGGTGTACGGCCGCGACGGCTGTCGCGTACCGATCCCGTGGGAGGCGCGCGCCCCCGCCTACGGATTCAGCCCAACCGGTGCGAGTTGGCTGCCGCAGCCACCCGGGTGGGCGGCCTTGGCTCGCGACGCCCAGGCCGACGACCCCGACTCGACGCTGGAGCTGTACCGCGCCCTGCTGATGCTGCGCCGCCGACATCGCCTGGGGCAGGGGGAACTCACCTGGCTGGACTCGTTCGGCGACGCGGTCGCCTTCCGCAACGGCGCCGTCACGATCGTCGCCAACACCGGCACCGCCTCGATCGAGCTGCCGGCCGAGGCCACCATCCTGGCCGCCAGCACTCCACTCGACGCCACGATCCCTCCCGACACGACGGTCTGGCTGACGAGCTGAGTGGAGGAGCCAGACGTCCGGTGGCTGTCACGCCCCATACGTATGGTTGCCGTGTGCCCGATCGCTCGCAGCCCACCACCGGGCGCGGGCTCTGGGCCGTGACCCGGTCGGTGGTGTACAGCCACATCCTGTCGGTGAGCGAACCGCTGTTGTGGCCTCACCGTCGATCACATCGTGCCGGTGCCCGGTGGCGCCTACCTCGCGGTCGCCAGGCGGCAGACAAGTTGTCACGGTGCCACGCCCGACGACCTGCAGGTCGCCGTGTGCACTCGCCGGCGACCGGTCGCCTACACGAGTCCCGACGCGCTGACGTGGACCGAAACGGTGCCGGCCGCGTGGGCACCACCGTCGAATGGCTCGCTGCGCATCGACTCGGTCATCGCCACCGACGCCGGGCTGCTGGCGGCGGGGACGATCCTCGGTCCGCAGTGGCGGGCCGTGCTGTACTCGTCGCCCGACGGCACGAACTGGACTACCGAGCGCGAGCTGACGAACGCCGGCAACCCGCTCACCTCGGTCGAACTCGTCCACGACGGGACGACGCTGACCTACATCGCCCACGAGACGGCCTGCGACACTTCGTTCGACAGCCCCGGCGGCTGGGTGCTCGGATCGTTCTGGGCGCGGCACGGTCGGATCTTCACCGGAACCGACATCGCCTCGCTGAGGCTCCAGGAACCGGGCGAACACCCCCTGGCGCCCGCACCGCTGGAGCCACTACCGGACTGCGGTTCGATCGACGGCGTGCCGTACGCGGCCGTCCCGTACCCACAGTTCCGGGCGCAGTTGGTCGGTGGTGTCACCACCATCTTCGAAGACTTCGTGCCCCCTGAACAGGTCGAACTGGTCGAGCAGGCTGCCGACGACGAGGTGGCCGACGTCCGGGCCACCTCGGGCACCCGCCGCTACGCCCAACTCGTCGACGGGGCCTGGAGCGTGACCGAGATCGACTCGGTGAGCGTCCCCGAGACCGTGTTGTTCTTCGACTACCCCGGTACCCCGGCGTTCGCCGAAGTCGACGCCGGCAACCTGTCGATCCAGCCGGTGTTCAGCATCATCGGCGGCACCCAGATGCGCTCGACCATCCACCCGCTGGCCAACGCCGCCGTCGACGTGACCGCGGTCGGCGACACCCTGATGGTGCTGAGCGCCGAAGTTGCCGATCCGTCGGGACGGGCCAATCAGGCGACCCCGACGCGGATCGTCCTGTGGCGCTCGGAGCCAGGAGCGGGCTCGACCGCGCCAGGGTGCGACCTGCGGGCGGGAGGTGTGTGCCGGTTCTTCGACCTCACCACCCGCCCGGACTATCCCGACTTCGCGGGCCGCGACCTGGCCGGCGTGCACCTGGTGGCAACCAACCTCGGCTCGGCGAACTTCGACGGGGCGAACCTCGCCGGCGCCCAGGTCTGGCTGGCGGAGAGCGACGATGCCGAACCGCCGAGCTTCGTCGGTGCCGACCTGACCGGCTCGCGCTTCAATCAGGTTCGGCTCGGCGACCTGTCGGGAGCGACCGTCGACGGCGCCAACTTCCGCGATGCCAGGATCGGACAGGCGCGTGGTGTCGACGTCTCGGGCGCGGTGGTGACCGGTGTTCGTATCGACGACATCACCGACGTCACGTTCGGCCGTGCCGACCTGAGCGGCGCCACTCTCATCGTGGCCGAACGATTCCTCGACCTCGCCTCGCTCACGTACGACCGGATCAACATCCGTGTCGAGCCCGCTCCGGGTGCGACCTTCGAGCTCGACCTCACCGACGCCGACCTCACCGGTCTTCGGCTGAGCGGACCGCTCGCATCGGGCAGCGACACCAGCCGGTACATCGTGGTCACGTCCCTGACGGGCGCCATCTTCGACAACACGACGTTCTCCGAGGTCGACCTGAGCCGTGTCGACGACACCATCGACCTGAGCGAACTCGAAGTCCGCACCGACACGACGATCTGCCCCGACGGCCTGCCACCCGACGGCACCAGCTTCTTCGGCACCTGCACTCGCGCCGACTGACCGGCAAGCCGGGCCGGGACCGGCCAACGCGCCGCGCAGGGAAGTGCCGCCCCTGAGCGCGGTTTCGGTCGCCAGCAGCGACAGTTCGCGGAAAGCAGGCATACGCGTGCTTGTGCACAGCGGGCCTTTGAATCACCACTATGATTGTGATATACGTGTAGAATCGTCAGCCGAGGGGGAGAACATGTTGCAGTGTGCAAGTGGTCCTGCTGAGGACCGTTCGGTGCTCGGGCGAGCGTCGCTGATCCTGAACTGTTTCAAGGACGATCGCCCGGCGCTGACGCTCAACGAGCTCACCAAGCGGTGCGGGCTGCCACGCTCGACGGTCCACCGCTTTGCCGAGCAGTTGGTGGGCATCGCCTGGCTGGAACGCACACCGGCGGGCTACCGGGTGGGCACCAGCCTGTTCGAGGTCGGTTCGCAGGCCGACAAGTTCACCCGGCTGCGCGCGGCGGCCGAGCCGTGGATGCTGAAACTGCACGAGACATCGCGGATGTGCGTGCACCTGGCCGTGCTCGACGGCGCCGACGTCTTGTACATCGACAAGATCTCGGCCCGGCACATCCACCTGCCATCCCGGGTCGGGGGGCGCATGCCGGCCTACTGCACGGCGCTCGGCCGGGCGCTGCTCGGGCACGCGGACGACGACGAGGTCGAACTGGTGTTGAGCAACGACCTCCGCGCGCTGACCCCGTTCACCGCGACCTCCACCGATGCCGTGCGGGCCCGGATCGACGAGGTGCGCGCGACCGGTGTGGCGATCGAGCAGGAAGAGGCCGTGCGCGGGTTCGCATGTGTCGCCGCGCCCATCCGCGGTGCCGGGCGCGCGGTCGCCGCGCTGTCGGTCACCGGGCTCCGCGACGGCTTCGACGTCAAGCAGATCGCGGCCAACGTCCGCGCCGCGGCCAACGGCGTGTGGGCCGACCGGTTCGTGACCCGCGCGGCGCCCGTGGCCGCACGCACGGCATAGCGTGACGCTTACGACCGCGCGGCGAGGGCCAGCTCGGCCCGTTTGATCTTGCCGAGCGCGGACCGCGGGAAGTCGTCGACGATGCGGATCTCGTCGGGCACCTTGTAGCTCGACAGGTGGAGTGCGCAGTGCTCGCGGAGCTCGCCGGCGGTGAGATCGGCGTCGGGCCGCAGCCTTACGAACGCCACCGTCGTCTCGCCGAGGCGCTCGTCGGGCCGGGCGACCACCGCGCACTCGGCGACGCGAGCATCGGAACTGATCGCGCGTTCGACCTCGGCGGGGTAGATGTTCGAACCGCCGCGAATGATGAGCGAGCTCTTGCGATCGACCAGGAACAGGTGCCCGTGTTCGTCGAGGCGACCGACGTCGCCGGTGTGCAGCACCCCACCGCGCAGCGCGCGGGCGGTCTCGTCGGGCGCGTTCCAGTAGCCGAGCATGCACGTGTACACGCCGGCCCACGGCCCGTCGGTCTTCGGTGCGACGCAGATCTCGCCGACGTCACCGACCGGCAACGGTTGGTCGTCGTCGCCTCGGATCGTGATCTCGAGATGCCGGGCCGCGGTGCCAAGGGCGCCCGGAGGCGGCGGATGGTGGCGGTCTTCCTCGGTGACGAACGTCGGCCCCTCGGTCATCGCCAGGCTCGACGCGATGCGTGTTCCGAACCGTTCGAACCAACGTTCGCGCAACGTCTCGGTCACCGCTGCGCCGCCCGAGCGCGGCCGCGTCAGCGATGCGAGTTGCCGTGGGGTGACGGAGGGGTCGCCGAGCAGGTCGTGGTACACGGTGGGCACGACGGTGAGGTGCATGATCTGCTCGCGCTCAATCCACTCGGCGACCTCGCTGGCCTTGTTGCTGTCGAGCACGACGCACGACGTGCCCACCTGAAACGCGGTCACCGGCACGAGGACGAGGAGGTTGAGCAGCGTGAACGGCGCCGACGAGGCGATCGGGCCGTCGATCGGGAAGTCGAAGAACGCCTTAGTCACCGCGCCGGGCATCAAGATGTTGTGCTGGCTGTGGACGACGCCCTTCGGGCGCCCGGTGGTGCCGCTGGTGTAGGCGATCGCGGCCGGAGCAAACGGGTCGATCGGCCGATCGGGACGCGTGTCGCCGGCGGCGTCGAGCAGCTGGGCCCACTCGGCCGACGGATCGTGAGGGTCGACGGTCACGACGGTCAGGCCGTCGACGAAGCCGTGCTCGGCCGCCCGCGCCTCGGTGCTGACGGCGGGGTCGGCCAGCAGCACCGACAGCTCGGCGTCGCGCGACAGGTAGGCCTTCTCCGGGGGCGCGAATACCCGTGGCACCCCCACCCAGATCGCACCGATCCGCATCGCCCCCAGGAAGGCGACGACGATGTCGACGTCGTTGGGTAGTGCGGCGCCGACGCGATCGCCGGGTTGCACGCCCAACCCGATCAGCGCGTTGGCTGCCCGGTTGGCGACCGCGTCGAGTTCGGCGTACGTCAAGCGCCCGGAGCGTCCGACGACGGCGAGCGCGTCCGGCCGGGTCGCCAGGGTTTCGTCGAGCACCTCGGCGACCGTCTGGGCGCCGACCGGGATCGGGTGGCGTGCGTCGGTGATGATGCACGCCTGCGCGCCGCGGGGGCTTGGCTCGCCCGGCATCGCGTGGAGCTCCGTCATGTGTGTTCCCCTCTCGGCACGTGACTCGTTCGACCTGGCGATGCCCGGCCGCGTGCCAGCTGCGGCGAGTCTGCCTCACCGAGGTCGGGGCGCCGCCCAGCGAACGTCCACTCATCGGGACAGCCCGCGGTCTCGCCGTGGCCGCCGGTCCTACGGTGACCGATCCACCGACCCCGCAACGAAGGCATAGCGATGACCACTCAGCCACTTGACCTGCCGGCCGGAACGCGCGTAAGCGATGCGATCATCGGCGTGCTCGAAGAGGCCGGTGTGCGTTTCGTCGTCGGCATTCCCGGCGGCCACACCGGCCCGCTGTTCAGTTCGCTGTTCGAACACCCGACGATCCGTACCGTCCTGGTACGCGAGGAGTCGATCGGCACCACGATGGCCGAAGCGTTCGGACGGTTGACCGGCCAACCGATCGCGGTCATCGGGCAGGGGGAGTGGATGGTCGGCAACGCCGGCCAGGGACTGCTCGAAGCGCACCTCGGCGCGTCGCCAGTCATCGTCCTCACCGACATGACCGACGCCGGCCCGCTGGCGCACCACGGGCCGTACCAGGACGGCTCGGCGAACTACGGCAGTTGGGATGCCCGCTCGGCGTTCTCGGCGGTGTGCAAACGAGTGATGGTGAGCGACTACCCCGAGCAGGCCGTCCAGCACGTGCAGCTCGCGCTCAAGCACGCCGTGACCGGCGAGCCTGGCCCCGTCGCCGTGATCTTCCGCCGTGACGCGCTGGCCGAGCGGCTCGACCCGCAGCGCAGCCCCCGTCTCTATCCGACGTCGCGGTACCTTCCCCAGCGCGCACAGGCCGTCGACCAGGCCGCGCTCGACGCCGCGGCACAGGTGCTGCGGGCCGCGCAGCGGCCGGTGGTGATCGCCGGCAACGGCGTCCGGTTGGCCGGCGCCGGCGAGGCGGTGCGTGCGCTCGCCGCGCAGCTCGATGCGCCGATCGTGACGACGTCGAGCGGGAAGGGCGTCGTCGACGAGACCGCCCCCACCAGCGGTGGTGTCATCGGCGCGTTCGGTTGGGCGTCGGCGAACGCGCTGGTGGGCGATTCGGACGTCGTCGTGGTCGTCGGTTCGAAGCTCGGCCCCGCCGACACCGGTGACGAACACCCCGGCCTACTCGACCCGTCGCGCCAGACGCTGATCCACATCGACGTCGAACCCCTCAACGTGGCCTGGACGTTCCCGATCGATCATCCGCTCGTGGGCGATGCAGCGTCGCTCGTCCCAGCGCTGACCGCGGCGATCGGCGAGATGATCCCTCACCCGCGAACTGCCGAACGACGCGTCGCTGACGCGCAGGCCAACGACCCGCGTCGCACCCCCGAGCAACCGGCGGCAAGCACCTCGCCGTTCCTGCCCCACGACGTGATCGCGCGCCTTCGGGCGGCGATCGCCGACGACGCGATCGTGACGGCCGACGCCGGCGAGAACCGCCTGTTCATGATGCACTGGTTCGCCACCGGCCCCGGCGGCGACTACCTCCAGCCGGCGGCCGGGGGCGGCATGGGGTATGCGCTGCCCGCCGCGCTCGCCGCCAAGCTGGCCTACCCCGAGCGGACCGTCGTCGCCGTGTGCGGCGACGGTGGCTTCGGCATGTCGATGCACAGCCTGATGACGGCTGTGCAAGAAGACCTGCCGATCGTGGTCGTCGTGCTCAACAACCAGGCGCTCGGGTGGGTGGCCCACGGCCTGGGGCGCCGGGCGATCGCCTCGCACTTCGCCGACTTCGACCACGCGTCGATCGCCCGCGCGATCGGGTGCGACGCGTTTACTGTCGTGGACGAGCACTCGCTTGACCAGGCGTTCGCGGCGATCGACGCAGCGGTGCGGCCCACCGTCATCGACGTGCCGCTGTCGATGGCGGTGTCGTTCAAGGACCTGCTGTCCGACTTCTCGTCGCACGAACGCCAGCGCAGCGGCTACTGAGCGACGCCGCCCACTCGCCGATCTCGTCAACCCACTGAACGGGACCATCCCAGGCCTCCGCGCGCATCGGTGCCTTACCGTGCCAAGCGCGGTGAGCGGCCGATGGGGGTCGAGCTTGCGGCTTCCGAGCGAATCGAGGAGAGCGATGGTGCAACCGGCAGGTGCGTGGGACGAGATCGTCGACGTCGTCGTCGTGGGCAGCGGGGGTGGGGCGCTCACCGCCGCGTTGCTGGCGAGCACTGGCGGGGCCTCGGTGCTGGTCATCGAGAAGGACGACGTGATCGGTGGTACCACCGGAGTGTCCGGCGGCGTGGCGTGGGTGCCGAACAACCATCTGCTGGGTCCCGCCGGGTATGACGACAGCCGCCAAGATGCAATCGACTACATCGTCCGCATCGCCGATGGGCGCGAGATCGACCGCTCGCTGATCGACGTGTTCGTCGACCAGGCGCCGGAGATGCTCCGCTATGTCGAAGACCACACCAAGCTCGAGTTCCAGATCGTCACGACCCTGCCCGACTACTACGGGCCGATCATCGACCGGATTCCGGGCTGCAAGCCGTTCAGCCGCTCGGTCGAGCCGAAGCCGTTCGACGCCCGCGAGGCCCTTGGCGAATTCGCCGACCGGGTGGCGGCACGCTCGACCCTGCTGTCGCTCGGCGCGTCCACCACCCTCGTCGAAGATCAGGGCGGTGGCGTCGACTTCGACGAACTCGCCCGCCGCGAACGCGAGGGGGTCCGGGTCAAGGGCGGTGCTCTCGTCAGCGGCCTGCTCGCAGCCGTACTCGACGTCGGCGCTGAGGTGCGCACGGCCACCCCCGCCGACGAGCTCGTCGTCGACGACCGGCGCGCGGTCGTCGGTGTGATCGCCAATGGTGCCCGAATCGGGGCGCGCCAGGGCGTCGTGCTGGGCGCGGGTGGGTTCGAGTGGAACCCCGAGATGGTCCGCGCCTACCTCGGCTACGAGGTCAAGCCCATTTCGCCGGGGGCCAACACCGGCGACGCCCACCGGATGGCGATGGAGGTCGGCGCCGAGATGGGCAACATGACCAGCTACTGGGGTCAGGGCGCCATGTACGACCCGGCCATCACCGACGCACGCGGCGAACCGGCACCGCAGATGGCGTCGGGCCTCGGGCCCGGGTCGATCATGGTGAACCAGCGCGGTGTGCGGTTCATGCACGGCGGCATCACCTACAACGACTTCCCGAAGGCGTTCGGCAACTTCGATCAGCGCTATCCGGGCCTGGCCAACCAGCCACCGGCATGGGTGATCTTCGGCCCGTCGGTGAAGGAAGCCCGCCCGATCCTGACGATGCAGCCCGGCGAACCGGCACCGAGCTGGCTCGTCCAGGCACCCACGCTGCGCGAGCTTGCCGGGAAGATCGGCGTCGACCCCGACACGCTGGAGCATACGGTCGCGACGTACAACGGTTTCGTCGAGGCGGGGGAGGACCCCGAGTGGGGCGACCCGACCCAGACCCACACCCTTACCGGCTACAACCAGACGATGGCCAAGGTGGAAGGTCAGCCGTTCTACGCGATTCAGCAGTGGCCCGGCACGCTCGGCACCAACGGCGGTTGCCGCATCGACGCCAACGGTCAGGTCCACGGCACGCGCACGCCCCGGATCGAAGGGCTGTACGCCGTCGGCAACACGTCGGCGACCGTGCTCGGCGGGGCGTACCTCGGCGGCGGAACACCGATCGCCTCGGGGATGACGTTCGGCTACCTCGCCGGGCGCCACGTCGCCAGCCAGGCGCGGCGCGACCTCGGCGAGACCGGCTGACCCATTCCGGGCTGTCTCTGACCACTCTCTCTGACCACTCCAGGAGGGGAACCATGAAGTTCACGACCAGCATCGCCATGATCAACCCGGCGTTCTACGTTCCGGTGGCGCAAGCGGCCGAAGCCGCCGGCTTCGAGGGCATCAACCTGCCCGACAGCATCGGCTACCCGAAGGAGTCCGACTCCACGTACCCGTACAACGGGGACGGCAGCCGTGAGTTCTTGGAGAACAAGCCGTTCATCGAGCCGCTCATCGCCACGGCCGCGATGGCGGCGGCGACGACGTCGATCATGTTCCGCACCGCCGTGCTCAAGCTGCCGGTGCGTCACCCGGTGATCTTCGCCAAAGAGGTCACATCGCTGGCGGTGATGACCGGCAACCGGTTCGGTCTCGGCATCGGCACCAGCCCGTGGCCCGACGACTACGAACTGGTCGGCCTGCCGTGGGCCGCCCGCGGCCGCCGGTTCGAGGAGTGCATCGCGATTCTCCAAGGCCTGTCGACGGGCGAGTACCTCGAGTACGACGGCGAGTTCTACCGGTTCCCGGCGGTGAAGCTGAACCCGGCCCCGACCGAGCCGGTGAAGCTGATCATCGGCGGTCACACCGACCGGCACATCG
This sequence comes from Ilumatobacter sp., assembly GCA_035556435.1. Taxonomy (GTDB): domain Bacteria; phylum Actinomycetota; class Acidimicrobiia; order Acidimicrobiales; family Ilumatobacteraceae; genus Ilumatobacter. The sequence goes on along the minus strand of DATMEY010000004.1, from coordinate 20,527 downwards.
AACGCACTGCCCGGCTCGGCGACGGGTGGGCCCCGACCGGCATCAGCACCGACGAGGTCGCCAAAGTGGTCGCCCGCATCCACGCCCGGCGCGCCGAGCTCGGCCGCGACCACCTCCCGTTCGAGGTGCACGCCGGCAACGCCGACAGCCGTTCGGTCGACGGCATCAAGCGCCTGGCTGAGGCCGGCGTCACCCACGTCGGCGGCAGCTTCAGCACGTTCAATCCGTACGGCCTCGGCCCGGACACCGAAACCCTGCAACAGAAGGTCGACGCCTTGCAGCGCTTCGGCGACGAGGTCATCTCGCACTTCCGGTGACGCCGCTGCCGGCGGGAGTTGGTGGAACGTTTGCTTGCCACCGCCCGGCGTGGATGCGAGCCTGGTTGGCGTGAGCTTCAACCCGTATCTGTTCTTCACCGACAACTGTGCCGAGGCGTTCGAGTTCTACGGCTCGGTGTTCGGCATCGAGCCGCAGATCATGCGCAACTCCGACGTGCCGCCGGGGGAGGAGGGCATGGACGGGGCCGGCCCCGATGTCGTCATGCACGCCTCGATCGAGCTCAACGGTTCGTACCTGATGGGGTCGGACGACCCGACCGGCGACGGCGGCCCCAAGGCCGGCTTCTCGGTGTCGTACACCGCCACCGACGCGGCGAACGCGCACCAGATCTTCGACGGGCTGGCCGACGGCGGCCAAGTCGGGATGCCCGTGAGCGAGACGTTCTGGTCGCCGGCGTTCGGCATGCTGACCGACAAGTACGGCGTGTCCTGGATGATCGACACGGCGCCGGCCGAGTAGCCCCGACGGTCGCGGTTACTGGAGGCCGTGCGAGGCACCACCGTCGACGGGGATCGCCGCGCCGGTGACGAACTTGGCTGCGTCGGAGCACAGGAACGCAGCGATCTGCCCGAAGTCGGCCGGGTCGCCGAGCCTGCTGGGCAACCCAGCGTCAGTGGCATCGACGTCGCCGTACAGCGATGTCAGCCGCTCGGTGACGTGCAGCCCCGGCTGCAACGAGTTCACCGTGACGCCGTCGCCGGCGACCTCGCGGGCGAGCGTCTTGAGGAAGCCGGTCAGCCCGGCGCGGGCGGTGTTCGACAAGATCAGCCGATCGATCGGCTCGCGCACCGAGATCGACGTGATCGCCACGACCCGGCCCCAGCCGCGCTCGCGCATGGCCGGCACGGTGGCCTTGCACATCGCCACGGTCGACAGCAGGTTGAGGCGCAAGGCCGGTTCGTACATGTCGACGTCGGTGTCGGCGAAGTTCCCCGGCGGGGGGCCGCCGGCATTGGCGATCAGGATGTCGACGCCACCGAGTGCGTCGCCGGCGGCGGCGACCATCGCGTCGACCGCCTCCGGCGAGGAGACGTCGGCCACGATCTGGACCACATCGCCGGGAATCGTCGCCGCCGCGGCGGCGAGGCGTTCGGCCGACCGGGCCGCGATCGCCACCGCCGCTCCTTCGGCGGCGAGCGCCTGGGCACATGCCAACCCGAGCCCGCTCGACGCCCCCGTCACGAGGGCACGCCGGCCCTCCAGCCCGAGTTGCATGGTGATCAGTCCTTTCCGGCGGGGTCGGCATGACCCTAGACAATCCGGGCGGACCGTTCCCGATCCCCTGCGGTCCGAGTGCCGACCGGTCCAATCAGGACTGATCCCGTCCGATGGGCGTCGTACCGTCCTCACATGACCACCGACACCAGCAACCCCTCGGGTTCCACCACCGGCACGGGCGTCGCCGCGTTGTCGGGCATCGTGCTCGACTGCGCCAACCCGCCCGCGCTCGCCCAGTTCTACAGCGACCTCACCGGCTGGCCCGTGTACGACGGCAGCAGCGACGAGTGGGCCACGATCGAGGCGCCGTTCGGCGTCGCGCTCGCGTTTCAGGGCGTCGACGACTATGTGGCCCCGAGCTGGCCCGGCACCGAGCCACCCCAGCAGTTCCACCTCGACTTCGACGTGCCCGACCTCGACGCCGGCGAGGCTCAGGTGCTCGCACTCGGGGCGCGCAAGGCCGAGCATCAGCCCGGCGAGTCGTTCCGCGTGTACCTCGACCCCGAGGGCCACCCGTTCTGTCTCTGCCTCGCCGGGTGACGTCGCCGCCCGGCCGGGCCACACTGGGGGCGATGAACACCGGCCCCGCCGCCGACCTGCGGATCGATCGCGACGCCCCCGTCGCGCGCACCGAGTTGCCGCCGAACTCGTGGGTCGATGTCGTCGCCGGGTTCGCCCGCGACGCCGCGCACCAGTTCGCCGAGTTGCACACGGCGGGCCGGTGGGAACAGCGCGAGGTTCTTCGGTACGACCGTTACGTCCCGGAGAAGCGGCTTGGTGCCGGCTTCCGGTCCGACCACCATGCGTTGTTGCGCCAGACCGATCTGTTGCTGCGCTCGCGCTACGGGCAGCCGATGACCGGCGTGGCGGGCATCCTCTACCGCACCGGTGACGACTTCCAGGGCCTCCACACCGACCGCGAGATGAAGTGGCTCGACGAGACCCTGATCGCGATCCTGGTGCTGGGGGCGCGGCGGCCGTTCGTACTGCGCCCGCGCGGCGACCGTGTGCCGGTCGAGCGAGTGCCGTCCGGTACCGACCCGAGCGACATCGTCTTGACGCCAGGCGAGGGCGACCTGTTGGTGATGGGTGGCGCGTGCCAGCGCGAGTGGCTCCACGGGGTACCGGCTGCGCCGGGCGTGAGCGAACCGCGCATGTCGCTGACGTGGCGTTGGACCAGTCGCCGCGGCCAGCCCGACACGAACCCGACGTTCTACGACGGCCGCCACTTCAGCGACGGCGCCCGCCAACCCGGCAACCGCATCCGCCAGTAGGGGCTAGCGGAACGACTCGGCGGTGGCCTGGAGGCGGTCGCGGTAATCGCGCCACCACTGGGCGTCGACCCCGTCGGCATCGCCGGGCAGGTTCTCGCGGCCCTGGTTCCAGCCGATCTGGTCGTCGATCAGTTCGCGGACGATGTCGGCCTGCCCGGTGTGCCGGTGCACCTCGGCAAGCACGTGCACGGCGATCGTGAACACCGTCACCTCGCTCCGGTCACCCCACCACGGCACGTGGCCGGGGGCGTCGAGGCCGAGTTCGGTGACCGTGGCGACGGCTTCGTCGGCGGCGGTGCGTAACAGCCCGATCACGTACTCGGCCGACTCGTCGGCGGTCGCCCACATGTCGGCGTTCGGGCCGCCGTCGTCGGGGAACGACGGGACCGCGCTGGGGCGGCCGAACACCATACCGAAATACTCGGCGACCACGAGCGCGACGTGCTTGGCGACCCCCAACAGGTTCGTGCCGGTGGGTACCAGTGGCCGCCGCAAGTCGTACTCGGACAGGCCGTCGAGCTTCCACACCAGCGCGTCGAAACCGCTCCGGAGGTACCGCGTGAGCGTTTCGGTCGGGTCGTTCATGCAGCCATCGTCGCACGCGTTCAGGGCAGATCTTGTCCGGGTGGCGTCGCGCTCAGACGGGCTCGGGCACGCGCTCGGCCTCGGCAGCCAGCAGTTCGCGGACCCGCGGGATGACCTCGGTGCCGTACAACTCGATGCTGCGCAGCATGTCGTCGTGGGGGAGCGTGCCATGGCTGTATTTGAGGTTGAAGCGCCGGAGGCCGAGTTCCCGCACGGTCGCCGCGATCTTGCGGGCCACCGTCTCGGGCGAGCCCGCGTACAGCGCCCCGTTGGGTCCGGCCGCAGCGTCGAACTCGCCCTTGCTGGTACGTCCCCAGCCGCGCTCGCCGCCGAGCCGGTTACGCATGACCTGCCAGTGCGGCCACAGCTGCTCGCGGGCCTGCTCGTCGGTGGCCGCGATATGGCCGGGGGAGTGCACGCCCACCGGCAAGTCGGGGTTTCCGCGCTCGGCGTTGGCGCGCCGGTAGAGGTCGACGAGCGGCTTGAAGCGAGCGCTTTCGCCGCCGATGATGGCGATCACGAGCGGCAGCCCATGGCTGGCCGCACGCACCACCGACTGCGGGCTGCCGCCGACTCCCACCCAGGTCCGCAGCCCGTGCGCCGTCGTGGGCACGACTTCCTGGCCGTCGAGCTCGGCGCGGGTGGTGCCCGCCCACGTGACGGGCTGTTCTCGCAGGAGTTGGGCAAACAGGTCGAGCTTCTCGTCGAACAGCACCTCGTACTGGCCGAGCGGGTAGCCGAACAACGGGAACGACTCGGTGAACGATCCGCGGCCAAGTACCACCTCGGCGCGCCCGTTGGATACAGCGTCGAGCGTGGCGAAGCGCTGGAACACGCGCACCGGGTCGTCCGAGCTGAGCACCGTGACGGCCGAGCCGAGCCGGATCCGATCGGTGCAGCCGGCGATCGCGGCCAGCACCGTGTCGGGTGCCGAGATCGCGAAGTCGGCCCGGTGGTGCTCGCCGAGCCCGATGTTGTCGACGCCGACCTGATCGGCCAGGACCGCTTCGCGCACGACGTTGCGGATCACCTCGTGCGCCGGCCGCGGTGTGCCGTCGGCAGCGAGCGTGACGTCCCCGAACGTGTCGAGCCCGAGTTCGAGTTGCTGCCCGGCAAGCGGTGTGGTGGCATCCATCGTTCCTCACTTCAAGATTCGTTGCGCGTGCAAGAATCAACGAATCGGATCACCAGAACATTCCCGATCGGCGGAGCTTCGAGGTGGCCGGCCGATCAGCCGAGTTGCTCGACGATGGGGCCGTCGGCGGCGGGGAAGAATCCGCTGACGTCGACGACCACGTCGGTGGCTGCGTGGGCGCGGATGCACACCTTGCCGTTCCCGCCGAGCTTGGCGATCACGGCGTTCGGCGTGGTCTGCCCGGCGACGTAGTTGACGTTGCTGGCGGTGGGCACCTCCTCGCCGCACGGGAACACGGTGAGGTGGCCGGCCGCGCTGGCGCCGACGGCGGTGACGTTGAGCACGACCGACGCGGCCCCGGTGGGCAACCCGGCCCGGCCACCCACCTGGAACTCGCGCACGGTCTGACCCGGGATCGGCCCCTCGGCCTGATGGTCGCCGTCGACGGTGGGCCGCTCGGGACGGCTGTCCATCAACCGGGCGGGTGTGGGGAGGGGGACGAAGCCGTTGGTGTCGGGGAAGTAGCCGGCGACGTCGACGACGATGTCGGTGGCGGCGTGGGTGGCGATGCAGACCTTGCCGGTGTGGTCGCCGGTGGTGCCGAGTTTGGCGATGACGGCGTTGGGGGTGGTTTGGCCGGCGGTGTAGTTGACGTTGCTGGCGGTGGGGAGGGGTTCGCCGCAGGGGAACACGGTGAGGTGCCCGGCCGCGGAAGCTCCCACCGCGGTGACGTTGAGGGCGACCGAGGCCGCGCTGGCGGGTACGTCGGCCAGCCCGGCCACCTGCACCCGCAACACGTCCTGGGCCGCCACCGGGCCGGCACCCTCGGGCGCCCCGGCAATCACCGGGCGACCGGGACGCGTGTCGGTGATGCGGACGGGGGTGGGGAGGGGGACGAAGCCGTTGGTGTCGGGGAAGTAGCCGGCGACGTCGACGACGATGTCGGTGGCGGCGTGGGTGGCGATGCAGACCTTGCCGGTGTGGTCGCCGGTGGCGCCGAGTTTGGCGATCACGGCGTTGGGGGTGGTCTGTCCGGCGGTGTAGTTGACGTTGCTGGCGGTCGGGACCGCTTCACCGCAGGGGAACACGGTGAGGTGCCCGGCCGCGGACGCTCCCACCGCGGTGACGTTGAGGGCGACCGAGGCCGCGCCGGCGGGGACGTCGGCCAGCCCGGCCACCTGCACGCGGAGCACACCGCCGGCGTTGATCGGGCCGGTGCCCTCGGTTGCCCCGGCAGTTACCGGGCGGCCGGGACGCGTGTCGGCAAGCCGGGCCGGGTTCGCCAGCGGGCGGTAGATCTGCCGGGTCAGCGTGATGTCGATGCCGTCGACCACTCGCATCGCTGGGACGACGACCGGCGCCGCCCCTGCGCAGCTTGGGGTGCCGCCGTAGGCCTGGTTGGCGTTGCCGGTGCTCTCGTGCGGGCGGACCAGCACGCAGTAGGTGCCCGGCGGTACCTCGGCCGAGTAGTCGGCCAGGGTCGCGCTGGCCGGCGACGTATTCGTCGAGACGACTGGTTGGGCAGCGTCGAGGCGGTGCAGCTCGACCAGGTCGTAGCCGTCACCACCGGCGCGCGTCACTGTGCCCGAGACGCGTCCGCCGGCGGTCAGCGCGAAGTTGATGTTGCCCGTGTTCTGCCCGGCTGTGACGGTGACAGGTGTGAACCCGTCCGAGCAGTCGAAGTAGCCGTCGTAGGCGGCGTCGACCACCCACAGGCCGTAGCTGTGGATCGCTACGCAGTACGTGCCGGCCGGAACACCGGTGACGAAGTAGCTGCCGTCGGCGCGAACCCGTTCGTGCTCGCCCCCGTGGGGCTCGAGCTGCGGGCTCGGGTCCTGGTCGGGGTAGCCGTTGGGAGTGACCACCCAGCCGGACACCGACCCGCCCAGCTCGAGCGCGAAGTCGAGGGTGGTGACGGCCCCGTTGGTGACTTGGATCGTGCCCGCCCGGCAGTAGTCGGGTGTCAGCGAGCCCAGCGTGCGCCGGATCAGCAGGCTCGGTGCCGGGGTCCGTACGTCGAGGCAGTACGTGCCCGGGGCGAGAGGCTCGGTCGAGTAGCGCCCGTCGACGTCGACGTTGACGTAGTTCGACTGCTCACCGTCGAGATCGCGCGTGCTCATCATCAGCGAGCCGTCGCCCACTCCGGGGATGAACCCGGCGGGGAACGTGACGGTGCCGGCGATCGTGCCACCCTCGACGAGTTGCACGTCGATGCCCGTCATCGCGGCGGCCGCGCCGACCGTGACGAGGGTGGTTTGGGCGCACGTGCCGACCCCACCGCGGGCCGTCGTCGGGAGGTCGCCCCACTGGTCGCGTGCGCGGACGCAGTACTGCCCGGGTGACAAGCCCTGCACGGTGTAGTCGCCAGCCGCGTTCGTGGTGGCTTCGATGTAGGAGTAGACGCTCTCGCTGGACACGTACACCGTGGCGTTGGCGGCAGGCGCTCCGCCCGGCAGGCGTACCTTGCCGCTGAGGGTCGCGCCGGGGGTGAGCTGGAAGTCGATGCCTGCCGTCGTGGTCGTGGTGACCGTGACCAGGTCGGCGTCGGCGCAGCTCGCCTTGTTGCTGTAGTACTCGCCGGCCAAGGTGCTGCCGTCGTCACGGACCGAAACACAGTACGACCCCGGCAGCAACCCCGAGGCGGTGTACGAGCCGTCGGCGGCGGTGGTGGCGCTGCCTCCCCAGCCGATGCCGTCGGCGGACTGGGCGCGTACCTCGCGGCCCGGTTGGGCGACGCCCGCGCCGTTGGTGACCTTGCCGCTGATCGCTCCCGAGGGCCCGTCGGGGCCTGCCGGGGCAAGTTGGATGTTGACACCGGCGACGTTGGCGCCGGCCGTCACCTCGGCGCGCTGCGTGCCCGCCGGGCACGGCCCGTTGGCGCCATTGGTGGTTCCGTGGCCCACGCAGTAGGTACCAGGTGCGAGGTTGACGAGTTGGTAGACACCCGACGCGTCCGACTGATCGTAGGCGTTCGCGGTGCCGCCGACGACCTGGGTCCGGACGTAGTAGTCGGGCATCACGACCCCACCCTCATCGCGGATGGTGCCCGAGATCGAGCCGAGCGTGAGTGTCGCGTTGATGTTCGGAGTGGTGGCGCCCGAGGTGACCGTCACCGGGGTGATGCCGTCACGGCAGTGCCGCTTGCCGGGGTAGGAGCTGATGGTGCCCTCGTACGCGCTGACACCGAACGAGACGCAGTACTGGCCGGGTGGCACCTGGATCGAGTAGGCGCCGTTGACGTTCTGCACGTTGAACTTGGCCGATCCGTCGACCGCGGTGACCCAGATGCTCGATCGAGCGGTGGGGCTGGCGTTGACGAGCGTGGACGTACCCGAGATGGTGCCCGGGGCGACCACGCCCCTGCCGGCCAGGTGGACGGTGTAGGCGACACCGTTTACGGTCAGCGAGGCCGTCGTGCGGTAGACGCCGGGCGCGTTCGGCGTGAACGTGTAGGTGATCTCGCAGCGGTCGGCGGCGCTCGACAGGTACGGGTCGAGGGTGGTGCCGTTGCAGCCGTTGGTGACCGTGAAGCGCGGGCTGCCGGGTGTTCCCCCCGTGGTGGTGATGGTGACCGGACCGGTCGTGTCGGTGTTGCGCACGCTCACCGTGCGAGTCGTGCTGGCCCCGACCGCGACGGAGCCGAACGAATGCTGGAGGCCGGTGACAGCAGGCGGTGTCGCCGCCGCGGTCGGCGTCGCCGAGACGATCAGTGCGGTGGTGGCGATCAGCGCGAGTGCCGTGGCGACCGTCCGGATCCTGCGGTTCATCGTGCGATGGTTGCACCACCCCGGGTGACCGTCAACCGAATTGCGTCCGAACGGTGTGGGTCCAGACGGTGAGCAGCGTTTGATCTGCGAACATGGCCCGATGCAGCGCCTCCCGGCAGGAACCTGGCCGTCCCCGCTCACGGCCGCTTCGCTCGTGGGCGGTGCCACGGCGATCGGCGGCCTGATGCCCGACGGCGACGCGGTGTGGTGGGCCGAACAGCGGCCCGACGAGGGTGGGCGCACGGTGATCGTGCGTTGGCATGCCGGAACGGCGGTCGAGGTCACGCCGCCCACCGCCAACGTGCGCACGCGAGTGCACGAGTACGGCGGGGGCGCGTGGTGCGCGCACGACGGTCGCCTGTACTACTCCGACTTCGCCGACAGCCGGCTGCGGCGGCTCGACGTCAGCATCGACGGTGCCCCCGGCGAGCCGGTGCTGCTGACGCCCGAGCCCGAACGGCCCCACGCCTGGCGCTACGCCGACGGCCGGCCCACCCCCGACGGCCGTTGGTACGTGTGTGTGCGTGAGCGGCACGAGCCGTCGGGCGAGCCGGCCAACGAACTGGTCGCCGTCGCCACCGACGGTTCCGGTGACGTGCGCCTGGTCGACAAGGGGCCCGACTTCTACGCATCCCCGCGGCTGCACCCCGACGGCATCCACCTGGCGTGGATCCAGTGGGACCACCCGAACATGCCCTGGGACGCGACCGAACTGTGGCTCGGCGAGCTGGTCGACGGGGTGGCCGTGGGCGCCCGGCGTCTCGCCGGCAACGGCGACGAGGCGCTGATGCAGCCGGAGTGGACGGCTGACGGGCAGCTACTGGTGGTGACCGACCGCACCGACTGGTGGAACGTGCATCGGGTCGACCTCGACACCGGGGAGCTCACGCGCGTGGCCGGTGGGGCCTACGACATCACCCACCCGCACTGGGTGTTCGACGCCCCCCGGTACGCGGCCGGCTTCGACGGTGTGGCCGCCCACGTCGTCGGTGACCCGGCCGGCGCCCGGCTCGACGTCGGCGGCGTCGAGGTCGACACGGGCTGCACGTCGATCGACGACGTGCGCGCGGCCGCCGACGGGTCGGTGCTGTTCGTCGGTGCCTCGTTCCAATCCGAGACGTCGGTCATCCGTGTAGCAGGGGCTGGCGACGGGGCAGCGCTGACGGTCGAGACGTTGCGGCCGGCGCGCCGGTTGCCGTTCGACTTGGCGTTCCTCCCCGACCCGGAACTGATCGAGTTCGCGACCCCCGGGGGCGGCACGGCGTACGGGCTGTTCTACGCCCCCGCCCACCCCGACGTCAAACTTCCCGACGGAGAGCTGCCGCCGGTGGTGGTGACCATCCACGGTGGCCCCACGTCGCAAGCGCGGCGGATGTTCAACGCCACCCACCGCTACTGGACCAGCCGCGGCATTGCGGTCGTCGACGTCGACTACCGCGGCAGCAGCGGGTACGGGCGGGCCTACCGGAACCTGCTGTGCGGCAACTGGTGCGTCACCGACGTCGAGGACGCGGTCGCCGCGGTCGACCACCTGGTCGCCGCGGGTCGCGTCGACGGCAACCGGGCGGTGATCCGGGGTGGTTCGTCGGGGGGTTCGACCACACTGCTCGCCCTGGCCACGACCGACCGCTTCGCGACCGGGGCGAACTACTTCGGCGTCGCCGACCTGGCCGCGCTCGTCACCGACGACCACAAGTTCGAGTCGCGCTACACGGTCGGACTGATCGGCCCGTACCCCGAGGCAGCCGACGTCTACACGGCCCGGTCGCCGTTGGCCCATGCCGATTCGATCGACGTGCCGCTGATCGTGTTCCAAGGGCTCGACGACATGGTGGTGCCACCGGCCCACTCCGAACGGATCGTCGACGCCGTCCACGCCCGCGGGCTCCCGGTCGGCTACGTGCCGTTCGAGGGCGAAGGTCACGGGTTCCGGCGCGCCGAGAACGTGATCCGGTCGCTGGAAGCCGAACTGTGGTTCTTTGGCCACGTGCTCGGCTTCACCCCCGCCGACGAGATCGCCCCCGTCCCCCTCACCGGCCGCTGACACCATCAAGGTAGTTAGGCCTGTACATCAAGATGGTTGATCCTGTCGAAAGCACTACTCGCCGATCGCGGCGAAGGTGGGGGCGAGCGCGGCGCCGGCGGCTTGGGCGCCCGCGGCGCTGAAGTGCACGCCGTCGGGGAACATGCCCGGGGCCGGGCTGATGCCGTCGCCGCCGACCGACAGTGCGGCCGACCAGTCGCCCAACACCGCGCCTGGCCAGTCGGCCTCGACACGCTCGCGTAGCCAGGCGTTCACCGTCTGGTGGGTGGTGACCTTCTCGGGGGTCATCATCACCAGTGGCGGCACGGTGATCGCCACGAAGCCGATGCCGGCCGAGGCGAGCGCGTCGTAGACACGGCTGAGGTTGAAGACGATCGGCTCGGCGCGCACGTTCTGGCTGATGTCGTTCGTGCCCGCCAGCACGGTCACCCAGGCGGGGCGCCGGGCGACGACGTCGCGCTCGACACGGGCGAGCACCTGGTCGGTGCGCTCACCGGGGATGCCGGCGTTGGCGAGCAGTTCGAACCGCCGGTCGGGGTCGGCCCACCTCAACCAGTCGGCGTCACCGCCGGTGCCGAGCGGATGGGTCAGCGAGTCGCCGAGCACCACCAGCGTGAGCGTGGCGTCATCCGGCACGGCTGTGGCGGCGGAGTCGGCGGCATCGTCGGGAACGCACGCACCGGTGACGGCGGCGAGTACCCCCGCCCCCGCGACGGCGAGCAGTTCCCGCCTGGTGAGCCGGTCCGGTCGGGCGTGCACCGTCACGCGACCAGCTCGACCGGGTCGCCGATCGCGATCGAGCCGGGCTCTACCACGAGCGCCCCGACGCCGAGGTTGCCGGACCGTTCACGGGCGACGGTGCGCAGCACGTCGAGGTCGCGGGCCAGCGCTGGTTGGGGCCGGGTCACGATCACGCAACGGTCGATCTCCTTGACGACGTCGGCCAGCACCTCGCCGATGCGGATCTGGCGGCCGAGCAGATCGCGCTCGTCACCTCCTGACACGACGACGTTCGGGCGGAACCGGCGCACGTCCCAGTCACCGAGTGCCGGCTCGGCGACGATCGACAGGCGCGTCCGACCGGAGTCGTGGAACACACCGTCGGGCCCGTCCCAGCGGATCCATTCGCTGCCGGGATCGCCGTCGTCGACGGCGATTTCGTAGGTGCCGTGGCGGTCGGGCGTTGCCGCGGCGAGGGTGACGCGGCGGCCGAGCCACTCCGACAGGGCGCGGTCGTCGGCGGTGACCGTGCCGTCGGGCAGCTCGATCGCCGCCTGCCCGCCGGCCGTGGTGGGGGTGGCGAACAGCAGTTCGGGAACCCGCCGGGCGGTCAGCACCAGCCCGGTCGTCCGGTCGACCAGGCCGAACTGGCGGTCGCCGGAAATGCCGAGCGGGCCCACGTCAGCCCGCTCGAGCGGTTCGCCCGCCAGCGACTTGATCGGGTAGCGCCACAGCTGGGAGACACGCATCCGCTCATCTTGGTGCAGGTCAGCCCGGCGCGTGGTGACGCCAGTCTCGGCGGTTTATGGAACGCAAGCTGCGACGAGATGCTCGAACAGTTCGAGTACACCACCCGAGAACGCGGCCGGGGGACGTGTGACGTCGAACGCGACCTGCCCCGGGTTGCCGGCCTCGGTGGCGCGGTACTGGGCCTGCACGTGGGTGACCCCATCGGGAACCGGCACGTTGCGCTCCCAGTTGATGGACGTGGAGCCATCGGGCCAAGACTGCTCGTTCGGTACGACGAAGCCCTCGAACAGCTTGACCGGTGGCGGTGTGCCTGGCCCCGCCGGGTTGCCGAGGTAGCCCCAGACGGTCATCTCGAACAGGAACGGCTGACCCGCCCGGGCACACGTCTGCGTGCTGTCGACCTCGGCCAGACCGACGTAGGCGACCCGGCTCGGACGGTGATCGATCGTCAGGTCGACCGCGTACGGCGCGGTCGCCCCGCGGAGGTCGAACGAACGCTCGTAGGCCGCCGGGTCGTCGCCCCGGAAGCTGACGTAGACGTCGACGAGGTCGACTTCGGGCGGCACGAGCAACGTGGTCGCCATGTCGCCCGCCGGCCCGCTGTAGTCGATGTGGACGGTTGGCGCGTTGAACTCTTGCCTCCGGTAGCCGCCGTCGGAGTCGGTGTCCAGCCGGTAGTAGCTCACGTACACCGACGGTGTCGGCCCGGCGAGGGCCGGGTGCGCACCGTCGACCGACAACCGGCCCTCGATGGTGAGGGTCTGCATCGGGTCGGTGACGATCTCGATCTCGCGCGAGTTGGCTCCGCTGGTGAGGCCGGTCAGTGTGATCGGTACAACCCCTGCCAGGCCGTGCATCTCGATCACGACGGTGTCGGCTGTGGCAGGTAGGTAGTGATGGAACGCCGGGATCTCACCGCTGCCGAACGAACTGAACCGTGAGTCTGCGATCGTGGCCAGCAGTTCGCCCTCGGCACCACCGGCGTAGGCGCGCAGCACGTAGTCGAACTCGACGCCGCGGGGGTCGCCGCCGCGGGCTTCGACCGTCCCGGCCAGGTCGAGCCGTGAGACGTGCGCGTCCCAGCGCGACGTGCTTCCGTCAGGGAGGATGCCGGTCAGTTCGTGAACGATCGGGTTGGCCGACCAGTCGAGCCGGAGTTCGAACACGGCTCGGTCGGTGCCGGCCGGAAGGCCGACGGCCAGCGTGAAGGCGCCGCCGTCGTCGGCGTCGGGAGACACCTCGGCCCACAGTTCGGCAACGAGTTCGTCACCGTCGTAGGCCGAGATGGCCACGTCGTACGTGCCGCCGCGCGGCTCGTCGGCGACCACCAGGGTGCCGTCGATGACCACGTCGGTGGTTTCGTCGCTGACGTCCAATTCGACCTGGTTGACGCCGGGCTGTAGCTCGGCGACCACGGTCGACCGTTGGCCGAGTGGGCCGAACATGGCTATCTCGACCAGCGCCCGGTCGGCGCGCAGCGGGCCGCTCATGCCGGGCAGTGCGTAGCGGCCGGTCTCGTCGGGGGTCACCTCGGCCGAGGTCGTCCACTCCGAACGCAGGTCCCACGTGTCGAACATGGGCGATGGGCCGTCGTCGTCGAACCAGGTGATGTCGACCCAGACCGGTTCGGTCAACGGGGCGCCGTCGCGGGTCAGGGTGCCGGTCACCTCGAGCGTGGGGGCGCCTGCCAGGTCGAACACGACGTCGTCGATCTCGACGATCGAACCGTTCATCGTGTGTGGGCCCGGGGCGACGACGAGGTCGTCAGGGAAGTCGATCTCGGTCGCCAGATAGACGGCGTCGGCGGGCCAGTTAAGCAGTGCCGATGCGGTGAAGCTGGCGTCGCCGGCCGGCGTCGCCCACGCCCACCCCGACGTGGCCGGGTCGTTCGCGTCGATGATGTGCACGGGCAGCCAATCAGGGGCCGCGCCGTCGCTAGCCACGCTGCCGGTGACGGTCAGCAGCTTGCCGGGTACGGCGACGTCGAAGTCGGTCACGACGGTGTCGCCGTCGCGCACGACGGGCACGGTGAGTTCAGGCTGGTCGCCGACCCTCGCGGTGATCGTCACACTGACCAGCGGATAGAAGGTGACGGTAGGGTCGGCCGACTCGTCGTACTCGAACTGGTAGGCGCCGGTCAGCGGGTCGGGGGTGACGGTCCGTGTGATCGTCTGAGTGCCGCTGACATCGAGCCATCGGCGGGCGACGCGGAACTCGACCGGCTCGGGCCATCCCTGGTCACCGATCGTGACGGTGCCGCTGACGAGCACTCGCTGGGCCCCCGGGGTCCCCACGTCGTCGCTGTGGGCGATGATGTTGGTGCCGGGCGACACCTGGTACGTGGTTTCGGTGAGTGGGTAGTGCGAGTCGGCCCACCGGACGCGGACGGTGAACGTGCCAGGTGGGAAGCGAACGTCGGTGAGGTAGTTGCCGTTGGCGTCTGGTTCGACCACGCGCCGGACCGGCATCAGCAGGCCCATGCTGGCGTCGTCGATCCCCAGCGGTACGAACGTCAGTTCGGTCGGCTCGGTGAACGGCTGGCCGGCGTCGGTGAGGCGACCGCTGACGACCAGGTCGACCCACTCCGAGACGAACTCGACATCGTCGAGGTCGTTGGGCCCCGGCTGCACGTCGAATCGCTGGAAGGTGGGGGCGTGCGAGTCGAGCCAGGCGACCTCGAACCGGCGCACCTGGGGTGGCAGCTGGCGGGTCAACTCGACCGCCCCGGCGACGTTGAGGGTCAGGGCCAGGTCGGTCTCGTCGACGATGCGAACGCCGCGCCAGTCGTAGGCCCGATAGCGCACCCGGACCAGTCGCGACGCGAGCGGGTCGGCGCCGGCCAGGAAGATCGCGTTCATGGCCACGTCGACGGGAATCACCAGGTCGGCCGAGAACGCGAGTGGCTGTGGGCCGTCGACCAACGCCACGTCCGAGGTGCGCGTCAGCGTGACGGTCGGGTAGCTGGCGGGGGTCGGCCCGACCCATGCGGTGAACGTCACCTCGCTGGTGGTCTCGGGAAGCTCGACGGTGGTCTGGTAACTGCCGTCGGCGGCGACCGAGATCGTGGAGAGCCGGCTTCCGGTGACGACCGTTCCGGCGTCGGACACGAACGTGAGGTGGGTGTACAAGCTGAACGGGTCGGCGAGCGGAGTGCCGCCGAAGGTGAACGCACCGTGCAGGTCGATCACCGGCGGGTTGTAGTGGTGGCTGTAGGCGGCCGGGTGCGGGCCGGGCGTGAGGCCCTCGAAGCGCTGCCAGACTCGCCCGGACGCCGTGTCGTCGGGCCGCATCGCGATCGCCGCGGCGGCGACGTCGGTCGGGAGGAACACCCGGCGTTGGTAGGCGCCGTCGTCGGCGGCGACGATCACCCGGTGACCGTCGAGCGGTTGGCCCGAGACGTCGAACGTGCTGACATCCAACTCGACGTCGCCATCGACGGCCGCACCGCGTACCTCGAGTTGGCCGTCGAGCAGGAGCGCGACAGCGGCGAACGCCGGGTCGAACGCGACCTCGTTGCGTCCGGCGCCGAGTGGGTCGCCTGCCCCGGCGACGATCGTCACCCAGTCGCCGCTGTCGAAGCCGACTTGGGCGGTCACCTGCGCGTGCGTCGCGCCGAGGGGCAGGTCGACGAGCAGGTCGTAGTTTCCGTGCGCGTCGGGTTCGACCAGTCGCGTGACGGTGAACGGCTCAGGCTCGTCGACGGCCACCTCGAACGTGACCGGTTCGGTGTAGCCGACCGTCCCGCCGGTGATCGTTCCGCCGATCGCCAGGTACGGGTAGGTGGCGTCGAACGAGAACTCGACCGAGCGTGGCCCCCCGGTGAGGGCGGGCTCGGTGTGCACCGGCCAGTTGGCCGGAACCTCTCCGACGTGGGCGGTGATCGTCGAATCGACCGCACCGTCGGGGAGCACGGCCGCGAAGCCGTACTCGCCGGTGACGACCGGCTGCTGTGCGAACGTGACGGTCCACGGTTCGTCGGCACCTTCGATCGTGGCGCGGACCGTGAAGTCGACCGGCCCGTCGACGAGCTCGCCGTGGAGCCGGGCGACACCGCTGACGAGCAACGTCGGGGTGTCGACCACGAGGTCGATCGGTACCGACACGACGCCCGGCAGCGGTTCGCCGAGCACGGTTGCCCGGGTGACCGGGCCGGCGGTCGTGTGGTGCGCCTCGACGATGACGTCGACCGAGATGGTCGCCAGCGGGAGCACCCGCTGGCCGGCGAACACGCCGGTGAACGGGTCGGGCTGGACCACGATCCGCCGCTCGACGCTGTTGCCGTCGGGGAGCTGTGCGATCAGGCGCACGAGCACCTCGTCGGGAACGGTGCCGTTGACCCGAGCAATGCCAGCTGCTTCGACGATCGGTGGGTGGTAGGTCGCGTCGAACGTCCGCTCGTTGATCCCCAGTTGGAACCCGTCGTCGGCCAGCAACTGGGCGGGCCGGGGGTCGCCGTCGAGGCCCTGATGCCAGATCACCTCGACGTCGTCGACGTCGAGCGGGACGACGAACGCGGCTGCGTAGGTGCCGTCGGGGGCCGGGGTGATGGCCCGGGTCCGCGACCCGCCGGTGTGGTCGTCGTAGACCAGTTCGAACGATGTTGCCGCGCGGTGCGGCAGGCCGTGTGAGCTCAACGAACCCGACAGTTCGACGACGACCAGGTCGGCGACGTCGAGTTCGACGTCGTTGCCGAGCGAACCGGTGGTGGCCCCGTAGCCCGGCCGGTTGGCAAACGTGCCGGTCGTCGCGCCGACCGTGCTGGTACCGCCGGGCGCGCTCACGGCGACGTCGAACACGAGTGGGAACTCGACGTCGCCGGACGTCTCGAACAGGTCGGCGTCGGGCAGCATCCGGCACCGGTACGAGCCGTTGGCTTCGGCCACGGTGGTGCACGGTGTCAGGCCGGGCGCGGTGACCTCGACGACGGCACCATGCACGCCGAGCACCGCCCGGCCGGTGTCGACGGTGACCCGGCCGATCGCCTCGAACCCGCACAGGTAGTTCGCCAACTCCGACAACTCTGTGTCGATCGCCAACTCGATCGCCATCAGGTCGATGATGTACGTGCTGGCCTCGGCGCCCGAGCAGAGCGCGGTCAACGATCCCATCAGGTCGCGGGCTTGTTGACGGAACGGCTCGAGTTCGGCGTTCGTCGGGCGGCCTGGATTGGGTTCGTGGAACACATCGGAGGGTCGCGTGAACGGCGAGTCGGACAGGTCGCGCAGGCGCCACGAGTCGGTGAAGTAGCGGAACGACTCGCCGTGCTGGCGGGCCTGGGCAAGGCTGATCATGTACAGCTCGCGTTCGGGGTCGTCGTGGGCAAACGCCAAACCTTCACGCATCATCAAGTCGTTGTCGGCGTCGTAGTCGTTCGAGCCGAGAAACCCGTTCAGGGTCGCGACCTGGTGGTAGGCGAAGTACCCGAACACGTTGAGGCTTGGGACCGAGCCCCAGCGCACGTCGATCTTGAACTCGGGCCCGCGGATCAGCACCTGCGTGCTCGATTGCCGGCTGACCGACAGGCCGCCCCCGGCATGGATCGAGCGGTGGTCGCCGAGCGGGCGGAGCTCGCCATCGACGATCAGTTCGATGCCTGGCCCGGCAGGGCCGTGGACTGGGTAGGCCTCGACCTGGTGCTCGCCGACCTCGACGCTGAGCGCAGTGATCGACGTCGCGTTGGCCGAGACCAAGATCGCGGTGCCGTCAGGGTCGCTGAGCTCGTGGCGGGCGACGATCCGGACGTGGCCGTCGTCCGACTCGGCGTACACGTACTCGCCGAGCGTCTGGGCCTCGTAACGCAAGCCGTTGAAGCTGCGCATGTGTGGGTCGCCCTGCCCGCCGGCTGGCCCCCCGGTCGGGCCGTCGGGCTCGTCGGGCTGCTGCTCCTCCTCGTCGTCTTCTGGAGCGACGCCACCACCTCCGTCGTCGTCGCACGGATCGGGCGAATCTTCGCCAGGGTTGCGCGGGCCGTCACGCTCGGGCAGCGTGACCTCCAACGTGGCCGACTCGCGGGTCGTCGTCGTGAACACGATCATCACCGTCTGGGCAGGCAAGACCTGGCCGCATTCGGGGGCGGGCCGCGGGTCGCGAACCTCGAGCGGGTAGATCGCCGTTTCGTCGGCTGCCAGCAAGCCGCTGGTGGTCGTCAACATGCCTGCCGGAGCGCCGGTGGCGACCCACTGGTCGTCGTACTGGCCGTCTGAGCGCAACGTGACGGTCCGGCCGGCGGTCACCATTGCCGGCTCGACCTCGATCCAGTCGACCCGGCAGTCGTAGTCGATGTCGAGGCGCGCGTCGCTGAGCGGATGCAGCAGGATCCCCGCGCCGTACCAGGCCTGCCCAGTGGCGTCGTAGTCGTCGCCGCAGTCGAGCGTGACATCGATCAACACTTCGTCGGAGTGGAACACCCCCTGGATCGGCGAAACGGACACGAATCCGCCGCCGCCGCTTCCGCCAAGCTGCCAGTTCTTGTCGTCGTGACCGCGCTGCTTGAGGACGACCCGCTCGACCGGGTTGCCGCGGTTGAGCTCGATCGCCAGCGCGAGCGTGCCATAGCCAGGATCGCCGGGGAGCGCGAAGCGGAGATTCTCACCGCACACCACCTCGAACTCGCCGGCGTACAGCGGAAGGTGGATCGACGGCATGTCGGTCGAGGCGACGACCGCGAACGAGCGCGGCGTCTGGAACTCGGCACAACGTTCTTCGGTCATCTCGAAGTACGCGCCGATGCTCGATCCGATCACCAGCCACTCGAACTCGTCGACCGGAGTGAACTCCACGCCGGTCGTCTCGTAGGTCGTGATCGGGCGGCCGACAGCGAGCGGGAACACCGCTGGTTCGGCCTCGGCGAAGACGGTCGAGATCACCGCGGTCGAGCCGATGTCGACCGGGATCGGCCCGGCGTCGGTGTGGGCGACATCGTCGATGTGCACATTCATCGGTGTGCTGGCTTCGCCGGGTGGGCCGATCAAGCGACCCACCGGTCGGCTCGCCTCGATCACCAGGTCTGGTGGCGAGATGTTCAACCCGACCATCTGGAACAGTGAGTAGACGCCGCTCACGTCAAGACCGCCGCTGACCGTGAACTGCGAGACGATGCCCGACGAGTGGCGCTGCTGGGCGACTACGTGGGCGTCGTTCTCGTAGGTGACCACGATCTGCGGGCCAATCTTGACGACCACCGGGGTGAATTCGCCGAGGTCCTGGTTGGCGAACAGCACGCCGAGCACCTTGGTGACGGTGCCGCCGAACCGGAGGCCGCTGTTGGCGCTGGCGAACAAGCCGAGCGAGAGCTCAATGTCGAACGGGAACCCCCAGTTGTTGGTGGTGATGCCCGAGTCGGGGCATCCGATCGTTGGTGACTGGGAGAGGTTGACCGGCCACGCGCTGGTGTGGTCGAAATCGATCTGGATGCCGCCTTCGAGGTGCACGTCGATACCGCACACCGCGGTCAGCGAGAAGAACGGCCCGGCCGAGAAGCGGCCGCCCAACTCGAGCGTGATCGGGAAGTTCGTGACGCCGTCGAGGAACGCCGCGAGCGGCCCCGGCACCGGCGTCGACACCTCGCCCAACTCGCCCAGTTTGCAGTTCAACGACAGCTCCCCGGATACCTGGGCCTCGCCCTGGACGCCGAACTTTGCTCCGCCGCGCAGACCCCCTGAGAACGTCATCGTCCGGATCGTCTCGTCGCTGCGCTGGCTGATGTAGAGGCCTCCGGTGGGCCGGACCGTGAACTCGGTGACGATCTTGACGTTGCCCAGCCGCGCCTTGGCGTCAGCCTCGCAGGGGCCGTTCTTGGTCACCTTCGACGGTGGCGGTGCTGAGCTGGCCGTGCGTGGGCGGGCGAAGCCAGCAGCGGCCGGGCCAGCGGGCGCGTCGGTGATCGGCTCGCAGGGTTCGTCGGGGTCTCCGCCGAAGCACACCAGCCCTGGCGGCTCCCAACCGAGCAGGCCCGCTTGGTAGATCTCCTCGTAGTCGAGTGACACCACCACGTCGGTGTAGACCTCGGGCAGTGGGAGTAGCTCGAGCATCACCAGCGTCCGGTCGCCACGTTCGATCGTGGGCACAGAATCGGTGGCGGTCACGCGGCCGTATGCCCCGAGCCCGGCGAGCACGGTGCCGTGCTCGGGGGCGGAGCCCTCGAGCACGTAGGGGACGTGGGTCACGCCGGCCGGCTGGTCGTCGCCGCCGGCCTCCGACTCGACCAGGCGGGCAGCCAACTCGTCGATCGTGAACGGGGCGATGTACTCCGCCACGTCGGTCGCGGTCAGATCGTCCCGGTCGGCCAGTTCGGGCTTCGGGAACGCAACCTGGGTGGGGTCGACCAGGACGACGTCGGGAGCGGTTCGTAGCGAGGTCACCCACAGCGTCAACAGTCCGGCCTGCCCAGGGATCCTGACACCGACCAACTCGGCGTCGATCGTTTCGGCGCCGGCGACCGTGATCGATCCGGCCGAGGTGTCGAGGTCGATCTCGAACGTGTCGCCGATGCGGACGAGTTCGGTTCCGGCCGGGAGTTTGACGCCGGTGGGTTCGCCGTCGGCGGTGAGGTGGAGCAGTTCGACGGTGACGGCCGGGTCGTCGTCGGCGGTGAACAACACGTTGTCGGTGCCGAGCTGCCAAGTGCCCGAACGTGGGTCCGGGTCCGGGTCCGGGTCGGGGTCCGGGTCGGGGTCCGGATCGGGGTCCGGATCGG
>DATMEY010000003.1:0-130470 GCA_035556435.1 Ilumatobacter sp. | reverse complement strand
GTTGCCGCGGCCGGTGATTTGGACTTCGATGCGTTGGCCGGCGGTGAGGCGGCCGTGGCCGGCGTGTTGGTTGTCGGTGGTGGTGCGGCCGGGTCGTGAGTCGTACAGGCGGGCGGGGTTGAGGGGGTGGTAGGAGGATGGTTCGGTGATGTAGCCGACGACGTCGATGATGAGGTCGATGGGGGCGTGGGTGGTGAGGCAGGTGGTGCCGGTGGGGGTGAGTTTGGTGATGAGTTCGTTGGGGAGGGCGGGGGTGCCGGGCCAGTAGTTGAGGCTGGAGGCGGTGGGGGTGTCGGGGGTGCAGGGGAAGACGGTGATGTGGCCGGGGTGGGTGGCGTCGACGGCGGTGACGTTGAGGATGGCGGCGGTGGTGGTGTGGTCGGGGGTGTTGGTGGGGACGTTGCCGCGGCCGGTGATTTGGACTTCGATGCGTTGGCCGGCGGTGAGGCGGCCGTGGCCGGCGTGTTGGTTGTCGGTGGTGGTGCGGCCGGGTCGTGAGTCGTACAGGCGGGCGGGCGGCAGCGACACGAACGAGCCCGGTCCGTCCCCGGACTCGGCCTGAGCCGACACCGCCTGGAGCGTGCCGACGGCAGACGCTCGCGAGGTGCTCGCCGGGTCCGCTGCAGCGACCACAGCCTGGGCAACCTGGGCAGGCGGGGCCGCGGCGCCGATGGCAACGGCCGTCGTGGCGATCAGGCAGACGGCGAGCGTCACGACCGAGACGGTCCGGGGAACGAGCGCGGAGCGGGTGGAGCCCGAAGCGAGCGGCATCGTGGGACCGTGACAGGAGCCCGCTAACCAGCGCGAAACAGGACCAGAACTCGGCGTATGGGCGACGTCGCGGTTCCGGGTTTCGTGTGGATCGAGTGGGATCGCGGTCATGCTGAACTCGACGGTGTCGTCGTGGCGGAGACGGGCGCCGGTGTCGTCGTGGCGGTCTTGCACGATCACGTCCCGTTGCCGGGGTGGTGCTGGATCGCTGCGCCTGAGTTCGTCTACCTCGTCGACGATGCTCCGGCGCGCCGGTTGGCGGCGCGCCGCAAGAAAGCGTTCGAGCTCGGCTGCAACGAGTTGCCGACCAGTCGAGGCGTACTCGGGTGGGCGCACGTGACCGGGGACTTTGGTAATGGTGTACCGGGCGCGTCACGGCTCGGGGAGCGCCGCGGCGAGTGCCTCGCCGAGGGTGAGGCGGCCGGTGGCGAGGGCCTTGCCGACGATCACCCCCTCCAGGTTGACGCCCGTTCGGCGAGCCTCGGCGAGCGCGACCAGGTCGTCGATCGTGGCGACCCCGCCCGACCCGATCAGGGCCGCCGGGGTCGCCCGGGCGACGGCTCGGTAGAGCCCGAGGTTCGGGCCGTCCAGCGTGCCGTCACGGCTCACGTCGGTGACGACGTAGCGGGCGCAACCGGCGCTGCCGAGCCACCCGAGCGCCTCCCACAGGTCACCGCCGTCACCCGGCCCGCCCCGCGGGGCCAACCGGTAGTGCATAGCGTTGCCGGAACCCTCGATGCGGACGTCGAGGCTGACGGCGATCCGTTCGCCGTGGGTGTCGATCATCCGGGCGCACCAGGCCGGGTGGTCGAGTGCGGTGGCGCCGAGGTTGACCCGGGCGCAGCCGGTCGCCAGCGCCCGGCCGAGCGACGCCTCGTCGGCGATGCCTCCCGAGAGCTGGACGTTCACGTCGAGTTCGCCGACCAGCGTGGCGAGTAGGTCGGCGTTGGACCCGCGGCCGAACGCCGCGTCGAGGTCGACCAGGTGGATCCACTCCGCCCCCTCGGCCTGCCACGCGAGCGCCAGCTCACGTGGGTCGCCGTGCGCGGCCGCACTCCCGGCCTCGCCCCGAGCGAGCCGCACGGCCTGACCGCCGGCTACGTCGACCGCAGGCAACACCGTGAACACCACCCCCGCACCGTACCGACCGCCCGGCCCCCGGGGCGGGGTATCCCGGCGGCCCTTGGCGCGGATCGGGGAGGCTGGCGGGGTGCCGACGCGAGTGGCCGGCGGCTCGACCGGCTCAACCGCCGGCTGACCAGGTGGTTGAGCTTGTCGAAACCACCGCGCGCAGCCGGCGGCTCGACCGGTGTCGCTGTCAGGCGGGGAGTGCGGCGACGATGCGTCGCGCGACCTCGTCGGGTGGAACGGCCGTGGTGTCGACCACGAGGTCGGCGGCCCGTAGGAGCCAGGGACGGGCGGCGGCGTAGGGCGCGAGGTGGTCGAGGCGCCACCGTTGCGCAGAGCGCTCGTCGTCGTCGCTGAGGATGCGGGTGCGCAACGCCTGCTCGTCGGCGTCGAGGACGACCTGGAACACGCCGAGGTCGCGCCGGTTCAGGCCGTCGCCGAGCTCGGTCCAGTACTGCTCGTCGAGCACGGTCTGGACGGCGACGAGGTGCTGGCCCGAGATGTCGGCGACGTGGCGGGCCACCCTCGGCACCAGGTCGCGCCAGGCCGGCAGGTCCTGGAAGTCGGCGACGTCGATGCCCTGGAGTTGCGAGGTGAGGAGGTAACCGACCCACTCCGGGTCGAACAGCCGCAACTCCGGCCGCAGCTCGGCCATCTGCCGCGCGGTGGTGGTCTTGCCCACCCCGAACGCGCCGTTGATCCACACGATCACGCCGGTGACCGTAGGCGGGTGCGCTCGGTCGGCGTGGTCAGCTCGTCGCCCAGGCGGCGAAGCGGCGTGCGCGGTCTCGTTCGGCGGGGGTGATGTTGCGGTCGGTGAGGCGATGCTCGACCACGGCTGGAATCGCCGCGCGAGCGGCCTCGGTATCGACGCGGCTCAGGAACGCGCGCATCAAGATCCGTCGGCCGACTGGGACCAACACGCGGTCGATGCCGGTCGCCGGGGCGATCGCGCAGGCGAACAGCACCCAGGTGTCGGCGACGTCGAACGCCGGGTCACCGGCCGACGCATTGGCCCAGTCGATCACCATCGGCCCGTCGGCGGTCATGATCACGTTCATCGGATGCAGGTCGCGGTGCAGCATCTGCGTGCCGGGGAGCGGGGCGACAGCGATGCCCGCGGGAGCCGGTATCCGGTGCAGTCGGTCGTGGAGGTCGGCCAGCAGGTGCCCCGATCGGCGCAGCGGGAACGGCGGCCGACCGACCGCCTGCATCATCGTCGGGCCGTCGAGCCGGTCCATCACGAGGAACCCGTCGCCCGCGTCGTACACCTCGGGGCACGGGTAACCGTGCGACCGGACGTGCCGCATGATCTCGGCCTCGGCGACCAGCGAGCGGCCGTCGCGCGCGACGCGGAGCACCTTGCCGTCACCGTGCTCGAAGATCTCGCTGTCGCGCCCCTCGGCCAGCTTCGGTCCGATTGGCTCCACACTGCCATCTTGCCCGATCCCTCTGGTCAAGAGCCGCCGATCGTCCATGCTGTAGGTGTGTCGTTCCTGAGGACTGTCGAGATCACCGGGAAGGGTGGCAGCGGGCATCCGTTCGACGTGCCGGCGATCGCGGCGATGCGGGCGGCGCAGCAGGTACTGCGGTTCGGGCGCGGCGTGACGGTGTTCGTCGGCGACAACGGGACCGGCAAGTCGACGCTGATCGAGGCGATCGCGGTCAACCAGGGCCTCAATCCGGAGGGCGGCTCTCGGTCGATGCAGTTCCAGACCCGGGCCGCAACGGTGTCGTCGCTGCACGAGCACCTGCGCGTCGGGCGGTCGGCTCGACCGGTCCGCGATGCGTTCTTCCTGCGCTCCGAGAGCTACTTCAACGTGGCGACGGCGATCGAGGGGTACGAAGACGCGGCGAAGTTCTACGGAGGCTCACCGCACGAGCGCTCGCACGGCGAGTCGTTCATCGATCTTGCGGTCCACCGGTTCGGGCCGAACGGTCTGTACCTGCTCGACGAGCCCGAAGCGGCGCTGTCGGTGCATGGGCAGTTGCAGCTGCTCGTCCGCATCCATGACCTGGTGGCCGCGGGCAGCCAGTTCGTGCTCGCCACGCACTCGCCGTTGCTGATGGCGTACCCCGGCGCCACGATCTACAAGTTCGGTGCCGCCGGAGTCGCCCCCGCCGAGTGGGCCGACATCGACACCGTACGGATCACCGCCGACTTCCTCGCCCACCCCACCGAGTTCCTCCGCGAGCTCCTCACCGACGAGTGACGCCCCGACCATCGGCTGCGCAATCGTTCGACCCCGGCACCGGAGGTTGTCCGGGATTGTTTCCGTTTCGGCAAGAATCCCGGCAAACCTCGGGTTCGACCAGCCAACGCTGTGTCTCGTCACCCGCCAGCTGAATTCGGCGCGCGGCCACCGGCCGGTTTGCCAACATGCCGGTCCCTATGTCAGACGCGATGCCCCCTAACGCGCCCGTAGACGACCCTGACACGGACGATGCCGTGCCGGCCGATGCCTCGCCCAGCGCCGGCCGGGCGCGCTGGTCGCGGCGCCGGCGGGTGCTGGTCGGTCTGGCCGTCACGCTGGTCGTGCTGCTCCTCGCAGGGGTCGTGTACCAGCGGGTGGGAACCGCCCGCGATCGCGATCGTTGGCAGCCGGACGAGCTTGCCGAGGGTGGCCTGCACCTGCGCTGCGATGGCCCCCAAGACCAACCGTTGACGGTCGTGCTGGAGGCTGCCTCGGGCGGCTCGGCGCTCGACTGGGCGCTGGTGCAGGGCGAGCTGGCCGGCACGCTGCGAGTGTGCTCGTACGACCGGGCCGGGCGGGGCTGGAGCGAGGGCCGCACCGCCGACGCCACGCTGGCGAGCACCGCCGACGACCTCCACCGGGCGCTCGTGGCGACCGGCGAAACCGGGCCGTACGTGCTCGTCGGACACTCGTTCGGCGGCGTGTACGCACGCGAGTTCCAGCGGGGGTTCGCCGACGAGGTTGCCGGGCTGATGCTGGTCGACTCGGCGCACCCGGGCGAGGAGGCGCTGCTCGGCAAGCTGCACGTGTCCGACGGCGGGCTCCGCTGGGCCCGGATGGTCGCCCCGGTGGGCCTGATGCGCCTCTATCTCGCGACCGGCGGCTCGTTGGGCTACGACGCGCTGCCCGACGATGCGCGCTCCGAACTGAACGCGCTGTGGTCGTCGTCGCGGCACTTGCGTTCGATCGCCGACGAGGTCGCCGCGGCGCCCGCCCTCCGCGCCGAAGCAGCCGCGCTGGGCTCGGTGGGCGACCTGCCTACGGTGGTGGTGTCGGCCGACGAGGAGCTGTTCGACGGGTGGGCGACGCTCCAAGCCGACCTGGCCCGCATCGGTGAGTCGGTGACCACGCTGACCGTTCCCGGTTCGACTCACCAGTCGTTGCTGTACGAGCCCGCCCACGCGGCCGTGGTCGCCGAGCAGGTGCGCACGCTCGCCGCCGAGGTGACCCCCACCGCGCCGTGAGGTAGGCCCCGGCGGAGAGGCGTGCTGTGTCCACGGGTGGGCTCACCGTGTCGACGCCGCCAGGGTCTCGTAGAGCGCGGTGGCGTCGGCGTCGATGCCGCGGGCGCGGAACCAGGCGGTGATGTTGTCGCAGTCGCGGCGGAGGTACTCGAAGCCCTGCGGGTTGCCGACCACGTCGACCACTTGGGGCAGGTCGATCAGCACGAGCCGGTTGGCCCCGCGGGCGTCGTCGACGAGCACGTTGTAGGCCGACAGGTCGCCGTGCGTGTACCCCAACCGGGCCAGCGCACCGAGCACCTCGACCAACTGCTCGTAGAGGTCGCGGGCGTCGGTGGACGAGGGCCGGGTCTCGGCCAACCGCGGGGCGGCCACGCTCACGCCGGCTGGGTCGGTGGTGCCGATGAACTCCATCATGATCTCGGTGCCGAGCAACTGCACCGGGTACGGCACCGCCGCTCCGGCCTGCCACAGTTCGGCCAGCACGGCGAACTCGGCCGCCGCCCACTGTTGAGCGATCAGCTGCTTGCCGAACCCGGTCCGCGTCCGTATCGCCCGGGTCTCGCGGCTCTTGCGCACCCGGCGGCCCTCGAGGTAGCCGGCGTCGCGGTGAAACAGCCGGTGCTCGGCCGCGCGGTACCGCTTGGCGGCAAGCACACAGGCGCGCACGCCGCGGTCGGGGTCGCGGTGCCCGTCGGGTACCTGCCGGCGAACGAGCGACAGCTCGGCCTCCTTGCCGGTCTTGACCACGCCGAGTTCGGCATCGAGCGCGCGTGGGTCGGTGACGACCCACCCGGGCATCGGGCCCGGCCCGCGCGTCGCGTCAAGGTAGGTCGACCAGCCGGGCTGGTCGAGTTCGTCGGGGTCTGGGTCGGCGTGCTCGGCCGACGGCGGGTCGTGGGGTGGGTCGATGTCCCAGTCGGCGTCGTCGAAGCGACGCGTGCGGGTACGACGGTGTGGCTGTGCAGCCATCGGGTGAACTCCTCGGAGCTGGGCACCGGGAGTGAGCGACGAGACGTCAGCTGGAGAACTCGACCGGTGCCGGGGTGCGGAAGGGCGGGCGCGTACGAAGGTTTTCGGTCATCGCGTTCCTCCCTTCTGCGCCACCGGCGCCTCGATCCGACTCGATCACGCACCGTACACCCGTTGGCGCGACGCCTACGGTGGGGTTTATGGCCACTGCCGACGACCTCACCGACGAGCTGCTCAACCGGGTGACGTGGAAGATCCCGAACGCGCTCGCGCTGGTGGGGTCGCGGGCGGGCGACGAGCGCAATGCGATGACGGCGAGTTGGATCACGCAATTGTCGATGGAACCGGTACTGGTCGGTGTGGGGGTTGACAACAGCGCTGTCACACACCGGCTGATCGCCGCCGGCGGGTCGTTCACGGTCAACCTGTGGAACGCCGACGACACGAAGGTGTTCGTGAAGTTCTCCAAGCCCGCGACCTACGCCGACGGAGACGAGGGCGCGGTGCTCAACGGCCGGCCAGTGCGCACCGAGGCCACGGGCGCGCCCGTGTTCGACGAGGCGCTGGCGTGGATGGACTGCGCCGTCCGGCACACGCTCGACTTGGGCAGCCACACGCTGTTCGTCGGGGAGGTCGTCGCCGCAGGTATCGGCGACGACGAGGCCCGCCCGGCGTCGATGAGCGACACGCGCATGAAGTACGGCGGCGTCAAGCGCCACTGACCTCGCCGCGGCGCGGTGCGGGCGCCGGCCGCGACGATCGGTGGTTCCAGGGTAAGTGGGAGTCGAGGCACCGGCGCGGCTACGGTCACGGGCGATGACTCCGTCGTGTGCGCCGCAGCCGTTGTACGGCGACGACACGCGCCGGGGCGACCTCCGCGACTGATCGCGGGCCGGTTCCCACCGTTCCTGTCCGCTTTCGTTCCGTCTGGAGTTCTCATGTCGTCTGTGCTCGCCGTCGCGGCCGCCACCTGGGGCGTGCTGATGGCGCTCGCCCCGTTGTTACAGGTGCGGGCGATGATCCGTGCCCGCTCGTCACGCGACGTCTCGATCGGTTACCTCGCCGTGCTGCTGGTGGGGTTCGCCCTTTGGTTCGCGTACGGCGCGTCGATCGGCAACGTCGCGATCGTGATCACCAACGTCGTCGCCCTCGTGATGGGTGCCGGCACGATCGGCTGTGCGTGGTACCTCCGCCGCCGACCGGCGCGACCGCTTCCGGTTCCCTCGAACGCGGTTCGATAGCCGGCGGTGTCGCCTGGCGGGTGGTCAGCCCGTGCCGGCGAGCATTCGGTCTCGGCAGCCCGTGCAGCAGAACCAGTACTGCTCGTCCGCGACCGTTGCCGTCGGTGCGTCGGGGCCGACCACCACGGTCATCCCGCAGATCGGGTCGATCGCGGTCTCCAGCCGCGACTCGGGCTCCGGCGTCGACCGGCCGAACGCGACGGGGGAGGGGGCGGCCCCGCCCGCCCGCAGGCCGTCGAGACGGATCGCCTTCACGATCTCGGCCAGGATCGACAGGGCGATCTCGTCGGCAGTCTTGGCGCCGATCCACAGCCCGAGCGGTGTGTGCACACGCTTGCGCTCCTCGTCGCTGAGCCTGAGGCCGGCCAGTACCGCGGCGCCGCGCGTCGGGCTGGCGATCAGCCCGATGAAGCCCACGCCGGCGTCGAGTGCAGAGCGGATCCAGGCCTCCTCGTCGTGCCCGTGGGTCGCGATCAGCACGGCGGTGGTGCCCTCGGGGACCTCGACCGCGGCCGCACGGGCGATCTCGTAGCTGATCGACTTGCCCAGCGAGGCCAGGGCCTCGGCAATCGGTGAGGTGCCCACGATCGTCACCAGCGGTGCAGGCAGGAGCGGTTCGAGGAAGATCTCGACGGCGCCACCGGACAGGCACGGGTTGACGACCGTGCGTGCCCCGGGCGTGTCGGGGAACTCGTTGGCGTCGTCCGGGAGTACCCGCAAGAGCAGCGCCTCGCCGGCCGCGAGCACGTCGCCGGCGGCGATACGGACCGACGTCTCGGCACACTGCCCGCCGACGAACCCGTCCATCGAGCCGTCGCCGAGCACGATCGCCGTGTCGCCGGGTGCGGCCGACGTGGGGAACTGGGCGCGCACGACGGTCGCCCGCACGAATGGGACCCGGGCCGCCGTCAGCGCGGAGATGCGCGCCTCGATTCGGGCCTGGGTGCTGGCGCCGGTGCTCATCGTCCCCCTTCCGCGGCTCGGTGGTGCCCAGCGTGGCGCACCACGACCAACGGCGCAAGGACGACCTCAGTGTTTCCTGAAGTGGCGCCGACGCCCTGACCCAAGGTGGTCGAGGCCGTCGTCACCACCGAGACTCGCGACGACCGGTGGTTTCGACAGGCTCAACCACCTTGGTCGCTGTGGTTGCCGCCGAGGTCCGTGGCGGCCGGTGGTTTCGACGGGCTCAACCACCTTGGTCACGCGCGGTCGGGGTGCGTCCGGTGGTGAGAGGGCCGGTGGTGGGAGCCTGGTACTCGCCGATCCACTCGTCTTTCCAGGCGTTGTCGTAGCGCTCGGTGTTGCACCCGGGCTGGTAGATCGCCGCCAACTCGCGCACGATCTGCTCGCGGTGGGCGGCCGTACCCCCGGGTACCTCGTACGTGCAGATGTACAGCGAGTAGCGGTTGGCTCGCTCGGTCCAGCACGGCGTTCGGGCGTGCTGGAACGGCAGGCCCACGCGCGACAGGTCGTCGGCGTGGCCCACGTAGATGATCGCGAACTGTTCGCTGGCGGGGTCGAGGCGATAGGCGATCGCGTACACGCCGGGCCGTTGGGGCGGCACCCACCCGGCCAGCACCGACGGCCCTTCGAACGGGTAACCGCCGAGCGAGCCCAACCGGATCATCCTGGATCCACCGATCGTTGCAGCCGCGCGTCGGCGTGGTCCCAGCCCTCGGCGGTTGCCGCGACGTTGGCCCTGGTGCACCGTTCGTGAAGCCCAGCCTGCGTGGCGCTTGACCGCAAATTGTTGCGGAGCCGGGAAACACCCTGATGGCGGCGAGGAACGAGTCGCCAGATGGGTGGATCCTGGATCATGCGTCGTCGCCGTCCACACCGGACCAGGCGTCGGCGGCCGCGGCCTCCTCTTCGTGCTCGCCGATCGCCTCGGCACGGGTGACGGGCCAGTCGGGCAGGCCGGCCTGGCGGGCCGCCGCGGCGAACACGTTCGTGCCGACCGACAGCGCCTCGGCACGCGTGCCCGCGGCGACGACGATCTGCGCGCCGTATCCGTGTTGACCGATGCCGGTAGCGATTCCCCCCATGCCGGCGACGGCATCGGCCAACTCGACGACCTCGTCGTGGGTGACCTCGCGGTCGCCCTCGGCGAACACGGTGACGCTCCAACGGTGCACGATCGTCATGCGTGGCCACCTCGACGAAGACGGCACTCGACGTGCCGGCACCGACCCGGCTGCGGGAGCGGGTTCGTCATGCGCGAAGCCTACGCAAGCTCGGCGAGGTCGTGGGCGAAGCGCTCCAGCCCGGCCAGGTCGTCGGCGGGGAGTAGCAGGTCGATGTGCTCGGCAGCCACGGCCATGCCGAGTGTCGCCGGCAGCTGGCCACCGCGGGCGTGGGGGTTCATCCACACGATCCGGTAGGCGAGCCGGCCCAGCCGCTCGAGGGCGGCGTTGAGCACTGCCGGGTCGCCCCGGTCGAGCCCGTCGGAGGCGATCACCACGATCGCCCGGCGAGCCAGCCCACCCCGGCCCCAGCGACGTACGAACGCCGCCAGTGACTCGCCGATCTGGGTGCCGCCCTCCCAGTCGACCACCCGCTCGGCGGCTCGGGCGAGCGCCGCGTCAGCGCTCCGGCGACGCAGCGCTGGGGTGATGCGGGTCAGCCGCGTGCCGAAGCAGAACACCTCCACCTTGGCCTGGGCGCGGCCCGCGGCGTGGGCGAACTGGAGCAGGTTGCGCGAGTACTCCGACATCGACCCCGACACGTCGAGGATCAGCACGAGCGGGCGCACGCGCACCTGGCGGCGCTTCCAGCGCAACGGGTCGGCATCGCCGGCCAGCTGCGCTCGGAGTTGGGCGCGTACGGTGCGGCGTGCATCGACCCGACGCTGGTGCCGGCCGCGGCGGGCGGGCTCGAACCGGCGCACGCGCCGACGCGGCGGGGTGACTTGCAGGTTGGCGATGATCCGCCGGAGTGCGGCCAGTTCGCTGGGTGTGCACTCGTCGAACGCCTTCTGGCGCAGCACCTGGGCCGGTGAGGCGAGCCGCCCGAGTTCGGCCTCGGTCTCGTCGCCGCCGTCGCGTGGCGACTCGCTTGCCGGCACCTCCAGCACCGACTGGCTCGTCGCCCGCGCCCGCACCGCGAGTCGGAGCGGTTCGTCGTCGGCAGGTTCGTGCAGGAAGTACTGGCGGAACACCCGGTCGTAGACCGAGATGTGCTCGCGGCGGGTCACCAGCGCGGCACGCCCAGCCCAGTACAGGTCGACCAGGTCGGTCGGGTCGAGCGCAGCCGCGGCCTCGGTGTAGGTGAGCAGGTCACCGGTGCCGACCGTGACGTCGTGCTGCCGGAGCCGACCGGCGAACCCGACCAACATCGCCACCACGGCTTCGGGCGGGGTGGTTTCGACAGGCTCAACCACCTTGGTCACGGCTTGCCCGTCGAACCACCGGTGATCTCGGCGAGCCGGGTGGTGACCAGCTCGAGGTCGTCGCGGTCCTTCACGACCGCGCCCAGCGAATCGATCGCTGTGTCGGGGTCGAGTGCCTCGGCGCCGAGCACGTCGAGCGTGCGCGCCCAGTCGATCGTCTCGGCCACGCCGGGCGGCTTGGCGAGGTCGAGCTGGCGGAGGCGGTTGACGGCGGCGACCACCTGGCGGGCGAGCGCGTCGGCCACCTCGGGCCGGCGTGTCATCACGATCTCGACCTCGCGTTCCGGTGGCGGGAACCCCACCCAGTGATACAGGCAGCGCCGCTTGAGCGCGTCGTGGAGTTCGCGGGTGCGGTTCGAGGTGAGCACGACGATCGGCGGGGTCTCGGCCCGCACGGTGCCCACCTCGGGGATCGTGATCTGGAAGTCGGACAGCAACTCCAGGAGGAACGCTTCGAACTCGTCGTCGGCACGGTCGATCTCGTCGATCAACAGCACCGCCCGGTCGCCGGCGCGGACCGCGTCGAGCAGCGGCCGCTCGACGAGGAACTTCGGGCCGAAGAGGGCATCGACGCTGGCGGTGTCATCGGCGCGGTCGGTGGGCAGCGCCCGCAGCGCAAGCATCTGGCGGGCGTAGTCCCACTCGTACAGTGCCTGGCTGGTGTCGATGCCCTCGTAGCACTGGAGGCGGATCAGGCGCCGGCCGGTCAGTTCGGCGAGCGCCTTGGCGACCTCGGTCTTGCCGACCCCCACCTCGCCTTCGAGCAGCAGTGGCTTGCCGAGCGTGATCGACACGTAGAGGGCGGTCGCAAGGCCCCGGTCGGCGAGGTAGCCGCCCGCGCGGAGCAGGTCGGTGAGCGCCGTGACCGATGCCGGCTTGGTCGGGGAGCTCACCGGCTCAGCGGCCGATGCCGCTGCCGAGGGGGCCGGTCGCTTCGAGTGGCACGTCGTCACCGAGCACGAGGTCGCGCACGGTGCCGCCACCGGTGGCCAGCTTGCCCTCGGCCGCTAGCCGGGCACGCCAGGCCTGGCGCAGGTCGGTGCCGGCCGGGGCCATCGCGTCGAACGACACGCCGACCATGTTGCGGCACTGCTTGGTGGGCCCACAATCGAGTTCGAGCCCGTCCTCGGCGCCGTTCGCCGCCCACACATCCCGCAGCACGTCCTGTGGTTCACTCATCTCGAAACCCCCTCACCCGCGACGCTAGGCCCCGTCGCCGCAGCGTGCGAGCCCCTCTTCAGCAAACACTGAGGTGGAGGGGGCGCGATCTGCCCGTTGAGGGCGCGGACTGCTGCAAGTCCGGCAGCCGGGTTCCCTGCGCGCACCACAGTCTCGATAGAACGGCGAGTTGCGGGCACCATGGTTGTCACCCCAGATTGCGAGTTACGCAACCTCAGGTGACAACCACGAGGGCACGGGAGGCGACGGTCGGACTCCGCCGCGTGCCCCCCCGGCCTTACTGCTCTCGAAGGAAGTGAGGCGCGGCCACCGAGACGTCACCGACCGCTGAGCTGACCGAGTGGTCGGGTTCACGAAGTTGGCCACAATGGTTGGTTCACGGTCAACATTGCTCACCAACCTCCGGTTCTCGAAGCCAACTGGATGGTCCTGCCGTCGAGGGCGGTGCTGTGTCGGGTGTCTCTGCCCTTGGCTACAGGTCGCGGAGGGGACGGCCGGTGGCGGCGGTGCGGGCGGCGTGGGCTTCGGACAGGACGCTGAGGGCGACTTCGCGTGGGGACTTGGCGCCGAGGTCGAGACCGGCGGGCATGTGCAGGCGGACCAGGTCGGTGGCACCACGCTCGGCGAGCCAGTTGGCGCGGAGTTGGCGGACGCGCGGTGCGCCGAGCGCGGCGACGTACCCGGCCTGGCTCGACAGTGCAGCCAGCAGGGTCGCGCCGGTCGTCTCGTAGTCGTGCCCGACGACGACCGCCGCGTCGGCCGCGCCGAGCGCACCTGCCGTTGCCTCGGCGGTGACCGGGTCGGCGACCCGGGTGACGCTCCAGCCGAGCCATGTGGCGAGTTCGGCAATCGCCTCGGCATAGTCGCCCTGGCCGGCCAGCACGAGTTGCGGCTCGGGCCACAGCACGGTGACCAGGCGACCGTCGTCGAGTTTGGTGACGGCGCTGGCGCGGCGCCCGAACGCGTCGGCCACGGCCGCGTCCGCGGTGTCGATCGTCGCTTCGGTGAACACGCTGGTCGCAGTGATCACGTCGTGGGCCAACTCGGTGACGAGGGCGATCGGCCCCCGGTCGACGAGCGCCGGCCACAGCTCGTTCGGTAACAGATGCGCCGGTGCGATCAAGGCGCGGACCGACCCGTCGGCCGGCAGCCCGGCGATCAACGCCTCGACGGGGCCGATCGGAACGTCGACGAGCCGGCCGGGCCCGTCGCCGAGGCCGGCCGCGACCTCTGCCAACCGCTCGTCGAGCGCTCCCTTGAGCACGCCGCCGACCTTGCCGCCACCGGGCGTGAAGGCGACCGCCTCCGCCGGCGGCCGCGGCCCCAGGTCGGCGGTGGCGACCGTCCACGCGACGTCCACCCGCGTTCCGGCACGGAGGCACGCCTGCACCGTCAGCCCGATCTCGTACATGCCGCCGACGCTAGACCCGTGCTTCACCCGTGGCCGATGACACCACCAGTGGTCTCGATACAACGGAGTGGCGGCTGCGCCGCGGGTGCGTCACTCGACCACCGTCACTGGGCGTGTGGAGAGCCGTGAGGAGTGGGTGGTGGTGCTGCGGGTGCGTCACTCGACCGCCGTCGCTGGGCGTGTGGGGAGTCGTGAGGGGTGGGCGTCACTGAATGTGTGAGTCGGCGCCTACGGCTTCGAGGAGGCGGGTGCGGCGGCGACCCATCGCCGGGAGTGCTGGGGGGCGTTCGTGGTCGGGCTGGGGTTCGTACGTCGCGCCGTGGACGATGCCTTCGGCCATGCCGTAGAGGAGGGGGAGCGCGCCGGCGATCACGCCGCCGGTTTCGTTGATGCTCTCCAGGCCGGGGCGAATCGCCACCGCGTCGGCGTCGATCTTGGCCACGAGGTCGGAGCACTCCTCGAGGTTGCCGGCGATCCGGGTCAGCTGCGTGCCGACGATGTACAGATACACCGCCAGCCCGGCGATCAGGGCGGCGATGACGATCACCGTGAAGACGACGAGTGTGGTCATGAGCGCACCTTGTCGAGCACGCGGCCGAGGAACAGGTGGTGTTTGAGTCCTTCCGACAGCACCGCCTCGACGGCGACCGCGGTCTGGCCGATCAACGCCGTGTCGGTGGTGTTGGCGGCCGCCGCCTGAAGCGTGGCCTTCACCCCGACCACCCGCCGGTCGATCCGGGCGACGAGTACGACCAGCGTGGTGAGCAGGGCGGCGACCGCGATCACGACGACGAAGCCGAGCACGATCGCGGTCCACCACAACGTGCGTTGGGTGTCGGTGAGAGCGAGCATGGGTGTCATCCTCCGAGGCGGGTGCGCCCGCGGGCCAGGCCGGCGGTGATCCGCTCGGCTGCGTCGATCGTGTCGGTGAGGCCGGCCAGGCCGGCGGTGTGGGCGACCGACTCTTTCAGCGAGTCGTCGATCGCGGTGGCCTGCCCGCCGATCCGGTGGGCGAGCACGAGAATTGGGAGCACGAGGGCGACCACCACCAGCACTACGGCGATACCGATCACGTAGCCGACGACCCAACCGGTCTCTGCTGCGAACATCGTCATGTCGAACCTCCTACACCGAGTCGCAGAAGTCGCGGACGGGGGCCAGGTCGGCATTCACCGACTGCACCGCGCCGGGTACCGGGCTGGTCTTGCCGGCGATCACGCCGACCCCGCCGATCAGCGCATCGAGCGTGCGCCGCACGGCGACGAGGTGACCGATCACCCGGATCAGGCCGAGCGCCGCGGCGGCGATGATCAGCGCGGCCAGCACCAGCGTCACGATCGCGGCGGCG
Source organism: Ilumatobacter sp. (assembly GCA_035556435.1). GTDB lineage: Bacteria > Actinomycetota > Acidimicrobiia > Acidimicrobiales > Ilumatobacteraceae > Ilumatobacter. The sequence goes on along the minus strand of DATMEY010000003.1, from coordinate 115,596 downwards.
GGCATCAGGCCTCACCCCCCTCGCCCGGTGCGACTGGCTGGGGCGGCAGCAGCTTGGCGACCGAGCCGGCATAGCGCACCGCGCCTTGGGCGACCTCGCCGACCGTGCGGCCGGTCGTGGCCAACAGGTCGGGGGTGTCGTCGAGCTTGCCGATCAGCGAAACCCCGCCGGCGAGCGTCGAGTCGGCTGCCCCGCGGATCCGTTCGAGCGCGGCGAGCACCCGGTTGAGCAGGGCGACGAGCACCGGCACGATCACGACGAGCAGGACCGCATTGCCGATCCACCAAAGTGTCATGTGGGTTCTCCTTTCATGCGGGTGGTTTCGACAGGCTCAACCACCGGTGTGGGCTCAACCACCGGTGTGGGCTCAACCACCGGCGCGGGCGGGGCGGTAGGGGAGGAAGAAGCGGGCGGCGACCCGGCCGAGCGCCATCTTCAGGGCGGTGAAGGCGATGCCGAAGCCGCTGGCCGGGGCCGCGCTGGCGATCTGGTCAGGTGAGAGGCCTTGCTCGATTGCCTCGATGCGGGCCTGCATGTTGGTGGCGAAGTCGCGCATCAGCACGGCGGTGACGTCGCCGACCATGCCGCGCCCGTACTGGGCCGCCGCGCCCGAGAGCTGGAGGTCCATCCCGACGTCGACCTTCGTCCCCCGGCCGGTGGGGACCAGCCCGGCGGTGACGAGCATCGCCGCGTTGCCGCGGCCCTTGGCGTCGGCTCCAGCCGCGTCGACCGTGATCCGTTTGCCCGCTTCGTCGCGCTCGACGATCTTGGCCGTGCCGTCGAATTCGAGCTTGACCGGCCCCATCCGGATTGCGACCTGGCCGGCGTACTCGTCGTTCCCCAGGTCGTCGGTGAGCTGGGTGCCCGGCAGGCACGCGGCCACACCCGGGATGTCGTCGAAGAACGTCCAGACCTTGTCGATCGGCTGGGCGACCTCGAAGTCGTTCTTGATCAGCATGCCCATTGCGGCCCTCCTCGTCCGTCTTCCCTAGTCCGTCTTCACCGGCGGCGCCCCGGATACGTCGCGCCCGGTCTGGATCGCCTGGTACACCCGGTCGGGCAGCACCGGCATGTCGATGTTGCGCACCCCATACCCGCGCAGCGCGTCGATCACCGCGTTCACGAACGCGGCCGGGCCGCCCACCGTGGCGCACTCGCCGACACCCTTGGCGCCGATCGGATGGTGCGGGCACGGCGTGACCACCTCGTACAGCTCGAACCCGGGGGTCTCCCATGCGGTCGGCAGCAGGTAGTCCATGTAGTTCGAACCGACGCAGTTGCCCTGGTCGTCGAACGTGATGAACTGCATCGACGCCATTGCGTAGGCCTCGGTGAGGCCGCCCATGATCTGACCTTCGACGATCATCGGGTTGATGCGCACGCCGCAGTCGTCGACGGCGACGCACTGGAGCACGTCCCACACGCCGGTCTCGGGGTCGACCTCGACCTTGGCGATGTAGCACCCGAACGGCCACGTGAGGTTGGGTGGGTCGTAGTAGGCGTTGGCTTCCAGGCCCGGCTCCAGCCCGTCGGGCATGTTCGAGTAGGCGGCCATCGCGCACTCCTGGATCGACACGCCCTGGCTGGGCGCGGCGCGCACGTAGAACCGGCCGAGCTCCCACTCGATGTCCTCTTCCGACACCTCGAGTAGGTGTGCCGCGAGCTTGCGGGCCTTGGCGCGGACCTTGCGGGCCACCATTGCTACCGCTGCGCCGGCCACCGGGGTGGACCGTGAGGCATACGTGCCCATGCCGAACGGGGCGGTGTCGGTGTCGCCCTCCTCGACCACGATGTCGTCGGCCGGCATGCCCAACTCGTGGGCGACGATCTGGGCCCACGTCGTCTCGTGCCCTTGGCCCTGCGTCTTGGCGCCGGTGCGCAGGATCGCCTTGCCGGTCATGTGCACGCGCAGCTCGGCCGAGTCGAACATCTTGATGCCCAAGATGTCGTACTCCCGCGAGTTGCCGGCGCCGAGCGGCTCGGTCATCGTCGAGATGCCGAGGCCCAGCAGGCGCCCGCGCTCGGCCGCCTCGGCGCGCTCCTGTTCGAACGTGTCGTAGCCGACAGCGTCGAGCCCGATCTGGAGGCACTTGCCGTACTGGCCCGAGTCGGTGAGGAACCCGAACGGCGTGCGATGCGGGAAGTCGTCGTCGCCCACGAAGTTCTTCATGCGGAACTCGGCCTGGTCGATGCCGAGGTCGTCGGCCGCGGCCTGGATCATCCGCTCCTGGAAGTACATCGCCTCGGTGACCCGGAACGAACATCGATAGGCGACGCCGCCGGGTGCCTTGTTCGTGTACACGCCGCGGGCGGCGAGGTGCGCGGCCGGGATGTCGTAGCAGGCGAACGCCGAGTGCATCAGGCCGATCTTGAACTTCGACGGCTGGGCGTCGGCGAAGAATGCCCCGTGGTCCGAGGTGGTGTGCATGCGGACGCCGAGGATCTTGCCGTCCTTGCGTAACGCCAGCTCGCCGCGCAGGTAGATGTCGCGCCCGAACCCGGTCGAGATCAGGTTGCCGGTCTTGTCCTCGATCCATTTGACCGGCCGCTCGGTGAGGATCGATGCCAGGATCGAGATGACGTACCCCGGGTAGACGGGCACCTTGTTGCCGAACCCGCCACCGAGGTCGGGGCTGATGATCCGGATCATGTGCTCGGGCAACTCGGCCACGAGTGCCACCGCGGCACGCACGATGTGCGGGGCCTGGCTGGTGATGTAGACGGTGAGTTTCGACGTGGCCCGGTTGAAGTCGGCGACCGAGCCGCAGCACTCGATTGGGGAGGGGTGCGAGCGCGGGTAGTGCAGGTCGAGCTTCGAAACCAGGTCGGCTTCGGCGAACGCCCGGTCGGTGGCAGCCCGGTCGCCGATCTCCCAGTCGAAGGCGACGTTGTCGGGCTGGTTGAGCTTGTCGTCACGGATGATCGGGGCGCCCTCGGCCATGGCCTGGTCGGGGTTGACGATCACCGGCAGCGGCTCGTACTCGACCCGAATCGCCTCGACGCCGTCGCGGGCGATGTACGGGTCGTCGGCGATGACGGCGGCGACCTCCTGGCCCTGGAAGCGGACCTTGTCGGTGGCCAGCACGGCCTGCGTGTCGTACGACAGGGTGGGCATCCACGCCAGGTTGCGGCTGGCCATCATCTCGCCGGTCAGCACCAGGCGCACGCCGGGGATCTTCCACGCCGCGCTGGTGTCGATCGACGTGATCCGGGCATGCGCGAACGGGCTGCGCAAGATCTCCATGTGGAGCATGCCGGGCAGCACGACGTCGTCGACGTAGCTGCCTTTGCCGCGGATGAAACGGTTGTCCTCGACGCGCCGCCGGTTGGCGCCGAGTCCGCCGATCTTGATTTCGTCGAGTGCGGTCACGCGTGCGCTCCGTTCGAGCCGTTCGTGTCGAGCAGTGCCCCGCTGGGCGGGTTCTCGCCGCGCAGCTTGGCGGCCGCCCACAGCACCGACTTGACGATGTTCTGGTAGCCGGTGCAACGGCACAGGTTTCCCGACAGGGCCCAACGGACCTCGTCCTCGGTGGGGTCGGGGTTCTCCTTCAGCAGCGCCGTGGCAGCCATCATCATGCCGGGAGTGCAGAAGCCGCACTGAAGGCCGTGGGCCTCCTTGAAACCTTCCTGCACCGGGTGCAGTTCGCTGGCACCGGCGAGGCCCTCGACGGTGGTGACGTCGTGGCCGTCGGCCTGAACGGCGAACATCGTGCAGCTCTTCACCGGCACCCCGTCGAACAGCACCGTGCAGGCGCCGCAGTTGGTGGTGTCGCAGCCGGTGTGCGTGCCGGTGAGCTGGAGGCCCTGGCGCAGGAAGTGGGCGAGCAGCAGTCTCGGCTCGATCTCGGCTGCCCGGCGTGCGCCGTTGACGGTGATCGTCACCCGCCGGGTGGCGACCGTGGGGGCGTCGACGGGGACCTCGGTGAACAGGCTGCTCACGCTGCACGCTCCTGCTGGTGGACGATGCGGGTCAAGATCCGCTGGGTGAACGTGTGGACGATGTGGCGCTTGTACTCGGCGCTGCCGCGGTGATCGGACTTCGGTTGGGCAGCCTCGGCAGCCAGGTCGGCAGCGCGATCGATCGACGCCGCAGTCAGCGGGCCACCCATCACGGCCTGTGCTGCCGCCGAGGCGTCGATCGTCGCGCTGCCGACTCCCGTCAGGGCGATGCCGGCCGTGCTGACCGAACCACCCGGGCCGTTGGTCTGGAGGGCGATCGCCACGCCGGCGGTGGCGAAGTCGCCCACCCGTCGCTCCAGCTTGAGGTACCCGCCGAACGGGGTGCCGGTGGGGGCCGGAATGACCGCCTCGACGGCGATCTCGTCGTAGCCGAGCGCGTTCGTGAACGGGCCCTGCACGAACTGCGTGATCGGGATCGTGCGGCGGCCGCCTGGGCCCTGGGCGACGACCGCCCCGCCCAGCGCCGTGACTGCCGACGCCCAGTCACCCTGCGGGTCGGCGTGGCACAAGCTGCCCACGAGCGTGCCCCGAGTGCGCACCAACGGGTCGGCCACGAGCGGAGCGACGGCGGCCAGCGTGGGGTGCTTTCCAGGAAGCAGCGCGCTGCGTTCGAGCGTGGCGTGGCGGGCAAGCGCGCCGATCCGCAGCGTGCCGTCGGCGTCGGCGCGGTGATAGTCGAGGCCGGGCAACTCGTTGATGTCGACCAGCAGCTCGGGGTTGGCGAAGCGCAGCTTGAGCATCGGCACCAGGCTCTGCCCACCGGCCAGTACCTTGGCCTCGCCGGCACCCTCGTGCAGCAGACCGATCGCTTCGTCGATCGTGCGCGGCGCCTCGTAGGCGAATCGGGACGGGAACACCTAACGGTCCCCCTGTTGCTGGCTGGGCGGCTGGCCGGCCGGGTCGGGGATCGCCACGGGGCCGTCGGTGACACCGGGCCGATCGGGGTCAGGGCGCGGCTCCTGGTGCGGCGGCCACGGCCCGCGCACCGGCTGGCCGGCGACCTTGGTGAACTCGACGAACTGCGGCCACGCCCAGATCGTCGGGCTGGCACCCTCCTCGCGCGGCGTGTGCTCGATCAGCTCGAAGATCCGCGGGTTTCCGCGGCCGTGCCCCGACGATTCGATCGCCATCCGATCCCCTCTCGATCCCCCTGAACTCGGTCGTCCTGACACGGCAGCGGCCAGGCAGGTCGACTTCGATGTTCGCATCGTGCGCGGGTCGGCGAACCGGTGACAACCGCCGCCCTAGCGAACCCTTAAGAGGGTCCCCTGATCAGGCGCGTCGCAGGCCAGTGATTGGCTAGCCTCGGCAAGCAGTCAACCGACCCTTTCGAGGAGCAAGATGGCCAGCGGCCTCGCGGCACTATTGGACGACGTCGCCGCGCTGGCCAAGCTCGCCGCTGCGTCGGTCGACGATGTCGGCGCCGCGGCCGGTCGGGCGAGCGCCAAGGCGGCCGGGGTGGTCGTCGACGATGCGGCGGTGACGCCCACGTACGTTCGCGGGCTGGCCGCCAAGCGCGAGCTGCCGATCATCCGCAAGATCGCCACCGGCTCGCTGCGCAACAAGATCCTGTTCATCCTGCCGGCCGCGCTGATCCTCAGCGAGTTCGTGCCGACGCTCGTCGAGGTGATCTTGATGATCGGCGGCACGTACCTCTGCTTCGAGGGGGCCGAGAAGGTCCATCACCTCGTCAGCCATCGTGACCACCACACCGACGACGTGCCGGCGGTGATGCACGGACCCGAGGCCGAGGCCAAGACGGTGGCCGGAGCGATTCGCACCGACTTCATCTTGTCGGCCGAGATCATGATCATCGCCCTCAAGGAAGTGCTCAACGAGGGCATCGTCTCGCGGGCGGTCATCCTCGCGATCGTCGGCGTGGCGATCACCGTCATCGTGTACGGCGTAGTCGCGTTGATCGTCAAGATGGACGACATCGGCCTGCGGCTCGCCCAACGCCAGCACCCGCCGTCGCAGCGGATCGGACGGCTGCTGGTCGCGGGGATGCCGAAGCTGCTCAGCGTGCTGTCGCTGGTGGGCACGGCAGCGATGATCTGGGTCGGCGGTCACATCCTCCTCGTCGGCACCGACGAACTCGGCTGGCACGGGCCCTACAACCTGGTGCACGACCTCGAACACCAGGTGGAGGGCGCTGCTGGGGTCGGCGGTGTGCTCGCCTGGCTGGTCAACACGGCGTTCTCGGCCGCGGTCGGCCTTGTCGTCGGCGCCCTCGTGGTCGCGATCATCTCCCGCCTCCGCCCCACCCCCGACCCCCACCCGGCCTCGGCCCAAGTCGGTTGAGCTGGTCGAAACCACCACTGCCGGTACATCGTGCCGAGTCGACCTGTCGAACAGGCCCGCGGTCCGGTGCGGAGTGTCGACTCAGGGGCCTCTGGCACCGGCGGGTGAGCGCGTGAAGCACTGCGGCGTCAGCTCCAGAGGGTGACGTGGATGCTGGGCTTGAAGTGGCCGATCGTGGCGCCCTCGCCGTGCAGCATCGCCTGGGTGGCGCGCGGGGTGGTGATGAACCGCAGCAGCTCGGCGGTCGCCGGGGTGGCGCTGTGACCGGGCAGCGCGATCGCTGTCCACACGCCCTCCTGCAGGCCGCCGCGCACGTCGACCCGCACCAGGCGGCCGGCGGCGAGGTCGTCGGCCGCGGCGAACGTCACGGCCAGCCCGACGCCCCGCGAGCGCTTGATCTCCTCGACCGCCGCCGAGTGGCTCTGGAAGATCCGCTGGTTCGACTCGGGCACACCGATCGTCTCGACGATCCGGCGGGTGAGGCTGTTGGCCTCGGTGGCCGATGGGCCGAGCAACCACATCTCGTCGCGCAACGACTCGGGTCTGGCGCGCACGCCGGCCACGGCCGACGCCGGCCCGGTCACGATCGCCACCTGGTACTTGAGGAACGGCGTACGTGTCAGCTCGTCGGCTGCCACCGGCGCCCGCGGCCCGATCGCGACATCGATTGCACGCGAGGCGAGCAGCACGGGGAACTCGTCGGTGGCCCGCACCGACAGTTCGACGTCGAGGTCGCTGGCCCGGTTCGTGAACAACTGGATCAACCCCGGCGCGCAGTACTCGGCGAACATCGAGGTGGTGACGAGCCGCAGCAGTCGCCGCCCGCGCCCGGCCTCTGACACTTCGCGGATCGTACGGTCGCGTAGGCCGAGCATCTCCGATGCCCGCGACGCCAGTCGCAAGCCGCCCGGGGTGAAGGCGATGCCGACCGACGCGCGGATGAACAGCGGGTCGTCGAGCTCGCGGCGCAGTGCCGCGACGTGACCGGAGACGGCCGCCTCGGTGACGTCGAGTTCCTCGGCGGCGTCCTTCACCGAGCCGTGACGGGCGACCGCGACGAACGCGCGCAACTGGGTCGGGGTCACGCCGGCGACCATAGTGAACCCTTGAGAGACCTGGTCAGACGGACTTCAGCGATTCCTTAAGAGCCGGTTTACTGTGGGGTGACCGGGGTGGGAGGGTAGGCCGCCCACCGAGGGGACGGTTCACGAGAGGGGGTCCCGTGCAGGTTCCGGCGCCGTTCGAGTACGAACGGGCGACCAGCGTCGAGCATGCGATCGACCTGCTCGAACGGCTCGGCAGCCACGCCCGCGTGGTCGCCGGGGGGCACAGCCTGCTGCCGATGATGAAGCTCCGGCTGGCTCAGCTCGAGTACCTGATCGACATCAACGACCTCGCCGGCGAGCTCGGCCGGATCACGATCGACCTCGACGACTCCGGCACCGGCGAGATCCGGATCGGGGCCATGACCCGTCACCGTCAGCTGCTGGAATCGCATGCGTTGGCCGAGGTGTGCCCGATCTTTCGCGATGCCGAACGGGTCATCGCCGACCCGCTGGTGCGCAACCGGGGCACGCTCGGCGGGTCGCTGTGCCAGGCCGATCCCTCGGAAGACCTCTCGGCCGTGTGCACCACGCTGGCCGCGAACTGCGTGATCCGCGGCAGCCGGGGCGTGCGGATCGTGGCGATGGACGACTTCCACCGCGGCCCGTACGAGACCGCGGTCGGCGACGCCGAGATCCTCACCGAGATACGTATCCCCGTCCGGCCCGGCGGGTCGAGCGCCTACGAGAAGGTCGACCGGCGCGCCGGAGACTGGGCGATCGTGTCGGCCGGCGCAGCGGTATGGCTCGACGGCGACACGATCACCGACGCCCGGGTGGGCCTCGCCGCGGTGGGCCCGAACACCACCGGCATCAAGCCGATCTCCGACGCCCTGCGCGGCCAGCCACCCTCGGAGGAGGCCTATGCCCTGGCCGGTGCGCTGGCCGCCGAACATTGCCGCCCGGTCACCGACATGCGCGGCAGCGCCGACTACAAGCGTCACCTCGCCGACGAGCTGACCCGCCGGGCCCTGCGCCGCGCCGTCGGACGAGCGCGGGAGAATCGGGCGGTCGCCTCGTGACCAGGCCCTCCCAGTCGTCAGCGGCAGGAATTGTGCCGGATTCCGTCACTGTTCCTGCCGCAGAGTCCGGTGCCGCCCGGCCGCTCACTCAGCGGCAGGAATTGTGTTGGATTCCGTCACTGTTCCTGCCGCGGAGTGGCTGGCTGGTCAGGCATGGTGGGGGTTGGTCGTTGGGCGGGGAGCGTGCCACATGCAGGTGACCATGACCGTCAACGGTGAGGAGGTCACCCGCGAGATCGAGGGCCGGCTGTTGCTCGTGCACTTCTTGCGTGATCACCTCGGGCTGACGGGCACCCACTGGGGCTGCGACACGAGCAACTGCGGGGCGTGCGCGGTGTGGCTCGACGACGAGCCGGTCAAGTCGTGCACGGTGCTGGCGGCGATGGCCGGAGGTCACGACGTGCGCACCGTCGAGGACCTCGAACACGAGGGCGAGCTCGACCCGATACAGCTCGGGTTCATGGCCTGCCACGGCTTGCAGTGCGGGTTCTGCACGTCGGGCATGCTGATGACCGCGCGGGCCTTGCTCGACCGCGACCCCCAGCCCACGGAAGACACGATCCGCGAGGCGATCTCGGGCCAGATCTGCCGGTGCACCGGCTACGCATCGATCGTCCGCAGCGTCCAGTGGGCAGCGCAGTACGAGCGGGAGGTTCAGGGTGGTTGAGTCGGTCGTCGTTACCTCCGTCGTCTGGTCGGGTGGTTTCGACCAGCTCAACCACCAGGTGCTCGGCGGTGTCCAGGGTCAGCGGGAGGTTCAGGGTGGTTGAGTCGGTCGAAACCGCCGTCGCCCTGCCGGGTGGTTTCGACGCGCTCGGCCATCAGGTCCTGCGCCTGCCCGAGCTGGAGGGCTTCGAGCACAACGACCAGCATCCGGTGGGGTACGGGCGGATGTTGCGCAAGGAGGACCCGCGGTTCGTCCGCGGGCTGGGTCGGTACTGCGACGACATCCAGCTCACCGGCATGCTCCACCTGGCGATCCTGCGCAGCCCGCACGCGCACGCCCGAATCGTCCACATCGACGCCAGCGCGGCGATGGCCCACCCCAAGGTCAAAGCGGTGGTCACCGGAGCCGATCTGGCCGCCCACAAGCTGGCGTGGATGCCCACCCTGTCGCACGACGTGCAGGCGGTGCTGGCCACCGACAAGGTGCGCTTCCAGGGCCAGGAGGTCGCCTTCGTCGTCGCCGAAGACCACTACGCCGCCCGCGACGCGCTGGAACTGATCGATGTCGAGTACGAGCGCCTGCCGGCGGTGGTCGACGCCCGCCGGGCGCTCGACGCCGACGCGCCGGTCATCCGCGACGACCTGACCGGCGCCGACGGCTGCCCCCGGAGCGACAACCGCTGCTTCGACTGGGAGACCGGTGACGCAGCGGCCACCGCGGCCGCGTTCGCCCGGGCCGACGTGGTGGTCAGCCAGGACATGACGTACCCGCGCGTGCACCCGGCCCCACTCGAGACGTGTGGTGCGGTCGCCGACTACGACCGGGTCGCCGGCAAGCTCACCCTGTGGTGCACGTCGCAGGCGCCGCACGCCCACCGCACGATGTACGCCCTGCTGACCGGGCTGCCCGAGCACAAGATCCGGATCGTGTCGCCCGACGTCGGCGGGGGCTTCGGCAACAAGGTGCCGATCTACCCCGGCTACGTGTGCGCGTTGGTGGGCTCGCAGATCACCGGACGGCCGGTCAAGTGGATGGAGGACCGTACCGAGAACCTGATCAGCACCGCGTTCGCCCGCGACTATCACATGCGCGGCGAGATCGCCGCGACGCGTGACGGCAAGATCCTGGCGATCCGCACGAACGTGCTCGCCGACCACGGGGCGTTCAACGGGGTCGCCGCGCCGTCGAAGTTCCCGGCCGGGTTCTTCGGCGTGTTCACCGGCAGCTACGACCTCGACGCGGCCCACGCGGCGATGACCGCGGTCTACACCAACAAGGCGCCGGGTGGGGTCGCCTACGCGTGCTCGTTCCGCATCACCGAGGCGGTCTACCTGGTCGAGCGGCTGGTCGACTGCCTGTCCGCCGAGCTCGGCATCGACCCGGTCGAGTTGCGCCTGCGCAACTTCATCCGCCCCGACCAGTTCCCGTACGAATCGAAGACCGGGTGGGTGTACGACTCGGGCGAGTACGAGCGGGCGTTGCGGCTGGCACTGTCGATTGCCGGCTACGACGAGTTGCGCGCCGAGCAGGCCGAGCGCCGCGCCCGGGGCGAGTTGATGGGTATCGGCGTAAGCTTCTTCACCGAGGCCGTCGGGGCGGGGCCGCGCAAGCTGATGGACATCGGCGGGTTGGGCATGGCCGACACCTGCGAGCTGCGCATCCACCCCACCGGCAAGGCGACCGTGCGGGTGTCGGTGCAGACCCAGGGGCAGGGACACGAGACCACCTTCGCCCAGATCATCGCCGCCGAGATTGGCATCCCGCCAGCCGACATCGACGTCGTCCACGGCGACACCGACGCCACGCCGTTCGGGCTCGGCACGTACGGCAGCCGGTCCACCCCGGTGTCGGGCGCGGCCGCCGCGCTGGTCGCCCGCAAGGTGCGCGACAAGGCGCAACTGCTGGCCGCCGAGATGCTCGAAGCGTCGGTGGCCGACCTGGAGTGGCGCACCGACGCCGCCGGGTTGGGCGGGTTCGGTGTGCGCGGCGACACCCGCAACGTGGTGAGCATCCAGGACGTGGCCCGGTTCGCCTACGGCACCTCCGACCTGCCCGACGGTATGGAGGGCGGGCTCGACGGCCAACTCTGCTACAACCCCGAGAACCTCACCTACCCGTTCGGTGCCTACATCTGCGTCGTCGACGTCGACCCCGGCACGGCGGTGGTGAAGGTGCGCCGGTTCATCGCCGTCGACGACTGCGGGCCACGGATCAACGAGATGATCGTCGAGGGCCAGGTGCACCGTGGCCTCACCGACGGCGTCGGCATGGCGCTGATGGAACTGATCGCGTTCGACGAGCACGGCACCTGTCTCGGTGGCTCGCTGATGGACTACCTGATCCCCACCGCCAAGGAGGTGCCCTCCTGGGAGACCGGCTTCACGGTCACCCCGTCGCCGCACCACCCGATCGGCGCCAAGGGCATCGGCGAGTCGGCCACGGTCGGCTCGCCCCCGGCGATCGTGAACGCGGTGGTCGACGCGCTCGCCCCGTACGGCGTGCGCCACGCTGACATGCCGCTCACCCCGTCGCGGGTGTGGGAGGCGATGCACGGCCGGGGGACCCCAGCCGCATGATCCCGATCCTCGCCCACCACGAGTTGTTCCTCGTCGCCAACGCCGGAGCGGTCGCGCTCGTCGGAGCAACCGCAACACGTTTCTGGCACCGCTGGTACCGAATCCGCCGCCGATGGAAGCAACGGCGACAACCACCCACCGTCGAACCCGGTAGTTGAGCTGTCGAGACCACCCCGGTGGGGCACGGTTCACCCGGTGGTTGAGCTTGTCGAGATCACCTCGACGACGGCGCGGTTCGCCCGGTGGTTGAGCTTGTCGAGACCACCCTGACGACGGCGCGGTTCACCCGGTGGTTGAGCTTGTCGAAACCACCCTGACGACGGGGCAGTCGGTAGCTTCCGTCGTGTGGCCGAGCCCGACGTGTACGTGGTGGGAGCGGGGCCGAACGGACTGACCGCGGCGGTCGTGCTGGCGATGGCCGGGCGACGGGTGCACGTGCTCGAAGCCGCCGATACCCCCGGCGGCGGCACGCGTACGAAGGAACTGATCGAACCCGGCACCTGGCACGACGTGTGCTCGGCGATCCACCCGCTCGGCGTTGCCTCGCCGGCCCTGCGCGACCTGCCGCTCGGCGAGCACGGGTTGGAGTGGGTGTACCCCGACGTCGAGGTGGCCCACGTCGTCGACGGCGCCCAGGCCGGGCTGCTGTACCGCGATCTCGATCGCACCGCGGACGGGCTTGGTGCCGACGGCCGCGCCTGGCGGCGGGCGCTGGCGCCGCTCGTCGACGCCGGGTTCGAACTGGTCGACTCGCTGCTGGCGCCCCTGTCGCTGCCGCGCCACCCGGTCCACCTCGCCCGCTACGGCCTTGCCGGCCTCCAGCCCGCCACCCGGTGGGGGAGACGGTTCGAGACCGATGCCGCGAGCGGCCTGTTCGCCGGTCTCGCGGCGCACGCGATCCTGCCGCTGTCGGCGCCGATCACCACCGGCTACGGCCTGATGCTCGGCATGCTCGGGCACCTCGTGGGTTGGCCGCAACCACGCGGCGGCTCGCAGCGGATCGCCGACGCGCTCGTGTCGCTGCTGGAGGCCCACGGCGGCACGGTCGAATGCGGCGTGACGGTCACGTCGCTCGACGAACTCCCGCCAGGGGCGACGACGGTGCTCGACGTCACGCCGCGGCAGATCCTGGCGATGGTTGGTGAGCGCCTACCGGCGCGCTACGCCAAGCGGCTGGGGAAGTACCGCTACGGGCCGGCCGTGTTCAAGCTCGACTACGTGCTGTCCGAGCCGATCCCGTGGGCCGCCGCCGAGGCCCGGCGGGCCGGCACCGTGCACGTCGGTGGTGCGCTGGCCGAGGTCGCCCGGTCCGAGGCCGAGGTGGCGGCCGGGCGCCATGCCGAGCAGCCCTTCCTACTCGTGGCCCAACCCACCCAGTTCGACCCGACCCGCTCGGCCACCGCTCGCCACGTCGCCTGGATGTACTGCCACGTGCCCAATGGTTCGACGGTCGACATGACCGAACGTATCGAGGCCCAGATCGAGCGGTTCGCGCCGGGGTTCCGCGACACCGTCGTCGGCCGTCACACGATGGGCCCGGCCGCGCTCGAGGTGTACAACGCCAACTACATCGGTGGCGACATCGCCGCCGGGGCGGGTGACCTGCGCCAGTTCGTGGCGCGGCCCGTGCTCGGCCGGCACCCGTGGCGTACCCCGCTCGACGGTGTGTACCTGTGCTCGGCCGCTACCCCGCCCGGTCCCGGCGTCCACGGCATGTGCGGCCACCACGCCGCCCACACCGTCCTCGCCGACGGTCGGTAGGTGGTCGGTGGGTGTGGTCTCGATACACCGCCTGGCGGCGGCACTCGACCACCGGTGGTACGGTTCGTGACGGTGGTCGAGTGCCGGGCTCTGCCCGGCGTATCGAGACCATTGGTGCGCGCGTCAGCTCTGGCGCTTTTTGATGTTGGCCCACTCGTCTTTCAGGCCGACGGTTCTGTGGTACTCGCCGGGGGTCCGCGGGTCGTGGGCGAAGTAGCCGGTCCGTTCGAACTGGACGACCTCGCCGGGGGCGGTGTCGGCCAACGCGGCCTCGGCCCAACCGGTGCGGACCTCGCGTGAGGTTGGGTTGATGTCGTCGAGCGGGTCGCCGGTACGGTCGCCGGGTACCTCGGCGGTGTACAGCCGGTCGTACAGGTTGGCCGTGACCGGTACGGCGTCGGCTGCCGACACCCAGTGCATCGTCGACTTGACCTTGCGCCCGTCGGGGGCCGACCCGCCCTTCGACTCGGGGTCGTAGGTGGCGTAGACCGTGTCGACCCGGCCGTCGGAGCCTGCCTCGAACCCGGTGCACGTGACCAAGTAGGCGCCGCGCAGCCGCACCTCGTTGCCGGGAAACAGGCGGAAGTACTTCGGTGCAGGCTCGGCCATGAAGTCGTCGCGCTCGATCCACAGCTCGCCGCCGAACGCCACCTGGCGGGTGCCGTCGGCCGGGTTCTCGGGGTTGTTCGTCAACTCGAAGTGCTCCACCAGGCCATCGGGCCAGTTCGTGAGCACCAGCTTGATCGGGTCGAGCACGGCCATCCGACGCTGGCTGGTGGCGTTCAGCTCGGTGCGCACGAACGACTCGAGCAGCTCGATCTGGTGCCGGCTGTTCGTCCGGGCCACGCCGATGAACAGGCAGAACTCACGGATCGCGCTGGCGGGGTAGCCGCGCCGGCGCAGCCCGCGCAGGGTGGGCAGGCGCGGGTCGTCCCACCCGTCGACCGTGCCGTCGGCGACGAGTTGGGCGAGCTTGCGCTTCGACGTCACCGTGTAGGTGAGTTCGAGCCGGGCGAACTCGGTCTGGCGCGGCTGGTCGTGGGGCAGCGGGAGCTGTTCGAGATACCAGTCGTACAGCGGGCGGTGCGAATCGAACTCGAGCGTGCACAGCGAATGGGTGACACCCTCGATCGCGTCGCTCTGGCCGTGGGCCCAGTCGTAGGTGGGGTAGATCACCCACGCGTCGCCGGTGCGATGGTGGTGCCCGCGGCGGATGCGGTACATCACCGGGTCGCGCAGCTGCATGTTCTCGTGCTGCATGTCGATCTTCGCTCGTAGCACCAGCGAACCGTCGGGGAACTCGCCGGCGCGCATCCGGCGCAGCAGGTCGAGGCTTTCAGCCGGCGGACGGTCGCGGTACGGCGACTCGACACCGGGCTTGCCGTAGCCGCCGCGCTGCTCGCGGATCAGCTCGGTCGGCTGCTCGTCGACGTACGCCTTGCCATCGGTGACGAGCAGTTCGGCCCATTCGTAGATCTGTTCGAAGTAGTCGCTGGCGTACAGCACCCGGTCGGGCGCGACCGGATAGCCGAACCACGCCAGGTCGGCGAGGATGCCCTCCACGTACGACACCTCTTCGGTATCGGGGTTGGTGTCGTCGAAGCGGAGGTTGCACACGCCGCCGAACTCGTTGGCCAGCTCGAAGTCGACCGTGATCGCCTTGGCGTGCCCGATGTGCAGGTAGCCGTTCGGCTCGGGGGGAAAGCGGGTCTGGACGCGGCCACCGAACGTGCCCGCGGCCTGGTCGGCAGCGACCAACTCACGGAGGAAGTCGGTGCGTTCCGGCGCGTCGGGGCTGCTCATGGCTTCCAAGTATGGAGCCCAGGGTGGTGGCCGCGGCACTCCGTTGCGCGAGCGCCTACCCGGTGACGTCGGTGGGGTGCTCGGTAGCATCGCCGAGCATGCGTTCGAAGGGGGTCGGCGCGGCGTTGGGTGATCTCGACGCCGCGGCGTGTTCCGAGGGCGCGCCCTCGGCGCGCAACCTGCTGGTCACGGTGTTCGGCGACTGCGTCGCCCCGCACGGCATCGGCATCACCGTGTCGGTGGCCGACCTGACCACGCTGCTGGCGCCGTTCGCGGCCAACGAGCGGCTGGTGCGCACGTCGCTGACCCGGCTGTCGAACCGGGGCCTGCTGGCACCCACCGCGGTAGGCCGGCGCTCGTTCTACGGGGTCGCCCCGGGCGCGGTCGAGCGCTTTGCGCGGGCCGACCGCCGCATCTACGGCCCGCGGCACCCGGCGTGGGACGGTCGCTGGACGCTCGTGGTCATCGACGGCACCGAGGCGACGGTCGAGCGCCGGGCGGCGTTCCGCCAGACGCTCGCCGAGTCGGGGTTCGGGTCGGTGGCGCCGAACGTGCTGGCGTCGCCGGTCGTACCGGCTGCCGACGTTGCCCCGCTGGCGGTCGCGGCAGGCCTCGAACAGGTGCTGGTCACCCGCGGTGACTTGGCCCCGGCTGCAGCCGGTGTGCTCGGTGGCGCCGAGTTGGCCCGCCGTAGCACCGACCTCACTTGGGCGTCCGAGCGCTACACCGAGTTCGTCGCCCGGTTCGAGCGCTATCCGGTCGACCGGGTGGCCGCGCTGACGGGCGAGCAGGCGCTGAAACTGCGGATGCTGTTGATCGGCACGTACCGCCGGATCATCCTCGCCGAACCGCTGCTACCGGCTGGGCTGGCGCCCGAGGGCTGGGTGGGCGCTCGGGCACGCGAGATCGTGGCCCGGCTCTACGACGCCTGCGCCGAGGCCGCCGAACAACACCTCGCCGAAGTGCTCGGCCTCAAACCACGGGTTCCGCTCGGCCGCTTCAAGGTCGGGTGACGCACCCGCGCCTCAGGCGTCGAAGTCGACGTCGAGGGTGTCGGTGGTGGGGGTGGACTGGCAGGTGAGGATGTAGCCGCGCTCGACCTCGTCGGGTGTCAGCCCGTAGTTGACCGCCATCTCCACACTGCCGCCGCGCACTACCGCCTGACACGTCGAGCACACGCCGCTGCGGCACGCGAACGGGGCGTCGGGCCGTACGCGCTGCACCGCGTCGAGCACGGTGTCGCCGGCGTACATCTCGAATGCGGTGGACCGCCCGTGCAGGTTGGCGCGCCCCTGGGCGACCACGACCGAGGCGGCGGTCACGGCCTGGGGGCTGAGTGTCACCATGCCCTGCTGCTTGGTGGTGAACACCTCGCGGTGGACTCGCTCGGCCGGCGTGCCGGCCGCGAGCAGCGCGTCGCGGGCCGTGTCGGTGAGGTCGATCGGTCCGCACAGGTACACGTGGTCGGCGGTGGCTGGGAGCATTCCCGCGGCGATCAGTGCGTCGAGCCGGGTGCGGTCGGGGCGGCCCGACAGCAGCGTGCTGTCGGAATCCTCGCGGGTGAACACGTAGGCGATCGCGAGCCGCCCGAGGTAGCGGTCGCGGAGGTCTTCGAGGTCGTCGACCAGCATCGTCGAGCGGGCCGTGCGGTTCACGTATACGAGCGACACGCGGCTGTGCGGTTCCCTGGCCAGCACGGTGGCGGCCACCGAGTACAGCGGCGTGATGCCCGACCCGGCCGCGAACAGGGCGTACGTGCGTGGCGTATCCGGGGCGAGTGCGTGCGTGAAGTGGCCGGTCGGAGTGGTGACCTCGACTTCGTCGCCGGGCTGCAACTCGCGCGTGGCCCAGGTGGAGAACACGCCGCCCGACACTTCGCGGATCGCGATCCGCAGGTCGCCGGGTACCTCGCCTGCCCGCGCGGCCGCGCAGATGGAGTAGCTGCGGCGGACGTCGACCGGGCCGTCGTCGGTGTCGAACAGTCGCCGCAGGTTGACGTGCTGGCCGTGTTCGAAGGCGAACCGGTCGCCGTGACCCGACGTGTCGAACGTGACGAGTACGCAGTCGTGCGGGTCGTGCTCGACGGACGTCACGGGCAGCCGGTGGAACGTGCTCATCTGCTCACCGGGCCACTAGATCGGCTTGAACCGTTCGAACGGCTCGCGGCACGACTGGCAGGTGTACATCGACTTGCACGCCGTGCTGCCGAACTCCGACACGGACCGGACGAGTTGCGACCCGCAGCGTGGGCAGGCGACGAACTGACCCGGCGGGGCGATGCCTGCGACCGCGAGGCGTTTGCGACCACGCGGGGTGATCCAATCGCTCGACCACGCCGGCGTCAGCACGGTGCGAATCTCGGGCGTGTACCCGGCGGAGCGAACCGCGGCGGTGACGTCGTCGGCGATCTGCTCGGTGGCCGGGCAACCGGTGTACGTGGGCGTCAGCACGATCGTCGCCGTGCCGCCGTCGACCGTCACGCTGCGGACGATGCCGAGGTCGCCGATCGTGACGTGCGGCAACTCCGGATCGGGCACTTCGTGAACCGCCCGCCGGAGGCCGGCCGCGTCGTGAATCGTCTCACTCGCGTTCACCAGGTGGCTCCGGGGTGGGCGCGGGCGGTGACTTGCAGTTCGGCGAGGATCGACTCGAGGTGCTCGTGAATCGGTTCGGCGGGGAGCATTTGGGGGACGGCGAGCGTCGCCTCGGCGAGCGTCGCCGCGACCGCTACGTCCCACGCCGGGCGGAGTTGGTCGGCTCCGGCGAACAGTTCGTCGACGTAGGGCCAGAGTGTGTCGAGCGCGGCCTGGGCTCGGCGGTGGCTCTCGGGGGTGCCGTCGCCGAGCCGGACCAGCCACGCCCGCGAGTGGCGGCGGTGGTACGTGGTCTCCTTTACCGCCTTGGCGGCGACGTCCCAACCGGCCGCCTGCCAGAACGCCAGGGCGAACTCGTCGTGCAGGTACTGACGCACGATCACATGGGCGAAGTCGGTGTTCGGCTGCTCGACCAGCACCGGGTTGGTAAACTCGGCCGCGTCACGCCAGTAGGCGAAGTGGTCCTCGTCGTGCCCGCCGCCCTCCACCTCGCCGGCCAGCGTGTACAGCACCCTGGCCTGACCGAGCAGGTCGAGTGCCAGGTTGGCGAGCGCCATGTCCTCCTCGATCTCGGGGGCGTGAGTGATCTGTTCGAGCAAGCGCTGGGCGAGGATCAGCGCCCGGTCGCCGTGACGCAGCAGGCGGGAGAGCTCCATCACATGTTGGCGACTTCGTCGGGCAGTTCGAAGTCGGTGGGGTGGCGGAACGTCTTGTCGAGCGCCGGGTCGAACAACGACTCGCGGTCGTCGGGGTTGCTGGCCGTGATGTCGGTCGAGCGCACGACCCACACGCTGACGCCCTCCGAGCGCCGGGTGAACAGGTCGCGGGCGTGCTGGAGGGCGAGTTCGGCGTCGGGGGCGTGGACGGTGCCGGTGTGGACGTGGCTGACCCCGCGCTTGGCGCGCACGAACACCTCCCACATCGGCCAGTCACTCATGCTGCGTCGCCGAACGGGTCGTGCCGGGCAGTGTCCGACTGCTCGTCGCCGAGTCGCTTGGCGGCGTAGGCGGTGGCGGCCGCACGGACCCACTCGCCGTCCGCGTGGGCGGTGGTGCGGGTGGCGATCCGTTCGGCATTACACGGCCCGTCACCCTTCACGACGCGCCAGAACTCGTCCCAGTCGATCGGTCCGCTGACCCAATGGCCGGTGCCTGCGTCGTAGCGTAGATCGGGGTCGGGCACGGTCAAGCCGAGCAGTTCGGCCTGGGGCACGGTGGCGTCGACGAACTTCTGGCGTAGCTCGTCGTTGCCGAAGCGCTTGATGCCCCACCGCATCGACTGCCCGCCGTGCACCGACTCGGCATCGGGCGGGCCGAACATCATCAGCGCCGGCCACCACCAGCGGTCGAGCGCGCCCTGGGCCATCTCACGCTGAGCGGGCGTGCCGTTGGCGAGGGTGAGCATGATCTGGAAGCCCTGGCGCTGGTGGAACGACTCCTCCTTGCAGATCCGCACCATCGCCCGGGCGTACGGCCCGTACGAGCAGCGGCACAGCGGCACCTGGTTCATGATCGCCGCGCCGTCGACCAGCCAGCCGATCGCTCCGACGTCGGCCCACGTGGGGGTGGGGTAGTTGAAGATCGACGAGTACTTCTGGCGGCCGGTGTGCAGCCGGTCGAGCAACTCGCCGCGGTCGACGCCGAGCGTCTCGGCGGCCCCGTACAAGTACATGCCGTGCCCGGCCTCGTCCTGCACCTTGGCGGTGAGGATGGCCTTGCGGCGCAGCGACGGGGCCCGGGTGAGCCAGGCACCCTCCGGTTGCATGCCGATGATCTCGGAGTGGGCGTGCTGGGCGATCTGGCGGATCAGCGTCTGGCGGTAGTCGTCGGGCATCCAGTCGGACGGTTCGATCCGGGCGTCGGCATCGATCAGTGTGTCGAAGCGTTCCTGGGCGCGATCTGGATCCCCCACGGCCACACCTTATGACACACGAATCGCACTGACAAATCGTGCCGATGTATCATGGGCGATCAGGGCGAGTGCCGTTCGGTTCCGCCACACTGGCTTCGTGACGGTGTTGTTGTTTCCGGGGGCGGGGTCCGACTCGTCGCATTCTTCACTGGTGGCGATCGAGCAGGCCCTCGCGCCGCATCGGGTGGTGCGGGCCGACTTCCCGTACCGCCTGGCCGGACGCAAGGCGCCCGACCGTGCACCGGTGTTGCTGGCCGCCGTGCGCGAGCAGATCGCGGCGCTCCCGGCCGACGAGCCGCTGGTGCTCGGCGGGCGCTCGATGGGTGGCCGGATGTGCTCGTTGATCGCCGCCGGAGCAGACGGCGAGCCGCCACCCCGCAACCTCAAGGGGCTCGTGTTGATCTGCTACCCGCTGCACCCACCGGGCAAGCCCGACCGGTTGCGCGTCGAGCACCTGTCCGACATCGTCGTGCCCACCCTGTTCGTCAGCGGCGACCGCGACCAGTTCGGCACGCCGGACGAGCTGCGCCGGTGGACGGCGACGATGTCGCGCAAGGCCAAGCCCGAGCACCTGTTCCTCGAAGGCCGCGACCACGCCCTGAAGCACGCCGACCACACGATCGCCGGCGCGGTCGCCGACTTCTGCACCCGCCACATCAGATAGCGCGTCGCCGGTAGGTGTGGTCTCGATACACCGCCTGGCGGCGGCACTCGACCACCTTGCGCCAAGGTCGTCGAGGGGCGTAGTCGGCTGCGGGCAGGCGTCCGGGTGGGAGTCCGGTCGTCGAGTGGCGCACTCGCGGCGAAGCCGCCACTTCGTTGTATCGAGACGACCTCGCGCGGCGATGGTCTCGGTACAGGGCTGCGGCGGCACTCGACCACCGGGGGTTACGTCGCCGGGACGTCTTCGGGGTTGAGTTGTTCGAGTGAGCGGTGGGCGGTTTCGGGGAAGCGAGTGAGCACCAGCACGACCACGACCATCTGTCCGATCGCCATCAGGCCAATCGCCGTACCGTACGAGCGCCCGCCGTCGGTGAGTTGGCCCACCAGCAAGATCCCGGCGATGCCACCCCCGAGCGCGGCGGCTGTCAGCAGCGCGTTGGCGCGACCGCGGTTGCCGGTGGGGAACAGTTCGGCCCGGTACACCGCCAGCGCCGGGTACACGGCCCCACCGAGCAACCCGCCGGCGAAGGCAGCGAACCACATGGGTGCACCGCTGACCAGGAACGAGGCGAGCACACCGGCCGTGGCGAGGGGGAGCGTGGCCGCGATCAGGCGTCGCCGGCCGCGGACATCGGCGAGCTTGCCGCCGGCGACCAGCCCGATCGACGCCGGCGTGGCGGTGCACAGCGTGAAGATCGCCACCATCGTCGCCGACATGCCGCGCACGTCGCTCAGGTAGCGGTTCTGGAAGAAGCTCGCCGGGGCGACGAACAAGTTGCCGCAGATCAGGACCGCGGCGATCAGCGCCAGCCGGCGCCGGTCGAGCCGGGGGTGCGCCACGTGCGGCCGGGCGTGCGGCTGCTCGGCCGGGTCGCCGACGTGATGAACATGGCGGGCGAAGCGCACCGTCTCGGGTAGGTGCCGGGTGATGCTGACGGCGGCGGCCACCCACACGAGGGTCAGCACGTACACGAAGCGCCACCCGTCGTCGCCGCCCGCTCCGATGTTGACGTCGGCCAGCGGTAGCGCCATCACGGCGATGCCGGCCCCCAGCCCACTCGCCATCGCCATCACGCTGACTGCGTAGGCGCGGCTGTTACGCGGCATCTCCTCGGCAGCGACGACGGCGATCAGTAGGTCGGTGGTCAGCCCGAGCGGACGCCCCACCGCCTGGGTGGCGACGAGGATCGGGAACGTCGGGGCCAGCGCCCCGAGCGTGCACACCAACGGCCCCGCCCACGCCGTCCAGCGGATCACCCGGCGGCGCCCGAGCCGGTCGGCGAGCACGCCGAGCGGGATCGCGATGACGATGCCGGCGCGCACGACCGCACCACCCCAGCCGACGCCGGCATCGCCGACGCCGAACGAGTCGGCGGCGAACGTGGCGGTCTGCGTGAACAGGGTGTTGGTGAACGCCGACGCCATCGCCGCGACGGCGAGCAGCCCGAGCACCATCGCCTGGCGTGGGTCGAGCCGGTCGGGTGGCGCCCACCACGGTTGGTGCCCGGCCACCGCGTGGCTGCGGCGCAGGTAGTTGCGCACGGGCAGCGCGAACAGCCAGCCGAACCACGGGATGCGCAGCCGGTACTCGGTGGTTTCGACGATTGCATGGTCGTCGCCGTCGACGAGCGTGCGCCGGTACTGCGTGAACGGGCCCGACGCTTGCTCGAACTCGCCGGTTGCGACCATCCGCTCGGCGAGCAGGCCGTCGCGGGGGCGGAGCAACTCGGCGCGCACCGCGCCGTCGCCCGGATACGAGCGGGTCACCGTGCGCACCCGTCCGAACACCGGCGCGAGGCTACTGCCCAGTGGTTTCGACAGGCTCAACCACCTGTGTGTACCGCGGTGCTGGGGGGTTTGTGTCGGGCTCAACTACCTGTGTGTGCAGCGGCCTCTCCGAGGTTCGCGGCAATACTGGTGGGATGCCCGACGCCCAGCGCCCTGCGATGGCCGACTACGGCGTGCCCACCGACCCGGCCGGTACGTTGCCGTGGGACTGGGCCCGTGAGCGGCTCGCCGCCAACCGCAACTACTGGGTCGTCACGGTCGACGCCGCCGGCCGGCCGCACTCCACGCCGGTGTGGGGTGTGTGGCACACCGACGACACGTTCTGGTTCTCGTGCGCACCGACCGCGTTCAAGGCCCGCAACCTGCGCACCAACCCGCACGTCGCCGTCACCACCGACTCCACCGTCGAGTTCGTGTCGGTCGAGGGCGTCGCCGCCGAAGCCGCCGCGCCCACCGAGGTCGCCCGGGCGTGGGCCGTGAAGTACGACGACGGCACGGGCGACGGTGGCGCCGGCGACCTGGCCGAGATGGAGGCGTTGTTCGCCAGCAACGCCGCCTTCCAGGTGCGCCCCACCAAGGCGATCGGCATGATCGAACGACCCGACGAGTTCGCCGAGCGAGCGACTCGCTGGGTCTTCTCGGCGTAACCCCGAACCCACCGATCCGGCGGCTCGTTCCTCGCCGTCGTCCCGGTGAATCCAGGCTTCGTGACGGTTTGCGTTCAAGCGCCACGCAGGCTGGGCTTCACCAGAGATGCGCTCCGGCCATCGGCCGTCTGACCGCCGTGAGCAGGTCGAACGCCGTGGCGTGAGACGTTCGCTCGGGGGATCGGAGGTAACGTTTCCGTAATGAACAGTGTGATCCGGGTTCGCCCGTCCGCGCCCCTGAGCGGAGAGGTCGTCGTCCCCGGGGCGAAGAACTCGGTGCTCAAGCTGATGGCCGCGGCGCTGCTTGCCGACGGGCACTACGAGTTGTCGAACGTGCCCGACATCGCCGACGTCGGCATCATGGCCGACCTGCTGCGCTCGATCGGCCTGCGGGTCGAGATCGACGCCGGCGCCGGGCTGGTGCACCTCGACAACCGCGGCGACCTCACCCCGGTTGCTCCGTACGAACTGGTCGAGCGCATCCGCGCCTCGATCAACGTCCTTGGGCCACTGCTGACCCGGTGTGGCCACGTCGTGCTGTCGATGCCGGGCGGCGACGACTTCGGGTCGCGCCCGATCGACATGCACGTCCGCGGCCTGGAGGCGATGGGCGCCACGTTCAAGTTCAGCCACGGCAACGTCGAGGCGTTCGCCGACCGGCTGCACGGTGCCGAGATCACGTTCGAATTTCCCAGCGTCGGTGCCACCGAGAACCTGCTCACCGCGGCGGTACTGGCCGACGGCGTCACCACGATCGTCAACGCCGCCCGCGAGCCCGAGATCATCGACCTGTGCGAGTTTCTCACCACGATGGGCGCCCAAATCGACGGCATCGGCACGCCGATCCTCACCATCACCGGCGTGGAACCGCACGAACTGCACGGTTGCGAGCACGAGACCGTGCCCGACCGCATCCAGGCGGCCACGTACATCGGTGCGTGCGCGGTGGCCGGCGGGCAGATCGACATCGTCAACGCCCGCCCCGGGCACATGCACATGGTGCTCGCCCGCTTCGCCGACATGGGCTTGCGGTTCGAAGCGCTGCCGTACGGGCTGCGCGTGGCCGCGGCCGAGGCCGAGCGCTTGCGGGCCACCGACGTGGCCACCTTGCCGTACCCGGGCATCGCCACCGACTACAAGCCGGTGATCGTCGCCATGCTGGCGGTGGCCGACGGTGTGTCGATCGTGACCGAGAACCTGTACCCGGGCCGCTTCCGGTACGTGGAAGAACTCCAGCGGCTCGGCGCCGACATCCGTACCACCGGTCACCATGCGGTGGTGCGTGGCGTGGGCCGGCTGTCGGGCGCGCCGGTCAGGGCCCACGACATCCGGGCCGGGGCAGCGATGGTGGTGGCCGGGCTGGCGGCCGACGGCGAGACGACGATCAGCGGCGTGCACCACATCGACCGCGGCTACGACAACCTGGTCGGCCGCCTCCGCTCGGTCGGCGCCGACATCGAGCGCACCGAACTGGCCTGAGCCGGGCTCGCCGCGGTTTCGACAAGCTCAACCACCTTGTTCGGCTGAACCACCTTGTTCTGGGTCGGGTTCGGCTGCGGCTCGGTCGACGCGGCGCTTGACGACGGCCAGGATCGCCACGATCACCACGATCGGGCCGGCGACCAGCAGGATCTCGTCCCACCCGCCCTGATGCGCCAGCATGCGAGCCACCGTATCTGGGCGCCCCGTCGGCGGGGAAGAAAACCCGGGCTGGGCCGGTTGAATGGGGGTGCCATGCGTGCCGCCGTCGAAGCCTGTATCGAAGTCATCCGTCCTGCCCTCCAGGCCGACCAAGGTGACATCGAACTGGTCGACGTCGACGAGGCCACCGGCATCGTCAAGGTCCGCCTGGTCGGCGCCTGCGGCACCTGCCCGGTCTCGACCCAGACCCTCAAGGGCGGCATCGAGCGGATCATGCGCGACCGGGTCGACGGGGTGACCGAGGTGATCGACGTCTCGGAAGCCGAGAACGCGATCGACAGCCCGCTCACCGTCTGAACTCGGCCACGGTGGTTGAGCCGGTCGAAACCACCGCCGCGTCGCTCGACACGCCCGCGTACGGGCGGACGTAGTACGACGGCGGCGTGAGCGACCACGATGCCCTCCCCAGCGACCCGACCGAGCTGACGGTCGCCGCGGCCGGGCAGCAGCTCGCCGAGCGGCAGCTGTCGTCGGTGGAACTGACCCAGGCCTACCTCGACCGGATCGAGCGCGACGACCCGCGGCTGAACAGCTACATCACCGTGCTCGGCGAACGCGCGCTCGCCGACGCCGCCGCGCGTGACGCGGAAACGGTCGCCGGGCGTACCCGCGGCCCACTCCACGGCATCCCGATCGGCCTCAAGGACAACATCGACACGGCCGGTGTCGCCACCACCGCGGCCAGCGCGGTGTACCTCGACCGGGTGCCCGACACGGACGCGCCGGTGGTCACCCGGCTGGCCGACGCCGGGGCAGTGGTGCTCGGCAAGCTCAACATGCACGAGTTCGCGTTCGGTGGCACGAGCGCGATCAGCCACTTCGGGCCGGTGCGCAACCCGTGGAACACCGAACGCACACCGGGAGGATCGTCGGGCGGCTCGGCGGCGGCCGTCGCCGGGCGCCTGTGCGCGGCAGCCCTGGGTACCGACACCGCTGCCTCGGTGCGCTACCCGGCGGCGTGCTGCGGCATCACCGGCTTGAAGGCCACGCACGGCTTGGCGAGCATTCGCGGCATCGTTCCGCTGTCGGAGTCGCACGACCACGTGGGGCCGTTGACGCGCAGCGTCGAGGACGCGGCGCTGGTGATGGCCGCGCTGGTGGGGTTCGACCCGGGCGACCCGGTGTCGATCGACGTGCCCGCTCCCGACCTGCTCGGTGGCCTCGGGCGGCCCGTGCGCGGGCTGCGGATCGGCCTGCCGCGGCGCCCGTTCTGGGACGGCTTGCACCCCGACGTGGAGGCCGCGGTCGACGCTGCGGTGGTGGTGCTCGGCGAGCTCACCGGTGTCGCTCCGGCAGAGTTCGACTTGCCGGCGTACGACAGCTTCCCGCTGATGCTGGCCGAGATCTACGCCTACCACGCCGGAATGGTCGCCGACCCGGCGGTGCGCGAGCGCTACGACCCGGTGACCTTGCAGCGGATCCTGGATGGCGTCGGGCTACCGGCAACCGCGGTCGTCGAGTCGGCGCGCCAGATGCGGCTGGCCCGCAACGGCGCGGCCGGCGTGTTCGAATCGGTCGACGTGCTGGTGACACCGACCGCGGCCGGCCCGGCGCTGAGCATCCCCAGGGCACTCGTCGACACGCCCGACGAGGTGCCGTTGATCCGCAACACCGTCCCGTTCGACACGAACGCAATGCCCACCATCAGCGTGCCGTGCGGGTTCACGTCCGACGGCCTGCCGATCGGCCTCCAGATCAGCGGCCCACCGCTCGGCGAAGCGACGGTACTGGCGGTCGCCCACGCCTACGAGCAAGCCACCAACTGGTACCAGCACCGCCCGCCCCAAGGTGGTTGAGCTCGAGGTGGTTGAGCTTGTCGAAATCACCGGTCGCGCGGACTGGGGTGGTTTCGACAGGCTCAACCACCGAGATGGTGCCCGGCTACGGTCGTCGGGGTGGCGAGCCCTTTGAACGATCCGGGTGAGTTGTTCGCGGCCGCGCGGGCGGGGGAGCGCAGCGCGGTTGCCCGGCTGCTGTCGCTGGTCGAACGTGGTGGCGAGCCGGCCCGGGCGGTGGGGCGCCTTGCTCACCCCGACAGCGGGCACGCCTACACGGTCGGGCTCACCGGGGCGCCGGGGGCCGGCAAGAGCACGCTCACGAGCGCGTTGATCGGTCACGTCCGGTCGCTCGGCGACGAGGTCGCCGTGCTGGCGATCGACCCGTCGTCGCCGTTCACCGGTGGGGCGATCTTGGGTGATCGAGTTCGCATGCAGGACCACGCCACCGACCCGGGCGTGTTCATCCGCTCGATGGCCACGCGCGGCCACCTCGGTGGGCTGGCGCTGGCCACACCCGAGGCGGTGCGCCTGCTCGACGCGCTCGGCCGTCGCTGGGTGGTGATCGAGACGGTCGGCGTCGGCCAGGTCGAGGTGGAGGTGGCCGGCAAGGCCGACACCACCGTCGTTGTCGTGAACCCCGGGTGGGGCGACAGCGTGCAGGCCAACAAGGCAGGGCTGATGGAGATCGCCGACGTGTTCGTGATCAACAAGGCCGACCGCAAGGGTGCCGACGCCACCCGCTCCGACCTTGAGCAGATGCTCGACCTGTCCGATCTGCCCCCCGACGCCTGGCGCCCCCCGATCGTCGCCACCGTCGCCACCGAGGGCAAGGGTGCCGACGACGTGTGGCAGGCGGTGCTGGCGCACCGCGAGCACGCCACCTCATCGGGCGAACTCGTCCGCCGGCGGGCGTTTCGGGCTGCTGAGGAGCTGCGCCAGATCGTCGCCCACCGGTTGGGAGAGCGAGCACGTGAGCTGTGTACCGGCGACCGCTGGGACACGATCGTCGCCGACGTGCAGGCCCAGCAGCGCGACCCCTACGGCGCCGCCGACGAAATGCTCGCCGGCATCGCCTGATGCAGGGTCAGTCGTCTCGATACAACGGGGTGGCGGCTGCGCCGCAAGTGCGCCACTCGACGACCTGGAGCACAAGGTGGTCGAGTGCCGCCGCCAGGCGGTGTATCGAGACCACGCCGGCTACCCGCGGGCGCGTTCGTAGACGTTTTGGGTGCGGGCGGCGATCGCGTCCCAGCTGTAGCTGGCTTCGAGCAGTTCGGCGCCGCGCACCGACATCTCGGCCGCCAGGCGCTGGTCGGTGAGCACGGTCTCGATGCAGTCGGCGAGCTGGTCGGCGTTGCCGGGCTCGAACAGCAGCGCCGCCCCGGTACCCGCGACCAGTTCGGCCAGCCCGCCCGTGTTGGCCACGATCAGCGGCGCCCCGCCCGCCAACGCTTCGAGCGCGACCAGTCCGAACGGCTCGTACAGCGACGGGATCACGACCACCCCTGCGTCGTGCAACGCGGCCCGCAGTTCGTCCTCGCCGAGGAAGCCGGGCACGTCGATGACGTCACCGACGCCGGCGATGTCGATCTGGCTCTGGAGCTCGGGCAAGTAGCTGCCGCGGCCGGCGATCGTGCACTCCAGGCCGATCAGTCGGCCCCGCAGCAGCGAGATCGCCCGGGCCAGCACCTGGAACCCCTTCTCGTACTGCACCCGTCCCCACGTGAACACGCGCCCGCTGCGGGGCACACCGACGGGCTCGCCGGGGCTTGGTTGGCGCCACCAGGTGGGGTCGATGCCGGCCGGCACGCGGTGCACCATGTCGGGGTCGAGCTCGAACCCGTCGACGACGCCGCGGACCATCAGCCGGGTGGTGGCGATGACGCGGACCGAGCGCGTGGCCTGCCACCACTCGATCGCGTTGATGTCGGCCGGTTGGCCGGGCGGCAGGTGGCCGCCGTGGCGACCGCGCTCGGTGCCGTGGAACGTGGTGACCAGCGGGGCCTGTGACCAGGCGGCGACCACGCCCGCCGCCCACGCGGCCTCCCAGTCGTGGGCGTGTATCACCTCGGGCAGCCAGCCGTCGGCAGCGAGGGGCGCGACGGCCGCGGCGAGCGCATGGTTGGCCGAGGTGGTGCGGGCGATCAGATGATCGGGCAGCCACGGCAGGTCGACGTCGGCGCGCAGCACGCGCACGCCGCCAGGGGTGGTGGTGTCGGTGGCCGTACCGGGGATGCGGCGGGTGACGACCACCACCTCGTGGCCGGCGCGGCACAACCCGTGGGCCAGCCCGTCGACGTGCGCCGCGACGCCGCCTGCCGACGACGGCGGGAACTCCCACGTGAGGTGGACGACGCGCACGGCGCGGACGCTACTGGCGCGACCGCGGCGCCGTCAGGAGGCCAGCGCGCCGGCTGCGCGCAGGGCCTCGGCCGCCCGCTCGGGGGGCACGATGTTGATGAGCACGCCGGTACCGCGCTC
The DNA here is from genome assembly GCA_035556435.1 of Ilumatobacter sp. Lineage (GTDB taxonomy): Bacteria > Actinomycetota > Acidimicrobiia > Acidimicrobiales > Ilumatobacteraceae > Ilumatobacter. The sequence continues at coordinate 86,840 of DATMEY010000003.1, read as the reverse complement.
GAACCCGGCCTGGGTGACGAGGTTCGGCCAGATGTGAACGTGCCAGTGGTACTCGCCGACGTGGGCGTGCGGGGCGGTGTGGAACCCGACGTTGTAGGCGACGTCGCCGATCGCCCGGTTCAAGAATGCGGTGGCATCGCGCAGTGCCCGCCCGACCGCGGCCAGCGAGTCGTCGGCGGCGTTCTGGAGGTGCAGCTCGTGGCGCCGGGGCACGATCAACAACTCGTACGGCGAGCCACTCCAGTACGGGGCGATGATGGCGACATCGTCGTCGGCGTAGACCATCCGCTCGGCGGCGGCAAGTTCGGCCTCGACGGTGGTGCACAGCAGGCAGCCCCCGGCGAACCGGGCGAACGCGCGCTCCTCGTCGAGCACCTCGCCGGGCACGAACGGCAGGCCGAGCAGCTGCCCATGGGGGTGCGCCAGCGAGGCCCCCGCCTCGCGGCCGTGGTTGACGATGGCCTGGGTGTAGCGGATGTGGGGGTAGCGGGCGTGGTCGATGAAGCGCCGCTTGAGGGCCAGCATCAGCGCCCGTGCGGCGTCGTCGTCGAGCTGGTCGAGCGAGCCCGAGTGGTCGGGCGAGTAGACGAACACCTCGTGCAGCCCGGTGCCCTCGGCCATGACGTGGACGGGTCCGTCGTGGTGCACGGCGAAGCCCTCGTCGCCCTGGAACGCCGGGTACCGGTTGGGGATCACCCGCAGCGTCCAGCGGCCGCCGTCGTCGACGGTCTCGAGCGCGGGCGGGGTGGCTTCCTCGTTGCCGGGGCAGAACGGGCACGGGCGCTGTTGGTCGAAGTCGAGCGGGGCGCGTGGGGCGAAATCGTTGGGCCGCTGAGCGCGCTCGGCGACGATCGTGACCCACCGCCCGGTCAACTGATTCAGTCGCATCTGACTCATTGCTCATCCAGGATAGGTCGGGCGGCCCGGCTGCGGGGCGCAATCTTGCTGGGCTCGACCGTCCGGAGCCGTGTTCACCGCGCCACCGCCTCGCTGAGGCGGTACACCGACACGTGGCGTGGTGATTCGGGCGTGAATTCGGCTCGGGTGAAGTCTTCCCAGCGGGCGTCGAGCACCAGCCCGGCCGCGGTCGCGTCGGCGTCGAGCTGGGCGGGGGTGCGGTAGCGGATCGCCCACGGCCGCAGCGTCACGGCCGCCGGCTCGCCGGGCCGGCCGGCGAGCTCGACGAACTGGCCGATCGCCGACTGCGCGGCGGCGTCGTTGCGGGTGACCGACAGGACCAACCGATCGGCGCTGAGCGTCCGCACGGCGATGTCGTCGCCGTCGCGGAACGGAACGTCGGGCACGAACGCCTCGACCACGAACCGCCCGCCGGGCGTGAGCCGTTCGGCTACGGCGGCGAAGCAGGCCGCCTGCTGGCCCTCCCCGGTGAGGTTGAACAGCGAGTTGTAGGCGACGAACGCGAGCTCGAACGGCCCCGGCGGGAGGTCGGCCACCATGTCGCCGAGCACCGTGGCGACCAGGTTGCCGGGGTCGCGGGTCGCCAACCGAGCGAGCATCTCGGGGCTGGCGTCGATGCCGGTGACGGTGATGCCCGTGGCTGCGCCGGCCTCGGCCAGGGGCACCGCCAGGCGCCCGGTGCCGACCGCCAGCTCCAGCACGGCGGCGCCCGGCCGGGCGAGGCCGAGCAGCGTGGCGATCGTGGCGTCGATGTCGGAGATGCCCTGGTACCACTCGTCGTACACGTCGGCGAACGCGGCCCCGTACGAGCCCTCGTCGTACCCGTCCATCGGTACCACCGTAGTGGTCGGGACGCGCCAGGGGCGGGGCCGCTCGCGCGACCCCGCCCCCGCTGGCCGGTCAGCCGCCGAGCCAGGTTCTGCCGAGGTAGGTCGGGATCTTCACCGACGTGTTCGGGTAGTTCTTGGTGGTGTAGGCCCCGTGGGCCGTGAAGTTGGTGGCCGACAGGCCCTCGCAGAACGTGTCCTTGTCGATGCACACGTCGCGGACTTTGCCGTTCCAGGTGCTCAGCCAGTTGGCCCCGCCGTTGAAGATCCCGCTCTTGGTCACCGAACCTGCCGGCACCTCCACCGAGTTGGTCGAGCCGTCGCGGAACCGCGGGTTGCCCATCAACGCGGCCCGGTACATCTTCGACGTGGCGACCGGGAAGCTGCCGAGCGTGTTGGTGGCCACGTGGGCGCCCTGCGAGTAGCCCGAGATCACGAACCGTGTGTTCGGGCATGACTTGGCGACGTTGCTGATGATCCGCTTCGTCTCGGTGACCCCCTTGGCGACCGAGTTGTTGTACGACGCCAGGATCACGGCTGCGCCGATCCCGCCGAAGACCAGCAGCCCCAGGTTCGAGCCGGCGTTGTAGGCCGGGTAGTTGATCGGGTACAGCGCCACGTTGGCGGCGCCCTTCTTCGCCACGAACGCCTGCTTCACCATCGCCACCTGCGGGCCGTAGAGGGCGTTGTCGGTCGAGCTGCTGCCGTTATGGGTCTTGCCTTGCCCCGAGCCGGCGATGCCGATGAACGCCCACGCCCGGCAGTTGCTGGCCGCGCTGGCGGACGAGCTGACCGCCGGCACCGCGGCCGCGCCGGCGACGAGTGCAAGGGTCACGCCGATCCGGCGCATCCGGCGACTCGACGGCAGGTGCCGCGACGGCTGACAGGTCGGTGATGGTTGGTCAACGGTGTGCATGGCGCTTCCTCCTGGGTGTCGGCGGCCCCCGCGATGGGCCGTTGCGCCCAGCATCCACGGCGGGAGCGGCACGGGGAAGAGAAAGAAATTCTCTTATCGATCCGCGGGTGGGTCGACCGGTTGCATGAACGTGTCGACGAGGGACATCACCACCCGGCCGAACAGGGTCCATTCCTGGAGCGCGCCGTGCTCGTCGGGCACCTTGATGACCGCGTGCGGCGAGCCCTGGATCGCCTGGAGGGTGAAGCCCTCGGCGAGTGCGGCCAGGGCGAGCGAGAAGTGGTCCATCGTGTACGGCGCGCGCATCGTGAGGCCGCCGAGTTGCTGGAGGGCCTCGTACAGCGCGACGTACGAACCGACCGCTTCCTGGTGCCACTCGCGGCTCGCCCGGCGAAGCTCGTCGGACGAGTGTGCGGTGGCTCGCATGGCGATGTTGATCAACACCATCACGTCCTGGAGCGGGTTGACGCGGTCGGTACCGAAGATCTCGACCACGTGCTGGTTGGTGGCAACCCGGATGATCTCGGTGAGCGGGGCCCGGGCCTCGATCAGGTCGCGCACGGCCTCCACCAGCGACCCCACCATCTTGGCGTCCTTGCGGCGTGTGGCCTCGGCGGCCAGGTCGTGCTGGAACGCCGACTGGTCCTCCCACAGCCGGTACGCGGCGCCGGTGGTGAGGCCCGCCTTGCGCAGCACGTTCTGCAACTTGATGTGGCTGACCGGCGACGACACCCCTTGCTCGTACAGCATCTCGAGCGCGGTCTCGATGAGCAGGTCGCGGGTTTGCTGCGCCGATCGCCGAGTCACGACGCGAGTGTCGCAGACGCGAACGACATCACCGGACGCCGACAGTGCCACAGCCGGCACGCAACGCGCGCACGAGCTGGCCCGGCCGACGGCACCCGAGCCGTAGCCTGGTGGCCATGTCCCTGGCGTACCTCGACCACGCGGCGACCTCGCCGATGCGGCCGGGCGCGGTCGCGGCCATGCTGCCGTTCCTCACCGAGCGCTATGCCAACCCCGAAGGGTCACACCGCTTCGCTCGCGATGCCCGCCGGGCCGTCGACGAGGCTCGCGACCAGGTCGCCGACGTGCTCGGCGTGGCCCCCGGCGAGGTGGTGTTCACCGGCGGCGGCACCGAAGGCGACAACACCGCGATCGCCGGCGCCGGGCTGGGCCGCGGCACCGTCGTGGTGACGCCGGCCGCCGAGCATCACGCGGTACTCGATGCGGTGCAGCGCACCGAGGGGCGAGTGGTGCCGGTCACCGCCACCGGCCACGTCGACCTCGACGCATTGGCCGACGCGCTCGCGCCCCGCCCCTCGGGCGAGCTGGTGCGGCTGGTGTCGGTGATGGCGGTCAACAACGAAGTCGGCACGATGACCGACCTGGCGGCGGTGTCGGCGCTGGTGCGCAGGCTGGCCCCGCAGGCCGTGCTGCACACCGACGCGGTCCAGGCCGCCTGCTGGATCGACCTGCGCGCGCTCACGCCGTTGGTCGACCTGCTCTCGTTGTCGGCACACAAGTTCGGCGGGCCCAAGGGAGCGGGCGTGCTCACCGTGCGCAGCGGGACGCCGTTGCGGGCGCTCCTGGCGGGTGGCGGGCAGGAGCGCGAGCGCCGCAGCGGCACGCACAACGTCGGCGGCATCGTCGCCACCGCCACCGCGCTCGCCGAAGCCGACGCCGCTCGGCCGGTGGAGTGCGCCAGGGTCGCCCAGCTCAAGGATCGGTTGCTCGACGGCTTGACGGCGCTCGGCGGGGTGACCGAGACGGTGCCGCGCCCGGCCGCGGTGCCGGGCATCGCCCACGTGTGCTTCGACGGGGTCGAGTCGGAGGCGCTGCTGTACTTGCTCGACGAGGCCGACGTGTGCGCATCGGCTGCGTCGGCGTGCGCCTCGGGGGCGATGGAGCCCTCGCACGTACTGGCAGCGATGGGTGTACCGGCCGCGCGGGCCGCAGGCGCCCTGCGGCTGAGCTTCGGCCACACCAGCGCCGAGGGTGACGTCGATCGGACGCTCGACGCGATCGCCGACGCGGTCAGCCGCCTGCGCCGGCCGGTGGGGGTGTCGCGATGAAGGTCTTGCTGGCGATGAGCGGCGGGGTCGACTCGTCGGTGGCGGGGGCGCTGCTGCAGCGCGATGGGCACCATGTGGTCGGCGTGACGCTGAAGTTGTGGGGCGGCGACTCCGACACCGGGTGTTGCAGCGTCAGCGATGTCGACGACGCCCGCCGGGTCGCCCAGCAACTCGACATCGATCACCTCGTGTTCAACTTCGGCGACGACTTCCGCACCCACGTCGTCGACCCGTACGTGGCCGACCACGCCGCCGGGGTCACGCCGAACCCGTGCGTCGAGTGCAACCGGCACGTCAAGTTCGACCGGCTGTACCGGCGCGCCGAGCAGCTCGGCTTCGACGCCGTCGCCACCGGTCACCACGCCCGCGTCGGGCGCACCAGCGCGGGCCGCTACACGCTCGAGCGCGGCGCCGACGCAGCGAAGGACCAGAGCTACGTCGTGCACATGCTGTCGCAGACCGACCTGGCCCGCACGCTCTTCCCGGTCGGCTCGATCGACAAGGCCGAAGTGCGCCGGGTCGCCGCCGAGCTGGGTCTGCGCACGGCGGCCAAGCCCGACAGCCAGGACGTCTGCTTCATCACGTCGACGGGCGGGCGTGAGACGTTCCTCGGCGACCGGATCGGGTTCCGCCCCGGCCGAGTGCTCGACACCGACGGGGCCGAGGTCGGGTCGGTGCCGGCGGTCGAACTGGTCACGATCGGCCAGCGGCGCGGCATCGGGCTGCCCGGTGGAGGGCCGAAGCGCTACGTGGTCGACGTCGACGTGCCCGCCGCCACCGTCGTCGTCGGCACCGACGCCGACCTGCTCGACACCACGCTCGACGTCGGCGCGCTGACGTGGACCGACACGCCGCTGGCGGACGGCGCCGCGGTGCGTGTGCAGTGCAGCGCCCACGGAGCCACCCGCCCGGCCGTGCTACGGGGGCACGTGGTGGAGTGGGACACCCCCGAACGCCGGGTCGCCCCCGGCCAGTCGGTCGTGTTCTACGACCCGACCGACACTCGCGTCCTCGGCGGCGCCACCGCGCTCCGCTGAGTGGTCGACCACCTTCGGGCCCCGGTCATCGAGTGGGCGCACCCGCGGCGTCGCCGCTCCTCCGTTGTATCGAGATGACGCCGGTTGTTGACTGGCGGCCGTGGTGAGCGGCACCGTTCTGACCTGGGTTGCCCGGATCGCATGGGCCGCGGCGGGGGTACTCGGATGGGACGCGCTGGACGGCGCCCCGGTCGTCGCCCAGGCAGCGGCGGGTTTGCTCTGGCTCGGCGGCGTCGCCGGGCTCGCCGTACCGAGCGTCGTCACGCTCGCGCTGGCCCGGGTCGTCGTCCCCGTGGGGCTACCAGCTGCCGTCGCAACCTGGGCTGCGGGTGGGCCGGCCGGGACCTCGGCCGGAGCGCTGGTGGCAGTCGCGGCTGCCACCGTCGCCGTCGGGGCCGGCGAGTTCGGGCAAGCGTACGCCCAGGCGTCGGCGTACGGGCACGAACTGCGGTTCCCGTTACGCCCGCCGCCGGCATTCCTGTTGGCGGCCGGGCTGGCGTGGCTGCTGGCGGCGGCCGGGCTGGTGGGCGGTGTCGTGCTGCTGGCCGACGGCCAGTGGCTGATCGGCGTGCCGGTCACCGCGATCGGCGCTGCGGTGGCCGTGTTCGCCTGGCCGCGCTGGTACCGCCTGGCCCGGCGCTGGCTGGTGGTGGTGCCGGCAGGCGTCGTCGTCCACGACCATCTCGTGCTGTCGGAGACGGTGATGTTCCCGCGTGCCGACGTCGCCGCGGTGCTGCTCGCCCCGGTGGGCACCGACGCCGCCGACCTGACCGGGCCCGCGCCGGGGCATCCGCTCGAACTGCGCCTGCACCATTCGGCAACGGCGATCCTCGCCGGCACGCCGCGGCGGCCGGGCGGTACGGCGATCCATCTCACCGCCTGCCTGGTCGCCCCCACACGCCCCGGCGCAGCCCTCACCGCACTCGCCACCAGTTAGGTGGTTTCGACAAGCTCAACCACCTTGGTCAATGCCCGTCCAGGTGGTTGAGCTTGTCGAGGCCCTGGGGGGCGGGCAGCCAACTCAGTGGTGTCCGGGAACGGGAATCGGTGATTCGGCTTCGCTGGCGGACCGAGCGCGTGCCAGCATCGGGGGCATGCCGTCAGGCACCCCGCGCCCCCTGAGTCGTCCTACCGCTGCGGGCGTTGCCGCGCCACTGGCCAGCGTCGTCCCCGCCGGCGCGACGATCGGGCACGGCAGCGTGCCGCACCGCCAGGTCGCGCAGGCGATCGACTTTGCCTTCGAGGCCTACGACGTTCCTTCCGCCCCGGCGCTGCCGCGGCGCTCGCCCGCCGAAGGCGCGATCGCCCAGGCGCTGGCGGGCATGCCCGGTGTGATGCTGGGCCAGTACGGCTCGGTGGCGATCGACCTCACCAAGCTCGACCCCGAGGCCCCGGTCGACACCGACCTGGCCAGCGACGGGTTTGCCGGCATCCGGGCGTTCCTCAAGCGGCTCGCCCACCGTGGCCACACCGGGCCGGTGAAGTGGCAGTTCGCCGGCCCGCTGAGTGTCGGGCTGGCCCTGCGCCGGGCGGGCGCCGACCCCGAGCTGGCCTTCCGTGTCGCCTTGGGCGCCGTGCGCGCCCACGTCACTGCGCTCGCCGCCGAGTTCGCTGCCGCCGCTCCGGGAGCGCACCAGATCGTCGTGTTCGACGAGCCGCTCGCCGGGCAGCTCACACGTCACGACTTCCCGCTCGCCCCCGGCGAGGCCAGCGACATGCTGTCGGCGGCGATGGCGGCGGTCGAGCCGGTCGCGACGGTCGGCGTGCGTGCCCGGGCCGACGCCGACGTGGCGCAACTCGTCGATGCCGGCCCGCAACTGCTGGCCATCCCGGTGGCCGCCGACCTGAGTGCCTGCGCCGGCTACGTCGAGCGGTTCCTGGCCGGAGGTGGCTGGGTGGTGTGGGGCGTGGTGGCCACCGACGGGCCGGTGGCCGACGCCCCGAGCCGGGCGTGGAACCGCCTGTCGGCGCGCTGGTGCGAGCTGGTGCAGTGCGGCTGCGACCCCGCAGCGTTGCGCAGTCAGGCGCTGTTCGCCGCCGACGGTGGGTTGGGGTTGCACTCGCCCGCCGTGGCCGCCCAGATCTCGGCGACGGTGGCCGACACCGCCCGCCTGGCCCGGCTCGACACCGGCGCCGCCCGCTTCGTCCTCGGCGCCTGAGCAGCGCTTGTTGTGGTCTCGATACACCCGGCAGAGCCGGGCACTCGACCACCGGTAGTGAAGGTGGTCGAGTGCCGGCGCAGCCGGTGTATCGAGACCATGACTACTCGACGAGGGCGCGGGGTGTGATGTCGACCTTGTCGAGTTGGAGTGACGGGTCGCCTTGCACGCCGGCCCAGCGGGTGGCGCGCAAGGCGTCGTAGGCGGTGTCGACCTGGGCGTAGGCCTTGGCGATCGAGGCCTCCTCGCGGGCGGCCACGAGCGCGTCGTAGGGGCGCCGGCTGCGCAGCGACAGGGCGATCTTGAACAGGATCGGCATGGTGTCGATCAGCAGGATCCAGATCCGCAACAGCCACACCGTGAGGCCCAGCGCGTTGAGGTTGCCGTCGCCCTCAGCGACCGCACCGGTCGCCGGGTCGAACGAGCGAAATGGGTCGCCGCGGGTGATCGACTCGAGCGCTTCCACCCGGTACAGCAAGCCGTCGGCCTCGGCGGCGTCGATGGTGGCAGCGGCGATCGCCTCCTCACGTTCAGCCGTCTTGGCGTCGATCCGGCGCTGGCGGTCGTCGGCGGCGTTCTGCTGGCGTGACTGCTCGGCGTCGAGCGTGGACTGCGAGGCGTTGCGGGCAAACTCGATCGCCGGGAGCAACTCGTTGTTGATCTCGCCCTGCTTGACCGTGCGCTCGGCAGCGATCGCGTCGCGCTGCACGCGGGCGTCGGCGAGCATCAGTTCGGCGGTGGCGATCTCGTCGCGGCGGTGCGCCGCGTTCTGCGCGTCGCCGGCGATGCCGGTGGTGCAGTCGCTGCCGTTCGCCCGGCACAGCGTCTCGCCGCGGATCTCGGCGGCCAGCAGGGTCTGCAGCTCGGCGACGTTGACCTCGTTGGCCTTGACGGCGTCCTCGGCGGTGGCCAGCCGGGCCTCGATCGCTTGCAGCTCGGCTCGGGCGGCGTCGAGGTCGGCGTTGGCGTTGTCGATCGCGGACATGTCGAGCCCGCCCGCGCTGGCGACCTCTTCGCCGGCGATGCGGGCGATCTCGGCGTCGTAGTACGCGTTGATCTCGGCAACGTCGCGGTCGCGGATCTCGCGCTGGATGGAAGCGATCTTGTCGTCCACCTCGGGTTCGAAGATCTTGAGCACCATCGGCTCGGCGATCAAGATGCCGATCACGGCGGCCAGCGCCAAGCGGGGGAGGGCGGCCAGCAGCACGGCCGGGACGCGCCCGACGTTGCGTAAGCGGCGCCGACGGGCGGTGCCGGCCGCGCCGTCGGCGCCCACCCGGGGGTCGGCGTCGCGGCGCCACCACTCGGGCAGCGACTCGCGCTCGAAGCGGTAGGGGTTGAGTTGCTGCGACACGAGGAACCGGTCGAGCAGGAAGATGATGCCGCCGTACATCAGGCCGATCGGCCACAGCATCCACCACGCGGCGCCCGTGGCGATCGTCAACGCGACCGTGCTCGACACGGCCGCCATCGTGGTGGTGACCAGTACCGCCCCGCCGAGGCCGACGTACTTCGGTTCCTCCTCGGGGCACTCGCGCAAGATGTCGGGCTTGGCACCCGAGGCGAACACGAACAGCCACTTCATCGGCCCGTACTCGCCGGGTTGCAGGCCGCGGCGGCGCTGGGCGACCGCGCTGACCGCCCACAGCAGGGCGATCGAGGCCGGGATGCCGAGTGCGAACAGGGCGAGCAGCCCGAGTTGGCCGTTGGAGGGGCGGGCTGCGGCGAGCAGCGGAAGCGAGAACTGCATCGATGGTTCCTGACGTGAGCCGGCGGGCAGAACTACAGAGCAACGAGCGTGCTCGATCGTTTCATTCCCGGCCGGGTCAATCCCTGGTATGACGAATTCGTGACGTTGTTGACGAAAGTGTGACAGGTCGTTCACGGGTGCGGCACGCGGCCTGGGTGGCACCCCCTCTCTACAATCGTCGCCGTGAGCGACGCCCGCGATCAGGACCTCAACGCCTCGGCCAACCGGGTCGACGAACTGCGCGCCCAGGTCGCCTACCACAACCACCGCTACCACACGCTCGACAGCCCCGAGATCCCCGATGCCGACTTCGACGCGCTCGTCCGCGAGCTACGCTCGCTCGAAGCCCAGTTCCCCGACCTGGCCGCCGATACATCGCCGTCGCAGGCGGTGGGGGGCACCGGTCTCAACACGTTCGCTCCGGTCACCCACGCGGTGCCGATGATCAGCCTCGACAACGCGATGGACGCCGGCGAGCTCCAGGCGTGGGCCGACCGCGTCACACGCGGGTTGGGGGGCGCGACGCCGCGCTACGTATGCGAGCTGAAGATCGACGGGTTGGCGATGAGCCTGCGCTACGAACGCGGCGAGCTGGTGCAGGCGGCCACTCGCGGCGACGGGCGCGTGGGCGAAGACGTCACCGCCAACGTGCGCACGATCGGCGACGTGCCGCACCGCCTGAAGGGCCCGGTGCCCGACGTCGTCGAAGTCCGCGGCGAGGTGTACATGAGCACCAAGGTGTTCGCCGAGCTCAACGAGGAGTACGCGGCGGCCGGCCTGCCACCGCTCGTCAACCCGCGCAATGCGGCCGCCGGCAGCCTGCGTCAGAAAGATCCGGCGATGACCGCCCGGCGGCGCCTGTCGTTCTGGCCGTACCAGGTCGGGCAGGTCACCGTCGGGGAAGGGCACGCGGTCGCCTTCGCCACGCACACCGAGACGCTGGCGTTGATCGACTCGCTGGGGTTCACCACCAACCCTGAGATGCGCGTGTTCGACACGGTCGAGCAGGTCGCCGAGTACTGCGCGTACCGCGAAGCCAACCGGCACGGCTTGGGCTACGAGATCGACGGGGTCGTCGTCAAACTCGACGACCTTGCCCAGCAAGCCGACCTGGGGTTCACGTCGCGGGCGCCACGGTGGGCGATCGCCTACAAGTTCCCGCCTGAGGAGCGCATGACGCGGCTGCGCGACATCCACGTGTCGGTGGGGCGCACCGGGCGGGCGACGCCGTTCGCCGTACTCGAACCGGTGTTCGTCGGTGGGTCCACGGTGGGCATGGCCACGCTGCACAACCAGGACCAGGTCGCGGCGAAAGACGTCCGCCCCGGCGACACCGTCATCGTTCGTAAGGCCGGTGACGTGATCCCCGAGGTGGTCGGGCCGGTGCTGTCGAAGCGACCCAAGGGCCTCCCCGAGTGGGTGTTCCCCACCGAGTGCCCGGCCTGCGGTGAACCGCTCGTGCGCCCTACCCGCGGCAGTGGTGAGGGCGTCGAGGCCGACACGCGCTGCGTCAATTTCGACTGCCCCGCGCAGCGTGGCGGGCGCATCATCTACTGGGCGTCGCGCGGGGCGATGGACATCGAGGGGCTCGGCGAACGCACCGTGTACCAACTGCTCGACGCCGGGCTGGTCGCCGACCCGGCCGACATCTACGCGCTGACGGCCGAGCAGTTGCTCGGCCTCGACGGATTCGCCCAGGTCAGCGCCGACAAGCTCGTCGCCGCGATCGACGGCTCGCGGTCGCGACCGCTCCCGCGGGTGCTCACCGCGCTCGGCATCCGCCACCTCGGTCCGGCCGCCTCGCAGGCGCTCGCCGCCCACTTCGGCACGCTGCGACGGGTGTTCGAGGCCACCGACGAGCAGCGTGCCGGGGTGGACGGGGTCGGGGGAGTGATCGCTGCTGCGCTCGGTGCCTGGTACGCCAAGCCCACCAGCCAGGAGTTCGTCGCCAAGCTCGAGCGGGCCGGCGTCAACTTCGGCAGCGAGGAAGAGGTCGCCGCCCGCGAGGCCGAGCGGGCGGCCACGCCCCAGACGCTGGCGGGCAAGGCCGTGGTGGTCACCGGGGCGGTTCCCGGCTACACGCGCGAGGGGGCCGAAGCGGCGATCGAGGCCCGCGGTGGCAAGAGCCCGGGAAGCGTGTCGGCCAAGACGTTCGCGCTCGTGGTCGGCGAGGGCGCCGGAGCCAGCAAACTCACCAAGGCTGAAGCCGTCGGCACCCCCGTCATCCCCGCCGAAAAGTTCGAAGCCCTCCTAACAACCGGCGAACTCCCCACCTGACGTGGTCCACCTTGGCTGACGGTGGTCGAGTGCCGGGCTCGGCCCGGTGTATCGAGACCATTGGTGCGCGCACCGGTCGCTCAGATGACGTCGAAGGTCCAGGTGTAGGTTCTGGCGGCGGTGGGGCCGTCGATGAGGGGCCAGTACGTGAGCTTCACGGTGTGGCGGCCGGTGGTGAACCGTTCGATCGGGGCGCCGGCTGACGGGGTGAACGTCAGCGTCGCGTTGCCGGGCTCGTAGATCGTCACCTTCGGCAGATCCACCTGACTGCCAGGCGTGGCAGGCCCGCGCACGACATCGTCGATGTTCACCGTCTCGATCTCGATGCCGTCGATCGTGAGCCGCCCGTAGTGCTCGGGCCGCAGGTCGACGAACACCGACGACTGGCTCAACGTCTGCACGGCCTCGGGAACCGGGTTCACCGACTCGATCGCTTCGGGCAGCCCGGCGCGTTCGTCGCCGGTGACCCCCGCCAATACGCCCCCGACCAGCACGGCCGCGCCGGCGGTGAGTACAAAGCACGCCAGTACGACCGTCCAGTCGATACGCCGTCCCGCCAGGCGGCCGCGCTGGCGACGGTTCGAGAGGATGCCGAGCACCCCCACAGCATGCCGTGATCGCCGCGAGAGCGGACGGTAGCGTCAACCCATCGTGGAGCCCTCCGAACCGCCCACCGCGGGCACGCGCGACCCCGACGAAGCCGTCCGGCAGCTCGTCGGACAGGTCTTCGCCGAGCGCTACCGCGTGCTGCGCCTGGTGTCGCAGGGCGCGTCGCTGGCGCTGTTCGACGTGCACGACCTGAACGCCGGCCGGCCGGTGACGCTCAAGCTGGTGCGCCCGGCGTTGGCCGCGGCCCCGTCGTTCCGCAAACGGTTCGGCGAGCAGATGCGCGCCGTCGCCGCGCTCAGCCATCCCAACATCGCTGCCGTCTACGACTGGGGGGTCGGCCCGGTGGGCGACGTGTCGACCGCCTACGTGGTCGCCGAAGAGCTGACCGGTGGCAGCTTGCGCGACATGTTCGACCGGGGCCGCCGGCTCACCCCCTCGCAAGCCCTCAGCGTCGGCCTCGACGCCTGCCGTGGGCTCGACTACGCCCACCGCCGAGGTTTCGTCCATACCGAGCTGACCCCGTCCAAGCTGGTGTTCGGCGACGACCGCCGGCTGCGCATCGTCGACTTCGGCTTGGCTCGCCTGCTCGGCGAGCGCGAGTGGGTCAACCCCGACCAGGTCTCCAACCACGTCGCCTGGTACGCCGCGCCCGAGCAGGCGCAGGGGGCCATGCTCGACGGCAGCCTCGACGGGCCCAACGGCGGCCGCACCGACGTGTACGCGCTCTGCCTGGCCCTCCACGAGGCCGTCACTGGCACACTGCCGTTCAAGTCCGACTCCTCGGTGGCGACGCTGGCCGCCCGAGTGGGCAAGCTGATGCCGGTGTCGGCCGATCTCGGGCCGCTCGCGTCGGTGCTCGAACGGGCGGGGCGTCCCGACCCTGCCGAGCGTGCGTCGGCGGCGGAGTTCGGCAAGGCACTGGTCGGCGCGGCCGCCAAGCTGCCGCGCCCCGAGCCGTTGCCGCTGTTCGCCACCGGGTTGTTCGACGTGTCGCCCGACGAGCTGCGTTCGCCCGACGACCCGACCGGTGGGGTGCGCCGCAAGCCCGACGCCCGGCTTGCCGACACCGATGCGCCCACCGAACTGTTGGTGGTGCCGCTCGACGAACCCGACGGCGACACAGCCGAGCCCGAAATCGAGCCGGAGCCCGTTCCCGCACCGCTGTCCGAGTCACCGGTCCTGGCCGATGGTGGCGTCGGCCCTGACGTGTGGGGGGCCATGCCGCCCGCTCAGGGGCCTGGCGACCTGGTGATCCTTCCGCTCGACACCGGCATCGACGAGGCGTCTGCGGCGGCGGCTCGGCCGAGCACTGCCACCGCCGCGATGCCGGTCATCGAACAGCGAGCACCGCGCCGTCGGCGACGGTTCCCGTGGAGAGTCGTGCTCGGCCTGCTCGTCGTCGGGTCGCTGGTCACGCTGTCGGTGTTCACCGCGCTGCACTTCACGCGCACACCCACCCACGTGGTGCCCGAGCTGACCGGTATGCCCGAGGCCGAGGCCCGCAACCTGATCGCTCCCAACGAGTGGGTGGTCGACAAGCGCACCGAGCGCAGCGACGTCGTGCCCGAACAGGGCTCGATCGTGCGTACCGCACCCGCCGCCGGGGCCGAGTTGGCCGAGGGCGAACCGTTCCTCATCGTCGTCAGCGAGGGGCCCACGCTGCGGCCGCTGCCCGACGTCGCGGGGATGACACTGGTTGACGCGCTCGCCGCACTCGACGAGCTGGCGTTGGTGGCCGACCCGGTCGAGGAGTACCACGAACTGGTTCCCGACGACTCGGTCATCTCGTGGGAGGTTCCCGGCGAGCCGGCCCTGGTGACCGGCACCGAGGTGCTTCCGGGCACGGTCGTGCGGATGGTAGTGTCGGAGGGCCCGCGGCCGCGCACAGTTCCCAACCTGATCGGTGTCGACGTCAACGGCGCCCGCATCGCGGTCGAGTCCGAGCGGCTCGTGTTCACCGTCGCCGCCGAGCAGGAGTTCTCCGACGACATCGCCGCCGGTTCGGTGCTGCGCCAGAGCGTCGAGCCCGGCACCGAGGTGCCGCGCGAGTCCGAGATCAACGTGGTCGTGTCGAAGGGCCCCGACCTGGTGCCGTTCCCCGACCTGTCGCAAGCGCAGAGCTACAACGAGGCGGCGGAGCTGCTGGAAGAGGCGGGCTTCGACCCGACGCTCACGTTCGGCGATTTCGACGGTGAGCTCCAGGAAGTCCAGATCGGCGAGGAGACCCCCGAACCCGGCCAGATGTACCGCCGCGGCACCAGGGTCTTCATCCGCGCCCTCTCGTTCGACTAGCGGCCCCTTTGGGGGCGGTGTCGGGAGAGCGGCTACCGTCGAGCTTCCATGGTGGACTTGGCCGGGCGTGTTGCCGTCGTCACAGGAGCCGGACGCGGGCTGGGCCGCGAGTACGCGTTGTTGCTCGCTGCCCATGGTGCCAAGGTGGTCATCAACGACCGGGGCGTCGGGGCCGACGGCATCGGGGCCGACGGCGGGGCGTCGGCCCAGGCGGTGGTGCTCGAGATCCGCGCCGCCGGTGGCGAGGCGGTCGCCAACACCGACGACGCCGCCGCGTGGGACGGTGCGGCCGCGATCGTCGGCACCGCGGTCGACGAGTTCGGCGACCTCGACATCGTCATCAACAACGCCGGCATCCTGCGTGACGCGGCGCTGGTCACCATGACCGAAGCCGACTTCGACGAGGTGGTGCGGGTGCACCTCAAGGGCCACTTCGCGGTCAGCCGGTTCGCCGCCGAGCACTGGCGCGCGGCCCACCACGCCGGCGTCGAGCGGCCACGCAACCTGGTCCACACCAGCTCGACGTCGGGCATCTACGCCAACCCCGGCCAGGTCAACTACGGCTCGGCCAAGTCGGCGATCGTCACGCTCAGCCAGATCGCGGCGAAGGAGCTCGAGCGCTACGGCGCGGTGTCGAACTGCGTGGTGCCGGGGGCACGCACGCGGCTCACGCTCGCGTCACCGGGCTTGCCCGAGATCATGGAAGCACCGGCCGAGGGGTTCGACGTGTGGCACCCCGGCAACGCTGCGCCGCTGGTGGCCTACCTGTCCGCGGCCGGCTGCCCGTTCACCGGCGAGACGTTCTACGTGCAGGGTGGCACCGTGCGCCGCCTCGACCCGTGGAGCCTGGCCGGCGAGTCGATCGAGCACCCCGTCCGCTGGGACGTCGACGACCTCGCCGACGCCATGCAAAAGTTCCTCCGCTGACCCGCTTGCGGCTTCGGCCGAGAGGCGTGTGGCCCATGGGGTCGGCTACGTTCGGCGAATGGCTGACGTGGCCGACCGCCCTCCCGACTCGCCCGCTGCCGTGCGCGTCGAGCATCACGGCCCGGTCACCGTCGTCACGATCGATCGGCCCCACGCCCGCAACGCCGTCGACGGGCCCACCGCCACCGAACTGGAGACGGCGTTCGCGGCCTTCGACGCCGACGACGAGCGGGCCGTCGCCGTGCTCACCGGCGCGGCGGGAACGTTCTGTGCCGGCGCCGACCTCAAAGCGATCGGCGAAGGCCGGGGGAACCGCGTCCACGACGACATCACCCAGCCCGGCCCGCTCGGGTGCACGCGGATGCTGCTCGACAAGCCGGTGATCGCCGCGGTCGAGGGCTTCGCCGTCGCCGGAGGCCTCGAGCTGGCGCTGTGGGCCGACCTGCGGGTCGCCGCGTCCGACGCCACGTTCGGCGTGTACTGCCGTCGTTGGGGTGTACCCCTCGTCGACGGCGGCACGGTGCGCCTGCCGCGCCTGATCGGCCAGAGTCGCGCGCTCGACATGATCCTGACCGGCCGCGGCGTCTCCGGTGAGGAGGCCTACGGGTGGGGTCTGGCGAACCGCATCACCCCACCTGGTGGTTCGCTGGCCGCGGCGATTGACCTGGCAGCCGAGTTGGCGGCGCTGCCCCAGGTGTGCCTGCGCACCGACCGCCGTTCGTCGTACGAGCAGTGGGGCCTACCGCTGGCCGACGCGCTGGCCAACGAGACCCGCCTGGGCCTGGTGCCCATCCGCGCCGGCGAGACCCAGGCCGGCGCAGCCCGCTTTGCCGCCGGCGCCGGCCGCCACGGTAACCGAGCCTGACCAGGACCTGCCTCGTCGGGCGGTGATGGCGGTGAGCTCGCCTTCTCGCCCGCCTCGCCCAGCGAGACGTTGCAGATCGAGGCTTGACGATGTTTGCCCTCCGGTGGGCTTGTTTTTCCTCGCTGTCTCCGTCACGATGACGGCTTCGCCCAGCCAGATGCTGGGAGTCAATGCCCAGATGTGGGGGAAGCTAGGTTGCGGGCGCGATCGGTCATAGCAGATCGCGAGAACGGGGGTGGGTGCGTGACGACGACGACGGCTCTGAAGCGATTGGTGCGCGCCGTGTTGGCGTCGTCGGTGTTGGTGAGTGCGGTTTGCGTGGTGCAATCGGTGGCGGTCGCCCAGGAGGAGACCAACGTTCCGGTCGACGTCGACGAGTTGGAGCGGCCCGACACGAACATGCCCCGTCCGCTACAGCCGCCCGATCCGCTGATGGTTCCCGACGGCGAGGGTCCGAGTACCGTGGTCGCCGGGTCGATTGGCTTGTCAACGGAGGAGGCTCCGCTACATGAGGTGACTCAGGCTGGAGTGCTCGTCGATCGGGCCTGGGCACCTGCTGAGGTGAATCTGTCGACCGGCGGTGATGTGACGATCGCAGGGTTGGCTGTTCGAGCGTCACTCGGTTCGGGCGAGGTGTTGGAGCGGTTCGGTGAATCGCTGGCTGCGGAGGTTGCTCGACAGCCCGCGGATCCCTCCGACGTTCAACCCGTGGCAGCGGTCGTCGAGATCGCTTCGCTCAACTCGGATGCGACGCGTGCGCTCGGCTTCGAGGAGGGAGCGTTCACGATCACTCGTACCGATGATCTGGTCGCCACAGTCGTGCTGCGCTTGGAGTTCGACGCGACCGCCGTGGCGGCTGGTCGGTCGATGGACTACGTGCATCGCCTCCAGGTCGCGATGCGCGAGGACTGCGCTGTCGACCCAGTCGTGGACGACGCGGCTGTGTTCAGCCCGTGCGCAGTGACGCCGTGGCCGGTAGAACTGGACGTGGAACGGGGCCTTGTGGTCGCAGAGGTGTTGGTCGAGCCGCGTGCCGCAGGGCCGGATCCCGACCAGCCGCCGACGAGCACCGTGCCCGACGGCGGGGAGGACGATCCGCCACCGAGTACCGCGCCAGACGACGACATTGATCCGCCGCCCACGGTCTCTGACGAGGTTGAGGCCGATCCACCGGCGACGGGCCTCCCCGATGCCGACGAGGCCGATCCACCGGCGACCACCGTTCTGGCTAACGACGACGCGGGCCCACCGGCAACGACCGCTCCCGGCGAGGGCGACCGGTCGTCTACGACGGAGCCTCCACGCACCAGCCAACCAGATGCTGCGCCAGGGGGTGCCGGCGATGACGCGGCTGGCCCGTTGGCGGCAGCGTCGCTCGGCACGACCGTCGGCGGTCCCGGCCGGGTGGGTGGTCTTCGTGCGGGAAGTGGCTCGGGCACCGTGTACTACGGCTTGACCGCGGGGTTCTCGTCGAACTGGGGTTCCTTCGCAGCGACGCCGCTGGGGTCAGCGGCGTCGTGGTCGGTGGGGTTGCAGACGGGCAGCTTCGATTGGTCATATCCGATTGCGGTGGTGCCTACGGGCTGGGGCGCTGCGCCGTCGGTCGGGGTGACGTACTCGTCGTCGGCGGTCGATGGGGTTGTCTCCGATCAGAACACGCAGTCGACCATGCTTGGGCACGGCTGGAACGTGGCTGCCGGTGGGTTCATCGAACGTTCCTACCGGACGTGTTCGTCAGAACCGGCTGGCGGATGGATCATCAGCGACCTGTGCTGGTTCACGAACGCCGGGGTGTACGAGTTCTTGACGCTGAATGTAGGCGGCCGCTCGTACCGGCTGATGCCAGTGTCGTCAACGGAGTGGCGCGCCGAGAACGACCCCAACCTGCGTGTTACGAAGTACACCGGCCTCGCTGGTTCGCCGGACGCGATGGGTGACTGGTTCCAGCTCTGGACTCCCGACGGAAGCCGCCATCAGTTCGGGCACCGGGCCGACGTCGCCAGTTCGATTTGGACCGTGCCCGTCTATGCCAACCAGTCGCACGAACCCGGCTACCAGGCAACCTCGGCGAATTCCTGGCAGATGCGTGGGTGGCGATTCAACCTCGATCAGGTCGTCGACATCAATGGCAACGAAATCGAGTACGACTACGTCGCCGAGACCAACCGGTACGCTCGCCACGGCACCCCCTCCACGACGTCGCAGTACGTGCGAGGCGGGCACCTCAGCCAGATCCGCTATGGCATGAACCCAACGGCCGGACAGACCACAGCGACGGCGCGCATCGTGTTCGAACTCGAGAACCGGTGCAGTTCCACGAACCCGGTTCAATGTGCTTGGAACCTTCCGGGGAGCACCGCGACCCCGAACTGGCTCGATGTCCCGACCGACCTGGAGTGCTCGACGAGCTCGTGCACGAAGTTCGCTCCGTCGTTCTTCACGAGGTACGCGTTGGCGGGGATTCTGACCCAGCGCTGGACCGGTTCGGGCTGGGCGCACGTTGATCGCGTGAGCTTGAACACGGAGTGGCCCGACAGCGATTCGACGGGGCCGAACCCCGCACAGTTGTGGTTGCGCGAGATACAGCTGGTCGGCCTGGCGAAGTCGCCCTCCGTGACCGTGCCACCCATCCGGTTCGAGTCGTTCGCGCTGTTCGACAACCGTGCCGACGCGATCACGATGCCGGTCTGGCGCGTCAGCCAGATCAACGACGAGATGGGGGGTCGGACGAACGTGTCGTACTCGCCAGTCGACACGAGCTGCCCATCGAGCGGGTGGGATGCGAACACCGCGCGTTGCTTCCCGCGCTGGACGACCCTAGGTGGCCAGTCGGGGTACGGGAAGTTCAACAAGTACCTTGTCACGCAGGTCGAGCGCGACGACCTGAGGAACTCGTCGCCGTCGCAATGGTGGACCTACACGTACCTTGGTTCGCCGGCGTGGCATCACGACAACGACCCAGTAGCCGATACAGCGTTCCGCGTGTACAACCTCGAGGGCGGCGTGTGGGCGTGGCGCAACAAGGACATCACGCTGTGGTCGGATTGGCGCGGCTACAACGGGGTGCGGGTCGCGTTCGGTGCGAGCGGTGAGACACAGACCGTGACCGAGAACTACTTCTTCCGCGGTATGAACGGCGACCGGCTGGCCGGGGGTGGGACGCGTTCGGTGACGGTCACGAACTCGTTGGGGGAGACATTCACCGACGACAACCACCGCGCCGGCTTGGTCTACGAGGTCCGCGAGAGGGTCGGGTCGGTAGTCGCTCGGTACGAGTTCACCAACTACTGGACGCATCAGCCGGTGGCAGGCGCGTGGTTCGTGAAGCCGTCATCGGTCAGGCAACGCACCCGCACCGCGGCGGGCAGCTACATCGACACGGCGGTCACCTCGACGTACCTGGCTAACGGTGCTCCGCTACATGTCGTCGAGGACGGGTTCGTCAGTGACTCCGCCGACACACTCTGCGTCCGCCATGAGTACGCACCGGACAACGCCACGTCGACGACCTGGTTGATCGCCCTGCCGCGCCGAGTCATCACTCGGGCGGGCGCTGCCTGCACCTCTGGAACGGTGCTTCGGGACGAGTCGTTCGCCTACGACGGCGGCGCGATCGGTGTCACACCGACCAAGGGCAACCTGACGTTGCACCGAGTGACCAGCTCGGCGAGCACGAACCTCGACACCACCTTCACGTACGACATGGCCGGCCGGCCGACGTTCATCAACGCCCCACTGACGTATGACGACACCACCATCGTCTACGGCCAGCCACTCAACGGGCTACCCACCCAGACCCAGAACAGTCTCGGGCACACGGTCACCACCGTGTACGAGGTCGGGCGAGGTACCGCCAGGACGGTCACCGACCCGAACGGGAAGACCACGACGACGGCGTACGACGCGCTCGGCCGGCCGACATCGCTGACGAATCATGGCGACAGCGGCCCAACTGTGGCGTATCAGTACCTGTTGTCGAAGACACAGCACTCCTGGGTTCGCACGAGCATTTACCAGAACGCCAGCACGGCCGAGCACTCGTGGGTCTTCTACGACGGCCTGGGTCAGCCGATCGAGAGCCAACGCGGTGTTCCTCACGACCCCGACATCACCCACCAGCAGTTCGTGCAGTACAACTCGCGGGGCTTGGTGACGTTGTCGGCACCGACCAACGCGTACTACGCGGTACCCGGCGCCCAGGTGCTCGGCCCGACGACGTCGATCAGTGAAGATCGGTCGCAGTACGACGCGCTCGGTCGGCCGACCCGCCAGCAGCGGACCACCTATGGGGTGCTGGTGTGGGAAACCCAGATCAGCTACGACGGCTTCAGCACCACGGTTCTGTCACCGCGCGGCACGAGCACCACGCCCACGCGGCGCACCCGCAGCACAGTCGACGCCCGAGGCAACGTGGTCGAGACCCGCGACTACGGCACCTCGACGAGCTCCTATCGCACCACCTCCTACGGCTACGACCGGGTCGGCAACCTGCTGACGATCACCGACAACCTCGGCAACGTCACCACCATGACCTACGACCGGCTCGGCCGGGTGTTGACCACCCAGGACCCCAACGCTGGGCCTACCACCACCACATACGATGCCGGCGGACGGGTCGTCACCAACACCACCCCGATCGTCACGATGTGGAACGGCTACGACGCGCTCGGCCGACAGACCGAACGCCGATCGAACACCTCGACCGGCACCCTCCGAGCCACGTGGGCCTATGACGCCCCGGGCGAGCTCGGGCTGCCCGATCAGGAAACTGCCTACAACGCCGGGTATCCGTACACGACCGACGTCACCGGTTACGACGCCCGCAATCGGCCTCTCGGCACCACCTACCACATCCCGAACCACCCCGGCTCGACGAACAACGGCCTCGCTGGCAGCTACACGTTCACCCAGACCTACGACCGGGCCGACCACATCAAGACCCAGACCCTGCCAGCCGTTGGAGGGCTCGCGGCAGAGACACTGACGTACGGGTACCACGCCACCGGCCAACTCAATTCGATTGCCGGCCTGGCCAACTACGTCAGCGCGACGAGCTACGACAGCGCAAACAACCTGTCCAGCCGCTCAATCGGCACTGGCGGCACGGCGCAGAAGCGCTGGTATTCCTGGGACTACCCCGCCCGACGGATCGACATGCATGCCTACGAGTACGGAGGCGTGCTGACGAACGCCACCCTGAACGAGTACGACAAGGCCGGCAACGTCACCACGCGCACCCGCGCGGACCTCTACACCCAGCAGGTTGAGTGCTTTACCTACAACCAGTTCGCGCAGCTGACCGACGCCCGAACGGTTTCGCCGACGGCGACCTGCCCGGCTGCGCCCGCGACGGCCACCGTCGGTGGGTATCACCACCAGTACACGTACGACTCAATCGGGCGGATCACGAGCTTCAACCGGCCCAGCGACCCGAACCTCGGCAACCGCACGTATCACTACGGGACGTCCCGCCCTCATGCGGTGACGTCGACGACCGGCCAGAGCGGCACCATCACCTATGGCTACGGCACCACCGGCAGCCGAACCAGCACGTCGGGCGCCTACCAGCCGCCCACCACCTACACGTACGACTATCTCGGCCGTCTCTCGATGACGACGCAGACGGGCACGGTCAGCACCTACGAAGCCGAGCTTGCCAACCGTCACGTCAGTACCGTCGTCGAGTCGACCTGGTGCCCATGTTCGGCCGGCAAGAGCATCGGTGGGTTCGACGGGTCGAGCACGACGGCGTTCGTCGAGTGGACCGTCGTCGTGCCCACCGCGGGCTCGTACGCGGTCGACTTCCTCTACTCCGCTGGCGACGGTGCGGCGACACGACGAGTTCGAGTCAACGGGAGCACCGTTGCATCGTCGGCGAACTTCTCCGCGACGACGAACTGGAGCACGTGGGCGACCAGTACCAAGACTTACAACCTGGTTGCGGGGGCGAACACGATCCGGCTCGACCGAAACCCCACGACCGGTTCGGTCGGGTGGCTCAACCTCGACGCGATCCGGGTCACGGCACCGAGCCGCCACGAGCGCTACGAGGCCGAGCATGCGACCCACGGAGGCGGCCTCGTCGTCCAGAGTTCGGGGTGTCCGTGCCACAACAACCAGAACGTCGGTGGGATCGATCACGGCGCCGGCGAGTACATCGAGTGGTCGGTCAATGCCAAGACCGCTGGCTCTCATACGATCGCCATCCGCTACGCCGGCGCAGTGGGGGACGGCCGTAAGAACATCAGCGTCAACGGCGCCGTCACACACAGCAATCAGGTCTTCGCCAGCACGGGCGACTGGTACGTCTGGAACACCAAGACCTTTACTGTCACCCTCGCGAAGGGCACCAACCGGATCCGTCTGGGGGACCCCACCTCTGGCACCGGCACCTGGATCAACATCGACGCCCTGGAGGTCTGGGAGCACCTCCCCGCCCCTGATCAGACATGGCGCAACCTCTACACCACTACCAACCAGCGTTTCACCTCACGCACCCCCGACGGCGCCGTCACCCTCTACCTCGGCAACACCGAACTCACCGCCACCAGCACCGGCGTCACCGCCCGCCGGACCTACACACTCGACGGCGAACCGCTGGCCATCCGCGACTCCAATGGGCTCCACGTCACCGAGACCGACGTCCAGAACACCATCACCGACATCATCCGCCTCAGCAATGGCGCCAGAACCAGCAACTGGTACGAGCCCTACGGGCGCCCACTCGCAACCGGCATCGCCACCACACCAGCGGGCTACATCGCCCAACCCCACGACACCAACGGCCTCATCTACCTCAACAACCGCTACTACGACTCCACCCTCGGCGCCTTCATCAGCGTCGACCCGCTGGTCCGAGTCACCGGCCAGCCGTACACCTACGCCAACGCCAACCCCGCCACATTGAGCGACCCAAACGGGCTTGACCCGTGCCCGAAGTCGGGTTGCTCCTGGACCGACAGCGGGGGGCGCAACCCGTGCGCTCACACCGGTGTCCGCGGCGGTGGACGTACGTGCGATTCCGGTTTCGTGAACTCCAACGGGACCATCGACTACAACAGGGAATCGCCGCGTCTCGACGCGTATCGACGCTACGCCGTCTGGGAAGACCAGTTTGCCAATCCCGGCCCCCTGCTCCCCGTCGCGATCGGGATGGTCCGGGCCACAATGTGGGGCTCCTCCCTTGCCTGCGGCGGACCGATCTGTGCCGGCGGGATCGTAGGGATTGACCAGTGGCTCGCCGGCGCCCAGCGAGGCGAGTACGGCGTCGGCCCCGACGAGGTCATCGCCGGAACAATCGGCGGGGCAACCTTCAAACTAGGTCAACTCCTCGGCCGCTGGATCAATAGACGCCCCCCAACCACAAACACGGGACGCGTGGCGGTGTACGATGCCGACTTCGCTCTTGGTCAGATCACTTCGGGGGGTAGGGCTACCGCGTCGCAGCTCGATGAGTTCGGTGTTGCTCAGGGGTGGCTGAGGAGCCAAACGGCCTCTGGCCCAATCAAGTACACAGATCAGAACGGCGTGGTGCGGATCACGATCAAGCAGGGTTCGCCCCGCGCACCGGGAAGTGGGTCACCGCACGTGGAGATTCGCAACGCTGATGGTGTGCGAGTAGACCCTTACGGGAGCCCGGTGACGCGGAGGAGTACGGGCAACCACACTCCGATCGTTTGGGACTTGCCGTGAGGTACGAGGACATGTCCGGCTTTGAGCGAGTGCTACTCGAAGAGAGTTTCGTTCTCGATGTGGTCGCCCGGCCTGGTCGCGTCGAGGTCACTCTCGAAGTGGTCCTACTAGAGGGGCACGATGCCTATCGTGCCCCTCGTCCGGACGAGCAGTTCTGCTACTCGCAAGCGATGCTGGCCTTCGTCGGCGTGACTCAACTGTCATGGAACGATCAAGGGCGACTGCCCGCCGTAGACGCGTCGGGCGCCGTCGACTACGGCAGTGTTGACCTATTTGAGCGACTTGAAGGGTCGTGGCGATTCGTTGGCGACTGGGGGGAACTCGTAGTGAGTGCGAGTGCTATCGAGTTCGCTCTGCGCGAAGGCAGATGGTGATGTGGCTCATGCTTGCGCTCGTGATCGTCCTCCCAGTGATCGACAGCCGTGTCGCTCTCGTCAGGTCCAGTCCTGGGCGGTTCGCCCGTACCACCGCTCCGTCGACTGTCGCGCACCATGTCGCTGCGGCGGCGGTCGCGCTGCTCTCCCTGGGAGGGCAGGGGGGGGTGACAACGAGGCCACCAGTGAAGGTGCCGCTCGGTCAAATCTCGACTCCGTCGACGGCGATTACGTCGGATGTCGTGGCCGTGCTGGAGGGTGGCGCGTTCACGTTGCGGTTCCAGTTCGATCGTGACGGGGTGTTGCTGTCGAGCGGGTTGGTATTCGGCAAGGTGCGCGCTCACCAGTGGAGAGCCGAGAGTCACTGCACGGCGTGGCACATCGAGGGCGCGTACGACACGATCGTTGAGGTCGAGGACTCGCCGTGGGTGACTGAGCTGTTGATGGCAGAGCCAGCCGAGACGTGGGGGCGGTGGGTGATCCGCCATTTCATGGTGTTCCTTGACAGTGCTGGCTGCTTCGAGGTTGCCGCCGAGTCGTGGGGACTGCTGCCAGAGGAGTTGGTTGCTTGAGGCCGGACCCATCGCAGCTATCGCGTCAGGTGTCGCGCATGCTGCGTCATGAGCCGTGGCTCTACGAGCTGGAGTTGGACGACGAGGGCTGGGTGCCCGTCGACACTTTGCTCATCGCGATCCGAGTCGCTGAGCCGCGCTGGACCGGTGGCGATCGGTTGGCTTTGGAGCAGGTGATCGCCGGGTCATTGAAGCGCCGTCACGAGATGGTCGGTGATCGGGTGAGAGCGCTACGGTCATTCGTCGCCTGGGCGGCTCCGCAAGGAACATGGCTGTCCGCCTGCGGTGCTGTTTCACGGGACTTCGTCAGCGGCGGCTGAGGCGATTCTCGTGTCGGGTTGCAGCCGATGAGCCGCCAGTTCGTGCATCTGTCGAACGATTGGGGCATGGCGGTGCAGGTGGGACGACGCAAGGCCACCGCCCCTGCGGTGCTTCGGATCGATGCGGCTGCCGCTCAAGCAGAGGGGGTGTCGTTCTGGTGGGGAACGAGGCGGTGTGGCTCGCTGAGAATGTCCCGGCGAGGTTCATTGCGGTCGGCTGACTTTGTTGCGCGACAGGCGTTGCGAATTTCTCAGGCGGTGATGGCGGCGAGGTCGGTGGCGATCTGGTCGGCGAGGTCGCCTTGGGGGAGGTTCGCCTGGAGCGCGAGCAGGCGCGTCATGTCGCCGTTGATGCGGATCCGCCCGGCCATGAACGCCTGCATCAGGGCGGCCGGGTCGGCGCCGAGCACGATCGCCTTGGCGACCTCGTAGTCGGTCAGCACACCGGTGTCGGCGTCGTCGAGCTGACCGAGGGCGAACACGAACTTGCCGGCGGTGGTGTCGATGAACGCCAGCACGGGCTCGTCGCCGAGCGGGGTGTCGGTGACCTCGAGGTTGACCCGTACGGCGACGGCGATCGTGGTCTGGTCGGCGTAGCGGCTGCGGACGTCGGCCGCTGCGGCGACCCACTCGGGCGAGAGGAACTCGTGCACGGCTCTAGTCAACCGGCACGACCTGGCGAGATCGTGTCACCGACTCGAGGAAGTCGTGGTCGAGGTCGAACCCGAGGCCACCCGCGGTGGGCACCGCGACGCGTCCGTCGGCGACCGTGATCGGGTCGGCGACGATGTCGCGGGCGTAGAACCGGGTGGAGGCGCTGATGTCGCCGGGCAGCGTGAACCCCGGCAGCGTGGCGAGCGCGGCGTTGGCGGCCCGGCCGATGCCGGTTTCGAGCATCCCCCCGCACCACACCGGGATGCCTCGTGCCAGGCACAGGTCGTGGATGCGGCGCGCCGTCAGGTAGCCGCCGACCCGACCGGCCTTGATGTTGATGATCTCGGCCGCCCCACAGTCGATCGCGTCCTCGGCCACGGTGAGCGACGTGATCGTCTCGTCGAGGCACACCGGGGTGTCGAGTGCTTGTGCCAGCGAGGCGTGGCCGAGCAGGTCGTCCTCGGGCAGTGGCTGCTCGATCAGCAGCAGGTCGTACCGGTCGAGCCGGGCGAGGTGGGCCGCGTCGGCCCGCGTGTAGGCCGTGTTGGCATCGACCTGGAGGCCCATCTCGGGCCCGATCAGCTCGCGCACGAGGCGCGTCGGTTCGAGGTCCCAACCGGGTTCGATCTTGATCTTGATCCGCGCGTACCCGTCGTCGACGTAGCCCTGGACCTGTGCGAGGAGCGTGTCAAGGTCGTCGAAGATGCCCACGCTGACACCGCTGGCGACGCTGTCGGAATGGGCCCCGAAGTGGTGGTGCAGGTTGGTGCCCGCGGCGCGCAGTTCGGCGTCGAGCACGGCGGCTTCCAACGCGGCCTTGGCCATCGCGAAGCCCTTGAGCGGCTCCAGCCGGGTGGCCACGTCGGCCGCCGTGAGCGGGCCGCCGGCCGTCAGCGCGGGCCACAGGTGCTCGGCCGTGGCGAGCTGCGAGGCGTCGACGAACTCGTACGAGTAGAGCGGTTCGATGCCGGCCACGTTCTCGCCCCACCCGTCGACCACCGCGCCGCTGTCGGTGCCATCACCATCCAGCAGGGTGCCGGTGACGTGGACGAGGAGGATGTCGCGGGTGGTCTCGGTGCCGAAGCTGGTGCGGAACGGGGTGACCAGCGGCAGTGCGATCCGTCGCAGCTCGAGCGTGTCGAGCCGGATCACGCCGGGCCCCCTGCGACGTCGGTCAGGACGTAGGCGCCGGCTCGTGTGAACCCGGTGACGCGGGCCCCGGCGGTGAGCCGGTCGCCGAGCTCGCTGCGCAGCCGCAGACGCCACTCGTCGGCCGCGGTGGGATCGGTGCGCCGGAGCACGACGATGTCGTCGGGGGTCGGCACCTCGACACCCGAACGGAGCGTGCCTGGCTCGATCCGCTCGATCCGCTCGATCCGCTCGGAGGTGGGCCAGGCCATCACCAGCCGGTCAGACGCCATGCCGGTGTTCACCGAGTCGTGCATCTCGCCGTAGAAGTCGACGACGTACTCGGCAACGTGAGCGCCGAGCACCTCGATGTTGAACCACGCGTTGCGGCGCACCAACGGGTCGAACGTCCACGTGATCCAGGCGATGCCGCGCTCGGCCGCCCAGGCCCGCTGGTGATCCTTGAGCGCCCGGCCGACGCCGGCGTGCTGGACGCCCGGCAGGATGCCGGTGATGTGGCTGTGCAGGGCGCGCTCGCCGTCGTGGTCGGCGAGGAAGCCGAACGAGGCACCCACCAGGTGCTCGCCGTTCGGGCCGGTGTCGTAGGCGCCGGCCACGTAGCCGCCGGTGTAACCGATGGCGCGGAGCAGGTCGACCTGCACGATCGGTTCGGACGTGCCCCAGATCTGCTGGAACAGGGCGTTCACCCCCACCAGTTCGGTCGGGGCGACGATCGGCCGGATGGTGACGTGCGCCGAGACCGGCGTGGGCGCGAGTTCGCCGACCATCACCGCAACGTACCCGCCCCACCCTCCACCGGGCCAGCCCAGTAGCGGCGCCGTGCGTCTCGCCCGCCCGCACTCGAGGTTTGCCGGGATCGTCCCTCTTCCCGCAACCATCGGAGCAAAGGTCGGCGGCCAGGCCCTGCTCGTCGTCCCTGAGCCCCGGTGAAGGGTGGCAGCCGATCCGCGCCGCAGAAGCCGGCTATTCGCCGTTCGGGGTGGCGCGGCGAACTGCGAGCCGGGCGGCGAGGCCGGTCTGCGGGCGCTCGGCGTCGAGTTGGCGGCGACGGACCTTGAGGAGGTCGGTGCGGGTGCAGATGCCCACGAGTTGGCGGTCTGCGTCGAGGACGGGCACGTGTTCGATCTGTTCGTCGACCATCACCCGCAGCGCGGCCTGGGCGGTGTCGCCGGGCGCCACCGTCACGACCTGGCGCGAGGCGGTGTCGAGCACCTGCCCGGCGTCGTCGTGCTCGTCGCGCAGCACGTCGCCACGTGTGACGATGCCCACCAGCCGACCTGCGTCAACGATCGGGTACGCGCCGTGGCCCCCAGCCGCGAACCGGGTGCGTGCTTCGCCGACTGTGGTGCCGACCGGCAAGGTGTCGACGGTGGTGGTCATGATGTCGGCCACCGACACGTGGGTGAACGGGTCGACGCCGTAGTGGCGGCCGATGTTGAGGCCACGGCGACGCAGCTTCTCGGTCATCAGGCTGTCGCGGTTGACCGACGAGTAGACCAGGTCGGCGAGCACGCTGGCACCCATCAGCGGCAGGATCACGTTGTAGTCGCGGGTCAACTCGAACACGAACACGATCGCCGTGAACGTCGCCTGCGTGGCCGCCCCGAACGTGGCTGCCATGGCGACGACGGCAAACCCGCCGACGGGGATGTCGGGCCCGGGCAGCAGCTGGTTGAGGGCGTCGCCGAACACGGTGCCGAATGCGGCGCTGATCAGCAGGATCGGGGCCAGCGTGCCACCCGACGTACCCGACCCGAGCGCCAGCCACCACGCCAGCAACTTGCCCACGGCCAGCCCGGCCGCGACCCCGATCGCCAACCGGCCGTTGAGCACGTCGTCGATCGCGTCGTAGCCGACCCCGAGCGCGCGCGGCACGAACAGACCTACGGTGGCGAACCCGATCGCGCCGATCGCCGGGTGCCAGAAGTCGCTGACCGGCAGTCGCCGGTAGAGGTCTTCGACCAGGAACAGGCCGCGGCTGATGACGATCGCCAGCGCCCCGCAGGCGATGCCCAGCAGGCCGAACGCGGGCAGCACGGCAAGCCCGGCGAAGTCATGGTGCGGCACCGTGAACAACGGGCCGTCCTCGAACAGCAGGGCGTGCATGCCGCCGGCGACCGAGGTCGCGACCACGAGCGGGATCAGTGCCCGGGCCGAGAACTCGAACAGCAGCAACTCGACGGCCAGCACGACCGCTGCGAGGGGTGCGCCGAACGTGGCCGACATGCCCGCCGCGGCGCCGGCCGCGAGCAAGATCTTGCGCTCCGACGGCGTGACCGGCAGCACTTGCCCGATCAGCGAGCCGAGCGAGCCGCCGGTGACGATGATCGGGCCTTCGGCGCCGAACGGGGCACCGGTGCCGATCGCGATCGCGGCTGAGATCGGCTTGGCGATCGCAGTCCGCGGGCTGATCCGACTCTGCTTGGTGAGGACCGCCTCCATCGTCTCGGGGATGCCGTGCCCGCGGATCACCGGAGCCCACTTGGCGAGCGTGCTGATCAGGATCGCCCCACCGACGGCCACCGCGTACAGCGGCCAGCCGACGTCGAGGGTTGCCAGCGAGCGTTCGCCGAACGACCACGTGTGGAACAGGGCGACGTTGGTGATCAGCGCGATCAGGTGGACGAGCACCCACGCCGCCCCACCGCCGGCCACACCGAGGACGGCCGCGAGGCCGACGAGCTTGGCTGTCTGTCCGGCCGAGGTTCGCAGGATCATCGTGTCACGATACTATCGTGAAGCGATGGAATTGTCCCGAGCGTTGACCGACGCCGAGCTGGCCCGCCTGCTCGCCTTCCGCGACGGCCTGCGCCGGTTCCTGCACTGGAGCGAGCGCCAGGCCAAGGCGGCCGGGCTGACCGCCGCCCAGCATCAACTGCTGCTGGCGATCCGCGGGCACGGGTCGGCCCCGTCGATCGGCGAGGTCGCCGACCATCTGCTGCTACGCCACCACAGCGCGGTCGAACTGGTCGACCGGGCCGTCGTCGCCGGGCTGGTCGAGCGGGTCGGCGACACCGACGACCATCGGGTGGTGCGGCTCGGGTTGACGCCCCACGGGATGGCCCGCGTCGAGGCCCTCGCCGGCGCCCATCTGGAGGAGCTCTCGCGCCTGCGCGCCAGCTTCGACGCGCTGTGGGTCGACCTCCCCGACGGCGACGTGACGGAACCATGAGCGTGGTTTCGACAAGCTCAACCACCGGGAACGGGGACGACGTGACCAACGCCCGGTGAACGTGTTGTTCATCCTCTTGGGAACTGCCCTGCGGCGCCGGTAAGCATGGTGCCCGTATGGCTCGCATCCTCGTCACCGAAGCGATCGCCGAGGGCGGTCTCGACCGCCTTCGTGCGGCAGGTCACACCGTCGACGTGCAGCAGGGCCTGTCGCCCGAGCAGCTGCTGTCGGCCGTGGCGGGTGCCCACGCCCTGATCATCCGCTCGGCCACCCAGGTCACCGCCGAGGTGCTCGCCGCCGGCACCGACCTGATCGTGGTGGGCCGGGCCGGCATCGGGCTCGACAACGTCGACGTGCCCGCCGCCACCGCCCGCGGCGTGATGGTGGTCAACGCCCCGCAGTCGAACATCGTGTCGGCCGCCGAGCACACGTTGGCGCTGCTGCTCAGCCAGGCCCGCAACGTGCCCCAGGCGCACTCGGCGCTCGTCGCCGGGCGCTGGGAGCGCAGCAAGTGGGAGGGCGTCGAGCTGGCCGAGAAGACGCTCGGCATCGTCGGGCTCGGCCGGATCGGCAAGCTCGTCGCCGACCGCGCCAAGGCGTTCCAGATGCGGCTGGTGGCGTACGACCCGTTCGTGTCAGCCGACAAGGCGCGTTCGATGGGCGTCGAATTGCTGCCGCTCGACCAACTCGTCGCCGAGGCCGACTTCCTCACGATCCACCTGCCCAAGACGAAGGAGACCACCGGGCTGATCAACCGCGACCTGCTGCTCAAGGCCAAGCCCTCGCTGCGCATCATCAACGTCGCCCGCGGTGGCATCGTGGTCGAGGCCGACCTGGCCGAGTGCATCCGCGAGGGCATCGTGGCCGGCGCCGCGCTCGACGTGTTCGACGCCGAGCCCACCACCGAGTCGCCGCTGTTCGAACTGCCGCAGGTGGTCGTCACCCCACACCTGGGGGCCTCCACCCGCGAGGCGCAGGACAAGGCCGGTGACGCGATCGCCGACATGGTGCAACTCGCCCTGGCCGGCGAGTTCGTGCCGTGGGCGGTCAACGTCGACGCCGCCGAGCCGGCCGAAGCGATCCGCCCGTTCCTGCCGCTGGCCGAGTCGCTCGGGCGCCTGTACCACTCGCTCGCCGGCGGCGTGCCCGAGTCGTTCGAGGTGCTCAGCCAGGGCGACCTCGCCGCCCACGACACGCGCATGATCGGCCTGGCCGTGCTGAAGGGGTTCTTCGGGCCGGTGTCGGACGTGCCGGTGTCGTACGTGAACGCCCCGAACATCGCCAAGGCGGCGGGCCTGTCGATCCGCGAGGTCGCCCGCGCCGACACCGACGAGTACGTCAACCTGATCACGATCTCCGACGGCCACCGCTCGATCGCCGGCACGCTCAGCGGGCGCCGCGCCGAACCGCGCCTGGTCGCGATCGACGGGCAGGGCATCGACGTGCCGCCGGCCGAGCACATGGTGGTGATCAGCAACGACGACCGGCCCGGCGTGATCGGCCTGGTCGGCACCACGATGGGTGAGTTCGGTGTCAACATCGCCGACATGGACGTGGGGCGGGCGCCCGACTCGGCGAGCGCGGTGATGGTGCTGGCCACCGACATCGAGCCGCCCGCCGCAGCGCTCGACAAGATCCGCCAGGCGCCCGGCATCACCAGCGTCGTCGTCCTCGGCGGCTGAGCTATCTCGGCGCGGCTACTGTCCCGCCGATGACTGAGGGCACCGCGCCGACCCGTTCGGGTCGTGCCACGCTGCTCGGCCGCCTCAACCACGAGCGCGACGGCACGCTCACCCTTGCCGACGGGCGCCTGAGTTTCGCCACCGACGAGGTTGTGTTCGACGTGCCGGTCGCCGAGCTGCACTCGGTTGCCGCGTCGTCGGAAGGGTTTCACGTGTGGCACCAGTCGACCCGGTACCGGTTCCGGCTCGGGCCCGGCGGTGCCCGCGTCGACCCCAACCACGGGAACGTCGGCCAGTTCCTCGACCATCTCGAAGCGTTCGGCCGACAGCGCCAGAGCAAGCGCGGCCGTGCTGACTGGGCCGCCGAGCTGGAGTCGTTGGTGGGCCGGCACCACCCGGCGTCACCGTACGGGCGCCGTGGAGCACGCTGAAGCGCACCGTGGTCGTGTGCGTGGTGTCGGTCGCCGCGCCCGCCGCGGCGATCGGCCTGATGCTGCTGCTCGGCTGATCGGCGTCGCCGACAGGCCTACTGAGGCGCGTCGGAGTGGGTGATGCCCTGCTGGTCGAACTTCTTGGCCGCGGCGTCGACCTTGGCCGTCAGCTTGGCCGACTTGCCCTTGGTGGCCTTGTCGACCGCGCTGGTGGCCTTGCCGACCGCACCCGAGAGCTTGCCGCTGCCCTTCTGCTTGTCGAGCGCCTGCTTGGCCTTGGTGATGTTGCGCATCAACGACATGGCGGGGAACGTATCACCAGCCTGCCGGCAAACCTGCCAACCGGGTGGCCAGCGCGACGTGTCGGGCGGCCTCGGCGAAGTCGGGCCCCGAGCTGGCGTAGAGCACGGCCCGCGAGGTCGAGATCATCAGCCCCCGGCCGTCCGGGGTGCAACCCTGCTGGGCGACCTCGGCTGGGTCGCCACCCTGCTCGCCGACCCCCGGAACCAACAGTGGAAGGTCGCCCGCGGCCGCCCGCACCGAGGCCAGTTCGGCCGGGAAGGTGGCTCCGGCCACCAAGCCGCACTCGCCGTAGCGCGACCACTGTTCGGCGACCGTGGCGGCGACGTGCAGGTACAGCGGCCGACCCCCGAGCTGCTGCTCTTGGAGCTCGACCGATCCGGGGTTACTGGTATGGCACAGGGCGAGGACCCCGCCGCCGTGCTCGAAGTACGGCAGCACCGAGTCGAGGCCGAGGTACGGGTTGACGGTCACGCAGTGCGCCGCGTACCGATCGAAGGCCTCGCGGGCGTAGTGCTCGGCCGTCGACCCGATGTCGCCGCGCTTGGCGTCGAGCACCACGGTGACGTGCGGGTGTTCCGAACGGATGTAGTGACAGAGCCGTTCCAACGCGGGCTCGGCGCGCTGGCTGGCGAAGTAGGCGAACTGGGGTTTGAACGCGCACACCAGGTCGGCGGTGGCGTCGACGATCGCGGTGCAGAAGCGGTACACCGCGTCGGGGTGCCCGTCGAGCGACTGCGGCATGCGTGCCGGGTCGGGGTCGAGGCCGATGCACAGCAACGAGTTCGCCGTCGCCCACGACCGGTGCAACTGGGCGTGGAAGCTCACGCTCGCCGACGCTAGCCGCGACGCTGTCCGGTGACAGCGGTGCGGAGGGCCCCGGCCGGCCGGAGGGCTACGGCAACATCCGCCGCGGGGTCACCGCGCCGACCAACGGTGCCTGCGGGCGCGAACTGGTGACGCGTAGGCGCGCCGGGCCGGCGGCGACGATCACACCGACACCGTTGAGCACGCGCATCGCCCGTGTCCGGGCGATCAGGCCGGCGTCGGCGACCGTGTCGGTCGGCAACAGCAGCAGGTCGCCTGGTTCGAGCGCGTCGAGGGGCGTCACCGAGCGGGGGCGATAGGCGCTGACGGTGAGTTCGGGGTGCCACCGGAACGGATCGGCAGCCGAACTGTAGGGGACGAACACCCGCAACGGGACGTGACGGAACTCGTCGAGCCGTCGTGTCAACTCGCCGAGCAGCGCCAGGTCGTCGCGGGCGGCGGTGTCACGCCGAGCGCTGGCGACCACGACCAGCCGACTCCACGGCGTGGGCTGCAGCCGGAGGGCCAGACACGGCACGGTGGAGTCTTGCCCGATCTCGTCGACCTGGCCTCCTTCGGTGACGTGGAGTGGGAAACGGGCACCGTTGACCGGGACCACGACCAGGCTGGCCTCGGCCTCGCGGGCCAGTGCGATCGTTGCCGCCCCGAGTGAGTGCCCGAGGCGAACGACCGGATTGTTGTCGTGGCCGCAGCGCGTCAGTGCTCCCGCGAAGGCGTCGAGGTCGGCGGTTGCCGGCGGGCCGTTGCGGCGGGTCGGCAACGCCGTGAAGGGGGTCACCAGCCCGCTGTCGGGGCGGGCGATGGCGGTCACCACGTTGGCCAGCGACTCGGCCAACTCGGTGGTCGGAGCCTGGACGACGACATGTTCACCGAGCCCGGCCGGGGATCCCGAGGCGGTCCCCAGTCGCCGAGCCGCCCAACGGGTGCCGAACGACGTGACGAACACCGTGATCACGATCGTGACGACGGCCGCGTCGCGGATCTCGGTGTCGAACAACCCGGTAGCGGTCCCCACCTGGGCGATCGCCAACGTGGCGGCTGCCTGGCCGATCGTGAGCGACGCCATCAGTGCCGCCTCGGTCGCGCTGAACCCGAACAGCCGGGCGGCGACCCCAGCCGCGATCGCCTTGCCGACGATCACCAGCAGCGTGAACACGCCGGCCAGCGCGAGCGTGCTCGGTTCGACCAACGCGGCCGGGTCGATCGACAGGCCGACCGACACCAGGAACGCCGGGATCAGGATCGCGTTGCCGACGAACTCGACCCGTTCCATCAGGGCACCCCGGGCCGGCACCGAGCGGTTCATGCCGATTCCGGCCACGAACGCTCCGACCAGCCCTTCGATGCCGCCGGCCAGGCCGAGCGTGGCGCCGCCCGCCATACCGGCCAGCAGCCACATGTAGCGCTGGGTGCGTGAGTGCAGTAGGTGCGCGAACGCCCACTGCGTCAGCCGCGGCAGCACCGCCAGCCCGTAGGCCGCGAGCAGGAGCAGCGCCAGCCACAAGGGCAGCGCGGCACCGCTGCCGTGGCCCCCGGTACCGGCCGCGTGGTCATCGGCGGCGGCGAGACCCGAGGCGGCGACCGCGAGCACCACCAGCGAGGCGATGTCGGTGATCATCGTCGCCGCCAGCGAGATGCCGACCACCCGGCTGCGGTCGACCCCGGCGGCCTTGGCCTCTGGGTAGGCGACGACCGTGTGCGAGGCCCACATCGCCCCCAACAGGGCGACCCCGCGGGTACCGAGGTCGAGATGCCACACGGCGACCGCGGCCGCCAGCACGAACGGCACCGCGAACGTCAGCACCCCGAACGCGAGCGCAGCCTTGCGGTTGGCCGCGAACGTGTTCAGGTCGAGTTCGATTCCGGCCACGAACATCAGGTACAGCAGCCCGAACACGCCCACGGTGGCGACGAAGCCACCCGGGCGCAGCCATTCCAGGACCGAGGGGCCCAACACGGTGCCCACCGCGATCAACCCGACCAGGCTGGGTACGCGTAGCCGCTCGGCGACCAGCGGCCCCACCAGCACGCTGGTTGCCAACAGCAGCAGGCTCAACTCGACGCTGTAGAGCACTTGGGCGGCAAGCACGGCCGAACGCTACCGATCGACCACCGCCCGGCGAGGGATCAGCGTTATCCGTCGAGCGTGATCGCCCCGGTGGGGCACAGGTCGGCGGCGGTGCGCACGTCGTCGTGTAGCTCGGGGCCGGGTTCGTCGACCAGCACGTACAGGTAGCCGTCGTCGCGGATCTCGAACACGGACGGCGCGAGCTGGGTGCATCCACCGGTGGACATGCAGGCGTCGAAGTCGACGGTGACCAACATGGCGCCAGTGTGCCAGCCCGTGCCGCGACCACGCACCTTCGCCCGCTCCGGCGGCCGGATGTGCGGAGCGACAGCCTCAATCGGCCGTGGCTTGGTCGACAGTGACCGGGGTTGGGTCGGTCGCGTCGGGGTCCGGGGCGGCAGGCGGGCGGCGTGCGATGCCGCGTACCGAGGGGTCCCAGGGCGCTGCGGCCCATCGTGTGACCGCAGCGCCCAGCATCTCAAGGCCGGACTGCTCGCCCCCTGAAGGGTCGAGCAGTATGGAGCTACTGGAATCTGGCGATCAAGTCGACGATGACTGTGCTCGTCCCGAACCGGTTGAACACCTTGATTTTGTCGCCTGAGGTTGTGACGAATGCGTGGTTGGCGTTGCTTCTGCCGGCTATGGCGTTGAGAGTCGATGTCCCTGGTGTTGGGGGAATCGCGGCTCTTCGGATTTCAGCGGGGTGTGATGGTGTCGAGTAGTTCCCAGTTGGGTCTCCCGGCGTAGAGCAGGGCACGGATTCTGTAGTGCCGGAACCGTCGCATCCCGAACGCGACCCGCTTGATGCGTTTGATCAAGTTGTTGAGCGCTTCGGTCGGGCCGTTGCTCACTCGGGCGGTGTGCCAGGCGATGATCTGCTGGCGCCAGCGGCGAAGTGTCCCGGCGAGGGAGCGGACCTCGACGGGCATCTCGGAGTCGGTCATGTTCTCGATCAACTCGTCCAAGAACGCGGCCGCGGCGTCGGGATCGTTGATCGCGTAGAGCCCACGCACCGTCTCCTTGGCGTGCCAGCTCATGCGGACCTCGCCGCGCGGGTCACCGGCCTCGAGCAGGCTCATGAGCTTGGCGGTGCCACGTTCGTCGAGGTGTTCATGACCCTTGGCCAGCAGCCGGCGGGATCGGTAGAGCGGATCGTCCTTGCGGCCGCGGTGCCCGAGTGTCTCGTTCTGGACCCGCCGCCGGCACTCGTCGAGTTTGGAGTTGGCGTGCTTCACCACGTGGAAGGGATCGGCGACCTGGACGGCGTCGGGCAGGCTGTCGTTGTAGACCTTGCGGTAGGGGCCGGACATGTCCAACACACCCCAGTCGATCCCGGCCCGCCACTCGGCCGGTCGCGCGTCGATCCAGCCCGACACTTCCTTGGCGGTGCGGCCCTCGATGACCTCGACCAGGCGGGCCGGACGGGCGCGGCTGACATCGGTGATCGAGGTGCACCACGACTGCGTGCGGAACCTGCCAGTGCGGACGAACAAGGTCTCGTCCAACCCGAGCGCATCAACGACGCCGACCCGATCGGTGTCGGCGGCCAGGAGTGCTTCGCCGTACGCGACGACGGCGTCGTTGACGGTGTGCCAGTCGCAGCCGAGCTCGGCCGCCACGTCCGACACGGCACGTCCGTGACGGCCGACCTGCACCGTCGCCCACCGCGCGGCCCGGGTTGTCATCACCATCTTCGGCGCCGCGATGCGTTGATCGACATGCGTCCACGACCCGGCCGGACACAACGCCTCCGGACAGCACAGTCGATGCTTGCGCCACGCCAGTCGAGCCGGACGCCCGAAACACGGCAGGTCGACCAACTCCACGACCGGACGTTCCTTGACCGCAGCGCGAGCGCCGCAGCGCTGGCACCATGCCCGCTCGACACGGGCCTCGACGTGGACCACGATCGGTTGACCGGCGACATCGCGAACGGCGAGCACGTTCACGTCGGGCAGGCCGACCAGCAGCTCGCACATACGCGTAGGGTTGAACTCCACAGGGACTCCGAGGACTCGACAGGTGTAGGAACCACCGATTCTCGGAGTCCCTGTACCGCGCCTCGCGGACCCTCGCTACCCCACCCCACCCCGCTCAGATCCGAAGCGCCAGCATCCCGGTCGTTCTGAACCTAGATGGCATGTTGGCTCCTTGTGAGATGCGATTGGCTTGGGTGTGTTCCGTTCACGATTGGGTTACGTTCGGTTGGAGACAGAGATCTGTGTCTCCTGGGTCGGGTGCTCGTTGGACGCTGGGGTGTCGACTCGGGCGCCGCACCGCAGTTCGAGCGTCCAGTTGCCGATCAGGTCAGGGTCGTCGGGGATGTCGATGATGAAGCTGGTGCTGAACCAGCCATCTCGTGCCGTCCCGATCATTGGGGGCCGAGAGTCCTCAAAGACGAGTCGCTGCACCTGACCACCCGCAGGATGCTGCCGGACCATCCCGGCGCTCGGGGTCTGGCCGACTGGGCACTCGAACGCGAACAGCCACTCCCTGCCGATCGTCGGCGGCCACTCGCTCGGCGAGTAGCCCCGCGGCGTGGCGTGGTTGCGTGTGTCGATGCGCCGGTTGGGTGCGCCGCTCTGGATCGCGGGCTGGTAGGCGGTAGCGCTGATGGTTCCGAGGTGGTCGGCGATTACGTCCACGGAGGCGTGGATCGAGTTCACGTAGCAGATCTTGCCGTCTTCGCCGATCGGGACGATGGCCACGTTCGGATCGATGGTCCCGGGCGCATAGTTGACGTTCGAGACCCGGCTCGGCTCACTCACGTCCGATGACACCAGTTGTCCGTCACCAGCGGCAGACGCGAGCACCGGAGTGATGTTCACCACCGCCGCATCTCCGGGCTCACCGCGCACCTCGAAACACACCCGACCACCAGGACCCAGCCGACTCGGCAGCGCAGGTGCTGCGCCTGCTTCTACGCGAGCAGCGAATGCCTCACTGCCAGATCCGCTCGCGTCGGGCATCAAGCGGTCGTGGCCGTCGCTTCCGGCAGACGCAATACCAGGCGCCGTCACCGCGATCAGCAACAGCCCCAAAGATAGCCCGGCTCCGCGAACTGTTCTCATGACCAAGCGTCCTCGACGAGGTCGCCCACCGCCAACGGCTCGTTCAACCGCGCCGGCATCGCTGACCGACGGTCAGGGGTTCGAGCCGGACTCTCGGCGTCCGTTCGGAGCGACAGCACTCTTTGGTGTTCGATTGGGTCAGGTCTCCACGTAGGGGGATTCATGGCACTTCCTTCAGTGTTTGGGTCCGGGGCCTACGAACGTGCGGCTCACGGTGTCCTGGTCGAGTTCGGTCAGCTCGCCTTGGATGGAGGTCTGGAACCCCTTGGTCGCTAGCTCTTGGCCGCGCGGTATCCGTCGGCCTGGGCGGCGTCGGCGGTGGAGTAGCAGCGTTCGGCGCGGGTGCGGTCGTAGAACCGGCCACCGGGCACGTGGAAGATGCCGGAGTTGTCGTTGGCCTTGACCGGGTGCGACGCCGGGCACGACCCGTCGTCGCCGGGCGTCACCCACGCCGCGACCTCGACGAACGCCTGTGGTACCGGCGGGGTGGTAACGGCCGGCTCGACCACCTTGGCGGGTTCGCGTCGCGTCGAGTTCCATAGCGACCACCCGGCGAAACCCGCGCCGCCCAGCAGTGCCAACCAGAACAACCGCCTGAGCGCGCTGACCATGCCGGGACTGTAGTCGGGGGCCGAGTCGCCGCCGCGGAAGCCGCGCCGGTACACCTGGACGTAGCGGCCTTGTAACGGCGGTGTGGTAGGTTCGCCGGCTCAGCGGATCGGACAGACGGGGTTGCCGGCAATGGGTGAGCGATTGATCGGGGCGGCGGTAGCCGCCGGGTTGGTGGCGGTTGGTCTGTTGGCGATGCCCCGGGTGGTCGTCGCCGTTGCTGCCGCATCGCCCCAGGTCAGCGGTACCGCGCCACCCGGCGAGGTCGACTTGGGCAGCCTGTTCTCCGGCTTGGCGCAGGCGGCGCCCGCACCGGGGCCAACGTTGTCGTACGGCGCGGGCGGGCTACAGCCGGTGGTGCCGGAACGGCTGCTGGACACGCGCAACGGGGTCGGGGCGGCGCAGGCGCGAGTCGGAGCCGACGGGGTCGTGGAGTTGCTTGTGACGGGACGTGGTGGCGTGCCCGCGGTGGGCGTCGGTGCAGTCGTGCTGAACGTCACCGCGGTGGGTGCGACGCAACGGTCGTTCGTGACGGTGTGGCCGACCGGAGCACCGCGGCCGACGGCGTCGAACCTCAACGTCGCGCCCGGGGACACCGTGCCGAACCTGGTGGTCGTGAAGGTCGGCGCGGGTGGGATGGTGTCGCTGTTCAATCGGTTCGGTGACGTCGACCTGCTCGCCGACGTGGCCGGCTGGTTTCCCGAAGGCAGCGGACTCGAGCCAGTGGTGCCGGCCCGGATTCTCGACACGCGCGACGGCACAGGTGCGCCGGCCCAGCGGATCGGACCGGACGGCACCGTGCACCTGCAGGTGACCGGTCAGGGCGGCGTGCCAACGACTGGGGTCGGGGCGGTTGTCATGAATGTGACCGCGGTCGGCCCGACCCAGCAGTCGTTCGTGACTGCATGGCCTGCCGGTTCGGCGCGGCCGACCGTGTCGAACCTCAACGTGGCGCCCGGTGACGTGATTCCGAACCTGGTGGTGGTGAAGGTCGGCGCGGGTGGGAAGGTGTCGCTGTTCAACCGGTTCGGCGAGGTCGACCTGCTGGCCGACGTGGCCGGCTGGTTCCCCACCGAGGGCGGCTTCGAGCCGTTGGTGCCCGAACGGATCCTCGACACCCGTTTCGGCAACGGCGCGCCGACCGCGCAGGTTCGCGGTGACGGCGTGGTCGAACTCCAGGTCGCCGGTCGCGGCGGCCTACCCACCAAGGGCGTCGGCGCGGTCGTCCTCAACGTGACTGCGGTGGCACCGACTGCGGCGTCGTTCGTGACGGTGTGGCCCGCGGGCGTCGAGCGCCCGTTGGCGTCGAACCTCAACGTCGTCGCCAGCCGGACCGTGCCGAACCTGGTGATCGTCAAGGTCGGTGATGGCGGGAAGGTCTCGTTGTTCAACCGGTTCGGCGAGGTCGACCTGGTGGCCGATGTGGCCGGCTGGTTCCCCGACGGGAGCGAGACAACCACCACGCTCGTGCCCGGTCAGCGAACCGTGTTCGGCGGTGCGGGTGACGTCGTGTCGGTCGACGGCGCGGCGGACACCGGCGCCACCGTCGTGTTGTCGGCCTCGGCCGACGTGCCGACGGTCGGCGGATACCTGGTCGTGTTCCCCCACGCCGCGGCACCCAACGGCACGTCCGGCAAGGCCGCCTCGGTGACCGGCCACAGCGACGGCACCACGACCGTCGTGCTCGAACCGGCGACCCTGCCCGAGATGTTCGCCGACATCCAGGTCGACGGCAGCTTCCGGTCGGGTGCCCACACGGCGACCGCCGCCGCGCCCGCGCGGCAGCCGATACTGCGGCCGGCAGCCAGCGACGGATGCGCGGGCTCGGTGTCGGTGTCGATCGGGGCCCCATCCGGCGAGTTCGCCTTCAAGCTGCGTGACCGGTACGCGAAGCTGCAGGTGCAGTGGACGCCGACCATCCTCGCCGCCGTGCCCTCCGGTTCGGCCGCCGGCCTGTCGTGCACGTGGCACCCGTGGTGGGCGATGCCGTTCGGGGCGATCGGGCCGATGCTGCTGAAGACCGACCTCGGGATCACGTTCTCGGCGTCGGCCGGGGTGCACGGCACCCTGACCGCGACGCCGCGGATCACGGCCGGATTCGAGTACGTCGATGGCAGCCTCGAGAACCTGTCCGATGTCGACATCACCGGCGG
The DNA here is from genome assembly GCA_035556435.1 of Ilumatobacter sp. Lineage (GTDB taxonomy): Bacteria > Actinomycetota > Acidimicrobiia > Acidimicrobiales > Ilumatobacteraceae > Ilumatobacter. The sequence goes on along the minus strand of DATMEY010000003.1, from coordinate 45,113 downwards.
CGCCGACCTCGACGGCGGGCCCGGCACCTACGGCAGTGTCGGCGTGGGGCTCGACTTCGGCGTGGTGGGGGCGATGTTCGACCTGGCTGGCCCGGAGATCTCGGCCGGCCCTGAGGTGACGGCCACCGTCGACCTGTCCAACGGTTGCGTCGTGGTCGAGTCGGCGATCAACGTCGCCGCCCGCCTCACCGTCGAGAAGTGGTGGTTCGAGTGGTCGGTCGGCCTGGCCGAGCTGACGTTCGGCCCGTTCGAGTTGCTGCGGCGGAACTGCGGCCAGCAGGCGTGGACCGGCACGATCCAGGTGTCGTTGCACCGCGACAACAACCAGGGGCCGACGGTGCGGCGCGACGTGTCCACCGAGCAGGCGACCTACACCCTGCTGCCATCCGGCTCCGACCTCCGGCCGAACGGATCGGGGACGTACGCGGCCCGTGTCACCGGCGACGGTGACGCGACGACCTACACACCGAAGTGGAACGGGACGGGGTGGTCGCACTGCAAATCGTTCGACGAGGTCTGGTCCCTCGCCAACGCGGTGCGGCCGGGGGCCCTGGTACTGGAGCGAGACGCGGCAAGCGGCGGGTGGCTCTACCAGCCGCGGCTGATCTACACCGCCCACTATCCGCCTGACGGCAGGATCGGCGGCGCGTCCGGGTCGTGGACGGGCTACGACTGCGTCGACGGCAACCCGCCCACGTTCACGCAATGGGACTCGTCGACGAACGTCAGCAAACTCGGCTGGGTCGAGGGCGCGAGCGTCGGCAGCGGGCTGCTGAACGACTCGGATCCGGCACCGAACCGCTTGGTCGGCTCGACGGACTGGACGATCGCCAGGCCACCGACATCCGGATCGCTGGGGGGCAACGAGTCGGCCTGGACCTACACCGCCACCTATGACCTGACGTTGGTGGAACTCTGAACATGGTCCAACGCGGTTCTTGTCACCGAACTGCACCGACGTCCGTGCAGTTCGGTGACAGGAACGAGCCAGCGGTGGTCGCCGGCGACGGGCTCAGCGTTGGTGGCGCTCCCAGGCTCCGAGCACGGCCTTCAGGCTGGCGGTGGTGATGTCGGGGTCTTGGCCGAGACCCCACTTCACGTCGGTGGCGCCCGACGTCTCGACGTAGGCGACCGCCTGGGCGTCGGCGCCGCGGCCGATCGCATGCTCGGCGTAGTCGAGCACGTCGAAGTCGGTGGCCCCGAACGCCGTCACGAGGGCGTGCACGAACGCCTCGACCGGGCCGTCGCCTTCACCGGCAACGGTGACTGGCGCGCCGTCGTGGTCGAGTTGGGCGGTGATCCGCGCCCGCCCACCGGCGTCGGACGACGTGGTGTGCAACTCGTGGCCGCGCAGACGGAACCGTGGTGCGTCGGGGATGTACTCGGACCGGAACGCGCCCCACATCACGTCGGGGGTGATCTCGGTGCCGGAGTCCTCGGTGATGTGCTGGATCGTCTTGGAGAACTCGATCTGGAGCCGGCGCGGCAGGTCGTAGCCGTGCTCCTCCTTCATCACGTAGGCGACGCCGCCCTTGCCCGACTGCGAGTTGACGCGGATGACGGCCTCGTAGGTACGGCCGACGTGGTGCGGGTCGATCGGCAGGTACGGCACGCCCCACTGGTCGTAGTCGGCAGGCAGCTTCTCGAAGCCCTTCTTGATCGCGTCCTGGTGCGAGCCGGAGAACGCCGTGTACACCAGGTCGCCCACGTATGGCAGGCGTTCGGGTACCGGCAGGCGGTTGCAGTACTCGGCGGTGCGGCGCAGCTTGTCGATGTCGGAGACGTCGAGTTCGGGGTCGACCCCGTTGGCGAACAGGTTCATCGCCAGGTTGACCACGTCGACGTTGCCGGTGCGCTCGCCGTTGCCGAACAGCGTGCCCTCGACCCGGTCGGCGCCGGCCATCACGCCGAACTCGGCGGCCGCTACCGCGCAGCCGCGGTCGTTGTGTGGGTGCAGGCTGACGATCACCGAGTCCCGGTGCTTGATCGTGCGGCAGAACCACTCGATCACGTCGCCGTACACGTTGGGGGAGTAGCACTCGACGGTGGCCGGCAGGTTGAAGATGACCGGACGCTCCGGGGTCGGCTCGATCACGTCCATCACCGCTTCGCACACCTCGATCGCGTACTCGGGCTCGGTCAGCGTGAAGCTCTCGGGCGAGTACTCGTAGCGCACGTCGACGCCGGGGATCGTCTCCTCCAGCTTCTTGCACAGCCGGGCGCCGTTGACGGCGATCTCCTTGATGCCGTCGCGGTCCAGCCCGAACACCACCTCGCGCTGGAGCGGGTTGGTGGAGTTGTAAAAGTGCACGATCGCCCGCGGCGCCCCGGCGATCGACTCGTAGGTGCGTTCGATCAACTCTTGGCGGCACTGGGTCAGCACCTGGATGTGCACGTCGTCGGGGATCAGGTCGTCGTCGATCAGCTGACGCACGAAGTCGAAGTCGGGTTGGCTGGCGGCCGGGAACCCGACCTCGATCTCCTTGAAGCCCATGTTCACCAGCTCGGTGAACATCTTCAGCTTGCGGGCCGGGTCCATCGGGTCGATCAACGCCTGGTTGCCGTCGCGCAGGTCGACCGAGCACCAGCGCGGCGCCTTGTCGATCACGACGTTCGGCCACGTGCGATCGGTGAGCACGATCGGGACGTACGCGCGGTACTTCTCGAACGGCATCTTCTTCGGGGTGACGGGGGCGGGAGGCATCGTGTGGTCTTTCTGCGTGACGGTCGGAATGGTCGAGGGAGGGGGTGTGACACGGCCGGAAAAACGAACGAGCCCCCGGCCGAGGGCGGCGGGGGCGGGCGAACGCGGGTATGTGGGTTCGCCCTAACGAAGAAGAAGCTCCAGTGTGGTGGGGGCGGCGAACGGCGACATCGGCGACCAGCTTACGCGAGCCGGGCCGCTGCGGCAAGCCCGCAACGGCCCGGGTAACCCAGCGACTTTCCGCTCCCGCCGCCAACCGGGAGCGGCGGCGGGAGCGGGTATCCCGCACTTCAGTGTCCGAGGATGCGGTTCGGACACCGTTACGGGACGCCCCAGGACCCAGCCGGCGCACGGGATGCGGTCGCGCGCCGGGGTTCCGTTCGAGGCGAGATCTGTCAACGCACGGCGGCGAACCCCCGTGCTCGGCGAGCGGTGAGGCCGGTGGCCAGCAGCCCGCAGCCGGCGATCACGAGCGACACGATCGACAGGCCGGTCGTCGGCAGCGACGTGAACACCCCACTGTGGCCGCCGATCGGTCCGGCGCCGGGCGTGCCGACCGGGCCGGTGCCGTCGCCGGTGCCGTCGCCGGTGGCGTCTGCGGGCGTGCCGGCGGTGCCGGTTCCGCCGCCCTGCGGGGTGTCGTCCGTTCCGGGTGCACCCGGGCTTGCCGGGGCGCCGGGCGTACCCGGGTTCGGGCGGCCCGGGCCGCCCGGAGTGCCTGGGGTGGGTGTGCCCGGGCCGGGCGTCGCCGCGGTGGTGCAGGTGACCGACACATCGTTCGGGACGGCGACGCTGATGCCGCACAGCGAGTCGACACCGATCACGTCGAGGCAGGTGCTGCCCGCAACACACACGCCGGTGTCGAGCCCAGTCGGGCGGCCGCTGCAGTCGGTGTGGGCCGAACTGAGCACGCCCACTTGCACGCCACACAAGCCGATCGCCGCGGTCACACTGGCGAGTGCATCGGAGAGGGCCCCGGTGGCGCCACCGCTCTGGTTCCCGCCAGACTCGGAACAGTCGACGGTGCTGCTCGCGAGCACCACCACCTGCACGCCGCACACATCGACCGGCAGCTTCACGTCAGCGAGCAGCGGGTTCGAGATGGTGGCGGCGGCGGGGCCGGTGCCGGAGCAGTTCTGGTTGTGGCTGGTCAACACGACGACGTTTACGCCGCACAAGTTGACCGCCACATCCGCGTCGACCAGATCCGTCAGGGAAGCCGGAAGTGGTGCAGTGGCGCCACCGAGGTCGACCGAGGCGGTCGCGGTCGGGGAGACCACCACGCCGTCGGTCAGATCTACGGGGACACGGACGTCGGCGGCGACCACGCTGCCGAGCCCGATTTGGTTGAGCGTCGAATCGACGGCGTCGGTGGCTTCACCGAGCACGCCGTTCACGCCCGCCTGGGCCGTCTCGACGACGACGTCGAGGGTGGGCCCGGCGTGGCCGCTGGTGACACCGTCGAGCACCGCGCCGACCGGCTGCGGCAGCTGCCCGACCGGGAGGTTGTCGAGCGCCGCGGCGGTGCCGGGCAGCACGGTGTCGACCGTGGCGACGGTGGTGTCGATGATGTCGCCGAGGGTGCTTCCGACGTTGATCGGGTCGATCACGACCACGATGTCGTCGCCGGGAGCGGGGTCGGGGGTGGTGGGGCACGTCCCCAACAAGGAGCACAGCAGGTCCTGGGGCATCGGCCCCGTCGCCGTCGCCGTCCCGGCGGGCAACGCCACGACGGGTGCGATCGCTGCACAACCGCTGATGATCGTGATCGTGGCGATCCGTCGATTCATCGTGGCCTCCTGTGCATCCTGCGGCGCCGGAGTGGGCGTCGTCAGGGATGCACACCCACGAGCGGCCGGCCGATCACGGCTGGATTCGAAGAAAATCCCTCAAGGAACCGTCAAGGCGCATCCGGGGTGGTCTCGATACACCGCCTGGCGGCGGCACTCGACCACCTTGGCTACAGGGGAGGTGGCGTCAGGTGACGTCAGGGGAGGCAGCCGACGAGCGGCAGGCACACCGGGGTGGGTGCTGGGCCTGGCGGCGGTGTGCCGCCGAGTAGGTTCCCGAGCGTGTTGTCGAGCAGCCCGCCGCTGCCGAGCACATCGTCGAGCAGACCGCCCACCGGGTCGTCCGGGTCGACGGTGACGACGTTGCCGACGTCGACGACGAGTTGGTCGACGGTGGCCACGACCGTCGTGACGGTGGCACCGACCGTGTCGGTTGCCGCGCCGGCGACGTTGGTGACGGTGTCGAGGGTGTTGGTGACCGTGGTGCCGACACCGTTGACGAGGTTGCCCGTCTCGGTGAGCACGGCAGGGAGGCCGTCGGGCAGCGCGCCCACCACGTTGCCCAAGTCGGTGACGGTGCCGTTGACGTCGTCGAGCAGGGTGCCGACACCGTTCGTGGCGGCCGGCAGCACGTCGTCGGTGAGCCCACCGGTGAGGCCGCCCACCACACCACCACCACCCGTCGCTGGTGACACCGGCGGCGTCGCCGGCCCGCCCGTACCCGGTTCGTCAGTGCCCGCCGGGGGCGTGGCATCGGGCGTGCCCGCCGCCCCCGTGGTGGGGCTCTCGTCGATGTCGGGAGTGGTTGCGGTGCCGGTCGGGAGCGGGGTGCCTGCGATCGTGGTGCCGTCGTTCGTCCCGTCCGCGGGCACCGTGGGCGTGGGGCCGGTGTCGTCGGCGGGGGGCACGGTGGCCGGTTCAGTCGGTGGCAGGTCGACCGCGTCGTCCGCGCCCGGGCCGACCGGTGACGCCTGCGGCTCAGGCCCGGCATCGTGGCCGGGCTCGGTGCCCACCGCATCGGGCGTGGGAATCGAGTCGGCCTCGGAGTACACGGCTTGCGCGGCGACCGACTCGTCGACGTGCGCGTCGTGGCGCACGATCAGTGCCCCGGCCACTGCGATCGCGACGATCGGGGCGACCGCAGTTGCGGCGACCGGCGTGCCGGCGGTGACCAGGCTGATCGCCACCCGGCGCACGGCGGCCGCCAGGAGCGCCAGCCATGGGGTGGTGCGCAGCTTGCCGTTCAGGTCGTGCATCTCGTCGCGGATCTGCGCGCAGTCGGCGCAGTGGGCGAGGTGAGCCTCGATCCGCTGCGCGGTCCCGGCGCCGGCGGTGTGCTGAACGTACCCGGGCAGGTACCCGCGCACGCGGTGGCACTCGGGGTGCCGGGCGGGGCGGTTGGTGCGCACCCGCAGGTACGAGCGGCCGAGTGCCTTACGGGCCCGCTGGCTGAGCGAGGCGAGCGCGCCCGGGTCGAGCCCGTCGGTGCCGGTGGCGCCCTGCTCGGCGAGCTCGGTCGGCGTGTGACCCTCGACGGCGGTGGTCCACAGCACGTGCTGAAATCGTTCCGGGAGTTCGGCGAAGGCCTGCTCGATGTCGCCCACGAGCCGGAACGGATCGTCGTCGTCGGCTCGGTCGAGGACATCGAGCTCGGACGGGGTGGCGTGGGCGGTGTCGGTGCGGGTGCGCAGCTTGGTCACGGTGTTGCGCACCGACCGCAGCGCGTACAGCCCGAACTCGTCGCGCGGCCCGCCCCCATTCTGGATGGCCCGCAGCGTGTTGGCGAACACCTCGCTGGCTACGTCGTCGGCTTCGTGTCGGTCGCGGCACAGCCGCCGGGCGAGCCGCTGCACCGACTCGGCGTGGAGTTCGTACAACGTGGCGTAGGCACTCGTGTCGCCCGACCGTACGGCCGCGAGCAACTCACCGTCGGTGAGGTCAGTCGAGTGGGTGTGTCCGCCAGTGGCAACGTCGCGCCCGCTCGCTTCCCGGGGGTCCGAGAGCAACGTCATGTCATGACAGAGTCAAACATTGCGCGATTTCCCCGAACAGTGTCCGGGTCGCGATGACAGAGCGATGTAAGACCGGTGCAATATGTCGATCAAGCAATCATCAAGATGCTTACCGGAAGGGTCGTGAACGCGGCCGTTCGCCGCGCCGCCGATCCCCGGGAAGCACTCGGCCCGCCCGATACCCTGGCCCGACCATGAGTGACGCCAATCCACGGCCGGCCGGCCGCCGACGACCCCGCGGCGAAGACGGCCGCCGCAGCGGCAGGTCCGGTGCCGGTCGGCGCCCCGAGCGCGACTCAGGCCCCCAACGTTCGGGCAACCTGACCACCATCAACGCGCTCCCCCCGGTCGAGCCGCCCACCGGGTTTGCGGCGCTGGGCGTGCCGCCGCGCATCGACGACGGGCTGGCCGCGTGCGGCTTCGCCCAACCGTTCGCGATCCAAACCGAGGCCGTGCCGGTCGCCATGCAGGGCCGCGACGTCTGCGGCCGGGCACGCACCGGGTCGGGCAAGACGCTCGCGTTCGGCGTGCCGATGCTGGCGCGCATCACCGACCGGGCCGAGCCGCGCCGGCCGCTCGGGCTGGTGCTGGTGCCCACCCGCGAACTCGCCGTGCAGGTCGCCGAGGTGCTCGAACCGATCGCCGCCAAAGCCGACATGCGGGTGGCCGCGGTGTACGGCGGTGCCAGCCGCAGCGACCAGATCGACCTGCTCAACCGTGGGGTCGAGTTGGTGGTCGCCACGCCGCTGCGACTGATCGACCTGATCAAGTCGGGCGAGGTCGAACTCGGGTCGGCACAGATCGTGTGCCTCGACGAGGCCGACCGGATGGCCGACGATGGCTTCACTCCCCAGGTCGAGTGGATCCTGCGGCACTGCACCGGGCGCTCGCAGACGATGCTGTTCTCGGCCACGCTCGACGGCGACGTCGGGCACCTCATCAAGAACTACCTGAAGGACCCGGTCGAGGTCGCCATCGACGCCGCCACCGACACGGTCGGCACGATGCACCACCTGTTCCTCGGTGTGCACCACATGGACAAGGACCGTGTCGTCGGGGCGATCGCCCAGGGCATCCCCAAGGTTGCGGTGTTCTGCCAGACCAAGCGTGTGTGCGATCGTGTGACCGCCAACCTCGCCGACCTGGGCGTATCGGTCGCGGCGATTCACGGCGACCTACCGCAGAAGGCTCGCGAGCGCGCGTTGCAACGCTTCGCCGAGGGCAAGCTGGCGGTGCTGGTGGCCACCGACGTGGCGGCCCGCGGGATCGACATCGACGACATCGGTGCGGTGATTCACTACGAGCCGGCCAAAGACGTCAAGGACTACCTGCACCGGTCGGGTCGTACCGCGCGGGCGGGGCGCGACGGCTGGGCGGTCACGCTCGCCGAGTACAACCAGCACACGCAGGTGCGCATCCTCCAGCGCGGTATGCGGCTGCCGTTGGCGCCCCCGATCGAGGTGTTCTCGAACAACCCCAACCTGCGTGAGTTGAGCCTGTTCGGAGCCGACGTCACCACCTGACGGGGGCGAGCGTGCGACCCATTTCTTACGAAATGGTTACAGGTTGTCGTCACAACGGTTGTCAAGCTGATTAACCTTCCGCTCTCATGCGAGGGTTCCGTTCGTTCGTCGCCGCGCTCGCGGGCAGTCTGCTCGTCGCCGGCTGTGCCAACCCGGCCGCCGACACCGATGCAGCGGCGACGTCCGCGGCAGCTCCGGTAACGGTTGGGGCCGGTTCGGCGGCAGTGACCCGCAAGGCCGTCTCGGTGCCGGCGGCCACCACGGCGGTACCCACCACGGTGCCCGAGCCCGAGCCGTACGTCTCGGTGGACGTCGAGATCGGGCCGAGCACCACGGTGGTCGCTGCCCCGGCAGCCGAGCTGTCCGACGCCGACGGTGATGCACTGGCCGAGGCATTCGGTGCGTTCGCGGCTTGCTCGGGGTTACGCGAGTCGGTCGCCAACTGGTCGTTGCAGGTGTCCAACCCGGGGCACGACATCACCGCCGTGAGCATCCTCGCCGTCTCGCCGGTCGCCGGCCCCGGCACGGTCGACGGCTCGTTCCGGGTCGAGTTCGTCAACGGTGCTGCACTCGACGGCACCGGTACGGTCACGCTCGACCCGGGCCTCCAGTCGGGCACGTTCAGCGCCGACGACGCCGACCTACGCGGCGCGTTCGCATGCACCGGCGCGCCCGAACCCGAGCTGCTGCCGTCGGGAGCGACCGGTGTCGAGGTGTTCGCGCTCGTCCGCCAGGGCGCCGCCGAACGGATGCTCAGCCTGACCGAGCCGTACGCGGCCGGCGGCACCGAGTGCGCCGGGCGGGCGGGCCGCGTGCAGGTCACCGGCGACGCCGGCCTGGGCGCTCCGGTCGAGTTGACGATCGAGGGTGACGCGTTGGTGCTCACGGTTGGCGGCACCGACGTGCCGGTCGACCCGGGCCACACCCGCATCCAGATCGACGGTAGGTCCGGCACGTTCCACGCCGTCACCACCGACGGCTACGAGATAGACGGCGCCTTCACCTGTACCTGACTGGGCTCCGGCCGGGTTGCACGCTCGCGGCGTTGCGCCGTGCCTCGTTGGCCGCAAGCCAACGTCGGCACGGCGCGCCTTGCGAGCGCACAATCCGGCTCGGAGTGAGGATCGATATGTTTCCGGTGGGTGAGGTCTTGCCTCAGCTGAGGTAGCTGGGACGGGTGGATTCGAAGGCGGCGATCGCGTCGGCGTGGGTGAGCGTGATGCCGATGTCGTCGAGGCCGTTGAGGAACCGGTGCTGGGTGGGGGTATCCATCGGGAACCCGGCCTCGATGCCGGCCGCGGGCAACTCGACCGTGAGGCGGGCCACGTCGACCGTGATGAGGGTCTGCGGGTCGGCTTCGATGGCAGCCCAGATCTGCTCGACCACCGGCTCGGGCAGCACCACCGGAACGAGCCCGTTCTTCGTGCAGTTGTTGCGGAAGATGTCGGAGAAGCTCGGCGCGATCACGGCGTCGAAGCCGCCCTGCTGGATAGCCCACACGGCATGCTCGCGCGACGACCCGACCCCGAAGGCGGGCCCGGCGACGAGGATCGAGGCGCCCTGGTACTGCTCCTGGTTGAGCACGAAGTCGCGGTCGTCGCGCCACGTCGAGAACAAGCCCTTCTCGAACCCGGTGCGCTCGACCCGCTTGAGCCACTCGGCGGGGATGATCTGGTCGGTGTCGACGTCGGACCGCTTGAGCGGCACGCCGGTACCCGAAATCACCGTGACAGCCTTCATGACAGGACCTCCAGATCCTCCGGAGTTGCGAATGTGCCCCGCACGGCGGTGGCCGCGGCGACCTCGGGCGACACAAGGTGGGTGCGCCCGCCGCGGCCCTGGCGGCCCTCGAAGTTGCGGTTGCTGGTACTGGCCGAACGCTCGCCCGGCTGGAGCTTGTCGGGGTTCATGGCCAGGCACATCGAGCAGCCGGGCTCGCGCCAGTCGGCGCCCGCAGCCCGGAAGATCTCGGGCAGCCCCTCGGCTTCGGCTTGGGCCTTCACCCGGTGCGAGCCGGGCACGATCATCACCCGTGGCACCGTGACCGTACGCCCCTGCATGACCGCCGCAGCGGCGCGCAGGTCTTCGATCCGGCTGTTCGTGCACGACCCGATGAACACCGTGTCGACGGGGATGTCGCGCATCGGGGTGCCCGGCTCGAGGCCCATGTACTCCAGTGCCCGGGCGACGGTCTCGCGGGTGGTCGCGTCGGCGTAGTCGCTGGGGGAGGGGACGGCGTCGTCGACCGAGTGGACGTGGCCGGGGTTGGTGCCCCAGGTGACCTGCGGGCGCAGGTTGCTGACGTCGACGACCACCTCCTTGTCCCACACCGCTCCGTCGTCGGTGACGAGCGTGCGCCAATCGGCAACCGCGGCATCCCACTGGTCGCCCTGTGGTGCGCCGTCGCGGCCGTTCAGGTACTCGAACGTCGTCTCGTCGGGGGCGATCAACCCGGCCTTGGCGCCGGCCTCGATCGACATGTTGCATACGGTCATGCGGCCCTCCATCGAGAGCGCCCGGATCGCCTCGCCGCGGTACTCGATCACGTGGCCGATGCCGCCACCGGTGCCGATCTGGCCGATCATGGCCAGCACGAGGTCCTTGGCGGTGATGCCCGCGGGCGCCGTGCCGGTGAACGTGACCGACATCCACTTCGGGCGCGCCTGGGGCAGCGTCTGCGTGGCCAGCACGTGCTCGACCTCGCTGGTGCCGATGCCGAACGCGAGCGCGCCGAACGCGCCATGCGTGGCCGTGTGGCTGTCGCCGCACACCACCGTCATGCCGGGCAGCGTGCGGCCCTGCTCGGGGGCGATCACGTGGACGATGCCCTGGTTGGGGTCGCCCATCGGGTACAGGGTGACGCCGAACTCGGCCGCGTTGTGGCGCAGCGTTTCGACCTGCTTGGCCGAGATCGGGTCGGCGATCGGCTGGTCGATATCGGCGGTGGGGACGTTGTGGTCTTCGGTGGCGACGGTCAACTCGGGGCGCCGCACGGTGCGGCCCGACAGGCGCAGGCCGTCGAACGCCTGCGGGCTGGTGACCTCGTGGACGAGGTGCAGGTCGATGTAGATCAGGTCGGTCTCGCGCTGTTCGTCGACGTCGGGGTTGACGACGTGGCGGTACCAGACTTTCTCGGGCAGTGTCAGCGGGCGATTCGGTACGTGCATGATCTCACTATCTGAGATAGATTTCTCGTGGTATGGACATCGTAACGAGCGTCGGCGTGATCGACAAGGCGGTCGGCGTACTGCGCGTCGTCGCCCGCGGGCCGTGCACGTTGGCCGAGTTGCAAGCCGGCGCGCAACTCCCGCGGGCCACCGCCCACCGCCTTGCCGCGGCGCTGGTCGAGCACGGTCTGCTGCGCCGCGACGCAGCCGGGAGGTACGACCTCGGCGCCGACCTGGCCGGGCTGGGCCGTGTGGCCGCAGCCCGCTTCCCGCTCGCTGCGCTCGCTCGCCCACCGCTCGAACGGCTGCGCGCCGCGACCGGCGAGACGGTGCAACTGTTCGTGCCCGAAGGGCCCCACCGGCGCTGCGTGCTCGCCCTCCAGTCGCCGCATGCGCTCCAGTGGGTGGTTCCCGAGGGTGCCTTGCTCCCGCTCGAGCAGGGTTCGGCCGGGCGCGTGCTGCTCGGCGAGACCAGCGCCGACGGCTGGGTGGCCACGGTCGCCGAGCGCGAGCCGGGCGTCGCCTCGGTGTCGGCCCCGGTCGTCACCGCCGACGGTCACGTCGTCGCCGCGGTCAGCGTGGCCGGCCCGATCGAACGCCTGTCGAGCACCCCCGGTGACCGCTTCGGCGCAGCCGTCGTCGACAGTGCTGCCGCCGTCACGACCGCCCTGCGCACAGCGTGAGGGGCGGCTACCCTGCGCGGCGTGGGTGAGGGGGCGGACGAGGTGTCCGACGAACCGATCGGAGCGCTGCCGGCTGCCCCGGTGCCGCGCCCGTCCGAGTCGGGGTGGCAGATCAACTGGATGGGGTTCGTACCGCTGGCGATCGTGGCCGTGCTGGCGTTCGTCGGGTTCCGAGTGATCGGCTTGGGCGACGACGACGCCGACGCAGCAGCCGTGGCATCGGGCACCACCGAGGCGACGTCGACCACCGCACGGCCGCGCCCCACCACCACGACCGTCGCCGTCACCACCACGAGCGTCGCTGCCGTGCCGACACCTGCGCCGACCACCGACGCCACCGGGCCGTCGGTGCGCGCGTGGGGCGAGGTGAAGCCGTGCCGGTTCGGCGATACGTGCCTCGCGGTGAGCTTCGAGATCGATGGGTTCCCCGAGCCGCTGCCGACGTCGTTCTTCTGCATCTACCCGAACTCGACCCGCGAGTTCAGCTTCGTCGACCGCGGCAAGGTCGACGCCTGCCTGACCGGCGACGAGGGCGACACGGTGTACATCGAGGTCGACGGCATCCGCTCGGCCCCCGTCAGCGCCACCGACCTCACCCCCTGACGCGAGGGAGGGTGGCCCGTCGCTGGTGTGGTCTCGATACACCGCCTGGCGGCGGCACTCGACCACCTTGGGGCCGCGGTCAGGTGACAGCGGGTTGTTGTTGGGTGATGCAGTGGATGCCGCCACCGCACTCGAAGATGTCGCGGGCGGGTACCAGCACCACCTCGTGGTCGGGGTAGCACCCGGCGAGGATGCCGGCCGCGACCTCGTCGTTCGGGTCGTCGAACGCGCACAAGATCACCGCCCCGTTGCACACGTAGTGGTTGACGTAGCTGTAGTCGACCCATCCCTCGCCGTCGTCGAGCACCGTCGGGGCGGGCAGCTCGATCACCTCGAATTCGGCGCGCAAGATGCCGAGCAACTCCCGCGTCACGTCGTAGTCGGGGTGGGCCGGGTCGGCTTGCGAGTGGGCTACGACCGTGCCCGGCCGGACGAAGCTGGCGACGATGTCGACGTGGCCGCTGGTGCCGAACCGTTCGTAGTCGCGGGTGAGTCCGCGCGGCAACCACACCGCCCGCTCGGTGCCCAGCCGGGCGTGCACCTCGGCCTCGACCTGCTCGCGCGTCCAACCCGGGTTCCGGCGCGGGTCGAGCTGCACCGTGTCGGTCAACAACACGCTGCCCGCCCCGTCGACGTGGATGCCGCCGCCCTCGTTCACCAGCGTGCTGGCCACCACTGGCGCGCCGGCGCGCTCAGCAGCCCACGAACCGATGTGCTGCTCGTGGGTGAACTCGGAGAACCCGGCGTTGCCCCACGCGTTGAAGCGCCAGTGCACCGCGGTCAAGCGCCCGTCGGTGAGCGTGAACGTCGGGCCGCTATCGCGGAACCAGGCGTCGTCGATCGGCTGCTCGACGACGGTGCTGCCAGGCGTCAGCAGTGCCCGCGCGGCCGCGCCATCGCCGGGTGCGGCGATGACCGTGACCGGCTCGTACTGGGCGACCGCGTTGGCGACGTCGGTCCACGCCGCGCGGAAACGTTCGGGGTCGGGGGTGAACGTCTCGTTGAGCGGCGGGAACTCCATCCACGTCCGCTCGTGCGGTGCCCACTCGGGCGGCATCGAGGTACTCACCGGCGCACCAGCGTTCCGGCCGTCCACGCCGCGTCGAGCAGGTCGACCGCCGCTGCCAGGCGCTCGTCGACGACGTGCAGGTACTCGGCCCAGTCCGCGCAGCGGGTCAGGTCGGCGGCTCCGTCGGACACGCCGCGCAGGCCCACCAGGGGCACCTCGAAACGCTGGCACGCGCGCAGCACGGCAAACGTCTCCATGTCGACCAGGTCGGCGTCGATCGCGCCGTACGCCTCGGCCCCCGAGATGACCGCCGCGCCGCTCGACAGCCGCGCCTCGGGCAGGCCGGGGATGCGGTACGGCAGCGCGACCACGCCCGACTCGTCCTGACCGGGCGGCTCGGCGAACGGGGTGCGTCCCTTCGGGAACCCGAGCGGCGAGGCGTCGATGTCGCGGTAGCCGACCGACGCGACCTGGAACACCGAGCCTTGCGGGTGCACCGCGCTGCCTGCCGACCCGAGCGACACGACCAGGTCGGGCAGGTCCTGGTGGGCAGCCCGCCAGGCCAGTTCGGCGCCGACCGCCACGCCCGCCTCGACCGGGCCGACTCCGGTCCACACCGGCGTGAAGCGTTGCCGTAGGTGTTGGCCGTACTCGGCCTCGACCGCCATCGCGTACAGGATCGTCATCGCGCCATTGTCATCGCTCGGCAGGGGCCACGTTGCGCCGGACGAAGTGGTCGAAGTGGGGGATCGCGAACTCGACCCAGCCGAACCGGGGGGCGTAGATGACGCCTTCCTGGATCAAGCGGTCTCGGAACGCGCCGACCTGGCTGGTGGCCATGCCCATCGCAGCTGCCACCGCGCCCGACCGGTGGGGGCCCGGCCCGAGCGTGGCCAGGGCGTGCACGTAGGCGACCTCGGAGGCAGGGATGCGCGCGATGCGGGCGGTGAAGAAGGCGGCGTCGAGCGTGTGCTGTGCATGCGGGGCGGCACGCTCGACGTCGACGATCGAGATCGGTTCGTCGTGAGCGACGTTCCAGATGTGGTACGCCCAGCTCTGCACGAAGAAGGGGTAGCCGTCGGACCGGTCGATCACCGCTTCGACCGCGGTGTCGCTCCACTCGACGCCGAGTTCGGCGGCGGGTTGACGGACCGCCTCGGCGACCTCGCCGGGCGTCAGCGCCCCCAGATCGGTCACGTCGAACATGCGCTCGGAGTACGTGGCCGCGCGGGCGACCTCGCCGACCAGGTTGGGCAGCCCGGCCAGAACCATGCCGAGCGGGAGCGCGTCCTGGCTACAGCGATGCACGCCGGCGAGCAGCCGGCGGAGGTCGCCGCGGCCCACGAGCTGGGCTTCGTCGATCGCGATCAGCACGCCGAGGTCGTGCTCGTGAGCGGCTGCGGCCAGGTCGACGACGACGTCGGCGAGCGCTTCGCGATCGGGGGTCGGTTGGAAGCGGTCGACGCTGACCCCGGTGCCGAGCACGGTCAGCGAGACCGACTCGATCGAACGCAGGGCCCGGGTGACCTTGTGCGAGCGTTCGAGTTCTTCGACGATGCGCCGGGCTTGACGGAGCAAGCTGCGGACCGTGTCGTCGCCGCCGACCGCCTCGATGCGGATCACCCGGTAGCCGTTGCGTTCGGCGACGGCGGCGAGCTTGCTCAGCAGCACGGTCTTGCCGACACCGCGCAGGCCCGTGATCATGCGGTGTTGCGCCGAGCGGCCCGAGCGCATCCGGCGGAGCGCGATCGATGTCGCCGCGAGCACGTCGTCGCGGCCGACGAGGTTGGGCGGAGGGGTGCCCGCCCCCGGTGCGTAGGGGTTGGCGACCGGGTCGTACAACCCGAGATCGTCCGACATGCCGTGACTTTAACAGCTTGTTGTTAAAGTCACGGCAGATTGGGTGAGTCGGTCGGGCCCGGTGCGGCTACGGTCACGGGTATGGCCTACTGGTTGATGAAGTCCGAGCCGGACGTGTTCGGGTACGACGACCTTGTGCGGGTCAAGCGCGAGGGCTGGGATGGGGTGCGCAACTACACGGCCCGCAACTTCATGCGGGCGATGGCCAAGGGCGACCGGGTGATCTTCTACCACTCGAACGCGAAGCCGCCGGGGGTCGCCGGCATCGCCAAGATCGCCAAGACGGCCGAGCCCGACCCGACCCAGTTCGACCCGAACTCGAAGTACTACGACCCGAAGTCGAACCCCGACGACCCGCGTTGGGACTGGGTCACCGTGGCCCCCGACAAGAAGCTGCCGTTCGTGCCGCTCGACGAGCTGCGCGAGATTCCCGAGCTGGCTGGCTGCCAGCTGCTGGCGCGCGGCAATCGGCTCTCGGTACTGCCGCTGACCAACCTGGAATTCGACGCGATCGTGGCCGCCGCGCAGGCGAAGAAGTAGGCGGCCTACCTGGCGAGCGAGTCGACCAGGAACTCGATGTCGGCCAGCGTGGTGCGCGGGTTGACGACGCAGATCCGCAGCACCGTCTCGCCGTCCCACGCGGTCGGCACCACGAACGCCTCGCCGCTGGCCAACATCGCGTCGCTCCACGCCTGGTAGTCGGCGGGCCCCCAGCCGAGCCGCCGGAACACCACCACCGACAACTCCGGCTCGACGACCAGCTCGCAGTGCTCGCTGGCCCGAATCAGCTCGGCGCCGGCGTGGGCGACGTGCAGTGTGGTCTCGATCGCCTGGGTGTAGGCGTCGCTGCCGTGGGCGGCGAGGCTGAACCAGAACGGCAGGCCACGGGCGCGCCGCGTCAGGTGGTGGGCCAGGTCGCTCGGATTGGCGTCGCTGGGGTTCCACCCCTCACCGCTGTCACCGCCGTCGCCCCGGTCGCCGTGCAGCACGTCGAGGTACTCGGCGTGCTGGGTGTGTGCGTCGCGGGCCAGGCGCGGGTCGCGGTACACCAGGGCGCACGAGTCGAACGGGGCGAACAGCCACTTGTGCGGGTCGACGATGAAGCTGTCGGCGCGCTCGACGCCAGCGAACCGGGCGCGCACACTCGGTGCCGCCAGCGCGGCGCCGCCGTAGGCCCCGTCGACGTGCAGCCAACACCCGGTCGCCTCCGCCGCATCGGCTGCCCCGGCCAGGTCGTCGACCACGCCGGCGTTGGTGGTGCCGGCCGTGGCGACGATCGCGAACAGGCGCGCCCGATCGGTGTCGCTCACCGCGTCGAGCGTGCTGCGCAGCGCGGCGCCGCTCATCCGCCCACTCGGCTCGGCGGCGACCGCGATCACGTCGCAGTCCATCACCCGCGCCGCGTGGGCGACCGACGAGTGTGCCCCCGCGGACGCGATCACCAGCCCGCGGGTGCGGTCGTGGGCCCCCGCCGCGGCCTGCCGCCATGCCCACCGGGCGGCGAGCAGCGCCGACAGGTTGCCGGCGGTGCCGCCGGTGACGAACACGCCTGCCGCGGTGGCCGGGAAGCCGGCCAGGTCGGCAATCCAGCGCAGTGCCTCGTTCTCGGCGAACACGGCCCCGGCGCCCTCCAACCACGACCCGCCGTAGATGCTCGACGCGCCCACGACCAGGTCGAACAACACCGCTGCTTCGGTGGCCGCGCAGGGCACGAACGACAGGTACCGCGGGTGATCGACCGAGATGCATGCCGGGGCGAGCACGTCGGTGAACAACTCCAGGGTGCGCGGCCCGCCGAGGCCGCCGGCAGTGATCGTGGGCCCGCACGCGGCGGCGAGCTGGTCGGGTGTCTGTGGCCCGTCGAGCGGCACCGGGTCCATCCGCACGCGGTCGACCGCATAGCGGACGATCGCGTCGGTCAGTCGTTGCGCGGCCGCGTCGTGCAGGTGCATGCCGCGTGTCTAGCGCACGGCGGGGTGCTGTTCAGCCTGGATCCACCGGACGCTGCAGTTGCTCGCGAGCGTTGCCCCAGCCCACGGCGGTTGCGGCAACGTCGGCCCTGGTGCGCCAGCGGTGGAGCCCAGCCTGCGTGGCGCTTGAACGCAAAGTGTTGCGGTTCAGCTGGACGGTTGGCCGAACGCCCCGAGCACTTCGAGGACGACGATCAGGTCGACACCGGCCGGCAGCCCGGAACTGGGGGCCCCGCTGTCGCCGTAGGCCTCGGAGGGTGGCATCGTGATGACGCGGCGGCTGCCGACGTTGGCGCCGATCAAGCCGTCGACCAGACCGGGGAGCACGAGGCCATCGGGAACGAGCATCACCTCTTCAGGAGAGCCGGCAGCCCACGTGCTGTTGAGCACGACCAGGTTGTCGCCGCGCACGAACATCGCGTGGATCACTGCGGTCTGACCTTGTTCCAACGTCGGACCGGTGCCCTTGACGAGGTCGACGGTGGACGTCTCGGTGGCGCCCTCCGAACGGGGCACGGCGACGGCGGGGTTGTCGGCCGCTGAGGTGGGGGCAGCCACGAGACGCACCTCGGTGACGAACGTCAGCGCGTCGCCGGGCTGGATGATGTCGCCGCTCGGCGAGTCGTTGTAGGCGAGCTCGGTGGGGATGTCGAGGCGGATCAGCGCGCCCGGCTGGGCGCCGAGTAGGCCCTGGTCCCAGCCCTGGATGACGCGGCCCTGGCCGAGCGGGAAGTCGATCGGCACGCCGCGCGAGTAGCTCTCGTCGAACACCGCGCCGTCTTCGGATCGTATGCCGATGTAATCGATGTAGAGCGTGTCGCCGGCCTGCGCGGGGCGGCCCTCGCCGGGGCGCAGCACCGTGATCTGCAACCCCGGTGGCTGCTCGCACGGGCGGACTGCCGCGGGCTGGACGCCCGCCGGGAACTCGCCTTCCACGCCAGGGGTGGTGGTGCCCGGGCCGGTATCGGGTGTGGTGCTGGCCGGCGCAGTGGTGGGCGGCACCGTGGTGGCGGGCAGTGTCGGCCCGGCGGCCGGGGCGGTGGTGTCGGCGGCGATCGTGGTGGGCGGCACGGTCGTGGTGGTGACGGTGGCCGCGGCGGGTACCTCGAAGCAAGCGTCGGGGTCGACCGGGGTGGTAACCGCCGGCTCGGTGGTGGTGACGGCGGCGGTGGTGTCGGTGGCACTGTCGTCGTCGCCACCACACGCGGCGAGCGCGACAGCAGCGACCAGGACGACGGGCACGAGGCGGCGCATAGGGCGGTGAGGTTACCGGCGCGTCACTGCGCTTGGCGGGCGGCGCGGCGGCCGGTGACCGACGCGATCGCACGCAGCAGTTGGGGCACGAAGCGGCCGGCCTGGTTGACGATCGCGTCGTGACCACCGTCGATCCGAAACGGGTCGGAGCCGGCGATGCCCTCGAACAGCCGTACCTGGCGGCGCAACGGCACGACGGTGTCGCGCATGGTGACGATGACCGACGTCGGCACGTCGATGTCGCCGATCCAGTCGGTGGACGAGAACTCGCCGATCGCCCGGCCGGCCTCGAGGATCATCCGCCAGTCGTGTTGGCTGGCCTGCTCGATCGCCCACTCGCCCCAGTCCTTGCGTTGGAGGTAGAACTGGTCGGTCAGCCAGCTGCGCGCTTGGGCGGGGGTGACCCGGGCCAGCGCGGCCAGGCCGGTGAGGCCCATGAACGACAGCCGCTCGGCCTGCTTGCCGGCGAAGTACGGGGCGGTCGCCCCGAGCACCAGGCCGTCCACCCGGTAGGGGTGTCGCCGCCAGAGCAGCTGGGCCACCGTGCCGCCCATCGAGTAGCCGAACGGGGTGACGGTGTCGACGCCGAGCACGTCGAGCACGGCCATCACGTCGTCGGCACAGTCTTCGAGCTTGAACGTCTTGCGGGCCCGCAGGCCGCGGCCGTGGCCGCGGTGGTCGAAGGCGATCACCCGGTAGTGCTCGGCGAGCGCGCGGTAGCACGTGAAGAAGTTGAGGTCGGCGGTGGCCGTCCAGCCGTGCAGCAATACGACCACCGGTGCGTCGGCGTCCGGCCCGGCCAGGTCGCGCACCGGGATGGTGCCCAGCCCGGGGAGTTCGACATCGACACTGGGCGGCAACTCGGGTGCCCGCGGCTGATCCGCAGCTGCCACCGCGATATCGAGGTCAGAGCCGGTCTCGGTCACCGGTGCGCATGCTACGCCCGGTCGTTCAGGCGGGGCGGTTCAGGCGGGGTCGACGGCGACGACCCGGACGCTCAACGTGTTGCCGTTGGGTGCCTCGTACGACACCGTGTCGCCGGCCGCGGCGTCGACGAGCGCGGCACCGAGCGGGCTCGAGTCGCTGATGACGTCGACGCCGGGGGTGGCCTCGGACTGATGCCCGACGAGGTAACGCTCCTCGGTGGTGTCGCCGTCGAACACGATCGTGTAGACGAACTGTTCGTTGTCGATCTCGGCGTTCTCGAGGAGATGTTCGAGCTCGTCGATCCGCGCCTTCATGACGCCCTGTTCCTCTTTGGCGGCGTGGTAGCCGGCGTTTTCGCGCAGGTCGCCTTCCTCGCGGGCGACCCGGATCTTCTCGATCACTTCGGGCCACGCGTTCGTCGTCAGGTCCTCGTGTTCCGCCTTCAGGCGGTCGTAGGCGGCCTGGGACAGCTTGGGTGTCGCCATAGTCCGACGAGTCTACGGCCCGTAGATTGCCTGCCCATGGCACATCGGATTGCAGTCATCGGAGGGGACGGGATCGGTCCCGACGTCACGCGCGAGGCGGTGAAGGTGATCGCCGCTGCGGGCGTGGCCGTCGACGCCACCGAGTTCGACCTCGGCGGCGAGCGCTATCTGCGTGACGGCGAGGTGCTCTCGGACGCCACGCTCGACGAGCTGGGCGGGTACGACGCGATCCTGCTCGGCGCGGTCGGTACGCCCGACGTGCCGCCCGGCGTGATCGAGCGCGGGCTGCTGCTGCGGATGCGGTTCGCACTCGACCTGTACGTGAACCAGCGTCCGTTCGTGGGCACCGCCCCCGGGCACACCGAGCCGCACGACTTCGTGGTGATCCGCGAGAACACCGAGGGCCCGTACGTCGGCGAGGGCGGGTTCCTCCGCAAGGGCACGGCCCACGAGGTCGCCACACAGGGGTCGGTCAACACCCGCCACGGCGTCGAGCGCTGCATCCGCTACGCGTTCGAGTTGGCGTCGACGCGCGAGCGCAAGCACGTCACGCTGGTGCACAAGACCAACGTGTTGACGTTTGCCGGCGACCTGTGGCAGCGCGCGTTCGACGACGTCGCGGCCGAGTTTCCGGGCATCGACACCGCTTACAACCACGTCGACGCGGCCACGATCTACTTCGTCCAAGACCCGCACCGCTACGACGTGATCGTCACCGACAACCTGTTCGGCGACATCCTCACCGACCTCGGCGGAGCCGTGTCGGGCGGTGTCGGGCGGGCCTCGTCGGCGAACCTCAACCCGGCCCGGACCGGCCCGTCGATGTTCGAGCCGGTGCACGGCTCGGCCCCCGACATCGCCGGCCAGAACAAGGCCGACCCCACCGCGGCAATCCTGTCGGCGGCGCTGATGCTCGACTTCCTCGGTGAGGGCAACGCCGCCGAGCGCATCCGTGCCGCGTGTGCCGAGCCTGTCGCCGGGAGTACCACTCAGGTAGGTGACACCGTCGCCGCCCGAGTGCGAGACTGACTCGCATGCCGATCACGCCCACGCCCAAGATCTGGATGAATGGCGACCTCGTCGACTGGAACGACGCCAAGATCCATGTGCTCACCCACACCCTGCACTACGGCACGGGCGTGTTCGAGGGCATCCGCGCCTACGAGACGTCGCAGGGCCCGGCCGTGTTCCGCCTCACCGAGCACATCGAGCGCCTGTTCAACTCGGCGAAGATCGTCGGGATGACCATTCCGTACACCGTCGACGAGCTGATCGAGGCCACCAAGGCCACGGTCGCGTCCACCGGCCTGCCGTCGTGCTACATCCGCCCGCTGGCGTACTACGGCTACGGCGAGATGGGCCTCAACACGCTGCCGTGCACGGTCGACGTGTCGATCGCCTGCTGGCCGTGGGGCGCCTACCTCGGCGACGACGCGGTGACGAAGGGCGTGCGCCTGAAGACGTCGTCGTGGACCCGTCACGACCACAACACCATGCCGCCGGCGTCGAAGACCACCGGCAACTACGTCAACTCGTCGCTCGCCAAGGTCGAGGCGCTCCAGGCCGGGTACGACGAGGCGATCATGCTCGCCCCGTCCGGTCTGGTGGCCGAGTGCACCGGCGAGAACGTGTTCGTCAGCCGCCACGACAAGCTGATCACGCCGCCGCTGTCGGCGGGCGCGCTCGAGGGCATCACCCAGAACACGGTGATGGCGCTGTGCGACGAGCTGGGCTTCGACGTGGTGGTCGACAACCTGGCGCGCTCCGACCTGTACGTGTCCGACGAAATGTTCCTGGTCGGTACCGCGGCCGAGGTGTCGTCGGTGAACTCGGTCGACGACCGCACCATCCCGTGCCCCGGAGCGAAGACGCTGGCGGTCGCCGACATGTACGCCAAGGTGGTCCGCGGCCAGATCGACCAGTTCAAAGGCTGGTGCGAACTCGCGGTCTGATGGATTCCGGCCAGATTCGCCGATCGCTGCGTTCCGACGGGCCTCGTTGACCGAAGTCAACGTCGGCCCGTCGCGCCTTGCGCTCGGCGAATCTGACTCGGAATAAGACCGGAAAGAGCGGCCTAGACCTAGCGTTTGAACACGCCTTCGGGCACCTCGGCGCCGCTGCGTTCGAGGGCGAGCTTCCACACGGGCGAGGGGCCGAGGGCCCAGCGCAGGGTCTTCACCATCGTTGCCCCGGTGGCGTCGGCGCCGGGAGCCGGGCGCAGGCCGAGCAGCTCGCGCAGGCCCTTCGGGATCGTGGCGATCGCGCCCTGGAGTAGCAGCTCGTAGCCGGCGCGCTGGGCGAGCGCCAGCGGCGGCTTGCGCAGGAACCGCACCGACTCGGCCTGGGCCTCGGACCGTGCCAGCAGCGGGTGGCCCACCACCCACGCGCGCAACTCGGCCGCCCGGCGGGGGAGTGGATCGGCGCCGAGTAGTTGCCCGACGCGGGTCTGCTCGGCGACGAACCGGTCGGCTTCGGTGGGCGACAGGCGGCGCGGCCCGTAGGCCTGGAAGGCGGCGAGGAACGAGTCGGTCAGCACGTTGTGCACCCAGGCTGCGAGCTGATGGTCGTTGGCGTCGTAGGCCACGCCGCGTTCGGAGTGCCCGTGCACCGGCCGGTGGGCCCGGCGCACGAACTGCACCGCAGCGTCGACCTCGGGCCGCGCCCCGTAGGTGGTCTCGGTGACGTACAACGAGGTGCGGGTGAGCCGGCCGAGCGGGTCGTCGCGATAGCGCGAGTGGTCTTCGACGCCGGCGACCACCTCGGGGTGGGCGGTTTGCACCAGCAGGGCGCGGATGCCGCCGAGCATCACGACCGGGTCGGCGATGACCTCCCACGACACCGACCCCGGCCCGAGCAACCCCGGGTCGCCGGCGTAGTCGAGTGTGTGCTGCAACGGCTGCGGCCCATGCGCGAACAGCGACAACACCGACCCGACCAACCGCTGTCGCACCAGTTCGAGCACCGCACCAGTCTGCCGGGCTGCCCAGGGTCTCGGTGGTTTCGACAGGCTCAACCACCTTGAGTGACGGTGGTCGAGTGCCGGCGCAGCCGGTGTATCGAGACCACTGGTGCGCGCAGCGCGGGTGCGCGGTGGTCAGCCGGTCAGGGTGGCGGCGAGGCGCAGCTTGGCGACTTCTGATGGGTTGGCGAGGGCTTGCATCGCCAGGTCGTAGTCGGGCAGCGCGAACACCTCGCCGTCGTCGGTGATCATCACGAACCGGTCGAGCGTCGACAGGAACGTGCGGTCGTGGCTGACCGCGATGACCGTGCCCTCGAACCCGTCGAGTGCCTGTTCCAGCGCCTCGGCCGAGTCGATGTCGAGGTTGT
The DNA here is from genome assembly GCA_035556435.1 of Ilumatobacter sp. GTDB lineage: Bacteria > Actinomycetota > Acidimicrobiia > Acidimicrobiales > Ilumatobacteraceae > Ilumatobacter. The sequence continues at coordinate 21,799 of DATMEY010000003.1, read as the reverse complement.
CGGTGGGCTCGTCGAGCAGCAGCACGTTGTGCCCGTCGAGCTCGAGGCACAGGATCTCCAGCCGCGCCTTCTGGCCACCCGACAGCGTGGCGAACTCCTGGCGGGCGTGCTGGCCGAGCCGGTAGCGGGCGAGCGCCTTCATCGCCAGTTCCTCGTCGAATCGCCGGTCGCGGACGATGTCGAGCGCGGTGCGCCCACGGAACTCGGGCCGGTCGTTGACCTGCGTGAACATCCCCACCGAGGTGCGCGGCCCGAACTTCAGCTCGCCGGTCAGCGCGCCGTGCTCCAGCGTCCCCGCCAGCGCCGCGAGCAGGTGCGTCTTGCCGGTGCCGTTCGGCCCGATCAGGCCGACCCGTTCGCCGTGGTAGACGGCATGGCTGAACGGAAAGAACAGATCGCCGATCGACACTTCGACGAGCTGCACCACCCGGCGGGCGGCGTCGGCGCCGCGCAGCTTGACGAGGATGTGCTGATCGGGCACCGGTGGCGGGGGCGGGCCGGCCTTGACGAACCGCTCCCAGCGGGTTTCGGCGGCGTCGGCCTTCGAGGCGTTCTTGAAGTTCTGCGCGGCGCGCTGCTTCATGATCTTCATGTGCCGGTACAGACGGCGTTCCTCATCGTTCCAGCGCGAGAGCGCGTCGCCGAGCAGTTCCTGGCGCCGGGTGCGGGCCTCGGGGAACGTGGCGTACGAGCCACCGTGCACCCAGGCTCCCGACCCTTCGACGCAAATGATCTTGGTGGCGCAGCTCGACAGCAGGGTGCGGTCGTGGCTGACCATCAGAATCGTGCTCTGGCATGCCCGGATCTGTTGTTCGAGCCACGACCGGGTGGGCACGTCGAGATAGTTGTCGGGCTCGTCGAGCAGCAGCACGTCGGCGCCCGACGAGAACAGCACGTCGAGCACGAGCCGCTTGCGCTCGCCGCCCGACAACTCGCCGATCGTGCGCGTCGCGAAGTCGGCGACCGGGGTCTTCACGCTGCGCTCGGCAGCGGCTGCCCAACGACCCTCCAGCTCGTAGCCGCCGAGGTCGCCCCAGTCACCGAGCCGTTCCGCGTAGTCCACCCCGTCGGCCTCGCCGGCGACCATCGCTCGCTCGGCGGCGACCAGTCGCAGGCCGGCGTCGCGCAGGGCGGGCGGGGCGACTTGGAGCAACATCTCACGCAGCGTCGTGTCGGGGCTGGCCATGCCGACGTCTTGGGTCATCGTCAACACGGTGCCGCCGACCGAGTACGAGCCTTCGTCCGCGTCGAGCTCGCCCGACAGGATCCGCAAGATCGTGCTCTTGCCGACGCCGTTGACCCCCACCAGCGCGGCGTGCTCGCCGGGGGCGATGTTGAACGACAGGTCGAAGAACAGCGAGTCGGCCCCCGGCGGTGCGTACTCCAACTCGGCAACGGCGATGTGAGCCACAACCGACGAGGCTACGATCGTCCTTCGCAAGGTGGTTTCGACAGGCTCAACCACCGTGGACGAGCGTTGACCAAGGTGGTTGAGCTTGTCGAAACCACCGAGCAGCGTGGACTACGGGGTGAGGGCTGAGCGGAGGATGGCGAGGAATCGGGCGTCGTCGGCGGCGGTTACCACGAGCGCGTTCGGTTCGTGGCCGGTGAGCGCGAGCACGTCCATCACCACCATCCCGCGGGTCAGCTCGCTGTCGAGTTCGGTTTCGAGGTACAACCGCCGGGTCTCGGTGGCGACCGACCCGTCGATCGCGTAGGCGACGGTGATCGGGTCGGGGAAGTCGAACCCGGCCAGCTTGGTCTGGGTCGCGCAGAACTCGGTGACGGTGCCCTGGATGCCGATCGCAAACTCGCCGAGTGGGCCGAGTGCACGCAGCTCGTCGGCGACGTCGGGCGTGACCACCGCGTGCTTGCGCGAGATGTCCCAGCCGACGAACTCGAGCGCGAGGCCCGAGCGCAGCACGGCGTCGACGGCGTGCGGGTCGGCCCACATATTGAACTCGGCGACCGGGCTGACGTTGCCGATGTGGTCGGCCACCGCGCCCATCACGACGGTACGCGGGATGCGGGCGGGCAGCGACGGGTCGCGTTCCAGCGCCCGGGCGACGTTGGTCAGTGGGCCGAGCGTCACCAGGGTGAGTTCGCCGGCGTGGTCGTGCGACGCTTGCAGCAGCGCGTCGACCGCGTCGCCTGGGTCGGGCGTGCGGCCGCTGAGGGGCAGGCCGATGTCGCCCATCCCGTCCTGGCCGTGCACGTTCTGGGCGGTGTTCAGCGGGATCGCCAGCGGGGCGGCCTCGCCGACGTACACGGGCACCTCGGTGCGCCCGGTCAGCTCGCGGGTGTAGAGCGCGTTCTGCACGGCCTGGGCAAGCGGCACGTTGCCGGCGACCACGCCGATGCCGACCACGTTGATGTCGGCGTGCCGCAGGGCGACGATCAACGCAACCGCGTCATCAGAGGCAGTATCGGTGTCGATGAAGAAGGGGCGCATGGGCGCCGGAGGGTAGCCCAGCTTTGCCGGAGCAGATGCGACCGTTGTGAGTCGTTCTGCTCCGGCAAACGGCTCGGTGTCAGGCGGCGATGGCCTCACCGGCGAACTGTTGGGCGTAGAGGCCGCCGCGGGCCAGCAGGTCATCGTGCGTACCGCGTTCGACGACCCGGCCGGCGTCGATCACGGCGATCTCGTCGGCGGCCCGCACGGTGGCGAGCCGGTGGGCGATCACGATCGAGGTGCGCCCGGCCAGTGCGGTGGCGAGCGCCGCCTGCACGGCAGCTTCCGACCCCGAGTCGAGGTGCGCGGTGGCCTCGTCGAGCACCACGATGGCGGGGTCCTTGAGCAGTACCCGGGCGATCGCGATGCGCTGCTTCTCGCCGCCCGAGAGACGGTGGCCGCGGTCGCCGACTACGGTGTCGAGCCCGTCGGGCAGGTGTCCGATCACGTCCCACACGTTGGCCGCGCGCAGGGCCGCGACGAGTTCGGCGTCGGTGGCGTGGGGGCGGGCGTAGAGCAGGTTGGCGCGCAGCGTGTCGTGGAACAGGTGCGAGTCCTGCGACACGACACCGACCGCGTCACGGATGTCGGCCAGCGACGTGTCGCGCAGGTCGACGCCACCGATCCTCACCGAGCCGGCGGTGGGGTCGTAGAGCCGCGACAGCAGCCCCGAGATGGTGGTCTTGCCGGCGCCCGACGGCCCGACGAGGGCGAGCATCTCGCCGGGGGTGACCGACAGATCGATGCCGCGCAGGATCGGGTCGCTCGGCGCCTGGTCGAGGCGGGCGACGCCTTCCAGTGAGGCCAGCGACACGTCGGCCGCGCTCGGGTAGCGGAACTCGACACGGTCGATCGTCACGCCGAGCGGACCGGCGGGCAGGGGAGTGGGCGCCGGCGGGTCGGCGACAGTCGGGGTCAGGTCGAGCACCTCGAGCACGCGCTCGAAGCTGACCAGGGTTGTCATCACGTCGACCTGCACGTTCGACAGCGACGTGAGCGGCCCATAGAGGCGGCCGAGGTAGGCGGTCAACGCTACCAGGGTGCCGACACCGATCGATCCACCGATCGCCATCCACCCACCGATCGCGTACGCGATCGCGGTAGCCAGCGAGGCCAGCAGGCCCAGCGACGACATGAAGATCCGGTTGTACATGGCCGACGTGACGGCGATGTCGCGCACCCGGCCCGCCCGGCGGGCGAACGCGTCGGCCTCGGTTTCGGGCCGCCCGAACAACTTGACCAGCAGCGCGCCCGACACGTTGAAACGTTCGGTCATCGTCTGGCCCATCTCGCCGTTGAGTCGGTAGCGCTCGCGGGTGATGTCGGCCAGCTTGCGGCCCACCAGCCGGGCCGGGATCACGAACAGCGGCACGATCGCCAGCGACATCAGCGTGATCTGCCACGACAGCACGGCCATCGCGGCGATCGTCATGGCGACCGTGACGACGTTGCCGACCACGGTGGACAGCGTGGAGGTGAACGCCTGCTGGGCGCCCTGCACGTCGCCGTTGAGACGCGTGACGAGGGCGCCGGTCTGGGCGCGGGTGAAGAAGCCGATCGGCATCCGCTGGACGTGATCGAACACCTGCGTGCGCAGGTCGTAGATCAGGCCCTCGCCGATGCGGGCCGAGAACCACCGCTGGGCGAGGCCGATCAGGGCGCCGACGACGGCGAGCCCGGCGAGTACACCGGCGAGCGCGAGCAGGAGGCCCCGGCGCTGGTCGGCGATGCCGTGGTCGATGATCGCCTTGAGTACCAGCGGGCCGGACGCGGCGAGCAGTGCGTCGACGACGATCAGGGCGAGGAACCCGGCGATCCACCGGCGGTAGGGGCGGGCGTAGCCGGCGATCCGCCGCAGGGTGCCCCGGGCGAGCTTGTGCGAGGTGACCGACGGGTCTTGGGCGAAGGACTTGACGGGTCGTGGCATGGGGCCACCTTCCTGCCGGACGATCCGGCGGTTCTCAGAGATATAGTGATGTAAACTCACTATATGGTCACGTTTATTCCCGCCGCCCCACTTCCCGACGCGGTCGAGTGGGCGGTCGACCTGCTGCACCGCGTCAATCGCGAGATCCGCCGGGCGGCGCTCGCCAACCAGCCTGCGGGCGCACCGTCGCCGGCCGAAGCCCGCGCGCTGCGTGCCCTCGGGCGCGCCGAGCACGGCATGCGGATGAGTGCGCTGGCCGATGGGTTGGGGATCGTCCGCCGTTCGGCCACTTCGGTCGTCGAGCAACTCGTCGCGTCGGGCCTGGTCGAGCGGGTGCCCGACCCCACCGATGGCAGGGCTGTGGTGGTGGCCCTGACCCCAGCCGGCACCGCAGAGCTGGAACGCGTCGGCCGCCGCCGCGTCGAAGCCGGAGCGGTGGTGCTGTCGCGCCTCACCGAGCCCGAGCTGGCGACCCTCACCCGCCTCCTCAGCACCCTGGCTGACGGCGCGTCGGAGGCCCGGCCGGGGACATGAAGAAAGGCCCCGGGCGGTGCTGCCGGCCGAAGCCTGCGCACCCTCCCGGGGCCTTCCAGAAGGTGGGACGATCCACCATCGGCCGATCTTCGGGCGCTAGCCTTCTGCTCGACCTACGTTCATTGCCCGTCGCTCCCCGAAAGGTGCGGCGGGCAATGCCCTTTTTCCTGCCCGGTTTCCGCCGGTTACCCGACGGCCCGTGGCCGGAAACCCCAGCCCGATCACCGCGGTCGCCCGCGGCCCCGTTGCCAGGCCGGCGCCCGAACTGGGCTTGCCACGGGGGCAAGCTCGGCCCGAACGCCAAACCGACTCGGTCTGGTCGGCGAACCGACCCCCGTTGCCGGGTGGACCCGTGCCCACCGGCGAACCAGTGGCCCGTGGCCCTTCCGACACCGTCACGCTGACCCGGTTGCCCGTGCCCTCGGTCCGGCGCCGCCGACCCGCTACCTCGGAGCAGTTGGGGTGCCCCGTGGCAGTTGGCCGGTTGTCTTGCGCCCGTGGCCCCCCGGCGAACCGGTGAACTCGGTACTCAAGACGATGCCCCGGTGCCCGTGAACCCCCGGCGAACCGGTGGAACCGTGGCCCCGGGACGAGTGGCGTCTCGCCCCGTTCCGAACCCGCTCTCGCCTCGTGGTCAGTGATCCGTTTTCCCCGTTCCACCCCCCGAAGGAGGCTTCCCGAGGACTCGTTTCCCCGACCCGGTTGGCGTGCGCTGTCCGGTACGAGGCATACTTTCGCGAACACAAAACACCAGGTCAAGAGGTATTTTTGAATTCACACGGTTATCCACTGAACTTTCCGTTCATCCCCAGGAAACCTTCGGTCGTCCACTGTTCATACACACCCCCATGCACATGGTTGTCCCCAGAATCGGGCCTGGGGCTGGTCGCTCGATAGCCTCGCCTGCAATGTCTGGCGACCCCGTGAAGGCCGACGCGGTGCAACGCGACACGGTGGAGATCTTCGACACCACGTTGCGCGACGGGTTGCAGGTCGAGGGGGTGTCGGCCACGGTCGACGACAAGCTGCGCATCGCCGAGCAACTCGACCACCTCGGTGTGCACTTCATCGAGGGCGGCTGGCCCGGGGCCAACCCGAAAGACATCGAGTTCTTTGCCCGGGCAGCCACCGAGCTCGAGCTGACCACGTCGACGTTCGTCGCCTTCGGCTCGACCCGGCGCCCGCGTGGCAAGGTCGACGACGACGTCACGCTGCAACACCTGCTCGACGCCAACACGGCCGCGGTCTGCATCGTCGCCAAGTCGTCCGAGTATCAGGTCACCCAGGCCCTCCAGACCACGCTCGACGAGGGTGCGGCGATGATCGCCGACTCGGTGGCCTTCTTGCGTGGGCACGGGCGGCTGGTGCTGGTCGACATGGAGCACTTCTTCGACGGCTTCAAGGCCAACTCCGAGTTCTCGTTCCGGGCGATCGAAGCGGCCGTGCTCCAGGGTGCCAGCCACATCGTGCTGTGTGACACGAATGGCGGCTCGTTGCCCCACGAGGTCGGCGACGTCGTCGCCCAGGTCGTCGCCCACGTCGGCACCGACGTCACGGTCGGCATCCACTGCCACGACGACACCGGCTGCGCGGTCGCCAACGCGATGGCCGCGGTGCAGGCCGGGGCACGCCACGTGCAGGGCACGCTGAACGGGCTCGGCGAGCGCACCGGGAACACGAACCTCACCACGGTCATCCCCAACCTCCAGCTCAAGCTTGGCTACCCCTGCCTGCCCGAGGGACGGATGGAGCGGCTCACCGTGGTGTCGCACCGGGTGGCCGAGCAGCTCAACCGGGCGGTCAACCCGCAGGCGCCGTACGTCGGGTCGTCGGCGTTCGCCCACAAGGCCGGATTGCACGTGTCGGCGATCGCCCGCGCTCGCGACGCCTACGAGCACGTCAGCCCCGAAGCGGTCGGCAACGGCACCCGGTTCGTGGTGTCCGAGATGGCCGGGCGGGCCACCGTGCAGATGAAGGCCGACGACCTCGGGCTGAGTCTCGACGGGCCAACGGTCAACGGCGTGATCGACGAGCTCAAGCGGCTCGAACACGAGGGCTACCACTTCGAGGCGGCCGACGCCTCGCTCGAGCTGCTGATGCGCCGGGCGTCGGGGTGGGAGCACGACTTCTTCCGGGTCGAGTCGATGCGTGTCATCACCGACGAAGTCGGCGACGCGCCGTTCTCGACGGAGGCCACCGTCAAGGTGTGGGTGGGCGACGACCGTTTCGTCCACACGGCCGAGGGCAACGGCCCGGTGAACGCGATCGACGCGGCGCTGCGCCGCGCCGTGCAAACCGCTTACCCGCAGGTCGCCCGGGTGCACCTGGTCGACTTCAAGGTGCGCATCCTCGACGGCGGACGCGACTCGAACGCGGCGACGGGCGCGGTGACCCGCGTGCTGCTCACGGCGTCGAACGGCGAACGCGAGTGGACCACGATCGGTGTGTCGGGGAACATCATCGAGGCGTCGTGGCGGGCGCTCGAAGAGAGCCTCGTCTACGGGCTCTTGATCACCCCGGCAGCGGTGGTTGAGCCGCTCGAATCCGGTGATGCGTAAGCTCGCAGCGATGGCCGCCCCCAAGTTCGCTCCCGTCGTCGACCAGCCGCACTACGAGTCGCCACCGGTCGTCCCCGATGCCTGGTCGCCCGACCGGCCGGGTGCGATCGAGGGGTTCCAGCCGGTGGGTCGGGGGCTCGGTGCCCAGGGGCCCGACCAGGGGTTCGCGCTCACGATCGCCGCGCGCCTGGCCTCCACGTTGCACCTCCAGCCGGGCGAGCGCACCGACGACGCCGTGCGCGGATGCCTCGGCATCGCCTTGCGGCGGGCCTCGCTGTACAGTCGGGCCCCCGTCGTGCACGACGTGCGCCTGGCGTTCACGATCTGGGGCTACTTCCTCGCCGACCCGCCCGCCGACCTGGCGGCCCGGCGCGCGGAGCTGTTCGAGGGCGTCGGCAACGTCAACCATCACTACGCCGAGGGTCGCCGGATCGCTGACTTCGTGCCCGAAGCGACCCTGCGCCTCACTCCCGAGGCCGCCGCGGCGCGGATGCCCGACGCCTGGCGCGAACTCACCGGCGCCTGAACCGGTAGCCGACGGCAGCCACCGGCGGCGTTCGTCGAGCGCCTCGGAACTGCTCGACGGCCGCCCTGGCCTCAGGCAGCGCTGACCGGCTCTGGGGCGGTCTCTGAATTTGACATTTCAGTTCGGCGACGGACGGTCGCGCGGCAATGGACACGCGGCATTCTGGCGACATGCGGGCGGTCGAGCGGCGCAGGTGGTTACTGATCGCGGGCGTCGTCGCCGCGGCGGTGGTGAAGGCGCGGTTCGGGTGGGTGCCGGTGTGGTACCTCGCGCTGGTGGTCGCGGTGCCTGCGGTCGGCTGGTGGGCGGCGCGGCGGTGCGCGGCCCGCGCCGCGTTGCGTTGGACGACGGTTGGTGTCGCTGCGGTGGTGACGGTCGCGCTGTTCCCCGTGCCGTGGATGGTGGCCGCCGACGGCAGCGCCCCGGGCAACGCCTGGCGGCTCGACGGCCGGGTCACGATCGAGGGCCGCATGGTCGACCCGGAGGGCGATTGGTACTGGTTGACGGCGGGCCGCCCGCCGACCGTCGCCGAGGTCGCCTGGTCGAAGGTCGCCGGTGCGCCGAGCGACGTGACGCCTAGCACGATGCGCGCCGGGCCGCTGCGCCAGCGCTCCCGTTGGTCGGAGCCTGCGGCCGCGGCGGTGGGCCTGGCCCGCGGCGGGTGGGAGATCGGCACGCAATGGGAGGCCCACGTCAGCCGCCCGACCGTGGCCGGGCTGCCGGCCACAGCGGTCGTCGTGGCGCTCAACGGGCAGCCCTTGGCGAACGCTGCGTTCGACGGGCTGGGAGCGAGCAACACGTTCACCACCGCAGCCGGGCAGACCTTCGGCTTCTCCGGGCCCGACCTGCCGTACGAGGTGGTCGACACGGTGGTCGCGCCGACCCGCCACGTCGATGTCGTGGTCGGCGGCTGGCTGGCGCGCACGCCGGTGGGCGGCTGGTGGCGCAACCTGGCGACCGGCTCGTCGCACGGGTTGATGGTCGCCCTGGTCGCCTACACCCACGCGTCGGGTGACGAACTCGGCCGCGGTCTCACCGTGGCAGGCACGGGCAGCATGCGGCCCGACGGCAGCGTCGGACGGATCGGCGGGCTGCGCGCCAAGGCCACCGCCGCCCGCGAGGCAGGCGCCGATGTACTGCTCTACCCGGCCGCCCAACAGGGCGAGCTGGAAGGGTTCGCCAACGCGGCGATGGAGCTGGTGCCGGTGGTCACGCTCGACGACGCGATCGCGGCACTCCAGGCCCGTCACGCCTGACGGCGCCCGGCCGGGTTGGTTGGGCTGGGACGGGCGTAGAGTCGCCGGTCGTGTTCACGGCCGAGGCGCTCACGCTCGGAGCGCTGGCGGCGCTCGTCGTCGGGTTGTCGAAGACGGCGATCCCCGGGGCCGGTTTGCTGTCGGTACCGCTGGTGGCGTCGGTGGTCGAAGGACGCCTGATCGCCGGGGCGTCGCTGCCGCTGCTGATCTTCGCCGACCTGTTCGCGGTGACCTGGTACCGCCATCACACTCGCTGGGATCTGCTCCGCCCACTGGCCGCGTGGGTCGCCGTGGGCTTCGCCGGGGGAGTGTCGTTCTACGTGGTGGTGGGCGCGAGCGTGCGGCCGATCGACATCGCGATCGGCGTGATCATCTGCGCGATGGTGGCGATCCAGGCGTGGCGGATGTGGCGGCGGACGCCTCCGCGCCCGGCGACCGCTCGCGACGCGGCGATGTACGGCACGGCCGGCGGGTTCACGACGTTCGTGTCGAACAGCGCCGGGCCGGTGATGAACACGTACCTGATCGGGCTCGGCCTCGACAAGGAGTCGCAGGTGGGCACGTCGGCGTGGTTCTACTTCGTCGTCAACGTCTCGAAGATCCCGCTGTACCTGGCGCTCGGCGCGCTGACCAGCGGCGGGCACTTCTTCACCGGTGAGTCGCTGTTGTGGAACCTGACGCTCGCCCCGGTGATCGTGATGGGCGTGTACGCCGGCAAGTGGCTGCTGCCGCGGATCTCGCCGCAGAACTTCGTGATGCTCGTGCTCGTCCTGTCGGCGGCCGGCGGCGTGCGCCTGCTGCTCGCCTGATCACCCGGAGGGACGGGTGACCAGTGCGGCGAGCTTCTTCGGTGCCAACAAGCAGTAGCTCTCGGTCACCAGCTCGGCGACCTCGTTCCAGTCGGTGGCGTCCGACAGGTGCATGCCGACCACGGTGGGCGACCACACCGGTTTGAAGAACGGGTGGCCGAGGCGGGTGAGCACGTCGAGCTCGTCGCCCGACGACCGGAACGTCATCACGACCGATGCGCTGGAGTGGCCGGTGGCGCCGGCCGCCAGGTCGATCGCCGGCGACGACCCGTCGACCGGGGCGACGTGGGCGAACGTGCGCGTACGGACCCGCCAGCGCACACCGACCCAGGCGTCCTCCTCGTAGGCGTCGGGCAGCCCGAGCGCAACCTCGCCGACCCGGGCGATCGCCGCACGCATGAACTCATCCCCAGCCACGGTCCGATTCTTGCCGACCGGGCGGCATGGTCTCGATACACCGGCTGCGCCGGCACTCGACCACCGGGGGCACGGTCGTCCCGTGCGCCCGGGTACGTTGAGCGCGTGATCACGCTTCGCCCCGCCACCTCCGCCGACGTGGCACTGCTGATCCAGTGGTCGCTGCGGCCGCACGTGATCCGGGCGACGTCGGACGACCCTGGGGCGACGGCCGCGTGGGAGGGCGCCAACTGGGCCGACGAGGTGGCCAAGCGCGACGTGCTTGGTGCCGATGTGTACGAGATCCTGATCGCCGAGGCCGACGGCCGTCCGATCGGAATGGTCGCGCTGCACGACGCCCACCGCGAGCCCAGTCACTACTGGGGCGACATCGAGCCCGGCGTGCGTGCGCTCGACATCTGGATCGGCGAGCCCGATCAGCTCGGGCGGGGCCACGGCACGGAGATGATGCGCCAGGCGATCGACCGCAGCTTCGCCCACCCCGCGGCCCATGCGATCGTGATCGACCCGCTCGCCAGCAACACCGCCGCGATCCGCTTCTACCGGCGGCTCGGCTTCGTCGACGTCGGGGAACGCGACTTCGACGACGATCGATGTCTCGTCATGCGCCTCCACCGCCCGCCCGGGTAGTCGGGTCGCGGGGTTCCACGTCGCCCGCGATCGCCGACTCGGCGTCAATCGTCGACGGTCCCGATCGACCCAATTTGTCCAGTGATGGTTAGAGTTATTCCATCCCGTCGATTCGATCGAAACGAGAGTCGAGATGATGCGAACCGAGTTGCGTGTCGGTGGAGCCAACTGCGCCACTTGTCTGAACGAGACACTCGACGCGCTGCGGGCGATGCCGGGCATCCGTGCTGTGACGGCGTCGAGCACTGCGGGGTGTCTGGCGATCGAGCACGACGATGTCCCCGTAGAGCAGTTGGCCAGCACGATCCAGAACCATCTCCACGGGGTTGCCATGTACGGGGCCGAGATCGTGATGGTGTCGGTCGAAGCGTTGGTCGCCGATCTGTACTGCGGCCACTGCGCGCCCGGCGCGGGGTAGCGCCGGAGGCCCTGTGCCGGAGCTTCGAGATCGATCGGAACTGGGTGGTGGGCGAGGCTGCTGTCTACGCTCGCCCCGTGCGAGTCAACGTGGTGCGTCGGGGGTCGGGCGACCCGATCGTGTTCCTTCACGGGCTCGGCACGTCGGCGGCCTCGTGGGCAGCCGTCGCCGAGGCGTTGGCGGATCGGTACGAGACGCTTGCCGTCGACCTGATCGGGCACGGTGAGTCGGCCGTCCCCGACGACGCCGGCGAGTACCGCCGCGACCGCGTGCTGGCCGACATCGACGAGGTGTGTGCGCTCGTCGATCGGCGCCCGCTGCTGGTGGGGCACTCGCTCGGTGGCTACCTGGCACTGGCCTATGCGGCGACGCGCCCGGGGGCGGTGCGCGGGCTCGTGGTCGTGAACACCGGGCCCGGCTACCGCGACGACGTGAAGCGTGAGGAGTGGAACGCTCGGTCGCGTCGCAACGCCCACCGGTTCGGCGTGCCGCCCCAGGTCGCCGACCTGAACCTCCAGGACGACGCCGTGGTGATCGAGCGCCTCCCCGACATCGACGCCCCGACACTCGCGCTGGCGGGCGGCGACGACCGACCCGAGTACGCGACGTCGGGCGCCTACCTCGAGCGCAAGATGCCCGACGCCCGCTTCCGGGTCGTCGACGGCGGTGGGCACTCGATGCACGAGTCGTCGCACGCCGACGAGGTTGCAACCCTCATCGCCGACTTCGCGACGAGCCTCCCCGCACGCTGAAACGGCGTCGCCGGGGGCCTGCCGCGGCGTCTCGTAGGATCGCAAGGATGTCGTTCGAGCACCTGGCCCGCCCGGTGGTGCGGGCCTGGCCGGGCAGCACCGACGCGCCGACCATCCTGTGTGTCGACGACGACCCCGCCCAACGGATGTTTCTCGCCGAGCACCTCGAGGCTGCCGGCTATCGCGTGGTCGCCGTCGCCGACGGTTCCGGCGCCGCTGCGGCGCTGGTCGACACGACGCCGCATGCGATCCTGCTCGACCTCGGGTTGCCCGACATCGATGGGGTCGAGCTGTGCCACCGGTTGGTCGAGTGGCCCGCCTGCCCCGTGATCGTCGTCAGCGCCGACCTTCGCGAACACCGGATGGTCGAGGCGCTCGACGCTGGCGCAGTCGACTACGTCACCAAGCCGTTCAGCCCGGCTGTCCTCGAGGCCCGCCTGCGGGTGGCCCTGCGTGAGCGCGACCCCGCCCGGCGGATCGTCTCGGGCGACGTGCTGCGCGTCGGCGACGTGGTGCTCGACGCCGGATCGCACGAGGTCACCGTCGGCGGCGTGGTCACCCATCTGCACGCCCGGCCGTTCGCCCTGCTCGAACAGTTGATGCGCCACGAAGGCTTGCTGCTCCCGTACGCCGTGCTGGTCGGCAAGCACCGAGGCGACGCGCTCAGCGAGCCCGAGACGCAGGCCCTGCGGATCGCCATCAGCCGGGTCCGCAAGGCGCTCGGCGCCGGGCCCGAGCGCGCCCAGGTGCTCACCGAACCGCGGGCGGGGTACCGGCTGGTCGGCCCGGCTTGAGCCCCGCCAGCACCACGGCCGCGCAGAGGGCCGCCGGCCGAAGCCGGCGGCCCTCTGGTTCAGGCCGGTATCTCGCCCGGCAGGGGTGCCGAGATCAGGCGTAGCGGGCGTCGGTGGCGTAGCCCTCGATGCCGTGCTCGATGATGTCGAGGCCGGCGATCTCTTCCTCCTCCGGCACGCGCACACCGATGGCCTTCTTGAGGCCGTAGAACACCAGGCCGGTGGTGGGGACCACCCAGGCGAGCACGATCAGCACCATCAGCGCCTGGACGACGAGCTGGTTGATGCCACCGCCGTAGAACAGGCCGTTGTCGAGCACGTCGCCGGTCTCGCCGAGCCCGAAGAAGGCGTCCTCGTACTTGGCGAACAGGCCGATCGCGAGCACGCCCCAGATGCCGCAGGTGCCGTGCACGCTGACCGCACCGCACGGGTCGTCGACCTTGACCTTGTCGAGGAAGGCGACCGAGAACACCACCAGCACGCCACCGATCGCGCCGATCAGCAGGGCCGGGAGCTGTCCGACCGTGCCGCAACCGGCGGTGATCGAGACGAGGCCGGCGAGGATGCCGTTGCCGACCATCGACAGGTCGGGCTTACCGGCCTTGAGCCAGATCGTGGCGGTCGCGCCCAGGCCACCGCCGACCGAAGCGAGCAGCGTGTTGAGCGCCACGACGCCGACCCATCCGTCGGCGGCCAGCTCGGAGCCGGGGTTGAACCCGAACCAGCCGAGCCACAGGATGAACACACCGAGCACCGCGAACGGGATGTTGTGACCGGGGATCGCTCGAGGTTTGCCGTTGGCGTCGTACTTGCCGAGGCGTGGCCCGAGGATCAACGCCCCCATGAAGCCGGCGACGCCACCGGTGAGGTGGACGATGCCCGAGCCGGCGAAGTCGGAGAACACCGCGTCGCCGATGTTGATCTTGGCGATCAGGCCGCCGCCCCACGTCCAGTGCACCACGACCGGGTAGATCAGGCCGCACATGAACACGGCGAAGATCAGGTAGGCCTTGAACTTCATGCGCTCGGCGATCGCCCCGGAGGTGATCGTGACCGCCGTGGCGGCGAACACCGCCTGGAAGAAGAAGTCGGTGGCCCCGGTGAGTGACCCGGGTTCGATCGTGCTGAGGTCCTTGCCCCACAGGAAGAACTCGCCCGAGCCGATCACGCTGCCGCCGTTCGGGCCGTAGGCGAACGCCCAGCCACAAGCGAACCAGGCGGTGATGCCGACGAGCGCGTCCGCCACGTTCTTGGCGAGGATGTTCACCACGTTCTTGGCGCGGGTGAGGCCGGCTTCGAGCAGGGCGAACCCTGCTTGCATGAAGAACACGAGGATGCCGGCGATGAGCACCCAGATGTTGTCCAGAACGGCCTGGACGTATTCGGCATCTTGGGCATAGGCCGACGTAGGGACGAGGGCGAGGAACGCCACGACGCCGCCGATGCCGGAGAAAATTCGTAGCGCACGACTGTTGCGCACAAGTCCTCCTCAGGAGTGGATTGGTTAGGGCAACACCCGGGAGGGCCACGCTGCCTGGCCCGGGCTGCGGCGCAACCTAAGAAGAACTCGTACGCGGAGGATTTCCCATCTGTTTCGTCCGTGTAACCAGCGTGCACGCCGTGAGGAAGTCACGGATCTGTTACCAGAAGTGAATGGCTGTGAAAGGTTGACCGCGTTGTGTGTTGGCCTGAGCGCTCTGCGGGCTAGGTGTCGTCGCTCGGGCCGGCAGGTGGGCTGCCCAGCTCGTCCACGAACGTGCGCTCGCTGACCGGCACGCGGGCCGCGTGGGCCGCCCGGCCGAGCAGGTGCCCGGCTACCGGCGTGGTCACGAGCTGGAGCACGATCGCCAGTCCCAGCTTGGTCGCCGTCGAGGCGTGGTCGGCTCGCAGCGCCGCGCCGGCGAGGCACAGCGTGATGCCGAGCGTGGCCGGCTTGGTGGCCACGTGCATGCGGGCGTAGACGTCGGGCAGGCGGTGCAGCCCGAACGCGGCGATCACGCAGACCAGCGCGCCCGCCAGCATCAGCGCCGCGGCCACGATGTCGAGGACGATCACGCGCCCCTCCGGCCGACGTAGCGGGCGACGGTCGCCAGGGTCAGGAAGCCGAGCAGGCCGCCCACCAGGGCGACGTCGATCAGCACGCCGCTGTGCATGCGCACCGCCCCGATCGCGATACCGGAGATGATCGCCGAGACGATGCCGTCGAAGGCGATCGCCCGGTCGACCACGGTGCCGGGCCGGATCGCCCGTGCGGCGTTGATCGCCGCGGCCAGCGCGAGCAGCCCGATCGCGATCGTGGTGACCACGTTCACGGCTGCTCACCCTCGCCGGGTTCCAGCGGCTCGAGCGCGGCGAGGGCGCGCTGTTCGAGGTCGAGCGCGCTGGCGCGGAAGTCGTCGAGCCCGCCCGGCCCGCTGTCCAAGCCGATCGCATGTACGTGCAACTCGGAGGGGCCGACCCGGGCGGTCAGTGTCAGCGTGCCTGGCGTCAGCGTGATCGCGTTGGCAACGACGGTGGTGGTCAGTGGTGACTCCGACGTCAGCCGGATGCGCACGATGCCCGCCGCCAGGTTGGTGGGGGTGGGTCGCACGATCACCTTGATCACCGCCCAGCTCGACTGCACGAGGCTCCACAGCACGAACACGACGAACTTGAGGAGCCCCCACGGGTGCAGGCGGTGGCGCATTGCGCTGCGGTCGACCGGGAACAGCACTGCCAGGCCGACGCCGATCACGACGCCCCAGAACAGGTTGATGCCTGACCAGTCGCCGTGCAGCAGCACCCACGCCGCCGCGCACACCCCGACGACCGGGAGCGAGCGCACGATCCGGTCGGTCATCGCCGCAGCACCGTTCTCACGTAGGCATCGACGTCGGCGATGTCGGCTGCGGCCCGCTCGCACAGCGCGTACAGCGGGCCGGCGAACACCGCCAGCGCCAGTCCGGCGAGCACGACCGCCACCGTCGACCCGAGCATCGCGGCCGGCCACCGCCAGGCCGCGCTCGGGTCGGGTGCCGCGCCGGCCGGACGCAGCACTGGCTCGGTGGCTGGGCCCCAGAACGCTCCCAGCCAGATCTTCGCCATCGATACCAGCGTCAACAGGCTGCACCCGATCGCCAGGGCGACCGCGACGCGCTCGCCGGCCGCGAGCCCCGACGTCACGATGCCGAGCTTGGCGACGAACCCGGAGAACGGTGGGATGCCCGCCAGGCTCAGCGCCGGCAGCAGGAACAGCGCGCCGAGCAGGCCCGAGCGGTGTACGAGACCGCTCAAGCGGTCGAGGCTCGACGTGCCGGTCGAGTGCTCGATCATGCCCTCGACGAGGAACAGTGACGACTTGATCGGAATCTGGTGCAGCAGGAAGAAGATCGTGGCTGCGATCGCGGCCGGCCCGCCGATCGCGATGCCGAGGATCATGTAGCCGATCTGGCTGACAATGTGGAACGACAGGATCCGCTTGACCTCGTTCTGGGCGATCGCCCCGAGCACACCGACCACCATCGTCAACCCGGCCACCCACAGCAGCAGTGTGCGGTTGGCGTCGGCGAACAGCAGCGTTTGGGTGCGCAGGATGGAGTACACGCCGACCTTGGTGAGCAGGCCGGCGAACACCGCCGTGATCGGGCTGCGCGCCGCCGGGTACGAGTCGGGCAGCCAGAAGAACAGGGGGAACACGGCGGCCTTGAGCCCGAACGCCACGAGCAACAGCAACTGCAGGCCGGTGCGTACGCCGTCGTTCAGCTCGGCCAGGCGCGCCGGCAGCTCGGCCATGCTCAGCGTGCCGGTCGACGCGTACACGAGCGCGACCGCCATCACGAGCACCAGCGATTCGATCGTGTTGACGACCGCGTATGTCGTGCCGGTCCGGACCTGGGCGGGGGTGCCGTCGAGCGTCAGCAGCACGTAGCTGGCAATCAGCAGCACCTCGTAGGCGACGAACATGTGGAACAGGTCGCCGGTCGAGAACGCCGCGCCCGTGCCGGCCGCGAGCACCAGGTAGACGGGGTGGAAGACCGGTGACTCAGCGCCCTTCGAGCGCTGCCCTTCGGCGAACACGAGCACGGCCAGCAGTGTGAACAGGGCGACCACCAGCAGCAGGCCGGACAGGCGGTCGACCACGTAGCTGATGCCGATCGACGCCGACCAGCCGCCGAGCCGCGCCACGGCCGGCCCCTCCCGGTCGGCGTGCACCAGTAACGCCACGGCGAACGACAGCGCGGCCGTCAGCGCGAGGTGCGCGATCGTGCGCTGGAGCCATCGGCTGCGGTGGGCCAGCATCGCCAGCGCGGCAGCCACCAGCGGGATCACGGTGGGCAGCGGAGCGAGGCGGTCCATCACAGGTCCCCGCGTTCGATCTCGTCGCGCCCGTCGAGTTCATGGGTGCTCGGGCGCGACGCATCACGGACCAGCCAGCGGGCGTGGTCCTCGCGGGCCTGGGCTTCGGCGATGCGGATCTGGCGGCGGCGATCCATGGCCAGGCGGCGGTCCTCGAGGTCGTCCTCCACCTCGTCGTCGCCGTCCAACGCCCAGCTCCGCCAGGCCAGCGCGAGCAGGAACGCCTGCACGGCGAACCCGATCACGATCGCGGTGAGGACGAGCGCTTGGGGGATCGCGTCGGTTGCGCCGTCGAGCGCGCCGACGATCGGCGGGCGGCCGGGGCGGCTGCCGGCGACGACAATGAGGAGGTTGACGCCGTTGCCGATCAGCACGACACCGACGATGATCCGGGTCAGGCTGCGGTGCAGCATCGAGTAGACGCCACAGGCGAACAGCGCCGCGACCAGCAGCACCAGCGCGAGGCTCACGCGCCATCTCCAGCGGGCACCCGGGCGGTGGCGTCGCCGCGCGCGGCGAGGTTGCCGAGCACGAGAATCACTACGCCGATCACGAGCGCGTACACACCGATGTCGAAGACGCTCGCGGTGGGGAAGTGGACGTCACCGAGCACCGGCAGGTGGAGGTCCCAGATCGCCGTCTCGAGGAACTCGTCGCCGGCGGCCAGCGCCACGACACCCGATCCGGCGGCCAGCAAGATGCCGGTCGCGATCAGCGCGATCGGCGGCATGCGGTACCTGGCCCGGTGTGCTCCCTCGGGCCCGCCGGCCAGCACCCGGAACACGAACGCCGAGCCGGCGATCAGGCCTCCGGCGAACCCGCCACCGGGCGCGTTGTGGCCGCGCAGGGTGACGTACAGCGACAGCAGCAGCGTGAGGTGGAACACCATCCTGGTCGTTTGGTCGAAGATCATCGACCGCGCGCCCACCCGCGCCATCCGCCGCGGGTCGGGGCGGGCCACGCCGCGCGATCCGGCCACGAGGTTGGCGACCCCGAGCGCGGCGGTACCGAGCACGGTGATCTCGAACAACGTGTCGACGCCGCGGAAGTCGACGAGCGTGACGTTGACGACGTTCCTGCCGCCGGCCTCGTCGAGCGCCAGTGCGTTGACCGCCTCGGTGACGTCGGTCGGGCGGTCGACCGAGCCTGCCGAGATCAGGAACCAGGCGACGACCACCCCGACCGCGACCGACAGGGCGCCCCGCAGCGCGGCCGGTGCCCAACTCGGGGCGGGCCGATACTGGCGCGGTAGGCGGCGGAGCACGAGCAGGAACGCCACGATCGACAGCGACTCGACCATGAACTGGGTGAGCGCCAGGTCGGGTGCTCCGTACAGCAGGAAGACGACGGTGAGTGCCTGGCCCGTGCCGCCCAGCAGCAGCACCGACACGAAGCGCCGGCGGGCGGCGACGGTGGCGACCGCCATCGCCACCCCGAGTACGGCGACCACGGCCTGGAGTGCCGAGTCGGCGAGCACCGTGTCCCCCCACGCGGTGCCGGTGCCCAACGCGAGCCCCGCCGTGATCACGCCGACGACGACCGCGAACACGACCGCCACGTACACCGGCAGCGACCCGCTCTGGGTCACCAGCGTGAGGTTGCGGGCGCCGTCGAGCAGGCCCGAGTACAGCCGGGCGAACACCGACTCGCCGAGCGTGCGGGCCGGCGCGGAGAGCGGGTAGCGCACGACGAGCACCCCGATGGCCGTGCCGCCGGTGAGCGCAGCGGCGGACAGCAGTAGCGGGAGCTGCCAGCCGGGCCACACCGCGAGGTGCGCGTGGGCGGCACGGTCGAGCGCCTCCGAGGCGACCGTCAAACGCCCCGCCAGAGGCCCGGCCAGCAGTCCGGCGGCCAGTGACACGAGCGCGAACAGGCCGACCGGCCCGGTCAGCAGCAGGCCCGGAACGTGGTGGACGCCGCCGTGCGCGGCGGGTGCGCCGGGCGGGTGAGGCTTGTCGCCGAACAGGCCCCACCACAGGCGGACGGAATAGGCGGCGGTCAGCACCGACCCGACGACCACGACGACCAGCGCGATCGTGGCCCATCCGCCCGGGGCCGAGTCGAGCGCGGCCAGCGCCGACTCCTTGGCCGCGAACCCGAACGTGAGCGGGAACCCGATCATCGAGAGCGTGCACAGCCCGGCTGCCGCGGCGAGGCCCGGCAGGCGCCGCCCGACGCCCGAGTTGCCGGTCAGGCTGCGCGTGCCGGTGGCGTGGTCGACCGCGCCGACGGCGAGGAACAGGCCGCACTTGAATACCACATGGGCGGCCAACATGGCGACGCCTGCCGCGGTCACCGCGGGGTCGCCGAAGCCGAGCAGCAGCACGAGCAGGCCGAGTTGCGACACCGTGCCGAACGCGAGCGACTGCTTGGCGTCGTCGCGGCGTAGAGCGGCCACGCCGCCGAGCAGCATCGTCATACCGCCGACTGCGACGAGCACCGGGCGCCACCAGCCGAGGTGGGCGAACTCGGGCGCCAGCCGGGCGATCAGGATCACGCCGGCCTTCACCATCGTGGCCGAGTGGAGATACGCGCTGACCGGGGTGGGCGCGGCCATCGCTCCCGGCAGCCAGAAGTGGAACGGCACCTGGGCCGACTTGGTGAACGCCCCGACCAGCACGAGCCCCAGCCCCACTTGCGCCAGCGTGCTGTCGTCGGCACCGCTCTGCTCCAGGCACACCAGCCCGCCCAGCAGCGCCAACCCGCCGGCTCCGGTGACCAGCAGCGCTCGCAGGGCGGCGAACCGGTTGGCCGAGTCGGTGTCGTCGAGCCCGATCAGCAGGAACGACAGCACCGACGTCAGCTCCCAGAACGCGAACAGCGTCCACACACCGTCGGCGGCGACGAGCCCGAGCATCGCCCCGGCGAACCAGCACAGGAACGCGGCGAACCGGCAGGTGCGGGCCGAGTCGGGATGGCCGCGGAAGTAGGCGGCGGCGTAGGCGATCACGACTACGCCGACTGTGCTCACCGCCAGCGCCATCAGGGCCGCGAACCCGTCGAGCCGGAACGTCATGTCGATCCCGAGCGAACCGACCCACGTCCATCCGCTCGACGGCACCTCCCCGTCGAGCACCCTGGGAACCTGCGATGCGACTGCCAGCGCGGTGGCGAGCATCGGCAGGCCGGCGACGGCGAAGATCCACGTTCCGGCTCGACGACCGCCTACCAGTACTGCGAGACCGCACAGGAGGTGGAGAAGGACGAGGACGGCGATCACAGCGAGGGACCCGGTCGGCGATGGTACCGGGGAGGTACGTGCGCCGGGCCGATCGCTCGATCCTGAAATCCGGCCGAAACGGACCGGCGACCGTCCGATCATCTTGCGTCGTTAGGTTGCTCCGGCAAGATGCAGCCCGCCCAGCCCGTGACCCGGCTCAAGCCGCCCGGCCGCCGCCGGGCGCGCGGGCGCACGCGGATAGCGCGACGCCGTCAGCGCGTGACGCACGACGAGGTGCTGACGTGCGGGCCGTTGGTGCTCGACGTCGGAGCGCACCAGGTGCTCGTTGCCGGTGAGCCGGTCGAGTTGTCACGCCTTCAGCTCGTGATCCTCGCCGAGTTGGTCCGCCGGGCCGGTCGCATCGTCCCCACCACCGAGCTGCGCCAGGCCGCGGCACGCGTCGTGGTGCCCACTCAACGAACGGTCACCAGCGCGGTGAGCCGCCTGCGTCGCTACCTTACCCACGACCCGGGGTTGCCGTCGATCGAGCATGTCCCCTCCCGCGGCTACCGGCTGGTGACGACACCAGCTGCCTCGTGATGCGCCTCCCTTGTCCCGCCTAGAGTCGCCTCTATGACGACTCCCGCCGAAGGCAAGAAGGCCCCCGCGTTCACCCTGCTCGACCAGAACGAGGAGAAGGTGCAGCTCTCCAAGCTCGCCGGTCGGAAGGTCCTCGTGTACTTCTACCCTCGGGCGAGCACGCCTGGGTGCACGACCCAAGCCTGCGGCCTGCGCGACATCGCGGGTGATGTTGGCGACACCGTGATTGTGGGCATCAGCCCGGACAAGCCGAGTGCCCTCAAGAAGTTCGACGACAAGTACGGCCTCGGGTTCACGCTGCTGAGCGACGAGGATCATGCGATCGCCGAGAAGTACGGCTTGTGGGTCGAGAAGAAGAACTATGGCAAGACGTACATGGGTGTCCAGCGCGCGGCGTTCCTGATCGACGAGGCCGGCAAGGTCGCCAAGGCCTGGCCCAAGATCAGCCCCAAGGACACCCCCACGAATCTGCTCAAGGCACTGGCGGAAGGCTGAAGAGGCGCGGTTTGATAGTGGCTGGCCGGGTTTCTCCTGGTTGGGGGCTTGCTGTGGGCGTGTTAGGTGATTGAGGCGAGGGTGGCGATGGCTTTGCCGGTGGGTCCGAAGCGGGTGGGATCGGCTCGCCAGTAGT
>DATMEY010000002.1:0-85180 GCA_035556435.1 Ilumatobacter sp. | reverse complement strand
GAACGAGTACGAGTTCCCGGGTGATGACGCGCCGGTGGTGCGGGTGAGTGCTCTGAAGGCGTTGGAGGGGGATGCGGAGTGGCAGGACAAGGTGATGGAGTTGATGGCTTCGGCTGACAGTTTCATTCCGGAGCCGGTGCGCGAGTTGGATAAGCCGTTCTTGATGCCGATCGAGGATGTGTTCACGATCACGGGTCGTGGCACGGTGGTGACGGGCAAGGTGGAGCAGGGGATCATCCATACGGGTGACGAGATCGAGATCGTTGGGTTGCGTGATACGCAGAAGACGACGTGTACGGGTGTGGAGATGTTCCGTAAGTTGCTCGATGAGGGTCAGGCGGGTGACAACATCGGTGCTTTGTTGCGGGGTACGGGTAAGGATGATGTGGAGCGTGGGCAGGTGTTGTGCAAGCCGGGGAGCATTACGCCGCACACGAATTTCACGGGCAACGTGTATGTCCTCACCAAGGAGGAGGGTGGGCGTCATAAGCCGTTCTTCAACAACTACCGGCCGCAGTTCTTCTTCCGGACGACGGATGTGACGGGCACGATCGAGCTCCCCAGTGGGACGGAGATGGTGATGCCGGGTGACAATGTGGAGATGACGGTCGAGTTGGGTAAGCCGATCGCGATGGATGAGGGGTTGCGGTTCGCGATCCGTGAGGGTGGTCGTACCGTGGGTGCTGGCCGCGTCACCAAGATCCTCAAGTAAGGAACGGCGCACATGGCACAGAGCATTCGCATCCGGTTGAAGGCATTCGACCACGAGATCATCGACCAATCGACACGCAAGATCGTCGAGACGGTCAACCGCACCGACGCCACCGTCCGTGGCCCGATCCCGCTGCCCACCGACAAGCACCGCTACACGGTGATCCGCGGCCCGCACATCGACAAGGACTCCCGCGAGCACTTCGAGATGCGCGTCCACAAGCGGCTGATCGACATCGTCAACCCCAACGCCAAGACGATCGATTCGCTCCAGCGCATCGAGCTCCCCGCAGGCGTAGACATCGAAATCAAGATCCAGCAAAGCTGAGTGGTCTCGATACACCGCCTGGCGGCGGCACTCGACCACCGAGTAGTCCCCGGTGGTCGAGTGCGAGCGTCAGCGAGCGTATCGAGACCACCCCGGTAGGTAGCCTCGCCGCATGCCTGGGCTCGACCTGTTAATCGATGATCTTCGTCGGTTGGTCGAGGTCGAGTCACCCTCGCATGACGTTGCTGCGCTCACGGCTTCGGCGGAGGCGCTGGCAGCACTGATCCTGGAACGCACCGGCCGCCCGGCCGTGCTCGTGGACGGCCCCGACGGGCCCCACGTGCACTGGTCGGGCGGTGGCGCGCCCGGGGTGTTGCTGCTCGGACACCACGACACCGTGTTCCCGCTCGGCACGCTGGCCGCTCGGCCGTTCGCTGTCACCGCTGAGAACGAGGCTCGTCGGGCGATAGGCCCTGGTGTGTTCGACATGAAGGCCGGCATCGTCCAGGCCATTCACGCGGTCGCCGGCCTGCCCGCCGAGCTGGCCGCCCAGGTCGAGATGTTGTTCACCGCCGACGAGGAAGTCGGCGCGACCACGTCGCGCGAACTCCTGGAAGCACGCGCCCTGGCGTGCGGCAACGTGCTTGTGCTCGAGCCGTCGGCCGACGGCGGTGCGCTGAAAACCGCCCGCAAGGGCGGCGGCACGTTCGAGGTCGTCGTCCGCGGCCGCGCCGCGCACGCCGGGCTCGAGCCCGAGAACGGCCGCAACGCGCTGGTCGAGGCTGCCCACCAGGTGCTCGCCATCAACCGCCTCGGCGCACCCGAACTGGGCACCACCGTCACACCGACGCTCGCCCACGCGGGCACGGCCGAGAACGTGGTACCGGCCGAGGCGCGAGTGCGCGTCGACGTCCGCGTCGCCGAACTCGCCGAAGGGCACCGCGTCGAGCAGGCGATGAGCCGGCTCGCACCGGTCACCCCCGACGTCACGATCGAGGTACTCGGCCGCGTGGGGCGCCCGGCGATGCCACCGGCCGCGTCGGCGCCACTGTTCCCGCTCGCCGAGGCCGCCCAGCCTGGCATCGGCGGGGTCGCCGTCGGCGGGATGAGCGACGGCAACTTCACTGCCGCGCTCGGCGTGCCCACGCTCGACGGGCTCGGCGCGGTCGGTGGCGGCGCGCACGCCGACCACGAATGGGTCGACGTCGACACGATGCCCGCGAGGGTCGGCCTGCTCGCGGGCATTCTCCGCGGACTCCTCACGTGACCGGTGCCGCGGCCGCGGCCCCACCATCGGGCCTGACGGCGCGCGAGCGCGCCGCGCTCGTGGCGGTGGCTGTGCAGTTCTTCGTCAACGGGTCGACGTTCGCGTCGTTCATCCCCCGGCTTCCCGAGGTGCGCGACGCCACCGGGATCACGCTCGACCGGCTCGGCCTGCTCAGCTCGATTGCCGCGGTCGCCGGCTTCCTGGGCAACGCCTCGGTCAGTACGGTGATCGAGCGGCTCGGCAGCCGGCGCACGATCGTGGTGTGCGGCACGTTGCTGTGCGCGGCGCTGCCGCTGATCGGGTTCGCCGACACTCCCTGGCTGCTGCTGGCCGGTCTGGTGGTGATGATGTCGGTCGACGTGATGGTCGACGTGGCGATGAACCTCCAGGCGTCGTGGCTCAGCGCCCGCCGCCATGCGCCGGTGATGAACCGCCTGCACGGCTTGTGGAGCCTCGGGTCGCTCACCGGCGCGGCGGTGGGCGTCGGCCTGACCAGCGCCGGCGTGGGCCTCGACGTGCACCTCGCGGTCGCTGGGTGCGTGCTGCTGGTGGCCCAACACGTGGGTGCCCACTTCATGCTCCGCGACGACGCTGCCTATCACCACTCAGCGGCCGCCGAGCCGGGAACCGAGCCAGGTCGCCGAAGCCGACGCGCCGGCTTGCTCGGCCTGGTCGCGCTCGCCGCGCTCGGAATGGGCGGTGTGGCGATGGAGGTCACGCCCGGCGACTGGGCCGCGTTCCGTTTCACCGACGACCTCGGCACCTCCGAAGGATTTGCCGCGCTCGGGTTCGTGGCCGTCGCTGCCGGAATGACGATCGGACGCTTCGCCGGCGACTGGGTGGCCCACCGGGTACCACCCAGGCGTCTGTCGCGGCTGGCGATGGTGACGGTGATGGCTGGTGTGGCGATCGCCACGCTGGGGCCGAACCAGTACGTCGCGCTCGCCGGCTTCTTCGTGTCGGGGCTCGGCGCGTCGACGCTGCTACCGACGTTGTACGACCGCGCCGCCCGGCGCCCCGGTCGGGCCGGGTCGGGGCTGGGGGCGCTCACCGCCGGGCTGCGCGTCGGGTTCTTGACCCTGCCGGTCGTCACCGGCGCGCTCGCCGCCAGTTCCCTCTCGGTCGGCCAAGCGATCGCCCTGGTCGTGCTCGGCGCCGGGGCCTTGTTCATCGCCGCCGACACCCTCGCCAGCCACTCGAGCTACCAAGGTGGTTGAGCCTGTCGAAACCACCGTCGTTCGCAGGACCGGTGGTTTCGACAAAGCTCAACCACCTTGACGTTCAGCCGGGCCAGGCGGGCAGTCCGTCGATGCTCACTGCGCTCTTGGCTGTCCGGTACTCGGCGAGGTCGGCCTCGGACTTGCGTTCGCACCACTTGGCCATGTGGTCGCGCTCGCCGGCGTACTCGACGACTGGTGCGCGCGCCAATGGTCTCGATACACCGGCTGCGCCGGCACTCGACCACCGGGGCGAGCCGCCTACTCGCCGAGCCCCTTAGCTCGTACCAGCACGCCGTGTCGCCTGTTGGCGGCACTCGACAGCAGCGTGCGCGACCGGGTGGTCGAGTAGCTCGGCTACGCCTGGCATCGCACGGTCGCGCAGATGAACACCGATGCCGAGCGCTACAACGCCCTGCTCGCCCGCGGGTTGCAGCCGTACCAGTTCACCTACGACCAGGTGGTCGGCACCCCCGCCGCGGTGGTACGGGTCACCCGCGAGGCCCTCGCCCGAACTGAGGGGTCAGTCGAGTTCGAGGAGGTTGTCGCCCTTGGTGAGGGTGCCGACCTTGCGGTAGACGTCGAGCTTGTTGCGGCTGTCGGTGATGTCGAGGTTGCGCATCGTGAGCTGACCGATCCGGTCGAGCGGGCCGAACGCCTGGTCCTCGACGCGCTCCATCGACAGGCGCTCGGGCTCGTAGGTGAACTGGCCGCCGGTGTCGACCGTGTTCACGATCGAGTAGTCGTCGCCGCGGCGCAGCCGCACCGTGACCTCGCCGGTGACCGCCGCGCCGACCCACCGCAGCAGCGGCTCGCGCAGCATCAGCGCCTGCGGGTCGAACCAGCGACCCTCGTACAGCAGGCGGCCCAGGCGGCGGCCCATCGTGGTGTAGTTCTCGATGGTGTTCTCGTTGTGGATCGCCGTGACCAGCCGCTCGTAGGCGATTTGCAGCAGCGCCAGCGCCGGCCCCTCGTAGATGCCACGCGACTTGGCCTCGATGATCCGGTTTTCGATCTGGTCGCTCATCCCCAGCCCGTGGCGGCCGCCGATCGAGTTCGCCGCGAGCACCAGTTCGACGTGGTCGGCGAACGTCTCGCCATTGATGGCCACCGGCCAGCCCTCTTCGAAGCGCACCGTGACATCCTCGGTGGCGATCTCGACAGCCGGGTCCCACGCAGCGACGCCCATGATCGGGGAGACGATTTCGATCGACGTCGAGAGCTCTTCGAGCGACTTGGCCTCGTGGGTGGCGCCCCAGATGTTGGCGTCGGTGGAGTAGGCCTTTTCCTTCGACGCCCGGTACGGCAGGTCGCGGGCGAGCAGGAACTCGCTCATGCCCACCCGGCCGCCGAGCTCGTCGACGAACGCCGGGTCGAGCCACGGCTTGTAGATCCGCAGGTTCGGGTTGACCATCAGGCCGTAGCGGTAGAACCGCTCGATGTCGTTGCCCTTGTACGTGGAGCCGTCGCCCCACACGTCGACGCCGTCTTCCTTCATCGCCCGCACCAAGAGCGTGCCGGTGACCGCCCGCCCCAGGGGGGTGGTGTTGAAGTACGTGCGCCCGGCGGTGCGGATGTGGAACGCCCCGCACTGCAGCGCCATCAACCCCTCGCGCACCAGTTCGGCTCGGCAGTCGACCAGGCGCGCCTGCTCGGCCCCGTAGACCTTGGCCCGCTCGGCCACGCCGTCGAGGTCGTCTTCGTCGTACTGGCCGAGGTCGGCGGTGTACGTATACGGGACCGCCCCGCGCTCGCGCATCCACGCCACCGCGGCCGACGTGTCGAGACCACCCGAGAACGCAATCCCGACCCGCTCACCGACAGGCAGGGACATCAACACCTTCGACATGGCTGCGACGCTACCGGCGGGTGGTAACGACGGGCTCGGCCACCGGGCGGGCGGCGCGGTAGGTGCCGGTGAGGGCGGCCAGCGAGACGACCAGCGCGGCCGCGGCGATCGCCACCTCGACCAGCCCGAGGCGCGCCCGGCCACCGAGGTCGCCGATGCCGTAGGCACCGAACACGAGCGCCGCGGCAACCCCCAGCCACGCCAGCCGGCGGAGGTTGACGATCGCGCCGATGATGATCGCCACCGGCCCGACGAACGGGGCCAGGCGAATCAGCGGCGACGTCGGCGTGGCCCGGGTGCCGAGCCACCAGGTGGGGTGACCGAGCTGTACCGACACGCTCCACACGGCCGACCAGGCGAGCACCACGGCCACCCAGGTGAGCACCACGACGACCCGCCAGCCGCTGGTCAACTCGCCGACGCGGGGGCTGTCGACGGCATCAGCGATGTGGACCGTGACGTCGGCGGTGGCCTGGGGTGGTCCGCTGAACTGCGGGGTAGGCGGGTCGGTGACGGCCACGACGCACCAGCCTACGCACCCGCCCGGCGTTCCCGCCGGGGCACCGTTAGCCTGAAACGATGGGCGCCGCACCGTTCGCCAAGCTGTCGGTCTTCTACCCGATGTGGAACGAAGAGGCCTACATCGAGCGTGCGCTCGAGTTCGGTGGGCGGGCCTGCCGGGGGCTGATCGAGTCGGGCGACATCGGCGACTACGAGCTGATCGTCGTCGACGACGCGTCCACCGACCGCACCGCCGAGATCGCCGACAAGCTGGCGGCCGACGACCCCCGCATCCGAGTCATTCATCACCCG
The DNA here is from genome assembly GCA_035556435.1 of Ilumatobacter sp. Lineage (GTDB taxonomy): Bacteria > Actinomycetota > Acidimicrobiia > Acidimicrobiales > Ilumatobacteraceae > Ilumatobacter. Next base: position 79,055 of record DATMEY010000002.1, on the reverse strand, counting down.
AAGAACCGCAAGCTCGGCGGGGCGATGAAGACCGGCTTCGCCGCCGCCACCGGCGACCTCGTGCTGTACACCGACGCCGACCTGCCGTTCGACATGAACGAACTGCCGCGGGCGGTGCGCCTGCTCCACGAGTACGAGGCCGACATCGTGTCGGCCTACCGGTTCGACCGCACCGGCGAGGGCTCGCTGCGGTCGCTCTACACGTGGGTCTACAACGGCCTCATCAAGGCCCTGTTCGGGGTGAAGGTGCGTGACATCAACTTCGCCTTCAAGCTCTGCCGCACGAAGATCTTCGACGACATCGAGCTCAAGAGCGAGGGCTCGTTCATCGACGCCGAGTTGGTCATCCGGGCGACTCGGATGGGATACCAGATCATGCAGATGGGGGTCGACTACTTCCCGCGCACGCGCGGCGAGTCGACGCTCAGCTCGCCGGGCGTGATCGTCAAGATCGTGCGCGAGATGTGGTCGCTGCGGGGCGACCTGGAACAGATCGAAAAGGTCCACTAGGCCGATGGCGCAGACTTCCCCGAGCGACCTTGCGCGCTGGTTGCCGGTCGCCGCCGCGGCCGGCCTGCTGGCCGTGGTGGTCGGGGTCGGCGTCGCCAGCGGAGGGTCCGACGACGGCGACAGCGGCCCGACCGGCACCAGCGTGCCGGTCGTGTCCTTCACCTCACCGGCGACCACCACGCCCCCCACGTACGACGCGGTCGACACCGTCGTCACGTCGGAGCCGGTCCAGAAGGTCGCCTTGTCGAAGACCCTCGGCGACGGGATGACCGGCCCCGAGGTGAAGATGGTGCAAGAGCGCCTGGCCGAGCTGGGGTTCGACCCAGGTCCGGCCGACGCGCGCTTCGGTACCCTCAGCAAGCAGGCCGTGTGGGCGTTCGAGAAGCTCGTGTTGGGAACGCCGCGCAGCGAGGCCACCGGGCGGGTCACCCCCGAGATGTGGGACCGCATGCAGGATCCGATCGCGGTCAAGCCGCGCACTCCTACCGGTGGCCTCGGCGACCATGTCGAGATCTACCTGCCCGAGCAGGTGATGGCGGTCTTCCACCAGGACCAGCCCGCCCTGATCGCCCACGTGTCGACCGGCGAGCTGGTGCCCGGGGCGACCGGCTTCACTCCGTGGTACGAGATGGCGGCGACCTACCGCGAGACCGTCACGATCGACACCGACGAGAACGGCACTATCCTCGACGAGCCGATCGTCCGCGAGGTCGAGGGCCATTCCTATACGCCGCCCGGGGTCTTCGAGGCCTACCGCATGATCGAGGGCCGCCGGCAGAGCGCGCTCGGCGGCATGTACGACCCGATCTACATCAACCAGGGCATCGCCATCCACGGGGCCGAGAACATTCCGTTGCATCCGGCCTCGCACGGCTGCATCCGTGTCTCGCGGTATCTCGGCGAACGACTTCAGGCCGATGCGCTGATCGAGATCGGCGACAAGGTGCTGATCTGGGACGGGGTGCTCGAGCCGCACGAGCAGCCGGCCGAGGCGCGCAAGATGCGCTGGGACCGCGACGTGACCACCACGACCACCACCACGACCACGTCGACGACGACCACGACGACCACCTCGACGACGCTCGTTCCCGACGACCCGGCGACCACCACGACGGTCACGAGCGCGTCGACGGTGCCGGGTGACGAGCCTCCGGTGGTGGCGACCACGACTGCGCCGGTCGAGACGGTTCCTCCCGTCACCGAGCCATAGGCGCGCGTTACACTCGCTGTCGACTGGTGGGTCGGCGGCAGCACGGGATGCGTCGGCTTCACCGCTCACGAAGTCGACGCCCGTGAACGATTCCCCCCGCCCTCCCCGCAACCGAACCACTCCCCGCACCACCGCCAGCGGTGGTCGCGCGACGGGCGGGCGGGCAACGCCATCACGGTCGGCTCCGTCACGTTCGGCGCGGGCGACGTCGGCCCGGCGGCCCTCGGTGCAGCCGCCCAAACGTTCCGGTGCCGGCCGCCGCACCCCGCCGAACGGGCGCCCACGCCCCAACGCGGCTGCCGCCCGACGCCGCCGCCCGCCCGCCCACACCACGGCCACACGGAGCACCGGGGGGAACCCGATCACCCGCTGGCTGCCGGTGGGCGCCGCCGCGGGGCTGCTCGCCGTGGTGGTCGCGGTCGGAATGTCGGGCGGGTCCGACGACGGCAACGACGTGCTGGCCGATGGCAGCCTGCCCGCCGTGCCGGTCGTGCCCGTGTCGACCGGCTCCACCGTGCCACCCACCACCGTCCACTACGACGCGGTGGTCACCGTGCCCACCAGCGAGCCGGTCGACAAGGTCGCCCTGACGAACGGCACGATCCAACCGGGCATGACCGGCCCCGACGTGAGGTTGGTGCAGCAACGGCTGATCGACCTCGGCTTCGACCCGGGCCCCGTCGACGGGGCGTACGGGCTCCAGAGCCAACAGGCCGTGTGGGCGTTCAAGAAGCTGGTGATGGAAGTCCCCCGCACCGACGTCAGCGGCGACGTCACGGCCGACGTGTGGAGCCGGATGCAGGACCCGATCCAGATCAAGCCGCGGCGCGCCACCGGCGGGCTGGGCGACCACACCGAGATCTACCTGATCGAGCAGGTGATGGTGGTGTTCCACGGCGACGTGCCGGCGCTGGTGACGCACATCTCGTCGGGCGAGCTTGACGCCAACGGCAACGCCGCCGAGTACCGCGAAACGCGCCGCATCGACACCGACAACAACGGCAACCCGATCGACCCGCCGCGCGTCGAGCCGATCATCGGGCACTCGTATACGCCCCCCGGGGTGTTCACCGCGTTCCGGTACGTCGACGGCACCCGTGAGGGCCCGCTCGGTTCGATGTGGAACCCGATCTACATCAACCAGGGCATCGCCATCCACGGCGCCAGGACGGTGCCGAAGAAGCCGGCCTCGCACGGTTGCATCCGGGTGCCGATGCACATCTCCGAGTACCTGTGGGGGGTGATCGAAAAGGGTGACAAGGTGCTGATCTGGGGTCACGACGGGCGCGCACCCGAGGACTACACGAAGAAGGAAAGCCAGATGCTGTGGGACCAGCTCGACCACTCCGCCACCACGACCTCGACCACCACAGTCGCGCCCACCACCACCCAGGCGCCCACGGCGACGACAGCCCAGCCGACGTCCACCACCCAGGCGCCGACCACCACGGCCGCGCCCACCACGACCACCACCGAGGCGCCCGCCACGACCACTACCACCGAGGCCCCGGCGGCGCCGCCCCCCACCGCACCACCGGACACCGCCGCCCCGTAGCCGCGGGTGGTCTCGATACGCTCGCTGACGCTCGCACTCGACCACCGGGAGGGGGAGAGCCGCCACCGGTCGTCGAGTGGCGCACTCGCGGCGAAGCCGCCTCCCCGTTGTATCGAGACGACGACGGCGGGTCAGCCGCAGGCGTCGATGCCGCCGAGCACGCCGATGCGGAAGCTGGCGATCTTCTCGAACGGGCTGCCCACCACGTTCACGTGGGTGCCCAGGTCGCCCAGCAAGATCGCCATCCGCACCGCTTCGTCGAGGTCGCCCGGTGACGTCACCACCGTCGAGTCGGGTTCGCCGTCACCGTCGAGGTCGTTGTTGCGGCGGGTGGCGCCGAACTCGTCGGGCGTGATGTCGCGGACCCACGCCCCGGTCCAGCAGTCGCTGCGGAGTGCCCGGGCCTCGCCGGTCAGCGTGCTGCCCTCGCGGATCTGAGCCACCTCGGCCCACGCCACCCCGTAGAAGTACCCGAGCGTGAAGTCGCCGTAGTCGCGGTACAGGTCGAGCACGTACGGCTCGTCGTACACGATCGTGTCGTCACCGGGGCAGTACGACACGGCCACCTCGATCGCCACCTCGTCGGGGCAGTTGAACGAACCGAAGTTGGCGACTGGCCGCGGCGTGAGCGGCGGGAACCCGGGGTCGCGGTCGTCCCAGTAGTCGTTGAGGTCGTCGGCGAGGAACTGCGGGGCGGGGACACAGCCGTCGCGTTCGATCGGCGGCACCTCGTCGCAGTCGTACGGGGCGTTGCCACCGCGATTGAGGTCGGTCCAGCTCTGGAACACGTTCGGCATCAGCGGCAGCGGGTCGTCGAGCAGGCCGGCGCAGCGTGCCAGGCCGTCGGTGAAGCCGAGCTGGAACGCACCGACGCGGTCGAACGCGGTGCCGTGCCCGCCGAGGTCGAACTGGTCGACGCCGGCCGGGTCGCGGACCTCGACCATCGCTACCAGGCCGGCCCGCAGGTCGTGGTCGCCGAGCCGCAGGTTGGGCGATTCACCCCGGTAGGCACGGCCTACCCAGGCCCCCGACACGCAGTCGGCCTGCTGTTCGGTGAGCACGGTGGGGTACCCGTCGCTGAGAGCGCCGGTTCGCTGTTGCACGGCGTGGCCGTATTCGTGGGCCAGCACCACCCCGAGCACCGCCGGGCCGAGGTTGTCGGCGAGGCCGACGATGATGCCGTCGTCGCCGTCGTCGAAGGCCATGAAGTCGCCGAACTCGCAGTAGAACGCGGCATAGAGGGACAGGTCTTCGTAGTCGGTGGTTTCTTCGCCGCACCCCGGCACGTCGTCGCCGCGTGCGGGGTAGCCGGCCCAGATGCCACCGTCGAGCGGGCGCCACTCGGTACCGAACGCCTGGGGAAGCTGGTCGGCCAGCCAACCGTCGATGTCGCGCAGGGCGACGGCGAGCAGCGCGTCGTAGCTGCGGGCCTGGCGTCCGTCGCCGAGGTTGACCACGTCGCCGAGCGCCACTTCGGTATACAGCTCGGGCTCGGCGATCGGTGGCAACGTCGGGCCGGGCGGTTCGGTCGACACCGTCGCCGGGGGAGGGTCGGCCGGCAGCGTGGGCAGCACTGGTGTCGTCGCCGGGGGGCTGGTGATGACCGACGTGTCGTCGCCAGCGGGGTCGGCGGTGGTGGGAGGTGCGGTGGGGGCCGCGATCGGCTTGGCGTCGAGTGTGGTCAGCGGGGCTGCGGGGGCGCACGCTGTCAGGAGCACCCCCACGCCCGTCGCTGCCGCCAGCCGCCGCACGGTCAGTCCAGCAAGCCTTGGAGTTCGATGATCTCACCCCGCTGGCCGTGGATCATGCCGTCGGCGAACGCGACCACCTCGCTGTTGGCGGCGTGCTCGGACGCGTACTCGGCCATCTCGACGCCGGCTTCGTGATGGGCGATCATCAACTCGACGAACAGGCGGTCGGCCGCCTCGCCGCTCGACGCCTCGAGTTCGTCGAGTTGAGCGCTGGTGGCCATGCCGGGCATCGCCGAGAACTCGTCGTCGTAGTCGTCGGGGTCGAGCGCCTCCGTGCCGTGACCGGCGTGGTCGCCCATCCACGCCATCAGGCCGCTCGCGTCGGGCCGTGCCTCGTCGGCGCCGAAGCTGCGCAGCAGTTGGATCATCCGCCCGACCTCCACGCTCTGGCCGCGCGAGATCGTGCGGGCGACCACCTCGATGTCGGGGCTGGTGTCGGCCAGCTCGGCGAACATCAGGCTCATCAACACGCCCTGCTCGTGGTGTTCGCGCATGTCCTGGAGGAACCCGACGTCGACGTCGTTGTGCCTGGGCTGGGCGCCGCTGTCGCCCACCAGCCACCCGATCATCGCCGCCAGCACGGCCGCGGTGACCACCAACAGCCCGATGTTGAACGGCCGCTGCCACCACGGCAACACGATCGCATCGTCGTCCCCCTCGTCGCCGTCCACGCGGTTGGCCTCGGCGGCCTCGCGTTCGGCGGCCCGGCGTTCGAGTTCGATCAGCTGGTCGAGCGACAGTTCACTCTCGGCACCCATCCGCCCATCATGCCAGCGTCAACCCCCCGAGCGGCTGAGGGGCTCAGCCTGGATCCACCGATCTGGCGGCTCGTTCCTCGCCGTCATCACGGTGAATCCAGGCTCGTCAACGCTTTGCGTTCAAGCGCCACGCAGGCTGGCCTTCACTGGCGGTGCACCAGAGCCAACGTGGACGCAACTGCCGTGGGCTGGGGCGACGCCGTCGAGCGGCCGCGGCGATCGGTGGATTCAGACTCAGTGGGTAGGCGCATCGCCCCGGTGGTCGAGTGCCGGCGCAGCCGGTGTATCGAGACCATCTACCCGCTGAGCCGGCTACGCCACGACGGCGACCGGCTCTGACCCGCGGCGGGTCGCCCGATCGGAGCGCACCGTGTGAACGGTGATCAGCACCAGCGCCAGCCACACGAACCCGAACCCGACGAACCGGCTGAGTGGCATTGCTTCGTCGTACACCAGCCAGCCGAGCACAAAGTTGATGACCGGCACCAGGTAGTTGCAGGGGCCGAGCAGGGTGAACGGCACCCGGGGCGCGGCGAACGCGAACATCACGAGCGGCACCGCCGTGATCGCTCCGGTGCCGGCGACGAGCACCCAGTCGACGGCGCTCGCCTCGGCCGGCACACCGCCCGCCCCGGCGAACCAGCCCGACACGGCCACCGCCAGGGCGGGCCCGCCCACGACCAACAGCTCGCCGGTGAGGCTTTCGGTGGGGCCGAGCGGCACACCGCGCTTGATCAACGCGTACCACGACCACGAGACGGCCAGCAGTACGGCCACCCACGGCAACTCGCCGTACGACACGGTCAACACCACCACAGCGACCAGCGCGGCGACGATCGACGCCCACTGCAGGCGCCCCAGCGTTTCGCCGAACAGGACTGCCCCGAACGCGATCGTGAGCAGCGGTGACAGGAAGTAGCCGAGTGCGGTCTCGACCACCCGGCCGTCGCCGATCGCCCACACGTACGTGGTCCAGTTGACGGTGAGCAACACGGCCGCGAGCACGATCCGGTTGCGGGTGGCGGCGTTGCGGAACGCCTCGCGGATCGCGCCGAACCGGCCGCGGGCAGCCGTGACCACCACCATCAGCACGACCGCCGACACGACCCGCCAGCCGATCATCTCGAACGCGTCGAGGTGGGCGATTTGCTTCCAGTAGATCGTGAGCAGCCCCCACATCGTGAACGCCAGCAACGCCGCCTGTAGCCCCAGCCGCTGGTCGCGTTCCACGCCGGCGAGGCTACGGCCGCCCCCGTCAGGCGGTGCGGCCGGTTTCCCCCCAAGGTGGTTGAGCCTGTCGAAACCACCGTGCGAACGCAGTCCGGTGGTTGCCCTGCCGAACCTACGGGTGTGACCAAGGTGGTTGAGCCTGTCGAAACCACCGTGCGAAGCTGCCGGCGTGCAGATCACGGTCAGCCCCGACCCGGCCGCCGATGCGGCTCGCTGGTTGGCCCGTCGGTTGCGCGTCGCCGTGCGCCACCGCGGCCGGGCAACGGTTGCCCTGAGCGGCGGCTCGACCGCACCTTCGCTGATCGCGGCGCTGCTCGACCCGTCCGCCGTGGGTGCGCTCGCCTGGGACGCGATCGGCGTGTGGCAGGTGGACGAACGGGTGGCGCCTGACGGCGACCCGGCCCGCAACGCCGGTCAGCTTGCTGGCCTGCCCTGCCGCGTGTACCCGATGCCGGTCACCGCCGTCGACGTGCGGGCCGCCGCGCGCCGGTACGCGGCCAGGTTGCCCGACCGGTTCGACGTCGTGCACCTCGGCCTCGGTGCCGACGGCCACACCGCCTCGTGGCCGCCCGGCCGGCCCGACGTGATCACGTCCGATCGGGCAGTCGAGCTGGTCGACGAGTTCAACGGCTTCCCGCGGATGACGCTGACCGGCCGGGTCGTGAACGGCGCCCGGGAGCGGTTCGTGCTCGCCGGCGGCGCCGACAAGCGACCGATGGTCGAGCGCTGGCTGCTCGGTGACCGGTCGCTGCCGGTCACCGCGGTACGCCGCACGAACACCACCGCCTTCCTCGACCACAACGCCGCCCCGCCATCCCCGGTGGTCGAGTGACGCACTCGCGGCGAAGCCGCCCCGCCGGTGTATCGAGACCACCTGAAGTAGCGTCGACGCGATGGTCGTCGATCTCCCTGTACCGCTGACCGCCACCCTCGCCGAGCTGTTCGCCGCCGACCCGAGCCGTGCCGAGCGCTACGTCGTCACGGCCGGCGACCTGCGCATCGACTACTCGAAGCAGCCCGTCGACGACGCCATCATCGCCGGCCTGCTGGCTGCGGCCGAGGCGGCTGGGGTCGCCGCCCGGCGCGACGCGATGTTCGCCGGCGAGCGCATCAACGTCACCGAGGACCGCGCTGTGCTGCACACCGCGCTGCGGCTGCCCGAGGGCGCGTCGCTGGTGGTCGACGGCGTCGACGTGGTGCCCGGCGTGCACGCGGTGCTGCGGGCGATGGGGGCCTTCGCCGAGCGGATCCGCAGCGACGCCCGCTACACCGACGTCGTCAACATCGGCATCGGTGGGTCCGACCTGGGCCCGGCGATGGCGTCTCGGGCACTCGCCACGTTCGGCCACCCGCGGCTGCGGTTCCACTTCGTGTCGAACGTCGACGGGGCCGACATCGACGGCGTGCTGCGTCAGGTGCAAGCGGAGTCGACGCTAGTCATCGTGGCCAGCAAGACGTTCGGCACGATCGAGACGCTCACCAACGCCCGCACCGCCCGGGCTTGGCTGGTCGACGCGCTCGGTGAGGAGGCCGTGGCCGACCACTTCGTCGCCGTCTCCACCAACGCTGACAAGGTCGCCGCGTTCGGCATCGACACCGCCAATATGTTTGGCTTCTGGGACTGGGTGGGTGGGCGCTACTCGGTGGATTCGGCAATCGGCCTGGCGCTGATGATCCAAGTTGGGCCGGACGCATTCGGTGAATTCCTCGCCGGCTTCCACACCGTCGACGAGCACTTCCGCACCGCCCCACCGGCGGCCAACGCACCGTTCCTATTGGGCATGATCGGGGCCTTGCACGCCGGCCCGTACGGGCGCGCCACCAAGGCAGTGCTGCCGTACTCGCAGGAGCTCGGCCGCTTCCCCGCCTACCTCCAGCAGCTCGACATGGAGTCGAACGGCAAGCAGGTGATGCTCGACGGCCAACCGGTGGCGGGCGACACCGGCCCCATCGTGTGGGGCGAGCCGGGCACGAACGGCCAGCACGCGTTCTACCAACTGCTGCACCAGGGCACGCGGGTGGTGCCCGCCGACTTCATCGGCTTCGCCACCCCGAACCACCCGTACCGCGAACAACACGACCTGCTGATGGCGAACCTGTTCGCCCAGGCCGAGGCGCTCGCGTTCGGGCGCGCCAACCCGGCCGAGCCGTACCGGAACTTCCCCGGCGACCGGCCGAGCACGCTGATCCTCGCCAACCGGCTCACCCCGTCGGTGCTCGGCCAGCTGATCGCCCTGTACGAGCACATCGTGTTCGTCCAAGGCGCGCTGTGGGGCATCAACAGCTTCGACCAGTGGGGCGTCGAGCTGGGCAAGGAACTCGCCAACCGGATCACCCCCGAACTCACCGGCACGCCCGCCCCCGACCAGCACGACAGCAGCACCAACGCCGCCATCACCTGGTACCGGGAGCACCGCGCCTGACACCGGAGAGGACCAGGTGGTTGAGCCTGTCGAAACCACCGGTGGCAGACTCACGACATGACGATCGAACGGGTTGGTGTGGTGGGGTGCGGGTTGATGGGGTCGGGCATCGCCGAGGTGTGCGCTCGGGCGGGGCTCGACGTGGTCGTTCGTGAGGTCACCCCCGAGGCGGCCGAGGCCGGGCGAGCGCGGCTGGTCAAGTCGCTCGACCGCGGTGTGTCGGCCGGCAAGCTCACCGAGGCCGAGCGCGACGCGGCCTTCGCCAACCTTGCCTTCACCACCGACTTCGCCGACCTCGCCGATCGCCAGCTGGTGGTCGAGGCGGTGGTGGAAGACGAGGCGATGAAGGTCGCGATCTTCCAGGAACTCGACAAGGTCGTCACCGCCGCCGACGCGATCCTCGCCAGCAACACGAGCTCGATCCCGATCATGAAGCTCGGCACGGTCACCCAGCGGCCCGAGCAGGTGATCGGTGTGCACTTCTTCAATCCGGTGCCGGTGCTGCGCCTGGTCGAGTTGGTCACCAGCCTGATGACCAGCGAGGCCACGATCGACCGAGCCAACGCGTTCGCCACCCACCAGCTCTCGAAGCGGGTCATCCGCAGCCAGGACCGCGCCGGGTTCGTGGTCAACTACCTGCTGATCCCGTACCTGCTGTCGGCGATCCGCATGATGGAGTCGGGGTTCGCCTCGGCCGACGACATCGACACCGGCATGGTCGAGGGCTGCTCGCACCCGATGGGCCCGCTGCGGCTCACCGACCTGATCGGCCTCGACACCACCCTGGCCGTCGCCGAGAGCCTCTACCAAGAGTTCAAAGAGCCGCTCTACGCGGCCCCGCCGTTGCTCAGCCGGATGGTCGACGCCGGCCTGCTCGGCCGCAAAACCGGCCGCGGCTTCTACCAATACAAGTAGCCACTCGACGGACGAGTGCCCGGCTCTGCTGTCCCTCCCCGGTGGACGAGTGCCCGGCGTCGCCGTCCCTCCCCGGTGGTCGAGTGCCCGGCGTCGCCGTCCCACCCCGGTGGTCGAGTGCCCGGCGTCGCCGTCCCACCCCGTGGTCGAGTGCCCGGCTCTGCCGGGTGTATCGAGACCACCTGTCGCCGCCCAGATACTGTGAGCGCGTATGGACCGGGTGGAGCGGCTGACGAACTTGCTGGCCTTGCTCAAAGAGACCCGTGAACCGCTGACGCTGGTGCAGATCGCCGGCTCGCTCGAAGGCCAGTACCCCGATGGCGAGCAGAACCGGCGGGCCGCGTTCGAACGCGACAAGGCTGCCCTGCGCGACATCGGTGTGCCGATCGAGACCGAGCAGATCCTCGGTGGCCCCGAAGCCGGGTCGACGCGCTACTGGATCGACCGCGACCGCTACGAATTGCGCGACCTCGACCTCGACCCCGACGAGACCCGGGCGCTCCAGGTGGCGCTGGCGGCCACCCGGCCCGGGTCGCAGGCCGGCCAGGACGCACTGTGGAAGGTGGGCGCTGGGCTGCTCGGCGGCTCGGCCGCGGTGTCGGCCGTGGTGCCCGACGACCCGGCGCTCCCGATTGTGCGCGAGGCGGTGACGGCCCGGCACGCCGTGCGGTTCCGGTACCGCGGGCTCGACCGCACGGTCGACCCGTGGGGCCTGTTGTTGCGTAGCGGACTGTGGTACCTGATCGGGTACGACCACGCCCGCGGCGAGCAGCGCACCTACCGGCTCGACCGGCGCGAGAGCGACGTCGCAGTGCTCGACGGCACGACGTTCGAGCGGCCTGCCGGGTTCGACCCGGCCAAGGTGCTCTTTGCCGACCCGCTCCAGATCGGCGGCGAGCCCGACGCGGCCGTGCGCACCGCCCGGGTACGCGTCGACGCCGGCCCGGCGGCGACCGTGGTCGCCGACCTCGGCGACGACCGGGTGCTCGCCCGTCACCCCGACGGCTCGGTGGAGGTGTCGGTGCCGTACGTCAACACCGACGCGTTCCGCACCTGGGTACTCGGCCTGCTGGAACACGCCGAGGTGCTTGAACCCGCCGACCTGCGCGCCGACATCGTTGCCTGGCTCGTCGGCGTGGCCGGAGCGGCAGGGGGTGCCCGGTGAGCGCCGCCCGGCGTGGCCCGCGCGGTGCCGAGGAACGGCTCGGCCGGCTGTTGGTGATGCTGCCGTGGCTGATGGAACAGGCTGCGGCCGCCACCGACGGGGTACCGGTGGCCGACGTCGCCGCCCGGTTCGCGCTGACCGAACGCGAGGTGGTGAAGGACCTCGAACTGGCGGCGATGTGCGGGCTGCCGCCGTTCGTCGACGAGATGATCGACGTGTTCGTCGACGAGGGCCGCGTCTACGCCGGTGTGCCGCGCCTGTTCACGCGTCCGTTGCGGCTCAACTCGGTCGAGGCGTTCGAGCTGTTGGCGGCCGGCCGCACGGCGATGGAACTGCCCGGCTCCGACCCCGACGGCCCGCTCGGCCGCGGGTTGCGCAAGCTTGCCGCCGCGCTCGGCGAGGACGACACCGGCATCATCCGCGTCGAGGTTGCCAAGGCGACGTTCACCGATCAGCTGGTCGACGCGGCGACCCGCGGCGAGCGGGTACAGATCGAATACTGGAGCGAGTCGAGCGACACCGTGTCGGAACGCACGATCGTGCCCCGCCAGGTGTTCACCGACCGCGGGTCGTGGTACGTGATCGCCGCCGACGACCGCTCGGGCGAGCAGCGCACGTTCCGTGTCGACCGGATCAGCGAGTTGGTGCCTACCGGTGAAACGGTGCCGGTCACCGGCGAACTGGCCGCACCCGGGCACTGGTTCGCCGACGGTTCCACCCCGCGCGTGACCGTGCGCGTCGCGCCCGCGGCGCGGTGGGTGTTCGAGCGCTTCCCCGTCGACGAGGTGTCACCGCCCGACACCGACGGCTGGGTCACGGCGCGCCTCCCGGTCGCCAGCGAGCGTTGGCTGGCCCGTGTACTGGTGACCGCCGGCCCCGACATCGAACTGCTCGACCCCGGCGACTTCGCCGGCACCGCCCCCACCGCCGCCAGAAGAATCCTCGCCCGCTACCAGTAGCGGATCTCTCAACCACCTGGCGGGCTGGTGGCGGCGAGGAGGTGGGGGAGGATTTGGGCGGTGGTTCGTGCGTCGTGGAGGGCGTCGTGGGGGCGCTCGTTGGTGATGCCGTAGCGCTCGGCGACCGCGGCCAGGCCGTGGAAGAGCTGCCGGTCGGGGTCGAGCTGGCGCGACAGCCACAGCGTGTCGACCTTGGGTGCGTCAGGGAGCGCGATGCGAGCCCGGCGGGCGCTGCGTTCGAGGAACGCCCAGTCGAACTTCACGTTGTGGGCGACGAACGTGGCACCGTCGAGTCGCCGGGCGAAGTCGGCCAGCACGTCGGCCAGCTCGGGGGCCCCGCGCAACGTCGAGCGTGAGATGCCGTGTACCCGCCGGGGCCCGACGCGCTGCCACCAGCGCAGGCGCACCAACGACACCCACTCGTCGACGATCTTGCCGTCGGCGACGGTGACCAGAGCAACCTGCAAGATGCGGTGCCGATGCGGCTTGAGGCCCGACGTCTCGATGTCGACGACCGCGTAGCGCCCCTCCATGGCGACCACCCTAGTGAGGGGGTGTCGCAGGCTCTGGTGGGTGGTTTCGACAGGCTCAACCACCGGGATCAGGCTGGCCAGGTGGTTGAGCCTGTCGAAACCACCGGGGGAGTCAGAGCAGTTCGGCGGCGAGGCTGGCGACTTCGCTGCGTTCGCAGCTGGTGAGGGTGACGTGGCCGAAGCAGGGCTGGTCGGCGAACGCGTTGGTGAGCACGGCCAGGGCGTTGTTCGATTCGCCGAGGTACGGGGCGTCGATCTGGCTGGTGTCGCCGGTGAAGATCACCTTGGTGCCGTCGCCGATGCGGGTGAGGATCGTGCGCAGCGTGGTGGGTTCGAGGTTTTGCGCCTCGTCGATGACGACGATCTGGCGTTGCAGTGAGCGGCCGCGCAGGAACGTCACCGACTCAAGCGAGAGTTGGCCGCGGGCGGTGAGTTCGTCGATCAGCTGGCGGGCGTCGTGCGACGAGCCACGGTCGGTGAGCGCCACGATCGCGTCGTGGATCGCCGACATCCACGGGTCGAGCTTCTCCTCCAGGCCGCCCGGCAGGAACCCCACGTCGGCGCGGCCGACCGGTACCAGCGGGCGGTACACGGCGACCTTCTCGTAGCGCGGCTGCTCGACGACCTGTTCGAGCGCGGCGGCGATGGCGACGATGGTCTTGCCGGTGCCGGCCTGGCCGTCGAGGGCGACCACCGAGATGTCGGGGTCGAGCAGCAGTTCCAGCGCGAACCGCTGCTCCTTGCTGCGCGGGCGGAGGCCCCAGGGCTCGGGTACCGCGTGCGGCAGCAGCACCAGCTCGCTGCCGCGGCGGCGAGTCAACGCCGACTGCGAACCGCAGCGCAGCACGGCGAACTCGTTCTCGGTCATCGCCGGCGCGTCCGGCACGGCCGCGGCGTCGACGGCCCCGGCGGCGTACAGGCAGTCGACCACGCCGTACGGGGCCTCGACCACCGACCAGCCCACCGGCCGGTCGGCGCGGACCAGCTTGGTGGGCTGATGTTCGGCCGCTGACACACCCATGTGGGCGGCCTTGATGCGCAGAGCGGCGTCGTTCGACACCATGAGGGTCGGCCCGTACTGGGTCTGGCCGAGGGCCGCACCGATGATCCGGTTGTCGGGCACCGCCGGGTCGAGCCCGTGTTCGATCAGCAGGTGCTTCTGGATGCCGTTGATCTCGATCTGGAGCGTGCCGCCGCCGGGCATCGCCGCCGGCGTGGCCAGGCTGCCGCCGTTGGCGAGGCGCAGTTCCTCGATCGCCCGCAGCGCGGTGCGGGCGGCCCGGCCGACGTCGTCGGGACGGGTCTTCAAGCTGTCGAGTTCTTCCACCACGGTGAGCGGCACGACCAGGGCGACTTCCCCGAACGAGGCGAGGCAGTGCGGGTCGGCGATCAGCACCGACGTGTCGACGACGACCCGCTGCGCTACGCCAGTCGACCCGTCAGGCGGGACGCTGGTCGCTTCCGCCGTGACGGCATCGGCGGCGGACGAGACGGACGACACGAGATCGGTCACTCGCGCTCCTCACTCTGTGGGGGATCGACGGGGCTCGACAACGGGCCTGTTCTACCCCATGGGTGAGACCGGGATGGGCGATACCCCATCCGACCTGGACCGATTCAGCGGTGGTTTCGACAGGCTCAACCACCTTGGCCGCGTTCCGGCGGCCTCAGCGGTTGGAGTTGGCGACCGAGGCCACGAGGGGCGCGCCGTCGTGGCTGCCGGCGACGCAGATGATCTGGCGGTCGTCGGCCCGGTCCCAACTGTCGAGCGTGGGCACGATCCACTCGTAGAACAACGTCGAGTCGAACGCGTTCACGCCGACGTAGGGCTCGAACGCCGCCAGGCACGCCACCTGGGCCTCGGCTTCGAGGGCCTCGAAGCCGGGATAGTTCGACGACGCGCTGTCGACCACGGCGAACACCTCGTGGCTGTGCGGCTGGGCGCACTCGACCCGCGGGAACGACGTGATCTCCGACCCGACGTCGGGGGCGAAGGCCAGGCACGCCCCGACCAGCGAGTCGTCGGCGTCGAGCACGGGTACTTCGGTGGTGGCGGTGTCGTCGTCGCCGGAGCACCCGGCCAGTACCCCGATCGCCAGGGTTCCAGAAACTGTCACGATCCGTGTGAACTTGCCCACTCGACGGGAACTCTAGTGGTTGCCTTAGCTATAGTTGCGGTGCCGTCCGGGCCGTCGTTCGACGGTCCGGAGGCAGCGGGAGGAACGGACGTGTTGGAGCTGGTCGACGAGAGTCTGGAAGCGTTCTTCCGGGCTGCGGTACCGCTCAGCGCGACCGACATCGACCTGTCGTTCGAGGCCCCCGACCGCGACTGGGCCGCAAAGCTCAGCCGGCCCACCGTGAACCTGTTCCTGTGGGATATCCGCCGCTCGGCGACGCGGTCGCGCAGCGGCAACAAGCTGGTCGAGACCAGCCAAGGCGTGGTGCACCGGATGGCCGCACCGGTGCTGGAACTGCGCTATGTCGTCACCGCGTGGACGTCCGACCAGGGCGACGAGCGGGCACTCCTGGCCGGTCTGCTGCGGGCGATCTTGGCGAACGGCGGCATCCCGCGCGAGTTCCTGCCGCCCGCCTACGACGAGTTCGAGGCACCGTCGCTGACCATCGCCCGCGCCGGCGAAGACCACATGGACGTGATGAAGCTGATCGAGGGCCAGCTCAAGCCGGGCATCAACATGATGCTCGCCACCGAGTTCGACATCGGCACCGACAAGCTCGCCGGGCCGCCCGTGGAGGGCGTCGAGACCGCGGTCGGGCGCATCGGCGGTGGCCCGATCGACCGCCGCCGTCGCGTCGCCGGCGAGGTCACCGACCCGGCCGCGGTGGGTGTGGTGGCGCGGGCCCCCGCCGACGCCACCTACGTCAACGCCGCGGGCCGGTTCCTGCTGCGCGCATCCGAAGGCGACGAGATCGTCGTCGAGACCGACCCGCCGCTGGTCGGCCATGTTCCCGCCCACGGCGGCGTCCGGTTCGGATAGCGCGATGCCCGCGATCGAGAGCGCGATTTCCCAGACGCACGTGGCGGTCATTCCGGGCATCGAGACGCGCGTCGAGATCGACATCACCAACACCAGCGACGTGATCGACGGTGTCACGGCGATCGTCGACGGCATCAACCCCGACTGGGTGCGCCTCGAACGGCCGCTGGTGAGCCTGTTCCCGTCGACCACCGACCGGCTCACGGTCATCTTCGATATCCCGCGCAGTTGCCCGGCCGGCGACTACCTGGTGGTGGTGCGCGTCGTGTCGACGCTGGACGCCGACCGCGGCAGCGTGCACGACTTCTGGCTGGCGGTGGGCGTGGTGGAAGGGCTCGACGTCGAGTTGCGCCCGTCGATCGTCACCGGTGGCTCGTCGGGGCGGATCGAGGCGATCATCCGCAACACCGGCAACGCCGTCGCCGAGGTGTCGGTCACCGCGCTCGAACCCACCCGGGTGGTCGACTGCCGGGCCGAGCCGGCGCGGGTGGTGCTCGGCCACGGCGCCGAGGCGGTGCTGCCGATCACGATGCGCGGCCCGCGCCCGTGGCTGGGCCAGCCGGTGGCCCGTCAGGTCCATGTGGGTGTCAGCTCGGGCGAACCCCCGGACGGCATCGCGCTCGACAAGGTCGCCACGTTCAATCAGAAGCCGCGCATTCCGCGGGGCCTCATCACGGTCTTGACGCTGGCCGCGATCGTGGCCCTGTGGGCGCTGATCTTCCTGTGGGTGGTCACCGAGCTGCGCCGCGACGACCCGGCTACCAAGGCGGTCGGCACCGACCTGTTCACCGGCCCCGCCAACGTGCCGATCGCGGCGATCGCCGGCGAGGCCCGCGGCACGGTCACCGCCGCCACCACCGGCCAGGGCGTCGCCCGGATCACCGTCGAGGCGTGGCGGGTGAAGGCCGACGGCACGCAGGTCGCGGTGGCTTCGGCCGCCACCGGCGACGACGGCACGTTCGCGCTGCCCAGCCTGATCCCCGGCCAATACCGCTTGCGCTACAGCGCCGAAGGGTTCACCGAGACGTGGTACCTCGACCCCGACGCACCCGTGACGGCCGACCCCGCCCCGGGCGACGTGATCCGCATCGAACCCACCAAGACGCTGACCGGGCTCGACGTCGTGGTCGACGGTGCCCGCGGCAGCCTCACGGGGGCGATCGCTGTGCCGCCCGGCTCGGCCGGCACCCCGCTCACCGTCACCGCCACGTTGATCACCGAAACCAGCGGGGCCGACGGCGATGCGCCCCCGCAGGTGTTCACGCAAACCACCACCGACGGCACCATCAACCTCGACGGCTTGCCCACGCCGGGCACCTATCAGGTCACCGTCACCGGGGACGGCTTCGCCACGCAGAGTTTCCAGCAGGCCGTCGGTGGCGGCCAGGCGGCGGTGCTCAACACGGTGACGCTGTCGGCGGCGGCAGGCACGATCGGGGGCACCGTCGTCGACGGCTCGGGTGCCCCGCTCGGTGGCGTGGCCGTCGTCGCCCGATCCGGCGACACCGAGGTGCGGGCCACCACACCCACGTCGGGCTCGGTCGGAGCGTTCCGCCTGGTCGATCTGCCCACCCCCGGCACGTACGTGCTGACGTTCACGAAGGACGGCTACAGCAGCCAGACGATCGCGCTCGACCTCGGCGCGGGCGGCACCGCGTCCACCTCGGCGCAGCTGGTCGGCGGGAGCGGCACCGTCGGCGGTTCGGTCGTCGACGCGGCCGGCAACCCGCTCGGCGGGGTCACCGTCGAAGCGGTGTGCGACGGGTACGTCGGGGCCGGGGCCACGCTCACCACCAACGGCCCGGCCGGCGCGGCCGGCAGCTTCGCCGTCACCGGCCTGCCGGTACCCGGCGAGTGCACGGTGACGTTCTCGGCCCCCGGTTACCAGACCGAGACGTACCCGGCAGCGTTCACCACCGCCGGTCTGGTCGGCGTCGGACCGGTCCACATGCTGCCGGTGCAGGCCACCATCTCGGGCACGGTCCGCAGCGGCGGGTCGGGGCTGGGCGAGGTCACCGTCACCGCCACCGACGGCACCCGCTCGCAGGTCACCACCAGCGCCACCAACCCGGCCGGGTCGTACTCGTTCGCCGACCTTCCCGCCGGCTCGTACACGCTGACGTTCGCCCGTCAGGGCTACACCACTCGGGTGGTGTTGGTCCACGTCGCCGAGGGCGACGCAGCAGTGGTCGATGCGTCGTTGGGGGCCCGCAACTGATGCGTACCGTCGCCTTCCCCGACACCGTCGACGTCGTGCCCGGCGACTCGGGGATGATCTCGGTGTCGATCACGAACACCACGTCGGTGATCGACGCCTACCGCGTGCAGGTGTTCGGGCTGGACCCCGAGTGGGTCACCGTCACCCCACCGCGGCTGTCGCTGTTCCCGGGGCAGACCGAGCGGGTCGAGATCCAGGTGCGTCTGCCCGACGACTACCCGGCGTCGCAGCGCACGCTGGCGGTCAACGTGTCGTCCGACGACGACCCGGGGGCGTTCTCGCTGAGCCAGGTCGCGCTCGCCGTGCAGCCGCGCACCCGCACCAGCGTGCGGCTCGACCCGGTGATGGTCACCGCCGGTCGCCGTGCCCGCTTCGGCATGGTCGTGTCGAACGACGGCAACGCGGCGGTACAGGTCGACGGCTACGCGGTCGACCCCGAGGCCCTGGCCCACTTCCGGTTCGACCCACCGTCGGTGCTGGTCGCCCCCGGGCGCGACCAGGTGATCGACGTCAGCGTCAGCGGCGGGCGGGCGTGGTTCGGCCAACCGCGGGCACGCACGATGACGTTCGGTGTCATCACCGAGCAGCCCGGTGCGCTCGTTGCGGGGGGCCCCGAATCACGGGTCGAGACGCTCGGCACGTTCCTCCAACGCCCACGCATCTCGCGCTGGCTGATCTCGCTGCTCGGCCTGCTGACCGCCGCGGCCGTGTTCGCGGCGGTGCTCAGCCGCACGTTCAACCAGGTCGTCGAGCAGGCCCGCGTGTCCGACGCGGTGATCGACGCGGCGCTCGAACGCGACGCCGCCGGTGGGGCGATGGTGCCCACCAACCCCGGCACCATCGTCGGCTCGGTCGTGTCGGCCAGCACCAATCAGGGCATGTCGGGCGTGCAGGCCGAACTGTTCGTCGCCGACGACATCGAGAACCCGGTGGGGTCGGCCGCCACCGACGACCAGGGGGCGTTCACGTTCGCCAACCTGGGTGCCGGCGAGTACCTCGTGCGCTTCAGCGGCGCCGGTGTCGACTCCACGTGGAACGGGGGCGTGTCGGCACCGGGCGACGCCGAGCCAGTCGTGGTCGAGCTGGGCCAGCCCACCGAGCTCGACGCGCTCACGATCGTGGGCACACCGGTCGATGTAACCGGCGTGATCGCGGTCGACGACCCGGCCGGTACCACCGTCAGCCTGGTGGTGCCCGGTCAAGCCGGCGCGGGCGCAGTGGTGGCCACGGCCGTGCTAGCCCCCGACGGCTCGTTCACGCTGCCCGACGTGCCGTCGCCCGGCAACTACCAGCTGATCGTCGAAAAGCCCGGCTCGCCGCCGGTCGTCCGCGACTTCGTGCTCGAACCCGGCCAAAACACGCCCGATGTCGAGGTCGCCGTGCCGAGCGGGCAGGGCATCATCTCGGGCTCGGTCAGCGGGCCGTTCGGTGCGCTCGGCGGGGCCACTATCACGGCCAGCAACGGGTCGCTCGAGGTCACCACCGTGTCGCTGACGCAGGGCCAGGTGGGCACCTACGCACTGCGCAACCTGGCCACCCCCGGCCAATACACCGTCGTGGTCAGCCGCGACGGCTACGCGTCCGAGTCGCGCACCATCTCGCTCACGAACGAGCAGCAAGCCGGCGCGTTCGACGCCCGGCTGGTGCCGGCGGTCGGTTCCATCCGTGGGCGCGTCACCGTCGACGGCCAGCCCGCCCGCGGTCTCACGGTCACGGTCAACGGCGGCAACATCAGCCGCACGGTCGGTGTGGTGAGCCAGGGTGGCTCGGCCGGTTCGTACGCGATCACCGGGCTCGACGCCCCGGGTACCTACACGCTGACGTTCGCGGGGGCCGGCACCATCCCCCAAGTCCGCGTGATCGACCTCGACCCGGCGAGCGGGCGCGAGAACGAAACCGGGGTCGATGTCGCCCTGTCGCGCGAGGCCACGTCGGTCACCGGCATCGTCCGCGGGCCCGACGGCTCGCCACTCGGCCAGGCCACCGTCACCCTCAGCGACGGCACGCAGACGCGCACGATGCCCAGCGCCGACGACCCGGTCGGCCGGTTCGCGTTCTCGAACGTGCGGCCAGGGGCCTACACGCTGAGCGCCAGCCGAACCGGTACCGAGCCGGTGACCGTGCTGGTCAACATCACCGCCAGCACGCCGGTCGCCGCGATCGAACTGCAACTCGGCCAGCAGGCCAGCCTCACCGGTTCGGTGAACGGGTTCGACCCGGCCGACCGCACGGTGACGGTGCGGTTGTTCACCCCCGAGCAGTTCCCGCAGGGCGAGGCGCTGGCCACCGTCACCACCGATGCCGACGGCAACTACAGGTTCCCCGGCCTGGAAGCCCCGGCCAACTACGTGGTGGCCGTGTACGCCGGCGCCACCGCCGCCGACCCGCTCGACTCGCGCACGGTGGTGGCCGAACCCGGCCGCCCCGTCACCGTCCCCACCATCACGGTCACCCTCCCATGAGCGTGCGCGTCGGGGTGTTGACGGAGCGGGTGGAGGCGGCTCCGGGGGAGGTCGCCGCGGCGCAGGTCGCGCTGTACAACGACGGCAGCGCCGACGCCACGGTGCACATCCGCGTGGTCGGGCTCGACGCCGAGGCGGTACCGCCGCCCGACACGACGGTGGTGGTACCGGCCGGCGCCGACACCACCTGCTTCGTCCCGGTCGCGGTGCCCGCCGGCCTCGGCATCGGCGAACACACCGCCGGCCTCGAAGTCCACACCGACCGCCCCGGCTCGCGCCCCAGCCTGACGCCGTTCACGGTGTCGGTCGGCTCGGTCGAACGGGTCGAGTTGACACCGATCCCCACCACGGTGCGCGGCCGGCGTCGCGCCAAGCTGCGCGTCGACGTTGCCAACTTCGAGCCGGTGCCGGTCGAACTCGACGTGTTCGGCGAGTCGCCCGAAGCGAGCGTGCGGTTCAAGCGGCCGCACGTGCGCGTGCTGCCCGGCCAGCGCGCGCTGGTCGCCGGGCGGGTCAAGGGGCCGCTGCGCTTGACCGGCGAAACCACCCAACACACGCTGGTCATCACCGGCCAGGGACGCGCCTCGGCGACGTCGGCCACGGCCGTGTTCGTGCAGCGCCCGCTGTTCGCCCGCAGGCTGCGCGGCGGGGTGGCCGCGCTGGTGGTCATCGCCCTGTGGCTCGGCGCGATCGGCGGGTTCATCTGGTGGTGGAACGGCCGTTCCGACGACACGCCGCTGGCCGACGGCGCCTACCAGGCGCTCGACACCGACGGCGACGGGGTGCCCGACCTGTTCATCACCGCCGACGGGCAGCGCATCACCGCGATCGACACCGATGGCGACGGCATCCCCGACGTCTTCATCTTGCCGAACGGCCAGCAGGTCACCGGCGTCGACACCGACGGCGACGGCGAGCCCGACCTGTTCACCGACGCCGCCGGCAACCTGGTCGCCGACCCGCGCCTCGCCGGTGCAGGCGGTGCAGGCGGCGGGGGTGACGAGGTGGCCGGCGGTAACGGAGCGGGTGGCCGCGGCGCGTCGACGGCGCCGACGTCGGCGGTGGTGCGCGGCACCGTACGCGCGGCCGGCTCGCTCGACGACATCAGCATCACGCTGACCCCGATCGCGCTCGCCGCAACCCCCGACGGCCCGCAGGCGCTGGTCGCCTCGGGGCCGGGGCAATCGCTCGGTGCGCCACTCGACCAGGACGCGCGCCCGGTCGCCAAGCTGTGGTCGGCGCGGCTCGGCGCGGCCCAGGTCACCGACGCGCTCGACGGGCGCCGCCAGACCGAACCGTTGCGGCCACTGCCACAGTTGGCAGGCACGGCCGTCTCCACGTCGCCCCAACCCGACGGGGTGTGGCTGTTCACCGACGTCGCCCTGCGCCAGTCGTACGAGCTGACGTTCGCCAAACCCGGCTTCGACACCCAGTCGTTCGTCGTCACCCCGCCCGCCGACGGCGGCGCGACCGAGATGGACGTCGAGCTCGAGCCGGCCACCGGATCGCTGTCGGGCCGGGCGTACGGGCCGGGTGGCCCGCTTGGTGGCGTGGCGATCACCGTCACCGACGGGGTGCTCACGTTCACCACCACCACGGCCACCGTCGGCGACATCGGGTCGTGGTCGGTCGGCGAGGTCAGCACCCCCGGCGTCTACTCGATCACCGGTGTGCGCCGCGGTTACGGCACCGAGGTACGCCAGGTGCAGCTGTCGCCCGGCCAGCAGTTCGCTGGTGCCGACCTGACGATGCGGGCGGGGGTGGGCAGCATCGCCGGTCGCGTGCTGGGGCCCGACGGCCGCCCGCTCGGTGGGGTCACCATCACCGCCACTACCGACGACCAGACGTTCACCACGTCGTCGCTGACCGACGGCGACATCGGGTTCTACAACATCCCCCAACTCGCCGCACCGGCCACGTACACGGTCACCGTCAGCGCCGACGGGTACCTCACGCAAACCCGCCGGGTCGGGGTCAGTGGCGCCGTCGGCGGCGTCGACTTCACCCTCACCCGCACCACGTTGCGGCTCACCGGCATGGTCACCAGCTCCGCCCGCGGCAGGGGCATTCCCAACGTCGGGCTCACGCTGTCGACCGGCGACCTGACGTTCAGGGTGGCCACCGCCGGAGCACCGAACACCGGCAGTTTCACGATCGACGACCTGCCACCGGGCAACTACACGGTGCGCGCCGAGCACTACCAGCACGACACGTCGACACAAGCCGTCACGCTCACCGCCGGGGTCACCCCGCCGCCGCTCAACTTCGTGCTCGAACCCAACGACGGGATCGCCGCGATCGGTACGGGTTCGCTGGTGGTCGAGGTGATCGACCCGGCCGGTGAGACTGCCGAGCAGCGCGAGATCAGGCGCGCCACGGTGCGGGTCATCGACCCGCAGACGCGGGCGGTCGTGCGTGAGCTCACCCAGGAGCCGTTCAACTTCGAGCTCGCTGATATCGCGGTCGGCACGTACATGGTCGAGGTCACCGCTCCGCGCTACAACCCGGCGCCTGCGCGGCGGGTGTCGATCGGGTTGTCGCAAACCCGTATCCAGGTCGAGTTGTTGCGGCTCGGCCAAGCGTCGGGCCGGGTGATCGACTCGATCACCGACACCGTCATCACCGGGCCCGGTTCGGGCTACTTCGTCTCGCTGTTCCGGCAGCCCGAAAGCCCTGGCGATGCGCCGGTGCTGCCACCGATCAGGAGTCGCGACGACGGCACCTGGCAGACGCCGCCTAACAGTTTGGTCCCGGGCACCTATCGAATCGAGATCAGCGACAGTGCGTCGCCGGTCGGGTACCTGGTACGTACCGACCAGCTGCTTGACGATGCGGTCGTTGGCGCCAACCCGAACGACCGGTTCATGCGATTCGTGCTGCCGTTCGACGCTACCGACCCGGTCGTGGTCGACGACATCAGGGCCTACCGGTATCCGTACTTGACTGGTCGTATCTACCAGCCGGGGCTCGACCCGCAGGGCCCGGTAGCTGGATCGACCCTCGATCCGATCGACAGTGACGACTTCAGCGTCGAGGTCGCCTGCACCGATGGAAGCGCTGCGTTCGTTGCACCGCTGGTCGACGAAGCAGGAACGGTTGGCAACGACTCGTTCTCGATCACCCCTGCGCTGGTCGACGAGCACGACCTCACGGGAACGTGCACGGTGACGGCCCGCCACCCCGGTCGGGTGCCCGCCACGGCGATGCTCGACAACGTCGACGCCACCACCAACAACGTGCCGAGTGACCGTCGTATCCACATGGTGCTGACCCCCCCGGCGCCCGCGATCGGCGGATCGGTGTTCTGGATGGACGGCACGCAGCGGATGCCGCTCGACGGCGTCGCCGTGTCGGCTGTTCCGCTCACCGCGTACACGACCGCCGAGTCGGCGAACGACAACCACCCTCCGCCGGCGGTGCCGCTCGCCACGTTGTCGACCACCAGCAGCGGCGGCGGAGTGTGGGACCTCGACGGCCAGGTCTATGGTGTCACTCCGTACACGTTCGACTCGCAAGGCCGCTTCACCACCGGAGCGATCACCGTCACTGTCGACGACGGCGGGGCGTCGGCCACCGCCGATGGGGCGTCGGCCACCGTCACCGAAACCTCGGCCGGGCGTTTCGACGTTCGGCTGATGACAGGCAACCCGCGCACGGTGACCGGCAACTTCGTCGTCCGCACGACCGACCCCGGCTCCGTCAACTTCGACGCCTTTACGCTGACCGCCACGTCGCCGACTGGCGCAACGGCGCCGCTTGGCCCGAGCGGCCCTTGCCCCGCTCCATCACTCGCGGGAGCCCCCCAGTTGCGCCTGCTGGCCCCAGCTACCACGGCTCCCACCAACCCGTACCGTCAGTTCCAGATCTGCAACGCCCAGCCCGGTACATGGAGCATCGCCGTCAGCGCGGTCACCGGGTTCGACTTCTACGGCACCGTACCCGTCACACAGGTCGTCGCGCCGGCCCCGACGTCACCGCCGCCGCTTGCGGTGCCGTTCACCGACAGCGTCGAGGTCGCCCAGCGTGCCGCGCTGCAACTGACGCTCCTCGATAGCGGCGGCAACCCGCTTCAGTTGCCTCCCGGTGTTGCGCCAACGATCACCCTTGACGGTCCGCCTCCGTTCACCGGCCCGATCACGGTCAGTGGCGATGTCAACAACGTCTACACGCTCAGCAACATCCCCGTCGCAGCGAGTGCCCCGGAGATCACCCCGCGGCCGTACACGCTGACCGTCGGTGTGCCCGGGTTCGACATCCCTGGCGCGGAGTTCTCGCTTGCCGGTGGAGCGCTGACCCCCATCGGCCCAGGCGGCACGATCCCGCTCGCCGTGCTTGCCGGCCAGCTGGTCGACGTGTCGATCCGCCTGCCGGAGTACGCCGCGCGCACCGGCACGATCACGTTCCAGAACTGGTACGACACCTACACAGGCCCCACCAGCCAGGCAGCTGCGGCCACGGTCACCGCCCAACCGGTCGACGTCGACGGTAACCCGCTCGGTGCCGCGTTCGCGCTCGACGTCACCGGCAACACGTTCGGGCTCACCGGCCCGCCTGGGTACTACCGGATCACCGTCGCCCATCCGAACTATGTCGACGGCTCGGGCGCCCCCGCCGACACGCTGGCCGGGGCGTCGCCGGTGCCCGGGATCTTCCTGCTGGTCAACGACGACACCACCCCGCTTGGCACCTGGCAGCTCCAGGCCCGCACCGGCGAACTCGACCTGAGCGTGTTCGACGTGCTCGATGTCACCGGGCTGCCGGTCGACGGCGCCAGCTATTACCTGTACCGCGCCTCCGACGGCGTCGAGGTGCCGGCCGCGGTCACCGCCGACGACCCGCTGGTGGGTGGGGCGGCGGTGATCGACGGGCTGCTGCCCGGCCAGTACCGGTTGGAGGTGCGCCGGTTCGCCACGCCGGGCGACCGCGACTCGGAGCAGGTGGCGTTCCCCACCATCGTCACGATCACGATCGACCCGAGCACGGCCGACGCCACCAGTCGGGTCGTGGTGCGCGCGCCGCTGCCGTCGCTGGCGCCCACGGTCAGCGGGCGGATCGTCGCCCAGAACCAGTTCAACAGCCCGGTCGTGCTGCCGGCACCGGTCGCCGGTGAATGGGACTACGACGTCACGATCACCTACGCGGTACCGGGCGTCGAGGTCGACGGCACCGTGGTACCCAACCAGACGGGCACCGACGAGCTCGGCCTCGACACCGACGACCCGCCGGACGGCGTCGCCGAGCCGATCTGCTTCGACGGGTACACCCCGATCACCACCGACCCCGCCAACACCGCCACGTGCAGTGCCGTCGTCACCAGCACCTACGACTCGGGCCAGATCGTGTACTCGTTCGACAACGTGCCGTACGGGGCGGCTACCGTGACGCTCTCGCCGGACGCGATCGCGGCCGTCGAAGCGGCCGGGTACCAACTGATCGGCAGCACCGGTTCGGTGCCGATCGCGGTCAACGACACCGGCCCGAACCCGGTCGCGACCCCGTTCACGTTCCGGGCGGCCAACGTCGTCGTGACCGTCACGCTCGGGCCGTCCGACCAGTTCTTCGACTTCGACCTCACCGGCACCGTAGCGCCGACCTTGACGCACGACGATCTGGTGAACCCGCTGTTCGGCACTCCGGCAGACGATGGTGGCAACACGGTCACGTTCACGGGCGTGCCGCCGCAGCTCAGCGACTACACGTTCGAGGCCGACGCGGCCCTCCACGCGGCCTACGACGGGACGATCGCGGTCGCCCCGTCGTCCGGCCCCGAGGCGAGGGCCCTCAGCCCGGCGATGACCCCCGACCTCGGGCGGGTTGCCGGCATTGCCACCCAGACCGGCCCCGACGGCACCGGCGCGCTCAGGGCCGGCGGCCGTGTGGCGTTGATCGACAGCGACGACGACGAGGTGGTCGGGGTGGCCGGGCCGCTGCCCGGCGACGGTGACTACCAGCTCGACGCCGGCGCGGGCAGCTACACGCTGCGGGTCACCCAGACCGACTTCCCGCCCGAAGAGGTCGGCGTGACGCTGACCTTGGGCGTCCGCGTGCTGCGCGACGTCGACATCACCCAGAAGGCCACCTACGTCGTCGAGCTGCTCAACGGGTCGACGTTGACCAGCCCGCAGGTCGAGCTGCGCGCGGGCAGCACGGTGGCCGCCGAGTGCACGGCGCTCGGCGACGACAGGTACGAGTGCGTGGTCGATGCTGGCACGTACGACTTGTGGGTCGACGGTGGCAACTACCCCGACACCAGGGTCACCACCGGCATCGAGCTCACCATCGGTGCCCAGGTACCTACCGCCACCGCGATCTTGCCCCGGTTCGTCGACGTCACCACGGCGACCAGCGGCGGGGCCAGCCTGTCGGGCGTGACGATGAAGGTCTACCGGGCGTCGGCCCCGACGGCGCAGGTCGGCGGCGACTACACCATCAACGGCACCGCCGACATCACGTTGCCAAGCGAGGTATGGAACGAGACCGGCGACCTCGAGCTGGAGTTCAGCCGCACCAGCTACCGGGTTCGCCGGGTGACGTACGCGTTCGACCTCGACGGCACGACCTCGGTAGCGCTGTGGCCGCTGGTCAACCTGGAAGGGTCGATCTGGGGTGCCGCGGGGCTGGGCAGCGAAGACGCGTCACTGGCCGCGGTCGCGGATGACAACCCGGCAGTGGTGGTGGGTGGGGCCAACGGCACGATCACCGGCAACAGCTGTGGCAACAGCGCTGGCAACAGCTGTGCCTATCACCTGATAGGCCTTGGCACGCAGCCGAACGGTGCCGACCGCACCTGGGTGGTCACGTTCGACAAGTTCGGCGTCGGGTTCGTCACCACCAACGTCGTCGTCGGTGCCACAGGCAACGTCACCTCGCCCACGTTGGTCGTCGCCGAGCGCACCATCGCCGTCACGTTCACCGTCACCGACGGCACGAACCCGATCGAAGACGCCGACGTCACGTTCGGCAGCACCACGCAGCAGACCGACGAGTTCGGCCAAACGACGTTCACGGTGGGTGAGCGCTCGGCGGCGGGCTGGAACAACGCTCAGCGCGCGTTCTCGGTCAGCAAGGAGCTGTACAGGACGATCAACGGCAACGTCGCCCCGTTCAACCAGGCCGCCGGCTTCGAGGTCACGGTACCGACGGTCGAGATGGTGCTGGCTCCCACCACCACGACGACAACCACGACCACCACCACGACGACGACCAGCACCACGACCACCACGACCGTGCCGCCCACCACGACGACGACCACCACGACCACCTCGTCCACGTCGACCACGACGACCGAGGCGACCACGACGACCACCACCACGACCGAGCCCGAGGAAACGACAACAACGACCACCGAGCCGGGCTAGCCGTCTCGATACAACGCAGTGGCGGCTGCGCCGCGAGTGCGCCACTCGACGACCGGTAGTGACGGTGGTCGAGAGCGGGGGTCAGGCGATGACGACGGCGGCGACCACGGCTGCGGTCACCACACCGGCCAGCACCAGCCACCACCACCAGGGGGTGCGCTTGACCGGTTCGGGTTCCGGTTCGGGTGCCGGCGGCGGGAGTTCCTCCACCACCGGTTCGGGCGGTTTCGGGTCGAGGTTGGCCCCGCACCGCAGGCAGTCGGTGGCGCCGAGCGGGTTCAGCTCGCCGCACGCCGGGCAGTCCTTCGACCCGATCCGTTGCCGTCCGCCGGCACCCGGCAGGCGCCGCAGCGCGGTGGCGGCGTTGCCGCCCGGTGACGTCATCGGCGCAGCCGACGGTGTCCAGAACAGGGGATAGTCGCAGTGCCGGCAGAACTCGTCGGCCGCCCGGCGGATGGCCGGGAGTTCGGTGACGGTGCCGCACTCGGGACAGGTGACGTCAGCCAACGGGGCCTCCGGCCGGTGCAGGGGACGGGATGGGAAGCTGGCCGACGCGGGGGGCGTCGGCTGAGGGGATGTCGTCGGGCGGGAACAGGCGTCGCCCGGCAGCCCACAGGTCGAAACTCACCGTGGCCGGCAGTTCGTCGCGGATGATCCGCACCAGGTCGTCGTCGGACAACCACCCGGTGCGCACGAGGTCGACACGGACGTGCGGTGAGCTGTGCGGCGACTCGCCCTCGGGCCACACGCCGCCAGAGTCGGTGATGGTCACCTCGCCGCCACCGGTGAGCAGCTCGAGTAGGCGGCGCAACCCGCGCTTGGTGCCGCGCCACTGGACGATCTGGCTGTACTCGGTGACGATCGCCCGCTGAAGGCGCCCGTCGAGCGACGAGTCGACCCAGTTGACGCCCAGCCAGGCGGCCATCTGACGCACCATCGGCTCGGGCGCCACGGTCGGGTCGAACGTGTGCGGCAGCGTGTCGATCTGCGTCATCGCCGTGTCGGCCACGCGCTGGAAGATCGACACGAACCGGAAGAGGAAGTCGTCCTCGGCCATGCCCACCGGCAGTTGGTGGGTGAGCCAGTCGTCACGGCGGGCCATCAGCGCACTCTCCGAACTGTCGTACTCATCGCACGACCACCTGGTGGTTGGCCGACAGGAACAGCGAGTCGGACGCCAGCTTGACGAGCTCCTTGCCGAAGCCGACCCGCTCGTGGTTGCGCAGGTCGTACTCGAAGAACAGCACCTCGTCGACCCGCTCGACACCTTCCACCGCTTCGAGCACCTGGAACACGAGTGCCGAGTTGAGGTCGGCGTCGAACGGCCAGCCGCCGCCGTCGGGCCCACCGGTGATCGGGTTGATGTACTGATACAACGCCCGCATTGCCCGGTCCTGCACCAGCGAGGGCGGCCGCCCGGGCCGCGCGGTGAGCAGCGCGGCGACCGTGACCCCCTGGTAGAACGGCGTGCCGACCTCGACCCGGCTGCCCAGCACCCGGCGCTCGTCGAGGTGTTCCGAGATCCGACCGATCATGTCGTCGGGCAGTGCGAAGTGGTCGAGTTGCAACGAGTGCGCGGGCTCGCCGATCGCCGGCACGACCAGCAGGCGCACCGGTGCGAACTGGTCGGACGGCGGCAGGCAGCGCACGCGGGCGACGCGCCGGTCGGCCTCTTGCGAGAGCCGTTCGAAGTCGGCGGTGGTGACCGCCCGGCCGCCGGTGCGCAGCGTCTGCGGGCCGCGCAGCTTGGCGTTGGCGACGGTTTCGGCGTCGACGCCGCCCGTGGCCGGGACCAGGTTCTCGACCCGCGAGATGTACGGCAGGGTGGTGCGCAGCCCGGTCAGCGTGCCGACGCCGACGTTGCCGGCCGCGCCGCCCCCGCTGCGGTAGCCGGTGAGCCGCAGGCGGGCGCCCTCGGGCGGGATCGCGCCGTGTTGACGGACCGAACCGTCGGGGTAGCGGATCAGCGGACCGAAGTGGATCTCGCCGGTGGTCGAGTCCCACACGAAGTGCCGGGCCGTGCGGTCGGAGTCGGCGAAGTCGGCGACCTCCGACCACGCTTCGACGGTGCCGTCGACCAGTATCACCTCGAGCGTCTCCAGCCGGGTGCGCGTCAGCACCGGCGCCCGGCTCGACATGAAGACCTGGTCGGGCTTGCCCGTGCTGCGCCCGATCACCTCGGCCTCGATCGGTTCGCTGTGTTCGGCGGGCACGCTGACGCCGACGCTGTCGGCGCGCACCCGGCGCAGCTGCGGCGAGCTGCGGTAGGCCGGGCGGTCGGGGCCCGACGGCAGCAGGCGGGCGCGGATCCAGTGGGCGCGCACACCGCCCAACGTCAGCGGCTCGTGGGCGCCCGGCACCATCAGTACCAGCTCGCCGTCGCGGTTGAGGCCGCCGGTGGTGTCCCACAACGCGTCGGTGGCCGGGTTGATGGGAATCGTGGCCGGGGCCCAGCCCTCGCCCTGCCACACCTCCCACACCAACGGCGGCCGGTCGGGCACCACACCGATGCCCTCGGCGCGGGCCTCAACCGCGAGCCGCACGACGTTGTGGGCCAGCGAACGCTCGAACCCGAGGTAGAACGCGTCGCCGGGGACCATCGGCGACCCGGTGAACACGGTGACCGGGCTGATGCCCAGCGACAGGTGCTCCCACACGTCGGTGAACTGGTCGCCGTCGGCGGTGAGGGCGCCCTTCAAGCCGGGCGCGACCGCGGCCGCGTCGCGCAGCGTGGTGAACACACGCGTCTCGCCGATTGATCCCACGGTCGACACCTGCGTGCCGGCCGGCACGACGATGGTGCGGCCCTCGTCGGCGCTGCCCCAGAACGTCAGCTCGACCTGGGCGGCCGACACCGGGTACGGCTCGAACCCGAGCAGGTTGAGCATCCGCGTGTAGAACACGTCGGGCACCTGGTTGAGCCGGAACAGCATCGACTCGGTCATCCACGCGAACAGCTCGATCAGCGCCACGCCGGGGTCGGACAGGTTGTGATTGGTCCACTCCGGGCACAGCTGCGGGATCAGCCGCTTGGCCTCGTCGACGATGTCTTGGAACCGCCGGTCGTCGAGGTTGGTCACGGGCAGACTCACAGCTGCTCCCTCACAATTCTTCCTGGGGTGTTTCGCGGGGGATGACGTAGAACGGATACACGAGGTTGCGCCGGTCGTTGGTGGCGCGCACCGTGTAGTCGAGGTGGATCAACACCCGGCCGTGCTCGCGCTGGTCGGGGTCGATGTGCACGTCGTCGAGCGTGATCCGCGGCTCCCAGCGGCCCACCGCTTCGCGCACGGCCTCACCCATCAGGCCCATCGTGTTGGCGTTGATCGGCTCGAACAGCAGCTCCCAGATGCGGCATCCGAAGAACGGGCGCATGACCCGCTCGCCGGGCGCGGTGGTAAGGATCATGCGCAGCGACGAGTCGATGTCGGTGGTGCCGCTGGAGAGCGCGATCGCTCCCGACTGGTCGACGCGGATGGGGAAGCTGATGCCCCTCCCGACGAAGTCACTGATGTCCGACACGGTTGCTCGTACCTCTTGTCCTGCTACTCGTTGTCCTGCTGCTCGATCTGCACTACTGGATCTTGACCAGTGAGCCCTTGATCTCGGTGATGCCGCTCGCTTCGAGCTTGGCCGAGGCCCCGCCCTTGAGCTCGAGGCTCGCCGAACCTTCGGCCTTGAGCGACGTCTTCGCCTTGGCGGCGATCTGGAGCCCGTCGACCGTGAGGTTCTGGGTGGCCTCGATCTTGATGTTGTTGCCCTTGATCTCGATGTCGCCCTGGTCGGTGATCTTGATCGATGCCTGCCCCGACTTGAGCTCGATCGACTTGTTCTGGGCGATGATCTCGGTCTTGTCCGACCCCATGTAGTGGGTGGTGCCGTCGGGGAGCGCGAACTTGTAGTGCTTGTCTTCGGGCTTGTCTCCACCGCGGATCGTCAGCGTCGTCTTGTTCGCCGTCTTGACGCCCCACTCGATCACCTTGTTGTTGGCGAGGAACGTGTCGGTGGCGGTGGGCGGTTTGGCCTTGGCGCCCCACAACCCGCCGAGCACGTAGGGGCGGCGCATGTCGCCGTGCTCGAACCCGATCAGCACTTCGTCGTCGACCTGGGGCATGAACATCAGGCCGGCCTCGCTGCCCCCGCCGGGCGTGACGATGCGCGCCCACCAGCTCTCCTCGCTGTCGCTCAGGGCCGGGAACTTGACCCGCACGCGGCCGTGGCCGTCGGGGTCCTTGTTGTTGGTGACCACGCCGATTGTCAGGCCGAGCTGGCCGAACGGGTTGACCCGCTCGGCCCCGCCGAGCAGGTCGACGATCGACGACGAGTCGGACGGTGCGGTCGAGAACGTGGTGGTCAGGTCGCCGTCGCGGCCGAAATGGTGCTCGACCGAGGTGACGTAGTAGTTGCCGCTGAGCTTGGTTCCGGCGTTCTCGATCTTGACGACCGAACCAGCGGCGATGCGCGGGTCGCCCAGGCACTCACAGCGCACCGACAGGTCGGCGGTGGCGAGGCGCGTGGCCAGCGCGTTGGCGAGTTGGGTCGCTTCGTCGGGAACGGCGGCCAGCAGCGACGACGAGGCGACGTCCTTGCTGAATGCCCTCGCCTTGTTGCGGCCCTGGGTGACGAGTTCGCTCGCCGAGCCGCTGGCGCCGGCGCCGCGCACGCTCGACAGCTGGGACGTGCCGACGGCTGCTGTCTTCGACAGCGGGTTCCAGGCTCGCACGGTGACGCCGGCGACCTCGTTCCCGGCCGTGTACCGGGCGCGGATGCGCCGGACGTCCTCGCCGTACCTCACGGTGACCACCGGGGAACTGTCGGCGCGCGGCTTGAAGATCAGCTTGCTGTCGTCGACTCGCCACTCGTAGCCGGTGCGGAACGCGAGTTCTTGGAGGAACGCGTAGTCGGTGGTGGTCTGGATCAAGTAGTCGAACGAGATCGACGTGTCGTCGACCTGGGACTGGAGGCCGTACTCGGAGGCGATCCTCGAGACGACGTCGGAGTACTTCTGCTTCTGGAACGTGCGCACCCGGGTCTGGTGGCCGAGCCGGTGGGCGAGGTCGAGCGCGGTCAGGGTCAGGAGGCAGCCGCGGGCCTGGCCGGCGTGCTGGTCGACGCCGACGCTGACGACCTCGCCCTTGAACACCGATGTCGCCTTGCCCGTGGGATCGGGAAACTTGACCTCGATGGTGGCGCCCACCACGTACCGGCTGCCGTCGAGCAGCTCGAACGTCTCGTCGATCAGGCACAGCGTCAACTCGCTCGGCGCGCCCAGCGTCCGCGAGACGTGCAGTTCCGAGATCTGCGCCAGGTCGGAGGTGGGAACGGGTGACCCGTCCACGATCACCTCGGGGCTGGCGACGAGCGTCGAGCGGGGCACTAGCGACTCGTCTCGGGAATCGCCAGGAAGCGGCCGGGGGCCAGGTCGAGCGGGTCGCCGATGCCGTTGGCGTCGGCGATCGCGCGCCACTGCGTGGCGTCGCCGTAGTAGCGCGAGGCGATCCGGTCGAGCGTGTCGCCGACCTCGACCTGGTGTGTGCGGTTCGGGCGCGGGGTGCCCGAGGTGGGGTTCTGCGGGCCCCAGTTGGCGTCGGGCTCGAACTGTTCCAGGCTCATCTCGACCGTGGCCCGCAGCGGCAGGCCCTCGCTGGAGAAGTACGTGAACGCGACCTGGATGTTCTTGATGACCGCCTTGAACGAGTGCAGGTCGGTACCCCAGTGGAACTTCACCCACGGCGGGCGGCCATTGCTGCGCGCGGCGTCGTAGCCGGGAAGGCCGGTGTCGACGTCCATCAGCTTGACCAGCTTGTTGGTGTAGGCGGTGACGGTGCTGCCCTGCGCCGTCGTGTCGAACACCAGGCTGAGGTTGAACGAGCCGCCCCCACCACCGACGTACCGCATCGTCGGGGTGGCCTTGCCCGGGATCTGGTCGGAGTCCCAGCGGTTGGCCTGCGAGAACGAGAACGTGGCCGGGTTGAACATGCAGTCGATGCGGGCACCGTTTTCGACTTCGAGGTAGGCCTTCTGGAGCTGCTGGGCGGCCATCAGAAGCCTCCCCGGAAGCGGCCGCCGCGGCGTTCGAGTTGGGCGAGGATGGTGTCTTCGAGCCGTTCGAGGATCAGTCGGTTGTTGCGTTCGATCTCGCCTTGGAACCAGCTCCGGGCGTAGTCGGTGTCGAGTACGTCGGCGGGGTTCGTGGCGCCGGTGGACGGCGAACTCGTGCCGTTGCCGCCGGTGGACGGGGTGGTGCCGGTAGGAGCGGTGGACGACGTGGGCACAAGGGACTCCTTGCTGCGGAGCGAGCCGGGCGGGCTGGCGAGATGGGGCGTCTGGCCCCCGAACATGGCGGCCAGTGCGGCGACGCCGCGGGGCTGGCTGTCGGTGTCGACGTCCGTATCGATGAGCGCGCGGCGGATCACGTCGCTGCCGCCCGGGCCGCGGGTGGGCGCCGGGCGTGGGGGTGCGAACGGGGCGCTCAGCGTCGAGTTGGTGGGCGACACCGGGGCGCGGCGGATACTGCGGGCCACCGCTTCGGCGCGGCGTTCCTCGGGGCTTTCGTCGATGTCGTCGAAGAACCGTGGTGCCGCCGAGGGGTGGGCGACGTGTGTCAGCTCGTGGGCGACCACCTCGGTCAGTTGCGCCGACGGGGCAACCAGCTGCTGCGCGCTGGCATCGAGGTGGATCGTGCCGCCCACCGTGGCGGCGCGCTTGCCGACCGAGCGGAGTGCCCGCCGCGAGGCGGTATCGGTGGACAGGGCGACCGATTGTCGTCCGGCGATCTGGTCGGCCAGCGGGCGGAACGTCGTGGGCAACGGTGCCGGGCGGGCACGGACGGCCTGCGAGAGTTCGGTCATGAACCGCTCGGCCAGTGCGGCCCCGGCCTCGGAACGGGGTGTCCCGGCGGCGTGGGTGACGTCGCTGGGAGCGCGGCGGACCGTGCCGGTGTCGCGCTGTGGGGCACGAGCGGCGTCGGTGGCCGCGGGCTCGAACTCGGAAGCCGGCTCGGCCACAGGCTGAACGGCGAACTCGGTTGTGGGGCCGGGGGTGGGCGCGCTGGCGTCGCGTGCCGCGCGGGTGGCCGGGGCCACCGGCAGGTCGGCGCGAACCGGTGTGGCCCGCGACGCCGCGCCGGGTTGGCGGTGCGGCTGCGGACGCTCGGCCAGGGCCCGACGCAACACATCTGCCCCGGTGGCGACCAGCGACCGTCGGCGCAGCGGGGCGGTGGGGCCGGCGAGAACGGCCGGAACTGCTGCCGGTGACGAGCCGGCTGCCGACGGGGCGCGGCGCACGCTGACCCGTTCGGCAGGCACCTCAGTGGTGGGACGGACGAACTCGTCGGCGAGATCGACGACGCCCGCCGGCGGGCGCACGTCGGCGGGGGCTGGCCGAGCACCCGCCGCGGTGGGGAGGTTGGCGGCGACCACCGAGCCGGCTTCGGCGCGACCCAGGGCCGCGACGGTGGTCGCCATCGCCAGGGGAGCGGTGGACGCCGCGGCGAGCAACGCGGGGGTGCTGGCGGGGGCGACGGTACGGGCGACCAGCGAGGTCGACGGGCGGTGCACGCTCGACATCGCCCGCGGCAGCGTCACCCGCCGCAGCGGCTGGCCGTCGAGGGCCGACCCGGGAAGCTGCGGCACGAGCGCCCGGTGACGTGACGCGCGCGGCGTGCTCGGTACCGCCGTCGCTTCGGCAACCGCGACCGCGCGGGCGGGGGCCGCCGCAGGCGGCGCCGGGCGATGCGTCGGGTCGGCGGCGATCAACCGCTGCACGCGCAGGTCGGCAACGCCCAGCTCTGGGTTGTGGTCGCCGAGCCGTCGCGTTGGGGCCTCAGCTGATGGGCGATCGCCGCCCAGGTGGTTGAGCCCGTCGAAACCACTGGTCGTCGCGGGTCTCGGTGGTAACGATCGGCTCAACGACCTGGTGCTGCTGTGCGTATCCGCTGAACCCCTGATCGATGATGGATCGTCGCCGCCGAGTGGCCGCGGAGCCGATGGTGGATGGTCGCCGTCGAGCGATCGCGCGAGTTGCTGCGGGTGACGGTCGTCGAGTGGGCGCGCAGCGCCCGTATCGAGACGTGGTGCGCGCACCGGAGGCGGTGCGGTGGGCGTGTCACTCGTCGACCGTGGTTGGCGCCCCACCGGCTCGCCCACCGCCGGAGTCACCAGCGCGGCTGTACTCGAGCGTTGCTCGGGCGCTGGCTTCGCGCCCGCGACGGGGTCGCGCCCACTGTGGTCGCCGGGCACGCCCGGAGCGGCGAACCCGGCCCGGTCGGGAGCGCCAGCCGTGCGCGGGGTTGCCGTCGGGTCTGTGGCGCGCGCGATCGGTGTGCCGGGCGCACTCGGCGTCGGCCGTGTGCCTGGGGTGGCCGCCCCCGGGCGAGACGTCACGCGTCCGGCCACCTCGTCACGCTGTGGGGGAGTGGCAGCATCGGTGGGCCACGCCGGGCTGCGCCGGACACCGGCCGCTTCACGGGGGGCCGACGGTGCGTTCGGCGGTGCGGTGGAGGCGCCTGCCCGTGGCACCTCGCGGCGCGACGGCGACGTGCTTGCGGAGGCTGCCTGGTCGCCGCGGCCGGGCTCGGGCTGGGCCTGACGCGCGCCGGGCTCGACGAGTTCGGGCTGCATCCGCCGGCCGAGTGAACCCGGGCCGGTGGCCGGCCCCGCCTCGGTGTGGGCCTGGCGGGTGGTAGGCCCGCCGGCCGGGTCGGTGGGAGCGACGGGGGTGGGTCGCCGGCGCGGCGTGGACGGGGCGACCTGCTCGGCCGGCACGTCGTCGTCGGGGCGTTGCTGGTGCAAGATGTCGGGCGACACGGCCGAGCCGTCGGGGGCGAGGCCACCGGCGATCATGTTGCGCAGCGCGTCGAGCCGCCCCAGTCCGGTGGGGGCGACGGCGGGCTCGGGACGCGGCTCGGGACGCGCGGCCGGCACCGGCGCCGCCCGGCGTGCCACCTCGGGGTCGCGCGCCGGAGCAGGCCGCCGCGGCGAGTGCCGGGTGGGGGGCACGAGGTCGTCGGTCCAGGCGTCGTGCTGCCACACCGGCGCGACCGAGTCGGCCGTGTCGAGCGTGTGCCACCAGCCCACCGGTGGGCGCAGGCGCAACGAGGTCAGCGAGTCGGCCGTGACGTTCGGGCGGGTCTGGCGGCTGCGGCCGATCGCCTGGCCGAACCCCACCGCCGAGCGGCTGACGATGCCGATCGAGCGCGCGCCGCCGGTGTGTCGCCGCGTGGCGGTGCGAGCCGCCACGCGGTGGGCGAGGCGCCGGCCGAAGTCGCCGGTGGCGCGCGTCTCGGCGGCAGTATCGGTGGGCTCGGCGATGGCCGGCGCGGCAGCGGTCACGCGAGCTCCTTGGCGCGGAAGCCGTGGTGCGTGATTTCCAGCTCTTCGGTGGCCACGTCGGTGGAGTCGACGGCGAACTTGGGGCCGGTCCACTTGATCGGGAAGGCGCCGTCGAACTCCCACGCCCGCAGGCGCTCGCCGGCCGGGCCCATCAAGGTCAGCGCGGCGGTGGAGCGGCTGAGCTTGTTGCCGGCCGCGGCGAACTGCTCGCCCGACGACTTGTTCAGCCAGTTCAACAGCGTGTCGTTCTTGGTGACGCCCCGCTTGAGGCGCAGGTTGGGCCACGTCATCCGGCCGGGCAAGCGGTGCACGAAGCTGTTCTGGCCGCCCTCCTGGATGTCTTCGGTCTCGACCGTCACCTCCAGGCCCGACACCTCCATGAACCAGCCGATCTCGACCCCGTCGACCTCGAACAGGAACGTGGCGGCGGTGATGCGCTGCTTGTAGTAGGCGTCAACGGACGGCATCGAGGGCCTCCCAGGCTCGTTCGTTGAGTCCGGCGACGAGTTCGACAAGCCGGGCCCGGTCGGGGTGCTCGAGGTCGAGCAGGTGGTCGAGGGGCCAGTGGAGGTGATAGGCGAGATACGTGATCTCGTTCCACAGGGCGCTCTCGGGGTAGAGCTTCATCGTGGGCTCCGGTCAGCCGGAACCGGTGTGACTGACTTCCTCGATGCGCCCCCGGCGGCGCGGTGCCGTGGACGGCGGTTCGGGCTCGGTGGCGGCCGGCGCCGCGTCGGCGTCGGCATCGAGTTCGTCGACGTCGGGCAGCGTCACCATGCCGAACTCGTCGTCATCATCAGCGGCGGCGGGGGCCACCGGCTCGTCGTCGGGTTCGTCGGGCAGCACGCTCGCTTGGAGCGCGGCCACGTCACGTTGGTCACCGAAGTTGACGATGCCGTACAGGTCTTGGAGGAACGCCAGGTCGGCTGCGAACAGCCCTTCGATCTCGTGGGCACCGACGGCCGGGAGTGTGCCCAGCGTGGTGACCACCCGGGCCAGAACGAGCACCGTGAGGTACGGGTCGTCGGGGCCCTCGATCGACCGGTCGCGCAGGGGTTCGATCTCGTCGCGGGCCGTGGCGAGCCGCATCACCCCGTGACGGTGCAGTACACCGTCCGCGGCGAGGTAGCCCTTCGGCAGCGTGAATTCGAACTCCGTGCGCAGACCGGCCATCGGGGTGCTTTACGGCTTGACCCAGTCGAGCAGTTCGTGCTGGATCGTGAGGTCTTCGATCATCACGTCGTCGCTGCCGGCCGACAGGTCCGACACCGACAGCTTCGAGGGCCACATCGCCTCGAGGTTGAAGCGTGCGGCCTCCTGCTGCTGGCGGTCGTAGATGACGATCGAGCCGGTCTTGTACGGGGTCGGCTTGGCGGCGTCGACCACTTCCTTGAACCAGTCGTGGATCTCTTTGTTGGTGGTGAAGCCACGCTTGAGGACGACCTCGCTGTACTTCGGCTTGCCCGGGCGCTTGCGCTCGACCACCTTCGAGCCGTTGCCCTCCTTGAAGGTCGTCACGTCGAACTCGAGCGACAGCCCGCTACAGGCCGTGAACCAGCCGAGCGTCAGGCCGTCGATCTCGAGCGCGAAGAACGAACCCTGGAAGTCCTCGTCGTGCTTTGCGGCGTCAGTTGCCATGTCAGGTTCCTCACTTGTTCCGGACGAGTTCTTCGACGGCCAACGTGACCTCTTCGACCATCAGGTCGTCGCTGCCGACGTCGAGGTCGGAGGCCGACCACTTCGACGGCCAGACGTTGGTGAACGTCCACCGGCTGAGTTCCTGTCCGCTCATGTCGTGGATGACCATCGAGCCGTTGGTGCGGTAGTCGAGCTTGCCGTCACGGATCGACTTGGCCCACTCCCAGAACTTCTTGTCGGGGGTGAGCGTGCGCTTGAGCGTGATGTCGGAGTACTTGGCGGTGCCGGGACGCTTGCGGGTGCGGGTGTCGCCGGTGGGCATCGTGTCGGTCTGCTCGACGACTTCCATTTCGTAGTTGAAGCCGCTGGCGTCGGTGAAGTGACCGGTGATGCCGTTGTCGAGGGTGATCGAGAACCACGAGCCGATCAGCTCGACGTCTTGGACTTCGCCAGGTGTGGAGACGGGCATGTGTATGTCCTCCTAGTTCCGCGGCCGGCCGTCAGGCCGCCTCGTCCTTGATCTGGGCGATGCGGAAGATGACGAACTCGGCCGGCTTGACCGGGGCGATGCCCACCTCGACGACGACCTTGCCCTGGTCGATCGAGTCGGGCGGGTTCGTCTCGGCGTCGCACTTGACGTAGAACGCCTGCTCGGCAGTGGCGCCGAACAGCGCACCGTCGCGCCACAGGCCCCGCAGGAACGAGCTGACCGTGCGCTTCAGGCCCTCCCACAGCTTGACGTCGTTGGGCTCGAACACGGCGTACTGCGTGCCGTTCATGATCGAGGTCTCGACCATGTTGAACAGGCGCCGGACGTTGATGTAGGTCCAGTCGGTGTTCGACGACAGCGTGCGCGCGCCCCATACCCGGATGCCCTGCGTGCCGAACGGGCGGATGCAGTTGATGCCGATCGGGTTGAGCAGGCCCTGCTCGGCCTTGGTGATGTTGGTCTCGACGTCGAGCGCGCCGCGCACGACCTCGTTGGCCGGGGCCTTCCAGACGCCGCGCGACTCGTCGGTGCGGCTCCAGATGCCGGCCAGGTGGCCCGACGGCGGCACGAGGATCTCGCTGTCGCCGTTGGTGCCGATCGGGTTGGCGACCTTCACCCACGGGTAGTACAGCGCCGCGAACTGCGAGTCGTACATGGCCGTGTCGCTGCGCCATTCCTTGATCTGCTGGGGCGACATGCCGGGAGGCGCATCGAGGATGGCCATCCGGTTGGCCTGGCCCTCGCAGTGGTTGATCAGCGCCAGCTGCACCGACTTCCACAGGCCGAGGTCGACGGTGCCGTCGTCTTTGGTGGCGGCCGTGATCAGGTCGGGCACCATCACCATCGTGACGTCGTCGGCGATCGTGAGGCCGTTGATGCCGGTGCGGGCCGACTCCGAGCCGGTGAACGCCCGGCCCGGCACGCTGACCGGGGTGGGGGCGGCGGGCTCGATCGCGAACGCCCCGGTGGGCAGCGTCTGCAGGTCGGCGGCGAGCTGGTCGACGTCGATCTTGGTCTCGACCTTGACCTTGGTGGACGTGCCGAGGGCGGTGCCGATCGAGCCGAGCGTGACCCCGCTGAAGTGCTCGGGCTCGCTGTGCGGCTCGCTGACGATCACCTCGTAGGTGGGCACGGCGTCGTCGCCGGCATCGTCGGCCGGTGGCTCGGCCAGCACGGTGACGGTGACGTCGGCGTTGGGTTCGGTGGTGGTGAACTCGACCGCCGGGCCGAGCGCCCGGTCGCCCGACGTCAGAGCCAACTGGCCCGACTCGGTGGCCGGCACGGTGTGCGGCACGCGGACGATGTACGCCAGCGAGCCGCCGTTGTTGAAGAAGCCGTACACGGAGTGGGCGAGCATCGCCCCCGGCACGAACCCGCCGTAGAGGTTCTCGAACTGGGTCCAGTTCGTGACCAGCCGCGGCTTGAGGCCGTCGGGGTCGTTGGGATCGTCGGTCGGGGCCTTGGCGGTGAAGCCGACGAACGCTGCCACAGCGGTGGCGCCTGCGGAAAGCGTGGCGCTCGACGAGGGGACTTCCTCGACGTAGACACCCGGGGTCAAATACGACGGCACGATGAACCTCCCAGTTCAACTTGTGGAACGGCCGTTGCGCGCAACGACCGCTACGGATCGTGCCCCGGCCCCCACGTTGAGTGCCATCTCTTGTGCTGACCCGCGCCGCCGAGAATAACACAGGAGGTAGAGGGCACGACAAGCAACACTTGAGATAGACACAATTTTGATCGTTGCGCTCCCCCAGCGGTCGACGCCGCGTGGGCAGATCGTCAAATTCGCCGCACTGTGCGTCAAGCGAGTGTCAGGACACCATCGTTTTCATCGTCACCGGGGTGGTGATCGTGATCACCCCACCGTAGGCGCACATGCACTGCGAGTTGTTGGTGAGCGCGGGGGCGTTGGCCACCAGCGTCTTGGGTGCGCCGGGCATCCACGGGGCGACCGTCATCGGCGTGCACGTGCCCGGCGTGAGCACGCCGAGGGCGGCCGCGGTCTGGGCCGCCGTGATCGGGTTGGCCAGGCTGCTGCACAACCCGAACGGCATGATGTTGACGAACGGCTTGTTGTCCAAGATGTTGGCGGCCGGCATGTTCTCGGCCATCACCCTGCCAGCCGGGAGCACCATCAACGTCGACGGTGCCATGCCAAACGAACACAGCGTGGCGGCGCCGTTGACGACCTGCTGGGGCATGGCCCCGACGCTACACCGGGCGTCAATGCCGCCCCCGCGTGAGCCTGGGTCTACCGATCGCCGCGGCTGCTCGTTGACGTGGCCCCAGCCCACGGCGGTTGCGTCCGCCTTGGCCCTGGTGCACCGCCAGTGAAGGCCGGCCTGCGTGGCGCTTGAACGCAACGTGTTGACGAACCTGCATTCACGGTGGATCCAGGGTGAGTGCCTACGGTGAGGCAGTGGCCCGAGCCGTCGACCCCGTGTGCCCGTTCTGCGCGATCGTGCGCGGTGAGGCGCCGGCCGAGGTGGTCTTCGC
Organism: Ilumatobacter sp.; assembly: GCA_035556435.1. Lineage (GTDB taxonomy): Bacteria > Actinomycetota > Acidimicrobiia > Acidimicrobiales > Ilumatobacteraceae > Ilumatobacter. The sequence continues at coordinate 37,053 of DATMEY010000002.1, read as the reverse complement.
CGACGGCGTCTGCATCGCCTTTCTCGACCGGTCGCCGTTGTTCGCCGGGCACACGCTGGTGGTACCGCGCCGGCACGCGGTGACGCTGCCCGACCTCGCCGCCGACGAGGTGGGGCCGCTGTTCGAGCGCGTGCGCCGGGTGGCCGCGGCGATGCCGGCCGCGCTTGGCTGCCAGGGCACGTTCGTCGCCGCCAACAACGTGGTCAGCCAGAGCGTCGCCCACCTCCACGTCCACGTCGTGCCGCGGACCAAGGGCGACGGGTTGCGCGGATTCTTCTGGCCGCGCACGCGCTACGCGGACGGCGAAGTGGCCGCGGTCGCGGCCGCCCTGAGCGCCGCGCTCGCATCGTGAACCAGACCCTCCGGGCCTTGTACCGCAAGGCCCGCACCAATATTTGATTGCAAATGCAACTGGCGAGAGTAGTTGCATCGTTGTAGTTCGCGGCGTTTGATGGGGCTTGTAGCCAACTCGGCTCACCGGGGTCCGACGCCCGCAGCCACCTCGCGGCAGGCCTCGCTCGTACCGAACAAAGGAAGTCTCATGGCAACCAAGGCAGAACTGATCGACACCGTCGCCGGCGCGGCGGGTGTGTCGAAGGCCGACGCGGAAAAGACCATCGGCGCGTTCTTCGACTACGTCGTCGCTGAAGTGAAGAACGACGGCAAGGTCGCCTGGCCGGGCTTCGGCTCGTTCAGCCTCACCCAGCGTGCCGCCCGCGAAGGCCGTAACCCGCAGACCGGCGAGACCGTCAAGATCGCCGCCTCGAAGGCCGTCAAGTTCGGCGCCTCGTCGACGCTCAAGGCTGCGCTCAACCCCAAGAAGTAGTTCTCCAAGATCCCTTCGGGCGCTCGGAACGGGCGGGGCTTCGGCCCCGCCCGTTTGCGTTCCGGCTGTGTCGGCTGCGTCGCGTCTACAAGTCGGTGATCAGCTTGAACACTTCGGCGGCGGCGAACCCGTACGGCGCCCCCAGCCCGGCCAGGCGGGCGCTCACCCGCTCGCGGAAGGCCGCCAGTTGGTCGCCGTCCACGGCGTGCATCGTCGACTCGTGCTGGCTCACATGCGCCTCGAGCGCATCGAGCTTGGCGGCCAGCGCGGCCGGGTCGGCCGACTCGGCGTGGTCGGGCGCGTCGGCCTCCCACAGCAGTAGCCGCTCGGGGCGGTGGTGGGCCAGGCCGTGCTCGGGAAAGAAGTGCGGGTCGCGGGCGGCGACGATGCCCTCGCAGGCCAGCAGCCCGGCGTGGCGGTGGTCGGGGTGCAGGCGGTACCGCTTCCACGGGTCGTGGCCCAGCACGACGTCGGGCCGTAGTTCGCGGATCACCCGGGCCACCCGGCTGCGCGCGGCCAGGTCGCTGTCGAGCTCGCCGTCGACGTAGCCGAGGAACACCACCTCGCCGTGATTCGGGGCGGCCAGCCGCCGGGCTGCCTCGCGCTGCTCGTCCTGGCGGCGGGCGGCCAGCGCGGCCAGGTCGGCGTGCGCGTCCCAGGTGCCCTTCGACCCATCGGTCAGCACCAGGTGGTGCACCACGCATCCGGCCGCAGCCCACTTGGCGAGCGTGGCCCCGCCCCCGAACTCGACGTCGTCGGGGTGCGCCCCGATCGCCAACGCCACCCGTGGCGTCGCCAGGTCGGTGGTGTGCGCAGCAACCGCCAAGTCCGGCTGCCCCGGCTCGTTCGCACTCACGACAACTCCCTCCGCCGGTGGTCGAGTGCCGGCGTCCGAGTGTCCCGGTGGTCGAGTGCCGACGCAGGGTTGCCCCTCCGGTGGTCGAGTGCCGGCGCAGCCGGTGTATCGAGACCACCCCGACGCACAGGGTCGGTCACGTCGTGGCTCCGAGCGCGGTGGCGAGCAGGCGGGCGACGGTGGGGTGACGCAGGTCGGCGGGGGTGTCGATGTCGACCGACAGGAACGGGTCGTGGCGGACGGTGACGGGAGCGCCGGTGGCGAGCGCGGCGGCGAGGTGGCGACCGAAGCTGCCCGGGCCGTACTGGGCCGGCAATGTGATCGCGGTCGGGCGGCTGAGGACGTTGGTACCGTCGCCGTGCCGGTCGGGCACGATCACCACCCCGCTTGCAGGGCGGGGCGTGGCGTGGTGCAGGTGTGCCAGGCCGCGCGGGGTGGGCAGGTCGGCGTGGGTGATCGTCACCCGGTCGAACCCGGCTGCGGCGATCTCGGCGACGGCTGCGTCGATCGCCCCGTTGAGGCCCAACCCCGGCCCCCAGGCGACGGAGGCGCCGCGCCTGGTCGCCCAGTCGGCCACCGACTCGTCGTCGCAGGCCACGAACACGGGGTACGGCAGCGCCGCCGTCAGCACCTGGTCGGCGGTCCAGCGGGCGAGCCGCTCGCGGTCGGCGTCGGGCAGGTGCCCGCGCAGCCGCCCCTTCGCCGCACCGAACGCCTTCACCGGAACCAGCGTCGCCGTGCGCACAGGCGTGACCCTAACCCCGTTGCCGTTGCCCGGTGGTTTCGACAGGCTCAACCACCTGGTCAGCGCCCGGCGCCGGTGGTTGAGCTTGTCGAAACCACCACATGAGCAGACTTGACCCGAGCCCGCCCGGCGGGCGCGCCTATGGTGTCGTCCATGCTTCGGGGGGAGCGGGCGTGAACGTTGTGGTGGTCGGGGCGGGGTCGTGGGGCACCACGGTCGCTGCGCTCACCTCGGCCGCGGCCCACACGGTGCTGTGGGCACGGCGCCCCGAGCTGGCTGCCGAGATCGAAGGGTCGCACACCAACTCGACGTACCTGCCTGGCTTCGCGCTACCCCCCGCGCTGCGCGCCACCAGCGACCTCGCCGTTGCGGTGGCCGGTGCCGACGTGGTCGTGATGGGGGTGCCCTCGCACGGCTTCCGCGAGATCGCCGCGGCCGCCGCGCCGCACGTGCGCCCGGGCATTCCGGTGGTCAGCCTGGCCAAGGGCCTCGAGCAGGGCACCCAGTTGCGGATGAGCGAGGTACTGGCGGCCGAGCTGCCGGGCCATCCGGTGGGCGTGCTGACCGGCCCGAACCTGGCGGCCGAGGTGCTCGCCGGGCACCCGGCGGCGAGCGTGGTGGCGTTCGCCGACCAGTCGGTGGCGGCCGATCTCCAAGCGCTGATGGGTGGGCCTACCCTGCGGATCTACACCAACCCCGACGTGGTCGGGTGCGAACTGGCCGGAGTAGTGAAGAACGTCATCGCGATCGCCGCCGGCATGTGCGACGGGATGGGGTTCGGCGACAACAGCAAGGCCACCCTCATCACGCGCGGGCTGGCCGAGATGGCGCGGCTGGGCGTGGCGATGGGGGGCGAGCCGGCCACGTTCGCCGGGCTGGCCGGGATGGGTGACCTGATCGCCACCTGCGCCTCGGCGCGCAGCCGTAACAACTCGGTCGGGCGGGCGCTCGGCGAGGGCCGCCAAATCGGCGAGATCGTGGCAGCCATGAACATGGTGGCCGAGGGCGTCAAGAGCTCGCCGAGCGTGCTCGCCCTGGCGCGCCGCCATGGGGTGGAGATGCCGATCGCCGAGCAGGTCGCCGCGGTGTGCGCCGGCGACACCGACGCCCGCACCGCGCTGACCACCCTGATGACCCGCGCCAGCCGTTCCGAGCTCTGAGCCTGGAGCCACCGACCTGGTGGGCCGCGGCGCCGGGGGTGCCTCGCCGAGCCAGGTACGAATTGTTGCCTCTGAGGCAACTCTGCGTACCTGGCTGCCGTCACCGTGGTGGTGGCTGCGCCGCGAGCGCGCCACTCGACCACCGCCAGCAAGACGAGGTTCAACAGGCTCAACCATCTGGTCAGCGCCTGCGTCGGGTGGTTGAGCCTGCCGAAACCACCCAACTGAGCTGCGGGATTGCCTCATCGTCGGCGGTTGGGGGCGGGGCCGTGGTAGGCGGTGGTGCCGTCCGGGCGGGTCCACTCGACCCATTCGTGGTCGGGGCCGATCTTGAGGTGCCAGCCTTGTTCGTGGATTCGGTCGTGCCCGCGCACGCACAGGGGTGCCAACTGGTCGAGGTTGGTGTCGCCGTGGCGTTCCCACGGGTTGGTGTGGTGGATGTGGCAGTCGTCGAACCCGACCCCACAGCCTGGCTCGACACATCCGATGTATATCGCGTTCAGAGCGACCCGTTGGGCTTCGGTGGCGAGCCTGCGGGCGCGGCCGACGTCGAGGACTTCGCTGGCGCCGCCGAGGACGACCGGGATGATGTTCGCGTCGACCGCCATCTGCCGGGCGACCCCGGCGGGGATGGGGGTGCCGTCCGCGAGTTGGCAGATCGCGCCGGTGGCGGCGAGTTCGTCGAGTAGCCACCGGTAGTCGAGGTGGACAACCAGGTTCGGACGGCCCGCCTTCGGAGCCGCCGGCTGGGGAGCTACCCGGGGTTCCGGAGCGGGTGTGTTCGGGGTGTCGCTGACCCCGACAACATTCATCAACGCCTGGACCTTCAACTCCTCGTACGAACGTGCCGGGACGCCGGGCGTCGTGTCGTTGCGGAGCCGGTTCAACTCGTTGCGCAACCGGCGCGACAGCTGGTCGCCGCGGAGGGGGTCGAGTTCGATCTTGGTGTGCCGCATCCCGGTGTGCTGGTCGGTCCACTCGGTGACCTTGGAGGCCTTGCGTTGGGCGGCGAGCTCGTCGTCGGCGGCAGTGGGGCGGTGCCGCGCCCGGATCTCGTCGACGGTCCGGCGCAACCAGTACTCGAAGCCCTCGGCGATCGAGCCCCGTGCCTGGGCGAGCAGTTCGCCGGCGCGAGCGACCAGTTCCGAGCGTTCGGCGTCGGTGAGCCGCTTGAGTTGGCGGGCCAACACATCGATGTGGCCACTGGAGATTTCTGCCGCCTTCAAGGCCTCCTCGAAGCCCGGAACGTCACCACACGCCGCTTCGCGCGTCGCGATCCCGCGTGCCTCGGCGCCCGACGAGGTAGCACCCATGTCGAGCAACGACTGGCTGGCTTCGTGTTGACCCGCCTGCGGCGACGGCGTCTGACCCGACGGCCGCTCACGTTCGGCAAGCTGGCGACTGCGCCGGGCGAGTTGCAGGTCGAACGCGTCGAGGAACCCGCGGACCACCCGAACACACCCGCCGGCATCGGCCAGATCAGCACGTTCGAAGCAGGCAGGGTCGGCATCGAGCAGCACTCCCAACGCGGCCCGCACATCGGGTGCAGTCGAGGTGGTCAGCGTACTCATGGACCGTAAAGTACAGGAACATATGTTCGTAGTATGCAAGGTTGATCAGGGTGTTTGTAAAACCTTTGTAAAAGAGTCGCGGCGTTGCAGGGCGGCGACCGCTTCGCAAACGGCTGAGGAGCGGGTTCACTCTCGGGCGTGATCACGACGGGAACGACCGGACGAGCTTGGCGCGCCTCGGTGACGCCGTGGGGGGCGGTGGAACCGTGGGACGGCGGGCCGACGCTCGACTGGTGGGTGGCCGCCGACGACCGCTGGCATGTGCCGGCCGACGAGGCCTCGGTACGCCAGGTGCGCGTCGACGGCACACCGGTCACCGAGACCCGGGTACGTGTGCCGCAGGGCGACGCGGTGCACCGCGTGTGGTCGGTGGCCGATCACGGCGGGCTGACCGTGGTCGAGGTCACCAACGAGTCGACCCTGCCGATCGCGGTGGCCTTCTCGCACCGGGCCGTGCTGACCGAGCGGCCGATCGCCAACGTGCCGATCGAAGGCATCGACCTGCCGGCGGATGCGTTCGTGCTACCGGTCGGCCACGCGGCCGCGGTGCGGGTGGTGCTGGCCCACGCTCTGGGTGCCGTGTTCCCGCCCGACGTGTCGCCGTGGCAGCAGGTGGTGCGTGGGTGGCTGACGGTCACCGAGCGCGCCAGCCGGCTGGTGCTGCCCGAGCCGTGGGCCGCCCACGTGGCAGCGATCACCGCGGTGCGGTGCGAACTGGCGCTCGGCGCGGCGATTCCCGAGGCTGCCGACGACCCGGCCGGGTTCGCGCTGGCGCTCGGTGAACTCGTGCGGATGGGCGAGCGGCCCGAACACTGGCTGCCCGAGTTGGTGGAGGCGGTCGCCGCGCTCGGCCCACGGTCGGGTTGGGATGCCGACGTGGCGCTGGCGGCTGCCGCCCGGGTGCTCGCCGGGGCGGGTGAGGATCGCGCGGCGCGCGACCTGGCGCGGATCGTGGCCGGGCGCGGCGCACCCGCAGCCCGGCCCGCGGCTGCGCCCGACGGCGTGCGCCTGGTGGCGTGGGTAGAGGGGGCACTCGCGGCCGGTGCTGAACTGCTGCCCGACGGTTGGCCGGCCGGTTGGCTCGGCCAGCCCTGGGAGGTGTACGGCATTCCCACGGTGGGCGCCTCGACCGTGTCGCTGGGGGTGCGTTGGCACGGTGAACGCCCGGCGGTGCTGTGGGAGCAGACCGGCGACCCCGTCGAACTGCACGCCTTCGGCTGGTCAAGCGGCGCCCCCACCGGCGAAACCCTCTGGCCCACCCCACCCTGAACCCAAGGTGGTTGAGCCTGTCGAAACCGCCCCCCAAGGTGGTTGAGCCTGTCGAAACCACCGTTGTCAGAGGGCTTGGTGGTTTCGACAAGCTCAACCACCATCGGGCCGTAGAGTCCAACGGTGATGGTGGCTGGGAAGGCGCCGACCCGCAAGATCGAGCAGGAGTTGTGGGCGGCCGGGTACGACACGGTGGTCGGTATCGACGAGGTCGGCCGGGGGGCGTGGGCTGGGCCGTTGATGGTGGGCGCGGCGATTCTGCCGCGCGACAAGCGCGTGCTCGGTGTGCGCGACTCGAAGCTGCTGTCCGAGGCCGATCGCGAACGCCTCTTCGAGCGGATCGGCGACTGGTGCCTGAGCTGGTCGGTGGGTGCCGCCAGCCAGGCCGAGTGCGACGAACTGGGCATGACCGCAGCTCAGAAGCTGGCCTGCAAACGGGCCGTCGACGGGCTCGGCGTGGTGCCCGACGTGGCCGTCAGCGACGGCAAGTGGAACTTCGTGTCGCCGTGCGTGGCGAAGGTCGAGATGCGAGTCAAGGCCGACCGGCACTGCCTGTCGGTGGCGGCCGCGAGCATCCTCGCCAAGGTCGTCCGCGACCGCCACATGCGGGCGCTCGCCGAGCACTACCCGCACTGGTCGTTCGACACCAACAAGGGCTACCCCTGTCCGCTGCACAAGTCGGCGCTGTCGGGGTACGGCCCGTCGTCGATCCACCGCCGCACGTGGGTGTTCATGGACAACTTCGTGCCGTGGTCGGGCACGCCGCGCGTCTACCGGCCCGACCCGGCCGGCGACCAGCTCAGCTTCGATCTGGCGAGCTGACGTCGCCCCCGACCGCCCGGGCCAGGCCGGTGACGAACTCGGTGACCTCGGCGGTGCCGCGCAGACGGAACCGGGCGACGGTGTCGCCAGGGCCGACCCGCACGGCCAGGTCGTTGGCGCTCATGCGCGCGAACGCTTCCTCGTCGGTGCGGTCGTCGCCGAGGAACACCACCGATGTGGCGGCCACGCTGTGGGCCAGCGAGAGCAGTGCGGTGCCTTTGTCGGTCTGACGTACCAGCAGTTCCACCACGTCGTGGCCGGCTTTGACGGTCACGCCGGGAACAGCCATCGCGGCCACCTCGAGGGCGCCCACCGCGCCCGCCACCCCCGGCCCGTCGGCCTGCCGGGTGTGCACGGCGACCGACGCCGGTTTGTACTCCAGCCAGGCACCGTCGCCCGACTCGGCGACGGCCCGGCGCCCCAGGCCGGTCACCCGCTCGTAGGCGTCCTGCTCGGCGCTCGACAGGGCGACCCCCTCACCGCCGTGCACTTCAAGCCCGTGGCTGCCGACGACGAACAGGCCCGGCGGAAAGTCGAGCAGGCCGCGCAGGCTGTCGAGCGAGCGGCCCGACAGAAGCGTCACGTGGGTGTGGCGGGCAAGCGTCGCCAGCGCCGCGTCGACTCCGGTGCTCAGGGCCGACTGCTCGACGTGGTCGACCAACGGGGCGAGGACGCCGTCGACGTCGAATGCCAGCAGCGCCCCGGGTAGGCGGGGCAGCACGGCCGCGATCAGTTCCGCCGGGGCGATCGGGCGAGCCTCGGGTGTCGCGCCTGCCGTCACGATGGTTCGCTCGCTCACACGCTCGAGCTTGCCAGCAACGCGTCGAGGAACGAGGCAGCCCAGCGGTGCACGTCGTGGGCGCGCACGACGTCGCGCATGGCGTGCATCCGGGCCCGGCGTTCGTGACGGTCCATCGCCACCGCGTCGACGATGGCCTGTTGCAAGGCGACCGTGTCGTGCGGGTTGACGAGCAGGGCCTGGTCGAGTTCGTCGGCCGCTCCGGTGAACTCCGACAGTACGAGTACGCCGTCGCCTTCGGTGTGCGCGGCCACGTACTCCTTGGCCACCAGGTTCATGCCGTCGCGGATGGGGGTGACCAGCATGACGTCGGCGGCCCGGTACAGCGGGAGGAGTTCGTCGAGCGGCAGCGTGCGGTACAGGTAGTGCACGACGGGGAACCCGAGCCGAGCGTGGCGGCCGTTGATCTCGCCGACCAACTGCTCGATCTCGTGGCGTTCCTCCTGATACTGCTCGACACCTTCGCGGCTGGGAGTGGCGACCTGCACCATCACGTGGCGGGTGGGGTCGAGCCGCCCCGCGTCGAGCAGGTCGCCGATCGCGCGCAGGCGGCTGCCGATGCCTTTGGTGTAGTCGAGCCGGTCGACGCCGAGCAGGATCACCTCGGGGTCACCGAGGCGGGTGCGGAGCTGCGCGGTCAGGCGCCGCGCGTCGCGGCCGCTGGCTGCGAGTTCCAGTTCGTCGGTGTCGATCGCGATCGGAAAGTGGCCGACCTGCACGGTGTGCCCGACAGGGGTGGTGAGCGTGTCGGGCCGCGACTCGATCGCACCCCCCAGCCGTTCGGCGGCGACCACGAAGTTGCGCGCGCCGCGCTCGCGTTGGAAGCCCAACACGTCGGCTCCGAGCAGACCTTCGACGATCTCGGTGCGCCAGGGCAGCCGCTGGAACAGCTCGATCGGCGGCCAAGGAATGTGGTTGAACCAGCCGATCAACACGTCGGGCCGAGCCGCTCGCAGCAGCGCGGGGACGAGTTGCAGTTGGTAGTCGTGCAGCCACACGGCGGCGCCCTCGGGGGCGATCGCTGCGATCCGCTCGGCGAACCGGGCGTTGACGGTCGCGTAGGCGTCCCACTCGACCGAGTGGAACCCCGAGTCGCGGATCGCGTCGTGGTACAGCGGCCACAGCGTGTCGTTCGAGAACCCTTCGTAGTAACCGGTGATGTCGTCGGCGCTGAGCGGCACTGGATACATCTCCACGCCGAGTTGCACGATCGGGTCGGTGGGCGGCTCGTCGGGGTCGCTGACCCGGCCGGTCCATCCCACCCAGCACCCGCCGGTGCGCTGCACGGTGGGAAGCAGGGCGCGCACAAGCCCGCCGGGGCTGGCGACCCAACCGTCGGGCGTATGTACCACGGGCAGCCGGTTGGCTGCCACGACGAGTGGCCGGTCGGGAGGCGGGTGCCCGGGAAGTGGCTGGTCGGGCAGACCAGGGGGGCTGGTCATGTCGGCGACCCTAGCGAGCCGCGCGACCGAGGGAGTGCAAGCATGCGCGGTAGTACCCCGCGACACCCCCGGAATACCGTGCGTCGGGTGGAGCAGCGCTGGAGTGTCGAGCAAGTCGCCGCGGTGGCACCGAACGCTGCTGCGGTGGCGTCGGCTGAACCGCTGGCGGTGCCGCGGCGGTGGGCGTCGACGGGATGCGACGCGCGGGCGGTGTGGGGCAAGTGCCTCGGCTCAGGCGCCGAACCGTACGACACGATGGTCGACCACTCGCTGGCCGACGGCACCGGTGCGGCGTGGCGATGCTCGTGCCCCAGCCGGCGCCGCCCGTGCAAGCACGCGCTGGCGCTGCTGCTCCTCTGGGTGCGCGGCGGCGTCCCCGAGGCCGCCCCACCGCCAGCCGTCGTGGCGTGGATCACCGGTCGCACCCCCCACCAGGTGGTTGAGCCCGTCGAAACCACCGATACGACAGAAACCGGGGACGACTCGCCGCCGGCACCACCACCCCCTACCGACCGCGGGGACCTCGACCGGGCTCGCGACGAGCGTGTCGCGCGGATGCGGGCCGGGTTGACCGAACTCGACCGCTGGCTGGCCGACCGGATGCGCACCGGCCTGGCCGACCCGGCGCTGGCGCGCTACTCCACGTGGGACGCGTTGGCCGCGCGCCTCGTCGACGCCCAGGCCGGTGCGCTCGCCAACCGGGTGCGCCGGCTGGCTGGGCTGGTGGGCGCGTCGCCCGGTTGGCACGCCGACGTGCTCGCCGAACTGGGCTTGCTGCACCTGTTGGCGCAGGCCGGGTTGCGGCTCGGCGAACTGCCCGACGGGCTGGCCGACCGGGCGGCGACCGCGGTGGGCTGGCAGGTGCGCCACGCCGACGTGCTCGCCGGGGTGCCCGACACCGACGACTGGTTCGTGGCCGGGCGCAGCGATGTTCGTGAGGATCGCATCGAGGTCCGCCGGGTGTGGCTGCGCGGGGTGGCGACCGGCGAGTGGGCGATGGTGTTGTCGTTCGCCGCCTACCAGCAGTCGCTCGACGATTCGTTCACGGTCGGTGCGGTGGTCCGCGCCGACTTCCACCGCTACCCCGGCCGCTCCCTCCGCGTCCTCGTCAGCCGGACCAAGGTGGTTGAGCCTGTCGAAACCACCGACACGCCCAAGGTGGTTGAGCCTGTCGAAACCACCGAGACCATTGCGGCCGAGGTAGCCACCACAGTGGCAGGCGCGTGTGACGCGATCGGTCGGGCGGTGGCGGCCGAGCCGTGGCTCGAGCGCTACCCGGCGATCATCCGCGCCACCCCCACGTTCGCCGACGGGCGCTGGGTGCTCACCGACGCGACGGGTTCGCTGGCGCTGGCCGGCGAGGTTGACGGGCGTGCCACGTTGCTTGCCGCGTCGGCCGGCGCGCCGGTCGCGATCACCGTCGAGTGGACCCCGCGTGGCGTGGTGCCGCTCGCGGTGCACCTCGCCGACCGCACACTCGACATCGGCCCACGCGCGGACCCCTCATTCGTAGGGGCGGCATGAACGCTCCCTCTGAGTCGGCAGCCGAGGCGTGGGCCGAACTGGTCACCGCCGCGCTGCTCGGCACCGACCGGCGGCCGGTGCCCGATCTGCCCGCCGGCGCGCTCGCCGACATGGTCGCCGACGGGGTGCACACCGACCCGGCCGACCGGATGCTCGCGGCCGTCGCGGCGATGGCCGTCGCCCGCCGCTCGGCGTTCGTACCCCTACCACCGGCTGCCTCACTCCAGCCACCCGAGCCCGATCCGCGCCCGATCATCCCCGCCGTAGCCGCGGCCACGTGGCGTGAGATCGTCGCCGAGTGGCCAGTGTTGGAGGACGAGTGGACGCTCGCCGTCGTGCACGGTGGCTGGCAGTTGGCTGCCGACGTGCTCGTCGCCACGTTGGCCCGCCATCGCACCGACCCCGTGCGGTTGGCCCGCGTGGGCCGCGCGGCCGGCCCGCTCGCCGCGTGGGTGGCCGCCCACGAGCCCGCGCTCGCTGCCACCGGCCGCCGCGCCGTGCCCCCAGGCGCGGTCGAGGCCTTGCCCGACCTGCCGGTGCCGCCCGAGTTGGCCGAGTTGCTAGCTGTCGACGCGCACACCTTCGTCGGCGCGCTCGTGCCGCGCGTCGAGGTGGCGACCCCGTCGCTCAAGCCGGTGTTCGTCAACCTCCTGGCGCGGTGCCGGCCCGAAGTGCTCGCCGACACGGCCGCTGCGTTGGCGACACAACCGTTCGGCCTGGCACTCGCGCTGGCGGACCTGTGCCGGCTGCGCAGCCGGATGCTCGACGAGCTGCGACCACGCTGAGTGACTTGTTCCGCGCACGTTTCTGGGCGTGGTACGTTGCCCAACCCGGGTCCGGTCGGCTTATGCCGACCGGGTGGGCAACGGGAACAACTGATCCAGTGCCGGCCGAGGGGGACCGCCCGAGGACGCACGCCGAACGCACCCTTGGAGTCACCTGACATGAAGCGCAGAGGCAAGCTGATCGCCGCAACCGCGGCCTTCACCCTGGTCGCGTCGACCGCCGCCACGATGGGAGGCGTGTCCGCCGCCGGCGCACCTTCCCCCGCCGTTGGGGCACCGGATGGTGTGAGCGGCGCGGGCAGCCGCCTCGACGTCGCGACCGGTAGGCAGGCTGACTTCACGCCGCTGTCGGCGAAGATCGAGTTGGCCGACCATCCCGGCGAGCACCTGTACCTCGTCCGGTTCGCCGAGCCAGCGGTGCCCGAGTTCGTGCGCAGCAAGGGTGCACTGTGGTCGGAGGCTTCACTGGACGGCCGCAAGCTCGACTCTGAGAGCGCCCCGGTCCGTGCCTACGTCGCCGATCTCATTGACGCGCACGCCGACTTCGTTGAGTCGGCGAGCGCCACCATCGGCCGTACGCCCGAAGTCGTGTTCGACTACACCTATGCGGTGAACGGCATGGCCCTGCGGCTGACCGCGGCCGAGGTGCGCGCGCTCAGCAAGACACCGGGCATCTTGTCGATCTCGCCCGACAAGCAGCGCGAGTTGCACACCGACTCGGGCCCGTCGTGGATCAACGCCGACGCTGCGTGGGACGCGGTGGCCGAATTGGGTCTGCCGGCGGACTACCTGGGCGAGGGCATGGTGATCGGCGTGATCGACACCGGCATCAGCCCGTTCAACCCGAGCTTCGCCGCCGAGGATGCCGACGGTTACGTTCATACGAGCCCACTCCCGCCCGGCGAGTATCTCGGGGTCTGTGCCGACCTGGAGCCAGAGGATCAGATCTGCAACGACAAGCTGATCGGCATCTGGGACTTCCTCAACGACGGCGACGGCGGCATCGACTACGACGGCCACGGCTCGCACACCGCGTCCACGGCTGGCGGTAACTTCGTCGTCGGCGTCGAGATCAGCGAAGGCGTCATGTTCGACATCTCGGGCGTCGCCCCGCACGCCAACATCATCTCGTACCTGGGCTGCTGCTCGCTGGCCGGTCTGACCGGCTCGATCGATCAGGCCATCGCCGATGGCGTCGACGTCATCAACTATTCGATCGGCTCGTCGGCGGCATCGGCGCTGTGGGATGACTTCGACTCGGTCGGCTTTCTGAACGCCCGCGAGGCGGGCATCTTCGTTGCCACCTCGGCCGGCAACGACGGCTCGGGCAGCGAAACGGTCGGTTCGCCGGGTGACGCGCCGTGGCTCACCTCGGTCGGCGCCACCACGCACAACCGCTGGAACGGCAACTCGCTCACCGACTTGGACAGTTCCGAAGGGCCACTCGCCGACATCCTGGGCAAGGGTGCCACGCTCGGCATCGACGTGCCCACCCCGATCATCGACGCCGCCTCGGTCGGTGACCCGCTGTGCCTCGACGACGAAGGCCACGAGGAAGAGTTCGAGGGCGTAATCGTCGTGTGCACACGCGGTGAAAATGGTCGTGTCGCCAAGTCGGAGAACGTTGCCGCCCAGGGCGCGGCCGGCTTCGTGCTGATCCAGGACGCTCCCAACGCAGGCCTCGGGGGCATCGTCGGCGACGCCTTCGCAGTTCCCGGCGTGGCGATCACACTCGCCGACGGGGCGATCCTCAAGGACTGGCTCGCCGCCGGCGAGGACCACGTCGCCACGATCAGTGGCGTCGATTACCTCATTGGGGTTGACGGCGTGCCGTACGCCGACATTCTGTCGAGCTTCTCGTCGCGTGGCGCCAACCGTGCGGTCGACACGCTGGTGCCGTCCCTGACGGCCCCCGGGGTCGACATCCTCGCCGCCACCACCGATACCGACGCGCCCGACGGTGGCGTCGAATACGGCGTGATCTCAGGCACATCGATGGCCAGCCCACACATCGCCGGCGCCGCTGCGTTGATCATGCAGGCCCGCGAGGACTGGACGCCGGCCGAGGTTCAGTCGGCGCTGATGACCACCGCCGCGCCGGTGGTGCGCAACCACACCGGCGAGCCGGCAACTCCGTACCAGCAGGGTTCGGGCCGCGCCGACATCGGCGCGGCGATCATGGCCGGCCTGCTGTTCGACGAGTCGATTGCCAACTACGAGGCGGCGAACCCCGCCCAGGGCGGCGACCCGCGCACCCTGAACCTTCCATCGTTCGCGAACACCCAGTGTCTCGGCGTATGCACCTGGACCCGTACGGCGACCGTGCCAGCGAGCGCACCCACGGATGTGACCTGGACGGTCGACATCGACGCCGACGACGATCTCGACCTCGACGTCGTGCTCGACCCCGTCGGGCCTGTCGACCCCGGCGACACCATCACCATCACCGTCACCGCCGACGTGTCGGCCGGTGACGAGGGCGAGAACTACTTCGCTCGGATCACCCTGGTCCCCGACCACCTCGCCGTTCCCGAGGCGACCTTGCCGCTGGTGGCCGTGCCCACTGACGCGATCCTGCCCCGCCTGGTCGAACTCGACACCCGGCGGAACGCCGGCTCCGAGACGGTGACGGGTCTTCTGAGCGGCGAGGTGACCGACCTCACCGGCACGATCGGGTGGACCCTGCCGACGGTGATCGAGGACACGCTTGTCGAGGACGCCACGCCCACGCCGTTCCCCGCCGGGGCCTACAACCTCGACGGCGGCGTGAACGTCTACCCGATCGAGGTGTTGCCCGGCACCGGCTTGCTGCACGTGGCCACGAGCAACGCCGCAGCCCCCGACCTCGACCTGTTCGTTGGCACGGGTGACATACCAAACGGTGATGTGCCAAGCGAGGCCACCGAGGTGTGCTGGTCGGCCAACGCTGGCTCGAACGAGAAGTGCCAGATCGTCGACCCCGAACCGGGCCCGTACTGGATCATGGTCCACAGCTTCGAGGGCACCTCACCGGTAGCCGAAGACCCCTACACGCTGACCTATGCCGTGGTCGGTGCCGGTGACAACGGTACGGGCACGCTGATCGGCCCGGCCGGCACGGTGCCGGGGGGTGACCCGTACGACGTGACCCTCACTTGGGACCTGCCCACCGCAGTGGCTGGCGAGACGTACTTCGGTGTGACCGCGTTGGACGGGGTCGGTTCGTTCCCGGTCACGCTTGCCCGCCTCTCCGACGACGTCACCAAGGAGGCATCGACCGAGACCGCGATGTCGGGCGACGAGATCGACTACACCATCACGGTCCAACCGAACGTCACGCCGACCGACCTCGAGTACACCATCACCGACACGGTTCCCGACGGCTTCATCATCGATGAGGACTCGGTCACCGGAGATGGCGAAGTTGACGGGCAGACGATCACGTGGACGGTGACGCAGCCCACGCTCGTCGGGCTTCCCAGCACCTACGAGGTGCAGACGATGACCACCCACCCGGCCACTTGCGGTCACCAACTCGCCGAGGGCTTCGTCGACCTGGGGCCACAGGGCCAGGGGAACAGCTACGCCTTCTCCGGCGATGAGGTATTGGGCACAGCGTTCTCGAGTATTGGCCCGTTCCCACTATGGGGCCAGAATTCCCCCGCGCTCGGACTCAGCGAGAATGGGTTCGTGACCATCCCGGCGGGGCTCACAGGCCCGTTGTGGAACGTCCAGTCGCTGCCCAATGCGGCACCCCCGAACGGCGTGATCGCGGCGATTTGGGACGACTTCGTCACCGACGAAGACAGCGGTTCGGGCGTCGTTCTGGTCAACTTCGGCGTTGCCGCAGCCATCCAGTGGGACAACCCGGTCGAGTGGCCGGCCGCGACGAACGCGGGCAACGCACTCGGCAAGTTCCAAGCCTTCGTGTACAACTACATCGACGATGAGTATCCCGAGATCGTCTTCGAGTACGGGCCTGCCGGCCCGGGCACGTTCGAGAACGGGGTCACGACCGGCACCGAGAACCTGGCTGGCGATACCGCCGCGGTCTACGCCAACTGGGGTGACCCCGCCGACCTGTTCACCGAGGGCGTGATCTGCCTCGACTGGATCGGTGCGATCGGCGAGACGATCGACTTGAGCTACACGGTCACGGTCGACCCCGATGCCGAGTCGGCTACCTACACCAACAACGCCGCCCACCTCACCGACGACCCGTTCGCCGAGGAGGCCATTGCGAGTGCCGACGTTGACGTCACCCAGATCGTCAACCTGGCCATCCTCACCGTCAACGACTTCCACGGCCGGATCGACGGCACGCTCGCGGGCACACCACCATGCCCCACCGAGCTGAGTGCCTCCCCGGCGCTCCAGTTCGCCGGCACGGTCGAGGAGTTGCGTGCCGAGTGGGGAGAGGAGAACTCTGTCTTCGTCGGCGCCGGCGACCTGATCGGCGCATCGCTGTTCGCGTCGGCTGTGCTCGGCGATCAGCCCACGATCGACCTCATGAACGCACTCGAGCTCGATGCTTCGGCGGTGGGCAATCACGAGTTCGATCAGGGCTACGACGACCTCGTTCACCGGGTGATCGGCGGCCACGGCCACGATCACGAGCCGGGTGGCGGTGACGACAACAACGCCGCCGCCTGGGACTACCTGGGCGCCAACGTGCGCTTCGCCGAAGACGGCTCGCCCGCCCTCACCGAGTACTCGATCTACGAGCGGGCAGGGTTGACGATCGCCGTGATCGGCGCGGTCACCGAGGACACCCCCGACCTGGTGTCGCCGGCCGGCGTCGCCGACCTCAACTTCATCAACATGGTCGAAGCGGTCAACGACGTGGTCGCCGAAATCACGGCCGTACCCGAGGACGCCCCCGACATCATCGTGGCCACGTTCCACGACGGATCGGGCCTGGCGTCGCCGGCCACGCTCGAGCAGGCCATTGCCGAGAGCCCGAGGTTTGCGGCGCTCGTCAACGACCTGTCGCCTGAGGTCGACGCGATCGTCAACGGTCACACGCACCGCAACTACGCGTGGGAAGCGCCGATTCCCGGTGGTGAGGAGGGCGCGACGCGCCCGATCATCCAGACCGGCGAGTACGGGGCCCGTGTCGGCGAGATCATCCTTACGGTCGACAGTGCCGGCGAGATCGTGGCCCACACCCAGCGCAACGTGCCCGCGACCACCACGCCGCTGTCTTCGCTGCTCGCCCAGTTCCCACGGGTCGTCGAGGCCCGCGAGATCGTGTGCGACGCGATGGTCAACGCCCGCGAGGTCGGCGACGACGTGATCGGCGAAGTCACGGCCGACATCACCACGGCGTATGCCGGGGGTGAGGTCGATCCTGACGGGCCAGGTCCACTCCCACCCGAGTTCGTACCGCCCTCCTACACAGGGCCGGGAGGAACATATACGGGCTTGACCCGCGACGACCGCTGGGCCGAATCGGTACTCGGCAACCTGGTCGGGAACGCCTTGCGCGACTCCTTCCAGGACCCGTCGGTGCCCACCGTCGAGCAGTACGGAGCGGTCGACATCGGTGTGGTCAACGCCGGTGGCGGCGTTCGAGCCGAACTGTTCTACGCGGCTTCCGGCCCCGAGACCGAACCGGGCCAGATTCGGTTTGCCGAAGCCAACGCGGTGCTGCCGTTCGTCAACAACGTGCACACCATCACGTTGACGGGCGAGCAGTTCAAGACACTGCTGGAACAACAGTGGAAGGTGCCCGAATTCTCGGGGCGTTCGTTCCTGTCGCTCGGTCTGTCCGACAACGTGTCGTACACGTACGACCCGACCCGGCCGTTCCTCGACCGGGTCACGTCGATCACGATCGACGGTGCGCCGTACGACCCGGCAGCCGACTATCGCCTCGCCACGTTCTCGTTCCTGACGGCAGGTGGCGACCAGTACCCGATCTTCCCGCAGGGGACGAACGACGCCGATACCGGCCTCGTCGACCGCGACGTGTGGATCCAGTACATCCGGGACAACTCGCCGTTGACCCCATCGTTCGCCCGCCAATCGGTGTTGGTAAACGAGTTGCCGAGTTCGGTGGCGGCGGGCGCTGACCTGGAGTTCACGGTCGGCGCACCTGACGTGTTCAACACAGCGCCCGGGCCGAGCAGCACCACGCTCGACATGCACAGCCTGGGCTCGCCGCAGAACACGTCGCTCGACGTCAGGCTCGGCGGGCTGTCGATCGGCACCGCGACCGTGACCAACGGCATCGCCAACGTCAACGTCACGGTTCCTGCCAGCACTCCGGCAGGCGACTACGTACTCACGCTGGTGGCCGCGCCGAGCAACACCGAGGTCACGATCTCGTTGACGGTCACGGCGGTGCCTGCCACGGCGCCGAGTGCGCCGACCGGGGTGACCGCGGTGGCTGGAGACGGACAGGCCACGGTGTCGTGGACGGCTCCGGCCAGCAACGGCGGTTCGGCGATCACGGGTTACACCGTGACGGCCAGCCCGGGTGGGGCGACCTGCACCACCACTGGGGCCACGACCTGCGTCGTCAGCGGGCTGACGAACGGCACCATGTACACGTTCACGGTGACGGCCACCAACGCGGTTGGTACCAGCCCGCCGTCGGCTTCGTCGGCGCCAGTGACACCGACCGCTCCGGCGCCCGACTCGGCCCTGCTCGAGCCGATCGATCCGGTCCGCCTGTTCGACACCCGACCCACCGAGCCGCAAGGCCTGATCGAGGTCGACAAGCACACCTACGGTGGCGACGACGACGTGCTCCAGATCAACGTGTCCGGTGTGGCGGGCATCCCCCATGGCGATGTGGGGGCGGTCGCCCTCAACGTCACGGCGGTGAATGCCACCGAAGCCGGGTACGTGACGGTCTACCCATGTGGCGACGAGCGGCCGTTCGTGTCGAGCGTCAACTACCTGGCCGACCTGCCGTACCCGAACACGGTGATCGCTCCGGTGTCGGAAGATGGTGACATCTGCTTCTACTCGAAGGCGCAGACGCACCTCTTGGCCGACGTCTCCGGGTGGTTCCCGGCCGACGGCGGCATCGGCATCGTCGAACCGGCTCGCTTGTTCGATACCCGGACCACGTCCGATCAGGGCCTGATCGAGGTCACCCAAGCTCCCATCGGGGGCGACGGCAACATCCTCAAGGTCAAGATCGCCGGTGTGGGGGGCGTGCCCGAGACCGGCGTCGCTGCGGTGTCGATCAACGTCACCGCCGTCAATGCCGTCGAGCCGGGCTTCATCACGGTGTTCCCGTGTGGTGAGCGTCCGGTGGTGTCGAGCGTCAACTACGTCGACGCCAGCCCCTACCCGAACGCGGTGATTGCGCCGCTGTCCGACGACGGAGAGGTGTGCTTCTACTCGAAGGTCAACGCCGACCTGCTCGCCGACATCAACGCCTGGTTCGCCGAGGGTGGCGACTTCGGTGCGGTCGAACCGGTTCGCCTGTTCGACTCCCGCCCCGACTTCGAGCAGGGTCTCATCGAGATCACCCAGCAGCCGTACGGCGGCGAGGCCAACATCTTGAAGGTCAAGCTCACCGGTGTCGGTGGCGTGCCCGACGAGGGGGTCGGCATCGTGTCGCTGAACGTCACCGCGGTCAACGCCGTGGAGCCGGGCTTTGTCACGGTGTACCCGTGCGGTGACCGTCCGCTGGCGTCGAACGTGAACTACATGCCTGGCGCGGCCTACCCGAACGCGGTGCTCGCACCCGTGTCGGCCGACGGCGAGGTGTGCTTGTTCTCGAAGGTGGCGGTCGACCTGATCGCCGACGTCAACGGGTGGTTCGCCGCCCACTGACGAACACCGACGAGGTTCACCCGAACCGGCGAGGGCGCTCCGCACCAGCGGGGCGCCCTCGCCGCGTGCGGGCGGTCAGGCCTGTGCGTCGAGCAGCTTGACGAGTCGCTTCGGGGCCACCGTGCGGTAGCTCTCCTCGACGAAGTCGAACAGCACCTCACCGTCGGCGGCGCTCAGCCCGGCCAGCGGCACGGTCACCCACCCGTGCGTGCCCAACCCGTAGCCGGGCAGCGAGGCGCCGGGCAGGCTGAGCGCGTGGTCGCGTGTCTCGGGCAACTTGACGGTGATGCGCGGCTCGTCGCTGCTGCCGAGGAACACGAAGATCTTCTTGGCGACCTTCACCACCGAGTCGCCCCACGGCGAATCCGCCCAGGCCTCGGGGAGCGACAGCGCGAATTCGCTGAGTGCGGCGTGCAGTTTGACGGCGCGGGCAGTGGGCTTGGCCATGCCCGAAAGTTAGCTGTGACACCGTCTCGGTAAGGTCGGGGCAATGGCCGAGCCCGACATCCTTCGACCGCACGCAGAGGTCCAGTTCGCGGCCGAACTGGCGGCGCTGGCCGCGGCCGACACCCGGGAACGCCCGCCCAGTTGGCGCCTGTCACCGTGGGCGGTGGTCGAGTATGTGCTCGGTGGTGTGCTCGCCGACGGGACGGTGATCTCGCCGAAGTACGTCGGCAAACGGCGCCTGATCGAAATCGCCGTCGCCACGCTCGCCACCGACCGGGCGTTGCTGCTGCTCGGCGTGCCCGGCACCGCCAAGACGTGGGTCAGCGAGCACCTCGCCGCGGCCATCAGCGGCGACTCGACGCTGCTCGTGCAGGGCACCGCCGGCACCACCGAGGAGACGCTGCGCTACGGATGGAACTACGCCCGCCTGATCGCCGAGGGCCCCACCCCGGCCGCGCTCGTGCCGTCGCCGGTGTACCGGGCGATGGAGCGCGGCGCGATCGTCCGCGTGGAAGAGCTCACCCGCATGCCGTCCGATGTGCAGGACGCGCTCGTCACCGTGCTGTCCGAGAAGTCGCTGCCGATACCCGAGCTGAACAGCGAGGTCGCCGCCGCCCGCGGCTTCAACCTGATCGCCACGGCCAACGATCGCGACCGCGGCATCAACGACTTGTCGGCCGCGCTGCGGCGGCGGTTCAACACGGTGGTGCTGCCGCTGCCCGAGACCGCCGACGAGGAGATCGCGATCGTCGCTCGGCGGGTCAACGAGTTGGGCACCGCACTGGCGCTTCCGCCGGTGCCGGCCGCGGCCGACGAGATCCGCCGGGTCGTCACCGTGTTCCGCGAACTGCGGGCGGGCGTCACCGACGACGGAGCGACGTCGTTGAAGGTGCCGAGCGCCACGCTGTCGACGGCCGAGGCGATCTCGGTGCTCACCAACGGGCTCGCCCTGGCGGCGCACTTCGGCGACGGCACGCTGTCGGCCGCCGACGTCGCCGGTGGCGTGGTCGGCGCGGTGGTGCGCGACCCGTCACACGACGGCGTCGCCTGGCGCGAGTACCTCGAAGCCGTGGTGGCCCACCGCCCCGACTGGTCCGACTTCTACGAAGCCTGCCGAGCCCTCGAATGACACCCTCGGTCGTTCCGGTGGTTTCGACAGGCTCAACCACCTTGGTTCCGGTGCCGTGACGGTGCATTTGTTGGGGGTGCGGCATCATGGGCCGGGGTCGGCGCGGGCGGTGGTTGCTGCGCTCGACGAGGTGCGGCCCGACGTCGTGCTCGTCGAACTGCCGGCCGACGCCACGCCCGCCCTGCGGTGGGTGGGTGACGGGCCCGACCGGCTCGTGCCGCCGGTCGCCTTGCTGGGCCACGTCGTCGACGAGCCGCGCCGCGCTGTGTTCGCCCCGCTCGCCGTGTTCAGCCCGGAATGGCAGGCCATCGCCTGGGCCAACGAGCGGGGAGTGCCGGTGCAGGCGATCGACCTGCCCCTCACCAATACCCTGGCCGGGCCGGCCGCCGCCGACGAGTCGCTGTTCGCCGACGGTGCTGAACCGGTCGACCCGCTCGCCGCGCTGGCAGCAGCGGCCGGCGAGAGCGACCCCGAACGTTGGTGGGAGGACGTGATCGAGCACCGCGACGGGGGAGTGGCGTCGTTCGCCGCGGTCGCCGACGCGATGCGCTCGGTGCGCAGCGGCAGCGTGCCGTCGCCGCGCGAGGCCCGCCGCGAGGCCCACATGCGTCGGGGCATCCGGGCTGCCCGTGCGGGCGGTGGAACGGTCGCCGTCGTGTGCGGTGCCTGGCACGTCCCGGCGCTCGACCTCGCGGCCCCCGGGGCACCCACCGCCTCGGCCGACACCGCCACGCTGCGCGGGCTGGCCAAGGCCAAGGTCGCCGTCAGCTGGGTGCCGTGGACTCACCCGCGGCTGGCCGCGGCCGGTGGCTACGGCGCCGGTGTCACCAGCCCCGGCTGGTACGCCCACGTGTTCCGCCACCCAGGCCCCGACACCATCGCCCGGTTCTTCGTCGAGGCCGCTCACCTGTTGCGCTCGGCCGACCTGCCGGCGTCGCCCGACCACCTGATCGCCGCCACACGGATGGCCGACGCGCTCGCCGCGCTCCGAGGGCGCCCGCGGCCCGGCCTTGCCGAAGTGCTCGACGCCGCCGACGCGGTGGTGGGCGGGCTGCCACTCGTGCGCCGCCGCCTGGTGGTCGGCGAGGCGATCGGGTCGGTGCCCGACGGCGCCCCGCAGGTGCCCCTCGCCCGCGACCTGGAACGGCGCCGCAAGTCGGCGCGGCTGGCGTTCACCGACACGGCCCAGGTGGTCGAGCTCGACCTGCGTACACCGAACGGCCGCCGTCGCTCGCACCTGTTGCACCAGCTCGCCGCGCTCGGCGTCGCCTGGGGCGTGCTCGAGGAGGGCCGTGGTTCGTCGGGCACGTTCCGCGAGACGTGGCGGGTGTGCTGGCAACCCGAGTTCTCG
Organism: Ilumatobacter sp.; assembly: GCA_035556435.1. GTDB lineage: Bacteria > Actinomycetota > Acidimicrobiia > Acidimicrobiales > Ilumatobacteraceae > Ilumatobacter. The sequence goes on along the minus strand of DATMEY010000002.1, from coordinate 14,554 downwards.
GTACGCCTGGTCGAGTCGGCTGGGTACGGCGTCACGGTCGAGCGGGCGGCCACCGCCCGGCTCACCGAACGTGCCCGCCAGGCCACCGGCATCGTCGCCGTCGCAGCAGCGCTCGACCAGGCCCTGCTTGCCGACCTGGCCGATGCCGTGGCACCGATCGTGGCCACGCTCGAACATCGCGCCGCCACCGACCCCGACGTCGCCCAGCTGATGGCCGCGCTCGGGCCGCTGGCCGGGGCGCAGCGCTACGGCGACGTGCGCGGCACCAGCCGCGACGCCCTGCGACAGGTGTTCGACGGGCTGGTCGTACGGGTGCTCGCCGGGTTGGTGCCGGCGTGTGCGGGGCTCGATGACGAAGCTGCGGCGGCGATGGCCGAGCGGGTCAGCGACACCCAGCACGCGCTGGCCCTTGTCGACCATCCCGCGCACCGGGCGGCGTTCCCGCGGGTGCTCGCCCAACTGGCGGCGCGGGCCACCACGCCCGGCACCGGCATGATCGCCGGGCGCGCCACCCGGGTGCTCCACGACGGCGCCCACTGGAGCGCCGCCCAGGTCGGGCAGCGGCTCGGGCAGGCGTTGTCGGGCGGCACCCCACCGGCCGTCGGGGCCGCGTTCGTCGAGGGGTTCGTGGCCGGCAGCGGCACCGTGCTGGTGCACGACGCCGGGCTGCGCGGCATCGTCGACACATGGCTGGCATCGTTGGCCCCCGACGCGTTCGAGTCCACGGTGCCCTTGTTGCGGCGCACGTTCGGTGCGTTCGAGCCCGCCGAGCGGCGTCAGCTCGGTCAGCTCGTCGCCGGCACCCCAGTCGAGGCCCAGGTGCCCTGGGGCACCGACCTCGACCCCGAGCGCCTGACCCTCGCCCTCACCACCACCCGCCACCTCCTCGGTCTGTCGGTTCCGGTGGTTTCGACAAGCTCAACCACCTTGCCGATCTCGGGTCCAGGTGGTTGAGCTTGTCGAAACCACCGGAAGTTGGCAGGCGGGTGCGCGATGACTGAGTTGCGGGTGTCGGAGGCGGAGCGGTTGCGGCGGTGGCGGCTGGTGCTCGGTGGGGCCGACGCCGACGGCACCGGGGCCGAGCTGGGTGGCGACGACGTGCGCGTCGATGCTGCGCTCGGCGCGCTCTACGACCTCGACGCGGCGGCCGGGCAACGCGGTCGCGGTCGACCCCGCGGCCGCCAGGGCGGGCTGGGGCGCAGCGCCCCCCAGGTTGCCCGGTGGCTCGGCGACATCCGCCGCTATTTCCCGCGCGAGGTGGTGCAGGTGATGCAGCGCGACGCGATCGAGCGGCTCGACCTGCGCCAGTTGCTGCTTGAACCCGAGCTGCTCGGTACGGTCGAGCCCGACCTGCGGCTGGTCACCCTGCTGGTCGAACTCAACCGCCTGCTGCCCGACGAAACCCGGGCCACCGCCCGCCAGGTCGTCGCCCAGGTGCTCGCCGACCTGGAACGGCGTCTCGCCGACCGCACCCGGACGGCGGTGAAGGGCGCGCTCGCGCGGGCCAACCGCAGCCGTCGCCCGCGCCCGGGCGACATCGACTGGCTGCGCACCGTGCACGCCAACCTGCGCCATTACCAACCACAGCTCGGCACGGTGGTGCCCGAGCGGCTGGTGGGCTTCGGGCGTCGCTCGCACAGCTTGGCGCGTGACGTGATCGTGGCGGTCGACCAGTCGGGGTCGATGGCCGACAGCGTCGTTTACGCCTCGCTGTTCGGCTCGGTGCTGGCCCAGCTGCCGGCGCTGCGTACCAGCCTGATCGCCTTCGACACCGCCGTCACCGACCTCACCCCCGTGCTGCACGACCCGGTCGACGTGCTGTTCGGCGTGCAGCTCGGCGGTGGCACCGACATCGGTCGTGCCCTGGCCTACTGTCGCCAGCTGGTCACCCGCCCCACGGCAACCGTGCTCGTGCTGATCTCCGATCTGTTCGAGGGCGGCAACGCCGGCACGCTGCTGGCCGAGGCCACCGAACTGACCCGCTCGGGCGTCTCCCTGCTTGTGTTGCTGGCGCTCAGCGACGACGGGGCGCCCGCCCACGACCACGCCGTCGCCGCCGAGTTGACTGCGCTCGGGGCGACCGTGATGGCATGCACCCCCGACCACTTCCCCGACGTCCTCGCCACCGCCCTCCAGTAAGCGGAGAGGCCCAGTAAGCGGATAGGCGGTGACGGTCGTCGAGTGGCGCACCCGCGGCGTAGCCGCCACTCCGTTGTATCGAGACGCTGGTGCGCGCACCGCGTCTCGATACGGGCGCTGCGCGCCCTACTCGACGACCGTGGGCAAAGCACGCCTCTCGACTCCAGACACTATTCGTTTGGCCTCGAATCGGTAGTCTGTGCGAACTATGGGTCAGCTGGTGGGAGTCGTCGAGAAACCGAGCGCCACGCCGGGTGTGGTGCGCTTCGAACTCAACCGGACGCTGTCGGGGATGGGGCACGAGCGGTTCATGTCGTTGCTCGACGCCGATGGTGGCACCCCGTCGTCGGCGCTCGCCCGCGAGCTCTTGTCCACCGGCAAGGTCAGCTCGGTGCACGTCTACTCGAATATCGTCACGGTCGACCTCGCCAAGGGGTTCGACTCGGTCGGCCTCGCCGACATCGTGAGCGAGATGTATCGGTATTGGAAGCCCGGTGTCGAGGCGCCCACGTTCGACGACCTGCCCGCCGACGAGCCGGCCGCGGTCACCAGCGGCGGCGACGGCGAGAGTGGCCCCGAGCTGTCCGAGGCCGCCAAGCGCGTGCCCCCGCACCTGCTCGAGCGCAGCCGCCAGGCCCGCGCCAAGTGGCTCGCTGCCAACGGCGGCTGACCGTTACAAACGGTGTCTGACACCGTTTGTAACGCTATGTGTAGGCCGCGAGGGCGTACCAGTTGCCGCGTTCGACGGCGAGCAGGTAGGCGTCGCCGCTGGCCGTGAGCACCTGGAGCCGTGCCACGCGCCGGGCCTGGATGGGCGACCACCACCGCTGATCGACCGGCCACGGGCCCGCCCACCCTGTCACCTTGCGGGCCACACCCGCCAGCACGACCGTGTCAGGGGCCGCGCTGATGTCGCCTCGCCCGGTGACCCGGACCACCTCCCCGGCCGCGTCGAGCACGTCGGCCGCAACCGGTTCGGCCAGCACGGTGGCCGGTGCCGGCCCGCTCGCGGACCCGGGCCACGGGCCCGCCCCGCGGCCGAGCCGCCCACCCGGGTCGTCGAGGTCGACCGAGGTCGCCGGCACCAGCCGGTAGCGCTCGTGAGGCAACCGGCCGCCCACCCACTCGGGTACCCGCACGGCGCCCTCGCCGACCATCCCCGACAGGCGCGCCACGGCCCGGGCGGCGTCGACGTCGGCTTGGCTGTGCCCGCCCCACAGCCCGATCTGCTCGCCGGAATCGATACGCACTTCGCTGGGTGTCAGGCGCAGCAGGACGATGCCGGCCGTGGGGCGGTCGCCCTCCTGGTCGCCGCCGTGGCTGTCGTCGACCCACCCGCTGAGCTGCCAGCGGACGCGCTCGACGATCGCCGCCGCCGACAACCCGTGGGCCCGGTACCACGTGCGCTCGCTACGTTCGCCGTGCTCGGTCTCGATCGCGACCACCAGCCGGGTGCACACTTGGCCGGCGGTGCCGAGTTGGCCGGCGAGGTCGTCGGCGAGCCGTTTGGCGACGAAGATCACCGGCCCGGCGTCGCCGACCGGCTCGTCGAACGGGTGCTCGCACGACCACTCCGACGACGGGTCGGTACCGACCGACAGGCGAGCGTCGGTGCCGGTGGCGATCTGGTGGGCGAGCAGGCCGGGCGGGCCGAAGCGCGACAACAGGTCGGCGGGGCGGAGCGCGGCGACCTGCCCGAACGTGCGCAGCCCGAGCCGCACGAACAGGTCGACCAGGTCGGTGGTGATGTCGCCCGTGCGTGCCAACCAGGCCACCGACCGGTCGGCGAGGAACGCCGCCGAGCCGCCGGGGTCGACGACCCGGGTGCCTGGCGCGGTGCGGGCGGCGATTGCCGACGCCGTGCGCCCGTCGGCCACCCCCACCCTCACGCCCCCGTCCACCCGGGCGCACGGCGCATGCTGCCCGACCAGCTCGACCAGCCGGTCGGCGAGGGGGCCGTCGCCGCCGAAGTACCGCGACGGCCCCCGGGCCGCCAGGCACAACCAGCCCGGCTCGACCACCTCCACCCGCGGGGCCAGTTCGGCCACCGCCCGCACGATCGGCTCGAACCGGCGTGCATCGGAGTCGGGGTCGAGCGTCAGCACCTGGAGTTCGGGGCAGGCCCGCTGGGCGGCCCGGCGACGTTCCCCGTGGGCGACGCCGCGCTTCGCTGCCGCCGGGGTGCGGGCGACGACCCGGTTGGCGTGGAACACCGCTGCCGGCTGATCAGGGGCCACCCCCGCCGCCACCACCGGCCACTCGCCGCACCACACCGTCACAAACCGCTCAGACATCGTCCCGGCCATGGTTGGGCCGCGTCTCGGTGGTTGCGTCGGTCGTCACCACCTGGCCGTGAGGGCCGGGGAGCCACAGGGCGGTGGTGCGGGGGCGGGGTACTCGGCGGCCGGAGGACGTCACGGTGAGGCGTCGCCGGAGCAGGCATCCGTGCCCGGTGCCGAGGCCCTCCCACGCGCATCCGGCCGTGGTGAGTTCGACGTCACTGCCGAACGTGGCTGCGGCGCCGACCGTCACCAGCACCGTGCCGCGGGCTTGCACCCGCTGGCGTACTTGGCGCCCGGCCCGTTCCGCCCCACGCGGTGGCGCGGTGAGCACGAGCTCGAACCCGTCGGCGGCAGCCGCCACGCGTTCGGCCCACTGGGCGGGGGAGTTCCCGGGGGCCACCAGCACGAGCCGTTCGATCGGCACACCTAGTTCGGCGGCGGCCTCGATACCCAGTTCGGGAAGACCCACCGCGGCCACCCAGGCCCCGGCTGCCGCAGCCTGGGTGGTGAGCACCAGGGCCAGCGAGGTGGCCGCGGAGCCGGTGCAGGCCACCACGTGACCCCGGCGCAGACCGCCCTCGGGAAACAACCCGGCCAGCAACGGGTGGACCGGCAGGCACCGATCGCGCGCGGGCGCCAGCTCTGCCAGCGTGTGGACAGCCAGTGCCGCGCGGTTCACCGCGCCACGTTAGTCGAACAAATGTTCGATGCAATCCGGGCGTCAGCCGGCGGCGACGTGCAGGGGTGTCGGCGGCTCGTAGCGCACCGACTGGGCCGCTTCGGCCAGGTCGAGCAGTTCGTTACTGATCCGGAACCCGACGCCGCGCACGGTCTGCACGACGCGCAACGAGGGCAGGGCCTCGTCGAGCTTGCGGCGCAGGTTCGACAGGTGCACGTCGACCACATGGGTGTCGCCCACCCAGTGCGGCCCCCACACCGAGTCGAGCAGTTCGGCCCGCGAGGCGACCTCGGTGGGGTGCCGGGCGAGGTGCTCGAGCAGGGCGAACTCGATCCGGGTGGCGGCGATCTCGCTCCCGTCGAGGCGGATCTCGTGACGGCCGGTGTCGACCGTGAGCGGGCCGAGCGTGAGCACGGTCTGCTGCACTGGGTCCCAGTCGGCGCGGATCTCGCGGGGCCGCCGCATCAGGGCCTGGCAGCGGGCAGCGATTTCGTCGGGGGTCACCGGTACCGACACGGCGTCGTCGGCACCCGAGCGGAGGATCTCCACCCGGGCCCGGTCGCGGCCGACCGAGTCGATGCACAGCAGGTAGCTGTCGGTGCGCGTGCGCAGCTGCTGGTAGAGCGGGCGGTCGTCGGGCCCGGTGAGAGCGCTGTCGACCACGAGCACGTCGGGCGAGAACGACTCGGCGAGGATCCGCACGGCGTCGGCGTCGCTAGGGGCGCTGACGGCGAATCCAGCCGCGCGCAAGCTGGCTTCGTTGGTCCGGCGCAGGCGAAGATCGTCGATCGCCAGCAATACCCGGGGAGCAAACTGCGAGTTCGGTTCCATGTCGTCGATGCGTGAGGGGTGGCCCGGTGGGGCCTCCATCACCTATCGGGCCGGTCTGCCGGAAACTTGAAGACCGATCTTGCGGACGGCGCTCGATACCGTGTGGCCAATGCCCTCCAACGACCCGAAAACGCTGCGTGAGCAGGTCCGACACTCGGTCGAGGAGCATGTGGCCGGTGATCACGCGGAGCGCGCGTCGGTCGAGCGCTTCTTGACGGAGTACGCCCGGCTCGACGACCCGTTCAGCGAAACCGCCGACCCGGTCCACGTCACCGGCTCGGCGATCGTGGTCGGTCCGCGCGGCGTGATCCTGCTCAAGCACAAGCGGCTCGGGCTGTGGCTTCAGCCGGGTGGCCACGTCGACCCCGGCGAGGCGCCGTGGGAGGCTGCCGTGCGCGAGTCCCGCGAAGAGACCGGCCTGCCGGTGACGCTGACGTCGCCCGAGCTGGTGCATGTGGACGTGCACGCCGGCGGGCGTGGCCACACGCACCTCGACCTGCGCTACCTCGTGGGTGTCGACGGCGACCCCGACCCGGTACCTCCCGAAGGTGAGAGCCAGGAGGTGTTCTGGTTCGCCTGGCCGGCCGCCGTCGAGCGCGCCAGCGACGACCGCCTCAAAGGCCTGCTCGCCCGTCTCGCGAGCGGATAGTGCCCGGCGCCGCCCGGCACTCGACCACCGGTCGCCGAGTCGGCCGGCGGGTGGTGTTCGCTGGGGTGTTGGTACTTCAGGCGTTCTTCGTGGTGCGGGCGTACTGGGCGCCGCACAACGAGCTCGGCTTCCAGATGTTCCCCGAGGCCAGCCAGTGGCAGGCCGAGGTGGTGCGGGTCACCGCCGACGGTGAGCGGGTGCCGGTCGGCGAGCCGTGGAGCGGGTACGTGTGGAGTGAGCTGGTCACCGAGCGTGGGCTCGGCCACCTGGGCGGGCGGCGGCACGCCAACAATGGCCTGGCCAGTCAGGTGGCGTTCCTCGAGGATGCGATGGCGTGGGTGGCCGCCAACACACCCGCCGACTACGACACCCGCTACTACGAGGCCACCGTCACCGAGTGGCACAACGCCGACCCGCCGGTGACCTACGTGCTGCGCTCGCCCGAACGGGAGCTGCCCACCGATGGTTGAGCCTGTCCGTCCGGTGGTTGAGCCGGTCGTTACCTTCCTCGACACGCCGGTGTCGATGCGGCCGCTCGCCCGGTTGCGCGTTCCGGTCGGGCTGATCGCCGCCTGGTACCTCCAGCGGGTGTTCCGCGACGGGCTGGCCGGGCGCACATATCACGACGTGTTCCACCGGCCGTACCTGGGGTGGCTGCCCGACCTGCCGCCGCCCATGTTCACGGCGGTGATGGGCGTCGGGGTTGCGGCTGCGCTGGCGATGGCGGCCGGCTTGGCCACCCGGGTGACCACCAAGGTGACATTCGCGGTGGTCGTCTACCACCTGCTGCTGTCGGCCACGCACGTGCATCACAACCGCACGTACCTGGCGATCGTGCTCGGTGTGCTGGCGGTCGCCCCGTGCGAGCGCGATGCGGTCGGTCCGGCCTGGCCGTTGTGGCTGCTCCGGGTGGAGTGCTCGGTGGTCTACGCGGCGTCGGGGGTGAGCAAGCTGCTCGATCGCGACTGGGTGGGTGGCACGGTGACGTGGCTGCGGGTGGTGCACCAGGAGGCGAAGGTGCGGGGGTCGGTGCTGCCCGGCTGGGTGGCCGACGCCGTGCTCGACCGCGGCGCCCACTACGTGTTCGCCCCGGGCATCGTCGCCACCGAGCTGGCGATCGCGTTCGGCCCGTGGTTCCGCCGCACTCGCTCCTGGGCGCTCGGTCTGGCGGTGGTGTTCCATGTGCTGATCGAACTGACCAGCCGGGTCGAGACGTTCTCGTACCTGGCGGTCGCCGTGATCCTGTCGATCTGGCTGCCCGCCGATTTGCGTGGACGTGTTGCGCACTATCTGCGCACGAAGTCCACGCAAGTGGCCTGACGGAGGCGGATCAGCTCGACCACCTCCGAGATCGTGGAGGTGAACGCCGTGTTCAGCTCGACGTCGGTGACCCGGTCGACCTGCCAACCGATTCGGCGCAGCTGCCGGTCGCGACCCTTGTCGCGTTGGGCGTCCAAGCGACCTCCGTGCCAGGTGACGTGGTCGACCTCGAGTGCCCACTTGACGTCGGGGAGGGCCACATCGGGATGGATCGTGATGCCGTCCGACAACCGGATCGGGTGTTGCCGGACGAGGCCGCGCACCCCGTGCTGCTCGAGCGCCTTGAACACTCGCAGCTCGAGGCCCGACCCCGCCGGACGTTGCCAGGCGGAGCGGCTGGAGAGCACGCGGTTGACCCGCGCCAGGCCGACCCGACCGCTGCCGCTCAAGCGTCGCCGCATGCGCCACAGCGTGGGTACTCCGGCATGGTGGTCGAGCACCCACTCCGTGAGCCGCTCGAAGCGGACGTCGTCGAGGTCTCTGGCGCAATCGAACCATGCCCGTGGTGGGCTGGCGACGCGGATGCCATCGGGTCGCATCGTCCAGTCCTCTGGCGTGAGCACGTTCGTGCGGCGAATGATCAGTGGACCGCTCACCGGTTGACGCCCGTGCTCGACGAGCACGATGGGGAGCTCGGGGCGGAACACGTGCCGGAACGCCCACAGGCGTGCACCCGCGGCTCCGGTGACCACGATCGACTGGTCGGCTGCCGAGGCTGCGGCGCAGCGAGCCTCGAACGTGTCGGGTGAGGTTGCGACGCGGTACACGCCGAGATGGCAGCGCAGCAACGTGCCAGCCTCCACGAGGCGCCGAACCGAGCTGGTCGTGAGGCCGTCAGTGAGCAGTTGATCGGCCGTAACGATGCCGTGGCGGGCGGCGACGACCCCGGCGAGCGTGGTGGACAGATACGGCATGGGAACCCCCGACGTGTGAGCTACGTAGGGACGTGCGTCCGATCTGAGCTGGCGCTCACGGGCAACCTACCGTGCCTGGCGGCCAGCCCCATTTGCGTGGATGTGTTGCGCAGATAGTGCGCAATACGTCCACGCAAACAGTTGGGCCGGCTTGCGGGAGGCGAACGTATGTTCGATACTCGCGGGATGGGCTTCAACAACCCGGCGTGGACGTGGAAGGAGTTGGAACGGGCGCTGTCCGACGGCGTCCTCGGGCGGGACGGGCGCCCTCCGGCGAGCCCGTCGTGGAACTCGGGCGGCGACGGCCCGGCGTGGAGCCGCAAGCGCCAGCCGTTCGAGCCGACGCGGCGCCGCACACGTGGCGAGGTTCCCTACGCCGAGCTGCACTGCCACTCCAACTACTCGTTCCTCGACGGGGCGTCGCACCCCGAGGAACTGGTCGAGGAGGCGGTCGAACTCGGCCTGGAGGCGCTCGCCCTGACCGACCACAACGGCTTCTACGGGGTCGTGCGCTTCGCCGAGGCGGCCGACCGGTACGGGCTGCCGGTGGCGTACGGGGCCGAGATCACGCTGACGCCGGGCCTCGCGCCCGACGCCCGGGTCGCCCGCTTGGAGGACGACACCCAGGACCACATCGACACCGGTGAGCTGCCCGACGCTCACGTCCCCGACCCGCATGGCGACCACCTGCTGGTGCTCGCCGACGGGCCCACCGGCTACGCCCGGCTGTCGCGTGCCCTGAGCCTGGGGCACCTGGCGGGCGAGAAGGGGGCGCCCCAGTTCACCCTCGCCGACATCGCCGACCAGGTGGCCGGTCACGCGTGGGTGCTCACCGGGTGCCGCAAGGGTTCGGTGCCGCGGGCCCTCGTCGCCGAGGGCCCGGCGGGCGCACGCCGCGAGCTGGAACGGATGGTGAGCGCGTTCGGGCGCGACCGGGTGCTGGTCGAACTGTGGGACCACGGCGACCCGCTCGACTCGCACCGCAACGACGCCCTCGCCGAGCTGGCCCAGCGGGTTGGTGTGGGCTGCGTGGCCACCAACAACGTGCACTACGCCAAGCCGGCCCAGCGCCGCCTGGCGACCGCGATCGCGGCGGTGCGCTCGCGGCGCAGCCTCGACGAGATCGACGCGTGGCTGCCGGCCGCGGCGAGCGCGCACCTGCGCTCGGGCGTCGAGCAGGCGCGCCGGTTCGCCCGCTACCCGGGGGCGGTCGCGCTGGCCGCCGAGGTCGGCATGTCAGCCGCGTTCAAGCTGGAGCTGATCGGCCCCAAGCTGCCGCCGTTCACGTGTCCTGACGGGCTCTCCGAGATGGCGTACTTACGCCGGCTGGCCGAGCAGGGGGCGGCAGGGCGCTACGGCCCGCGGGGCGGCACGCCCGTCGGTGGTCACGTCACCGCCGACGTGCACGCCCGTGCGTGGGCCACGCTCGACCGCGAGCTGGCGATCATCGAGCAACTGAACTACCCCGGCTACTTCCTGGTCGTGTGGGACCTGGTTCGGTACTGCCGCGACGTGCTGAAGGTGCTGTGCCAGGGGCGCGGCTCGGCGGCCAACTCGGTCGTCTGCTACGTGCTCGGCATCACCAACGTCGACGCCGTGTACCACGGCCTGCTGTTCGAGCGGTTCCTGTCAGCCGTGCGCGACGAACCGCCCGACATCGACATCGACATCGAGAGCGACGAGCGCGAGCACGTCATTCAGTACGTGTACACCAAGCACGGCCGGCACCACACCGCCCAGGTCGCCAACGTCATCACCTACCGGCCGCGCTCGGCGCTGCGCGACATGGCCAAGGCGTTCGGCTACCAGCCCGGGCAGCAGGACGCGTTCGCCAAGCAGGTCGACGGGTGGGGCAACCTCGACACCGTCGACGGCATCCCCGGCGAGGTGCTCGAGATGGCCCGCCAGATCGCCGACGCGCCGCGGCACCTCGGCATCCACTCGGGTGGGATGGTGATCTGCGACCGGCCGGTGATCGAGGTGTGCCCGGTCGAGTGGGGCCGGATGGACAAGCGCTCGGTGCTCCAGTGGGACAAGGACGACTGCCACCAGATCAAGCTGATCAAGTTCGACCTGCTCGGGCTGGGGATGCTGTCGGCCCTGCGCTACGCGTTCGAGTACATCGCCGAGCACCGCGGCCGGCAGCTCGATCTGGCCTCGATCCCCCCGGACGACCATGACGTGTACGACATGTTGTGCCGGGCCGACACGGTCGGTGTGTTCCAGGTCGAGTCGCGGGCGCAGATGGCCACGCTGCCGCGCTTGCGGCCGAGGGAGTTCTACGACCTGGTGATCGAGGTCGCCCTGATCCGCCCCGGCCCGATTCAGGGCGGGTCGGTGCACCCATACATCCGCCGCCGTCACGGCGAAGAACCGGTCACCTATCTGCACCCGAAGCTGAAGGCGTGCCTGGAGCGCACGAAGGGTGTGCCGCTGTTCCAGGAGCAGTTGATGCAGATGGCGATCGACATCGCCGGGTTCACCCCGGCCGAGTCCGACGAGCTGCGCCAGGCGATGGGCTCCAAGCGCTCGGCCGATCGGATGGACGAGCTGCGCGAGCGGCTGTTCGTGGGGATGGCCGCCAACGGGATCACCGGCGACGACGCCGAGCAGATCTTCACGAAGATGAAGGCGTTCGCCAGCTACGGGTTCCCCGAGTCACACGCGATGTCGTTCGCCCACCTGGTGTACGCGTCGTCGTGGATCAAGTACCACGAGCCAGCGGCGTTCTGCGCGGCGCTGATCAAGGCCCAGCCGATGGGGTTCTGGTCGCCGCACACGCTGGTGCAGGACGCCCAGCGCCACGGGGTCACGGTGCGCACCCCCGACCTGAACGCCTCCGGCGCGGCGCCCACGCTGGAGGACGGTGGTGACTCGGTGCGGCTCGGCCTGGCATCGGTGCGCGGGGTCGGCAAGGAGCTGGCCGGACGGATCGAGGCGGCGCGGGTCGCCGACGGCCCGTACACGTCGCCCGAAGACCTCGTCCGCCGCGTACCCGAGCTGACCCAGACGCAGCTTGAGTCGCTGGCGATGGCGGGCGTGTTCGGCTGCTTCGGCCTCGACCGGCGGGGTGCCCTGTGGGCCGCCGGGGCGGTCGCCCAGTCGCGGCCCGGCCGCCTGCCTGGGGCGGTGGTGGGGGAGTCGGCGCCGCACCTGCCGGGGTTGGAGCCGGTGGAGGAGTCGGCGGCCGACCTGTGGTCGACCGGCGTATCTCCCGATGGTCATCCCACCAAGTTCGTGCGGGCCGAGTTGGACCGGATGAATGTGGTCAAGGCCTGCGACCTGGCGACGATTCAGCGTCGGTGGGTGCGGGTGGCCGGCGTGGTGACCCACCGCCAGCGCCCGATGACCGCCCAGGGCACCACGTTCCTCTCCCTGGAGGACGAGACCGGCCTGATCAACGTGATCGTGTCGAAGCACTGCTGGGACGAGTACGCCACCGTCGCCCGCACTGCCCACGCGCTCGTCGTCGTCGGCCGCCTCGAACGCGCCGAAGGAGTAGTGAACATCGTCGCCAACCACCTCGTCCCCCTCCCCCTAGCCACCACCACCCTAAAAAGCCGAGACTTCCGCTAACCCGGCACGCCCACCCCACGGTGGTCGAGTGCCGCCCCGCGGCGAAGCCGCCCCTCCGGTGTATCGAGACCATTGGTGCGCGCGCCCAAACCCCCTGCCGCTGCGCCTACCCAGTCTCCGACAGCGTCTCCGCGAGCCACCGCAGGTCTTCGGTCAGCGAGGCTTCATCGTCGGTGCGCGAGGCCTCGCGCTCGATCAGCCGGGTGACGAAGTCGGCGGTGGTCATGCCCGAGCGTCGTGCCCTGGCTTCGATCCGGTGTCGTGCTGCGTCGGCCGCCTGGCGACGTTCCAGCGATGCGTCGATCTCGCGCCGGATCCACGCCGACACCGTGAGGTGCTCGGCGTCGGCGATCTGCTTGATCGCCGCGATCACTTCGGGAGCGAAGCGGACCGGCACCGCCCCACCGAGCTTCGATGCTCGTTCGTGGAGCTTGCGGACTTCCACGTCGGGCTCCAACGAGTTGGGGTCGATCTCGGCAAGCTCGGCTTCGGTTCTGCGTCGATGCTTACCTCCAGGCATCACGAAACACCTTCCGGTAGCGCGTGTTCGCCCGGTAGATCCCAATCGGCCGGACCTGCGTGGGGTTGCGTGCGCGCATCAGCGGAATGATCACGATGTCTCCTGGGATCTCGGCGATCATGAGCCAGAGCGCCGGTTCGTGTGGGGCACCGACGAAGATCGGGTTGTCCGCGAACGCGTCGTACAGGTCGTCGGTCGCGAAGTGGTCATGCTTGGCAAGGTGAGCAGCATTGACTTGATCGACTTCGAACGGGTCGTCCTGATTCAGCCGGTCGAGGTCGAGTTCCCAGTCCGGCGCGCTCATCGTATACCCGCTCTATACGACCTGCGGCACATGCTGGTGGAGGCTATGAGTCGCGTGTTCGAACAGCGAGGGGACCACTCCCCGGATCCCCAGAGTTGATCCCGCCCCACCCACCGGCGGTCGAGTGCCGCCCCGCGGCGAAGCCGCCCCTCCGGTGTATCGAGACCATCGGTGCGCGCCCCGCATCCGCTCGACATCCCCTCCGGCTCGCTCTGTCACAGAGCGCACCCGTACAGTGACGCTCGGTGCGGACAAAATTGATCGTGGGGATGGGCTTGATCGCCAGCGCGTCGACTGTGCTGGTGCTTGGCAGTGGGTCTTCGGTGGCGGGTCTGGGCTGGATCGGCCCGGGCGAGCGACGCTGCTTCACTGTTGCTGGGAGTCCAGGCGACGCGGCGCTCGTCAACCTGACGCCGGTCGAGGCGGCCGGTGCCGGTAACGGCAAGCTCGTCGGTTCTGACATCTCTAACCCGCCGGCGGCGTCGAATGTCAACTTCTCACCGAACAGCGTCGACCCCAACGTCGCGGTCGTCTCGATCGGTATCGATAACCAGGTTTGCTACGTCAACTCCCATCACACTTCGATTCACCTCGTCGCCGACCACCTCGGCACTGTCGCCGCCAACGCCTACCAACGTGCAACATCGAGCGGCGCCCCCAAGCGCACCCTCGACACCCGCACTGCCGGCCGGATCGGGCCGGGCGAGCGGCGTTGTTTCACCGTTGCTGGGCATCCAGGCGACGCGGCACTGGTCAACCTGACGCCGGTCGAGGCGGCTGGTGCGGGTAACGGCAAGCTCGTCGGTTCTGACATCTCTAACCCGCCGGCGGCGTCGAATGTCAACTTCTCACCGGACAGCGTCGACCCCAACGTTGCGGTCGCTCCGATCGGTGTCGATAACCAGGTTTGCTACGTCAACTCTCACCACACTTCGATTCACCTCGTCGCCGACCACCTCGGCACCATCGCTACCAACACCTTTCAGCGAGCGAGTACGACCGGAGCACCGCGTCGGACGCTCGACACGCGGGCGGCAAGCCGGGTCGGGCCGGGTGAGCGGCGTTGTTTCACCGTTGCTGGGAACGCTGGCGACGCGGCACTGGTCAACCTGACGCCGGTCGAGGCGGCTGGTGCGGGTAACGGCAAGCTCGTCAGCTCCGATGTCTCCAGCCCGCCGGCGGCGTCGAACGTCAACTTCTCACCGAACAGTGTCGACCCCAACGTTGCGGTCGCTCCGATCGGTGTCGACAACCAGGTTTGCTACGTCAACTCTCATCACACTTCGATTCACCTGGTCGCCGACCACCTCGGCACCGTCTCTGCCAACGCCTACCAACGT
>DATMEY010000001.1:0-3452 GCA_035556435.1 Ilumatobacter sp. | reverse complement strand
TGCTGCGTCGGGTTTGGCGATGACGAGGTTGGCGACGACGTCGCCGGGGGCGTAGTTGAGGTTCGATGCGAGCGGTCGTTGCTGATCGCAGGGGAACGCGGTCACGTAGCCCGGCCCCGCAGGCCCGACCGCGGTGACGTTGAGCACTACCGCCGCGGCGTCGAGCGGCACGTCCGCGCGGCCACCGACCTGCAACGCCAGGACCTGCCCTCCGACGTCCGGACCGGAGCCCTCGTGCTCCCCGTCGATCGTTGCCTCGGAAGCCCCCGAGCGTGCGGCGATCGTCGCGACCACGAGAACGCCGGCGAGCACGACGGCCAGCAGTTGCCCGGGCCGCTTGCGACCCGGCGCGGACGACCCCGGCTGGGCTGAGTGGGCAGAGCGGCGCGCAGGGGGCAGCGCGGTCATAGAACCTCCGGAAAGACTCCCGGGCCATGTCGGCCGCGGGCCGCCCGCGAGATGGACGATACCGGTGCGTGTCGACCGATACCGGTCAGGTTCGCCAACGTTGCAGCAAGATCACCGGGCCTCGCCTGCCGTGGAGGGCGAACGACTGAGTTCAGCTGGACGGCCGACTCGGCGCGCGGACGGCCGCGGCGTGGTCGCGGACGTCGGTCGACCACGGGCTCCACTGGAACCAGTTGGGCAGGCCGCTCACGACCTCGCGCCGTCCGCTGACCTCGATCCGCCCGGCGCGAACGGCCGATCGCCACGTGTCGAAGCCGCTGAACACCCGGCCGAGTTGATCGGTGGAGGTCGTCACGATCGCTCCGACCGGAAAGCCGGGATCGGCCATGCACACCGACGCCGCGGCGCGCTCGAACACCATCCAGTACGAGCACCGCCGGGGCGCCGTGTGATCGAACTGGACCGTCACCCGCTCGGTCGGCAGCGCGGCCGGGTCGACGCGTCGGTGCATCCACCACATCAGCGACTCGGCGTCGACCTCACCCGGGTCGAGGTGGTCGTACATCCACCGGATCGACCACTGACCCATCGTGTACAGGATCGGCTCGAGGTCTTTCCCGGCCGGCGTCAGGTGATAGGTGTTCCCGCGACCTGACGGCGACGGCCACGTCTCGGCGACGCCCTTGCGCTCGAGATGCTTCAGGCGCTGCGTCAGCACCGAGCGCGACAGTCCGGGCAGTGCCCGGGCGATGTCGTTGAACCGCGTGTTGCCGAGCACCATCTCGCGCAGGATCAACGGCGTCCAGCGGTCACCGACCACGTCGGTCGTCAACGTCAGCGGGCAAAAGGCTGCGAAGTCGTCCACGCCGCTCATCATCGCGCCGCCCCGCCCGGGAGCTCGCCCAGTTTTCGGGGAGGTTCGGTACGGATGTTGGACTGGTTCAGTACGGAATTCGCACTAGCACCGTGCGTAGCGGGAAGCGATCGTCGACTCCATGACGATCCTCGATCAACCCACACCCACCACCACTGCCGCCAAGCTTGTCGCTCGGGCCGCCGCGATCGGGCCCGTGCTGGCGACCCACGCAGGCGAGCACGACCGCGACGGCACCTGGGTGGCGCCCGCCTACGACGCCCTCCGCGACGCGGGCCTGCTGACGATCGGCGTCCCGGTCGAACTCGGCGGCGCCGGTGCCACGATCCGCGACCTGGCTGCCGTTCAACGCGAGCTCGGGAGGCACTGCGGCGCCACGGCGCTGGCGTCGTCGATGCACCAGCACGTCACTGCGTTCACCGCCTGGCGCTTTCGTCGTGGCCTTCCCGGTGCCGAACCCACACTCCGCAAGGTGGTCGACGACGGCATCGTGCTGGTGTCGACCGGTGGCGGCGACTTCACACGCCCGCGCGGCACCGCCGTCAAGGTCGATGGCGGATACCAGGTCTCGGGTCGCAAGCGCTTCGCCAGCCAGGCCACCGCGGGCGCGGTCATCTCGACCATGTTCACGTACGACGACCCCGAGCAGGGGCGCCGGGTGCTCAACGTGGGTGTGCCGCTGGCCAGCGAGGGCGTCACGGTCGATCCCACCTGGGACGCGCTCGGCATGCGCGGTACCGCGAGTCACGACGTTGTGCTCACCGACGTATTCGTGCCCGACGAGCGCGTGCTCGCCAACCGCCCTTACGACGAGCTCGATGGACCGCTCCAGGTGATCGTCAGCATCGCCTTTCCAATCATCAGCGCTGCGTATCTGGGGGTCGCCGAGGGAGCGTTCGAGCACGCCGTGGCGGCGGTCGCCGACCCCACCGATCCCGGGGTGCAACGGATGGTGGGGCTCATGCGCAACCGGCTCCAAGTAGCCGGGTGGTCGCTCGACGGGGCCTTGGCGACGGTTGGGGACGACCCCACGCCTTCGATGGAGACGGTCGCCGCGGTGATGGCGGCCAAGCGCGAGATCGGGAACGCCGGCATCGAGGTGTGCGACCTGGCGATGGAGCTGGCCGGCGGCCAGGCGTTCTTCAAGGGTTCGCCGATCGAGCGCGCCTACCGTGACATCAGAGCGATCAAGTTCCACCCGCTGACCTGGGAGCAGACGCTGCTCCACGCAGGTCGCCTCACGCTCCACCAGCCCTGCGAGCGAATCTGATGAGCTGGCAGCTTGCGCGGCGACGTCAGGGCCGAGTGGAGGTAGCGCTCGGCCCGGTCGTGGGCCGGCTCCTCGCGCACCGGCGCCCGTCCGACACGCTCGCCGCGCTGGCAGCCCTCGACCTGTTCCGTGGCAGCCCGCGCACCGACCTCGACCGGTTGGCCCGCGATGCCGATCTGATCGATGTCGCGTCCGGCGATGTGATCGACGTCGCCGGGTCGCGGGCACGCCAGCTGATCGGCGTCGTCGCCGGCCAGGTGTGGGCCGTGTCCGCGGACGGCGACCGTGCCGTCCTCGGGCCCGGCGAGCAGTTCGGCGCGGCCGAGTTGCTCGCCGGGTACCCCCACGCGCGCACCTACGTCGCGGCCGCGCCGGCGCGGATCGTCGTCGTCTTCGGCCCGGCGTTCTGCGCGGTTGCCGACACCCGGCCTCCCATGCCGAGCCACCCACGCGCTCTCTCAGGTCCGATCACCGAACCCCTGGTCAGTGCGTCGGCGTACTGACCTCCCTCCCTCCTTACCCCACCCTCCCTCCCCCCACCGAAGGACCCATGGATCCGCTGTCGCATTTCGCCGTGGCCCAGGCCGAACACCGGGCACGCGTCGCCCGAGCAGAACGGTTCGGGCACCTCTACGCCGCTCCGGTGCCGGAGCCAACACCGCGCCTGGGTCGTCGCCTGACCTGGCGGCGGCCACTCGTCTGGCGCCAGCGCGTCGATCCGGTGGCCACCTCCTCCTGACCGAACCCGCTCCCCAGAAAGCAGGCTCTCCTGCTGTTTCCGTGGGTCATGCGGCGGCCTTCCGGCCGGGTAGGGGTGGGCAGTAGCCGCCTCGGTCGAGGAGGCAGAGGGCGATCAGGTTGTCGGTCGACTTGAACCCGTAGGCGATCCGGGTGAGCAAC